>CAVVFW010000032.1:0-22756 GCA_963747645.1 uncultured delta proteobacterium | reverse complement strand
CTCTTTAATTATAGCTTAAAACATGCATACATAGCCAGGCCGTTAAAAAAGCCCAGTTCAGCTTGTCGTGATCTTCTCCCGGGCATTTTAGGGCCAGAATCTTGAGGACTATTGCTTCCTGACGTCACCACTATTGAGGAGCTCTTCCTACACCCCACTACCCATCAGCTTTACGCCGCGGCCATTCCATAGTTCAGGATCTTTTCTAGGTTATGGACGAGGCATCGTAATTAAGAAATGTGGTTTTAGTGGTAGGGTCAGCACTGAATAACTTATAAGGGAAAGCAGGGCAGATGATACTGAACCTCATGGAGAAGTTGTCTGGTCACGGGCTACCCATTATAGATAGCTCATTGCCATCAACCAATTAATGGCGCGGCACCCTGCGTATTTTCCCCTAAAGCCTGAAGCACCCGAAAAATTCTTGGGGGACTGGCGTCAGGGGCCTTTAGGGCTTAACTTACAGAAAAACGCAGGGCATGGTCCTCCGTCTCTCTTTCAGGGTAGGGCGATGATGACGAGAAAGGGCCTAAGGCAAGCTCGCAACCCTCAGATGGCAAAGGAGTGATGCATGACCCCAGACCCGGTGCAGGTAGTGATTTATGACGCCCCCGCGGCACCGGCCTCAAGCTGCGCTTGTGGCTGCAGCGGCCATGGCCATGACCACCACGGCGTGAGCGACGACCCCCTGGCCGGGGTCAGCCTGGAGCTGCAGGCCAAGGCCCTGGCCCTGACCCTGGAGGCCGCCTTCCCCGGGCAGGTGCAGGTTGCGTATGTCAACGTGCTCACCGACCCCCGGGGGCCGAGTCTCCCCCAAACCGACCTGCTGAACTCAAAGTCCCACCCCGCCCCCCTGGTGTACATCAACGGCCAGGGGCGGTTCGCCGGGGCGCTGATCCCGGAGCGCATCCGGGACGAGGTGGGAAAAATCCTGGCCGCGGGCTGAGCCTCCTTCTCGGGGGGCGGTCATTCATGGCTTTTGGGGCCCGCCGATCTTTAACGGCCACGGGGCGCGATTGACGTAACTAGAGGTCATTTCCAAAACCGATTTTTGGCGTCATTTTGCATCAACCGGAGGAGCTTACGTTGGGAAAGAATCACCCCCCCTTTCTAAAGGGGGGCAGTTGGGATAAGCTACTGATAATACTCCTATATAACCCTTCGAAAAAGGGGGACTTAAAACTCCCGTTTCCAACCCTCCATCGGTTGAGAGAAAATCTTTGCCGCGTAAGACAGGTGTTGCCATAGGTTCTCATCCTTGGCAGGAAAGGACTCAGCAGTGACCGGCGCTCCCCGGCCTCTCATCACCCTGCTCACCGATTTCGGCACCCGGGACGCCTATGTGGGCAGCTTGAAAGGCGTCATCCTGAGTCTCAATCCCGAGGTCCGGCTGGTGGACCTCAGCCACGAAGTCGAGCCTCAGGATATCAAAGCCGGGGCCTTCATGCTGGCCGAAGCGGCCGCCTACTTCCCCCCGGGCACCATTCACCTGGCCGTGGTGGACCCCGGGGTGGGCAGCCGCCGCCGGGCCCTGGCGGCCCGGTGCCGGGGGCACTATTGGGTAGGGCCGGACAACGGCCTCTTCCACCTCATTTTCAACCGGGCCACCGATCTCGCCATGGTCTCGCTGAATAATCCGGTGTATTTCCAGCCCCGGGTGTCGGCCACCTTCCACGGCCGGGATATCTTTGCGCCGGTGGCAGCCCACCTGTCCCTGGGGGTGGACCTGGACGACTTTGGCCCCCGGGTCACCGACCCTGTCTCCCTGACCTTCCCCGAGCCGGAGTTCGGGCCGGAAGCAATTAAGGGGGAGATCATCTCTGTGGACCGGTTCGGCAACCTGATAAGCAACATCCCCGCCGAAGTGGTGGCATCCCAACTGGGAGACCGGGGCTGGCGCCTCCAGGCCGGGTCCCTCAGCCTTAAGGGCCCGGCCCGGACTTACGCCGACGCCGCCCCGGGTGAGTTCCTGGCGTTGCCAGGCAGCCACGGGTTTGTCGAGATCGCCTGCGCCATGGACAACGCCGCCCGCAGGCTTCAGAAGGGAGTGGGCCTGGCGGTTTCGATCCGCAAGGCGCCGTCGGCAAAGTAAAGGGAGCGCGGCCCTGAGAAACGACAGAGACAATGGGTCCGGTCCGCTTGCCGGCCGTTCGCGGCCCCGGCAGGCCGACACCTCGCACCTCGTCAGGCCCCGGGGTCCCAGGCTTACGGTATGGCTGCAGCAATTTCCGTGGGGAAGACACTGAAGCCGATGAATTTTTGCTTGTAAAAACAGGCGTTCTGTGTTCAGATTGTTTATACTTATTTTCTTATACAAAGACTTATGCCCCGAGGAAAAAACAAACAATTCCGGTGCGAAGGTGATGGCGGAGAGCTCTTTTTAATCAATGAGGTCTCCCGGGTGGTAAACCTTTCCCAAAAACGCATCCGGGAATATGAAAAGGAAGGGTTCATCAAGCCCTTGCGGGAGAAGAATACCAACAACCGGCTCTATTCCAAATTTGATGTGGGCCAGATCGGCCAGATCAACAGTTTGATCCATGACCGGGGCTTTACCCTGGCCTGCCTGCGCAACCTGATGGTGCTGGCCCCCTGCTGGAATATTTACGATTGTGACAAGAAAGAGGAATGCCCGGCGTTTCAGCTCCCCTGGCGACCCTGTTATGAAGTGCGGGAGTATCGGGGCACGCTCTGCGAGGGGCCGTGCTCCCGGTGCGCCATCTATCTCAACCGCAATGTCAAAAGAGAAAAGATCCTGGAAAAACACCCTTCTGAACCTTGAGCGCCTCTCCTCCCGCCGCGCCATCCACATCTCCCTCGCCCGCACCCAGGGATAAAGCCATTGCCATTGTGGGGCTCTCCAACTCCGGCAAGACCGAACTCATCTGCCGGTTGCTGGAGTGGTTTGCCGCACATAAACTCAGGGCCGCAGTCCTGAAGCACTCTCACCATCAGCATCTGGGGGATGACGGCAAAGACACCTGGCGCTACCGCCAGGCCGGGGGGCGGCTGGTGGCCCTGGCGGCCCCGGGACTGTTGCAGATCACCCGTGCTACTCCCGAAGAGCCTCGACTGGACGCCATTCTGGCCGAACTGGCGCCGGGCGCCGATCTCATCCTGGTGGAAGGCTACAAAACCAGCGATCTGCCCAAAGTGGCCCTGGCGCCAGTGGATGCCGCCTCACCGCTGCCGGACTATTCCCATCTGACCGCCTGGGTCAGCGCCTGGCCGCTGCCCACCACCCTGCCGGTGTTCCATCCCCGCCAGGTGGAGGAAATCGCCCGGTTTATCCGGGATCGGCTCGGATGCCGGTGATGCCGCCCCGGCAGCCAAACGGCAAGCCCGGCGCCTCCCGGCTCACGGGAGCCATCCTGGCCGGAGGGTTCAGCCGGCGGCTGGGGCAAGACAAGGCGGCGCTGCAATTGGCCGGGAAACCTCTGGCCCTCTGGGTGAACCAGGCCCTGGCCCCCCTGGTGGCGAGTTGCTGGCTCATCACCAACCAGCCCCTGGCCCACCAGGCCTTCGGCCTGCCCCTCCTGACGGATTTGCGGCCGTTCCAGGGACCGGCCGGCGGCCTCCTCACCGCGCTGTTCTGGGCCCGGACCCCCTGGGTGCTGGCCGCGGCGGTGGACAACCCGTTTGTGACCACAGCCCTCCTGGCCGAACTCGCGGCCCGGGCCCGCCGCACCTCCCGCCCGGCGGTGGTCTGCCGGTCCCCCTGGGGCCTGGAGCCGTTTCCGGGGGTCTACTCCGTCCGCCTGTTGCCTGCCTTACGGGATTTTCTCCAGGCCGACCGCCGCCCCACCCGTTTTCTCGAGGTTTGCCGGCCCCAGATCTTATCTGAAGCGGAGGTTCTGGCTCTGGACCCCGAAGGGCAGAGCTTTTTCAACCTCAATACTTCCCGGGACCTGAACCGGGCCCAGGCCTGGCTGGCCGGAACCGGACCGTTGCGAGACCCCGCCGGTCAGGTGAGGAAGACCGGGGCCGCTTCCGGCGACTAGGGGAGGAAATGCACCTTTTACCAGGCCAGCCCGGCTCCGCCTCTTGACACGCTCTGATCGCTGGGATATAAAAATGGGCGCGGTCCCATCGTCTAGGGGCCTAGGACACCGCCCTCTCACGGCGGAGACACGGGTTCGATTCCCGTTGGGACTACCAAATTATTTCAAAGGGTTAGGCTTTAGGGCTTAACCCTTATTCTTTTTTGCGGGGAGGGTTTCGGGGAAGGTTTTAATTTTTAGCAGGTCCGCGGCTTCTCTTTGCCCCTCTCCAAGAGACTGCACATACCTTTCTGTGGTCGTTATTCTCTGGTGCCCCAGCATCCTTTGTATCGTTGGAAGTGATACCTTGTGCTCATCGGATAGGAGGCTGGCCACATGGTGCCGGATGCAGTGCCAGGAGTAGTAGGGGACCCCGGCATTGAGGCAGGCTCGGCGAACCTGGGCACGGCGGTTGCGGTAAGGCAGGCCAGTTTCCGGGTTGGGGAAAACATATTCCCCGCTGCGCTTGTTATAGAGCCGGGACAGTTCCTCGAAAAGGTCCTGGTTCATGGCCTTAACCTGGGCACGGTAACTCCCATCCCTGGTTTTCCGGGTCCATAGAGTGACCTCCCGCCGGTTGAAATTCACGTCTTCCCATCGCAGATTGTTGATTTCCCCCAGACGGGCCGCCAAGGAATAGAGAGCCAGGAAGAAGGGCCGGTATTCACCGGCCGCCAATAAGATCTGCACCATTTCCTCCTGGGTGGGGATCACTTTGCGTTTGGGCGATTCCGGCATGGAGTCCACATGGATGCAGGGGTTGAACCCCACGAGCCCATTTTTAAAGGCCCACTGGAAAAAGGCGCAGAGGCTCTTGCGGTGCTCGTTGTAATTTGAGTTGGCCGGCCGGCCGGCCAGATAGCCGGTAATGATGCGGGCGGTAATCTCGGATAAGGGAAGGTTGCCTACCGCGGCCTGAAAACATTTATAGCAATAGGCTTTTTTCTTATAGGTTTTGTCGACATAGCGCCGCTTGCAGAAATCCAGATATTCGTAAGCCGCACTCTTAAAATCCGTGCCGGTAGGGGTCGGGGTCGTGGGCTGCTTGAGACTTTTGCGATGCTCTGCTTCGGCAGCTTTGGCCTCGGATTTGGTTTTGAAGCCGCCGCTCTGATACTTCGTTCCGCGGTACTGAAACCGATACCGCCAGCCGCGCCCCGTCTCGCTCCATACAGGCATTTACCACCTCCGGCCTGAACCTCAGTACTCGCAGATGAGGAAGGTAGAACCCTCCCAGGTCAGCGCGTATACGGTACACCGACCTGACTGAAATTTTCAAGAGGTCGGCAACCTCTTGGGGAGTCATCAGGGGCAGGGATTCATCCATTCTCATAGACCGGACTCGAAAAATTCTTATGAGAGGGATAATATCCTGATAGATACCCCTATGTCAATAAAAACTATCCGTATGCGTGTATTTATTGAAAATATTCATTTTGCCCGGGTACTTATGCCTGGCCATATTTCTTGGCCATACTTAACTGGTGGGGGTGCCCCGCTTTCTGGGAATCCAGTTCCTCAGAATTTCACTAAAGTAAATATCTTCTATCATAAATTATACTTTTTAGCCAATAAAGTATAATTTGTCAATCCTAAATGATAGCCTCTATAATTTCCGGGGCGAGGTACGTCTTTCCGTAAGAGGATTCTCCTGACCGCTTCAGGATCTCTACCTGTACCAGTTTTTCAACGTTTGCCTTGGCGCTACGGTAGGTTATTCCTAACAAATGCTGGACCTGGGGAATGGTCAACACGGGTGAGGCAAACAGGCTATCGATCAAACGCAGCAGCAAAGCCGACCCCCGGACCTTCACCAATCGCTCCCGCCATTCTCTTTGCAGATCCTGCAGGCGTTTCGCCCTGGCGCCGGCATCCCGGGCCTGTTCCGCCACCCCCTCAAGAAAAAATGCCACCCATTCCTGCCAGGCCCCTTTTTCGCTCACCCCCCGCAGCAGGTTGTAATATGCCTGCCGGTGCTGTTCGAAGTAAGCGCTGAGGTAAAGGAGCGGCAAGGGCAGCAGGTCCCAGGTCACCAGTAGGAGTGTGACCAGGAGTCGGCCGATGCGGCCGTTGCCGTCAAGGAAGGGATGGATGGTTTCAAACTGGTAGTGGATGAAGGCCAGGCCCACCAAGGGGGGATAGATGTTGGCGGCATGGAGATATTTTTCGAAGACATCCAGGGCCTCATGCATTTCGGGCACGGGTGGGGGAACAAACTCTGCCTGGTTCAGGGTGCATCCGGGCCGCCCGATCCAGTTCTGGCTCCGCCTAAACTCCCCAGGAGTAGCCCGGTCGCCCCGCACCCCTTCCATCAAGATGCCGTGCAACTCCCGGATCAGCCGCAGGCTCACCGGCAGGGTCTTGAGCCGCTCCAACCCATATTCCATGGCCCGGACGTAATTGGTCACTTCCTTGACGTCAGACTCGGGCGGAACCGTCTTCAAACCGGCAAAGAGGGGCAACTGCCCCGCCTCATACGCATAGAGGTCGGTGAGGTCTGTCTGAGTACCCTCGATGCGGGATGACAGCACCGCCTCCCGGCGGATGAAGGGGCCGATGAGAAGCTGGGGGTTGGGCAGGGTGCGTCCGAGACCTGCCAGCTCCCCCAGGGCCCGGTCCGCCTCGGACAGAGTGCGCACCAAGCCCGGCATCAAAGGGCAATTCCGGCGGGAGTGGGTTTGGGACAAAAGCCCGGTAAGCTGTTTCTCCCTGGCCTACCTGCACCAGCCGCCCAGCAGAATTATTTGGAAATTGCTTAGGATTCATTGGGGACCCTTTAAACACGAACCACTATGTCTCTCCCAATTTCTGAATCTCGCCGATGGCTTTGTCGATGGCCCCCATGAATTCTTCCCGTTTCGAATTAAGGGGGCGAACGGTGGAAAGTCTCCTGAACGCGGATTTTTCCCATATACAATCCATTCTCCTCTTTCGTTCCCCGATTTGGTTGTAAACCGTTCGGGGTGAAGCCTGAGGAATAAGGAACGCTACTTCTTCCAAAAAGTTGCGGCAAATCTCCAATGGCAGCCCTAATTCTTTAAACCTCCAATATAGATAATCGATGGCCAGCATCCCATTTCGACGTAGTTGCCCAAAGTTGAAAAATGTTCCCAGTTCAGGATCTGTGTACTTCAAGACCGGACCACTATCACGCCAGTCCACCTCTAAACCATGGTCTTCAGCGTTATCCAGTACCCACTTGGCAAATTCCACGGCCTCGGGATTTGCTGACTTATTCAGCTCCTCAAAGAACTCTTCTTCTGTGATCCTTCGGCGGCCAGCCTTCTCCGGACCGGGCTCTGGCCTTAGTGTCACTTCTATATCCCTTAGCTGGACTGGGACTTTGATTTCTACTACGGCACTGGGAATTTCATAAGTACGTGCTAAGAGTCGGGGCTGAACAAACAACAAGTCGTCTTTCCCTGGTTGTTCCCGGTAGATGCCGATTTCCAGAAGCGCCAACTGGTAGCCGAGCTGCGGCGCTTGCTGGAGAAAAGATGCCATCTGTTCTACCCCTTCCTGGATGCCGTCGCCTACGATGAGCAACAGTGATCGTCCCAACCGCAGATTCTTACTGACCTGATCAATGAACCGCTGCTCCTCGAAGTCTTCCCCAGCTATCTGTTTCATCATCTCCACTAGCGGATCTTGGCTTGATTTAAGGCCAGCCTGTCGCATGGCCTGCACCAAATCGTCATATGCCCAGCGCGCCATCTCTTTGGCATAGTCGATGATCTGCGCAACTACCGAGCGGCGAGCTTCCGGGTTGCGCCAGAGCTTAGTCTCCACCAGGGTCAGAAAACCCTTTGGATTGATGTAGAGGATGTCCAGAGGACCGGCGGGGGTGGGTAGTTCCCGTACCACGGGCAGCGAATCAGAAAATACGGGTTCAATCTCATGGAAGGGGATGAGAGCAGGGTGTTGAAAAATTAGCTTCTGAAGCCAGCCTTCATCAAATGAGCGTTCATTAAAAGGTACACGTTGTAGCCGTACTGCTTCTTGACCGCGTAAGACCAAAGGGGTGGTAAGTTGCTGCCTTCCCATGCTCTACTCCTTTCAGCTTGGACAAAAATTCTCTTATAAACAAAATGGCTCCACCAGCTTCAATTCCTCTAACGCCGGGGAAACAAGGAGGGAAAGTCAGACCAAACCGTTCTTTTTTCCATTGCTCCCCGCCGGCCCCTCGTATAACGGTTCCCGCACCCAACTGGTCCAGGACCAGATGACCCTGCCAATGATGATATTCGGTATTCTTGTCTTCTCAATGGCGATGGGATCATATTCTGGGTTATCCGAGACCAAGACCCAATGCTCGTCAGTCTGCTGCACTCGCTTGATGGCGCAACCCCCTTCTCTATCCAGTCGTACGGCAAATATGGCCTTCGGGGTGATTTGCGTTTCGGTGGGGTCGATGATGACGATGGACCCCGGGTGGATGGTAGGTTCCATGGAATCGGCATCCTTTCCTAATCGCACGGCCCGTAGATTATGATACTGGCGAGCCCCCAACTCAGGTTTATATACCCAGACCAGGTCGCTGACATAATCCCCAGGAATCAACCCGGCATAACCCGCAGCAATGGGCCCCTCCACCAGGGGGACGGCATAATAATTTTCAGACCGTACCCCCTCCGGGATCTCTGGTTCAGCGCCCACCAGCGTGATGATGGGCTGCATGGGTTGAAAACCAGGGGCTTCTTCGCCCGTCAAAAGCCAGTCTATTGATTTACCGAACAGTTCCTTGATCATCATCAGACTGTCCACCGACGGCCGGGACTCCCCCGATTTCCAGCGGGTAATGGCCCGCTGGACTCCCACCATCTCGTTGAAGTTCTTCTGATCCTTGATGCCCTTCTCCTCCATCAGCTTCTGAACCTGCTGGAGGAAGATCTCTAAAGAAAACATCTTCTTAGCCATGATTACCATCCTCGGCTAATTTTTATCTTGACAATAGCCGCATGCGTTTATTATCTTTCCCTTGGATGTAATTACCACATGTGGAAAGGATAATCCAGAAAAAAATGAAGAAATTTGACCAAGCCTGGCGAATTAAGCGGCTTTTGGCTGAAAGGGGAGAGACCATTTCTTCCCTTTCCCGCAAGCTCAATCGGCCCTTTGGCTCGGTGGCCAACAACATATACGGATATAGAGCCAATGCCCAGCTTCAGAGAGAGATCGCCGACTTCCTGGGAAAGCCGGTGGCGGAACTCTTTGGAGGCGCCGGCCCTGTGCGGGGATAGTTTGCGATGTTCGACAAACCAAATGAGTGGCACCTGTCTATGAACCAGACCGGCTGGCACCTGGCCCTTACCACTGACGGCTTGGTGAAGCTCCAGCCTCACCAGTCGGCACCCCATGACAGCGCCAGGCTTTACCCGGGGATGTTGGGCGCATGGAAATGGTTCACCCAAGATGGCAGTTTGAGGCCGGAATACCAGGACCTTCCGGTTTATAAGCACCGGAATTACCAGTAGGCTACCAGTAGGCTACCAGTAATTTCTCCAGAATTCTTGAGGAATTATGGGCCGTAAAAGAGTGATTGATACTGACGAACTGCTTTTCGATGAGGAGTTGTTTGAAGCAGTCGGGAAAGACGGCCTCTGGCTTTATGTCCGCCTCTGGTCTTTGGCGGAAGATTGGGGGGGATATGAGCCAAGATACGGTAGTATTGCCCTGAAAACAGGTATTTTACGGCTGTCTCCTGAAACCGTGAAAGAAATTATCGAAGAACTAATTATCCTCGGGAAAATAGTGCCATACGAGGCCAACGGGAAAACTTTTCATTGGATAAAAAATTTTCTCAAGCATCAACGGCTAAACAACCCTACCCCGCCTAGCCTTCCCCTCCCTCCCTGGGTAATATGTGAAGTCAAAGAATACAAGTCGAAAAAGAAATACGCAAGTTTCCAAATTGACTGGGAAAAACTGGCGTCGTGTACCAGTAGCCTACCGGTAGGCTACCAGAATACTACCAGTAGCCCTAGAAACAGAAACGAAACAGAAACAGAAACGGAAACTAGAAGAAAAGACTTGTCGACGGCCGAGCCGCCGACCCCCTCTTTTTCGGTTCAAGACCTGGCGATTTTGTGGAATGAAAACGCCCCTCCGGAACTGGCCAAGGTCAACCTGCCTTTCAAACGTCCCCCCAAAGCCATGGCAAAGATGCGGGACGCGGTTAAGCGCAATCCTGACCGGACTGGTGGTTGCGGGTGGTGGCTCAAAACCCGCGAATCCCCATTCCTGCTTGGGGTTAACGACCGGGGTTGGAAGGCGTCCATTGACTTTATGATCGAGAATGCGGAGGTGATTTTGGACGGAAAATATGATGGGGGAAACCATCCCAACCGAAAGGCTGGGGAGCCCTAAAGGAGTCAATGCAAAGGAGAAAATCAGATGCTCAATGAGGCAGTGTTCCATAAGGGGATAGCCTTGTTAATGGCGGCCTACCCCGATTACGAGTGTTCGTCTGCAACGGTGGACGTGTACCGGGAAAGATTGTGTCGGCTCACCGACAAAGAGTTTGAGGCCGCGGTTTATCGCCACATCGACACCTGCAAGTGGTTCCCCAAGATCAGCGAGCTACTCGGGGCGGTCCAGTCCCTTCTTCCCTCGGCTATTGATGTCTGGACCCAGCTCATCGCCGCGGCCGAAGCCGGCGAGCAGCCGGAGATGGACGAAGCCACCAAGAAGGCCATGGACTTCATCGGCGGCTGGGAGCAATTCAGCATCACGTCTTATGACGACTTACGGTTTATTTTTAAATCCTTTCGGGAGGCATACCTGGAGGCCCAGGACCGGGAAACTGGAGCCCAGGCACAGATCAGCACCCGGACGGTGCCGCAGTTGGAGGGGTGATGACCAAGAAGAAAGATTCGCCTGCGGGCTACACGCCCCCGGCTAATCTCGAGGCGGAGCAGTCGGTCCTGGGCGCTATTCTGGTCAGGCCGGAGGTGCTGGATGAGGTTAGCGACCTCCTGGTGGCCGATGACTTCTACAAAGAAGCCCATGGCCGCATCTACAAAACCATGCTGGACCTCTACGGCAAGAATGATCCGGTGGACCTGGTGACCGTCTGCGCCCTCTTGAAAGAGCGGAGCCAGTTGGAGGGGGTGGGGGGTGCGGTCTTCCTGGCCGGCCTCAGTGAAGAGGTAGGTTTCGCCGTCAACGCCCCTTATTACGCCAAACTGGTGCGCCAGAAGGCCATGCTGCGCCGGTTACTGGACGCCACCCAGGAGATTGCCGGGGCCTGTCTCGCCCCGGTGGATGACGCGGAGGTCTTTATTGACCAGGCTGAGAGTAAAATTTTTCAGATCAAAGAGAGCCGGGAGATTCAGGCCGCTTACTCCCTGGACGATCTGGTTCCCGAAGAAGTGAGCCGGATTGAAAAGATTTTTGAGCGGAAGCGAGAGATCCTGGGAATTCCGAGCGGATTTGTGGACCTGGACCGGCTTACCAGCGGGTGGCAGAACGGGGATTTGATTATCCTGGCGGCCAGGCCATCACATGGGAAAACGGCCCTGAGCCTGAATATGGCCTACCATGCCGCCCGCCACTCCCAGGTGCCCACGGCCTTTTTCAGCATGGAGCAGCCCAAGGAGCAGCTGGTGCAGCGCCTCCTGGCCAGCGTTGGCCAAATCAACGCCAGCCGGTTGCGTGCCGCCCGGATGGAAAGCCAGGAGTGGGAGAGGTTTTACCAGGTGGATGACAAACTGAGGGGCGTCCCAATCCACATCATTGACAAGCCTGCCCTGACCTCCTTGGAGATACGCTCTCAGGCCAGACGTCTCAAGTCTAAACAGGGTATCGGCCTGGTGGTGGTGGATTACCTGCAACTGGCCCGGGACCCTAAGGCCAAGAGCCGGGAGCAGGAAGTCGGGGGGATTTCCCGGAGTCTGAAGGCGTTGGCGAAAGAACTGAACCTGCCGGTCATTGCCCTGTGTCAGTTAAACCGGGAGGTGGAAAAGAGGCCGAACAGGCGGCCGGTGCTATCGGATTTACGCGAATCAGGCTCGATCGAACTTGACGCTGACCTGGTGCTATTTATTTACCGAGACGAATTGTACCGCGAGGACTCCAAGGACAAGGGGATAGCGGAAGTCCGCCTGGCCAAGCATCGCAACGGGCCGACGGGGTTAGTTAACTTGGCGTATCGCAAGGAATTTATGCTTTTCCAGAATTACGCCCAGAAGGACACCGTGCATGGCTGAGATGCTGTCCTGGTTTGGCGTGGGATTCGGGCTCACCCTGGGGGGCCTGGCTGCTACAATCGTCGGCCTGGTCCTTCTGGGTGTCTATGAAGCGGTTTCTGGCGTCGCCACCCGGACTAGGCCACCTTGGCTTTCCGGAAGGATGAGAGGGGGACGCGGTGAACCCGATCCGATTCACCATCATCTTGGCGCCCCAGTCTCAGAAGCGGGCGCGCTCCCGGGGTTTCATCATCAAAGGTGGCGGCAAGCATGGCCAGGACATCGCCAGAGCTCAGACTTATACCGACGAGGACCAGCGGACCGAGCAGAACAAGCTCATGGCCCTGATGTATGAGCATCGCCCTCCGGTGCCATTCCAGGGACCCGTTGCCCTTGGCATGAGAGCGTTCCTGCCGATCCCCAAGAGCAAATCTAAGAAATGGCAGGCCGCGGCCATGGCCGGCGAGATCAGGCCCATCACCAAACCGGATACCGACAACCTGGTCAAGCAGATCACGGATTGCGCTAAGGGGGTTTTCTGGGAAGACGACAAGCAGATCGTCGGTCTCCATGCGGAGAAATGGTATGCGGAGATTCCGCGGTGGGAAGTAGAAATCGTGTCATGCGAATCTAACCAGGGGACTCAACCGGGAGCCTGACATGCCACACATGGAAGCCCCAGCCCCCCCGCCAATCATATATGTGCACGTGGAGTTTTACCGGGGAGTCAAGGCCATCGCTAAATTTCTGGGGGTACATGAGCGGACGGCTCAGGCCTTCCTCCATGATGGCAAAATACCGGCGAAAGAAGGATGGGACCGGAACGTGGGTGTTGACGAACCTTGACTATTTTACGTCTTTGCAGAGGTGACCATGAAACAGGATAGGGCAGATTGATGCGTGTCGCCATCATCATCCTGGGCCTGGCTTGCTTGCCCGCCAGCATCTCCCAGGCCCAGCCCTGGCCGGCGGCGCCTCCCCGAATAGGGCAGCTTTCTATGCCGCAAAATTACTGGGACTGGACCTTGGAGGCCGCCCGGGAGCACGGCGTGAGCCCCTATGTCATCCAGGGCTTTATGGCCATCGAAAGCAGGTATGACCCGGTCGCCACTTCTGGGCGGGGCCGGTGCATCGGCCTGATGCAACTTGACCGGGGCGTCGCCCGGGGCCTGGGAGTGGACCCCTGGAATCCGCGAGAGAACATCCACGGCGGCGCTCGGGTCCTGGCCGCCCTCCTGAAAAAGCATCGGGGGAACCTGGCCCGGGTGGCGCGGGCCTACAACGGCCCCGGCTGCCCCCCGGCCTATGTGCGTGAGGTGCTCCGTGCCGTCAGACAAGCGGAAAAGACAGGAGCCGAGAGTGTCGGGCAATGAACAGGCGCCGAGATATTTCGCGGGGATCAAGTGGGGTCTTGATAACCCCACGGTTCTATTGGTGGCAGCTTATAGCCCTCCGCCAACGGACCATATCCACATCATGAGAGAGCTTTTCGAGAGCAATTTATTATTCGACGACCTCCTGCCCATCGCCAAGGCCTGGGCGGTGGAGTTGCATATTCGCAAGTTTTTCTGCGATCCCCGGGAGCCGGAGTTCATCAAGCGGATGCGGCGCCAGCGGTTGCATGCGGTGGCGGCTCCGGAGGAACTGGGCCTGGCCCGGAACCTGTTGGGGAAAAGGCTCGCGAACTACAAGCAAGGCATCCCGGGCGGGATCACCATTTCCCGGGAGTGTCCGAAGACGATTCCCGAATTTATGAAATACCGGATGCCGGAGCGGGACCCCCGGCGGCCATTCCGGGACAAACCCCTGGACATGGACAATTACGGGATTTCGGCGCTGCATTTTCTGATCCTGGGGCTGGCAAACGAGGTAGTGCCGAGGGTGAGGTGGTTATGAAAAACGGAACCCTATTATGCAAGTGCGGCGAACCGGCAGAAAGGAATGAGCATGGGGAACTCTTTTGTAGAGACTGTGCCCAGACTTCAAGCCGAGGAATAAGAAGTAGGCTGGGACGGATAAGACGTGGGTTCAAGTTTTACGGTGGGAAAACCCTCCACCAGCACCTTAATGACCGCAGGGAATGAGGTGGCAATGATCTTCACCAGTAACTTCAAAATCGCCGGTCATCTCCCCCAGGCGGTGGCCATCTCCCTGGGGGTGCCCCGGGGTTGGACGGGGCCGACGGTATACCAGGTTGGCCCCAACCCGGGGCTGATCAAAATCATGGACCCGGAGAGTTTATTCCCGCTTTATAAGGCTCAGGTCCTGGACAAGCTGGACCCCATGAAGGTGATCCGGGACCTGGGCGGCGACAATTTCATCCTCCTGTGCTGGGAGGCCCCCGGCGAGTTCTGTCACCGCCGGGTGGTGGCCGCCTGGCTACGTAAGCATACCGGCGTGCTCATCGAGGAGTTTATCCCCAGCCATAAGCGTCATGCTGAGTGGCTTCGGGGGCTACAGGCAGGCGGGGACTCGTGGTGAGGGCATCATCGACCAGGTGGTGCTGGTGGTCCGATTCCACCAACCCGCTCCATAAGGATTCACCATGAGCTTCATCGGATCCGTCAACGCCGAAACCAGAAAATGGCTCGGCAATAACGGCCCGGCCTTCGATGGCCGGCAGGTCTATGTGGGTTGCTCCGGCGCCTTCACGGTGGAGCAGCTCCTCACCCGCTACGCGCCCAAGGCCAAACTTTGGGGGAATGACGTTTCGCTTTACTCCGGGGTCCTGGGGGCCTACCTGGCCGGGCAGCCATTCCGTCTGGAGGTCCGGGAGGAGAAATTCGCCTGGCTGGAGCCCTACCTGGCCGACGAGGAGGCCAAGGCCGCCACGGTGATGGTCCTCTTCGAGATGCTGAAATACGAGAAGGCGAACAATCTATTTAAGCAGCGCCACTGGATGCACTACATGAACACCTTCGCCGACTTCCACCATGGCACGGTTGAGCCAAACTCCGGGAGCGCAAGAAAGAGACCCGGATGGAGGCTTACACCTCCCGGGATATCTTCGACCTCCTGGATGAAATCCCGAAGGATGCAGTGGTGATCGCCTTCCTCCCCACCTACGCCGGCGGCTACGAGCGCATGTTCAAACGCCTGGAGGAAATCTTTGACTGGGACAGCCCCAGCTACGGCATGATCGACGAGGACCGCAAGAAACGCATCCTGACCAAGATGATGGAGCGGGATTATCTCTACCTGGACGACCATGAGTGGAAGGGCTTGCCCATGGTGGCGGTGGTGCGCAAGGCCCGGATGAAGCCGGTCTACATTTACTCGAACATGACCGCCCTGCACCGGGGGGTGATGAAGCAGCAGCGGCATTCGGAGTTTGTGCCTTTCGCCCGCCTGGGGGACGAAGACGAGATCACCCCGGCCTCAAAGCTCGTCATCGCCCCCACCACCAACCGGATCGTGAACTACTACCGGGACGTGTACCTGTCCAAGGGGGTGGGCATCCCGGCGGACGGCGAGGTCCCGCTGGTTTTGGCAGTAGACGGCAAGGTCTTCGGGTTCCTGATCTACTCCCGGATGCAGGGGGGTGGGGACGTGTATCTGTTGGCCGACTTTGTGGTCAACTCCACCCGTTACCGGCGCCTGGCCAAACTCCTGCTCCTGGTGACCCAGACCCGGGAGGTGCGCCGGCTCCTGGAGGAAAAGTTCTTCCTGGAAATCCCCAAGTGCCGGACCATGGTGTTCACCGATAAGCCGGTGTCCATGAAGTACCGGGGCCTCTATGAACTGGCCCGGCGGGACCCGGGCAAACTGGTCTATGAGACCGAGCTGGGCATTCACGGATTTAAACGAGGTTATCCCCCTATGGCTGAAGAAATTCGAGAAGTCCTGAACCTGCTCAATGAGAAGCTGGCGGGCCTGTTCCCTTACCGGTTGGAGATGGTGACCCCCGGAGAGCTGAAGCTCCTGGAAAAGAACGCCCGGTACATGAAGGCCGAGCAGTTCCAGAGCCTGGTGGAGAACATCAAGAAAGACGGCAACCTGTCATCCCTGCCCCTGTGCTACCGGGAGAAGGACGGCAAGCTCCGGGTGCTCTCCGGCAACCACCGGGTCCAGGCGGGCCGCCAGGCCGGGGTGGAGCAGATATTGGTGATGGTGGTGGGCGACGAGAAAGATTCCGATGCACGCCTGGCCATCCAGCTATCCCATAACGCCATCGCCGGCCAGGACGACCTGGTGATCCTGAAGGAGCTGTGGGAGGCCATCACAGACGTGCAGGCCAAGGTGTACGCCGGGTTGGACTCCGACACCGTGAAGGCCCTGCAGGGCATCCAGTTTGCGGCCATCGCCGAGCAGCGGCTCCAGTACAAGCTGGTCAACTTCATGTTTCTGCCCGAGGAGATCGAGAACCTGGACGAGCTGCTGAAGGATACGGCGGTGGCTTTCGCCTCGGACGTGGTTTACCTGGCGAACCTGAACACCTATGACGCCTTTTTCGACCTGGTGGTGAAGATCAAGAAGAAGTGCGTGATCAAGAACTCCGCGGCCGCTTTCCTGAAACTCCTGGAACTGGCCAGGGTCGGGTTGGAGCAGGTCAAACAAGAGCAGGCCCCCCATGAGGGCGAGAACCTCCACCAGGAGGCGTGCCATGGGTGACCCCCTTCTGATCCACCGGGCCGCGGAGAACTTTGAAGGGGCCGCCTCCTCTCTCAAAGCCCCGTCCTGAAGCGCTTGGCGGCGGCCTGGCCCAGGACCAGGCGGTCAGGTGAGATCGTGGTTGCTGACAAATCAGAACTAACCCTGGAGGATTTCTGGCAGGGGGTCAAGGTGGACTTTGACCACTGGGAGGTCCTGGCTCAGGTCTCTTCGGTCGAAGTCATGGAAGGTTACCAGGTGCTCCGAGGCAACGGCATCATCCTGCCGGACGGTACCTTGAACCACATGGCCGACAACCTGCTTAAGAAAGAAGCGGCCGGCAAGCTCATGGCCGATTTCGGCATCAAGCCGGGAGACATGAAATAATGGCCTTCGACTACGACCCCGCCCTGGGCCTCTATATCTCGGTTGACCCGGGCTACACCAATCCGTTCGCCTGCCTCTGGATCATGCCGGTGGAAAAGGGCGAGCGGGTGATGGTGCTGGATGAATATTACGAGCGGTTCCGGACCACCCCGGAGAACGCTAAGGCTATCGCCAAACAGCATCAGGAGATGGGCCACCCGCCCCTCAAGATGGGGTACGGCGACCCGGCCAATCCGGAACGGTTGGTGCTCCTGAGTGAGGTCCTGGGGATCGAGGTCAAGGGTCCCCGGCTCCCGGTCACGGTGGGACAGGAGTTGGTGCGGCAATGGCTGGAGCGGCGGTATGACGGCGCCCCCTGTCTGGTCATTCATCACCGCTGCAAGAACCTGATCCGGGAGTACAGAAAATACCGGGAACATGAACCGGGCAAAGGTGAACACCACGCCCTGGACGCCTTGCGGTATTTCTTCTGCGGGTGGATAGGGAGATAAGGAGGACTGTTTCAGTGGATGCGAATACATTGCACGAAGTAGAAGAGGTTATGGTGGATAAGGTGGCCTTGGCCTATCACTTGGCGTTAAGCCTAATTTGTCAAGCCAATGGGGTTCCCTATAAATTGGCCATGGCCACAGTGAAATTCTGTGGCACGGTTTTGGGGGTGGCCGAGAAGGATGTTGCGGCGGTCGATTTCGCCGTTCGAATGATATCGGAAGACCCCGAATTTTTATCCAAAACTCAGGCCACAGAGGAACAGATCATTCGCGCCATGTGGCCTAACAGGAAAGTGAGTTAGGTTTGATGCCAACCATCTTCTCACCTTGCCGGACTTGGCGGTACACCCTGGAGCGCGTCTGGGCCCCCCCGGAAGGGCATCGGGGCGCCAGAGAGGTAGCAGCCTTCATCGGGCTCAATCCCAGCACCGCCGATGAGGTCAAGAACGACCCCACGGTGACCCGGTGCATCAACTACGCCCGGCGCTGGGGGTTTCACGGGATGTTTATGCTGAACATCTTCGCCCTGCGGTCAACCGATCCCCGGGCCCTCTACCGGCACCCGGACCCCATCGGCCCGGAGACCAACCGCTACCTGACGGAGGTGGTCCAGCGGCGAGAGGTCTCCCTGGTGGTGGCTGCCTGGGGGAACCATGGCGCCCTGCTCAGTCGGGGCTGGAACGTGATCAACCTGGTGCGCAACTCCGGGGTGAACTTGTATCGCCTGGGCGAACTCACCAAGCAGGGGCAACCCCGGCACCCCCTTTACCTGAGGAGCGATCTGGAGCCGGTGCAGCTATGAGCATCATCTATGAGCCCCGGGGCAAAGCCCGGGAATATGCCGAGTTGGCGGTCAATCTGTATAAAGGCTGCGCTCACGCCTGTGTCTATTGTTACGCCCCGGCCGCGACCTTCTGCGACCGGGAGAAATTTTCCAGCCCGGATTATATCCGGCCTCGTCCCGCCATCCTGGAGACCCTGGAACGGGAAGCCGAAAAAATGCAGGGTGACCCCCGCCGCATCCTTTTGAGCTTCACCTCGGACCCCTACCAGCCGGCGGAAAAGACCCTGGGGGTTACCAGGAAGGCCTTGGAGATTTTCGTGGTCCACAACCTGACGGCCACGGTCCTGACTAAAAGGGGGGACCTGGGGCATCGCCAGGGATCAAGACCTGCTCCAGGCAAACCCCAGCAATGCCTGGAGCGTCACCCTGACCCTCGATGACCCCACCGCCAGCCTGGAATGGGAACCTGGCGCCGCCTTGCCCCATGACCGGATTCACTCCCTGAGGATGGCCAAAGAGGCCGGCATCCATACCTGGGTGTCGTTTGAACCGGTGCTGGATCCCGAGGCGGTTTACCGGCTCCTGGACCAGACCTCTGAATTTGTGGACTTCTATAAGGTGGGGAAGTTGAATTACCATCCCCGGGCCCAGGAGATCGACTGGCGGAGATTCATGGGGGAGATGGAAGAAAGACTCTCCCGGTTAGGAAAGCCTTATTACCTCAAGAAGGATTTGAGGGAGGCAGCCGGGGCTTGAAAACCAGAAGATAGGAGAAAAAAAGAAATGGCACTTTCGCTTGTCCCCCCAGCGGGGGGAGCCTCCCAATAAGAAAGTTAAGGACATCAGCGTGCGTCGCATGAACCGGATCAAACAGGTTCAGGATCTCTTTCTGTCTGGACTCAAACCCTCAGAAATAGCGCAAAGATTCGGCATCAGTAAACGCATGGTGGAACTAGACCTGCAGGACGGCCGCCAGAATTACCAGGAGGTGGCTTCGCAGGTTGACCAGCATGAAACGATCGGCAAGCAGATCACGCTCTTGCTGAAGTGTCAGTGGCTGGCCATGCGCGACTACCAGAAATTTATTAACGAGAACAACAAGGTTGGCGCCCTCCGCCTGGTGGCCGAATTTCACGCCAAGCTGATGACCCTGCTCCAGACCACCGGGCTAGTTCGGGAAGTGCCGAAGACACTCATCCTGGAGGATTTCAACCCCTTCGAAGACGAGGAATTTATGGAGGAATTTGACGCCATCATTCTGAAGGCTCGGGCGAAGAGGCATAAAAATCTTCGGATTATGAAATTTTTCCTATTTTACAAAAATGGACAATGTTTTTTACAAAAACGGTCATTCCCCACTTGACCACCATTCCGGGGGTATAGGGATGGTATCCCCCACATAGGTGCCACCTACGTCCCACCGTTTTTTAGAATATCGGCAAAAATGAGTAAACCCTTATCAATTCTACGTTTGCCGGGGTCGTGTAAGCCCCGTATTTCCACGAACACGAACCCACCTTCCCAATTACCTTGCCTTCCGAAACGCCCGTATTTTACCCATAGGTGGGGTGTACGCCGAGGATGCTTTTCGGGGGTCCCAAAGGCCCCAGGAGATGATCAGGCACACTGGTTGCTAACTGTGCGAATGTCCCCACAACGGCGCAACCTTTATAAATTCACGGGCGACCAGCGTTATGAACGAGCAGAGGACACGCTTGATGGCCCAGAGAGTAGAGCATCATCGGGCCAAGGGGTTCCGGTCACCGGAAGAGTTGCTCAGATTCTGCGAGGTCTTTTGGGATATCAAGATACCGCGGCAGCGGGTCTGCCCGGATCACTACTGCCTGGCCGAATACATTACCGCGGCCTGGTTCGAGGATTCCCTGAACTGTGTGTGCTGGGCTAACCGGGGCGGCGGTAAGACCATGGCCGGGGCCTTGGTGACCTGGCTGGAATCGGTCTTTAAGGCTGGCTGCGAAACCAAAGTCTTGGGCGGCTCCGGGGAGCAGAGTTTGCGGATGTATAACCACATCAAGAAATTTAACTCGGAACCCTTCTCGGCATCTTGGCCGGGGGGAGGCCCTGAAGACTTATACCGAACTCCTGAACGGCTCCAGCATCCAAATTCTGACGGCCTCCACCAAGAGCGTCCGGGGCCCCCACCCCCAGAAGCTACGGCTTGATGAGGTTGATGAGTTTGATGACAAGATTTACGAGGCCGCCCTGTTGATCCCGCTTATCCTCCGGCGGCATCGAGGCCAGCACTCACATCTACAGCACCATGCACAAATTTACGGCCTGATGAACCGGGTCATCGAAGAGGCGGCGGAGAGCGGCTACCGGATTTTTAAGTGGTGCGTCCTGGACGTCCTGGAAAAATGCGTAGACCGGGACTGCGAAACCTGCGGCCTGTGGGAAGACTGCGGCGGCAAGGCTCGGCAGGCTTCGGGGTTCTACCGGATAGATGACGCCATAGACCATAAGCGCAAGGTATCTCGGGAAACCTGGCGTCGGAGATGCTCTGTTATCAGCCCAGCCAGGAGGGGTTGATTTATCGGGAGTTCGACCTTAGCGTCCATGTTGTTTAAGCGTTAAATAGCGTTACTGATTTCCCATAAATAATAACCTTATATATCCTAATAACGTTGGGATGGTGGTATAGTTTGGTCTTTTTACTAAGTAACACGCTTGGTTTGTTCGATTGTTGTTTAGTATAAATAATTGTATTCTGACACTATTAGAGGTCAAGTAAATTGTACTGTGTAACTTTAACAACGCATTACAAAAAAAGCTGCGAAAAATCGTAAAGTTATTAGGTAGTTGCGGCGGGTATAATTTATTGTATTACTGAGTAGTTACGCAATGGGGCAAATAACAAAATAATAACGATGTGCGTAACTTACTAATATTACTACGCTATCGCCCCGAAAAAAATTAACTATTGCGAGTAATAACAGCTACTTAGGCATACTGCGTGCATTACTTATTATCAACTAACCAAACCATCCCCTAAAAAAAGGAGCCAACCCTATCGACTAAAGCCACGGCAAAAAGCCAAAACCAAACCCGGGCAAGGTGGCCAGGCAACGGAGGCCGGAAAAAAAGCCAAAAACCGGACCTAAAGCCCAATCAGAGAGAGGACAGCAACTCTGGCAATCCCACGGGAAACGCGAAATTGCAAATGAGCGCACCAGGTGCCAGCGCACTGGGAGGCTCTCCCCGGCCCCCTGTCAAACTGGCAAAGGCGGGTAGGAGACGGCACCGAAACCGTCAGGAAGTCAGCACCTCTGAAGAAAACAGGAAAGCTGAAGGGTTTTTGAGTTGACCTTGACGAACTCCTTGAGGGTCGGACCTCATTAAAAACCGAGCGCATGGATGACCGGAAGGTGGGCGAAACCGATAGTTAGCCGAAACCAAGCTGAGGCGAAAGCCGGCCAGGTAGTGGTGGTGGATGGGAGCCTGGAAGGAAGGCGGGGCAAGGCGAGCGAGCGAAAGCGCACGGAATTAGCGGGCCGGTAGGAAGGCGTGAAACCGATGACCCTGGATGGTTTTTGGGTGGGCCGATAACGAACCCTGGGCAGGGCGCCCTGAATGCCCAAGCGGAAGGCTCTGAACAGGGGACGCAAGCGACTGTTTGTGTCCCTGATTGAGCGCCTTTGTTCAAATCAACTCTTGGAGGGCGGGACGGTGACGGAAGCAGAAAATAAAAAGGAAAATCGGGAGCACCTGGAAATGATCCGGAAGGCCATGGACCTGATCGACGACCGGGTCTTTTTAATCCTTAATAGCGTTGAAATTGAGTCTGCCCGCGGATGGGTTGCCCAATTCAGGCGAGCCCATGACGAGCTGGGCGAAATGATAACCCACCTGGCGGATCTGGCCGGGATACAGGAGGACGAAGAATGAGAGCGGACACCACGCTATTTCAGGCCAGCCACGGTAATCAGCCCAGAGGTTGGGGGCGTTGGGGTTTTCAAGTAGGCGGCGAAACGTACTTCTTCACCGCCCATTACAGCGAAGCCAAGCGACAGGCTTTCGAGGTTGCCCGGACCCGCGGGGTCCGGGTGGTAGAGGTGCTCCCATGACGTTAAGCAAAGACTACTACCAAGAGGTTCAAGAGGCTGTCCGGGAATCGGGCGACGCCTTCATGGTTCACAATCCCCGGCTGGCCCTCAGGAAAGCCCTTCAAGCGGCCATCGAGCTTAACCAACTGATCGAGGAATTGAACGACCTTAAGGCCAACATCCTCCTGAAGTCTGGGCGGCGATGGAATAGGAG
>CAVVFW010000031.1:102500-193694 GCA_963747645.1 uncultured delta proteobacterium | reverse complement strand
TCACCCCTTCTAAGACCTCAATCACCTGCCCCTCGGGTGTCTCATTTGCCCTTCCGGGGTTTTCCTGTTATGAATGAAGGGCATCCCAAGAATTCTCCCGCCTCCCCCTCTCCCCCGGCTGGGGAGCGGCTGGCGATACTTTCTAGAACTGCAATCCTCTGGTCCCTTTATGGATAGCTCCCCCTCGCTTTTTACCCCCCCAGCCGCCTCTGGCGGCCCGGATGCGGCCCCGGACCCTGGCCGAGTTTGTGGGCCAGGCGCACCTGGTGGGCCCCGGCCGCCTGTTGTGGCGGTCCCTCAAGGCCGGTCGGCTCTTTTCCTCCATGATTTTCTGGGGTCCTCCGGGGAGCGGCAAAACCACCCTGGCCCGGGTCATGGCCGGGCCCTGCACTGCCAGTTCGTCAGTCTGAGCGCCGTGATGTCCGGGGTGGCCGACCTTGGGCGGGTGGTGGAGGAGGCCCGGCGCCACCGGGACCAGGGGACCCGCACCGTGGTCTTGATCGATGAGATTCACCGGTTCAACAAGGCCCAGCAGGACGCCCTCCTGCCCCACGTCGAGGAAGGGCTGATCACCCTGGTCGGGGCCACCACCGAAAACCCCTACTTCGAGATCATCGGGCCGCTCCTCTCCCGGGCCAAGATCTTCATCTTCGAGCCTCTCACGGCGGAGGACGTCCCACCATCCTCGCGCGGGCCTCTGCAGACCCAGACCGGGGTTTGGGGGCCCGCAAGTCCGAGGTCTCCGGGGAGGCCCTGGACTACCTGGCGGCCATGGCCGGGGGGGACGCCCGCCGGGCCTTGAACGCCCTGGAATTGGCGGTTTTGAGCACCGACCCCGATCAGGAGGGCGTCATCCGGGTGGACCTGGCCGCGGCCAGGGAGTGCATGCCCCGGCGGGACCTGATGTACGACCGGGCGGGGGAGGCCCACTACGACACCGTCAGCGCCTTTATCAAGAGCGTCCGGGGGTCGGACGTGGACGCGGCCCTCTACTGGCTGGCCCGGATGCTGGCGGCCGGAGAGGACCCCCGCTTCATCATGCGCCGGCTGCTCATCCTGGCGTCAGAAGACATAGGCCTGGCCGACCCCCAGGCCCTGGTGCAGGCCGCCGCGGCGGCCCGGGCCCTGGAGTGGGTGGGCCTGCCGGAAGGCCAATACCACCTGGCCCAGGCCACCCTGTATCTGGCCCTGGCCCCCAAGAGCAACTCTACCCAGGCCTACTTCCGGGCCAAGGCGGCCCTGGAGGACCAAGGCGCCACCCGGGTCGCCGGCCCCTTTACAAGACGCCCACCGGGACAAAAAGGGACTGGGACACGGCCAGGGGTATCTCTACCCTCACGATTTTCCCGGCCATTGGGTGGACCAGGCGTATCTGCCGGCGGAGTTGGCCGGGGCGAACTTTATGAACCGGGAACGGAAGGGGAGGAGCCGGACTTGGCGGCCCGCTGGCGGGGATTGAAAAATCCTCTGAAAAAATCTGGTTCCCCAGGGAGCCAGTCGGGCGAGGATCAATAATTCCAGTTCCGGTTGGGCCGGCCGCGGCCGCCGAGCCGGATGTATACGAAGCTGCTGTCAACAAACTGGGAAAATTCATGTCAATCTGAACGGAGCCCAGCTTTGTGAAGAATCTCGGCAGCTTTAAAAGAGAGATTATTGGCTACGCTCAGCATGACAAAAACTAATCTTTTGATTGCTCGTTGGTATCAGCAGGTTAAGCACCTGAGGTGCGGTGAGGCGCGACGGCAGGCGGATACCCTTTTTTGAGGGACAAACCGGCTGGTCATTGGACTTTGTTCCCGGAAATGATTATAGTAACAGGGGGATGTTTTTAGCAGGCCGTTGAAAAAACACTGTGATCGATCTTTATATCCTCTTTGAGGACGATTTCGGCACCCTTATGACGGGCAAATTCGCTAATAAATCTGGGCCGATTGCTCCTTCGATTGCCGGTTGCCGGGAGAATTACCGTATTCCCGGCGTCTCTTTCGGTTCAAGGAGAAACCACCGCCGTCAGGTTGCGGATGCGCACCAGGTTGTACGCCGCGGCGGTGAGGGTGAACACCCAGCCCACCCGGTCCTCGCCTCGGTGCCGCGTCTTCCGGAGATTCCCCACGGTCTTCATCCAGCCGAAGATTTCCTCCACCCTTTTCCGCAGGCGCTGACTGACGGCGTACCCCGGATGGCGGGTGGTGCGGCCGTCAATGGCGGACTTCCGGCCCTGGCAGTTTTGGGCCACATGGGGCACGGCCTTCAGGCCCCGCATGGCTTGGACGAATCCCCGGGTATCATAGGCCTTGTCGCCGCCCACGGTAATGCGGTGCCGGCCGGGAACGCCCTCCACCATGGCCTCGGCCGCCTCCCGTTCGGCGGTGCCGGTGGCCGCGGTGAGCCGGGGCGAGATCACCAGGCCGTGGCGGTTCTCCATCAGCACATGCCCCATGAAGCAGAGCTTGGCCTCTTTGCCTTTGCCCTTGCGGAACAGCCGGGCCTCGGGGTCGGTGGTGGAGGCGTGCGTCTGGTTCAGCCGCTTCTCCCCATGAAAGTCCACTTCCGGGTTGCGACCGCCGCCGCCTTCGGGGGGCGGGGCGTCCTTGGGGCGAAAACTTTTCAGGGAGGCCCAAGCCTCAATCAGAGTGCCGTCCACGGTGAAATGCTCGTCCGACAGCAGCTTGGCGGTCTTCGCCTGCTCCAGGATGCGGGCGAAAAAGGCCGCGGCCAGGTCCGAGTCGAGAAAGCGCTCCTGATTCTTGGAAAAAACGGAATGGTCCCAGACCTTGTCGTCCATGGAGAGCCCGACAAACCAGCGAAACAGGAGATTGTAATCCAACTGCTCCATCAGCAGTCGGGCGCTGCGGATGGTGTACAGGACTTGCAGCAACAAGGCGCGGAGCAGCTTCTCCGGGGGAATGGAAGGGCGTCCCTCCCGGGAATACATGGCCTGAAACTCTCCGGAGAGTTCGGCCAGGGCTTTATTCACCATATCCCGGATCGGCCGGAGCGGATGGTCTCGGGGCACTCGAGCTTCGGGGGATAAGTAGCTGAACATGGCTTCCTGCTGCACATCGTCACCGCGCATAATCGCTGCCTCCGGATAACATATTGTTATCGTTGACTATAACACCTTTTTAGCATTATGCACAGCGTTATTTAAGGGTCATCAAGAAAAGAGTTTTTCAACAGCCTGCTAGAGCGATTGTCAAAAGTTTTTTCTCTGACGCCATCTGCCGCCAGAACCTGAATCCTCCCTTCCCCCCTTTTGTTCAAATTGGGAACTTACGGAATTCCTTATAAAGTCCCCCTTTGAACGGGTAAGGATTTCCAGGAGAATTAAGTACCTTCAATGGAAGGGAACTTTTGGCAAACGCTATAATTATCGGCCTTTGATTGACAATTCCCGCGATGATGCGCACAATAAAGTCAAGTGAGGCCTAACCCCATGAGGCGTTGGTTCTTCCAGATTTGCCCTGCGGTTTTCGTCCTCGTTCTCCTCTCGCCCCGGTATGTTCTGGCCCAATGGGTCACCTGGTACCAATTCGGCACCCAAGGCTCCTATGTCCACCTGACCGCCCACGTGCTCTTCTTCTTGTCCATGCTCTTTTTCATCCACGAAATTTTTCATGCCAATCTGCAAAAATTTCGTGGTTTTCGGCTCCTGGTGTGGGCCTGGGCGATTCTGGCCTTATGGAACCTCGACGCCTTCGTGGGCCACTGGGCCGACTGGACCCTGGAAAATCCCCTCATCCTGGGCCAGGGCTGGGGCCGGCGGCTCGTCATGGATGATTTCCAAACCTGGCTGGTTTATATCACCAAGATCGACCACTTCATCCTGTTAGTGCCGGCCTTCCTGATGTTTTATCTGGGCCTGAAGGCCCTGGTCCGCAAGCCGGGAGCCGAGTAGATGGTCACCCTGCCCCTGGCTCCCCTCTGGATCCTGGAATACCTGGTGGCACTGATCGTCCTGATTTTGAACATCCTCTCCCTGCGCCTGAGCCGGCGACTGGTGGATCAGGACCCGGAAAATGCCCTGTGGCTCTTCTTCAACTGGCTGGCCATCGCCTTTTTGATTTTTGCCGTCACCCACCTGGTTTCCCATGCCCTGCATGATCTCATCGCTTATTGGGATCTTCCCAACCTGGCGCTGTTGCAGCGGATTTTCGGCGGCTTCGATACCGTGATTTACGTGGTCATCGCCACCATCACCCTGTTCTTCCACCGGATTCAGCGGCTGTACCGCCGGATGGAGGCGGATCATCACCATCTGGAAGAAACCAGCCACGAGATCCTGGCCCTCAACCGGGAAATGGAAGCCCTGGTGATGGAGCGCACCATGTCGGAGATGGCCCTGGGGATGGCCCACGGCATCCGCAATCCCCTGCACGTTATCGGCGGCTTCAGCCACCGCCTCCTGCGGAAGACGGACGAAGACGACCCCAGCCGGGCCTGGGCCACGGCCATCGCCGAGGAGGCCCGGCGCATCGAACAGATGGTGGAGCGCTTCGAAACCCTGGCGATGAGAAAAACCTCGTTTTTCGCCCAGGAGGACCTGAACGCCATCGTCCGGAGCACCCTGGACCTCCTGCTCCCGGAGTTGAGAGCCAAGAACCTCTCCCTGGTGGCGGAACTCTGCCCCGAACCGCTGGTGGGGCGCTTCAACAAGCACCTGCTGAAGGTGGCCCTGGCCCATCTGGTGCGCAACGCGGTGGAGGCCACCCCCCGGGGGGGGACGGTGCTGGTGCGCACCGCCATGGAATCACAATTTGCGGTGTTGATCCTCCAGGATACCGGCCGGGGGATGCCCCAGGAAGTGGTGGAGAAGGTCTTTGTGCCGTTTTATACCACCAAGATCGGCGGCACCGGCTTGGGGATGGTGTTCGTGCGCCAGATCGTCGACGAGCACCGGGGGGTTATCACCCTGGAGAGCAAGGTGGGCCGGGGCACCACCGTGACCATCCGGCTGCCCCACCGCTTCACGGATAGCCCGGAAATGGGGGACGAGTTTCCGCCCGCTGCCCCGCCCGAGGCCCCTGCCGCCCCCTCGACCCCGGAAGCCGGGGTCGGGGTAGGCATAGCCTTTACGGGCCGGAATTATCTGCTCTTGAACCCAAGAAAACCACCGGTGTAACTTCTCAACTTTCTCTTTATGGACCAGCTCCATATCCGCCAATCTCTTCAGAAAGTTTTGGGTCAATCCGGGGGGATATTCCTGCGATAACTTTTTATAGAATCTATGTTGATAGTCTTCCGACCTGATGGCGAACGCCAGGGCATCGGCGGGAGCCATATCCGGGGTAATCGAAGCAACTACCTTTAAGGTTGGCTCAAGATCACTTTCTCCAATTCTGGGGATTTGGGGAAATTCGCCTTGCTTCGCATAGTTTTCCAACGAGGCTCGGTGTTCTTCTTCTTCGCCGGCCAGGATTTTGAAAACCTCGCGGGCTTCCGGGTTGGTCGCCTCTTTTGCCATTTTCCCGTAAAATTCCGCCATTTTTGCCTCGATGGCAATGGCTTTTTGAATAAGATCACGGAACGTCGCGCCCATCTCAATTAGTCCTTTGGCCAAATTTTGCCTGGCAGGAAAATCGCAACGCGGCAGAATAAGGTCTTTCTGCCTTGTCTCCAGGGGGTCCCTTCTTCCCCGAGGGCGGGCTTTTTGAATAGAAAGAACTTTCCCTGCTCATCCCTATCGACAATTCAGGGTCTGATCATTAATTCATTTATGGATAAACTGAGCCCGGCCGGATGCTGACCGTGTGGAAAGTTTTGTCTGGATCAAGGATTACTTTTTGGCGCCTTCGGCCCGGGACACCAGCCAGAAGATCACGCCGCACACCAGGATGCCCGCCAGGTAAAGCCCTTCGGTCCACAGGTCATGTTCGCCCAGGGAAGTCACCAGGACCTTGCGGATAAAGGCCACCAGGGCCAACCCCACAAAGAGCTGGAGCTTGAAGGCGCCGCCCCGGAGGCGGTCGATCTCCATGTCCAGCAATTCGATGACCACCCACAGGATCAGCACCGAGCCCATGGCGCTCACCAGGCCGTGCCCGAGATTCCCCTGGGCGATGTGGATAATGTCCTGGACGATGAGGCCCACCGCCCCCAGGGACAGGCCCAGGAGGCCCACCACCAGGAGGATGTTGAGGCCGAAGGTGAAGCGCTGGGAAAACCGGATCAACAGGGAGTCCAGCTTTTGGGAGAGGAAGACCCGGCGGATCTCTTCCTCGTGGTAGGTCCGGGCGATGATGTCCAGGTTCAGGTCCAGGATCTTTTCCACCGCCCTGAACGCGGCCTCCCGCTGGCCGGGGTCCACCTCCGTCTCGATGATCTGGTGCAGGTGCCGGCGGACCAGGTTCATGCCCACGTAAACGAAGTGGGCCGAAAGATTGATGCGCACGTGGGCGTGGCCGATGCGCTGCAGGCGCTGGAAGTAGCGCTCGTCATAAGGACCCTGAAACAGGGCCAGCACCCACTTCCGATGCTGCTCCCGCAGCCAGGCCAGCTTGGCCGCATCTTTCAGAAATTTGGCGGTGTCGGGGATGGCCAGGAGCAGGTTGTAGAAGTCCGACGACGATGGTCTCGACGTGGGGCTCCACCACGGGCAACAGGCCTTTTAAGGTCTCGATATCCGGGTCGGTGAACCGGTAATTGTCCTTGATCTCCTGAAAGGTCCGCATGGCTCGACTCCGGGGGAAATGTGGGAAAAGGCGAAAGGGCAGGATGCACGGGTATTATGCCCTGAATATCTGTCCTGGCCATTCCTTCCGCCATTCCGCCTCCTGAAACTTCCGACTGAAATCGGCGCTACCGCCTATCCATCCTTACCACAGGCCCCGGACCGTGTAAACCAAACTTAAGCCCGAAGGTCCTCCAACCGGTTATCTTTTTTATAAAAAGGGCTGCCTGCGCCTGGCGGAATTTTGCACTTATCTTCTTTTTCCCGGCAACAAGGTTGTCACCGGCAGGGAAGACCATTATAATAGCCCCAACGATTTATGAGCAAAGGATCTTTATGGGGCTGCGGGCGCTTATCCTGATCTGGCTTTGCCTCGGCTGGGGCGTGACGGCCCTGGCGGCGGCTCCGCCCCTGACCCTGAGCGAGGCCATGCTCCTGGCCCTGAAGCACAACCCGGCCCTGGCGGCCGCGGGCATGGCGGTGGAGACCGCCGAAGCCGATCTGGCCCGCGCCCGGGCCCGGTTCCTCCCCACCGTCAACTTCACCGAGACCTATAACTTTTCCGACACGCCCCTCCCAGGTCTTCATGAGCAAGTTGAACCAGCGGGTCTTCACCAGCCAGGACTTCCTCCTCAACAACCTGAACAACCCCAATGCCTATGGCAATTTCCGCACCGGCCTGGTGATGCGCCAGCCCCTGTTCCAGGCAGGGGAGGCCACCCTGGGCTATAAGCAGGCCCGCCTGGGCCGGGAGATGGCCGCGGCCTACGTCCTGAGCGCCCGGCAGCAGTTGTTGTTCCAGGTGACCCAGGCCTATTTCGGGTTGCAGCTGGCCCAGGAGAACCTGGCGGTGGTGCAGCAGGCCCGGCGTACCGCCGCGGAACACCTGAAAATCGCCCAAACCCGCTTTCAGGCGGGCACGGTGGTGCACTCCGACGTCCTGTCCGCCCAGGTGCACCTGGCCAAGCTCACCCAGGAGGAGATGACCGCGGCCAGCCGGGTGCAGATCGCCCGGAGCGCCCTGGCCACGGTGATTGGCCTGCCCGAGGCGGGAGAGCGGCCCCTGGCCCCGGCCCCCAAGACCCCGGCCCCGCTGCCGCCCCGGCTTGATGACCTGAAGCAGACGGCCCAGGAGAAGCGCCCCGACCTCAAGCAGCTTACCCTGGCGGCCCGGGTGGCCCAGCAGGAGTATGCCAAGGCCCGGCTCAACTACCTGCCCCGGCTCCACGTGGTGGCGGAGTACGACGTGGACCAGCGGCGCCTCTTCGGGTCCAGCGCCGACAGCTACACGGTGATGGCCCTGCTCAACTTCAACCTGTTCAACGGCCTCACCGACCTGGCGAAGGTCAGGGAGACCCGGGCCAAAGAGACCCAGGCCCGGGACCTGAAACGGGACCTGGAGGACCGGGTCCGGCACCAGGTGACCGAGGCCATCCTCAACCTGAAGACGGCCCAGGCGCGCCTAGGCGTGGCTGAGAAGGCCGTGGCCCAGGCCCGGGAGAGCCTGAGGCTGATCCGCCTGCGCTATCAGTCCGGCCTCACCATCCTGGTGGACCTGCTCACCGCCGAAGACGCCACCAAAAACGCCGAACTGAGCCAGGTGGCGGCCCGGTTCGACACCTACCTGGCCCAGGCGGGGCTGGACCTGGCCCTGGGCACCATCTCCGGCCCGGTAGCGGAGAGCGGGAAGGTGGATGAGGGGAGAACCGGTGGATCCCCTGCTCCGCTCAAACCAACTCCCAGCCCCCCTAGGGGTTGGGGAGGGAGTTGAGGGGGAGGGGCTTTCGCCCCTTGCCCTCTCCCTCAAAGGGTCGCTGGACGATAAACCATGGCAGACAAAAAGAAAATCATCGGATTGAGCGCCCTGGTGGTGGGGGGCATCCTGTTCATGGCCTGGCTGGCGGGGCTGCTCCATTTCGGCAAGATCGCCCCGGGGCTGGCGCCGCTCACCGGCCCGGCGCCTCAAGGCCGGGTCCTGGTTGTCCAGGAAACCGAGATTCCCCGCGAGCTCGAGGTCCTGGGGGCGGTGATCAGCCAGAGCCTGGCCCAGGTGTCGTCCCAGGTCCCCGGCCGGGTGGTGAAAATCTGGGTGGAGGCCGGTTCCCGGGTGAAATCGGGAGACCCTCTGGTGAGCCTGTCGGCGGCGGAGTTCAAGGCCCGGGTGGACCAGGCCCAGGCCGCCGGCGCCCAGCCCGGGCCCAGCTGAATCAGGTCGCGGCGGATTATCAGCGTTATCAGTTTCTCTTCAAGGAAGGCGCGGCGAGCCCCCAGGAGTTCGGCGCCATGCGCGCCCGCTACCTGCGGCAAGGCGGCCCTGGCCCAGTCCCAGGCGATGGTCAGCGAAGCCGCCACCCTGAAAGGCTACACCGTGGTCCGGGCGCCGGCCGCCGGGGTGGTGGCGGAGCGCAAAATCGCGGTGGGGGACGTGGCCCAGCCCGGGCAGACCCTGGCGTCCCTGTACGACCCGGACCGCCTCCAGATCGAGGGCGAAGTCAACGACAACTACCGGGAGCAGGTGAAGATCGGCGAAATCGCCCAGGTCAGCGTGCCCGCGGTGAAGTTCGAAGCCGGTCTCCCCATCGCCGAAATCTTTCCCATCAGCGCCCCGGGCAGCCGCACCTTCAAGGTGCGCACCGGGATGCTGAAAAACCCGGCCCTGATGCCGGGGATGTTCGCCCGGCTGTCGCTCCCCCTGGGGGCATAGCCGGGGCATCCTGATCCCCAAGGCGGCGGTCAAGACCGTGGGCCAGCTCACCATGGTGAAGGTGGCGGTGGAGAAGACCGCCCAGCTGCGCCAGGTGAAACTGGGGCCGGCAGATCGGCGACCAGGTGGAAGTTCTGGCGGGGCTTAAGCCCGGCGACCGGATTATAGTGCCGGAATAGCTGATAGGGCGGCCTTCGGCCGCCGTAAATCGGCGTGCACGGCTGGACCTTTACTTTCTCGTTCCCAAGCTCCTGCTTGGGAACGCAATTGCTCGCCAAGCTCCGCTTGGCAGACCCCAACTGGGGCGAACTCCATTACAGGAGAGAAGCAGAGCTTCTCAGGCAGAGAGGTTCCCCAGCAGGAGCTTGGAAACCAGATAAAAACGGCAGGCGCCCTCGCCCGCCCATGGACAGCCGAGGGCGGCTGTCCCACGTGATCTGAATAACTATGGCCAATAATCCCGAAGAACTCCATCTCGGCCCCACCGCCCGCCTGGTCAAGGTCTTTCTGCTGTCCAAACTGCCCACCATCATCATCCTGGTGAGCCTGCTGGCCGGGCTGATGGCGCTGTTGTACACCCCCCGGGAAGAAGACCCCCAGATCAAGGTGCCCATGGTGGACGTCCTGATCCGCTTCCCCGGGGCCTCGCCCACCGAAGTCGAAAACCTGGTGGTGATCAATCTGGAGAAAAAACTCTGGGAGATGGAGGGGTTGGAAGACCTCTATTCCCAGGCCCGGGACGGGTTTGCCATCGTCACCGCCAAGTTCAAGGTGGGGGAAAACCTGGAGACCAGCATCTTCAAGGTCTATAACAAGGTTTCCTCCAACCAGGACCAGGTGCCCTCCGGCGTGGCGGGCTGGGTGGTCAAGCCCATGAGCATCAACGACGTGCCCGTCGTCACCCTGACCCTTTACAGCAACGCCGTGGATGACTACGAGCTCAGAAGGGTGGCGGACGAACTGCTCCACCGCCTCCAGAGCATTCCCGACACGGGCCGCTCCTACGTGGTGGCCGGGAGGCAGCGCCAGGTGCGGGTGGTGGCCGATCCCTCCCGCCTGGCCGGCCACGGCCTGGATTTGGCCGCGGTGGCCAAGGCCATCGAGGTGAGCAACGTCAATCTGCCGGCGGGCAGCTTCTCCCGCCAGGACCGGGAATACGTGGTGGAGGCCGGGCCGTTCCTCAAGAGCGCCGATGAGGTGGCCAACCTCCTGGTGGGGCTCAACCAGGGCAAGCCGGTGTACCTCAAGGACGTGGCCGAGGTCATCGACGGCCCCGAGGAGCCGGTGGCCCTGAGCACCATCGCCTTCGGGCCGGCGGAAGAACTGCCCCCGGGCTACGCGCGGGGCCAGTTTTATCCCGCCGTGACCATGGCCGTGGCCAAGCGCACCGGCACCAACGCGGTGACCGTGGCCCAGGGCATCATCAACAAGCTCAACGAATTGAAAAAGGAGGTCATCCCCCCCGACATCCGGGTGAAGGTGACCCGGGATTACGGCGCCACCGCCAATGACAAAGTCAACGAACTCATGCGGGAGCTCCTCATCGCGGTCCTGTCCATCACCGTGCTCCTGACGCTGTTTCTGGGGTGGCGGGAGGCCCTCATCGTGGCCCTGGCGGTGCCCCTGACCCTGGCCATCACCCTCACCGGCAACATGCTCTTCGGCTACACCATCAACCGGGTGACCCTGTTTGCCCTGATCCTGTCCCTGGGCCTGTTGGTGGATGACCCCATCATCGACGTGGAGAACATCCACCGCCACTTCCAGCTGAGGGAGCATCCGCCCCTGGAGGCCACCCTGGTGGCGGTGGACGAAGTCCGGGCCCCCACCATCCTGGCCACCTTCACGGTAATCATCAGCTTCATCCCCCTGTACTTCGTCACCGGCATGATGGGCCCCTACATGCGCCCCATGCCCCTGAACGTGCCCCTGGCCATGCTCATGAGCCTGCTCATCGCCTTCACCGTGACGCCCTGGGCCACCTATCACTTCCTCAAGAGGGACTACGGCAAAGAGGAAAAGCCCTTTGTCCTGGAGGAGACCTGGGTCTACCGGGTCTACACCCGCACCATGAAGCCGCTCCTGGAAAACCGCCGCCTGAGCTACTTCTTCCTGCTGGGGGTGGTGGGGCTGCTGGTGATCTCGGTGCTCCTGCCGGTGGTGGGCCTGGTGCCCCTGAAGATGCTCCCCTTTGACAATAAAAACGATTTTCTGGTGGTGGCGGACCTGCCCAACGACACGCCCCTGGAGTCCACCCAGGAAGCCTTGAAGGATTTTGGGCGTTACCTGACCTCGGTCTCGGAGGTGGACAGCGTGGTCACCTTCGCCGGAGAGGGCGCCCCCATCGATTTCAACGGCCTGGTGCGCCACTACTACCTTATGCAGGGTCCCTGGGTGGGCCAGATCCGGGTCAACCTGGCGGAAAAGGAGCGGCGGTCGGCGGCCTGCCATGCGGTCACCCTCTGGATCCGTCCGGCCATGGAGGAGATCGCCCGGAAGCACAAGGTGCGCCTCAAGATCGCCGAGGTGCCGCCGGGCCCGCCGGTCTTACAGACCCTGGTGGGCGAAGTTTACGGGCCGCCGGGGGCCTCCTATGCCAGCATCATCACCGCCGCGGAAGGCGTCAAAGAGAACTTCCTGAAGACCAGGGGCGTGGTGGACGTGGACACGACGGTGGAGACCGCCGAGCCCCGCTTCCGGTTCCTGGTGGACCGGCAGAAAGCGGCCCTGAGCGGCTTGAGCCAGGCCCAGATCGTCCGGGGCCTGGCCATGGCCGAGGCCGGGGAGACGGTGGGCCGGGTCCATCTGCCCCCCGAACGCCTGCCCCTGTCGATCTTCCTGCGGACCCCGGTGGCCTGGCGTTCCTCCACCCTGACCCTGGGCCAGCTCTACTTCAAGAATCCCCAAGGGACCATGGTGCCGCTGCAGGAACTGGGGCAGTTCGACCTGGACCTGGCCCCCAAATCCATCATGCGGAAAAACCTGGAAAGGGTGGTGTTCGTCACCGGGGACACCGCGGGGGTCAGCCCCGTGAACGCCATCCTCGACCTGATGGGGGACACCGACAAGACCCCGCCGCCCCCGGGCTACCGGGTCAACTATGCCGGGGAGGGGGAGTGGAAGATCACGGTGCAGGTTTTCAGGGATTTGGGGATCGCCTTTGCCGGGGCCCTGGTGGGCATCTACATCCTGCTGGTGCTCCAGACCTCGTCGTTCACCTTGCCCCTGGTGATCATGGTGGCCATCCCCCTCACCATGATCGGGGTGATGCCCGGGTTCGCCCTGTTGAATTTTCTCTTCACCCGCCCGGTTCAGGGTTTTGCCAACCCCATCTACTTCACCGCCACCGCCATGATCGGCATGATCGCCCTGGCGGGCATCGTGGTGCGCAACTCCATCATCCTCATCGACTTCATCCACCACCACCTGGACCGGGGTTTTTCGTTGGAGGAATCGGTGCTGCGCTCCGGGGCGGTGCGCTTCCGGCCCATCCTGCTCACGGCCCTGGCGGCCATGTTCGGCTCCTGGGTCATCACCCTGGACCCCATCTTCTCGGGGCTGGCCTGGTCCTTCATCTTCGGGCTCTTCGCCTCCACCGCCTTCTCCCTGGTGGTGGTGCCGGTGATCTTCTACCTCCAGGCGTCCCGCCAGGAAAAGTTGAAGGGAGAACCGGGGAATTTATCGTAAGTCAATCCCCGGCTGTCCCCTGATACTGAGTCGCCATAAAACAATCGCATTGTAGGGGCGCATCAGTGTGCGCGCCCTCAATCCAGGGCGGGCACCTAGTGTTGCGTTTCAGGAAGACCTTAAAAAAGAAAAACCTCTTGTTCCCTACCCCTTGATGGGGGAGGGTTAGGGTGGGGGTGACGAAACCGTGAAAAGATACAGAGCCTTATCCCCCTCCCCCTAACCCCCTCCCATCAGAGGAGGGGGAATTTTAAGACCCTAACTTATTGAAGCTACTTCCGAAAAACGATACTAGGTCCGCCCCCACAAAAAAATTATCGTTTGATACACGGCTCCGACTTCCCCCCGCAACCTCATATGAGGGAAAAAAGAGGGGCGGGTTTAAAACCCGCCCCTCCCTGCTTAGCTAACCAAATTTTCTCACTGCCGGCGTCAACGCCTTACGACACCATCTTCTTAAACCGCTCGGTGCGGATTTCCTCGCCTTTGGATTCCGCCGGGGTCTGGCCCACGCTGGCCTTGACCTTGGCCAGGCGCTCGCTGGTGGGCGGGTGGGTCTTGAAGATGCCGCTGGTGGACCCCTTGCCCTTGGCCTCCATGGCGGTCAAGAGGATCACCATGGCGTTGGGGTTGTACCCCGCCTTGGTCAATTCCGGCAACGCGGCGGCGTCGGCGGTCTCTTCCGCCTGGCGGCTATAGCCGTTGACCACGATGGTCTTGAAGACGTCGTCGATGGAGCCTTCGAACAGGCTCACCAGGTGCCGGCCACCGCCGCCGTACTGCTTGGCGGCTTCGGTGCCCATGGCGGTGAAGACCTGGGTCCAGCGGGCCTGGCTGATGGAGTTGATGCCGTCCTTGTTGGCCACGTGGCCCACCTCATGGGCCAGCACCGCCGCGAGCTGGTCTTCATTTTGCAGGTCTGGATCAGCCCCCGGGTAATGAAGATGGTCCCCCCGGGACAGGCAAAGGCGTTGATTTCCTGGGTGTCCAGCACCGCGAAGTGATAGCCCCTGAAGGGGTTGGGCCGGGAGGATTTCCGGGCCACCGTGTCCCCCACTTCGTTGACGTATTGGGTAAGCTTGGGGTTCTGGTCCAGTTTATACTTGCCGAGAATCCGGGCGGCCACGGCCCGGCCCACATAGTATTCCTCGGAATCGGTGATGGGCCGGGCGGCCTCCGTGGCCTTGGACGCGCCTTTGTAGGCGACAGCGGCGGCGGGCATCAGGGCCGCGGCGGCGCAACCCCCCGCCGCGAAGGGCACCAGGATCAATAAAGCCAACCAGGCTTCGCGTCTCATGGTTTCAGGTCTCCTTCCTTGATAAAGGCCTGCAGGGTGGCGGGGTCCACCTTAAAGCTCTCAACTTTGTCCACCTGGGCAAAATCCATCTCCGGGTGCTTGGCGCGATAACCGGACTCCACCTCGGGAGTGAAGCCCTTACCGGCCAACGCCACTTCGTCGCTGCTGGTCTGCTTCACCGGGGTGCCGGTTAACAGCCCGGCCAGACTGAATTTGGAACTCGTGGCGGCGGGGGAAAGGCCTGGCGGTTGAGCCAGCCGGTCTTTCCCTCATACTCCACCTTATACCAGTCTCCGGCCTGGCGCTCCACGTTCACCTCGGCCCCCACGGGCACCTGGGCGACTGGCGGGCTGGAAAAGTCCGGGTCGGGATAGAGGGATTGGTTGGGTTGGGACACCTTCAGGACCTCGCCCCAGCCGGCGGCCGGCATCAGCACTACCAACGCCAGCCCCAGGGCCAGGAGATACCTGGTAAATTTCGAGTCACGGACTAACCGTCGCACATGAGTCTCCTCGTTTTAAGGGCTTCCCAAAATTGGTTAATTACCCAATGATGTATTCGGCTTTTTTTCCGATTTGCTGAATTATCTTCGCGTGGAAAGACCGCTAATGCAACCGCCGGCGGGCCAGGATCAGGGCCAGGCCGGCGATGATGACGCAGGCCCAGGCGAAGACGTCGCCGATCCTGGTGTAGAGGCTGCCGCCGGGGAGCCAGGCCAGCTCCAGGGCGTGGGCCTCGGGGACGTTGATTTCCGAGGTCCACAGGAGGCGGCCGGCCCCGTCGATGAAGGCGGAAATCCCGGTGTTGGCGGCCCGGGCCAGGCAGACGTGGTTCTCCACCGCCCGGAGCACCGCCATGGACAGGTGCTGGTAGGCCGCCGCGGTCTTGCCGAACCAGGCGTCGTTGGTGATGTTGACCAAAAGGCGGGCCCCGTTGGCCACCTGGGCCCGGGCCAGATTGGGAAAGATGGACTCGTAGCAGACCAGGGGGCCGATGGCCCCTTCGGGCAGGGACACGGTGGCCCCCACCGGCCCTTCGGCAAAGTCGCCCACCATGGGCACCATCTTGCCGATGAAGGGGAAAAAGCGCCGCAGCGGCACGTACTCGCCGTAGGGCACCAGATGGGCCTTGTCGTAGGAGCCGATGGTCTCAGCCTGGGGGTTTAGGAGATAGGCCCGGTTAAAATAGCGCTCGCCCTCGGAGGTCAGCTCATAAGCGGGGCTGCCGAACAACAGGTAGCCGCCGCTGTCTCTGGCGATCTTCTGGACCTCGGCCGCCAGGTCCGGGGTCCGCACGTAGAGGAAGGGCGCCGCGGTCTCGGGCCAGATGATGAGCCGGGCCCCTTTGACCCGCCGGGTCAGTTCGGCATAGCGCTTCAGGGTGGTCTGGACCATGGACTTCTGCCATTTTTCCCCCTGCTTGATGTTGCCCTGGCACACCGCCACCTTGATCTTGGGGCTGGCGGCCATGAGCGCGTCCACTGCCTGCAGGCGGTAAAAACCGTAGCCGATCCAGAGGGCCAGGATCAGGCAGACGGCCGCGGCCTGGCGGAACCTCAAGGCCTTGCCCCGGGGCGGGAAACAGAGGAGATAGAGGCTGACGTTTACCAGGACCACCAGGAACGACAGGCCGTACACCCCGGTGATATCGGCGAGTTGGAGCAGCAGGGGGTAGCGGTAGAGGCCGTTGCCCAAAAGCTCCCAGGGGAAGCCGCTGATGATGTAGGTCTGCCCCATCTCCAGGGCCACCCAGAGGACCGGCGCCCACCAGAGCAGACTGAGGCCCCGGGCGGCGCCCCAGGCGACCCCCAACCCCAAACCGCGGTATAGAGACAGAGATACCCGGCCAGGACGAACAGGATGCCGATGGCGGCGATCAGGGGCAGGTGGCGGGCCTGGCCCACTATGTGGCCCTGCTTTATTGGATCGTCTACGTCACCCACGTCTTCGGCCACCTGCCCCTGATCGCCGCCATCGGCATCCTTTTCGTCCTGGCTGGCTATCTCTGTCTCTATACGGCGGTTTGGGGATTGGGGGTCGCCTGGGGCGCCGCCCGGGGCCTCAGTCTGCTTTGGTGGGCGCCGGTCCTCTGGGCGGCCCTGGAGTTGGGGCAAACCTACATTATCAGCGGTTTCCCCTGGGAGCTTTTGGGCAACGGCCTCTACCGCTACCCCCTGCTGCTCCAACTCGCCGATGTCACCGGGGTGTACGGCCTGTCGTTCCTGGTGGTCCTGGTAAACGTCAGCCTCTATCTCCTCGGCTTCCCGCCCCGGGGCAAGGCCTTGCGGTTCCGGCAGGCCGCGGCCGTCTGCCTGATCCTGGTCCTCTGGATCGGCTACGGTTTTTACCGCCTCCAGGCAGTGGACGCGCTCATGGCCGCCAGCCCCAAGATCAAGGTGGCGGTGTGCCAGGGCAACATCAAGCAGGGGGAAAAATGGCAGAAGTCCATGGTCCAGACCACCCTGAAGCGCTATGCCGAACTGACCGGGCGGGTTAAAGGGGCCCGGCTCATCATCTGGCCCGAGACCGCGGCGCCTTTCCTCTACGTGCGGACCCCGGACCTGGCGGCCGAGGTCCAGAAGATCGCCAGAGACAGCGGCGGCTACCTGTTGTTCGGCAGCCCCGCTTATGAGCTGACCTCGGAGGGGGAGCGCTATTTTAACCGGGCCTACCTCTTAAACCCCCAGGCTGAGACCATCGGCTCCTACGACAAGGCTCACCTGGTGCCCTACGGCGAGTACGTGCCGCTCCGGCGCTTCTTCCCCTTCATCGGCAAGATGGTGCCCATGGTGGGCGACTTTGCCGAAGGGCCGGTGGGGGCCACCGTGTCCCTGCCCGAAGGGGCCATCGGCCCTCTGGTCTGCTACGAGTCCATCTTCCCCAATCTGTCCCGGGCCCAAGTGGCCAACGGGGCCCGTCTTTTGGTCAACATTACTAACGACGCCTGGTTCGGCAAAACCTCGGCGGCCTACCAACACCTGTCCATGGCGGTGCTCCGGGCGGTGGAGAACCACGTCTGCCTGGCCCGGGCCGCCAACACCGGGATTTCCGCCTTTATCGACGGGGCCGGCCGCCTGTTATGGACCTCGGAAATCAACGTCCCTGAGGCCCACGCCCTGGAACTGGCCTGGCTCCCCGGCGGCAGCCTCTACACCAGGATCGGCGACGTCTTCGCCTGGACCTGCGTTATCATTGCCGGCCTGGCCCTGATCCTGGCCCGCCGGCGGTTGCATTAGCGGTTTTTCCGTGCGAAGATAATTCAGCAAATCGGAAAAAAAGCCGAATACATCATTGGGTAATGAATCAATTTTGGGAACCCTTAACACGAGGAGACTGATGTGCGACGGTTAGTCCATGACCCGAAATTTATAAGGTTTCTCCTGGCCCTGGGGCTGGCGTTGGTAGTGCTGATGCCGGCCGCCGGCTGGGGCGAGGTCCTGAAGGTGTCCCAACCCGACCAATCCCTCTATCCCGACCCGGACTTTTCCAGCCCGCCAGTGGCCCAGGTGCCCGTGGGGGCCGAAGTGAACGTCGAACGCCAGGCCGGAGACTGGTACAAAGTGGAGTATGAGGGAAAGACCGGCTGGCTCAACCGGCAGGCCTTTCCTCCGCCTGCCAAGAGTTCCAAATTCAGTCTGGGCGGGCTGTTAACCGGCACCCCGGTGAAGCAGACCAGCAGCGACGAAGTGGCGTTGGCCGGTAAGGGCTTCACTCCGGAGGTGGAGACCGGTTATCGCGCCAAGCACCCGGATTTGGATTTTTCCAAAGTGGACAAAGTTGAAAGCTTTAAGGTGGACCCTGCCACCCTGCAGGCCTTTATCAAGGAAGGAGACCTGAAACCATGAGACGCGAAGCCTGGTTGGCTTTATTGATCCTGGTGCCCTTCGCGGCGGGGGGCTGCGCCGCCGCGGCCCTGGTGCCCGCCGCCGCCATCGCCTACAAGGGCGCGTCCCAGGCCAAGGAGGCCTCCCGGCCCATCACCGATTCCGAGGAATACTATGTGGGCCGGGCCGTAGCCGCCCGGATTCTCAGCAAGTATAAACTGGACCAGAACCCCAAGCTTACCCAATACGTCAACGAAGTGGGGGAGACCGTAGCCCGGAAATCCTCCCGTCCCAACCCCTTCCGGGGCTACCACTTCGCGGTGCTCGACACCCAGGAAATCAACGCCTTTGCCTGTCCCGGGGGGATCATCTTCATAACCCGGGGGCAGATCCAGGCCTGCAAGAACGAGGACCAGCTCGCGGCGGTGCTGGCCCATGAGGTGGGCCACGTGGCCAACAAAGACGGCATCAACTCCATCAGCCAGGCCCGCTGGACCCAGGTCTTCACCGCTATGGGGAAAGAAGCGGCGACGATGTACGGCGGCTCTACCGTGGCTGGCCTGGTGACTCTGTTCGAAGGGTCCATCGACGACGTCTTCAAGACCATTGTGGTCAACGGCTACAGCCGCAAGGCGGAAGAGACCGCCGACGCGGCCGCGCTGCAGGAGCTGACCAAGGCGGGGTACAATCCCAACGCCATGGTGATCCTCTTGACCACCATGGAGGCCAAGGGCAAAGGGTCCACCAGCGGCATCTTCAAGACCCACCCGCCCACCAGCGAGCGCCTGGCCAAGGTCAAGGCCAGCGTGGGCCAGAGCCCGGCGGAGTCCAAAGGCGAGGAAATCCGCACCGAGCGGTTTAAGAAGATGATGTCGTAAAGCGTTAACGCCGGCAGTGAGAAAATTTGGTTAGCCAAGCAGGGGAGGGGCGGGTTTTAAACCCGCCCCTCTTTTTTCCCTCATATGAGGTTGCGGGGGGAAGTCGGACCCGTGTATCAAACGACAATTTTTTTGTGGGGGCGGACCTAGATCGTGTTTCGGAAGTAGCTTCAATAAGTTAGGGTCTTAAAATTCCCCCTCCCCTGGTGGGAGGGGGTTAGGGGGAGGGGGATAAGGCTCTGTATCTTTTCACGGTTTCGTCACCCCCACCCTAACCCTCCCCCATCAAGGGGGAGGGAACAAGAGGTTTTTCTTTTTTAAGGTCTTCCTGAAACGCAACACTAGGTGCCCGCCCTGGATTGAGGGCGCGCACACTGATGCGCCCCTACAATGCCGCATTGTTTTATTGCGACTCAGTATCAGGGCGACAGCCGGGGATTGACTTACGATAAATTCCCCGGTTCTCCCTTCAACTTTTCCTGCCGGGACGCCTGGAGGTAGAAGATCACCGGCACCACCACCAGGGAGAAGGCGGTGGAGGCGAAGAGCCCGAAGATGAAAGACCAGGCCAGCCCCGAGAAGATGGGGTCCAGGGTGATGACCCAGGAGCCGAACATGGCCGCCAGGGCCGTGAGCAGGATGGGCCGAAACCGCACCGCCCCGGAGCGCAGCACCGATTCCTCCAACGAAAAACCCCGGTCCAGGTGGTGGTGGATGAAGTCGATGAGGATGATGGAGTTGCGCACCACGATGCCTGCCAGGGCGATCATGCCGATCATGGCGGTGGCGGTGAAGTAGATGGGGTTGCCAAAGCCCTGGACCGGATGGGTGAAGAGCAAATTTAGCAGGGTGAACCCGGGCATCACCCCGATCATGGTGAGGGGTATGGCCACCATGATCACCAGGGGCAAGGTGAACGACGAGGTCTGGAGCACCAGCAGGATGTAGATGCCCACCAGGGCCCCGGCAAAGGCGATCCCCAAATCCCTGAAAACCTGCACCGTGATCTTCCACTCCCCCTCCCCGGCATAGTTGACCCGGTAGCCCGGGGGCGGCGGGGTCTTGTCGGCGTCCCCCATCAGGTCGAGGATGGCGTTCACGGGGCTGACCCCCGCGGTGTCCCCGGTGACGAACACCACCCGTTCGAGGTTTTTCCGCATGATGGATTTGGGGGCCAGGTCCAGGTCGAACCGCCCCAGTTCCTGCAGCGGCACCATGGTCCCTTGAGGATTCTTGAAATAGAGCTGGCCCAGGGTCAGGGTGGAGGAACGCCAGGCCACCGGAGTCCGCAGGAAGATCGACAGCGGCAGGCGTTCGGTAGGTATATGGACCAGCCCTACCGTCTCCCCGGCCTCGGCCGTGGCCAGGCCCCGGACCAGCTGGGCCTGACTGAAGCCGCTCAGGGCCGCTTTCTGCCGGTCCACCAGGAACCGGAAGCGCGGCTCCGCCGTGGAAACCGAGGTATCCACGTCCACCACGCCCCTGGTCTTCAAAAAGTTCTCCTTGACGCCTTCCGCAACGTTGATGATGCTGGCGTAGGAGGCCCCCGGCGGCCCGTAAACCTCTCCCACCAGGGTCTGTAAGACGGGCGGGCCCGGCGGCACCTCGGCGAGCTTGAGGCGCACCTTGTGCTTCCGGGCGATCTCCTCCATGGCCGGACGGATCCAGAGGGTGACCGCATGGGACGCCGCCGACCGCCGCTCCTTTTCCGCCAGGCTGACGCGGATCTGGCCCACCCAGGGACCCTGCATCAGGTAATAGTGGCGCACCAGACCGTTGAAATCGATGGGGGCGCCCTCTCCGGCGAAGGTGACCACGCTGTCCACTTCCGAGACCGAGGTCAGGTAACGCCCAAAGTCCTTCAAGGCTTCCTGGGTGGACTCCAGGGGCGTGTCGTTGGGCAGGTCCGCCACCACCAGAAAATCGTTTTTGTTGTCGAAGGGGAGCATCTTCAGGGGCACCAGGCCTACCACCGGCAGGAGCACTGAGATCACCAGCAGCCCCGCCACCCCCATCAGGAAGAAGTAGCTCAGGCGGCGGCTTTCCAGGAGCGGCTTCATGGTGCGGGTGTAGACCCGGTAGACCCAGGTCTCCTCCAGGACAAAGGGCTTTTCCTCTTTGCCGTAGTCCCTCTTGAGGAAGTGATAGGTGGCCCAGGGGGTGACGGTGAAGGCGATGAGAAGACTCATGAGCATGGCCAGGGGCACGTTCAGGGGCATGGGGCGCATGTAGGGGCCCATCATGCCGGTGACGAAGTACAGGGGGATGAAGCTGATGATCACCGTGAAGGTGGCCAGGATGGTGGGGGCCCGGACTTCGTCCACCGCCAGCAGGGTGGCCTCCAGGGGCGGATGCTCCCTCAATTGGAAGTGGCGGTGGATGTTCTCCACGTCGATGATGGGGTCATCCACCAACAGGCCCAGGGACAGGATCAGGGCGAACAGCGTCACCCGGTTGATGGTGTAGCCGAAAAGCATGTTGCCGGTGAGGGTGATGGCCAGGGTCAGGGGCACCGCCAGGGCCACGATGAGGGCCTCCCGCCACCCGAGAAAGAGCGTCAGGAGCACGGTGATGGACAAGACCGCAATGAGGAGCTCCCGCATGAGTTCGTTGACTTTGTCATTGGCGGTGGCGCCGTAATCCCGGGTCACCTTCACCCGGATGTCGGGAGGGATGACCTCCTTTTTCAATTCGCTGATCTTATTGAGGATGCCCTGGGCCACGGTCACCGCGTTGGTGCCGGTGCGCTTGGCCACGGCCATGGTCACTGCGGGATAGAACTTGCCCCGTTCGTAGCCCGGCGGCAGTTTGTCCGCGGGCCCGAAGGCGATGGTGCTCAGGGCCACCGGTTCCTCGGGGCCGTCGATGACCTCGGCCACGTCCTTGAGGTACACCGGCTTGCCCTGGTTGAGCCCCACCAGGAGGTTGGCCACCTCATCGGCGCTCTTGAGGAACGGCCCGGCCTCCACCACGTATTCCCGGTCCTGGCGTGAGAAGTGCCCCGCCGGCAGATTGACGTTGCTTACCTCGATGGCCTTGGCCACCGCCGCCAAATCCAGGCCGTGGCCGGCCAGGCGGGAGGGATCGGCCACCACCCGCACCTGGCGCTGCCTCCCGGCCACCACGTAGGAGCGGCCCGTGTCGGGAATGCCCTGGAGGCGGTGGAGCAGTTCGTCCGCCACCCTTCTCAGCTGGTAGTCATCCACGGCGTTGCTGTAAAGGGTCAGGGTGACGACGGGCACGTCGTTGATGCTCATGGGCTTGATCACCCAGCCCGCCACGCCGGAGGGCACCTGGTCCTGGTTGGAGGAAATCTTGTTATAGACCTTGAAGATGCTGGACTCCAGGTTTTCCCCCACCTTGAACTTGGCGGTGACGATGGCAAACCCGTCCCGGGCCTGGGAATAGAGGTCTTCCAACCCCTCCATCTCCCAGAGTTTTTTCTCCAGATTGATCACCACCAGGTTTTCGACTTCGGTGGGCGAGGCCCCGGGGAAGCGGATCAGGATGTCCACCATGGGCACCTTGATCTGGGGGTCTTCCTCCCGGGGGGTGTACAGCAGCGCCATCAACCCGGCCAGCAGGCTCACCAGGATAATGATGGTGGGGAGCTTGGACAGCAGAAAGACTTTTACCAGCCGGGCGGTGGGGCCGAGATGGAGTTCTTCCGGATTATTGGCCATAGTTATTCAGATCACGTGGGACAGCCGCCCTCGGCTGTCCATGGGCAGGCGAGGGCGCTTGCCCCACATTTTTTATTCTGGTTCCCAAGCTCCTGCTTGGGAACCTCTCTGGCTGCGAAGCTCTGCTTCGCTCCTGTAATGGGGTCCCCCCCATTTGGGGTCTGCCAAGCGGAGCTTGGTGAGCAATTGCGTTCCCAAGCAGGAGCTTGGGAACGAGAAGGGCTATAGGTCGTGCCGTGCACGCCGATTTACCGCGGCCACAGGCCGCCCTATCGGCTATTCCGGCACCATAATCCGGTCCCCGGCCTTAAGCCCCGCCAGGACTTCCACCTGGTCGCCGATTTGCGGCCCCAGCTTCACCTGGCGCAGCTGGGCGGTCTTCTCCGCCGCCACCTGCACCATGGTGAGCTGGCCCACGGTGTTGACCGCCGCCTTAGGGATCAGGATGCCCCGGCTATGCCCCAGGGGGAGCGCCAACCGCGCGAACATCCCCGGCATCAGGGCCGGGTTCTTCACCATCCCGGTGCGCACCTTAAAGGTGCGGCTGCCCGGGGCGCTGATGGGAAAGATTTCGGCGATGGGGAGCCCGGCTTCGAACTTCACCGCCGGCACGCTGACCTGGGCGATTTCCCCGATCTTCACCTGTTCCCGGTAGTTGTCGTTGACCTCGCCCTCGACCTGGAGGCGGTCCGGGTCGTACAGGGTCGCGAGAGCCTGCCCGGGCTGGGCCACATCCCCCACCGCGACTTTACGCTCCGCCACCACCCCGGTGGCCGGCGCCCGGACCACGGTGTAGCCCTTCATCGTGGCGGCCTCGCTGACCATTGCCTGGGACTGGGCCAGGGCCGCCTTGGCCGACAGGTAGCGGGCGCGCATGGCGTCAAACTCCTGGGGGCTCACCGCGCCTTCCTTGAAGAGAAACTGGTAACGCTGGTAATCGGCCGCAACCTGGGTCAACTGGGCCCGGGCCTGGGCGCCGGCAGCCTGGGCCTGGTCCACCCGGGCCTTGAACTCTGCCGCCGACAGGCTCACCAGGGGGTCTCCCGATTTCACCCGGGAACCGGCCTCCACCCAGATTTTCGTCACCCGGCCGGGGACCTGGGCCGACACCTGGGCCAGGCTCTTGCTGATCACGGCCCCCAGTACCTCGAGCTCCCGAGGAATCTCCGTCTCCTGGACGACCAGGACCCGGCCTTGAGGCGCCGGGCCGGCCAGTGGCGTCAGCCCCGGGGCGATCTTGCCGAAATGCAGGAGGCCCGCCAGCCAGGCCATGAACAGGATGCCCCCCACTACCAGGGCGCTCAGTCCGATGATTTTCTTTTTGTCTGCCATGGTTTATCGTCCAGCGACCCCTTGAGGGAGGGGGAACCCTTACGAACAACGTCCCCTGGTCCTCCCCTCAAATCATTTATTCCCCACCTTCCCGCCCTCCGCCACCGGGCCGGAGATGGTGCCCAGGGCCAGGTCCAGCCCCGCCTGGGCCAGGTAGGTGTCGAACCGGGCTGCCACCTGGCTCAGTTCGGCGTTTTTGGTGGCGTCTTCGGCGCTGAGCAGATCCACCAGGATAGTAAGGCCGGACTGATAGCGCAGGCGGATCAGCCTCAGGCTCTCCCGGGCCTGGGCCACGGCTTTCTCGGCTACGCCTGAGCGCGCCTGGGCCGTCTTCAGGTTGAGGATGGCCTCGGTCACCTGGTGCCGGACCCGGTCCTCCAGGTCCCGTTTCAGATCCCGGGCCTGGGTCTCTTTGGCCCGGGTCTCCCTCACCCTGGCCAGGTCGGTGAGGCCGTTGAACAGGTTGAAGTTGAGCAAAGCCATCACCGTGTAGCTGTCGGCGCTGGACCCGAAGAGGCGCCGCTGGTCCACGTCGTACTCCGCCACCACGTGGAGCCGGGGCAGGTAGTTGAGCCGGGCCTTGGCATACTCCTGCTGGGCCACCCGGGCCGCCAGGGTAAGCTGCTTGAGGTCAGGGCGCTTCTCCCGGGCCGTCTGGTTCAGGTCATCAAGCCGGGGCGGCATCGGGGCCGGGGTCTTGGGGGCCGGGGCCAGAGGCCGCTCTCCCGCCTCGGGCAAGCCGATTACCGTGGCCAGGGCGCTCCGGGCGATCTGCACCCGGCTGGCCGCGGTCAGGTCCTCCTGGGTGAGCTTGGCCAGGTGCACCTGGGCGGATAACACATCGGAGTTAACCACTGTGCCCGCCTGAAAGCGGGTTTGGGCGATCTTCAGGTGTTCTGCGGCGGTACGCCGGGCCTGCTGCACCACCACCAGGTTTTCCTGGGCCAGCTGCAACCCGAAATAGGCCTGGGTCACCTGGAACAGCAACTGCTGCCGGGCGCTCAGGACGTAGGCGGCGGCCATCTCCCGGCCGAGGCGGGCCTGCTTATAGCCCAGGGTGGCCTCGCCTGCCTGGAACAGGGGCTGGCGCATCACCAGGCCGGTGCGGAAATTGCCGTAGGCATTGGGGTTGTTCAGGTTGTTGAGGAGAAAATCCTGGCTGGTGAAAACCCGCTGGTTTAACTTGCTCATGAAGACCTGGGAGGGCGTGTCGGAAAAATTATAGGTCTCGCTGAAGTTGACGGTGGGGAGGAACCGGGCCCGGGCGCGGGCCAGATCGGCTTCGGCGGTCTCCACCGCCAGGCCCGCGGCCGCCAGGGCCGGGTTGTGCTTCAGGGCCAGGAGCATGGCCTCGCTCAGGGTCAGGGGCGGAGCCGCCGCCAGGGCCGTTACGCCCCAGCCGAGGCCAAGCCAGATCAGGATAAGCGCCCGCAGCCCCATAAAGATCCTTTGCTCATAAATGGTTGGGGCTATTATAATGGTCTTGCCCGCCGGTGACAACCTTGTTGTCGGGAAAAAGAAAATAGGTGCAAAATTTCGCCAGGCACTGCAGCCCTTTTTGTAAAAAAGATAACCTGGTTGGAGGCCCTCTCGGGCTTAAGTTTGGTTTACACGGTCCGGGGCCTGTGGTAAGGATGGAATAGACGGCAGCGCCTGATTTCAGTCGGAAGTTTCAGGAGGCGGACTGGCGGAAGGAATGGCCAGGACAGATATTCCCGGGGCATAATACCGCCCGTGCGTCCTGCCCTTTTCGCCTTTTTACCCCACATTTCCCCCCGGAGCTCAAGCCATGCGGACCTTTCAGGAGATCAAGAACAATTACCGCTTCACCGACCCGGATATCGAGACCTTAAAAGGCCTGTTGCCCGTGGTGGAACCCCACGCCGAGACCATCGTGTCGGACTTCTACGACTTGCTCCTGGCCATCCCCGACACGGCCAAATTTCTGCAAGACCCTGCCAGGCTGGCCTGGCTGAAAGAGCAGCATCATAAGTGGGTGCTGGCCCTGTTTCAGGGGCCCTATGATGAACGCTACTTCCAGCGTCTGCAGCGTATCGGCCACGCCCACGTACGCATCAATCTTTCGGCCCACTTCGTTTATGTGGGCATGAACCTGGTCCGCCGGCACCTGCACCGGATCATCGAGACGGAGGTGGACCCCGGGCAGCGGGAGGCCGCGTTCAGGGCGGTGGAAAAGATCCTGGACCTGAACCTGGACATCATCGCCCGGACCTACCACGAGGAAGAGATCCGCCGGGTCTTCCTCTCCCAAAAGCTGGACTCCCTGTTGATCCGGTTTTCCCAGCGCTTCACCTTCGGCCTTAACATCCTCCTGGTGGTTGGCCTCCTGGGCCTGTCCCTGGGGGCGGTGGCCCTCATCGTCCAGGACATTATCCACATCGCCCAGGGGAATCTGGCGCACGGCCTGGTGAGCGCCATGGGCTCGGTGCTGATCCTGTGGGTGGTCATCGAATTGCTGGACATGGAGATCGACCGCCTCCGGGGCGGCGCCTTCAAGCTCCAGCTCTTTGTGGGGTTGGCCCTGGTGGCCTTTATCCGCAAGGTGCTGGTGACTTCCCTGGGGGAGCATGACCTGTGGACCGAAGGGCTTTACCTGGCGGGCATCCTGGTGTGCGGCGTGATCTTCTGGCTGGTGTCCCGGGCCGAAGGCGTCAAGCGGTGAGGCCGGTTAATCCCCGCCCGGCCCCGGTTCCTGGGTCGGGGGGGCGGCGGGGGCCGCAGGCGGAGTAGCGGGCGGAAACTCTTCCCCCATCTCCGGGCTATCCGTGAAGCGGTGGGGCAGCCGGATGGTCACGGCGGTGCCCCGGCCCACTTTGCTCTCCAGGGTGATAACCCCCCGGTGCTCGTCGACGATCTGGCGCACGAACACCATCCCTAAGCCGGTGCCGCCGATCTTGGTGGTATAAAACGGCACAAAGACCTTCTCCACCACTTCCTGGGGCATCCCCCGGCCGGTATCCTGAATGATCAGCACCGCAAATTGTGGTTCCATGGCGGTGCGCACCAACACGGTCCCCCCCCGGGGGGTGGCCTCCACCGCGTTGCGCACCAGATGAGCCAGGGCCACCTTCAACAGGTGCTTGTTGAAACGTCCCAACAGGGGTTCGGGGCAGATCTCCGCCACCAGGGAGAGGTTCTTGGCTCTCAACTCCGGGAGCAGGAGGTCCAGGGTGCTCCGGACGATGGCGTTCAGGTCCTCCTGGGCGAAAAACGAGGTTTTTCTCCTCGCCAGGGTCTCGAAGCGCTCCACCATCTGCTCGATGCGCCGGGCCTCCTCGGCGATGGCCGTGGCCCAGGCCCGGCTGGGGTCGTCTTCGTCCGTCTTCCGCAGGAGGCGGTGGCTGAAGCCGCCGATGACGTGCAGGGGATTGCGAATGCCGTGGGCCATCCCCAGGGCCATCTCCGACATGGTGCGCTCCATCACCAGGGCTTCCATTTCCCGGTTGAGGGCCAGGATCTCGTGGCTGGTTTCTTCCAGATGGTGGTGATCCGCCTCCATCCGGCGGTACAGCCGCTGAATCCGGTGGAAGAACAGGGTGATGGTGGCGATGACCACGTAAATCACGGTATCGAAGCCGCCGAAAAGCCGCTGGGCCAGCGACAGGTTGGGAAGGTCCCAGTAGGCGATGAGATCATGCAGGGCATGGGACATCAGGTGGGTGACGGCAAAAATCAAAAAGGCCATGGCCAGCCAGTTGAAGAAGAGCCACAGGGCATTTTCCGGGTCCTGATCCACCAGCCGCCGGCTCAGGCGCAGGGAGAGGATGTTCAAAACCAGGACGATCAGCGCCACCAGGTATTCCAGGATCCAGAGGGGAGCCAGGGGCAGAGTGGCCATCTACTCGCCTCCCGGCTTGCGGACCAGGGCCTTCAGGCCCAGATAAAACATCAGGAAGGCCGGCACCAGCAGGATGAAGTGGTCGATCTTGGTGATATAGACCAGCCAGGTTTGGAAACCATCCATGACCAGCCGCCGGTCCCAGCCCTGGCCCAGGATGAGGGGATTTTCCAGGGTCCAGTCGGCCCAGTGGCCCACGAAAGCATCGAGGTTCCATAAGGCTAAAATCGCCCAGGCCCACACCAGGAGCCGAAAACCGCGAAATTTTTGCAGATTGGCATGAAAAATTTCATGGATGAAAAAGAGCATGGACAGGAAGAAGAGCACGTGGGCGGTCAGGTGGACATAGGAGCCCTGGGTGCCGAACTGTACCAGGTGACCCATTGGGCCAGAACATACCGGGGCGAGAGGAGGACGAGGACGAAAACCGCAGGGCAAATCTGAAAGAACCGACGCCTCATGGGGTTAGGCCTCACTTGATTTTATTGTGCGCATCTTCGCGGGAATTGTCAATCAAAGGCCGATAATTATCGCGTTTGCCAGCAGTTCCCTCCCATTGATAGTTCGTAACTCTCCCTGAATCCCCCTCTTCTGAGGGCGACTTTCAAAGGGATTCCGCTGAGTCCCCCCTTTGGAAAGGGGGGCAGAGGGGATTTAGGTCCTGAGGGCAGGCGCCGTTGCGGAAAAGACTTTTGACAATCGCTCTCGTGGCGCCAATCAGCCCCGGGGTTTATCCCTGCAACCCCAGGGCGCGCAGGGCTTTGGGGTCCTTGCGCCAGTTTTTCCACACCTTGACCCAGAGTTCCAGGAACACCTTGGCGTCCAGGAGGGCCTCGATTTCGCCCCGGGCCTCGGCGCCGATGGTCTTGAGCATGTGCCCCTGCTTGCCGATGAGGATGCCTTTCTGGGAGTTCCGCTCCACATAAATCACCACCCGGATCCTGACCAGATGGGGGCGGCGGCTTTCATCGAACTCCTCCACCTGCACCGCCACCGCGTGGGGAATCTCTTCGCTGGTGTGATGCAGCACCCGTTCCCGGATGAGTTCGGCCACCAGGAAGCGCTCGGTGGAATCGGTCTCCTGGTCCGGGGGGTAGAGGGGCGGCGACGCCGGCAGGAGTTTGAGGATCTCGGCCTCCAGTTCCGCCATCCCGTCCCCCTTGAGGCCGCTCAGGGGGATGATGGGCACGCCGGGGAACAGGTCGTGGTAAGCGCTGATCAGGGGCAGGAGCTTGGGCTTGGCCACGGTGTCGATCTTGTTGATCGCCACGATCAGGGGCCGGTGCAGTTGCCGCAACTGGGGCAGGAGGACCTGGTCGTCCGGGGCCGGGGGCCGGGGCTCCACCAGCCACACCACCACGTCGGCTTCAGAAAGGGCATTGAGGGCGGCGGCGACCAGGGTGGCATTGAGCGCCCCCCTGGGGTCCAGCACCCCCGGGGTGTCCAGGAACAGGAACTGGCCCCCCGGCCGGTTGACGATGCCCATAAGGCGCTGCCGGGTGGTCTGGGGCTTGGGCGAGGTGATGGCGAGCTTTTCCCCCACCAGCCGGTTCAGGAGGGTGGACTTGCCCACGTTGGGGAAGCCGATGAGGGCGATGAAGCCGCATTTGAACTCTTCAGACATGCCTTATTATACTAATTTTCTTCGCCTTCTGTTCCAAAAAGTTTTCTGTTTCCCGGTTGCCGTTTTCTGTGGAACAGCCACCCCGGCTGTTGTGCTCCGAAAAGTTACATGGAGGGCGGGCACTGCCCGCCATAATTTCAATCTCCACTTTTTCATGATTTACGGGTGGGCCAAAGGCCCGTGAGCACCTGCCCCCCAAAGAAAAGGCGGGGCCGCCGGGACCCCGCCTTGGTGCTCGTCGATGGCAAGCCGCAATTATTTCTGTCCGGAAGCGTCCCCGCCAGTCCCGCCAGGCCCGCCAGACCGGAAACCATCAAAAGAAAAGTGGAGGGTAAAGGCACGGGCGAACCGCCGCTGGGTTCGAAGACGGTAATGCCCCATTGGGCTAAGTTCGATCCGCCCAAGCCGGAATATGTCCCTCCCCAGGCCATGGTGTGCTCCAGTCCGTCCCAGGTGTCGTAGCAAAATGATGTTCCCCTGGTCGTCGTAACCATAACCAAACATCGAGTGGCCCTTGCACCTGGATCATCGCCACCAGGCCGGCGTCGATTAAGGCCTTGTAATCGCTGAACGTGCATCCTTGGTCATACGTTGAAGTACTGAGAGTCCAGGTATAAAAATTCATGTCGTCGGCAATGTTGCCGGTGCCGTACCCCCGCGACCGGAAATACAGGTCCATACCCAACATGCCGTCTATGCCTTCCATGATACCATTGCGGACCAGGTAATGCCCCCCGGCATAAGCGTCTTTAGCATAATACTTGCCGCCAGTAACGTACCAAAACCAAGTCGAGCCGTTGGAATTAGTGGCCCAATCCTGGCCGCTGCCCATATAATCGGCCAGGCAGTTGGGGGTGTGGGTGGCAGCTTGGTCATCCTGTGAATTCAGATAAGAGCCAGAGTTATCGCCACCATTGGTAAGATCAGGGGTGCCGTTGGCATACCGGTAATAATCGTTTACATAACCCTGGCTGGCAATGCTGGTTTTAACCAGTGCGTTCCAGGGACTGGTGAGAGGAAAGGTGGTACTCTCCGCCGTTCCCCCGGAAACCAGGTTGCCGTAGGACTTCCCGTCATAGCCCTTCTGATCATAATACCCCATCATCATGCCGGCGCTGGTGGGGGAGCAGCCGTACCACCAGACATAGGAAGGCCCGTCGAGATTGACGCCGCCTTGCGCATAAAATCCCAACTCGCCGGCGCTGGCTGAGGAGAGCCCCCAGCACCCCAGGGCTAAGATGGCCAGAAGAAGCGCCACAAATTTCTTCATTTGTTATCATGAGGGACCCCTCACCGCAAAGTTACCCGAAAAAATGCCCCAAGCGCTGGTTCCGGTCCACATCTGTTTGACGGCACCCTGGCGCGGTAATCAACCAGACCTCCCGGCGCGGGGTCTTAAAGCCGCCCCCCCGCCTCAATGAGGTCGCGTTAAAAAACACATTACGCAGATGTTTGTCAAAATGTCAATGGATTAAATATAAAAATAAACTTTACAAATAGGCAGTCTGGGACAGGTCCACGGGGGCCTGGTTGGGCGGGCTGGCGGGCCGCGAGGCGCGCCAGGAATCCTGACGGTAAGGAAGCTGTTCAACCGAGAAGGGTTTCAGGCCGGTGGCGGGCGGCCTGGCAGGGGGATTCTGCTCCCCCCTGGCGGCGGTCACTCTTGAACCGCACCGGCTCGCTGGGCCTTGGCCTCAACCTTGGTGTTGAATTTCGCCGCGTCGATGACGAAGCGCTCGTGGTATCCCTGGGAAATCAGGTCCGCCCCGTCGTCGGCTTCAAGAAAAAAAGTGAGTTTTCGCCCTTCAACTTTCTCCAGAAGGCCCCGGACCGTGACCACCATACCCGGCGGAGTGGCGGCGGTGTGGCTCAGGTTCACGTGGATGCCCACGGTCTGCTCCCGGGGCCAGTCGAGATGGGGGTTGAGCGCCTGGATGCAGGCCCACTCGAAGAGCCCCACCATGTACCCGGTGGCCAACACCCGGGGCATCGCCTGGAATTCCGGCGACTCGGGGAAGAGATAAGGCACCGTCTTGCTTTCCGGCACCTGAAATTGAAATTCGAACTTGAGGCCGGGCTGTAAGGAATCTTTCATGACACACCTCCAGGCAGATAATTTGGCTTAATCCGGAAGATGAAACGGCTCGAGATAATCACGCAGTCTTTGGCGGTTTTCCTGATCAAGGGATGGACAAGCATCGAGGCCCTGGGCCCCCTGGCATACCTGCACGGCGAAAACCATGCAGGTCGGCTGGCCACAGACGCGGCAATTGCTGCGAGGCAAAAATTTAAGGACGTCCAGGACTCGAGGAGGCGTGGCTACCTCGAACCTTGGGGTAATTTCTCCCCGCCGCTCCCAGGTGGCGTTGATCTCCTGTTTTAACCACTCCAGAATATCATAAGCCTCAGTCTGGTCCTTTACTATATTGATGGCAATTTCATGCACAGTCAAGGTAATGAGCTTGGCGTGAAATTTGAGCGTCAGGGAAGGCGGGTCAGGGCAAAATTGGTGGCCTTTGAGCACGGTGTTGAGGTAAGGGAGCACCGGGCCGAGGTCGCACTCCAGGCGAGCATAGCAGCGCAGATGGTGCGCCGTCGGGTTAGGCGGCCGCACAAACCTGGCGATGTATTGATTTACCAGCATGGCAGGACGTCCCTGATTGGATCGGCTCAGGCAACTTTCAGCATTGATTTTCTGTCATAATGCGGTATGTTGATAGATAAGTAAAATTAATTAATTTAATAAAATTAATTAGAATAATCTTATGGAATGGCAGCAGCTCCTGGGCTTTTACCAGGTGGTGAAACTGGGGAGCTTTACCAAGGCGGCCGAGGCCACCTTCCGGACCCAGTCGGCCCTGAGCCAGCAGGTCAAGGCCCTGGAGGAGGAACTGGGGGCCCGGCTCCTGGAGCGCCTGGGCCAGCGCCGCCTCAAGCTCACCCCCGCCGGAGAAAAGCTCCTGGCCTTTGCCCAGGGTCTCCTGGCCCAATGGGACCGTCTCCAGGACGAGCTGCGCCACCTGCAGGGGCGCCCCCAGGGCCCCCTGAGCCTGGCGGCGCCCTTCACCACCCTCTATCACCTGTTGCCCGAGACCCTCCTGGCGTATCTCCAGGCCTACCCCCAGGTGGAGTTGACCCTCCTGGACCGGGACCAGGCCGCGGTCTTCGCCCTGGTGAAGGCCGGCGACATTGATTTCGGCCTGGCCCTGGAATCCCTGGCGCCCCGGGACCTGGCGGCCTGGCGCTGGCAGCCGGTGGACACGGTCCTCCTGGCCCCGTTGGGCCATCCCCTGACCCGGGTGCGGCGGGTCACCTGGCGGCAGATCGCCGACTATCCCCTGATTGTGCCGCCCCGGGGCTTTGAGTCAGGCCACCGGCGCCTCCTGGAAGAGCAGTTCCGGAAACTGGGCCTGGCCTTTCGCATCATCCTGGAATCATCCAACGTGGAGCTGAGCGCCCGTTACGTGGAAACCGGCCTGGGCCTCGCCTTCGCCACCCTGGCCCGGGGCCTGCCGCCGGAGAAGTCGCACCGGGTGGCCTTCATTCCCCTGGGCCACTACTTCAAGCCGGACCACCTGGCCCTGATCATGCGCCGGGACAAGGCCCTCACCCCTTACAAGCAGGCCTTTATTAATCTCCTGTTTGGGGATACAATGCTTCCCCAGGTAAATACGAGTTCAGTCCTCAGCGTAAAGACAGTTGTCATCAGAGTGACGAGTCACTTGGCGCCCACTCTGGACTCCAACCCGCTCCCTCAGATGACAAGCGGAGGGTATTGAGGAGAGCTCAAGTTACGACCTCTGTACGGACTTGCTTAGGTGAGAGCTGGGACCGTCGAAAATTACGAACTCCTGATTCCAGTAAAATATTTTTCAAAGGATACAACGCCATGAAACGCCGCATTTATCTCAGCATGAAGTCCTTGGCGGAGGCCCGGGAGCTCTGGTTGTCCCGGTTTGATCCTGACGCCATGGCCTCGGCCGAGGAGCTTCCGGTCACCGGGGCCCGGGGCCGGGTGACCGCGGCGCCGGTCATGGCCCAGCAGGTCCTCGCCGGCGGTCCACCAGGCGGCCATGGACGGCTTCGCGGTAGCCGCGGCGGCTAACCTTCGGGGCCACCCCGGACCGCCCCAGGCAGTTGGCCTTGGGCCGGGAGGCTTTTCCCATCAACACCGGACACGTCATGCCCCCGGGGACCGATGCGGTGATCATGGTGGAGCAGGTCCCGGACCCGGAAGCGGACCCCATCACGGTGGAGGCCCCCACCTTCCCCTGGCAGCACGTCCGCCGGGTGGGCGAAGATCTGGTCGCGGGCGAGATGGTCCTCCCGGAAGGAGTGGAGATTACTCCCTGGGCCCAGGGAGCCCTGCTGGCCGCGGGGGTCACCCGGGTCACGGTGCGCCGCCGGCCCCGGGTGGCCATCATCCCCACCGGCACCGAGCTGGTCCCGGTGACCGATCTGGACCAGGACTTGCCCGCCGGCCGGCTGCCGGAGTTCAACTCCACCATCCTCTCGGGCCTGGTGGCGGAAGCCGGGGGGGTGGCGGAGGTTTTGCCCATCGTCTCGGACGACCCCGGGGCCCTGGCCGCGGCCTTAAAGGCGGCCGTCGCGAGAGCCGACCTGGTGCTGATCAACGCCGGGTCCTCGGCGGGCACCGAGGATTACACCTACCAGGCCATCGATTCCCTGGGAGAAGTGCTGGTGCACGGGGTCGCCATGATGCCGGGCAAACCCACGGTGTTGGGGGTCGTGGCGGAGAAGCCGGTCATCGGCAACCCGGGCTATCCCGTGTCCGCGGTGTTGTCCTTCGAGCAGTTCGCCGCTCCCCTCATCAATGGGCTGGCGGGGAAGCGCCCGGCTCCCCGGCCCAGCCTGACGGTGTATCCGGCCCAGAATCTGCCGTCCAAGCCGGGCCTGACGGAATTCATCCGGGTAACCCTGGGCCGGGTCGGGGACAAGGTCATCGCCACGCCGCTGCCCCGGGGGGCCGGGACCATCACCTCCCTGGTGCGGGCCGACGGCCTGCTGGTGGTGCCGGAGTTGAGCGAGGGCCTGGAGGAGGACCGGCCGGTGTTAGCTGAACTGCTGGTGGCGCCGGAGGACATTGACGGCACCCTGGTGGTGCTGGGCAGCCATGACAACACCATTGACCTCCTGGCCACCCTGCTGCGCCGCCGGGACCACCGCCTGCGCCTGTCCTCCGGGCACGTGGGGAGTCTGGGGGGCCTGATGGCCCTGCGCCAGGGCCGGGCCCACCTGGGGGGCAGCCACATGCTGGACCCCGAGACCAACACCTACAACGTGCCCTTCATCCAGCGCTACCTGGAAGGCGTGCCCCTGAAACTCGTCAACCTGGCCTGGCGGGAGCAGGGACTGATGGTGGCCCCGGGCAATCCCAGGCAGATCAGGACCATCCGGGACCTGACCCGTCCCGAGGTGCGGTTTATCAACCGCCAGCGGGGGGCCGGCACCCGGCTCCTCCTGGATTACCTTCTCCACGAAGCCGGGTTGGATGCCGATCAAGTCCTGGGGTATGACCGGGAGGAGTACACCCACATGGCCGTGGCGGTGAATGTCTCCTCCGGCACCGCCGACGTGGGCCTGGGGATCATGGCCGCGGCGAAGGCCCTGGGGCTGGATTTCATCCCCCTCTTGCCGGAGCGCTATGACCTGGTGGTGCCGGAGACCACCTATGCCGACCAGCGCTTTCAGACCCTGCTGGCAGTTATCCGCTCCCGGGAGTTCCAGGCGGCCGCGGCGGCCCTGGGAGGCTATGATTTGAAGGATTGCGGCCAGATTCTCTGGGAGCAATAACCCGGCGGAGGGAGGCGCGAAAGGATTGCGGCCTGATTATTGAGCGACTTCATCTGACCCGGCTTAAGGGCCTGCCTACCACTGGTGGCATTACCAAAACTTGCGGGTGGCTCTCGACCACCTGTGGAATGAAAACATCTGGCCGCATTTCTGGACGATACAACTTTGGCTGATTTGCCTGTTTTTTGTCTATGTGTCATTCCGGGAATTTGCCCGGGCGGTGGGGGAGGACAGATTTTTTAAAATGTTCCTGGGCATTGAGAGGAAAACGACCGATGTCCAGCCTGAATGACCCTGGCCGCAGTACCATGAGTGTCCCTGGTTGACACCGGGTGAGATGCATCCAGGGGCTCTGGCCTGATGAGAACCGCATGGTCCTCCGGGGTTGCAGGCTGAGTCAGGGGGCCCAAGGCCCATAAATGACTGAGAGGAAATCATGTATTTCTGAAGAATTTTCTGCTATATTTCGTCCCGCCTCGATTCAGGCTTAATCCCGCTTTATACCCCATAAAGTTTACAGGGTAGCGCCTCCGGGGTGGCGCGCTGATCTTGAAAAATAACGGCGGTCGTCTCGTCACGCCAGCGACTCGGCAGCAACTGCACAACCCACCATTTCAAGAGGGAGGTTCGTTCATGGAGTTGAAGGGGTCCCAAACCGAAAAAAACCTGCTCATCGCCTTTGCCGGGGAGTCCCAGGCCCGGAACCGCTATACCTACTATGCCGGCGAAGCCAAGAAGGCGGGGTATGAGTATATCGCCGCGATTTTTCTTGAGACCGCGGAAAATGAGAAGGAGCACGCCAAGGTCTTCTTCAAGCACCTGGGGGAAGGCACCGCCGAAATCGTGGCCGGCTATCCCTTTCACCTGGGGGACACGCTGAGTAATCTGGAGGCCGCGGTGGCGGGCGAGCACTACGAATGGACCACCATGTACCAGAATTTTGCCATCGTGGCGGCCCAGGAGGGTTCCCGGAGATCGCCGCCTCCTTCCGGGAGATCGCCAAGGTGGAGCACTTCCATGAGGCCCGGTACCAGGCCCTGGCGGCGCATGTCAAGAACGGCACCCTGTTCAAACGTGACGAGCCCGTCACCTGGCACTGCCGCAACTGCGGCTATCTCGTCCAGGGCAAGGAGGCCCCGGAGTCCTGCCCTTCCTGCAAACATCCCCGGGCCTACTACGAGGTGCTGGCGGAAAATTACCGGTAGGTTCGTTCCACCGGGCTGGCCGGCAGGACCGTTCAGGCCTGCGCTCTTTTCCTGGTCACCGCCCTGATGGCTATTTGTGATTAAATAGGGTAACGGCGGCGATGACTGCCGCCGGAAAATATTTTTGTCGACATTTGCCGGTAATTTTCGCAAAATTGCCAGAATCGGCGCGGTGGAGCCAGGGAGCGGCCCCCGAGGGCCGATGCCTCGATCTCGGGGGAGAAAGGCAACCTGATGCACCTGGTGTTGGCTCTATCAATCCTGGCTTATCTGTTGGGCTCCATCCCCTCGGGGCTGTTGGTGGCCCGGGCCCTGGGAGGTCCGGACCCCCGGCGATCCGGCAGCGGCAACCTGGGGACCGCCAATCTCTACCGCCTGCTGGGCCGCAAGGCCGGGGCCCTCACCCTGCTGGGCGATGTGGCCAAGGGGGCCCTGCCGGTGGCCCTGGCGCGGCTGACCCTCCATTCGCTGGGGGCCTGGCAGGATACAGGCGTGGCCCTGGTGGCTGCGGCCGCGGTCGCCGGTCATGTCTTCCCTCTATACTTGAAGTTCAAGGGTGGCAAAGCCGTGGCCACCACCTTCGGGGTTGTGGCCGTGCTGGCCCCCTGGGCGGCGCTCAACCTGGTGGCGGTTTATATCCTGGCCCTGTCCCAAACCCGGACCTTCTCGGTCAGCGCCCTGATCTGCGCCTGGCTGCTGCCGGTGGCCGTGGGGCTGTTTTCCGATTCCAAGGCTTATCTGCTGCTGGCCGCGGCCCTCTCAGGCCTCATCCTGGTCTGTCACCGGGAAAACCTGGAACGTTTCTTCAAAGGAGAAGAACCGCGCCTTTAACCGGCGCCGCCCCGGGGCCGTCGCGGCCCCGGCTCCCCCTCACATTTCATCCTTAATGGAGAAGGAACATGCTGATCAAGGATTGGATGGCCAAAGACCCCGTCACCATGAGCGAAGACACGTCGATGATCAAAGCCATTCATATCATGAAGGAGCGCCGTTTCCGGCGGATTCCGGTGGTAGCCGGGGGGAAGCTGGTGGGCATGGTGACCGACCGGGACCTGAAGGAGGCCTCGCCCTCCAAGGCCACCACCCTGGATGTCCATGAGCTTTACTACCTCCTGGCCGAACTCCAGGTCCAGGAAATCATGAGCCGCAACCCCATCAGCGTCTCCCAGGACGACACCGTGGAACACGCCGCCCAGATCATGCTGGAGCACACTATCTCAGGCCTGCCGGTGGTGGATGGAGAGGACAGGGTGGTGGGGATCATCACCCAGTCGGACGTGTTCCGGGCCTTCATGCACATTACCGGCATCCTCCAGGGCGGCGTGCAGTTCGCCCTGCGCCTGGAAGACCGCCCGGGCCTCATCAAGGAAGTGGTAGACCTGCTCAGGGCCCGGGGCGCCCGGTTCGTCAGCCTGCTCTCCTCCTATGCCACCTCCCAGGAAGGCTACCGGGATGTGTATATCCGGGTCAAGAACCTGCCCCCGGAGGCAGTGGGCCCGGCCAAGGAGGAATTGGCCGCCCGCTTCGAATTACTTTACGTCATCGAGGAAAAGTAACGGCGTCAATGACCGCCGCCCCGGCTGGGCCCGTCAACTTCGGCCCCATCACCTTCGTCCCCGGACGCAAAGGCGGGCGCTATCCCTACTGCCACTCCCTGGTGGTGAACCAGGGGGCCGAAACCTGGGTGGTGGACCCCGCGGCCGATAAGGACTATTTCCGGGAACTGGCCCGGACCCGGCAGGTGACCGGGGTCTTTCTCAGCCACTTCCACGAAGACCACCAGAAGTACAACCACCTCTTCCCCCAGGCGACCTTCTACGGGCCCCTTCTGGAAGAGGAGGCCTTTTTCTCCGTGGACGCCGTCTGCCGTTTCATGGGGATCACCGACCCCGACTTCCGGGATTACTGGCGGCGCACCCTCAGCCAGGACTTCCATTTCCAGCCACCGGCCCATTTCACCCCTTATTTCCCCGGCCAACTGTTCCAGTTGGGGGAGGTTACCCTGGAGATCATCCCGGCGCCCGGTCACACCCCGGGGCACAGCTGTTTCCACTTCCCCCGGCAGCAGGTGGTGTTCCTGGCCGACGTGGACCTCACCCCCTTTGGCCCGTGGTACGGGGACGCCGCCTCTGACCTGACGGCCTTTGAGGCGACCTTGAACGACCTGAGGGCTTTTCCCGCCCGGACCTACCTTACGGCCCATGAGCAGGGCATCTTTACGGAGACGGAGTTCCGGGCTGGGCTGGAGGCGTTCCGCCGGGTGATAGCCCAGCGGGAGGCCCGCCTGCTGGAGGCCCTGGCTACCCCCCACTCCCTGGCCCGGCTGGTGCCTCTCCGCCTGATCTATGGCAAAGTGAAAGAACCGCGGTTTGTTTATGACCACATGGAAGGTCAGATGGTGGCCAAGCACCTGGACCGCCTGCTCCGGCAGGGCCTGATCGCCCGTACCCCGGCAGGGTTTCAGCGGCTGCCCTGAGGAAACGGCTCCGGTGGGCTGAAGTAATGGTGTGCGCCATGGGCCGTTTCATGTCCATTTGCCATCAAACGACAATTTTCTCGTAGGGGCGGACCTGAGTGTCCGCCCTTTTGAGGGTGCGTATGCGGGTGCGCCCCTACAATTTTCAATTTTTTCGCTGCAACTTCGTTTCAAGAAATCTTTGACCAACCGCAAGGCTTTCCTGCCTTCCCCAGACGGCTGGCCTGGGAGCCCCGGGAGATGTTTTTCAGATTTAAGCTCAGCCTAAGAAATTCCGATGAACGTCATAACCGGGCAGAGTTGGGCTGGGGCCTGGTTTACCGGATATGACGGTTATTTCGGGGGCTTCGGGCAGGCTGTGCCGGCGTGGAAGGCCTCTGGGAGGCAAAAGACATGGACCGCATCGTTCTGCTCATGCAGGAGAAGAAAAGTGCCGACTTGATGAGAGACAGGTTGGCCAATAATTACCAGGTGTTGGAGACCGAGATCGATCAGAGCCTCGATTTTTCCTTCGACCTGGGGATAGTCGACGAGTTCGCCCTCAAGCAATCCTGGGAGGAAGTTCAATCCAGGAAGGAGGCCGCCAAACCGGTCTTCTTGCCGTTCCTCCTGGTGGCGGCGCGCCGGCATGCCGCTTCAGTGACGCGGCACCTGTGGCAGACGGTGGACGAAATCATCTGGACCCCGATCAATCATCTGGAACTGCAAACCCGGGTAGAAAACCTGCTGCGCACCCGCCGGCTGTCCCTGGAAGCGCAGCGCCTGACCACCGCCGATCTCATCACCGGGGTCCATAACCGGCGCCATTTTTTTACCTTAGGGAATCGGGAACTCAACCGGGCGCGCCGCTTCAAGCGCTCCCTGTCGGTTCTCATGGCGGAGGTGGATCATTTTCAGGGCATCTGCGATAACTATGATTACGAGGTCGGCAACCAGGCCTTGCGCCTCACCGCCAAACGTTTTCTCAAGAATTTGCGCATCATTGACGTCCTGGGTCGATATGCCGAGGAGAAGTTTGTCATCCTGCTCACCGACACCGATATGAATGGGGCGGAAAAAGTAGCCGAACGCCTGGTCCAGGAAATCGGTGATACCCACCTGAACACGGACCGGGGCTCCATTACCCCCACCATCAGCCTGGGGATAAGCAGCGCCAACGGCGACCTGCCCACCCTGGAATCCCTGGTGGAGCGGGCCGATAATGCTCTCTGCGCCGCCAAACAGGCAGGGCGCCGTTGTTACCGGATGGAAAGAGTGCAATCCAGCGGGATTGATTATGTAGGGCCTGGCTGGACCGGAGAGGGCCCCAGCCTTTAGGCCGGGTCACCCCCGGCCCTGGGCGGCCGGAGGGCAGGCGGTTCAGGGCGGGGGGACCGCCCTGAACCCGGGCGCCGGATTACATATGGTCGATGAGGGCCTGGCCGAACTCGGAGCACGCCACTTCCCGGGAGCCCGGCAGGAGACGGGCCAGGTCGTAGGTGGCGATGCCGTCCTGGAGGGTCCGGGGCAGGCTCTGGTGGATATGCTGGGCCGCTTCGTCCCAGCCGAGATATTCCAACAACATGGCGCCGGAGAGGATCAGGGAGCTGGGGTTGACCTTATCCAGGCCGGCATATTTGGGGGCGCTGCCGTGGGTGGCTTCGAAGATGGCGCAATTGTCGCCGACATTGGCCCCCGGGGCCATTCCCAATCCCCCTACCTGGGCCGCCAGGGCGTCGGAGATATAGTCGCCGTTCAGGTTAGGGGTGGCGATGACCTGGTATTCCTCCGGCCGGAGCAGCACTTGCTGAAACAGGTTGTCCGCCAGCCGGTCCTTGAGCACCGTCTTGCCGGCCGGGAGTTGCCCCTTGTAGACCGTTGACAGCTCCGCCTCCGAGATCACCCCGCCCGGCAACTCCGCGGCCACTTCGTAGCCCCAGGTTTGGAAGGCCCCTTCCGTGTATTTCATAATATTGCCTTTGTGCATCAGGGTGACCGAGGTCAGCTGGTGTTTTATGGCGTGTTTCAATGCCATGCGGATCAGGCGTTTGCTGCACCGTTCGGTCATGGGTTTGATGCCGATGGCCGCAGACGGGTCCAGGGTGCATCCCAACTCATGATTGAGAAAATTGATGAGGCGCTGGGCTTCGGGGGTGTTGGCGGCCCACTCGATGCCGGCATAGACGTCTTCGGTGTTTTCCCGGAAGATCACCATGTCGATTTTTGCCGGCTCCTTCATGGGGCTGGGCACCCCGGTATAGTAGCGCACCGGGCGGATGCAGGCATACAGGTCCAAAACCTGGCGCAGCGTGACGTTCAGGGACCGAAACCCCCCGCCGATGGGGGTGGTCAGGGGTCCTTTGAGGGCCACCCGATATTCCCGGAGGGCCGTCAGGGTCTCCACCGGCAAATAACTGCGGCTCATTTTGAAGGCCTTTTCCCCGGCCAGGACTTCCTGCCAGAAGATGCGCCGGCTGTCGCCGTAAGCCTTGGCCACCGCCGCGTCCAGCACCGGGCGGGTGGCTTGCCAGATATCCGGGCCGGTGCCATCGCCTTCGATGTAGAGAATTATCGGCCGGTCAGGAACCGCGAGTCCCCCAGCAGGGGTGGCGGCGACGATCTCACCCTGTTCATGTTCATGATGTGTCATGATTGTCCTCGTTTGCAATATTAGCTTTTAATTTCACCCTATTTTTATCGCCAGCGCAAGCAATTCCTGGTTTAACCCAGCACTGTCCGGTTAGGAAATTGCATGCAGCCGTCCTGCCCCCCTCACCCCAACCCTCTCCCCCCGAAGCGGGTGGAGAGGGGGTTAGAGGAGGTCACCGGGTTTAGTAATCATAACATATTAAATCAGTTCCGCTTTTTCCCCTCTCCCCTGATGGGGGAGAGGGCCGGGGTGAGGGGGAAGTAATCTTCTCGGAGCAAAGCGGGTGCCTGCAAATTTATTAATTGTTGGACAGCGTATGGCAAGCAGCCTCCTATGCAAAAACCAACCGGACACTGCTGGGTTTAATCGGCCCCGGGAGCGGAAAAATCGTCCCAGGAAGCCGGGCGGACTGCCAGGCAGGCTTGAAAGGCGGCCCATCTGCCTTTCTCCGACCACGTTGCACCCATTGAAAAAAGAAAAAGGCGCCGTCTCCAGGAGTGCAGTGGCGTGGGCGCTCAACCTGAGGGCGGACACGCAGGTCCGCCCCTACGGGTCCGCCCCTGGAGAAGATACCCTACCGGTATGATCGCAGTTTTAGAGCTCTGGGAAAGTGCTCTAACCTGTCATTCTGAGGGAGTGGAGCGACCGAAGAATCTCATAATTACGAGAACATAAGAGATCCTTCGCTCCGCTCAGGATGACAACATGGCTCTGCGCAGAGCTCTCAGTTTGGCTATAAGACCTCAATCGCCTGGCCGTCGGGCGTCCCATTTGCCCTGCCGGGGTTTTCCTGTTATGAATGAGAGCATTAAAAGAATTCTCCCGTCTTCCCCTCTCCCCCGGCTGGGGAGAGGCAGCCAGGCTAGTTGTACGCCAACCCTCTGGTGCCTGCTTATGGATAAAACTGCCTCCCTCTTCACTCCCCCAGCGCCGCTGGCGGCCCGGATGCGGCCCCGGACCCTGAATGAGTTTGTGGGCCAGGCACACCTGGTGGGCCCCGGGCGTCTGTTGTGGCGGTCCCTCAAGGCCGGCCGGCTCTTTTCCTCCATGATCTTCTGGGGCCCCCCGGGGAGCGGCAAGACCACCTTGGCCCGGGTCATGGCGGGGGCCCTGCACTGCCATTTTGTCAGCCTGAGCGCGGTCATGTCCGGCGTGGCCGACCTGCGGCGGGTGGTGGAGGAGGCCCGGCGCCACCAGAGCCAGGGCACCCGCACCGTGGTCTTGATCGACGAGATCCACCGGTTCAACAAGGCCCAGCAGGACGCCCTCCTGCCCCACGTGGAGGAAGGGTTGATCACCCTGGTGGGGGCCACCACCGAAAACCCCTACTTCGAGATAATCGGGCCGCTCCTGTCCCGGGCCCGGATCTTCGTCTTCGAGCCTCTCAAAGCGGAGGACGTCCTCACTATCCTGACGCGGGCTCTGGGGGATAAAGAACGGGGATTGGGGGCCCGCAAAGCCGTGGTCGTTGCTGAGGCCCTGGACTACCTGGCAGCCATGGCCGGGGGAGACGCCCGCCGGGCCCTGAGCGCCCTGGAGTTGGCGGTTGAGAGCACCGACCCCGACGCAGGGGGCGTCATCCGGGTGGACCTGGCCGCGGCCAGGGAGTGCATGCCCCGGCGGGACCTGATGTACGACCGGGCCGGGGAGGCCCACTACGACACCGTCAGCGCCTTTATCAAGAGCGTCCGGGGGTCGGATGCGGACGCAGCGCTCTACTGGCTGGCCCGGATGCTTGAAGCAGGCGAGGACCCGCGGTTTATCATGCGCCGGCTCCTCATCCTGGCCTCGGAGGACATCGGCCTGGCGGACCCCCGGGCCCTGGTCCAGGTGGCCGCGGCGTCCCGGGCCCTGGACTGGGTGGGCCTCCCGGAAGGCCAATACCACCTGGCCCAGGCCACCCTGTACCTGGCCCTGGCCCCCAAGAGCAACTCCACCCAGGCCTATTTCCGGGCCAAGGCGGCCCTGGAGGACCAAGGCGCCACCCGGGTCCCGGCCCCTTTACAAGATGCCCACCGGGACAAAAAGGGCCTGGGGCACGGCCAGGGGTATCTCTACCCCCACGATTTCCCCGGCCACTGGGTGGACCAGGCTTATCTGCCGGCGGATTTGGCCGGGGCGAGCTTCTACGCCCCGGGGACGGAAGGGGAGGAGCCGGAGTTGGCGGCCCGGTGGCAGGCTCTTACCGGCCGGGGAAAAAATCCGGTTCTCCCGGGAGCCAGTCGGGCGAGGAGAAATAATTCTGGCCACGGCGGGAGCGGCCCCGGGAGGTTGAGCCCTTGAGGTTGGCAGGAGCGCAGAAAAAAGCTGATAAATTCTTGGGGAATAAAATGGCGGACGGGTGGATTTTGTTCCCGAAAATGATTATAGTAACAACGGGGTTTTATCGGGGGGAGCACCGCTCTGACGCAGGGGGTGCATTGCTATGTCGCGGATAGTGTTTGCCGACGGCGAACCCCACATCCGGCAGTTATGCCTGGAGGAATTGCAGGATGAGGGCTACGAGGTCAAGGTAACCGGGCAAGCCGCGGAAGTGGTGCGCCTGGTGGATTCCTTTAAGCCCGATATGGTCATCATGGAGGTGGTCCTGCCGGATATGTCCGGGGTAGAGACCGGACTGATGATCAAAGGAACCAACCGTCAGACCCGGGTGGTTCTTTATTCCACTGTTTCCCCTCCCCACGACCTTTCCAGTTGGGGTGCCGACGATTTTGTGGTAAAATCCCCTAATCTGGATGCCCTCAAAGCCGCAGTGCGGCGCTTACTGCCCGCCTAGACGCCGGCGCCTCCGGAGGTCAGTGTGGCGATCATGGAAATCAGCGTGGTCCCTCTGGGACTGGGAGATGCCAGTGTGGGCGATTTTGTCGCCGCGCTCATCCGGTATCTCCAGCAAGAGAGTATCCCCTATGAACTCACGGACATGGGCACCCTGATCCACGGGCATGCCGCCAGATTGCTGAAGGTGGCCCAGATCCTGCACGAACTCCCCTTTGACCAGGGGGTGAACCGGGTGGTTACGCATATCACCATCGACGACCGCCGGGACAAAGAGGTTCATTTAGGCGACAAAGTAAAATCGATAAAGGGCCGACTTACATAAAAAGATATGGCAAACCAGAAAAAGGATTATTACCAGGTCCTGGGAGTACCCCGGGACGCAGGTGTGGACGAGGTCAAGAAGAAGTACCGCCAGATAGCCCTCAAATATCATCCGGACCGCAATCCCGGGGATAAAACCGCCGAGGATAAGTTTAAAGAGGCCGCCGAGGCTTACGAGGTCCTCCATGACCCGGAAAAGCGGCGCCTCTATGACACCTACGGCCATGAGGGCCTTTCTTCCTCCGGGTTCACCGGGTTTTCGGATTTCTCCGATATTTTCCGCTCGTTCAGCGACATCTTTGGAGACGTCTTCGGCTTTGGCGGCGGCTTCGGCGGCGGTGGCGGGCCCCGGCCCCAGGCGGGCAATGATCTCCGGTACGATTTGACGTTGGATTTCCTGGATGCGGCTCTGGGAACCGAGGTGACCGTGGAGGTGCCCCGGGTGGTGACCTGTCGCACCTGCAGCGGCAGCGGCGCCAAGCCCGGAACGAAGCGGACCCCGTGCCCCCAGTGCGGCGGCCGGGGAGTGGTGTCCCGCAGCCACGGTATCTTTCAGATCACCACCACCTGTCCCCGGTGCCAGGGTATGAAGGAGTTTGTGGCCGAGGTCTGCCCCGACTGTAACGGGGAAGGCCGGATCCGGGAAAAGAAGAAGCTCAAGGTAAAAATCCCCCCCGGCATGGACAGCGGCACCCACCTGGTCATGCCCGGCGAAGGCAACGGCGGCGTCCACGGCGGGCCGCCGGGGGATTTATACATCGTCATGAACGTCCGGCCCCACGATTTTTTCCAGCGCGAGGGCTACGACCTGCATCTGCAGGTGCCCGTTTCCTTTGTCCAGGCGGCCCTGGGGACCCGCTTCACCATCCCCACCCTGAAGGCCACCCACGAACTGGTTATCCCGCCGGGCACCCAACCCGGGGAAGTCATCCGGTTAAAAGGCGAAGGGGTGCCGTACCCCAAGGGCCAGCGCCGGGGTGACCTGTTGGTGGAGGTCCGGGTGGTTATCCCCCGGAACCTCAATGCCCGGCAGCAGCACCTGCTTCAAGAACTGGCCAAGGAAGAGCCTGAACCCCACACCCAGCCCGAAGGTTCCCCCGAACACGACGAAGGGTTGCTGAAGAAGCTGTGGCACACCTTCACCGAATCCCTCAGCGACCACAAACCGGAACAGCAGAAAAAATAACTAAAGGGGCGCCGCCTCAGGCGACGCCCCTTTTGCCCCTCTCCCCACGATAAGCTATTCTCGCCTCCGCGGCAAAGTCGGTGATCCGGGCTCTGGCAGGGGGATGCAGCCGGGGCCGGCCCGGGCCCCCGGGAAACCTGCCGTCCCGGCGGGGGATATGCGGATAGGGTAAGTTTTTGGAAAACTTGTAGTTGTTAGTCAACCCTCAACGGCTGGCGGCGCGGCGCCGGGGCGCCGCCGGAGATACGTCGAGGTGCCGCTCTCTGATGAGGGCCGTGACCTTTTCCCGCACCATCTTCCTCATGTCGAAAAAGTCCAAGCCCTCGACGCAGGTCACGCAATATTGTTTGAGCCGGCTCGGGTTTTGCCGCCACATCCCGATCAACTGGGTCCAGTACTGGCGCCGGTAGGACGGCTGGATGCCCTGCCACCAGATAATTTTGCAGATAGACCAAACCTGGTTTAACCTCTGGCGCCTGGTCTTGCGCCGGCTGGGGACGTCGGCCTGGGGCCGGGAGCGCTCTGCGGCCTCCGGGTCACGGTGCACCGGCCGCATGGCCAGATAATAACGGTAGACCCTGGCCAGATAACGGGAGGGCTCATACAAATAGTCCCAGGCCTCGACGTATTCCCGCATGATCTCGCCTTCCGGCCGATCCGGTTCGTAGTTCAGGCCTGAGAAGGTCCCCATGTCATCGTCCATATCTCTCCGCAGACGCCCTTCTTTCGTCAGGCGGTGCCACAGCCGGGTATTCGGCGCGGCCTGCAGGACCCCAAGCATGGTCACGGGTATCTCGGTCTGTTCGATAAAGGCGCAGATCCGCTCGCCGGCCCCGGACTTCTCCCCGTCCAGACCGAGGATAAAACTGCCGATAACCTCCATGCCGGCCCGCTTGAGGTTGTACAGCGATTCTACGAGGGGGTTCTTGATGTTGTGATATTTGTGGCTGGTTTCGAGCACGTTATCATCAGGAGACTCGATCCCGATAAAAACCTCCCAGAGGTTGGCTTTGATCATGAGCTCAATCATCTCCGGGTCCTGGCCCAGGTTAACCGAGGCCTGGGTTAAAAATTGGTAGGGTGTCCCCCGGCTCTTCGACCAGGCGATAACTTCTTGCAGCAGGGCCTGAGCCCGCTTCTTGCTTCCGATAAAGTTGTCATCGCAGAAAAACATGTTGCCGATGGCCCCGAGGCGGTAGAGGGTCTCCAGTTCGGCTATGACCTGCTTCGGGGTCTTGTGCCGGGGTTTGCGTCCGAAGAGATTGACCACATCGCAAAATTCGCAGTCGAAAGGGCACCCCCGGGAAGTCTGAACCGAGAAGGTCGCATAATCGTCCAACTGCAGCAGGTCGAAGCGCGGAATTGGCGAAGTCGTGAGATCCGGCTTCTCATCGGTCTCAATCACCCCCGTCTGGCCGGTGCGCATCGCCTCCAGCAGCAAGGGCACCGTATTCTCGCCCTCACCCCGCACCACGTAATCACATCCGGCCGCCAGGGCGGCCTCCGGGAGCGAAGTGGCATAGGGCCCTCCGGCGACCACGGTCTTCCCCCGCTGCTTGGCCTCTCTCGCCAGGGCCGACAGGCCATCTTTCTGAATGTACATAGCCGAGATCAATACCGCTTCGGCCCACTGCCAATCTTGCTCGGTCAGCTTCCTGGTGTTGAGATCGACCAGGCGCAACTCCCATTCCGGGGGCAGCAAGGCGGCCACGGTCAGCAGACCCAGGGGCGGGTTAACCGCCAGGTTGCCTCTGAGCTCACAAGATTTTCGGAAACTCCAAAAAGAAAGGGGAAATTCTGGACATACCAACAAAGCCCGCATGACGCTAAAACCTCTCAAGAACCGATATTGGCAGGGAGCGAGGGGATGGCTGCTTTACATCATCGTGCCCTGTCCCGGGAATTTCTTGCCGAACCGGCTGCCTTACCCGGAGGTCGCGGCCGGGGCCGTTCACTCCCCGTGCCTCCAGCCATCTCCCTAAAAAGTGGCACTATTTTAGCAAGATATGCCTGGGAAGCCAACCCGGGTCGCCATCGCTGGTTGCGAATTTCAAGACCATCCCCGGTTCGACAGCAAATCTCCCGTAAAGTGTATGATAACATAAAAAATATTTTAAGAACTGAGGTTGCCTCAGATTTTAGACATTCCCGGCCAGGATGCATTGCCCTTCTCCGAGTCGCCCTCCTATCCGGCGGCCGGGGCTGCGTGAATCAATGGGAGATGAATAGGCTGGGGCCTACCGGGCCATGAAAAAAATCCTCCCAAAGTCGGCCTCGTTGAAGATGTGTTCCTCTAGACGCCATGGCGCTTCCCCGGGGCAACTGCCTGAATCCCCAAGGTAAAGAACGCCAGGAGGCCAGAACTGCCCCAGAACTGCCGGCGCCGGGTTCCTGAGTAATTTTATTGACAATCCCCTCCCTGCGGGTAAAGATAAAATTTCAGCCCGGTCTATCCGGGAAAGGCGAAGCTATGGCCATAGATCTGAACATCGTGATCGGCGGCGCTGCGGGCCAGGGAGTCCACACCATTACGGGCCTCCTGGCCAAGATCCTGGTGCGCCAGGGGTGCCAGGTCCTGTTCGTCCAGGACTACCAGTCCCGCATCCGGGGCGGCCACCTGTTCAACCGCATCCGCGTCTCCGATCAACCTTTGCTATCCTCCCGGGAGGGTATTGATCTCTTAGTGGCCCTGAATCAGGAAACCATCCTCCTCCACCGGGAAGAGCTGGCCCCGGACGGCGTGATTATCTACGACGCCGCCGAAGTCGGCGATTCCCCCTCCGGGGTGACCACCCTGGCCCTGACGGCCGGGGACCTGCTCCCCGAAAAGAAAGCCGCGGAAGTGGCCATCAATGCCGGGGCCTCCGGGGCCATCCTCGGACTGCTCCGACTCCCTTTAGATCCCTTGCCCGCCCTCTTGGAAAAGACCTTCCAGGACAAGGGTCCCGACGTGGTGGAGTGGAACCGTCTGGCCGCCACCCAGGGCCACCGGCAGGGCGCGGCCGTGAGCAGTCCCATTTCCCTGGCAGGGGTCACCGCGCCGCTCCAGCCCCGGATCCTGATCAGCGGCCATGAAGCCATCGCCCTGGGGGCCCTGGCCGCGGGTCTGCAGTTGATCTGCGGCTACCCCATGACGCCCTGGAGCAGCGTCTTGAACGCCCTCGGGGCCCGGGCCGAAAAATGGGGGGTGGTGGTGGAGCAGGCGGAAGACGAGATCGCCGCCATCAACCTGGCCATCGGCGCCTCCTACGCCGGGGTCCGGGCCATGACCGGCTCCTCCGGCGGCGGCTTCGCCCTGATGGTGGAAGCCTTGGGCCTGGCGGGGTGCGCCGAGATCCCCCTGGTCATCCTGGAGTCCCAGCGCCCCGGCCCCAGCACCGGCCTGCCCACCCGCACGGAGCAGGGCGACCTCAGTTTTCTGCTCTACGCCGGGCAGGGGGATTTTCCCCGGGCGGTGCTGGCCCCGGGCACCCCGGCCCAGGGCTTCGCCCTGACGGCCCGGGCCTTCAACCTGGCCGACCGCTACCAACTGCCGGTGATCGTCATCACGGACCAATATTTTGGGGATACCAATTGCACCCACGAGCCGGGGGATTTTCCCGATAAAGTCGAGATCGACCGGGCCCTGGCCGAGGGCCCGGCCGACGGCGTTTACGAGCGCTATGCCCTGACCGCCGACGGCATCTCGCCCCGGCGCCTCCCGGGCTTCGGCCCGGTGGTGGCGGCCGATTCCGATGAACACACCCCCGACGGCCACCTCACCGAGGACCTTAAGATGCGGGTCACGATGCAGGACAAGCGCCAGCGCAAGCTGGCGGGGCTGGCCGACGAACTGGACGGCATCACCACCATGGGACCGGACGACGCCCCCCTGACCCTGGCCTGCTGGGGCTCCAGCCTGGGCCCGGTGGCCGAAGCGGTGGCCCGCCTCAACGCCGGGTCCACCCCGGCCCGGCTGGTGCATTTCAGCGAACTGTGGCCGTTTCCGGCCAAGGCGGTGGCCAGGTCCCTGGGGCGCCCGCAAAAACTGGTGATGGTGGAGATGAACGCTACCGGCCAATTTAACCGCCTGTTGCGCCAGGAGACGGGGATCGCCGCCGACCACCTGGTGCTCAAGTATGACGGGGCGCCCCTGACCCCGGAGTATATTCTCCGGGCTCTCGCCGGGCACGCCTGAGGAGGTTGCCATGCTGCCGCTGGATTTATATCAAGGCATCGAGAGCGCCTGGTGTCCGGGCTGCGGCAATTTCCCCATGCTCAAGGCCTTCAAGCAGGCCCTGGCGGAGCTGGAAATTCGGCCCGAGGAGATCGCGGTGGTCTCGGGCATCGGCCAGTCGGGGAAATTCCCCCACTATCTCAAGTGCAACATGATTAACGGCATTCATGGCCGCACCCTGCCGGTGGCCACCGGTATCCGCCTGGCCAACCACGCCCTTAAGGTGGTGGCGACGGCCGGAGACGGCGACTGCTACGGCGAGGGGGGCAACCACCTCCTGGCGGCGTTGCGGAAGAACCCCGACCTCACCCTGGTGGTGCACAACAACCAGATCTACGCCCTGACCAAGGGCCAGGCCTCGCCCACCACCGACCAGGGCGCCAAGACCCTGTTGCAGCCGCACGGGGTGCCCTATCCGCCGCTCCACGCCCTGGCCATCGCCGTGGCCCAGGACGCATCCTGGCTGGGCCGGGGTTTTGCCGGCCGGGGCGAGCACCTCGCCGGCCTGTACAAACAGGCCCTGACCCATAAAGGGTTTGCCTTGCTGGAAGTGCTGCAACCGTGCGTGTCTTTCAACAAGGTGAATACCTTCGCCTGGTATGAAAAACGGGTCTATGACGTGGAGGCGGAGCCGGACTACGACCCGGAGAACGAACTCTGGGCTTATCAGAAGGCCAAGGAGTGGGGGGACCGCATCCCCATTGGGGTGATCTACCGCCGCCCCCGGCCCACCCTGGAGGAGGCCCATCCGGTGCTTAAGGATGGCCCGTTGGTGCGACAACACCCAGAGCGCCCCGTGGCGGCGCTGCTGGCCGATTTCATCTAGAGAGGAACGATCATGACGGCAGAAAAACCAATCCGGTCCTGGGATATCCTGAGGGGTCCCAATCGCATCTTGCTGGAGGACGACTACGGCTCCAAGATGGAGCTCTTGATCTACACGCTCACCTGGGCCGTGGAGATGGGGCTCTGTTTCGTCCTCGCCATCTCTTACCTCCGGGGCTAACCGGTTAGTGGACCGGCCTCCCGCCACCTCGGCGGGGCTGCCGGGGAGTATCCTGATCTTGCCGCCCCGGAGGGTTGGCCCCAAGGGTTGCATAATGCACGATTCCGACCCCCCGGGAAAGGTGAGGCCATCAATTTAATTGTGAAAAATAGGCCATAATATTTTTCTAATCTTATTGAAATAAACCTGCAGAGGGCATAAAATAATAATAGAAAGAATCATCAGCATCAGATTTTCTGCCGAATCCGCTAACTATCGGGAATCAGGCAGTGAATAGGCGCGAGGCAGGAACCCACCATTCCTGGGGGTTACCACAGGCACTGGCGTAAGGCATTCGCAGAGCTGAGGAACCTTTTGTGGAAAAGGCTCAGGGAGGTGTGGTGAGAACATGATCAATGAACTGTTAGCTCCGGGCGGCAGCCTGGAAATGGTGGAGGGGGTTCTTCAAGAGCGGCGCCAATGCCGTGTATGTTGGGGCCAAAGGCTTCAGCCGCCGGAAGTGTGCGTGGGAACTGGAAGACAGCCAGATCGGGGAAGCGGTCCGCATTGCCGCCGATTACCAGGGGAAGATCCGGGTAGCCCTGAACGCGGAAATCCCGAGTGAAAAATTATCCCTGGTCGTGCAAAAGGTGGAAAAGTACGCCCACTTCGGCGTCGAAGGGGTGATCGTCAAGACCCCGGCGGTGATTCAGGAGATTCACCGGCATTTTCCCGAACTGGTTATTCACGCCAGCGTCGGCGCCAACATCCAGACCCAGGAGGAGATGGCCCGGTTTAAGGCCTACGGCGCCACCCAGTTGGTAGCTTCCACCGAAATAGATACCGCGGCCAAACTGGCCCGGTTCAAACGGGAAGCCGACGAACTGGGGCTCAAGACCGAGATTTTGGTCCACGGCAACCGCTGCATCGGCGGAGTCGGAAACTGCATGTTCCACGAACTCATCGCCGACTCGTACATCCGCAAAGTCTATCGGGATGAAGACGGCAACGAAGTCGTGGAATACGAAGGCTGGCCCGACCGGAGCGGCAGTTGTTTCCGCATCTGCCTGCTCACTGACGAGCAGCGGCGCAAAGTTTTGTCGAAACGGGGGCAGCCGCTGGAGAAGATTGAGGCCATCAACGAGCGGGTGCGGAAGCATCCCAACGTCGCCTTCGCGATCCTCGGAGATGAGTTGAAGGCCTATCTGGACCTGGGGATAGCCACTATAAAGGTCCAGGGAAGGGAATATGCGGTGGCCATGATCTCCCGCATGATTGGCTGCTACCGGCAGCTCATCGATGCCCACATGCGGGGCGAAGACATCAACGGCGCCTTTTACCAGCGGATTCAGGACACGCCTGGCGGCCCTGGTGTCTGAGCGGGATCAAGCCCGGATGGAAAAGACCAAGGAACTCCATCGGCACATCGTCGGCTTGTAATTTTCCGCATTTTTGTTGAAAACCTGAATAAATTACTTTATTGTCAAGAGAAGCCTGCCCTATAAGGGGCAGGCTTTTTTTATGCGGCTCCGGGCCAGGAGCCCTTTCACAAAAGCCGTCTGAGGAAGCCGGGGAAGGCAGAGACCAGGAAGGTCCGCCAGCGTTCAAATTTATGCGTGACGAGGCGATGACGAATCGTGAAGCTTCCTGACGAGTCTCTTGAGCCTAAAGGTCTGGCCTGGTGGTTGGGCGGGCTGTTGTGTGCCCTGATTCTGGTCGGCAGTTTTTATAACCTGGCAAATTATCCCACCATCTGGTGGGATGAAGGCATCTTTTCCGAAGCTGCCGCCAATCTGGCGCAGCATGGCCGCTACGCCTTTACGGTGCAAAGTCCCAATCAGCTGAACGACCTGGATTTTCGGATCAGCGCCGGGCCTGCGGTGATCCTGCCCGTGGCCCTGGCGTACAAGCTCTTTGGGGTGAGCCTGGTCTCAGGCCGCCTGGTGGCCGGGGCCTATCTGGCCCTCACCTTCCTGGTCCTGTTCCTGGGAGCCCGGCGCCTCTGGGGCTCCGCCACGGGGCTCCTGGCCGTGACCCTGGCCTTTCTGGGGACCGATGTCCTTTACTGGGGCCGCTCGGTGTTGGGGGATATCCCGGCCCTGGGGCTCTTCCTCTGCGCCCTCTACTTTATCATCCGGGGTCTTGAATCCCGCCCCCTCTGGCCCCTTTTTCTGGGGGGGATATTTTTGGGGCTGGCTTTCGATGCCAAGGAGTTTTATGGGCTGGCCTTCCTGCCGCCCCTGGTGCTCCTGGCCCGGCAGCATTGGCGCGACAAGCGGCGTCTGATTGCTCAGCGTCCTGGCCTTCAGCGCCGGTGCGGCTTTGCCGCCACTGGCTTATCTGGCGCTCAAGGCGGTGATTCTGGGGAGCCTCACCGGGGCCATCTTCCATTTTCTGGAACAGAAAAAACTCCTGTGCCACGAGTTCTTCACGCCCCTGACCATCGGCCGCATCTACCCGGAGAGTCTCCTGTTACTGCTGCAAGACCCCCTTTTCTGGTTGGGGTGCCTGGGGGTCGGCTGGATCTGGAAGAAAGAAACCCCATCTCCCGGGGTTACCTTGTGGATCTGGAACTTTATCCTCTGGAGCGCGGTGTACCTCACCGCGGTTTACTGGCACCGCTTTGCCCTGCCCGCTCTATTCCTGGCCTGCCCGTTGGCGGCCTATTTTCTCCGCAAGGTTGCGGCTCGACTGACTTCCGGAGTTTTCACCCCTGCACGCCGGTGGTTGGCCCCCGGTCTCATCGCCGCGGTTCTGATCTTGTTTTACCCCGCCGTCGGCCTGGATTTCTTCAAGCAGACGCTTGTCTGCCAGGGTAACGCCCCGGCGCGCCTGGTGCAGTATCTGCAGACCCATGTGCCCCCTCGCTGCCTCATCGAAACCCCGGAATACGAACTGGCCTTCCTGGACGACGACCACCGCATCCATCTCATGCCGTCGTATTTCTTTATAGAATCAACGCCGGACCGGGTGGCGCTGCTCAACCCCCGGCGAAGACCCTACGAATTCAACCGGGTGGGGGCCGACATCCTGATTCTGGGGAGTTTCGGCAAGAGCGTCTTCAAACAGATTTATCCTCCGGCCGTCATTAACCGGTATTGGCGCCGGATCGCCCAGGTGGATTATTACGATATCTATGTATCTCGAAAATCGGCCAAAAAAATGTTAACCTTAATGAATAAAACTTTAGCCTCACACCAAAAGGCTAGTCTGGTCAGACCTGCCAGTCAGGATCATGTCGCGAAAGCCCTTGTTGATTCGTACTATCAATGATTTTCGTCGCCACTATCGGCAGCTGAGTTCCGGGGACCTGATCATCGGCGTCCTCTCGTTGCGGCCGGGCGAAGAGATCAAGGTGCTCGACCTGGCGGAGCGCGGCGTCGCCTTCTTTCCCCCGGTTTTGGCCCAACTCCTCAGCCGTTCCAAGGTGGCCCAGGCCGAAGTCCTGGGGGAATATCTGGTCCCCGGCAGTTTCGTGGCCTACGCCCTGACTGACCTGGCCGGCAAACTCCCCGAATTTCACGCCCGGGGGGCGGTAGTGGCCAAGCGGGACCGGGCCCACCTGGGCCTGGGGGTCAGCCTCTGGCCCTCCCTGGAAACCCTCTACAGCCTGGCGGGCCTCCAGGGGCTCACTTACCCCCTGGTGGTGCAGCCTTTCCTGGAGGGCGCCCGGGATTTGCGGGTGGTGGCGCTGGCCGACTACGTCGAGGCTTATGAACGGGTCAACCCCCACAGCTTTCGCAAGAATCTCTTTCAGGGGGGATCATCCCTGCCTGCCGCCCTCACCCCGGAACAGCAGAATTTTTGCCGGGATGTGATGACCCGGGGAAGGTTTCCCTACGCTATCCTGGACCTGCTCATAGACCCCCGGGATGGCCGTCCTTATCTGTCGGAAATCAGCTTCAAGGGAGGACTGACCGGGGCCCGTCTCTCCCAGCCTGAATTTAACCTTCACGTTGCCGCCCTGGAAAAGGATTTTATTCATCAATGGGAAACCTTATCGAAGACCCGGCCCTGAGGGACCGCCTCCATGTCTTTTCAGATCGGACCAACGCCGGCCAGCATTTGGCCCCCTTCCTCGAGGCGTATCGGGAGAGTGAAGCGCACCTTTTTGCCATTCCAGCCGGGGGTGTGCCGGTGGCTGCGGAGATCGCCCGGGCCCTGTCGATTCCCCTGGATCTCATCATTGTCCGCAAAATCCAGCTCCCCTGGACCACGGAAGCCGGTTTCGGCGCCCTGGACCCCGCCGGGCAGGCCATCCTGAACGAAGACTTGCTGCGCCGGATGCCCCTGACCCCCGAGGATATTGAGGCCCAGGTGCATAAGACCGCAGCGGCCATGCGGCAGCGGGAGGAGCGCCTCAGGGGCGGCAAGCCCTACGCCCGCCTGAACGGACAGCCGGCCCTGGTGGTGGATGACGGCCTGGCCTCGGGCTACACCATGCGGGCGGCGATCCAGTTCTTGAAGGCCCAGGGGGCCGGCCGGCTCATCGTCGCGGTGCCCACCGGCTCGGAGCGCACCGTCTGGGGATTGCTCCCCCTGGTGGACGAACTCTACTGTCTCAATGTCCGGGGCGGCTTTTCCTTTGCCGTGGCCGACGCCTATGAAAACTGGTATGATCTCACCGAGGAAGAAGTTTTGGCTATCCTGGCCTCCCCCATAAACGAGCCCTAGCCGAGCCAGTCTTTTCTAGCCCTATTATGCACTACCTCTGCACCATGTGCCTCCTATGAGCCCCGAACCTTTGCCGCCCCAAATCCCCCGGGAACGCCTGGCCTTTGATATCGACGGGGTGGTGGCCGACATCATGACCACCTTCCTGGCCCTGGCCCGGGAACGCTATAACCAGGGGCATCACCTCCGCTACGAGCACATCACCACATTTTACCTGGAAGACTGCCTGGATCTCCCGGGTTGGATCATTGACGAGACTCATCCGGGAACTCATCGACCGGCCCCATGAACTGCCGGTGGAACCCTTCCCCCACGCGGTGTCCGTCCTCACCCGCCTGGCCCGGGAGGCGCCCCTGTTATTCGTCACCGCCCGGGACCGGGGGCGGCCCATCGAACGCTGGCTGCACCGCCACCTGGCCTCCGTGCCGCCTGCCGCCATCCGGGTCCTGGCCACGGGCGACCCCGACACCAAGATCCACTACCTCAAGGACCACGGCATCCAGTATTTCGTGGAAGACCGCCTGGAAACCTGCCTGCAACTGGCCGACCACGGCATCACCCCCATCGTCTTCGCCCAACCCTGGAACCGCCAACCCCACCCGTTCCCCGAGGTCGCCGACTGGCCGGAGCTGGCTAAACTCCTCTTCGAGGAGTAAGACCTTGGGGAAGGGGGCTTAGGGCTCGACGGCCCTTACCCCGCTTACCAACAACCCCAATCCCCATAAGTGGCGTAGGGGCGACCCGGTGGGTCGCCCTTTTGTTGACAGCCAAGCCTTCTTGCCTGCCTGGTTCCACCGGCTGGAAGTCTGGGCCACCAGTCGACCCCTTATACCGATGAGCGCTCCATGGACAATTTTTGTAGGGCGGGACCTATGTGTCCCCCCTGAGGGCGCACACACAGGTGCGCCCCTACGTTTCGCCTGTAAATTTTTGACCAAAACTTCGGTATTAAAGGGTTGAGGGGAGGGCGGTCCCCAACCCTCCCCCCAAATCTTCCATTTTCCCAAACATTAAGATACAATACCCTCATGACGCAGCGGGAAGCAGCCTTAGCAGGCAAAATCACTCCAGCCATGGAGCAGGCCGCGGCCAGTGAAGGTGTGGCCCCGGAGTTTATCCGCCAGGGGTTGGCCCTGGGCACCATCGCGGTGCCGGCCAACCGGGAGCACCGGGGGCTTAAACCTGCCGCCATCGGCGCCGGGGTCCGGGTCAAGATCAACGCCAATATCGGCACCTCCCCCCACGACATCAGCTTGGAGAAGGAGCAGGCCAAGCTGGCCGCGGCCCTGGAGTACGGGGCCGACGCGGTTATGGACCTGTCCACCGGCGGCAACCTGGACGAGATTCGGGCGGCGCTTTTGGCCCGGTGCCCGGCGCCCTTCGGCACCGTGCCCATCTACCAGGTGATGACCCAGGCCACCAGCCTCGATGACGTCAAGGCCGACGACCTCCTGAACATGGTGCACCACCACGCCAAACAAGGGGTGGACTTCGTCACGGTGCACTGCGGCGTTACCCGGGCGGCTCTCCCCCTGCTGAAAAAACGGGTCACCGGGGTGGTCTCCCGGGGCGGCGCCTTTCTCACCGCCTGGATGCGCCGCTACCAAAAGGAAAACCCCCTGTACGAGCACTACGACCGGCTGCTCGAGATCGCCAAGGAATACGACGTCACCCTGTCTTTGGGGGACGGTCTCCGCCCCGGCTGCCTGGCCGACGCCACCGACCGGGCCCAGCTTCACGAACTGAAGGTCCTGGGTGAGCTCACCAAACGGGCCTGGGCCAAGGGGGTCCAGGTCATCGTCGAAGGGCCGGGACACCTGCCGCTCAACGCCATCGAGAAAAACGTCCGTCTTCAGCAGAAGCACTGCGCCAACGCCCCCTTCTACGTCCTGGGGCCCCTGGTCACCGACGTGGCTTCGGGCTACGACCACATCGCCGGGGCCATCGGCGGGGCCCTGGCCGCCACCCTGGGCGCGGCGTTTCTCTGCTACGTCACCCCCGCCGAACACCTGAAACTGCCCGAGGTGGAGGACGTCATCGACGGGGTGGTGGCCTCCAGGATCGCCGCCCACGCCGCCGATATCGCCCGGGGCCTCCCCGGGGCCGCGGACTGGGATTTAAAGATGTCCCAGGCCCGCCGGTCCCTGGACTGGGACACCCAGATTGAACTCTCCATCAACCCCGCCAAAGCCCGGCGCTACCGGGACCTCTCCAAGGCCAAAGAAGACCAATGCACCATGTGCGGCCGCTTCTGCGCCATGAAGGTCTACGACGATAAATTCGAAGGCTGAGTGATTTTACTGGCGAAGGCCCTTACCCCTTCCTCCCAATCCCCTATAAGTTTGGTGGCACAGGCGTCTCGCCGGTGCGCATACCTGGTCCATGGTAGAGGCCCGCAAACCGCGCCCTTTTCTCATTGGGGCATAAGAGCCATTTCCCTTAAATAACCACAAATCCTAGGGGCGGACCTGTGTGTCCGCCCACCCGAGGGGGCTAGGCGCCCCCGGACGTCCGCCTGGTCACTCTCTGCGGCACCCTCGGGATTCTTCGCCACCCTGGGTTTACTCTTAATAGTTAACATCTATTAACCGGGTAAACCTTAACACCCTTAGGAAAATCCCCATCAAAGCTGTACTCCTGTTGAGTACCTGATTCTGGCATGTTCCTTGCTTAGTACTCGGCAATGATAAGTGGGCGGGGCGGGGACCGAAAGTCTGCCTCCGAGGGATGCTTACCGCGGGCCCCTACGCCCCGGCTTTTCGCCCAATGAGGTATGATCAAACACCGGCTTGAAGGAGTACTTATGGCTAACAAGGGTTTTCGATTCTGGGGATTAGCGGTCGTAATCCTGGCAGGGGGGCTCCTGGGGCTCACGCCCGCCCTGGCCGGCGCCAAGGTCCGGACCTGTCCGCCCTTTCACCTGAAGACCGACGACGGCAAGATCATCAACCCCCTCACCGGGGAGAATGCCGACCAGCCGTACAGCACCCGCCAGACCTGCGGCGCCTGCCACAACTACGACCAGATCACCAAGGGCTATCACTTCCAGCAGGGCTGGGACCGCATCAAGGACGATTTTTCCAAGCAGAAGCCCTGGGTGCTCTCCGACGGCATGATGGGCAAGTTCTGACCGCCTTCTTTTCGCCAGTTGGCGAAAAAGCACAATAAAAATGCCGATGAAATCGATCTGACCACCTTCGCCTTTGCGGCGGCGGGCGACCCCAAGAAGCCGGGCATGCCCGGCTGCGGCGGCTGCCACCCCGGCGGCGGCGGCATGGAGTTTGACCGGGACGGCAAGCGCTTCGATAAGCGCCTGGCCGCGGAGCCCCAGTTGGCCCAGTCGCTGGACGGCGATTATTACCAGAGCAAGTGGGACAAGACCGGCGTCATCGAGGCCGACTGTTTCATCTGCCACCTGCCGGGGTACAATTTTAAAGAGCGCAACATCCAGCTCCACAACCTGAACTTCAAGTGGGCCTCCACTGCGGCCTCGGGGATAGCCGAGGTGACCGGTAAAGTCAAGGACGGGCAGCAGCCCACCAGTGATCTACAACAAGCGCCTGTTCAACGAGGACGGCAAGATCGTCCTGGACCTCGCCTATCCCCCGCCGTCGGAAAACTGCGTCTTTTGCCACGGCATGTCCGACTCCAAGAAGCGGGGGTTTTCCTGGAACGACCGGGTCAACCACGACATCCACAATATGCGGGGCATGAGCTGCGCCGCCTGCCACCCGGCCATCGACAAGCAGCACAACTTTGCCAAGGGTGACGAAAACGTCTCCAGCGTCCGGAACGACCTGGACAACACCATGAAAAACTGCCAGCAGTGCCACACTGAGGGCTACATGGGGGCGCCCCGGCCCAAGCACCTGAGCATCCGGCCCAACCACCTGGAGAAGCTGGCCTGCGAGGTCTGCCATATCCCGGCCCTGCACGTGGCCGCGGCGGAAGGCTTTGACGTCACCACCGGCAAGATCGTCAACTATCCCAAGATCGGCGCCAAGAAGATCGGCGAGCGCTTCACCTGGCGGCCCCGTTACACCAAGGGCGGCCACAAGGGCGAGAAAATCTGGCCGGTCAACGTCATGCTGCCCGTCACCTACACCAACCTGAATAAAGACGGGCTCTATTATCCCCTCTACGGCAAGGAGATCGGCAAGGGGTTCGCCAAAATCAAGGACAAGCTGAAGGGCAAGAAACCCAACAAGCCGGAGCTCCACACCCCGGAGGAAATTAAGCTCATGCTGGCGGCCCTGACCGAGACCCTGAAGGGGAATCAGCGGTTCCAGCAGGTCAAGCCCTTCTACCACAAGGGCGGGGAAATTTACTTCCTGAACGATAAAGGCGAGGTGGCCAGCCGGAAAGACGACACCTGGGTGGGCCACACGGAAGGCTTCAACATCAACCATAACGTGGCGCCGGCGGGCCTGGCCCTGGGGGCGGGCGGCTGCGGCGACTGCCACTCGGATACGGCCCACATGTTCAAGGGCCAGATCGTCACCGACATGTTCGGCCCCGAGGGCAAACCGGTGACCGTCAGTGCCGGGCCGCCTCTTCGGCTGCGCCGCCCTGGGCCTTCACCCTGAACCAGATCCACCAGCTCTACCTGACGCCCTACGTGAGTTGGGTGATCCTGCTCCTGGTCTTTGTCCTGGTGCTGCATTACACCGGGCAGGGCCCCAAAGTGGCGGACTTCTACTGCCGCAGCCCGGGGAAATCCAGCGGTTTACCCTGGCGGAGCGCTGGACCCACCTGGTCCGCCTGATCACCTTCCTGTTGCTGTTCTTTACCGGCTACATCTTCTTCTACAACAACGTCACCATGCTGCGGCTGTTCTTCGGGTCCGCCAACGCCGCGGTCGTCTTCCACTGGGTGGCGGGCCTGATCTTTGTGGCCGCCTCCGTCGTCAGTCTCTGCCTGTGGTATAAGGACGCCAGGTTTGTGGCCTATGACCGGGAATGGCTGAAGCAGCACGGCGGCTATATCGGCGGCAAGGAGGTGGAAGTGCCGGCGGGACGGCTCAACGCCGGCCAGAAAATCTTCTTCTGGGTCACGGTGGTCCTCTCCCTCATCATGGGGGTGACCGGCATCCTGCTCATCTTCAAGAACAGCCTGCCGCTGACCTTCAACTGCCTCTTGTCCACCATCCACGGCTTCTTTGCCATCATCTTCGTGGCCGCGATCGTGGCCCACGCCTATCTCGGCACCATCGCCAATCCGGGCACCTGGAGCGCCATGGTGGACGGCAAGGTGAGCCGCCTGTGGGCCAAGAAGCACCACTCGGAATGGTATAAGGAGATCAGCGCCGGAGAAAAACCGGCCGAAGACGAGGGCAGCACGAGGAGGAACTCTAATCCCGGAGGCCGGGGGCCTGGGATCAATCAGGCCCCTGGCCGGCCAGCTTTATCATCTTAAGTTTTTGTCGGGGCGGTGCCCGCACCGCCCCGACATTTTGGTTCGGCTCAGCCGCCATGATCCGGACCTCAACCGGACCGGGAAAAAATTATCCGTCCCGGCGTCAATCTATGACAATTCTGGCAATTTCCCGGCGGCTGTGTTAAATTCCGATTAGAAATCCTCCCACTGGCTGGAGAGCTTGGATCCAACCCGACTTGGACCGAGACTTAAAGGATGGAAAACCATGGATTACCTTCCAAACCCCCAAGGGGGGGCCGTAAACCCCGAGCCGGCTCACGGGCTCAAATTCACGCAGGCCTTGGACCAGATGCACGAGGAGTTGGGCGCGGTGTTGGCCCGGCTCACTCCGGATATGGCCGAGACCCTCATCCAGGAATTGGAAGCCGCTCCCCGGATCTTCGGCTGCGCCGCCGGCCGTTCGGGATTTATCCTCCGGGGCTTTTTGATGCGGTTGATGCACCTGGGCTTCACCGTCTATTTCGTGGGGGAGACCACCACCCCCAGGGTCCGCCCCGGCGACCTGCTCATCGTCATGTCGGGCTCCGGCGAGACGGCCCAGCCCCGGGAGATGCAACGCCGGGCCAACGCCGTGGGGGCCCGCACCCTGGCCCTGACCACCCACCCGGAATCCACCATCGGCCAGGAGGCCCAGGTTACCATCAGCATTCCCGGGACCACCAAACTGACCCTGAACCAGGAAGCCAAGTCGGTCCAATGCCCCGGCAGCCTGTTCGAACAGGCTTCCTTCCTCTTCCTGGAAGCGGTGGTGCTGATTCTCTACCAGCGCCGCCTGGGCCATAACCAGGGCGAAGTCCTGGACCGCCACGCGGATTTGGAATAGGATGCGAAGTAATATGAGGGGAGGACCGGGGGACGCGAGTCCCCCACCCTCCCCTCAAACTCCCCTCCCACCCCCCTATAAGGGATTGAGGGTGGGGGCTTGGGGGAGGGGGTGAGGGCTTTCTGCCCTTAGCCCCCTCCCCCAAAATTACTTCTTTAGGAAATCACTATGCCTCCCATCTTGCAGTTAGCGCTGGATTTTGTGGATTTACACCGGGCCGTGGGCGTGGCCCAGCAGGCCGTACCCGCCGGAGTGGATTGGGTCGAGGCCGGCACCCCCCTGATCAAGAGCGAGGGGCTGGATGCGGTGCGGGAGTTAAAGAGGCTCTTCCCCGGCAAGATTATCGTGGCCGACATGAAGATCATGGACGCGGGCCGCATCGAGGTGGAGTCCGCGGCCAAGGCCGGGGCGGGGATCATCGACGTCCTGGGGACGGCCACCGACGCCACCATCGAGGAGTGCATCCAGGCCGGGAAGAATTACGGCGCCAAGATTGCGGTGGACCTCATCGCCGTGGCCGATCCGGTGGCCCGGGCGCAGCAGGTGGAGGCCCTGGGGGCCGATTACATCTCGGTGCACGTGGCCATCGACGAACAGATGCGGGGCCGGGACCCCTTTGCCATTCTGCACGAAGTGAGCCGGGCGGTGCACGTGCCCGTGGGGGTGGCCGGGGGCATCAACTCCGAGACCGCGGCCGCGGCCGTGGCCCACGGGGCCGCCTATGTCATCGTGGGGGGCGCCATCACCAAGGCCCTGGACCCGGCGGTGGCGACCCGGGAGATCCGCCGGGCCCTGGATGAAGGCGCGGTTATTCCCACCACGTTGTTTAAGCGGGGCGGCGCCGAAGAGATCCGCCGGGTGCTGGAGATGGTCTCCGCCGCCAATCTCTCCGACGCCCTGCACCGGGGCGGGGTGCTGGAGGGCTTGCGGCCCCTGGCCCCGGGGATGCGTCTGGCGGGACCGGCCCTGACGGTGCGCACCTATCCCGGCGATTGGGCCAAACCGGTGGAGGCCATCGACCTGGCCCGGCCCGGGGACGTGCTGGTCATCGACGCCGGGGGCGTGGGGCCGGCCATCTGGGGCGAACTGGCCACCCATTCGGCCATCCAGCGGGGTCTGGCCGGGGTAGTCATCGACGGGGCCATCCGGGACTCCGGGGACATTGTCAAACTGGGCTTTCCGGGCTTCTCCCGCCTGGTGATGCCCAACGCCGGGGAACCCAAGGGCTTCGGGGAGATCGGCATCCCCATCCGCATCGGCAACCAGAAGATCGAGCCCGGGGACTGGCTCCTGGGAGACGACGACGGCGTCGCGGTCCTGCCCCAAAAAATGGCGGTGGAATACGCCAACCGGGCCATGGACGTCCTGGAAAAAGAAAACCGCATCCGGGAGGAGATCAAGGAAGGCCGGACGCTGGCCCAAGTGACGGACTTGTTAAGGTGGGAGAAGAAGGTCTAGACGTGTGCGTCTCACGCACCATCAAAGGTTTGTTGGGGCAAAAAATGGTGCGTAAGACGCACCCTACGATTCGGCGGCGAGTATTGTCGGACGGGCATTGCGCCTATGCGCCACCAATTTGATGGTAAAACCGGTTCGCTTCATTCCCGATTGGCATCGTTTTCTTTACACCGCTTCCGGGCCTCTTTGCGGCAGAGTTCGTAGATGACGCAGCCGGGGCGGAATTTGCAGTAGAGACAGGGGTCGGTGCAGGCCTTGCAGTTATCCAGGCACTCCTGGCAGTAGGCAACCTCCATTTTCTGGCACAGCACGCAGGCGTCCCGGTCCGGGTGGTGGCGGCATTTATCCATGTATTCCATGGCGATATTATAGCAAAAACCGTAACAGTTATGTAGCGTTCCACGCTCCACTAACGGTGGGCCAGAATTTAGCTGGTGCGTAAAACGCCCCCTACGACGGTTCATAAGCACCGGCAAGATGCCGGTCCGCCACGATCTCATGCTCGCTCCTCCCCTTTTTCCCCTGGCTTTCCCCCTTGATAAAAGGAATAATCCTATCGACCTGTCTTTAAAAACGGGATTTCTGATAGCGCAAACCTTAACTTAATCAGTAGGATTTAAACTCTTGATCTGAGAAACCTATATCTGCCAATATTGCGGTTGGCCCTGCCGATCCTGGGGTAAAGAGGATAACCCATGACAGAAGATCAATATACCGCCATGCGCCACCGGATGGTGGAGACCCAGATCGCGGCCCGGGGGGTGTCGGACCCCAGGGTGTTGGCGGCCATGAAAAAAGTGCCCCGGCACCGCTTCATCCCGTCCCCCCTGTGGGACCAGGCCTACAGCGACTATCCCCTGCCCATCGGGGAGGATCAGACCATCTCCCAGCCCTATATCGTGGCCCTGATGACCGAGCTTTTGGAGCTTAAAGAGACGGACCGGGTGCTGGAAATCGGTACCGGCTCGGGCTATCAGGGGGCCATCCTGGCGGAGTTGGCGGCCCAGGTCCTCACCATCGACCGGGTGGCGTCGCTCCTGGCACAGGGCGGAGCACATCCTCGCCTTGCTGGGATACAGCAACATCAAGACCCGGGTGGGGGACGGCACCCTGGGCTGGCCCGAGGAAATGCCCTTTGAGGCCATCATCGTTACCGCCGGCGCCCCCCAGGTGCCCCGGCCCCTGACGGAGCAGTTGGCCCTGGGGGGGCGGCTGGTGATTCCCGTGGGGGACCGGTGGTCTCAAACCTTGACTTGCGTCCGCAAGACCGCCGAGGGCCTGAAGTTTGAATACCACGGCGGCTGCCGCTTCGTGCGTCTCATCGGCGAGTACGGCTGGCAGGAGGCGGGTGGAACGTGAATCAGGAAGATAAGGGGTTGGTTGAGGGGATAGGCGAACGCCCCGCCTCACCTTGGGAATAAAAGGGGCAGGTTATTCCCCAGGGGGGAAGCGCCGGGGCACTTGCGAGAAAGCCCCTGGCCGCCGCCCCAATTTTTTACTGCGCCTGGGCCATCTCGGGTTCGGACAGGCGGGCCTTGATGACCCGCCGGGCCAGGGGGGCGGCGTCCTCACCGCCGTGGCCGCCGTGTTCCACCAGGACCGCCACGGCCACCTGGGGGTCGTCGGCCGGGGCGTAGGCCACGAACCAGGCGTGATCTTCCATTCCCCGGGCCTGCTTCTTTTTGGGATTATCCCGATCCAGGGCGACTACCTGGGAGGTACCGGTTTTGCCGGCCACCTGGACGTTGGGTAGGCGGGCAGCCTTGCCTGTCCCGTCGTTGACCACCCCCACCAGAGATTGGCGCACCGCCTCCAGATTGGCCGGACTGGCCCTCAGGCGGGATTGCACCTCGGGCTTGGCCTGGTAGAGAATCTCCCCGGCCGGGCTCTCCACCTTCTCCACTACATAGGGTTTATAGACGATGCCGCCGTTGGCAATGGCCGCTACCACCCGGGCCATCTGGATGGGAGTGGTCAGATTGTAGCCCTGGCCGATGGATACCGAGATCGTATCGCCTTCGTGCCAGGGCTGATGGTAGCGAGCCTTTTTCCAGGCCGGGGAAGGCGCCAGGCCCGGCATCTCTTTGTCCAGGTCGAGGCCGGTGGGCGCGCCCAGGCCGAAGCGCCTGCTCCACTCATTGATGCGTTCAATCCCCAGGCGCCGGCCCACCTCGTAGAAATAGATGTCGCAGGAATGCACCATGGCCCGGTGGAGGTTCATGGCGCCGTGGCCGCCCTTGCGCCAGCAATGAAAGACGTGATTGCCCACGGGCAATTTGCCGGTACAGTCGACGATGGTGCTGGGGGTGATGACCTGTTCCTCCAGGCCGGCCAGCGCGATGACGATTTTAAAGGTGGACCCCGGGGGATATTGGCCCCTCAGGGCGCGGTTCTCCATGGGGTGGGTTTTATCGTTGTTGATTTTTTGCCACTCCTGGTTGGTGAGTCCCCGTTCAAAGGCCTCCTGGGAAAAGGTGGGCGAGGACGCCAGGGCCAGGACCCGGCCGGTTTTGGGGTCCAGGGCCACGATGGCCCCCACCTGGCCTTCCAGGCAGGCCTCGGCTTCCCGCTGCATCCGGTTATCCAGGGTGAGGTAGATGTTGGCCCCGGCCGTGGGGAAGACGCTATCCAGCTGGCCCAACTCCCGCCCGTAGGCGTCAACTTCGATGCGGCGGGAGCCCCGTTTGCCCCGGAGATACTTTTCCCAAGCCAACTCCACCCCGCATTTGCCGAGGTAATCCCCCATCTTATAGTTGGGCAACTTGCCGCTCTTGAGCTGGACGTCGCTGATTTCCCCCAGGTAACCCAGGACGTGGCAGGCCATGCCCTTGTGGCGATATTCCCGCTTCGGCTGGATCTGGATGATTACTCCGGGCAGTTCCGGTTGAAAGGTCTCCACCCGGGCCATTTCATCCCAAGGAAGGTCGGCCCGGATCCGCACCTGGTGCAGGCCGGCTTTCTTGCCATTTTGCAGTTGGGTCGTTAGTTGCTGAGGATCCAGGCCCAGCAGGCGGCCCAGGCGCTTGGCCAGGAGGGGGATGTTCCCTACATCCTCCATGACCACTACCAGTTCATAGCTGGGCCGGTTGGCCACCAGCACCTGGCCACGGTTATCCAGAATCATGCCCCGCCAGGGCGGCAGGTCTAAAAGGCGAATCCGGTTGTGTTCCGAACGCTGTTGCATCTCCTCCCCCTGCAAAAGTTGCAGGAACCAGAGACGCAGAAAGAGGACCCCGAAGAGGCACAGGATGATCAGGGCGGTGCGGGCGAAGGTCCGGCGGAGGCGGTCCTGTTCTTCCGGGGGCATTACCCCCCCCAAGCTGGTCTCCTGGAGCTTGAAGCCGGAAAATCTCGGTCTATTCGGACGCAGCATGGCCGCTCTCACTCATCCGGGTCATCAACCCGGTAACCGGGGTGATTGGTTGCCGGGATAGGGGAAAAATCCATTGACCCGGGCCAACCCTGCCCCGCCGTTGGCACGGGACCGGTTCAAGGCCCGGCTCGCCGGTGTGCCTGCCTCATTCGCCAAAAGGCTGATAGGGCATGGGCTCAGTTCGGGGCCGCCAGCCCATCCGGCGCAGAGAGCTTTCCACGCCCTGCACCAGAAGATACATCAGGGGTCCCAGAGCCGCAGTGCCCAGTATCTCCATGATGTGCACCCTGGTCAGGTCGTAGGAAAAAAGGGGCTGGTAACCCAGGATAAAGGTGCCGATCTGCAAACCTACCTCTTGCAGAGCCAGGGCGGTCAGGGCGGCCAAGGCCTGGAAACCCAGCTGTTGGAGGAGCAGGCCGCGCCGGAAAAACCGGGCCATGGCCACCAGCACCAGGGACGCTCCCAAATGGAGCCCGAAAGGGGTGGTGGCGTAGCTGTCCTGGAGGAAGCCCAACACCAGGCTCAAGGCCAGGGTCAGTGAGAGGGACGGCCTCAGGCCCACATAGAACAGCAGCAGGGCCAGCAGACGCAGGTGCACATAGGGAAAGAACACCAGGTTCTGCACGTAAAAAATGACCAGGCCCACCAGGCTGAAGGCGATCAGAGGCGCAATCATGGTTCGGACAGGGTGAGAGTGGCCACTTTCACCACCAGGACCTCTTCCAGGGTGGATAGATCGACGTTGGGGGTAACCTCTATGTCTTGAAAGACGCCGGGATTCTTTTTGTTGGCTTCGGTGACCTTCCCAAAGACCAGGCCTTTGGGATAGAGGCCCACCAGCCCGGAGGCCAGCACCAGGTCCCCCACCTTAACGTCGGCGCTCTTGGGGACAAACTCCAGGGAGCAGCGGTTGCCACCCTTGCCCTTGAGCATGCCCCGGATCCGGGTGCGCTGCACCATGGCATCGGCGCCGCTCTTGCGGTCCACGATGAGCATGACCTTGGAATACTCGGGGTAGACCACCACGATGCGCCCCACAATGCCCTGGGGGGCCAGCACCGGCAGACCCTCCTTGACACCCTGGGCCTTGCCCTGATTGATGATGGCGGACCGGGACCACAGGGTGGGGTCGTAGGCGATGACCCGGGCCCCGATGACGGGCAGGGCCACCTGCCGCTTCAGGTCCAGGAGGCCTTCAAGGCGCGTCAGGGCCTGTTGAGCTTCCTGGAAACGGACCTCCCGCTGCTTATACTCCTCCAGTTGCCGCTGCAATACGGTGTTTTCCCGGCGCACCCCCACCAGATAAAAATAGCCCTGCCAGATTTGTTTGGCGCTGCGGCCCACGTACTCCAGCCCCGCTAAACCGGGGGCGGTCATGGAGACGACCATCTCCTGTACCTTTCTCAAGGCCGGTGAGCGCTTCAGGCTCAAGGAGAGGACAGAAAAGACCAGGAGCAGGGTCAGAATTAACAGGAGCAGGGTGCGGTAGCGACCTGGGGGGTGCACATCTAACCGCCTCAATCCACCATCACTTCTTTGAGGATGTTGAGATTATCCAGGGCCCGGCCGGAGCCCATGACCACGGTGGACAGGGGATCGTCGGCGATCTTGATGGGCAGGCCGGTTTCCTGGTGCAGCAGGATATCCAGGTTTTTCAGCAGGGCGCCGCCCCCGGTGAGATAGATGCCCCGGTCCACGATGTCCGCCGCCAGCTCGGGAGGAGTCTGCTCCAGTGCGGTCTTGACTGCTACCACGATGGTGTCGATCTGTTCCTGGATAGCCTGGCGGACCTCGTCCGAGTTAATATTGATAATTTTGGGGATACCGGTGACCAAGTCCCGGCCTTTAACGTCCATGGCCTCTATCTCAGTGCCGGGATAGGCGTTGCCGATAGTGGTCTTGATGATCTCGGCGGTGCGCTCCCCGATGAGGAGGTTGTACGTCCGTTTAACAAACTGCAGGATGGCTTCGTCCATCTTGTCGCCCCCCATCCGGACGGATCTGGCATAGACGATGCCCGCCAGGGAAATGACTGCAACCTCAGAGGTGCCGCCGCCGATGTCGACCACCATGTTACAGATGGGCTCGGTGATGGGCAGTCCGGCGCCGATGGCCGCGGCCATGGGTTCCTCAATGAGATAGACTTCCCGGGCCCCGGCCGACTCCGCCGATTCCCGGACCGCCCGCTTCTCCACCGGGGTGATGCCCGACGGCACGGCGATGATGATGCGGGGGCGGATCAGGGAGCGCCGGTTGTGGACCTTGCGGATGAAGTGGCGCAGCATGGCCTCGGTAATTTCGAAGTCGGCGATGACCCCGTCCTTCATGGGACGGATGGCGACAATATTTCCAGGGGTGCGCCCCAGCATCATCTTGGCGTCCCGGCCCACGGCCAGGACCCGGGTGCGGTGGTCCCGATCGTTTTTACGGACGGCCACTACCGAGGGCTCGCTCAGGACGATGCCCTTGCCCTTGACATAAACCAGGGTGTTGGCGGTGCCCAGGTCAATGGCCAAATCATTGGAGAACCATCCCAGGATGGGATCAAGAAACATGCGCATAACTCCTTAGCATCGCGGCAGCACCGCTTCCCGTGGGGGTCACGCCGGCCACAGGGCTAAAAAAAGCGCCCGGTCCCCGAGCGCCATGGCCCCATGAGAAGCCCCACACTTATCTATTTTGCCTATTTGGGGAAAATATTCAACTTAAAAATCCTCATGTTCCCCGGTCCGGGGCCAACCTGCCGATATCCGGGCAACGTCCCAGGCTCCCAAAGTCGGCATACGAGTGCCCCTGAACGCAAATCTCGAGGAATTTTATGAATTCCGCCAGGTAGCGGGAAAACTCCCGGGGTCGGGGACCAACTCCTCCAGGCAGGCGAGTTGAGCGGAGTCAGACGATTGATCGTCCCGATGGGGCGCCGGAGCCGCATTAATCTCGCCTGGACCTTGACAAAATCAGCCATAAATGGTTTATATCATGTTTGGAGTAAGTTCCAGGAATAAGGAAGAGTAAATGTCAAAACGCACTTATCAACCAAGTAATTTGCGTCGGAACCGCACCCACGGGTTTTTGGAACGGATGAGCACCAGGGCCGGGCGCGCGGTTATCAAGCGCCGCCGGGCCAAAGGCCGGAAACGCCTTTCGGTCTGAGGTGGGGAGCTTTAAAGCCTCATCCCTGATGCCAACTGCCGGTGCCCAGCCCCTGTCTTGAACCCAACCCCAAAGGGACCGCCCGTTTCACCAAGGCGGCGCGGCTCCGCCATCGCCAAGATTTCCTGCGGGCGCAGGCCCAGGGCAAGCGGCTCTACACGCGCCATTTTGGCGTGGTCCTGGCTCCCATGGCCGAAGACCGCCCCCGGCTGGGGCTGGTGGTTACCCGGCGCCTGGGAAAAGCGGTCCAGCGCAACCGCGTCAAGCGCTTGCTCCGGGAGTTTTTTCGCCGCCACCAAACCGGATTGCCCGCCTTTGACCTGGTGATCATGGCCAAGAAAGGGGCGCAGGCTTTGGGATATCATCAGGTCGAAGATGAGTTGGGCCGGTTGCTGCTCTCCCGGGCCAGTAAGAGAACCCATGACTAAAGTGGCCCTTCTGATAATCCGTGCCTATCAGGTGCTGATCTCACCTTTGTTTCCCAGTTGCTGCCGGTTTGCGCCGACCTGTTCCCAGTATGCCGTCGAGGCCTTGAGCCGTCACGGCGTCTGGCGCGGCCTCGGTCTAACCATCCGGCGCCTGGCTCGCTGCCATCCCTGGCATTCCGGGGGGTGGGACCCGGTACCTTAGGAGTTTCTTATGGAAAGACGGGCCTTGATTGCCCTGGCCTTGAGTTTCGTAGTGTTCATGGGGTTCATGTATTACGGGGAAAAGACCAAAGGCCCCAATGCGCCCGCTCCCGCCACCCAAACCGCCGCCCCGGCCCCGGTGGCCCCGGCCCCGGCCCCGGCGGCTCCGGCAGCCGTGCATCCCGCCCCGCCGGTGAGGCCGCAACCGTCCCGTCCGGCCAAAGACGTGGTGGTGGACACCCCCTCGTTTAAGGCCGTATTCACCGAACTGGGGGGGCGGCTCAAGAGCTTCCATCTGAAGAAATATAAGGACCGCATCGCCTTTCAGCCCATCTATCATTTTAAACTGGGGCCTGTGGCCTTTGAGGTGGAGCGCTATCTCGACCCGGCCGCAAACGGGAGCAAATCCAAGGACCTGGTGCGGGAGGGCGAGGCCAATGAGCTGCCCCTGACCCTGAGTTGGGAAGGGAAAACCCTCAACGTTTCGGGGCTGGCCCTGTGTGAGGCCTCGACGTCGGCCCTTAACCTCAAGGCCGGAGAAAAGGGGACGCTGAAATTTACCTGTGTCAGTCCCGAGGGTCTGACCCTGGTCAAGACGTTTACTTTCAAGGGCGACAGTTACGGCTTCGACCTGGCGGTCGAGGTGACTAATCGTACCGGCCAGCCTGTGGATGGCCAAGTCAACCTGGACCTGAGCGAGAATTTTGCCGGGGAAGAGGCCAACCGCTTTCATTTCCTCGGGTTTAACGGCTCCATCAATAATAAGCTCGAAGACATCAAGAGTGGCGGGCTCAAAGCCCCCAAGACCTATACCGGCAAGGTGGAGTGGGCCGGGTTGGACGAAGGCTACTTCATAACCGCCATCGTCCCCGAGTCCGCCAAGTCCTGGATCACCCTGAGCGAGCCGCCGAAAGCGCCCATGGTGGCCAGCGTCCGGACCCCGGTGGAGGCCCTGGGCGCGGGCCAGGCGGCCCAGTTTTCCTACGTCCTTTATTTCGGCCCGAAAAACCTGGACGATCTCAAGCCCTTCGGGCTGGATCGGGCGGTCAACTTCGGCTGGTTTGACTTCCTGGGGAAACCACTCCTGAAGTTCCTGAACTGGCTGGAACAGCTACTCTTTCAATTACGGCTGGGCCATTGTCATCCTGACCATCCTGCTCCGGATCGTCTTCTGGTATCCCAACCACAAGAGCTACAAGTCCATGAAGGACATGCAGAAGCTCCAGCCCAAGGTGGCCAAGCTCCGGGAGAAATACAAAGACGACAAAGAGACCATGAACAAGGAGCTCATGGCCCTCTACCGCACCTTCAAGGTCAATCCCATGGCCGGTTGCCTGCCCATGGTGCTGCAGCTGCCGGTGTTCATCGCCTTGTACAATGTCCTGGGGTATGCCATCGAGCTGCGCCATGCCTCCTTTATCCCCACCCTGCCGTTTACCAACATCGTCTGGCTGGCGGATCTGTCCTCCAAGGACCCCCTGCTCATTACCCCCCTGGTCATGGGGGCCACCATGTTCCTCCAGCAAAAAATGACGCCGTCCACCGGTGATCCCACCCAGGCCAAGATGATGATGTTCTTGCCCTTGATTTTTACGTTTATGTTCCTGAACTTCGCCTCCGGCCTGGTAGTTTACTGGCTGGTCAACAACGTTCTGTCAATCGCCCAGCAGCACTATACCAATAAGTACCTTACGTAGGTCTCAGGGGAGTATTGATGGAGGTTCTGGAGTTTGAAGGCAAAACCACCGAAGAGGCCATAGAAAAAGCCTGCGCCCATTTTCAGGTAGCCTCGGAGGAGTTGGAGATAGAGATTGTGTCGGTGGGATCTCCCGGAATTTTTGGTCTGGGAGGTCGAAAGGCCCGGGTTCGCGCCAATCTGCCTCACGAGCCGGAGGATGATCTGCTGCCCCTGGCCCGGGAAATCCTGGAGCAGGTCCTGGCCAAGATGCAAGAGCCGGCCACGGTAAGCGCCACTCAGGAAGAAGACCGGATCAACCTGCTCATCGAGACCTCCGACGCCGGCCTGCTCATCGGCAAGCAAGGCCAGACCCTGGACGCCCTGCAATATCTTGTTACCAAGATGCTGGCGAAGCGTACCCGGGGGAAGGTCAGGATCGCCATAGACGTGGAAGCCTACCGGGCCCGCCACAATGAGGCCCTGTCCCTCTTGGCCCAAAAGTACGGCGAGAAGGTCAAGCGCAGCGGCAGGTCCATGACCCTGAATCCCATGAATCCCTATGACCGCCGCATTGTGCACATGGCCCTCCAGGGCGACAGGGATTTGAAGACCGTCAGCCGGGGCGAAGGCCTCTATAAGAAGGTGGTCATTTCACCGGCCAAAAAGAAGGAAAGCCGGGAGGATGCCGCCGGCTCGGCATGACTTCCCCTGAGGCGGCCGACACCCTCGCGGCTATCAGCACCCCCCTGGGTGAGGCGGGGATCGGCATCGTCCGGCTGAGCGGCCCGCTGGCCTGGGCCATAGCCGGCCGCCTCTTTCGCCCCCACCGCCCCCGCCCCACCTGGCAGTCCCACCGGCTCTATCTGGGCCACATCGTCGACCCCCAGGGTGACATCATCGATGAGGTCATGGTCACCTTCATGCGGGCGCCCTTATACCTATACCCGGGAAGATGTGGTAGAAATCAACTGTCATTCGGGGTATGGAGTCTTGCGGCGCATCCTGGACCTGGCCCTGGCCGCCGGGGCGCGCCTGGCCCGGCCGGGAGAGTTTACCCTGAGGGCGTTTCTCTCCGGGCGCCTCGATTTAACCCAGGCGGAGGCAGTCCTGGAGGTCATCCGGGCCCGGACCGAAACTCACCTCCAGGTGGCGGCGGCGCACCTGCACGGCGGCCTGGGACGCCGGCTCAGGGAGATGCGGCAAGACCTCCTGGACCTTCTGGCCCGGGTGGAGGCCGCCCTGGATTTTCCGGAAGAGGCCGGGGAGCTGGACCCTGCCCCGGTCCAGGAGGCGCTCGCACCGGCACCAGGGGGCCCTCAAGGCCCTGGCCGAGACCTATGAAGCCGGGCGGCTGCTTACGAGAGGGGCTGCTGGTGGTGATCGCCGGGCGTCCCAACGTGGGCAAATCCAGCCTCTTGAACCGCCTCCTGGACCGGGAGCGGGCCATCGTCACCGAGATCCCCGGCACCACCCGGGACCTGGTGGAGGAGTCCATCACCCTGGGGGGCGTGATGGTGCGGTTCAGCGACACCGCCGGACTGCGCCCGGCCCAGGACCGGCTCGAGGCGTTGGGCATCGAGCGCACCCGGGAGAGATTGCAGCAGGCGGACCTGGTCCTCTACCTGGTGGACGTAAGCCACCCCCTGGCCCCGGAAGATGGGGCGGCCCTGGCGGGACTGGCGGGGCAGCCGGGGCTGGTGGTGATCAACAAGATCGATCTGCCCGGGAGCTTGTCCGAGGCTGAGTTGTCGGGAATAACCGCCTGGCCCCTGACCAAAATCTCCGCCAAGACCGGCCAGGGGATCGAGGCCCTCCAGGAGAAAATCGTCGCCCTGGGCCTGGGCGGCGGTCTCAAGGTGGCCGGCGAGGTCATCACCCAGGCCCGCCACCATGAACACCTCCGGCATTGCCTGGCGTATCTGGGCCAGGCCCGGGAACTGTTGGGTCCTTATGAAAAGTGCGCCCCAGAGCCGCCCTGGGAACTGGTGGCCCTGGAACTGGGGTCCGCCATCCACGAACTGGGGGAGATCACCGGGGAGGAAGTGGGCGAGGCCATCCTGGACCGCATCTTCGGCCAGTTCTGTTTGGGGAAATGAATAGAGGGCACTGGTTTTCTGAGGGAGGGAGCCTGGGGGTTACGGCCACGTATCATCCCCCATCAGACCTCCATCTCTCACCCCATAGTGGTTTGTTGTAGGGGCGCACCTAAGTGTGCGCCCAGGGTGGACAAGCAGGTCCGCCCCTGCAAAGTCGCATCGGCCCAATGGAAGGTATCATGACTCACGACGCCCCGGAACCTGAGCCCCTGGCCCTGCTGACGGAGGGCGTCGCGGCCCTCGACCTGGAACTGGCCCCCGCCACCCTGGAGCATTTGCAGATCTACCTGGAAGAGCTCAAGCTCTGGAACGCCAAGACCAATTTAACCGCGCTGAAGACCGACCGGGACATCGTCATCAAGCACTTCCTGGACTCCCTGGCGGTGCTGCCGTGGCTGGGCGGCGCCGCTTCCCTGGTGGACCTGGGCAGCGGCGGCGGCTTCCCGGGGATGGTGCTGAAGCTGGCCCTCCCCCGGTTGGCCCTCACCCTGGTGGAGGCCCGCCAGAGAAAAGCCGCGTTTCTGGAATACCTGGCCGCCCGTCTCCGGTTGACCGGCGTCGAGGTGGTCCAGACCCATCTCACCCCCTCCCTGGCGAAAAAAAGGGAGCCCAAGGTCGCGGCCGTGGTCTCCCGGGCGGCCTTTATCCTCCCCCGCCTGTTGGAGTTGGCCGCGCCGCTCCTGGCTCCGGGAGGCGTGGTCCTGGCCCTCAAGGGCGTGCACCTGGCCCTGGGCGAACTGGAGGCGGCCGGGTCTGCCGCGCCGCTGCTGGGCCTGGGGCCCCTGGAGCACCATAAATACTATCTCCCCATCAGCCGCGAGCCCCGGCTCCTGGTCATGACCCGGAAACTGTGAGGCAGCCGGCGATTAAAAATATCTTGCTTTCCCCGGGGTGACTTTATACCCTGGGATTAGCTATAATAGCTTGAGGCGTCAGATACGGCGGCAGCGCCCCTCATCCAGACGGCAAGCCGGGTGGCGCCAGCCCGCCACCCAAGCGGTTAACCGGGCTCAAGCCTGGGGATAGAATTGCTCTTTGTACGCAGCTCGGGACCAGACCTCTCAAGAATTTCGCGCTATCCCATGCCCGGCCTCGAATCAGGGGCACAGCCTGCGGTGTCCTTGCAACAGATACTTGATTTTCCTAAAGTTAGGCGAGGGAGGGTGGATAGGTCCACCGAAACATGACGTTCATCTTATCGGCGTCCCGGTCTTAGGGGGAAAAGGGTTACGGCCGGCTGTGTCGTCCGCCGGGGCCTGGCTGCACGCTGAAAGCTGACGGTTGAATCGGAAGGTTATGTCTTTCATTTCCTGGCAGTATTTCATTTTTCTTCCCGTCATCATCATCTCCTACTGGCTTCTGCCGGCAAGACGGCGGTTACTGCTGCTGTTGGCGGGCAGCTATTTCTTCTACGGCTGTTGGGACGTCAGATTTTTGGCCCTGGTGCTGGCCACCACGGTCATCGACTACAATTGCGGCCTGGCCATTGCGGGCCGGAAACGAGGTCCCTTGCAGGTCCTGGGCCTGGCTCTCCTGCCGGCGGCCTGGTGCCTGGGGTGTTATGTCTGGCTGCCCGCGTCCGATATCTCCCTCCATCTTGTGCTGGTCAGCGCCGCCCTGGGCCTGGCGTTTTTCGGGGGCCATGAAGCCATCGGGCTTATGCCCCGGGACCGGCGCCCCAAATATTACCTGATCCTCAGTGTGGTCTTCTGTCTGGCCATTTTGGGATTCTTCAAATACTTCAATTTTTTTGTCGGTTCATTCACATCGCTCCTGGGAACCGTGGGCTTCAACGCCAACTGGAGCCTGCTGACCATCATTCTGCCCGTGGGCATCTCCTTTTATACCTTCCAATCCCTGGGCTACGTCATTGATGTTTATCGGGGCCAGGGACCGGCGTGTGAAGATTTGCTCACCTTCGCCACTTTTGACGCCTTTTTTCCCCAGATGGTGTCGGGACCCATCGAACGGGGCCGGAATCTCATCCCTCAGCTTGAGAAAGGGGCCAGTTTTCAGGAGGCCCATGTCCAGGACGGCCTGCGCCTGATGCTGGTGGGGTTCTTTAAGAAAATTTTCGTGGCGGATAACTGCGCCCTCCTGGCCAACTATGCCTTCAACCCCCAGACCAGCCTCAACGGTTACTGGGCGGTTATCGGGGTGGTGGCCTTCGCCTTCCAGATTTACGCCGATTTTTCCGGTTACACCGATATCGCCCGGGGGTCCGCCAGGCTGTTGGGGATCGACCTCATGGAGAATTTCAAGTTCCCCTATTTTTCCCGGACACCCTCGGAATTCTGGGGCAGGTGGCACATTTCCCTGTCCACCTGGTTCCGGGACTACCTGTACATCCCCTTGGGCGGCAATCGCGGCGCCCGGTGGGAGACCCTGCGCAATCTGGCCATCGTCATGCTCCTGGCCGGCCTGTGGCACGGCGCCAACTGGGTCTTTGTCCTCTGGGGGGCCTATCACGGCGCCCTGCTCATTCTCTACCGGGTGCTGCCGCCGTTCAACCGCATCCAGGCCAAAGACGGGGCCTGGACCTGGCGCGACGTCCTGGCGGTGCCCCTGATGCTGGTCTTCACCCTGGTGGGCTGGGCCATTTTCCGCAGCCCCAGCGTCTCCCATCTGGGCGTCTGGTTTGCGGCCCTGGGCAACTGGAACCCGTCGTCAGGACTCGCCTGGCAATCCTCCTCTCTCTGGCTGCTGATTCATATTCTCCCCTTGATTCTGCTCCAGGTCCTGGCCTGGAAATACCGGGATGAAGCCACCCTGGACCACGTTCCCTGGGTGGCCCGGGGCCTGGTTTACGCCGTGATGATCCTGTTGATCGTCTCCTCCGGGGAACAGGACAAAGAATTTATCTATTTTCAATTCTGATGAAACGGCTCATTACTCCCGCCTTCCTCGTGGTTGTCTGCCTGTTGGTCCTGGCGGAGGTGGGGGCCCGCGTCTTTTTTGCCAAGGATATTTCGGGGCGCTTTGACTACGGCTACAATCCCCAGGCGGGCTTCAATGAGCGGGCCGACGGCACGGTGGAACTCTTCCGGGCGGGGGGGCGGCGTTTCCACCCCCAGACCTTTAAGCGCCATCGGCCCCCGGGGACCTTCCGCATCTTTGTGGTGGGCGACTCCGTCCCCCGGGGGCCCAGCTTCAAAACGGCCTATCCCTGGTTTCTGGGGGATGAATTGCGCCGGCATGATATTGCCGCCGAGTCCATCAATCTGGCCGTGCCCGGCTATGGGCCCCGCCGCTGTCAGGTCGTGCTCCGGAAAATCCTGGAGTACGAACCCAGCCTCATCGTCTTGCACATCAATGACACCAACAAGTGGGAGGATGAGCGGGAGTGGCGCCGCAGCCAGGAATTCAAGGGGTGGCACCCCCGGCACTGGCTGATGAAAGTCTTCATTTTCCGGCGGCTGTATGAGGCCAAGCTCGAAAAGGTATTCTGGCCCCTGGTCCCCGAGACGATCCGCCTGAAATACGCCGTAAACGACGCCGACGCCCAGGTGGCCGCGGCCCATGACCCCCGGGAGATCGCCGCCCGCATCCGGCTGGCCGAGGAGACCGCGGCGGAAAACGTGGCCATGCTGCGCCAACGGCATATTCCCGTTATTCTCGTTACCCAGTGCCGGCTGGAAGAAGACCCCCGGCATAACCTTTACCTCAGCGACCACGGGTTGGACCCCCTCGGGGAGACCCTGGCAGGTCCGGGGATCTATCATATCTCGATGAAGGAAGTCTTCTCCAGGATGGATTTCCGGCCGCTGTTCGCCAATTTTAGCGGCCATCTGCACCAGGAAGGCCATCAGGTTTTGGCTCACGCCATTTTCGAGAAAATCGAGCAGGAGCGGGCCGCCTTGGGACTTCCAGGGCCTAAGGTCGCGGCGGCCGGGAAACCCTCGGAGCCCCCGTCGTCCCTAAACCCTAATCCTGGCGGCAGGGCTGAACGGCTGCAGGGTAACGGTCAGTAACTAAAAAACCTCACAGGAGTATCATGGAACAGGTCTTGGGAATGATTTACGGTCTGGCGCTGGGGGATGCCCTGGGGTCGCCGGTGGAATTCTGGGAATTGAAAGGCATCCGGGAACGCTATGGCCCGGCCGGTATCCAGGAACTGCCGGAGCCGGCCTTATTTACCGATGACACCCAGATGACCCTGGCGGTGGCCGAGGCCCTGATCGCCACGGGCCATCAGGACCTGGGAGGCATCATGGCGGCTGTTTCCCAAGAGTTCATCGCCTGGCTGCGCTCTCCGGAGAATGACCGTTCGCCGGGAGGCGCCTGCCTCTATGGGGCGCGCCAGCTCGAGGCCGGGGTCCCCTGGTGGAAGAGCGGCAAACCCAATTCCAAGGGCTGCGGAGCGGCCATGCGGGTGGCTCCCATCGGGTTTCTCTATCAGCATGACCTGCCCAAGTTGCGCCAGGTGGCGGCGGCTTCGGCCCTGGTCACCCACCACCATCCCGCCGCCCAGTTGGGAGCGGTGGCCGCCGCCTTTCTGGTGAAACTGGCCCTGGACCGCCTACCGCCGGAGGAGATGCTCCCGGCCCTGGAATTGGAGACCCACGGCCAGGTTCGAGATTTCGACCAGGCCTTGACCCGCCTGGAGGAGGCCCTGGAAATGACCTCCACGGACGCGGCCCTGGCTCATATCGGCGAGGGCTGGGTGGTGGAGGAAGCGGTCCTGCTGGCCCTCTATTGTTTCTGCAAATCCCCGAATGACTTTCTGGCCACGATTCGCCGGGGGGCCAACACCCAGGGTGATTCAGACTCCATCGCCAGCATCGCCGGCGGTATCAGCGGCGCTTACCTGGGCATCCGGGCCCTGCCGGCGGCCTGGATCGACCGCGTCGAAAAGTCCGAATACCTGGCGGACGTCGCCCACCGTCTGGCGGCAGTACAGCGCCGGAGTTGAACGAGGAGAGCAGGGGATGGAACGTAGGGGTGCACCTGGGTCTGCGACCCTCAGGGGGGACACGCAGGTCCGCCCCTATAAAAATTGTTCATTGAGCGCTAATCGGTAGAAGACATTACCCTGATAATGAAATCATATGCGAGAAAATCCGCCCACCCAGCGGCATGGAGGCAGGTTGTCTGGCTCCGGGATAAACCTCCTGGCTGAAAGAATTATGCGCCTTATCGTTCCTACGCTCCTGGCCGGGGTCATGATCCTGGCCGGCCTCGGGGTGGGCCTCGACCCCGCCCGGGCCCTGGATGGTTTCGAGGACGCCCGGCAGGTCATGGTGGCCCGGCAACTGCAGCGCCGGGACATCACCGACCCCCGGGTGTTGATCGCCATGGGCACGGTGCCCCGGCACCGCTTCGTGCCTGGGGCCTTGGCCTCCCGGGCCTACGGCGATTACCCCCTGCCCATCGGGGAGGGCCAGACTATCTCCCAGCCCTATATTGTGGCCCTGATGACCCAGTGGGCCGAAGTGCAGCCGGGAGACCAGGTGTTGGAGGTGGGGACGGGTTCGGGGTACCAGGCCGCGGTCCTGGCGGAACTTACCGGCCACGTCTTCAGCATCGAAATCCTGCCGGATTTGGCCCGCCAGGCGGCGGCGCGCCTCAAAGACCTGGGCTATGGCCGGGTCCGGGTCAAGAGCGGCGACGGCTACCAGGGCTGGCCGGAGGCCGCCCCCTTTGACGCCATCCTGGTAACCGCCGCGGCGCCCCGGGTGCCCCCGGCCCTCACGGCGCAGCTTAAAGAGGGGGGCCGCCTGGTGATCCCCCTGGGGCCTCCCGGCGGCGGCCCAAACCCTGAAACGTTATCGCAAAGTGCAGGGAAAACTGGTGGAAGAGGCCTCCCTGCCGGTGCGCTTTGTGCCCCTGGTGCGCCCCCCGGCCCTGAAAGCAGCCCCCGGCCAGGACCCGCCGGCGGGACCGGGGCGCTGAGACCTGGCTGGCTTCGATTCCAGGTTTCTTGAAGGTTCCCTGCCCATAGGCCCTGTTTCGTTATTCTCTATCATCCTGTTAAGTATTTCCGGGTCCGGGGCCGGAGGCGCCTGGGGGCAAGTGAGCCGTAATTTTCATTTTCCTTGCCTGCCGGCTGGATAAACCCAGGAAATCGGCGACCCGCACCCTTGCCCGCTGGGATTGGAATGGTTATGTATTTTTAATACCCATGGATTTTCACCGAAACGAACCTCGGAATTTTAAACTCATTAACCATAAGGTTTTACTATGGCCCTGATTCATTTTCTGCCGGATGACATAAAAATTGACGCGAACGAAGGTGAGACCATTTTGATGGCAGGGCTGCGAGCCGGTATAGATCATGCCCATCTTTGTGGTGGGAGCGCCAGGTGCTCCACCTGCCGGGTGATTATTATCGAGGGTCTGGAGAATTGTGCACCGCAAAATGCCGACGAACAAAGCATTGCGGAAATGTTGCGGTTTGATCCGAAGGTTCGTCTTGCTTGTCAGACAGTCGTCACGGGGGATGTAAAACTGCGCCGGCTGGTAACCGATATCCTTGAAGATGTGGAACTAACCAGCCTTTATATTAAAGGCGTTGAGCCATGCTCCATCGGGGTCGAGAAGTATATCTTGATCCTTTTCTCAGATATCCGGGGATTCACCCCATTTGCTGAGAACCTGCTGCCCTTCGATGTCATTCATGTCCTGAACCTCTACTTCCAGAGAGTGGGCGAAGTGCTTGGCCGCCATGGAGGGAGCATTAACAACTACATGGGCGATGGTTTTATGGCGCTCTTTGAAGCCGATGATCCGGCTGAGGGTGCTTTACGGGCGGTCAAAGCGGGATTGAATCTGCTTGACGCCGTCCGGAAGCTCGAGCCTTATCTCGAGGAACTCTATCATAAGAGTTTTCAGATTCGCATCGGTCTGCATTTTGGACAGGTGGTGGCGGGTAAACTTGGATCGCCGGGTAATAAAAAGATGACGGTCATCGGTGATACGGTAAACTTCGCAAGCCGTATCGAGGCTGCCAACAAGCAAGCCGGCACCCAATTTCTCATCTCCGAAGATACCTATGCCCTGGTGAAAGAACAGGTTCGGGTCGGCAAACGCGTCCGTCTTCCCCTTCCCGGCAAAAGCGGCAAATACAACCTTTATGAAGTCGCTGGATTAATGGACTCCTGAATTACTAGGAGAGAAGCGCCAAATCACTCTTTGTTCCACGCAGTCTTCGCTCATGATAAGCGTGATCGGCTGAAATTGATGAGACACATGGCGGCATCCCCAGGGGCGGGCCGCCAGTCACCATGGCGGGAACCGGGCGTCAATCCTCCACCAACAGGGATTTCACGGCCATGATGGCCAGCCGCCTCACCCCCGCTGCCGGCACCTCCCCCTGGGGGGTGAGGGGTTCGGGGCGCCGCAGAAACATCATGTAATCGCTGCTGCTGTTATAGATCGCCGCGAAACGTTTATAGTCGGGGCCGTAATGGTCGGTCTTGTGGAAGCGGTCGTCGTCGCTGGCCTCCACCCGGCCATCCGGGTACACGTCAACCCGGTAGTAACATTCATCGGTTTCCACCAGACAGGGCAGGATAATCCATTCGCCAGGCTCCACGGCTATGATCCTTTTCATTCCTCTGCCCTCTTCACGGTCACTGAAACTGTCTTGAGCCATAAGGCTGTCTCGGCATAGGCCCCTCTCCCGGCCCCTGATCTTTATTTATCAGGCCCCAGCCCAAGGAGTCAAAGGGAATAATGGGGCGGCAGGTCTCCCCGGGTGGCTATCCGACCTGAAAAGGGGCGGACTGCGCCGCGGCGCGCAAAAGAAGGGTGAGCAGGTCGTTGACCGGAGTGGGCAGGCCCAGGGCCCGGCCCCGGGTTCCCACCTGGGCGTTCAGGGCCTCGATCTCCGTGGGGCGCCCCGCCAGAATATCCTGGAGCATGGAGGAGCGATTGGCCGCCGTATCGACGCAGACCTGGCGGAGGCGGGCGGCGGGGTCCCCGCTGAGGGTGAGCCCCGCGGCCTGGGCTACCGCCTGGGCTTCGCGCCCTGCGGCCACCGCCACTTCCCAGGCCTCGGGCAACTGGAGCAGCACCCCGTTGGGGACCCGCAGCAAAGCGGTGAGGGGATTGATGCCCACGTTGATGACCAGCTTCTCCCACAAGACGGCCTCGATGTCTTCCCGGGGTTGGCACTCCAGGCCGGCGCCCCGGAAGAGGTCCACCACGGCCGCCAACTCGGTCCCGGACACCTGGGACCCGGCCGGCGCCCCGATATAAATAACCCCCCGGCCGGCATAAATTATCCGACCCTCATCCTGGCCGGTCACCCCCAGGAGGCCCACCCCCGCCAGGAGACGTTCGGGCCCCACGGTCCGGGCCAGGGACTCCAGGTTGCCCAAGCCGTTTTGCAGGGTGAGGGCCAGGCCTCCCCGGGACATGAGCCCCGGGAGGGCCCGGGCCGCGGTTTCCGTCTGATAGGCCTTGACCGTCACGACGGTCAACTCGCACGGGCCCACCTCCGGCGCCAGGCCGATGGGCACCTGGACAACCCGATGCCCCCCGTCCAGGGTGCACACCTGGATGCCCCGGAGGCGCAACCGGGCCACCCGTTCCGGGCGGTAATCCACCAGTGAGACATCGGCGCCGGCCTCCCGAAAGAGGGCGGCCAGGAGACAACCCAGGGCCCCTGGCCCCAACACGGCCACTTTCATTGATCATCCTGGACGAAAATAGTGAAATAGCCCCTGAATTATGCCGGAGTATTCTTTATCTTTTAGATGATTTGTACTAAAATTTCTACGAGTAATTCAAGAAAGGGGGCGACAATGACCACGCCCGTGGAATTATCGAGACATTTCGACCGCGAGTTGGGGAGTCTGAAGCAGGATTTGCTCCGCATGGCGGCGCTGGCCGAGACCGCGGTGGGCAAGAGCGTGGAATCGGTCACCAACCGGGACTCTGATCGGGCCCGGGAGGTGATTATCGATGACATCACGCTCAACCGCATGGAACTGGCTATTGAAGAACAGGCCTTTAAATTGCTGGCCCTGCGCCAGCCCGTGGCCACCGACCTGCGCCTGACCGTCGCGGCGATGCGGATCGCCACGGAATTGGAGCGCATCGGCGATCAGGCGGTCAACATCGCCGAAAGGGCCCTGGAATTGAACAGCCGCCCCCCCCTGGAACTCCCCATCGATATCAAGCTCATGGCCGAATATGGCCTTAGGGATGGTGCGCACCAGCATCGACGCCTTTGTCAACCAGGACCCCAAGCTCGCCCTCCAGGTCTGCCAGCGGGATGTGGAGGTCGACATCCTGGACGACGAATATATCCAGAAGCTCCTGGATTCCATGATTCAAGGAATCCCGCTGGGTAACCCGTCTGCATCACTTCATCATCATCGTCCGGAATCTGGAGCGCATCGCCGACCTGGCCACCAATATCGCCGAAGATATCGTGTTCATCGTCGAGGGCCGGGTAATCAAGCATCGGTGCGAAGATTGGATGATGGCCTAGCCCTCGACCTGACCTTGGCCTGAGCCAGTTTTTCCTCCAACAGTTGTAATTCCTGGGCCACCCGGGGTTGGGTCTTGCGGTTTCGCTCCAGGGTCTGCAAGGCATGGACCACGGAGGCATGGGACCGCTGGAACAAACGCCCCAACTCCACCATGGTTTTTTCCGTGTAGATGCGGCAGAAATAAAGGGCCATTTGCCGGGCCCGCACCAGGCGCTTTTGCCGGGACCGCCCCAGCAGGTCCGGGAGGCTCACCCCGTAGTAATCACTGACGATCTTTTGAATATCCGGGGTGTTCAACCGGGTGTCCACGGCTTGCAGGTCCTGGAGCACCTCCTGGGCCAGGCGCTGACTGAAAGGTTCGTTGAGCAAGGTTGACCGGGCTACCAGGCAATCCAGGGCACTCTCCAACCGGCGCACGTCCTCATCGACGTATTCCGCCAGATATTCCAAAATCTTGACGGAAACCTGCACTCCCCGGCTCTTGGCCTTGTTGTCCAGGATATTGACCCGGGTGGGGAAGTCCGGCGGCCCGATGGGAGTGATGAGACCGCCGGTGAGCCGGGACCGCAATTCCTGGGAGAGGTTCCCGATCTCCCCCGGCAGATAACAACTGGTAAAGACCAGTCGCTTATTCTGGCCCATGAGCGTATCCAGGGTGTAGCACACCTCCGCCTGGATCTTCTCTTTACCGCTTAAAAACTGGACTTCCTCCAAGAGCAGAATGTCGCAGTCCTGCCGGAAACGCTCTTTGAACGTGGACATCCGGCCGTTCTTCAGGGCGCTCACCATCTCGTTGGCGAAATTTTCCGCGGTGATATACATGACCTGTTTGCCCGCCGCCGATTTGGTGACGAAGTTCCCCACCGCCTGGGACAGGTGGCTTTTCCCCAGCCCGGGGCCGGAGGAGAGGAACAGGATGCGGTTATAAAAGGTATCGTTCCGGGCCAGGGCCTGGGATGCCTGGTAAGCCAGGCGGTTGGAGGCCCCGACCACGAACTGGTCAAAGGTAAAGGCCCGGTTAAACCGCCGGCTGCCGGTCTTTTTCGAAACCAGGGGCAGGGAGGGCTGACTCACCGGGAGCGCAACCTGGGGGCGCACCGGGGCGGTGAGCAACTTCAGATGCACCGGCGGGCTTAAGTCCAAGGCCGTTTTCAGTACCTGCTGGATGAGCTTGAGATAATGGGCCTGGACCCACCTGAGCGCAAAGGGATTGGGACAGGATAAGACCAGCTCACCCCCGGGCCCCGACTCTGCTTGCAGAGGCTCGATCCACAGATCGAAGGTGGCTTCGGGGAGCTGGTTCTTGGTGACTTCCTTGACGGCCTGCCAGATAGCTTCCATATTCCCCCTTAGGTGTGACCTTAACTCGTGAGGCGAATAGTAACCGGCGCCGGTATCCCGGTCAAAGGGGCTAGACCGAAATCTACCTTAGGATTCTCCCCTAAATAATTGTTAGGGAAATGTTACAGAACGCAACAACGGCGCGCCTCTGGCCAATGTTTTAAAAAAATTAATTAATTCAATGGGTTATAGTGCATAAAACACCAGGTTGAGGGTTTTCCGGGGCCTTGAGCCGATCTCCCATGATTTTAAGGAATCTCTCGCATCCTGGGTTTTTCACGGTTTTTCATAGGGAGGGAAAATTATATGGAGCAAAAATCGCTAACCAGTTAATATTAATTTAAAATATATTAAAAAGCGCCTGACCCCATCCGGGGTATGGACCAGGGTTAATCGGGGTGACCTGGCAGGCGTGGCCCCCCGCGACCTTGCCGGAAGACCTGCCGGCCTTTTCCTCCCTATGATGGCCTTGCAGGCCGGGCGAGGTCGCGATACCCGCCTTCTCGCCCCGGCATCCCGGAAAAGCCGGGATCTTAAGCGATACCTGACTGCCGGCGGGTTGACCGCCCCGGCTGCCGTCTTGACAAATCTCCCCCAGGGGGTATCATGGCCTAGAGCCGCACTGAAATCCCTTTTTGAGGTCCGCAATGATCAATTACGTCGCCTACCGTAAGTTCGCCACCCTGAAGAACGGCAAGCGGGTGATGTTCCGCTTCCTCAACGAACAGGACCGGGATGCCTTGATCCAGATGTTCCAGGAGGCCCCGGAGGAAGATATCCGTTTTCTGAAGCAGGACGTCAAGGACCAGAAACTGGTCAACGCCTGGGTCGACCACCTCGATTACCGGAAGGTGTTGCCCCTGGTGGCGGTGGACCTGGAAACCAACCGGATCATTGCGGATGCCACCCTGCACCGGGGTAAGCATGCCACCAAGCATGTCGGCGAGATTCGCATCTTCGCCGGCCGCGGCTTCCGGAACCTGGGCTTGGGGTCGCTGATGCTCGAAGAGATCCTTAACCTGGCCTTGCAAGAAAATCTCATGTGGGTGAAGGCCGAGATCCTGGCGGATCATAAGAAGGTGGTCAAGGCCTTCAGGGTTAAGGGGTTCGAGCAGAAGTGCATCCTGGACGATTATTTTATCCGCAAGGACGGGGTGACCCACGACGTGGTCTTGATGATGCGTCCCGTGGTAAAACGAGACGACGCCGAATTCTAAAGGTAAATCGCGGCATCGGGAGGGCAGGGGAGAACGACACTATTCTTCCGGCCCTCCTGGCATTTTCTGGCGGAGGCGGGGCATGGGCCGGGTAGCATCGGGTTTGGAAATTTTTCTCCGGGAACCCCCGCCCTGGGCCGCGGAGGCCCGGCTGGGACTCCTGAGCCATGCGCCCAGCGTCGGGCCGGACCTGGCCAGCGCCCGGGAACTGGTGGCCCGCCGCTTTCCCGGCCGGCTCACCGTCCTGTTCAGTCCCCAGCACGGCCTGCTGGGGGAGAAACAGGACAATATGATCGCCTCCGCCGATTTTGCCGACCCCGTCCTGCACCTGCCGGTGGTGAGTCTCTATGGGCCCCGCCTGACCCCCCCGCCCGAGGCCCTGGCCCTGGTGGACGCCATCCTGGTTGACCTCGTGGACGTGGGCACCCGGGTCTACACCTTTGCCGCCACCCTGGCCAAGGTCATGGAGGCCGCCGCGGGGCAAGGTAAGAAGGTGGTGGTCCTGGACCGCCCCAACCCCATCGGCGGCGCCGCGGTGGAGGGCAACGTCCTGCGGCCCGAGTGGGCCTCCTTCGTGGGGCCGTACCCTTTGCCCATGCGCCACGGCTTCAGCCTGGGGGAGTTGGCCGGCTACTACAACGTCACCCAGGAGATCGGCTGCGACCTCACGGTCATCCCCGCGGCGGGCTGGCGGCGGGGCGACTTTTTTGACGCCACCGGGCTGCCCTGGGTGCTGCCCTCTCCCAACCTCCCCACCCTGGAGGCGGCTGTCGTCTATCCCGGCCAGGTCCTCCTGGAGGGCACCAACCTCTCGGAAGGCCGGGGCACCACCCGGCCCTTCGAACTGTTCGGGGCCCCGTGGCTGGAACCCGGGCGCATCCTGAGCCGTCTTCGGGATTTCGAGCTTCCCGGGGTGATCCTCCGGACCGCCTGCTTTGAGCCCACCTTCCATAAGTTCGCCGGGGAACTCTGCCGGGGCTTCCAACTCCACGTCACCGACCGGCTGAGTTTCAAGCCCTACTCCACCACCCTGGCCCTGCTGGGGGTGATCCGGGAGCTCTATCCCGAGCAGTTCGCCTGGCGCCAGCCGCCCTACGAATACGAGACGGTGCGCCTGCCCTTCGATCTGCTCACCGGGGACCGCGCCATCCGGGAGGGCCTGGAGCAGGGCTTGACCCCCGGGGAATTGGAGGCCGCCTGGCAGGAGGACCTAAACCGCTTCATGGAGGTGCGCCGGGAATTTCTGCTTTATCCGGAGTGAATGAGCGGTGAGCAGTAAGCAGTGGGGTTCGAGGCAGGCCCGGGGTCGTGGTTGCGACTGCCGGGTTTTTTGTTGTCGTAGGGGGGGCGAAAAGGGGGGAAGAGAGGGGGGAAAAGGGGAAAGGGCGAATAGGGAAAGAATCGGGAAAGAAATTGACAGGTTGGCGGGGTTATCTTAACATGGGTACAAGAAAGATGGAGGATATGCAGATGATTACGGAAGAAGCCAAGGCGGAAGTTTTCTGGCTGGCCTTTAAGGGGTTGCCCAAGAAAGAGCAGCACTTAGTGGTGCAGAAATTGCTGCAAGACCGGGAATTTGTCGAAGATTTGATGGATATCGCCACCATCGAGCAGCGGCGGTGCGAACCTTCCCGGCCTTTGGAAGAGTATTTGGCCGAGCAAGGCAAGACTTCATATTAATCAATATTGATTAATTGATAATCTATATATGGAAAAAATAATTATTGATATCATAGCTTTTGTACGAAAGCGTTGGTTCTTTCTTGATGGTCTTGTAGCTCTTCTATTCCTTGTAAGTTTAATATACTTTTGGTTCGCAAACTCAGTTGGTGTCCACCTCCTGCAAGTCGTTAAGGCATGTGGAATCCCTTTGCCTATGGGATTTGCGGATTCGGCATTTCTCATCGGTTTTATCACTTTATTAGTGCTGGCTTTTATATTTTGGCATAAGTCACGCTCAATCCCAAAGTTCAGGAAGGATGAACTCGGCATTCTTTTTGCTCCCGATTTCGACGAAGAAATTGAAAAGGAAGTTAATAGGTTGTTCATCCACCTGAGGCAAGAAATCAAGTCACACGAAATTGGGAACCGCTTTAGCCTGAAACAACTACCACCAAACCTGACGATTAGCTCTGCCTCAGAGGCTACCGCCATGTTGAGGGGTGCTGGTGGTGTGGTGGCTGTTTGGGGACCACTGGAACAACAATCTAGTGGCCAAGGGAAGACTACAGGCTTCTCTAAACTATCGATAAGCTTCGTCCACCGTCCTGCATTGATATCAATATCGCGCCAAAAATCTCTTGCTATATCTCTATCAATGTCCATGGTAGGAAAACAATATCACATTCACGATAGAACTCAGATTGCAGACAGAAGTATCATGGCGCGCAACATAGGTTTGATCGTAAGAAATGTAATGGGGGTTGCGTTAGTTCATGATCAAAATTTTAAAGAAGCTATAAAAATAATGGGACCACTCCTTGTTGATTTGAGGGCAACCTTTCCTAATAAAGGGTCTGTTGGATTAAAGCGGTTTAATTTACAAGTTCAATATGACTTCGCATTCTCACTAACCATTGTAACAGTAGAGGAATACCATAAATACTTGGTCAAAGAAAAGTTGTATGATATTCAATTACCCGTTCTCGAAAGATGGCTAAGAAATGTCGAGCAGGCTTTATCTCTGGACCCCCAGAATTCGGTTCACTATATTGCCAAGGGTATTTACTTGTTCCTAAAGGGTGATGTTGATGGGGCGATAAAAGCTGAAAAAAGGGCAGAACGACTTGCTCCTAGGGCCGTATCGAACCCAAATTTCTCACTTGCTTTTCTATATAACTTCAAAGGGAAATTCAAGTTATCCAGAGACCAGTACCGTATCGGATTGGCGAAGAAGACCTCCTTCGAAGAGGAAATGATCTCTGAATGCATTGAATTCACTAAACAAACAATTGCAAAGTTTCCAGAGAAAAAGCAACTCCGTCTTGCTTTGGCGGTTCTTGAGCTGAATCGGGGCAACAAGGAACACGGGATACGTACGCTTAAGGAAATGTTGGCTGATCCTCCCCATGAACCAGAATTGCAAGATTTCACAAGCGAGGCAAAGAACTTGCTTGAAAGGGTAAAATCCGATGAAAGTTTGGATAGCGACAGATAATGGGATGGGTGGCTGCCAAAGATAATCCTCCCCTAACCCCCTTTGGCAAAGGATGAGGGGCCGGGTGTAGCGATAAAGGGCGGACACACAGGTCCGCCCCTACGGTTTCTGGGGCTGGAAGCCGGTGCCCTGATCCACCCTCACCCTCACCCCAACCCTCCCCCCTCGAGGGGGAGGGGGTTATAAGGAAAGATGGGGGGCGGGGTCCATCCGGCATTATTTCCCTGACAGTTCGCACCTGGAACCTCACCTCTGAGACCGCTGGGAAAGTCCCCTGACGTGTCATTCTGAGGGAGTGGAGCGACCGAAGAATCTCCTCAGCCTTCGGGATACATTCTTTCCCCTAGGAGATCCTCAAATCCCGCTAAATCCGCTCATGATGTCAAAATGAGACCTCTGCGAAAGTCTCTTCCACTATCCCTCCGCATCAAAATGTCGTGTAGGCGCCCTCGTGGTCTAACCGAGTGTGGACAGCCGTGGGCGGCTATCCTCCGATGAGACCTTTCGCAGAGGTCTCAAAATGGTTTGGCGCAGAGCTCTCCACCCGGCCCCGCCCGGCTGGCTCCTGAAACCTGACAGCTGCAACCTCACACCTGGTCCGGCACTGCTGTTCCCTTCATCCCTGATCCCTCATCCCTCACGGCTCACTGCTTACTGCTCACGGCTCACTGGCAACGCAGTTCGAGAAGATTCAGGTAATTTCCCCGGGAAAATTCGGGGTTTTCCCGATGGCGGCCGGGTTTTTCGTATGCGTAAATGGTCCTGAGGCCGGGCCGTGGGGCGCGGCCCGGGCCCTTTTTCATAGTTTTCCCTGTGGTTCATTTCTTTGTAAGGTGGGGAGCCCTGGGGGAATTTGCCCTATTTGGCCGAGAGGACGGTATCGTGAATAAGGTATGGGTTACAGCCCTGATGGTGGTTTCTGTGGTTTCCCTGGCCCTGGCTCCCGGGCCCCCGGCCTCGGCCCAGAGCGCGGTGGAATACGGCGGCCTGGTGAGCAAGAACCAGGGGGGGAGCAATTTAGGCAGATCGGTGAACCACAAGTTCGGGTCGGCGAAGCCGAAAGGCAGTTGGCATAAGCGGAAAAAGGCCAAGGGCTGAAGCGCCCGGAAGAGCAAAAAACGGGCCGGGCGCTCGTGGAAGCAGGCGGCGGAAGAAGTCAAGAGATTCCCTTTTTTCGTAGAAGAAGGCTGAGAGAGGGAGGCGGACCCGGCGGGGCCCGGCGAGGCGCCGGGGATACCCGGGATAAGGGCGACCCACCGGGTCGCCCCGACGGGGAGGCGCCCAGGCAGAGCCTGGGCGCACGGGGGCGTTCCCAAGCAGGAACTGGGGAACGAGAATAATAAAATGTACGCCTGGGCCACCAGAAATACCCCCCTAACCCCCCTTTAGGAAAGGGGGGGAATTGAGGATGGCAGGCAGGGATTTCTGCCCCACTACCGGGACGCCCGGCCCTGGCAAGGCGGCAGGAACCCAGGCGAGAGGCCCCGGCGGGACGAGAGAATCCCCATAATTCCCGTGGCCCTCAGGTTAGTAAAGGGGCATTTCCCCCTTG
>CAVVFW010000031.1:0-97500 GCA_963747645.1 uncultured delta proteobacterium | reverse complement strand
CGCCAGCTAAGGTCCCTAAATTTGTGCTAAGTGGGAAAGGATGTGGATCCGCCCAGACAACCAGGAGGTTGGCTTAGAAGCAGCCACCCTTTAAAGAATGCGTAATAGCTCACTGGTCGAGTGGGTCTGCGCCGAAAATGTACCGGGGCTCAAGCACAGTACCGAAGCTGCGGATGTAAGGTTAATCCTTATGTGGTAGGGGAGCGTTGTCGTAGCCTGCGAAGGCGTACCGTGAGGAGCGCTGGAGGTCCGACAAGTGTTTATGCTGACATGAGTAACGATAAACGGGGCGAGAAACCCCGTCGCCGTAAGCCTAAGGTTTCCTGGGTAAAGTTAATCTTCCCAGGGTTAGTCGATCCCTAAGCCGAGGCCGAAAGGCGTAGGTGATGGAAAACAGGTTGATATTCCTGTACCACCTGATGCGCAGTGACCGATGGGGGGACGCAGGAGGGTAGGTCATCCGGGTGTTGGACGTCCCGGTTCAAGCTGGTAGGGGGGAGTTCGAGGCAAATCCCGAATTCCTTAACCCCGAGAAGCGATGAGGAGAGGCTTATGCCTCACAAACTGATTGATCCCACGCTGCCAAGAAAAGCCTCTAGGTAGTTCATCAGGTGATCGTACTGTAAACCGACACAGGTAGGCAGGGAGAATATCCTAAGGCGCTCGAGAGAACCCTGGTTAAGGAACTCGGCAAAATAGCACCGTAACTTCGGGAGAAGGTGCGCCCCGGTTGGTGATGAGACTTGCTCTCTGAGCTCGCTGGGGTTGCAGTGAAATGGGGGTGGCGACTGTTTACTAAAAACATAGGACTCTGCTAAGTCGCAAGACGATGTATAGGGTCTGACGCCTGCCCGGTGCCGGAACGTTAAGGGGTGGGGTCATCTGGGGTAACCCGGAGAAGCTCTGAACCGAAGCGCCGGTAAACGGCGGCCGTAACTATAACGGTCCTAAGGTAGCGAAATTCCTTGTCGGGTAAGTTCCGACCTGCACGAATGGCGTAACGACTGCCCCGCTGTCTCGACCAGGGACTCGGTGAAATTGTATTCGCGGTGAAGATGCCGTGTACCCGCACCAAGACGGAAAGACCCCGTGCACCTTTACTACAACTTGGCATTGAATTTTGGGATAATTTGTGTAGGATAGGTGGGAGGCGATGATCTCCGGATGCTAGTTCGGAGGGAGCCAACCTTGAAATACCACCCTGATTATTTTAGAATTCTAACCCAGGCCCGTAATCCGGGTCGGGGACATTGCCTGGTGGGTAGTTTGACTGGGGCGGTCGCCTCCTAAATCGTAACGGAGGCGCGCGAAGGTTCCCTCAGGCTGATTGGAAACCAGCCGTTGAGTGTAAAGGCATAAGGGAGCTTGACTGCGAGACCTACAAGTCGAGCAGGTACGAAAGTAGGCCTTAGTGATCCGGCGGTCCCGTATGGAAGGGCCGTCGCTCATCGGATAAAAGGTACGCCGGGGATAACAGGCTGATCTTCCCCAAGAGTTCACATCGACGGGAAGGTTTGGCACCTCGATGTCGGCTCATCGCATCCTGGGGCTGAAGAAGGTCCCAAGGGTTTGGCTGTTCGCCAATTAAAGCGGTACGTGAGCTGGGTTTAAAACGTCGTGAGACAGTTTGGTCCCTATCTGGTGTGGGCGTAGGAGAGTTGAGAGGAGCTGTCCCTAGTACGAGAGGACCGGGATGGACGAACCGCTAGTGTTCCGGTTGTGCCGCCAGGCGCAGCGCCGGGTAGCCATGTTCGGACCGGATAACCGCTGAAAGCATCTAAGCGGGAAGCCGACCTCAAGAATAGCTCTCCCGGACCGTAAGGTTCCTAAAGGCCCCTGGTAGACCACCAGGTTGATAGGCCAGAGGTAGAAGCGCAGCAATGTGTGGAGCCGACTGGTACTAATCGGCCGTGCGGCTTGACCATATTTCCCTTGCTTTTAGAAACTCCTAAGGATTCTCTTTCTTCCAGATTTGCTTTAGTGCAGCAGTTAGCCATGAGCCGTCAGCAGTGAGGAAAGAAATAACTGCTCACGGCTTACCGCTCACTGCTCACGGTCATACAGTTTCCGGTGGCCATAGCGCAGGGGCCACACCCGATCCCATCCCGAACTCGGTAGTTAAGCCCTGCAACGCCGATGATACTACGTGGGTGACTGCGTGGGAAAGTAGGACGCCGCCGGATTTATTTTCGTAGCAGCAACCCCGCCTCTTGACGGAGGCGGGGTTTTTTTATTCATTTATGCTTGATAATTTGGTATAAAGAAATCAGAGGGTAAGGTTATGAAATTTACCGTGGAATCCGAGCAGGAAGAAGACGGCCGCTGGCTGGCGGAGGTGCTGGAGCTTCCCGGAGTCATGTTTATGAGCCGACCGGCCAGGAAGCCATGGCCAAGGCCCAAGCCCTGGCCTTGAGGGTGCTGGCCGAAAGACTGGAACAGGGCGAGATGCTGGCTGAACCCATCAATATTCTCTTTGCCGCGGATGAGTAGCTGGCAAGCAACCAAGGCCAAAAGGGTATTGGCGGCTTTAAAGCGATTGGGATGGAAAAACGAAAAGAACTGCTGGAATCTCTAAAAATCGGGGCCGAAGACCTGTTGAGCACCGCAGTTCCCTTTGAAGCCGAGGCCCAGATGACCACCATCGATATTCAAACCGCACCCGAGTGGTCCTTGGCAAATAGGGGTGAGAAAAGGATGGGCCACACCCGATCCCATCCCGAACTCGCTCGTTAAGCCCGGCAACGCCGATGATCCTCAGCGGGTCCACCGCCTGAAGCCGGTGCCACCGGTAAAGGAGGCGCCGCCGATTCACAGGTTTGAAAACCTGTCCCGTCATGTTTTTTCCTCGGGAGCAAGCCCGGATTGACAAGCCCGGGCTTTTTTTGTAAATTTTGATCAGGGTTGGCTTTTAGCAGTCGTCCTTTGATTAAAGGTGCGGTTTATGAAAAAGCTTATGGTGGCGCTGATCTTAGGGTTTTTATTGGTGCCGTTCTCCGCCTGGGGGCAGAAATGGATTGAGTCGTATACGGCCAAAGACGGCACCTATGTGCCAGGGCACTGGCAGAGTCAGGCCGAGGTAAGACAGAACAGCTTTGCGACCCCGGGGAAAATCAATCCCTACACCGGCCAATTCACCCCTTACACCAACCAAGGAACCAACCTCCCGTCGGCATTGCCCCCACCGGCAACGGCCCCACCCTTTGACCCTTTTATTCCCCCAAATTATCAGCAGGACTACCGATACAAGGTCAAATAAGCAGCCCCAGCGGCTCTCCGGGGCCTTAAACTCCTTCCCTTGCCGGACGGGCCTTATCCCTGGCAACGGCACGCACCTGGCCGGGATGGCTCCCTCTTTTTCCTGAGCCTCCCGGTCATGGCGAGCCTCTTGACATGGAGCTGTTGGCACCTACCTTATAGCCATACTGTCATGCCTTTCCTCCGAGGCCCTGCGATCCTGAGACCTCCCTTATGGTGACCGGGTCACAGACGCGAAATCCGCAGGCTTCCAGATCCCTTGGGGGCAAAGGTGTTGGTTGACTATCCTCCAGAAATGCAAGGTGGTCTCACACGTAAACGTCATTGAGAGGACATGATGAAACACCGCGAGGTTACATTTCCTTTCAAGAGCAGACTCAGCCTGGGTCCGCTGCTTGATTTCTGGGAGCGCTTATTGGCCGAAGGCGGATGTGGCATAAGCTCCCTGGCGCCGGTTATCCGCCAAAAGTTGGAAAATACCCCTGAGCTCCGGGAACCGATCGACGACCTCACCATCCTGGAAAAACACCAGGAACTCATCGACCTGTTAATGAGCCTGGTGTTCCCGCCGGCGTTTTGGGAGAGTGATTGCGCCGCGGCCTTCATGCCTTTTCAGTTTACCAGTTTCTATGCCACGCCCGCCTTCAAGACCCTGTTCAAGATGGAAGGACAAGGTTTTACGCCGCAACTGAACCTCGACCCCCAGGAGTGGGAGCGGGGGCGGGTCCTCAAGGCGTTTCTCTTTATCATCAAGAAATTTTACGGCATCGACCTCGCCTGGGATTTTCCTCTGATTGCCAAAGCCCGATGTCCCAAGACCGGACTGGATCGCTTTTTTAATATCACGTTGGACCCCAAATTTCTGGAAATCAAGGCGCTTACGGAGCCCAGGATTTTGACGGAAGCGGACCGGAACCGGCTCCTGGCCAAGGTTACTGACCTGAAAGTGTTAACGGAGCTGATACCCCCGGAGAACTTTGAATTTCAAGGGTTCGGGGTTTTCAAGGCTGCGGACGTGACGGCCCGGGAGATGTTATCGGCCCTGCAAGCGGATCTTTTCGAGAAAGAAGCGATTTTTCAGCGGGATGGTTTTACCGGCCTCCAGGAAAAATTGCAGATCTACCTGCAAGAGACCGACATTTCACTTGGCCTGGCCGCCATTCGCAACGAGCAGATCCTCGTCTTACCGCATGCCCATAAGCAGTCCGAAACCACCTGTATTCTGGAGAATGCGGCGCACTACCAACGAGACGAATTCAAAGGATCCATCTTTTCCCGGGCGATGGATCAGGGCGAACCGGTGGTCGTCGAAGATCTGAGCTCTTATCCTCAAGGCCACGATCCTTGAAGAGCGCATGGTTGAGCACGGTTACCGGAGTGTGTATGTCGCGCCCCTCTTTTACCAGGATAGGCTCCTGGGAACTTTGGCGCTCAAGTCAACCCGCCCCGGGGCGCTGAACGCCCTGAACACGGCCAATCTGCTCCCGGTTCTGCCGCTGTTTGCCGTAGCTTTGAATCGCAGCCTGGAGGAACTGAACCGCAAAATTCAAGCCGTCATCAAAGAGGAGTTCACGGCGATCCACCCCTCGGTGGAGTGGCGCTTTCAGCGCGCCGCCCTGCACCATATTCAGCATAAGGAAGAGGGGGTGTCCGGGATAGAACCCATTGTGTTCCATCAAGTCTATCCACTTTTCGGCGTTTCAGATATCCGGAAGTCCAGCGATCATCGCAACGCCGCGATCCAGGCCGATCTCATCGAACATTTCCACCTGGCCCGGGGAATCCTGCAGTTGGCCTATGAGCAGCGGCCCTTACCCATTCTCGCGGCGTTCAGCCACCGGATCGACAAGCATCTCAAGGGGCTGGAAATTGGCCTGAATGCCGGGGACGAGGCCACTAAACCGTTTTTCATCCAGCAGGTAATCGAACCCGTCTTCGATCAACTGGCGACCTTCGGCCCTCAGGTAGCCGAAAAGATAGCCTTCTACCGGGCCGCGTTGGACCCCCAGATGAAGACCATCTACCGAAGCCGGCGAGACTTTGAAGAGAGTCTCAAGCTCATTAATGAAACGATCGCGACGTACCTGGATCAGGAGGAAAGCAAGGCCCAGGAATATTTCCCCCACTATTTCGAAAAACTCAAGACCGACGGGGTGGAACACACCATATATATCGGCGCCAGCATGGTGGAGAACGAGAATTTCAGCCCGATGTATCTGAAAAACCTGCGCCTATGGCAGTTGATGGTGATGTGTGAGATAGTGCGGCGGACCGAGGAAATCAAAGGGGGTCTGTCAGTGCCCCTGGAAACCACGCACCTCATCTTGGCCCAAGATTCGCCGCTCTCCATCTTCTTTAGCCCGGATGAGCGACACTTCGAGGTGGAGGGAGCTTACGATATCCGCCATGAGATTATCAAGAAACGCATCGATAAAGCCGTAATCAAGGGTACTTCAGAACGGTTAACGCAACCAGGCAAAATTGCCATTGTGTACTCCCAAAGACCGGAGGGCGCGGAATACCTGGAATATATCGATTACCTCCGGGCGGCCGGCTACCTTCGGGATGAGACGGAGGACGTGGATTTGGCGGACTTACAAGGGGCCCAGGGATTGAAAGCCCTGCGAGTCACCGTAGACCCACTTGCCGCGCCGACGCAGGATCAGGTTCTTCCGGAAATCGTCACCGCCATTGTTAAGTCCCTGCCCAAGAGAGCCAACGCACCCGCCTGAAAAGTCGTTGCGGATGGCCACCCCGCCTCGAGGTCCCCCGAAATATTTTAAAATCTCCTCAGGCTTCCCTGGAGGTTCCTTGATTTTTGCTTTTTAGTTCTTAGAATTACTATAAATATCGCTAAGTTCGGGGGCTTCTCCATGAACGGGAAACGGATCATCTATGGGCTCGCGTGCCTAATCTGCTTCCTGCAGCTCTCTCCTGGTTTGGGGGCGGCGCGCCAGGCCTGGGCCGACAGGCACGATCTGGGCATGTTCCACGATGCCCTGGCTCCCCACGGCAAGTGGATCGATTACGGTAAGTACGGGCCGGTGTGGCATCCCAACAACGTGTCGTCGTCGTGGCGCCCCTACCTGGACGGCCGCTGGGTGCCCAGCCGTGGTGGTTGGACCTTTGAGACTTCGGAGCCCTGGGGGTGGGCCACTTACCATTACGGCAACTGGATGCCCACCACAGAGTATGGCTGGGTGTGGTCGCCGGGCAGCACCTGGTATCCCTCCACCGCCGCCTGGCGCACCAGTGATGATTATATTGGCTGGGCCCCGATCCCTCCGGCCGACTATACCCCTGAGCCGGCCTTCTATCCCGCAGGTGGTTATAATCCGGAAGCCCCTATCCTGGACACCCTGGCGGCGCCGCTCTGGATTTTTGCTCGGGCGGCCCAATTCCTCCTGGGGTTCGGGCAGCCCTACAGCCCGGCCTATTCCTACTACAACAGCATCGGGGGTCTGGCGCCTCTGGACTATGCTCCCATTGTCTATGGCGGTACTTTTCCCCTTACCGACTTTTACTATCCGGGTTATGCTCCGGGCGCCTATTATTGCTTTGGACCGCCATTCCCTTATGTCTCCCGGGTCAGCCGCGTCAACATTGCGCAGTTTAACAACTACGTTAATACCGTCAATTACACCGGGATGCGTAATGTCCTGCCACCCCACAGGCTGATGGAACGATATCCCTACCTGCGGGCAGGGATTCCCCCTGCGGTTCGAGAGGGGCGGAGATTTCCCATCACGCGGGTCGGGGATGTCGCCCGGGCGGAACATGGATTAAATCGCCCCGGGATCTTGCCGCCCCCCGCCAATCTGCCGGTCCCGGCGGCCAAGCTTCCCGAAGTTACCCCGTCAACCAGAGCGGTAAGCCGGAATAATTTAGGTCAGATCAAGGGCATGGCCTTACCCCGGGAGGCCACCCGGGCCTTGACCCCGTTGATGCGCCGGCAAATTCGCCTGCAAGGCCAGATAGAAGGGCCGCAGCGCATGGAGACCCGGCCGGAGTTCCGGCCTTTGGCCAAACCGGAGGTCTCCCCCCAAGGGCCGGAAAGAGTGCCTCAGGCGCCGGCAAGAGGCGTTCAGCCCTCGCCGGCGAAGGAGATCCAGCCCTCTCATGGTGCTCCACCGGCAATTTTACAGGCCGCACCCGGTAGGGAATTGCGCACCACCCCCCGGCGTGAGGTTCGACCGGGACCGTCCCGGGAATTTCATGCGCCTGCCGCGGTCCACCCGGCGCCATCCCGGGAATACCGAGCCCCGGCAGCCGAAAGGTTCCGTCCGGCGCCGCCCAGGGCATATCGCCAGCCCTCGACCAGGGTGATTCGCCACACCATGCCGCGGGAATTCCGCGCCTCGCCGCCACCGGTTTTCCGATCGGCGCCCCGACCGGCCTCCCACCCGCCGGCGCCAGCGCCCCGGGCCCCAGCCCGATCGGCCCCCGCTGGCCCGGCGCGGGGCGGACATAGATAGCCTGATACCTCCGCTTGCCTCCCAGTAGTAAGGGGCAGACCCGATGGCTCTCATCGGGCCCGCCCCTCACCTCAGGACTGCTCATGCCTTGAGACCGGTCTCGGCCATGCTCTCAGCCGGGACTTGCAGGCATGGCGTTATCCTTCCCGTTGCCCTACCAAAATTATTGAATGAAGACGGTAAATACGTTTGTTCCTGATACTGGTGGGGGACGGATGCCGCTTTAATGGCGCGGCAACGGCGCCAGGGGTGAGTTGATGTAGAACAGGTCCATTAATGATTAACGGCGACTTGCCGATAAAGAGAGGGAAGGTATCCTGCTCCAGATAAGCTTTCGGGCCCGGTTTCGCCGGGACCCGTCCGCAACCGACCCGAGGGCAAATGAAGAGGTAAGGTAAGGTCGGGAAACCGGGTGACCATCGGGGCGCCTGGACTTTACGAGCCGAGCGGACCGGTTTTGGCTGCGGTTCGAGATAATCGGCATGACCAGCAGGTTGAAAGTTCTTCAGCTTCAAGGGGGTCAGGCTGAAGGGGGGTATGTCCATGGGGAAAATGGCAGCCGGGGCTCACCCTGCCGTCCCTGATTTGCCCATCGCGGCCAGGACCCTGCAACCCGCCAAGAGTAAAGCCATCCTTGACCGGGGAGCGGCCCATCGACGCCAGGGGGGGCGGCGTGCCTCGCCAGGCGCGGCATAACCGGTAAGCAGAGCCCAGGGGGATTGTCATTGGAGCAAACAGACCGGCCGCCCCGGATACCCAAAATTCCCCTGCTGATTTTTTTGATGGCGTCTCTGGGGATCGCCGCTACCGGCTGGCGGGTTTATGGCACGGAAAAGGTGCGGGTGCGCCAGGCGGCGGAGGAAAGCCTCGATGTCATCGCCAATCTGAAGGTCAGGCAGATCGCCCGGTGGCGCCGGGAACGCCTGGCTGATGCCGCCTTGATCTCCCTGAATCCCTACAATACCCTCCGCATCATCCCGTTCCTCTCGGACCGGGCCCCGGGGGACGGCGACGCCGACATCCTGGCCTGGCTGGAGTCTGTGCAGAAAAGCGGTCTTTATTATGACGTGCTGCTGCTGGATGAACAGGGCCGGGTGCGGCTGGCGGCGAGCGCGGCGAAAACCGAGCTGCCCCGCTCTCTGCGGGGCCGGGTGGCTGACGTCCTCCGCCACGGCAAGCCGCAACTAGGGGAGTTCTATTGGTCTGGAACCCCAAAGCGGGTGCTCATTCCCCTCATGGCCCCCCTGGTTGGTTCACGGGATTCTGACGGGGTGACTAAATACCCGGGCATGGTGCTCATCTTGATCGACCCGAGCCGCTTTCTCTATCCGCTGGTCCAGCTCTGGCCGGCCTCGAGCCCCTCGGCGGAGACGCTCCTGGTAAGGCGGGAGGGGGAAGACGTCCTGTTTCTCAACGAATTGCGCCATCGTAAAGACACGGCCCTTAGCCTAAAATTCCCGATCAGCACCCTGCAACTGCCAGCCGCGATGGCAACCCGCGGCCAGGAAGGCCTGGTGGAGGGCCTGGATTACCGGGGCATCGGGGTGTTCAGCGCCATCCGCCAGGTCCCTGATTCACCCTGGTATATGATCGCCAAGGTGGACCGAAAAGAAATCTTAGCGCCATTTGCCGCCAATGTCAGGAATATTGTGGTTACCACCAGTTGCCTGATCCTGATCATGGGAATAGCGTTGCTCTGGTGGGGGAAGCGGCGGGAAGCCGCGTTTTATCATGGCCAATACGAGGCGGAGCGCCAACGTCAGGCGCTGGTCAAACATTTTGACTACCTGACCAGGTACGCCAACGACAGCATCATTCTCGCCGATGCCAACCTGAAGATCGTGGAGGCTAATGACCGGACCGTGACGACGTATGGCTATAGCCGCGACGAACTCCTGCACATGTCGATGCGGGAACTCCGGGCCCCCCAGGACCAGCCGCACCTGGAGGAGGTGCTGAGCCGCCTGGAAGAGGAGAAAGGTTTAGTCTACCAGGCGGAACACCGCCGGCAAGACGGCACCACCTTTCCCGTGGAGATCAGTGCGCGCCTGATCGAGGTGGGAGACCAAAAGTCTTACCAGGCGATCATCCGGGACATCACGGAGCGCCGGCGTGCGGAAACAGAAATTAGCACCCTCAACCTGGAATTGGAAAAGCGCGTCCGGGAACGCACCGCCCAACTGGAGGCGGCCAACCGGGAAATGGAAGCTTTCAGTTATTCCGTTTCCCACGACCTGCGGGCGCCCCTGCGGGGTATTGACGGCTGGACCCTGGCGTTTTTGGAAGACTATGGCCAGCGGCTGGACGACCAGGGGAGGGCGTACCTGGACCAGGTGCGCAGCGAAACGCAACACATGGGGCGGCTGATTGACGATATGCTCAGTCTTTCCCGGGTGGGCCGGGTCGAGATGCAGCGGGAGACAGTGGACCTCACCGCCCTGGCCCGGGCCATTGCCGGCCGCCTGCGGGAAACCGGGCCGGAGCGGCAGGTGGAGTTCGTCATTCAGGAGGGGGTGACGGCCGCGGGCGACCCCCGGTTACTGGAGATCGCCCTTTCGAACCTGCTGGACAACGCCTGGAAGTTCACCGGCCAGCATCCCACGGCGGTCATTGAATTCGGCCGGATAACGCCGGAAGGGCAGCCCGTTTTCTTGGTCCGGGATGACGGCGCCGGGTTTGACATGGCCTATGCGGACAAGCTGTTCGGGGCCTTTCAACGCCTGCACAAAACCTCGGAGTTTCCGGGCACGGGCATTGGCCTGGTCACCGTCCAGCGCATCCTGCACCGCCACGGCGGCCGGGTCTGGGCCGAGGCCGCGGTGGAGCGCGGGGCCACGTTTTATTTCACCCTTGAGGAGGCAGCATGAAGGAAAAGGTCATTCTCCTGGTGGAGGACAATCCCAGCGATGTCGGACTGACAAAACGGGCATTTGAGAAGAATCGCATCCAAAACAAGCTGGTGGTGGCGGCGGACGGTGAGGAGGCGCTGGATTATCTGTTCGGCGCCGGCGCCTACGCCGGGCGGGACATCAGCGTCATGCCCGCGGTCATCTTGATGGATTTAAAGCTGCCCAAGCTGGACGGCCTGGAGGCCCTGAGACGCATCCGCGGCCATGACCTGACCAAACGGTTGCCGGTGGTGATCCTCACCTCCTCCCGGGAAGACCAGGATGTGGCCATGAGTTATGACCTGGGCGCCAACAGCTACATTCGCAAGCCGGTTGATTTCCAGCAATTTGCCGAGGCCGTGAAGACCTTGAACCTGTATTGGGTGGTGCTGAACGAGCCGCCGCCGCTCAAGTGAGGCTGCCATGAACACGCCGCTCCGGGTCCTGATCGTGGAGGACTCTGAAAGTGATACGGGACTCATCGTCCGCCGGTTGCAGCAGGGGGGCTATGACCTGGTGCATAAACGGGTGGAAACCGCCGGCGAAATGCGGACGGCCCTGGCGCAACCGGATTGGGATATCGTTCTGGCAGATTATAAAATGCCCCAGTTCTCGGCGTCTGCGGCCCTGGAGATCCTCAACGAAAGTGGCCGGGACCTGCCGTTCATCATCGTGTCCGGCGTCATCGGCGAAGAGAAGGCGGTGGCCATGATGAAGGCCGGGGCCCACGATTACGTCATGAAGCATAATCTGGCCCGGCTGGTCCCCGCGGTGCAGCGAGAGCTCAAAGAAGCCGAGGGGCGGCGGGAACGCCGACGGGCTGAGGAGGCGCTGCTGGGCAGCGAAGCCACGTTGAGCAGCATCTTGCGGGCCGCGCCCATAGGCATCGGGCTGGTCACCCATCGGGTATTCGGCTGGACCAGCGACCACCTCTCCAGGCTAACGGGATATTCCCGGGGGGAGTTGCAGGGGCAAAGCGCCCGGATGCTTTACGAGAGCGAGGCTGAGTTTGAGCGGGTCGGGCAGGTCAAGTATTCGAGAATAAAACAGGAGGGAACGGGATCAACGGTAACCCTTTGGCGACGCAAGGATGGCAAGCTCATCGAGGTTTATTTAAGTTTCACGCCCATTGACCCCCTTGATCTTGACGCCGGGGTGGTGTTTACGGCTACGGACATTACGCTCCGCCAAGAGGCGATCAAGGCCCTGCGGGAGAGCGAGGCGCGTTACCGCACCCTGGTGGAGAACATTGATCTGGGGATCACGCTGATCGGCTCAAATTACCGGATAATCATGACCAACGCGAGCACGGCCAGGTTAGTCCAGAAGCCCATGGGCGAACTAGTGGGCCGGGAGTGTTTTCGGGAATTTGAGCGGCGGGATGGGGTCTGTGAGCATTGTCCCGGGACCAAGGCCATGGCCACGGGGCAGAAGGCGGTCATGGAAGTCTCCAGTGTCCGGGAGGACGGCAGCCGGATGGTCGTTCGCCTCCAGGCTTTTCCCTGCCGGGGCCCGGACGGTCACATAACGGGCTTTATCGAGGTAGTCGAAGACATCACCGAACGTAAACAGACAGAAGAGGCGCTGCATGAGAGCGAAAACCTCTATCGTTCCTTGTTCGAGAACATGCTGAATGGCTTGGCCTACTGTGAGATGCTCTCTGAGCCCGATCAGCCCCAGGACTTCATTTATCGCAAAGTTAACAAGTCGTTCGAGGCCTTGACCGGTTTGAAAGATGTGGTCGGGAAGAGAGTGTCCGAAGTCATTCCGGGCATTCAAGAGTCTGATCCGGAGTTGTTAGAAATCTTTGGCAGGGTGGCTTTGACCGGCAAACCCGAAAAATTTGAGAAGTATGTAGAAGCTTTGAAAATGTGGTTTTCGCTCTCGGTGTACAGCCCCGGAAAAGAATCCTTTGTGGCCGTATTTGACGTTATTACGGAGCGCAAGCGGGTGGAGGAGGAACTCCGGTTAAAAGAAAGAATGTTGGATGGGGCAAGCGATTCCATCTTCCTGCATGATGTCGAGGGCCATTTTATCTACCTGAACGAGGCGGCCTACAAGTCCCGAGGCTATGCAAAAGAAGAGTTACTCGCCAAGGATATCTTTGCCCTTCCGACCCCGGAATATGCTGCAACCCGGGAGGAGCGCCTCAGGGAACTGCTGGAAAAAGGCGAGTTGATCTTTGAATCGGCCCATTTTCGCAAAGACGGGTCCATCATGCCGGTGGAGATTCAGGCCCGGGTTTTCGATCTGGGTGAGCATCCCCTGATTCTCAGTGCCGCCCGGGACATCACCGAACGGAAACAGGCGCTGGATAAAATGCGTCTGGCCCTGCACGGGACCGTGATGGCTTTAGCCAATACCGTGGAAATTAAAGATCCCTATACCGCCGGGCACCAGCGGCGGGTGGCGCAGTTGGCCTGCGCCATGGCCCGGGAACTGGGGTGGCCGCCGGATCAAGTCGAGGGGATGCGGGTGCTGTGCTTTCTCCATGACCTGGGCAAGATCGCGGTGCCCTCCGAGATCCTCAATAAACCCGGCAAAATCAGCCCGGCCGAGCTTGGCCTCATCAAGGGCCACCCCCAGGTGGGGTACGACATCCTGAAAGATATCGCCTTTCCCTGGCCCGTGGCCCAGGGAGTGCTCCAGCACCACGAGCGGCTAGATGGTTCCGGCTACCCCTCGGGGTTGACCGGCGGGGAGATTACCCCGGAGGCCAAAATCCTGGGGGTGGCCGACGTGGTGGAGGCCATGGCCTCGCACCGGCCCTACCGGCCGGCCTTGGGGGTCGACCAGGCCCTGGAGGAGATTACCCGGAACCAGGGGAGACTTTACGATCCGGAAGCAGTGGATGTCTGCGTCCGACTGTTTACGGAAAAAGCTTTCCAGTTCGATTGATCCGGGTGGCGTTTACCCCCGGTATCTGGCCTATGGGGAGAAGCTGGTGGAGTTCTTCCCCCCAAAGCCATCCAGGGGCTCAAGGGCAGGGGCCAGGGGCGCCGGCGCTTCCCGCCGAATCACCATAATCCGCCCGGTTCATCTCCCTGCCTCCTGCCGATTCACCCTCTTATAGCGAGTTGCGTTCAAAAGGCAATTATTTGCAGACGCAGGCTTTACCGTGAAACTTTAAATCCCCCTAAATCCCCCTTTAAAAAAGGGGGACTTTATGGACGTCGCAGATTTTCCCCCCTTTTATAAAGGGGGGTAGGGGGGATTTTTCTTCCCGGGAATGACCAACTCCGAGATCATGGACGTTTCGCTTGCGCCAGCCCAGGCGAGATACCTTTGTCGCCAATTGATTGCGACTCGGTATTACCCAACGCATGGATGAGTGTAGGGGAGAGGTCTGCGGCATGGGTATTATCTCCCACGTCTCCTTTAACCATGTTTTGGCCTTAAAACTCCCCTTCCTTGTGGGAGAGGGTGATATCACCAAGAAAAAACAATAAAAATATTAACCCCGCCCTGACTCTCCGCTCTCAAAGGGGAAGGGAAAAAGCAAATTCTTTCATGCAAGGTAGTCCTGGGACACGACACTAGCTTTACAAATTCTCTAAATCCTGCGAATAATGATAAAAATTCTTTATGACAAGGAATGTCTGTCTACGAATTCGCCGTCGTTCTTAGATAACGCCAGGCAAACCTCCGGAGGCGGAGTCCCGCAGGGCGCAGAGTAATCGGGCAATCTCCCTAGATGCGATGAGTGAACCATCCGGCCGTTTCGGCAGCTACGCGCACGTATTCCCCTGGGCCCTGGGGCTGGCGGGGTTATATCTGACCAGTCGCTACAGCCTGCCGCTATTTGACGGTATCGTCGGGCTCTTCAGCGTCATCATGGCCGTGGGCGTCTTTGTCGTCGCCTGGAATTCCCGGGGCTTCCTGGAGAATAACTACCTGCTCTTCCTGGGGATTGCCTATTTGTTCGTGGGCGCCTTCAACCTGCTCCGGATCCTGGCTTCCGGCGGTATGGGGGTCTTTCCCGGCTTTGGGGCCGATTTGCCGGTCCAACTGGGGTTTGCGGCCCGGGGCCTCGAGGGCGTCTCCCTGTGCCTGGCCCCCCTGTGCCTGGGCCGCCGCCTGAAGCCCTATGCGGTTTTGGCGGGTTATCTCCTGACCTTTGGGTTCATCATCCTCATGATCTCGGTCTGGCGAAGCTTCCCCCCCGGGGAGTCGGCCGGGCCGGGCCTGGTCGCCCTGAAGCAAACCGCCGACTGGTTCCCCGGCATCATCCTGCTGGGGGCCGTGGCCCTGCTGTGGCGCCGGCAGGAGGAGTTTAACCCCGGGGTGCTGCGCCTGTTGCTGGGGGCTATCGGCCTGGCCGTCGGCTCGGAGCTGGTCTTCACCTTTGGGGGAGAGGGTCCCACCAGGCCGGCGTGGCGGGCCAGCTGCTCAAAATCAGCTCCCTGATCCTGATTTACCAAGCCTTTATCGAAACCGGAATCAGGAGGCCTCATCAGCTGCTGCTCCGCAACCTGGAACTCGGTGAGTCCATGGTGCGGCAAGAACGGGATTTTGCCGACAGCCTCATGGATACGGCCCAGGTTATGGTGCTGGTCCTGGACCGCCAGGGACGCATCAATCGCCTGAACCCTGCCGGCGAGAGGCTCACCGGGTATGGCCTGGCCCAGGTGCAAGGCCGGCCTTTCTGGGAGGTTTTTCCGGCACCCGAAGCAGTTGACGCGTCGCAGGAAGCGTTTTATCATCTGACTGCCGGGGATTTTCACCAGACGTTTGAGACTGATTGGGTGGCCAAAGACGGGGGCCGGCGCCTGATCGCCTGGTCCGCCAGGGCCCACCTCGATGAAAGCGGGGCGGTGGAGCAGGTGATCGCCACCGGCATCGACTTGACTGACCGGAGAGAAGCGGAAATTCGCCTCCAGAAGCTCCAGGCCGAACTGGCGCGCCAGGTTCAGGGAGGGGAGGAACTGACCCGGGAACTGGAGATCGTCAAGGGGGAACTGGACAGGTTCACCGAGGCGGTGTCCCATGATCTCAGGCCGACGCTCAGCTGGATCAGCGGGTTCTGCGAGGCCATGGACGTGGCCAGCGCCCATCAGGTTGACTCCAAGGGATGCCGGTATCTTGGGCGGTTGCGCGAAGAGGTCCGGAAGATGGAGGAACTCACGGGGGCGTTAATGCATCACTCCCGGCTGAGCCGGACCGAAGTTAAGCGGCAGGAAATTGATCTCAGCCACGAGGCCCACGTCATCGCCGCAGCTCTTCAGCGCACCGCGCCGGCCCGCCGGGTAGAATTCATCATCGGGACCGACCTGAGGGCTGAAGGCGATCCCGCCATGCTCCGGGAGGTCCTGGCGAACCTTCTAAGCAATGCCTGGAAATCTACTGAGCCGGTCCCCCGGGGCAAAATTGAATTCGAGGCCCTGCCCACCACAGACGAGACCCGGGGCTTCCTGGTCCGGGACAACCGGGCCGGCCTGGCCCCGGATAGCAGCCGCCGACTGTTCAGGGCGTTTCGCCGTTCGGGCCCCGTCCGGGACTCTGCCGGGCCCGGCCGCGTCCTGGCCCTGGTGCAGCGCCTCATGCAGCGTTACGGCGGCCGCGTCTGGGCTGAAATCGACTTGAGGCAGGGGGCCACGTTCTATTTCACCCTGCCCGGGGGCGGCCGGGGATCAGCCGCGGAACCGCCCGGGGGCGACCAGCCGGACTCTTCAACAGGATCGTCATGACCGCTTTCAGGCCTTTCAGCTTCGTGCATTGCGCCGACCTGCACCTGGACAGTCCCTTCGAGGGGATCCACGCGGCGGCGCCCGCCATTGCCGCGGTGCTCCGGGAGGCGACGTTTACGGCTTTCGACCGGATCATCGATCTGGCCATCAACGAGGCGGTGGATTTCATCATCGTGGCCGGGGACGTGCATGACGGCGAGAACCGCAGCCTCAGGGCCCAACTCCGGTTCCGGGACGCCCTCCGGAAAGCCGGTGAGGCCGGCCTCAGGTGTTTTGTGGCCCACGGCAACCATGACCCCCTTTCCGGCTGGGAAGCCCACCTGACGATGCCGGAGCAGGCGGCGCGCTTTGGAGGCCAAGGCGTGGAATGCTTTACGGTTCAGCGGCAGGGCGCCACCCTGGCCCACATTTACGGCATCAGTTACCCGGTCAAGGAGGTGAAGGTCAACCTCGCACCCGGCTTCCGGCGGGACCCGGAGGCGCCATTTGCCATCGGGGTGCTCCACTGCAACGTCGGCGGCGACCCCAACTATGACAACTACGCCCCCTGCGGGGTGGAGGACCTGGCGGCCGCCGGCATGGACTACTGGGCCCTGGGGCACATTCACGCCCGGAAGATCATCCGGGACCAGGAGCCGTGCATCGTTTATGCCGGTAACCCCCAGGGGCGCAGCCGGCGGGAAATGGGACCCCGGGGCTGCTACCTGGTGCGGGTAGACGACGCCCGCCGCATCACGCCCACCTTTGTGCCCACCGACGTGGTGCGCTGGTTTAGCGAGGACCTGGATATCGCCGGGCTTTCTACCTGGGATGGCCTGCTGGATGAGCTGTCAAGGGTGCGGGAGGAGGTCCGGGCCGGGGCCGAGGGCCGGGCCGCGATCCTGCGCCTCAACCTGACCGGCCGGGGCGAGTTGCACCGGGAACTGGCCCGAAGGATCGATCTGGAGCGGGACCTGGCGGAGCCTCTGCGGGACGGTGAGCCGGAGCGCCCCGATTTCGTCTGGGTGGAATCGGTGCAAAACCAGACCCGGCCCCCCCTGGACCTGGGCCAGCGGCGCCTGGTCCAGGATTTCGTCGGCGATTTTCTCAACGCCGCCCAGGCCCGGCGCGCCGGGGAAAACCCCGGGGCCGGGCTGCGGGAGGTGCTGCGGCAGCGGCCGGAACACCGGGCGATCGCCGCCGGGCTGGATCAACTCACCGACGAGGAACTCCTGACGATCCTCAATGAGGCCGAGATCCTGGGGGTGGACCAGTTGCTGCCCGAGGAAGACTGACGGATGTACCTGAGCGGCTTTCACATCGACGGTTTCGGGATTTATCACGATCAGGGGGTCCAAGACCTTCCTCCCGGCCTGGTGCTCTTCGTGGGGGATAACGAATCCGGCAAAACCACCTTGATGGAATTTCTGCGCACCGTACTTTTCGGTTTCCCCCGGCGAGCCGCCAAGCGCAACGATTACGACCCGCGGCGCGGCGGCAGCCACGGCGGCCGCCTCCAGGCAGTCATGCATGACGGCCGTCGCTATACCATCGAGCGGGCCGGACGCCACCCGGCCAGCCTCACCCAGGCCGGCGGGACCACGATGCAGGCGGAGCCGGCCTTGCACCTGCTGGGGGGGCTGGACCGGGATACGTTTAAGCACGTCTTTGCGGTGGGGCTGGAAGAATTGCAGGGGCTGGGGGTGCTGTCCCAGGAAGGGGTGCGGGGCCGCCTGTTTGCGGCGGGGACCGGGTTGGGGAGCGCCTCGGTGCCTGAGGTCATGAAAAACCTGGACAAAGAACTGGCTAACCTCCTGGCATTACGGGGGCAGAAACAGGTAGTCAACCTGCTGGTCAAGGAGTTGAAGGAAACCGAGTCGCGGATCAGGGAACTCCAGGGCCAGGCCGCGGCCTATGCCGAGGGCCAGCGCCAACAGGAATATCTGGAGGCCCGGGTGGAAGCCAACCGTCAGGAGTCCGAGGTCCGCCGCCGGGAACTGGGGCGGTTAGAGCGGCTGGAGCAGGCCCGGGTCCCCTGGGCCAACCGGAACCGGGCCCGGGAGCAGGCCGCGGCGGTGGAGTATGCCCAAAATTTTCCGGTGAACGGTCTCGAGCGCCTGGAGGCCCTCCACAAAGAGCTGGACGCGAATCGCCAGGATCAGCAGCAGCGGGAAGGGGAGACCACCCGCCTGGCGGAGCAGCTTAGCCGGCTTACCCCGGATGCAGCGGTCCTGGCGCAGCAGGAAGCCATCGAGGCCCTGGCCGGCGAGCGGGCGCACCTGGCCGCGGCGCTCAACGACTATCCCGGCGCCAAGAGCGACCTGGACCAGGCCCAGACGGAATTTGGGCGCAAACTGCGGGAACTGGGGCCGGCCTGGGACGGACGCCGGCTGGCGGAGGTGGATACCTCGGTGCAGGTGCGCCAGCGGGTGGCCGAGTTCGCCCGGCAGCTGGGGGCGGCGGAGCGGCGCCAGGAGGCGGCCCGGGCCCAGGAGCGGGCCCTGACCGAGGCCGCGGCCGAGGCGGAGAAACAGGCCGAGGCCGCGGCCCAGCAGTTGCAAGACCTGCCGGTCCCGCCACTCACCGACCAGCAGGAACTGGCGCGGCGGCAGGAGGCGGTGCGGCGGCTGCGGGCCTGGCTGCACCAACGGGAGGTCCTGGGGGAGAAGCTCAGGGGCCGGGAGAGCGCCCGGGACGAGGCCGGGGCCCGGGCCGGGGCGCTTCAGGGCCGACTGGGGGCGCCGCCGGCCGTCCTGTCCGGGTGGCTGGGGCTCCCCTGGCTGTTGATCGGGCTGGGTCTGGGGGGTTTTTTTCTCTGGCGCCGGGAATACCTGACCGGCGGCCTGATTCTCGGCGCCGGCCTGGGGCTGGCAGGAATTTTCGTCTGGATATCCCGCTGGCAAGCTGCCAGGGAGGGGCAACGCCGCGCCGCCCTCGAGCAAGAATTGGCCCAGGTGGAGGAGAACCGGGAAGGCCTGGCATCCGCCATCACCGGACTGACGGGGCAGATTGCCGCGGCGGCGGCTGAAATTGCCCGGGCGGCCCGGGTCATGGACCGGGAGCCGCCGGCCGACCTCATGGTCCTGGAGGAGATCGCCGGGGAACTGGAGCAGGCCGCCGCCCAGCTCAGGGACTGGCAGGGCAGGGAACAGGACCAACGCCAGGCGGGCGAGCAACTGGCCCAGGCCAGGGTGCGCCAGGGCCTGGCCCAGGCGGAAACCGCGCAGGCTGCCCAGGACTTTAAGCGCCTTCAGGATGAGTGGACCGGGTGGCTTGGTGCAGCGGGGCTTCTCGGACCCGGTGCGGCCGGAAGGCTTCGAGGCGGTGCTCCAGGCAGTGGAAAATGCCCGGGCCGCGGCCCGGGTCCTGGATAGCCAAAATCGCCGCGTGGAGCAGATGTCCGACTATTTATCCGGGGCCCGGGGGAGAATCGCCCGGGGTCTCACGGCCTGCAGCCGCACCCCCCTGGGGGCGGAGCCCGGGGTGGAGGACCTGGACGCCCTCCGCCGGGCCCTGGCCGCGGCCCTGGCGACCAGCCAGCAGCGGCGGGAGCTCACCGACAAGCTGGCCGCGGCCACCCAGGCCCTGGACCTCATTAAGACTCGGGGGCAGGAACTGGAACGGGAAGGGGAGGACCTGCTTCGCCAGGCCGGGGCGGCCGACGCCGAGGACTTCAGGCGCCGGGGAGAGGCCCATGGGAAGTGGCGGGATTTGGTCCAGCAGATGGAGACCGAAGAGACCGCCCTCTATCGCATGGCCGGCACCCGGGAGGCCCAGGCGGCCCTGGAAGAGGAACTGGGCCGTACCGACCCCCTGGAACTGCAAGAGGAGAAGGAACGCCTCCAGACTCGCGTCCAGGAGCTTTCGCACCTCAACTCCGCTGATGACCAGGAGATCGGGGACCTCAAGGGCAAGCTGAAATCCATGGAACAGGACGAGCAACTGAGCGATCTGCTCTTGCAGCAGCGCACGGTTAAGGAGCAGCTGGCCGAGGCCACCCGGCGCTGGGCCACCCTGGTGATCTGTCGCCATCTGGTGGACGAGGCCCGGGGGGTGTACGAACGGGAGCGGCAGCCCCAGGTGATTCAGGAGGCGGACCGCTTCCTGCACACCATGGCCCACGGCCGCTACCGTCTGCTGGCCGCAGTGGGCGAGGACGGGGTTCACCTGGAGTCTCTGAGGTCCCAGGCCCGGAAGGAAGAGGTGGCCTGGAGCGCCGGGCTGGCGGACCAGGTCTACCTGGCCATCCGCCTGGGGCTGGCCCGGGAGTTCGGCCGCCACTCCGAACCCCTGCCCGTCATCCTGGACGACGTGCTGGTGAAGTTCGACCCCAGCCGCCGGGTCAACGCCGCCCGGGTCATCCTGGAGTTTGCCCGGGAGCAGCAGGTGCTCCTGTTTTCCTGTCATCCGGAAATCATGGACATCATGGCAATGGTCCGCCGGGACCCCCGCTACCAGGAGACCCCGGTGGCCTGTTTTGCCATTGCTGACGGAGTGATTAGCCGGGTTACCGGCGGGCTAGACGGGGTTTAGCCTCGGGATTTGCGGGTCCCAGTGGCCCATCCCCACGGAATTACCAAGGATTTATGCAGGCGTGTCAACGAACCTAACGACTCTGTCCCGGGGGAGAGGTAACACGCAAGGACTAAGACCGGTCAAACTCATTTGCCCCCATTAAGAGAAAAACAAATTATTAGCATACGAAGAAGAATATCTGATTATAAATATGACAAAAAATCGAATTAATTAGAATATTATATGCAGCGAAGTAAATATAATAAAATATTATTGTCAATATTTTTCATTGCATTAATCTTATCTGCAATAAAACCCCATGATTATTTTACCTGGATTCTTGAAGTAGCTCCTGCGATTATCGGACTTATTGTTATATGCTATTTAAATAGATATTATAATTTTGAATTCACCCGTTTTCTGCTGCTTTTATTACTTATCCATTCGGTTGTCTTGATGATCGGAGGGCACTGGACGTATGCAGAGGAGCCTTTTTTCAATTGGCTTCGCGACATCGGCCTGTTTTCCCGGAACAATTATGATAAAGTCGGGCATTTTATGCAAGGGTTCGTTCCGGTTCTCGTAGCAAGAGAAATTCTTATAAGAAAAACTCCTCTTACCAGCACAACCTGGATCAATTTTCTTGCGGTATGTGTTGCCCAAGCCGCCAGCTCCGTTTATGAACTGTTCGAATGGCTGGTTTCCGCCCTGTCCGGAAGCGCCGGGGATGCATTCCTGGGTACCCAAGGGGATATATGGGATACGCAATCAGATATGCTCTTCTGCCTGATAGGAGCTTTAGCAGCCCTTTTAATTATGGGGAAAATTCATAATGAGGCCATTGAAAAAATTAAAACATTACCTTGATGACTAAAGCCTTAATTGGATCTAATTATAAAAATATTGTATTTTATTATTCCTTCCTGCTTGCGCTCCCCCTACTTGCTCCACAGTGCACTGCGGCTATCCGGCAATATTTCCCGATAAAATGGTCTCGCAAAGTTCAAAAGCCTCTGGCGTGGGCTGCTCTGAATCATTAACATTAACCGATATGAGCGTTGCGGGGGGAGACACCCCTCTGCTCTCGCGGGATTTTTCCGATAAGAAAGGTAACCCAGTTTCGGGGTAATGGGTCAGGCTGATGGCCGGGAAGGACTTTGCTAAAAAGATTGCGGTCCTGGGCTCTTTGTGCGGGATTACCTCGCGCTACTGGGACAATTTTGGCCGCCTCCACCGCACCTCCCAGGCCACCTACCGGGACCTGCTCAGCGCCATGGGCGTGCCGTGGGAAGACCCTGCGCTTCTGGACCGGGAGATCGCCCGGCGGCAGTTTGGGTCCCTGGGGGGCCTTGCTGGAACCGGTGCAGCTCCTCAAGCCCGCGCCGGCTCAGGCCCGGGCGACGGTGCGGATCTGGTCCCCCGGGCCTGAGCCCCCGGCCGCGGTGGACGTTTTCGGGGAGATGGTCCAGCGAAACGGGGGAGCGTTACCATTGGGAGACCCGGCTGGCCCCGGCCGGGAGGCTGAAAAGCCGGGCAGTGCCGGGAGGCTTCCGGGTCGAGGTGCGGCTGCCCCTGCCCGCCGACCTGGAGTTGGGGTATTATGATCTGACCGTGAAAGTCCGGAGCGGCGGCCGGGAGGAAACCGGCCGGAGCCGGTTGATCGCGGCGCCGTCCCAGGCGTATGCGCCGGGCTGGCTGGCGGAGGGGCGCCGGGTCTGGGGTTTCAACCTGCCGCTCTATGCCTTGAGGAGCGGGGGCAACTGGGGCGTAGGGGATTTTGCCGACCTGATGGCGATCGTCCGCTGGGCCGGGCCCCTGGGGGCGGCGTTTGTGGGGGTCAACCCCCTCCATGCGGCCGGGGGGCGGGCTCATGCCGACCCCAGTCCCTATTCCCCCTCCAGCCGGATTTTCCGCAATGATTTGTATCTGAGCCTGGAGGCGTCGCCGGAGCTGCCGGACTGCCGGAAGGCTCAGGAACTCCTGGCCAGCCCGGAATTTCAGGCGGCCAAAAGCCGTCTGGCCGCCTCTCCCCTGGTGCTTTACCCTGAAGTCCGCCGTTTAAAGCGCCGGGTGCTGGAACTCCTGTACGAGACGTTCTGTGAGGCGCACGGCGGCAATGGGAGTACCCCCGGTACGGCCCGGGGGCAGGAGTTCGCCCGGTTTGTGGCGGCCGGGGGCGAGTCCCTGGCCAGATTCGGCCAGTTCGGCGCCCTGACGGATCACCTCGAGCAAGGCGACTGGCGCCGTTGGCCCGAACCCTATCAGCACCCCGAGAGCCCCGCCGTGGCTGAGTTCGCCCGGGATCACCTCCGGGAAGTGGAGTTTTTCCAGTATGGGCAATGGCTGGCCGCCACCCAACTGGGCCAGGTATGCCAGGAGGCCACGAAGCAGGGCCTGCCGTTCAGCCTTTACGAGGACCTGGCCCTGGGCGCGAGCCCCGGAGGGTTCGACACCTGGGCCCACCAGGAGCTCTTTGCCCGGGGCCCGGCCATCGGCGCCCCTCCCGACGCCTTCAATCCCCAGGGGCAGAACTGGGGGCTGCCGCCCCTGATTCCGGATCGTCTGCGGGCCTCGGGTTACCAGTTGTTCATCGACACCCTCCGGGCCAACACCCCGCCCGGCGGCATGCTCCGGATGGACCATGTCATGGGGCTGTTCCGCCTGTTGTGGATTCCCCGAGGGGCGGAGGCGGCCCGGGGCGCCTATGTCAGGTACCCGGCCCGGGAGCTCCTGGCCATCCTGGCCCTGGAGAGTGTGCGCCGGCGGGCCCTGATCATCGGGGAGGACCTGGGCACCGTGCCGCCCCACATCCGGCGGGAACTGGGCAACTCCGGGGTCTTTTCCTACCGGGTCTTTTACTTTGAACGGGACGGCAATGGCCACTTCCTGGCCCCCGAGGCTTACCCGGGCCGGGCCATGGCCACGGTGACCACCCACGATCTGCCCACCCTGACGGGATTCTGGCAGGGGCATGACCTGGCCCTGAAGCGGACGTTGAAGCTTTACCCGGACGCGGGGCTGGCGGAGGCTGACGCCGCCGCCCGGGAACAGGACCGCCGGGTACTGCTGGAGGACCTGAAGCACCGGGGGGTGCTGGGCGAGGGCGCGGCTGGCGAGCCCGAGGCCGGCGATTCCTGTCCCCTGGAACTGCGGGAGGCGGTCTTGGACTATCTGGCCCAGAGTCAGGCCGCCCTCATGGAGGTCCGCCTGGAGGAGGTCTTCGGTGTTGCGGATCAGCAAAACTTGCCGGGCACCCAGACGGAAAACCCCAACTGGCGGCTCAAGTTCCCCCTGACCCTGGAACAGATGGAGGGCAGCCCGGAGCCTGCCCGTCTGGCGGCCCGGCTGAATAAAGCCCGGGGTGAGTGAGCAGTAAGCAGTGAGCGGTGAGCAGTTGTTCATGAGACATCGGCTCAGCCGTATTAATGAAAAGCTAGGAAAGGCCGGCGTTCTCGCAAGCCTCCAACCAGTCAAATGGTGCGTAAGACGCACCCTACGGGAACTTTGCGAAGCAGCGGCACCAATCAAGAAACCACTGACGACGGTATTTAACGAGGAGAATAATGTCTGAACCAGCTCTGATCTACAATCTCTTTCCGCCCCTGGCCGGGACCATCCCCCGGTGGGAGGAGCACCTGGACCGCATTGCGGCCATGGGCTTCACCTGGATCTTTTTGAATCCCATTAACACCCCCGGCCTCTCCGGCAGCCTCTATGCGGTCAAGGATTACTACGGCCTCAATCCTCTCCTGGCGCCCGAGTCCGGCCAGGACCCGGAGGCGGCCCTGGGGCACTTTCTGAAGGAGGCCGGCCGCCGGGGACTGAAGGTGATGCTGGACCTGGTAATCAACCACACGGCCATCGATTCGCCCCTGGTCACCCAGCATCCCGAGTGGTACGCCAAGGACGAAGACGGCCGGATCAAGAATCCCGGCGCCATCGATCCGGCGGATGCCACCAAGGTGACGGTATGGGGGGACCTGGCGGAACTGGAATACTGGCCGCCCCCCGACCCCGAGGGCCTGCTGCACTACTTCGACGGCGTGGTGGCCAAGTACCTGCGCCTGGGCTTTATGGGTTTTAGGGCCGATGCAGCCTACAAGATCCCGGGCGATTTTTGGGCTCGTCTCATCACTGAGGCCAAGAGCCTGGAGCCCCGGGCCCAGTTTTTCGCCGAGACCCTGGGATGCCGCCTGGAGGAGTGCACCCAGTTGTCCACCTCCGGGTTCGACTTTCTCTATAACAGCTCCAAGTGGTGGGATTTCCAGGAAGACTGGTGCCTGGACCAGTACAACGACTTCCGGCGTATCGCCCCTTCCATCAGCTTCCCGGAAAGCCACGACACCGAGCGGCTGGCGGCGGAGAGCGGCGGCGCCCCGGAAGTGGCCCGGCAGCGCTACCTCTTTGCGGCCTACTTTTCCACCGGGGTGATGATCCCCGTGGGCTATGAGTACGGCTTCAAGCGGCGCCTCAACGTGGTTGAGACCCGGCCCCGGGACTGGGAGACGCCCGGCTACGACCTGACCTCCTTTATCACGGGGGTGAACCGGATGAAGAAGAAATGCCCGGTGCTCCTGGAAGAAGGGCCCCAGACCCGGGTCAACCCCAAGGGGGAGCCGGTGGTGCTGCTGCTCAAATCCCGGGAGAGCCGCAAGGGCCGGGTCCTGGCAGTGATCAATGCCACCCCGGAACCCCAGGACGTTGCCATCCCCAACCTGTCCGAGCTGTTGGGGGAATCCCGGCGGGGCTGGAAGGACGTGACGCCGGATACCATTCCCTTGAAACTCCGGGACCCCCTGGAGTTTACGCTGCCGCCGTCCCGGATGCGGATTTTTTATAATCCCGACGGGGCGCCGTTGGTGCTGGAAGAAGGTTAGATTTTCTGGGGAAGATGGCTAAGGGCTGTTTCGTTTTCTATAAGTGGGGCTGATTCCCCTCCGCAACCCTCTGCATTTTATTGTAGGGGCGCACCCGTATGTGCGCCCTCATGGGGGGACACATGGGTCCCCCCCTACAAAAATTATCTTAGGTATTAAAGGTGATCCATGACCCAGGCCCTGGCAGGATTCAACGAGCATGGCATTGTGTTGGCCACGGACAGCCTGGCCACCCGGTTCGATACCGCCGGGGAGCCGGAGGTCTTTAACGTCAACAAGCTCTTTGCCCTGGGCCGGCACTCCGCTATCCTGAGCGGCGGCGCCGGGGTGAGCGTTTCCCTGTCGTTTGGCCTGCGCCGGCAGATCGCCCGCCATGCCGGCCCCCTGGAACTGGAGGAAATGGTGGAGTTCGCGCTGCCCTTCCTCTCCGACGGTTACGGGCGCCACCTCGAGACCCATGGCCCGGAGGCCGAAGGTTTTCGCCGCATCTACTTCATCCTGGCCGGCTACGTTCCCGGCAGTCCCCCGCCGCATTTCCAGATGGTCCTTCTGGGCAGCGAGGAAAACGAGCTGCCCCTGCGGCGGATTCAGATCGGCAACGTGGTGGTCATGCCCCGGAACCTGGGGATGGAGATGCGCCTGTTCAAGGCCCTCAACCAGGGAGCGGACCTGGAAGAAGTCCTGCACCTGAGCAAAGACTTCCTGGAAAAGATGGCCGCGGTCAAAGAAGAGGTGGGGCCGCCTTTCCACTATGCCACCATCACTTCCCGGGGGTTTCAGTCGATCGTTTTGTGAGGCCGGTCCAGGCTGGTTGCGGCAGCGGATAAGAATCGAACCCCCGGGCGGCACGGGGGTGGATAATCGGGCCCGTACGCCGACGCGGCGGCATATAATTTCGTCAAACTCGACGCCATCCCCCTGCAGGGGCCAACCTGGGTGTGGGCCCCCAGGGAGGGCGGACACGCAGGTCCGCCCCTACAGGAGATGATAATCTCGCGATAGCCACCGTGGATTATCAGGGAACAGAAAGCCTGCGGTGACGATCTTTCCCAGGAAGTGGCCGATGCTTAAACCCATGGGCGCGGTCGTGGGCGGTCTGGGAGCCCGGCCCGCCAAGGAGCCGGGTGACTTAACCTCTTTGGCGGCCCGGGGGATTTTTGGTCAGGGAGTCCTCCACCTCCACCATCCCGTATAAGGGGCCAGGAGATCATGCCGGTTTATCTCATCATCGACATTGCCGTTATCGATTCGGACGTCTATGGGGAATTTGTGGCGCAGGTGCCGGCGGTGGTGGAACAATACGGCGGACGCTACCTGGCCCGGAGCGCCGAGGTCTCGACCATGGTGGGCGACTGGCGGCCCGAGTGGATCGTCCTGATCGAATTCGAGAGCATCGAACAGGTGCAGGAATTGTTTGCCTCAACGGAGTACCAGGCCCTGGTCCCCCTCCGGGAGCAATCCGCCACCACCCGGGCCATTATCGTCGAGGGGTTCGAGGCGTGAGGCGCCTCCCGCCGCGGCCGGAGTAAGCTCGGCTTTTCTCTAACCTTTTCCCGCGTCCCCGGCGCATTTTTTAGTATAATACCTCCGTGGATTTACTCACCTTTCTCCAGCAGCTCATCAACGGCCTGTCGCTGGGCAGCCTCTATGCCCTCATCGCCATCGGCTACACCCTGGTGTACGGCATCCTCCGGCTCATCAATTTTGCCCACGGGGACCTGTTGATGGTGGCGGCCTACGTTGCGGTCATGGGGGTGGGGATGTTCAGTTGGCCCTGGCCGGCGGCTTTCGGCCTGGCCATCGGGCTCACCGGCCTTATGGGGGTGCTGCTGGAGCGCGGCGCCTACCGGCCCCTGCGCCGGGCTCCCCGGATTTCCCTGTTAATTTCGGCCATCGCCGCCTCCTTCCTGCTCGAAAACCTGTCCCTGGTTATCTTTGGGGGCCGGGCCAAACCCTTTCCCGTGCCCCATCTGTTCGCCGGGGCCCTGGCCTGGGGCGGTCTTTTCGTGCCCCGCCTGAGCCTCATCATCCCCCTGGTCACCGCGGCGCTCCTGGCGGGGCTCTTCCTCATCATCTACCGCACGGCCGTGGGCCGCGCCATGCGGGCCATCGCTCTGGACCTGGCCACCGTCAGCCTCATGGGCGTCGACGTCAACCGGATCATCGCCTTCACCTTCCTCCTGGGGTCGCTCCTGGCCGGTGCCGGAGGGCTCCTGTGGGCTATGAAGTATCCCCAGGTTAATCCCTTCATGGGAATCATGCCAGGGCTGAAAGCCTTCATTGCCGCGGTCCTGGGGGGGGTCGGCAACGTCACCGGGGCCGTCCTGGGGGGGCTGCTCCTGGGGTTTCTGGAGGTCATGATCGTGGCCCTTTTCCCGGCCTGGGCCGGTTACCGGGACGCGGTGGCCTTCACCCTGCTCATCGTGCTCCTGCTGGTGCGGCCCACGGGACTGCTGGGAGAGGCGCCGGGGGAGGAGAAACTTTAGAGCAGTAGTCAGTGGTCAGTGGTCAGAAGTTATTGGTTTAATGATAATAATTATCGGGGATTTTCTTTAGAACAACTTAAGACTATAAAAAAGGGTGGTGGGGCGGGCCTCAGTGCCCGCCAGGGGCGCGCCGAAAACAAAAAACCGACTACTGCTAATGACTACTGGCCCCTCAACTCTCAAGGAGTAAACCCATTCCCACGCGCTATCTCACCCTGGGCTCCCTGGTCCTGCTGTTCCTGCTCCTGTGGGGGGCCGGACACTGGGCCAACGAGTATCAGGTGCGGCTCCTCAACAACGTGGCCATTTTCATCACGTTGGCGGTGGCCTACAACCTGATCAACGGGGTCTGCGGCCAGCTGCACCTGGGGCCCAACGCCTTCATCACCCTGGGGGCCTACACCGCGGCGCTCCTGACCATGACCCCGGCGGAAAAGACCCTGAACTTCCTGGTCACTCCCCTGTACTGGCCCCTGAGCCAGCTCTCCCTGCCGTTTCCTGTGGCCCTCCTGGCCGGGGGGCTGGTGGCCGTTGCCTTCGGCCTGCTCACCGGTTTTCCGGTCTTCAGGGTGCGGGGGGATTACCTGGCCATCGTCACGCTGGGCTTCGGCGAGGTGGTGCGGGTCCTGGCCAACAATCTCCAGGGGCTCACCAACGGACCCCTGGGGCTCAAGGGGCTGGCCCCCTACACCAATCTCTGGTGGTCCTGGGGGGTGGCGGTGGCCGCCACGGCGGTGGTCGCCGCCCTGGTCAACTCCAGCTACGGCCGGGCCCTCAATGCCATCCGGGAAGACGAGACCGCGGCGAAGGCCATGGGGGTCAACACCTTTCGCCACCTGCTCGGGGCCTACCTCTTGAGCGCCTTCTTCTTCGGGGTGGGAGGGGGGCTGCTGGCCCACCTCATCACCACCATTTCGCCGTCGCTCTTCACCTTTTTCCTCACCTTCAATCTCCTGATCATCATTGTGGTGGGGGGCCTGGGTTCCACCACCGGGGCGATTCTGGCCGCCGCCGGCTTCACCCTGGCGGGGGAGTGGCTGAGGATCGTGGAGGAGCCCGCCGCCATCTTCGGGTTCACCATCCCGGGTATCCCGGGGATGCGCATGGTGATCCTGTCCCTGGCGCTGCTCCTGGTGATCATTTTCTGCCGCCGGGGTCTCATGGGCCGCCGGGAATTTTCCTGGGCCGGACTGGGCCGCTGGCTCGGCCGCGGGGGCGCCAACGCCGGCGCCCGGCGCCGGGGAACCATAAGGTATCCATGGCCCTGCTCCGGACGGAAAACCTGGACATGCGCTTCGGGGGGCTGGCGGCCCTTTCGGACCTGAACCTGGCGGTGCCGGCGGGCGGCCTTTACGGCCTCATCGGACCTAACGGCGCCGGCAAGACCACGGTCTTCAACCTCATCAGCGGGTTTCTGAAACCCACCGGCGGCCGCATTTTCTGGGACGGCCGGGACATCACCGGGGAGCCCCCCCACCGCCTCACGGCCCTGGGGATCGCCCGGACCTTCCAGAACATCCGGCTCTTCGGCGAGCTCAGCGTCCTTGCCAACGTCCTGGTGGGGTTTCACTGCCGCAGCCGGGCCACCTGGGGCGAGGCCGTTTTGAGGCTGCCCCGCTACCGCCGGGAAGAGGGGGACCGCCGGGCCCGGGGGTTGGCGCTCCTGAATGAGGTGGGGTTGGCGGCGGCGGCGGACCAGCCCGCCGGCAAGCTCCCCTATGGCCACCAGCGCCGCCTGGAGATCGCCCGGGCCCTGGCCACGGGACCCCGCTTCCTCCTCCTGGACGAACCCGCCGCCGGCCTCACCCCCCAGGAGACCGGAGATTTGATTTTTTTTATAAGAGATATCCAGGAACGTTATAATTTGACCATTTTGGTCATCGAACACAATCTGCGCCTGGTCATGGGCCTCTGCCAGCACCTCACCGTGCTGGACCACGGCCTGGCCATCGCCGCGGGCACCCCGGCGGAGATCCGCCAGAACCCGGAGGTGATCCGGGCCTATTTGGGGAAGTAGCGGTTAGCTATCAGCGGTCAGCCGTCAGCCGTCAGCCAAAAGCAAAAAGAGCCTCTCGCTCGTTCCCAAGGTGCACTTTGGAACGAAACTGGCCGTCAGGCTTAGATTGGGGAGTGTGGGCCATAAAGTCGGTGGGGTGGGCCTCCGTGCCCGCCACTGCCACAAACCCTCGTTCCCAAGTTATACTTGGGAACGAAAATGGTTGAAAGCTTAGTACAGGATTTCATCGATACGCTGACGTCATATATTGCCCCCCTCACCCCGACCCTCTCCCCCCGAAGCGGGTGGAGAGGGGGTAAGTCAGGTCGCTGGGTTTTTCATGATGGCAGAGTATCAAAGCAGTCCCATCTTTTCCCCTCTCCCCCAATGGGGGAGAGGGTCAGGGTGAGGGGGAAGTGATCTTTTCGAAGCAGGAAATACGTTACCGGATTTACAGACCACGGTACTTAGATTGGCGAGTCCGGGGGTTCCCAAGCCCAGCTTGGGAACGAGCTATAAAATTTTGCTTTTATTTTTTCGCTGACTCGCTGAAAGCTTCTGAGGAACTCATACCGTGCTCGAAGTCTTTGACCTCCAGGTCTCCTACGGGGCTATCAAGGCCCTGGACGGGGTCAGCTTTGCCGTCCCCCAGGGCCGGATCGTCACGCTGCTGGGGGCCAACGGCTCCGGCAAGACCACCGCGCTCAGGGCCATCACCGGGCTGGCGGCGCCCGGGGGCGGCCGTATCGTGTTCGAGGGGCGGGAACTGCAGCGACTGCCCACCCACGAGATTATCCGGGGCGGCATCGCCATGGTGCCGGAGGGCCGCCGCATCTTCGCCAATCTCACCGTTTACGAGAACCTGCTGTTAGGGGCGTATTTCAGGCGGGACCAGCCGGCCCTGGCCCGGGACCTGGGCCTGATTTACGACACCTTTCCCCGCCTGGCGGAACGGCGCACCCAGGCGGCGGGCACCCTTTCCGGCGGCGAGCAGCAGATGCTGGCCCTGGGCCGGGCCCTGATGTCCCGGCCCCGGCTCCTGCTCCTGGACGAACCCTCACTGGGGTTGGCCCCCTTGCTGGTCAAGGAGGTGTTCCACATCATCACCCGCCTCAACCAGCGGGGGGTGACCATCCTCCTGGTGGAGCAGAACGCCGCCGCGGCCTTAAAAATCGCCCACCACGGCTATGTCCTGGAGGTGGGCCGGGTGGTGCTGGAAGGCTCGGGGACGGAGTTGCTGGCCAACCCCCAGCTACAAGAGGCGTACTTAGGCGAGGCAGTGGAGGCGGAGGCGCCGGGACAGCCTTGAGCGCGGGTGAGGTCTTTTTCGGCTGCCAAGTTGTCCTGGGGAATGAGCCATTCCGTTCCCCCAAAAACGCCTGAAAACGTGAAAATTCACGTAGGGTGCGTCTCACGCACCATTTTTGGCGCGTAAGACGCGCCCTACGCAGGGCATTTTTAGAGCCGGGTTCAAGGAAGCTTGCCGCGAATCCGTCAGGCCGGCCAGCCATGATGCCGCCGCTGCGTCCCTTTCCCCGTGAGGATTTTTCTGATAAAATATTTTGTTGAATTGGTTACGAATGGGGCGGAATTAAACGCCCCTACCTTAAGAAGAGGTTTTGTTGACTACAGCTTTTTCATAACAACCCAGGAGGTCGCAATGTTACCGGAAAGCATGGAAATCAAGCTCAAATTAAAGGGGTTGCAAGACCGGTTGGAGACCCTCCGAGGTCATCTTTGATCTGGCTGGCAAACAGGTCAGACTAAGGCATTTAGAAGAGCTGATGGCCGCCCCGGAGTTGTGGGACGACCAGGCCCGGGCCGCGGACATCCTGCGGGAGCGGGCCTCCCTCATCCAGGCGACGGAGGAATATGAGGCCCGGCACCAGCAATTGGAAGACCTGGAGATCATGCTGGATATGGCCCTGGAGGAAGAAGACCAGCCGACCCTGAAGGAAGTGGTCAAGGACCTGGCGGGCCTGGAGCGCGAGTTTTCCGACTGGGAACTCAAGCTGCTCCTGGGGGGCGAAGACGACGACAAGAACGCCATCGTCACCATCCACGCCGGGGCCGGCGGCACCGAGGCCCAGGATTGGACCGAGATTTTGCTGCGCATGTACCTGCGCTACGCCGAGCGCAAGGGTTTCAAGACCGAGACCATCGACCTCTTGCCCGGGGACGAGGCCGGGGTCAAGAGCGTCACCTTCACCGTGAGCGGCCCTTACGCCCAGGGTTATCTGAAGAGCGAAAACGGCATCCACCGTTTGGTGCGCATCTCGCCGTTTGACGCCAGCGGCCGCCGCCACACCTCCTTCGCGGCGGTGCAGGTGCTGCCGGAGGTGGACGACCGCATCGCCATCGACATCCAGGACAATGACCTGCGCATCGACACCTTCAGGGCCAGCGGCCCCGGGGGCCAGCACGTCAACAAGACCTCCTCGGCGGTGCGCCTCACCCACCTGCCCACGGGCCTGGTGGTCTCCTCCCAGTCCGAGCGGAGCCAGCACCGCAACAAGGAACTGGCCATGAAGGTGCTCCGGGCCCGGCTCTACAACCTGGAAAAGCGCAAGCAGGAAGCCAAGAAGCATGAAATGCAGGAGACCCAGAAAGATATCGCCTGGGGCAGCCAGATCCGCTCCTATACGCTCCAGCCTTACCGCATGATCAAGGACCACCGCACCAAACACGAAGAGGGCAACGTCGACGCGGTCCTGGACGGCGACCTGGACCGCTTCGTGGAGGCCTATCTGCTCAATCCGGGGGAGGAATAAAAGAAGCGGTCAGCTTTCGGCTATCAGCCAGGACACCGGGGGAAGCGCCCCGGCCAATCTGCGGTTTATGCAGGGCGGGCAGTGCCGCCCTGCTTTCACTATTCCAGGGACCGATGCGATGCTCTATAATCGTTGCGCCGAAGTGAATGCGGAGTTTTGGCGGGCCCTGGCCCAGGCCGACCCGGAGGAGATCGTCCGCCGCACCGGCGTCCGCCGTCACGAGCAGGTCTTCCGCTTCCCTTTCTTTAATCAGGAAGCGGTGGCGGATCTGGACCGGCAGCGGGTCTTCCGGGCCGGGGCGCCGGAAGAGGAACCGGGTTTCCGCCTCTGCCTGATTACCGTGCTTTATCTGCTTTCCGTGGACACCGCCGGGCTGGGGCCGCCAGTCAGCCCCCTGGAGTTGACCGGCGCCACCACCTTTTTCCAGAAGCGGGGGCCTCACGCCATTCCCAGCGCCCCCCTGGAGGACCGCTTCGGGCGTGATCTGGCCGGGTTTCTGGAGGTGGGCCGCCGCCTGGGGGCCGAAAGGCGGGCCAGCGGCGATGGCGCCCTGGCCTTCCCGGTCTTTCCGGGGCTGCCCGTCGAAGTGATTCTCTGGGTGGCGGATGACGAGTTTCCGGCCCAGGTGTCTTTCACGGTGCCTTCCGGCCTGGACCGCTTCTGGCAACTGGACGCGGTGTTAGGTCTCATGGGGCTGGTGGTAAAGGAACTGCTCCGGACGGCGGGCCCGGCACCCGGCTAACCCGGATTTGGGAGCCGGGGGGCAAGGGTCGGGGCCGGAAATTATCCTCAGAGAATCGGTGGGATGAGCATCGCCCGATAGAGCAATTGCCAAAAGAGGCTCTTGCAAAACTCCCCATTGACCACAACTGTCATTCTGAGTGAAGCGAAGAATCTCGTTTTTTTGAAGGTTGAGATCCTTCACTCCGTTCAGGATGACAGAAAAACCAGTTTTGCAAGAGGCTCAAGAGTTTTTTCCGTTATTCCCCATACTCAAAAACCCAAATCCCCCCTAACCCCCCCTTGTTAAAGGGGGGAGGGGGGGATTAGAATGATGCCGCCATCGGAAAATACTTTTGGCAAACGCTATAACCCTGCCGCCTGGCCGGGTAGTGGGGCCGGGATTACTTGGCGGCCCGTTCGAAGTACCCTTCCAGCAGATCCACCAGGGCCAGGTCCATCTGGGCGGCAAAGACGGCCATCTCGGCGTTGTTGGCCCTGATCGCCTGGTTCAGGCCGCCGATTACCGTTTTGACCGCATCGCGCAAACCCTGGTCGCCTACCCGGGGCTCCAGGGCATGCCAGTGGCCCTCGGCTGCTTCGCCGGTTTTTTTAATTGCCGCCCAGTCAGGCGGTGACGCGGCCAGAAGGACCTTCAGCTTGAACCCGACGTAATCGAGCTGGGCCACCTGAATCGGCACCACCAGCCCCTTGGGGTCCAGAGACTCAACCAGCACCCGGTAGGCCTCCACCGCGTTCAGGGCCACTGCGTGGTGGTCGCCTGTCGATTCGGCCCGTCTGATTGCGGCCAGCAACGCGGCCATTTCCTGGCGCCCCGGCCCGGAGAGGACCTTATTGACTGCCGCAGCCTGGTCAGTGTAGGCCTTCAGGGCCTGGCGCATGCCCCGGGTATCGTTGGCCAGGGCCGATTCCGTTAAGTCCTCGAAGGGCGAGGCCGCGGCCAGCAGCACCTGGTTGGACCCGCCAACGCCTGCTTGCCTGGCCGCGGCTGCAACTTCGGGGATAAAATCGCCGGCGGCCGCTAACCCAACCACCAGGACCGCCACCGCCATCAGATTGAGGTACACTTGTCTTAACTGCATAGATCACCTCGGGAACGCTGCGAAAAGCCATTTTGTCATCCTGAGCGGCCGCAGGCAGCGAAGAATCTCTTCTTTGCCGCCAATCAAGAGACCCTTCGCCTGCGGCTCACGGTGACAAAGCAGGCAGTATGAGATGAGCAACAACCATTTCACGTCTAATTATTTATGACGCTGAGTGTAAAAAGCCCAAAAGCGGCCGCCCACCCGGGCGGCTTATTTCGGCTTTCAGGTCCCGCCGGGTTTGCAGGGCGGCGCCTCCAGGGGCGCGGCCTCCGGTTCGGCCAGGGGGGCGAAGTCCTCCCGGGCCTGGCCGTCCACCAGTTTTTCTCCGTAAAACAAGGCCCCTTCAGTGGAGGGGGAGCTCTTGAAGCCGGTATAGCGGACCTGTTTCACCCGGTGGAAACCGACCTTGAGCAGGAGGGCCAGGAAATCCTTTCCCGGTATGGCCCCGCCGATTCACTGGAACCAGTTCTCGACCTTATCGGCCTGATCGGGTGGCAGCGCCGCCACCAGGACCATGTCGGCGACCATCAGCCTGCCGCCGGGCTTCAAGACCCGGTGGGCCTCTTTAAGGGCCTTCTCCTTATTGAGGGTCAGGTTGAAGACGCCGTTGCTGATGATGGCGTCAAAGGTGGCGTTCGGGAAGGGGAGGGCATCGGCCTCCCCCACCTGGAAGGTGGCGTTGGCCAGCCCCAGCCGCTCCCGGTGGGCCCGGGCGCGCTCGATCATGGCGGGGGTGACGTCAATCCCGGTAACGTGCCCGCCGGCTCCCACCAGGACGGCCGCCACCAGGGAGTCTACCCCGGCGCCGCAGCCGATATCCAGGACGGCGTCCCCGGGATTTAGGGGCCCCAGGCTGAAGGGATTGCCTACGCCGCAGAAGGCGGCCAGGACCTCCGGGGGAAAATCCCGGATTACCTCGCGGGGGTAGCCCTGCAGGTTAAGGCCGTCCTGGCCGGTGGGGTACCGGAAGCAGCCGCCGGTGCCGGCCGCGGCTACCCGGTCGTATTTCTCCTTGATGCCTTGCCGCACCTGGAGAATTTCGGCTTCGGTCATTTTCGGGCTCATGGCATTGCCTCACATGGGTGGTGGCATCGGCTTTCCAGCCAGGTCGGCGTGGGCGGACACGCAGGTCCGCCTTCACGAAACCATTTTCAAAGAAAGCGAATGATCCCGCAGTTTTTTGTAGTTATGAGATTCTTCGGTCGCTCCGCTCCCTCAGAATGACAGGTGAGGGGGACGTTCGCAGAGGTATCGTATTAATGTGGAGCGTCACCTTATCAATCACATGAGGTCCCGGCCGATGGCGAAGGCCTGGCCTAAAGATTTCCCAATGCCGTGATAGGTGCGAATCTCGGGGCCGAAGACAATGGGCCGGACTTTTTCGATATCCGGGAAGCCTTTTTCGCCCAGGACGGTCTCATCGGCCTTGACGTCCAGGATCTCCCCGATGAACAGGGTGTGGAGGCCGATTTCCAGGGTGTGGATCACCCGGCACTCCAGGACCAGGGGAAATTCCGCCACATAGGGGGCATCCACCAGGGTGGACGCCACCGGGGTGAGGCGGGCGATGGCGAACTTGTTCACCTCTTTGCCCGTGGCCATGCCCAGGTAGTCGACCTCCCGGACGTGGGCCTCGGAGGGCACGCTGATGGTGAAGGCCTGGTGCTGAACAATGTTGCCGTAGGAATAGGTGGCTTTGCGCAGGGACACGCCGATGGCCGGGGGCTTGGAGCAGCAGATGGAGGCCCAGGCCGCGGTCATGGCGTTGGGCTTGCCGTCTTGATCATAGGTCCCCACTACCCACACCGGGGTGGGGAACGCCATGGTCCTGGGACCGATGGATTTTTTCATGTCTATCCTCCTCTGTTGGGATGTTAAGTCTTGTGGGGAAAAAAGCAATACAGGAGGTTACCAAGCATCGAGTCCAGCCGGCGCCATAAAAAAGCCTGGAGAACGAGTCGTTCTCCAGGCTCAGAAGGTGCTCCGGCGTGGTGATGCAGTTCAGGCCGCCGGTTTATTCCTCTTCATCTTCCAGCACGACGCCGTCCCGCTCGAACTGGGCGTCCCGTTCGGCGTGGGCCTTGTCGATCTCTTCCTGGCTCCAGGGTTCGAAGTCCAGGCAGAGGGAGACCAATTCCCACAGGTACAGGGTCTCTTTGTAGTTGCCCATGTCGTGGACCTTGGGGAGGGCCTTCATGATCTGGTCCCGGCAGTTGTGGCACGGGGCGATGACGATCTCGGCGCCGGTGTCCTTGATCTGGTCGGCCTTCATCTTGCCGTAGGCCAGGCGCTCGTCGTCATAGGGCATGGCCCAGGCGCCGCCGCCGGCCCCGCAGCACAGGTTGTTCATCGGGTCGTCGCACATTTCCCGGTAGAGGCTGGGGTCGATGCACTGCTGGGCGATCCAGCGGGATTGCTCGGCCGTGGACTGCCCGAAGGCCATCTGGGATTTGCGCACGTAATTACACGGGTCGTGCACCGTGTAGGCTTCGTGATACTTATGCGTATTGAGTTTGATCCGGCCGGACTTGATGTACTCCTCCAGCAGGTCCATGACGCTGACTACCTTGAATTCTTCGTAAACTTCGGGGAACCAATTTTTGAACCCGAACCGGGTTGCATAGTAGGCATGTCCTCATTCGGGGTACAATATCGTTTTACACTTAAGTCGTCGGGCGTTCTCGATGACCCGGCCCACCTGCTCCTTCATGGACTCGTCGTCCCCGGAGAACAGGCCCCAGTTGACGCCTTCCCAGTTGGTGGACGACACGGTCCAATCTTCCTTAGCGGCGTAGAAAATCTTCCACCAGAACTTCATGTCATCCGGCTCGCCGAAGGGCTCCTTGGAGTTGATGGTGACGATGATGTTGGCCCCTTCCTTGTCCACCGGCACGTAGAAGCCGGGGCAGGGCTGCTCTTCTTCGTTTTCCATCTCCACGCCCAGCTCGGCCAGCAGGAAGAGGAAGTCATCCCGGGGAATCCCCAGGTTGTTGCCGCGCTGGAGATTCATCATGGTACCCTTGTGGATCGGTCCGGGTACGTGGTCCCGGTCCCGCAGGGTGCGGCAGGCCCGGAAGGTCTTCAGCAGCTGGATGCCCATGGGGCACTGATACTGGCAGCGGCCGCACAGGGTGCAAACCCAGGGCCACTTGGAATCGATGACCTCCTGCTCCAGACCCAGGACGATGGCCCGGATGGCCTTCCTCGGGTCCCAGCCGGGAACCAGCCCGCTGGCGGGGCAACCGCCGGCACAGGTGCCACAGGTATAGCAGCGATCCGCCGCCTCGGGGGTGATCCCGATTCTGCGGTGCTTCCTGTCCACCTTGATTTCTTTCACGGCCTCTTCTGGCATTTTCCCTCCAAGTAAATTGTGGTTAGTATAATCCCAATTGGCGTCAGGCCCGGGCTTGGTCCGCCCTGATTCTGATCGCCAGGTTAAAGACTTAGCTTAATAATATGAGGCAGTTCTTACCTTAGCCCCTAGTGCTTATATATAAAATTTTTACCAAAAAATAAAGAGTTTTCTCCGCTTCCTCTTTGATTTTAGAGGCAGGGGCGCTCATGTCAAGAAGAAAATACTATTTTTCACAAAAACCCTCTCAGGCTCCGAAGCGAGGGGAAATGAGCGATTTCCCGGGAGGACGCTGCTGCCCTCCAGTGGCGGTTTTTATCCGCGGCGCCGGCTTTTTGTGATATTTTTCTAGCGAATGCCAAGAGGGCTGGTGGCTGGGGCAACTGGTTCATAACCAAAATCCCCCCAACCCCCCTTTATCAAAGGGGGGAGTTCCGCGGCATTGCTTTCAAGTCCCCCTTTGAAAAAGAATGAGTTAGGGGGATTTAAAAATTCAGCAGGTGGAATAAATTTGTGGCAAAGCTCGAGGTAAAGAAGGCCTTGGTTTGGAGCCAAGACGCTGATTGAGGCGCCGGTGGCCGACCTGTCAGGGGGCGCGGTCCACCGGGAAGCGGCCGTTGACCTGAGGGCCGGCCGCAGTGAGGCTGGATAAAGCTCGCCGAGGAGGGTGAAAAACTCACGATGTCCAACGAATTTGCCCCGCGCCTGGAGATAGTGCAGAAACTGGCCGACCGTCTGGAACAACGGCTGGACGACCTGAAGGAGGCGGAAGCCGAAGACATCGGCACGCCCTGTGCCGCCGTCGCCATGGAAGTGACCATGGGGGTGGAACATCTCCGCACCATGGCCCAGGAGGTGCCGCTGGTGGCCGGCAAGGCCCCCTATGGCACGGTGGCCGCCATCCTGCCCTACGACGCCCCCCCGGTCATGGTGGCCCGGGTGGGGGGCGCCGCCATCCTGGGGGGAAATCAGTTCCGGTTCAGTTGCTCCTCGCAAACGCCCCGGACGGCGCGCCTCTTCCAGGAAATCGTCGCGGGCCTGCCGGGTTTCACTGCGGTGGTGGGCCTGGACAACCGGGAGTTCGGGCGGGCCTGCGTCGATGACCCCGAAGTCAGGGTCTTTTTCATCTCCGGCGGGGGTGAAGTGGGGGCCGCCTACTACAGCCAGGCCCATCACTTCGACAAGCTGTTTTTTGCCGGGCCCAGCGGCCTGCCGCCGGCGATCCTGTTCAAGGACGCGCCCCTGGAGGCGGCGGTCAGATTTGTGGTGGGGCGGGCCTTCATCAACGGCGGCCAGTACTGCACCACCCTGAAGCGGGCCTACATCCACCGGGAGATTTATGATCAGGTCAAAGAGATGATCCTGGAACGGATGCCCGAGGTCCGGGTGGGGGACCCCCGGGACCCCAAGACCAGGATCGGCCCCATCAGGGTGGAGCGCACCCGGAAGCTCCTGGACCGGGCCCTGGCGGAGTTTCCGGAGCCCCATTTCCTGGTGCCGCCCCGCCGGGACGGGGAGTGGCAGGGGCCGTTTCTGGTGGAGGCCAATGATCCCCCGGACACCGAGATGTTCGGCCCTTTCCTGGCCCTGGTGAAGGCCCCGAGCGACGAGGCCGCGGTGGCGCAGGTGCTGCCCAGCCGCTACCCCTTCCTGGTGGCCTGGTTCGGCTCGCCGCCGCCGGGCGCCCGGGAGGCCCTGACCGAAAAATTCGGCATGACCTACGACAACCCGGAGTTCATCTTCACCCCCCTGCGCCTGCCCTTCGGGGGCAAGGGGGAAAGCGGCTGGATCATCGAAAACCACCACGGCCGCCTGACCAAACGGGACGGGGCGTTTATTTATAGTGCCGAGCTGGTGCGGGATGAGTGAGCGGTGAGCGGTAAGCAGTGAGCAGTATGGGGCGGCCTGTGGCCGCCATAAGTCGGCGTGCACGGCACGCCCTATAATGACGCTATGGTGGGCAGTTTGGCCTGCTTTGCTGATCGCTGAATGCTGATTTATTTATCGCCAATGCGCAAAGTTCTTGCTGTTATGGCACCTGCCCTAAAAACCAAAATCCCCCCTAACCCCCCTTTGTCAAAGGGGGGAACTACAAGAATTGCGTCTAAAGTCCCCTTTCTAAAGTCCCCCTTTGGAAAAGGGGGATTTAGGCAGCAGTGTCCGGTTAGGAAATTGCATGTGGAGGTCCGCCCCCCTCACCCCAGCCCTCTCCCCCCGAAGCGTGGGGAGAGGGAGTAGATGATTTTGCCAGGTTTAGTAACCGTAACATATTAAATCTATAGCACTTTTCACCTCTCCCCCAATGGGGGAGAGGGTCAGGGTGAGGGGGAAGTTTAATCTTCTCGGCGAAAAGTTACATGAGCAAATTTATGAATAGTTGGACGACGTTTAACGAGCATTATTACTTTGCAAAAACCTAACCGGACACTGCTGCGATTTAGGGAGATTTAGGGAAATCAATGAGCGCAATGAATTTATGGCACAGGCTATAAACTGAACGGATTCATGATGAGCGATGTCCACCCCCCATCGGATTGGCCCAAGACGTATCAAGAGGCGGTGGCCCTTCAGGAGGAGCTGCGGCACCGGGTGGAACTCGTGCCCCTGGCGCGGCCGGTGCGGCTGGTGGCCGGGGTGGATGCCATCTGCGACCGGGGGGATCGGCGCATCTTCGGGGCGGCGGCGCTCTACCGCTATCCGGAGCTGGAGCTGGTGGAGGAGGCGGGCGCGGCGGGGGAGTGTCCGTTTCCCTACCGCACGGGGCTCTTGAGCTTTCGGGAGGTCCCCATTTTAGCGGCGGCCCTGGCGCAGCTGCAACAGCGCCCGGACGTGGTCCTGGTGGACGGGCAGGGGATCGCCCACCCCCGGGGGCTGGGTCTGGCAACGCATCTGGGGCTGGTGGCGGAGGTGCCCACCATCGGCGTGGCGAAAAGCCGGCTGGTGGGGGAAGGCGAGGAGCCGGACCTGGCGGCTGGGTCATATAAGGCATTGATCTGGAAAGGAAAACAGGTAGGATGGATCCTGCGGACCCGAGAGGGCATAAAACCGCTCTATGTCTCTCCCGGACACCGCGTCACGCTGCCGGAATGTCTGGAGATCACCCTGGGCTGCGTCACCCGCTACCGGCTCCCCTTGCCGGTGCGGCAGGCGGATCTTCTGAGCCGCCGCCTGCGAGCCTAGACCATGGGCCAGAGGCTCTGGGGCGCCCCGCTGACGGCGGTCGTCAAAGAGCTGCTTCCGGTACAACGGGCAGACGTGATAACATGAGTTACCGCACCGCTGCTGGCCGGAATCCCACTCCCACCACAGGCAATTCTCGCAAACTCCCCGCATCTCCTGGTTGAGGCAGATTCGTCCCACATCCCCGAAATTGACCATCAACCCAACTCCCCCTGAGGTCCCCGTTCCGGAAGCACGTGAAGTTACTTCGATAATCGAGAACCCTTAACATCAATAAACCAAAGTCAAGGCAAATGCAAATATTTTCTTTAGGCAAATACCTGGAGGGAGCTACCAGGCCAGGGGTAGGCGAGGGCATAGGGGAGGTCCGGGGCTCTCCGGCTTAAAAGAAATCGCTTTTTTTAAAGACCAGGGGCCGGCTGTCGGGATGGAGGATTTTGGCTTCCACCACCTCACCCACGAACAGGGTATGGTCGCCGGCGGCGAAGGTGTGCACCAGCTTCAGGTCAAGATAGGCGTGGGCCTGGGGCAAAACCGGGACGCCGCTGGCCGCCGTTATCCAATCAAGCCCGGCGCATTTGTCGACTTTGCGGCCGCTTTTGTAGCCGAAGCGTTTGGCCAGGTCCACCTGGTCGCTGGCCAGGACGTTGATGGCAAAGACGCCGCTTTCCTTGATCAGGGTATGGGTATAGCGGGGGGGCGCGATGGACACCATGACCAGGAGGGGCTTGAGGGAGACCTGGGAGACCCAGGCCGCGGTCATGCCGTTGATTTTATCGCCCACCCGGGTGGTGACCACGTAAACCCCGTGAACCAGGGCCGCAAAGGCTGCCTCTTGCATCGCCAGTCTCCTTCAGGTTAGGGGGAGGGGGGAGTCGGGGCGTCAGCCCCGGGCGCTGCCGGTAAGGAATGATCATCGGCGGCGGCCCAGTCTTCGCAGCGCCAGAACTTGCCCACCCCCTGGTTCAGGCGGGCGCAGAGCCCTTTGTAGGTATAGGACCAGGAGCGGCAGGTGGAACAGACCTTTAACGGACGGGTTTTCAGATTTACAGTCATGATTACCCTAACCCTTTCTGGGGAATATTGAACTCAAGACCGAGGCCCGCAAAACCCGGTGAATCGAAGCAACGCCTTGCCCTCGCAGCACCCTAAATCCCCTTTTAAAACACTAACCGTTACCCGCAAGTATTTTCGGGCACGGGTTTTCGATTTTCCCCCTCTCCCCCCGCTTTTTGGGGGGAGAGGGCTGGGGTGAGGGGGGTGTCAGTTGACGAAGCCACCCCTCACCCTAACCCTCTCCCCTCGCAGGGGAGAGGGAATTTCATCGTATTTTAAAATAGTTTTTCCATCATCATATTTGTGGGTAATGATAAGTTTAAAACAGGGGGACTTACGGACCCGGCTCCCGCGTGGGTTCATGTTACTGTGCATCGGGTGAAGGTCAAGGCGGAAATGGTCATAGCCCTGGCCGGAGATATCCGCCTCGCCCGCGGCGATTCCAGGATAACCCGGTCCCCGTCGACGATGCGGCCCAGGGGCAGGGGCGCCGGCAGCCCGGCCCGGGAGAAGGCTGCGGGGAGGCGCCCGGCCATCGACGGCGAGGCGGTGAACAGGAGGAGATAATCCTCTCCGCCGCTGAGGGCCAGGTCCAGGGGGGTCGCGGCCCAGATGCGGGGCCGCGGCCGTCACCCGGGGAGAGACGGGGACCCCGGCGGCGGGGAGGCGGGCCCCGACGCCGGAGGCTTGGCAGATATGGTGCAGGTCGGTGGCGATGCCGTCGGAGGTGTCGATGAGGGCCGTGGCCAGCCCCTCCTGGGCCAGGAGGCGGCCGGCCCGCAGCTGGGGCCGGGGGCGGAGTTGGGCCTCAGTCAACGCCGCGTTCAGGTCCGGGGGCACCGTCAGGCCCTGCCGCAGGATCTTAAGCCCGGCGGCGGCTTCCCCCAAAGGACCGGTAACGAAGATCAGGTCCCCGGGCTGAGCCCCGGCAGCGCCGCAGCATCTGGGTGGCGGGGACCCGCCCGGTCAAAGTTACGGTGATGATGAGCCCTTCGGGGGAGGAGACGGTGTCGCCGCCGATCACGGCCACGCCGTACTCCCGGGCGGCCTGGGCCAGGCCGGCGGCAAACGCCAGGGCCCCGACGGCGGTCCCGGTCCGGGGGCCAGCCCAGGGACAGCAGGGCCGCCCCCGGGTCTCCCCCCATGGCGGCGATGTCGCTCAGGTTCACCGTGAGGGATTTCCAGCCTAACTGGGCCAGGGAGGTGTAGGCCAGATCGAAGTGGACCCCCTCCACCAGGGTATCCACAGTCCACAGGAGATAATCGGGGCCGGGGATCTCAATGGCGGCGCAGTCGTCGCCGATCCCGAGAATGACCCCGGGGGGGGCGGGGCCGAACTCCCGGCTCAGGGCTTTGATCAGGTCCCATTCGCTGGTGAGGGTATCTGAGGGCGGCATCTCTTTATTGGCCTGAAAATTTCAAGGTTCAACGTTTTTCGTTTTTCGTAGGGTGCGTCCTACGCACCTCTTAGCTGGCTGGCGGCGGGCGCGAGTGTCCGCCCTATCTGACTTTTCATAAGTTAGAGGCCAGAGGCCCAGGTGCGACCGTCCGCGGTCCAGGCCGGGGGCGGTGGCGCGGTTTGCGTTAATCCCGGCTTCTCAGTTTGGCCAGCAGGCGGAGCATTTCGAGGTAGAGCCAGATCAGGGTGACCATGAGGCCGAAGGCCCCGTACCACTCCATGTACTTGGGGGCCCCCCGGGCGGCGCCCTGCTCGATAAAATCGAAGTCCAGGACCAGGTTCAAGGCCGCAATGACCACCACGAACAGGCTGAAGCCGATGCTCGCCCAACTGCTGCCATACATGAGGGGCATCCGGATGCCGAAAAAGCTGAGGATGATGGTGAGGAGATAGAACAGGGCGATGCCCCCGGTGGCCGCCACCACTCCCATCTTGAAGTTTTCGGTGGCCCGGATCAGCCGGGATTTATAGGCCAGCAGCAGGGCCAGGCAGGTGCCCAGGGTCAAGCCGGCGGCCTGGATGACGATGCCGGGGAATTGGGCCTCGAACATGGCGGAGACGCCGCCGATGACCAAGCCTTCCAGGAGGGCGTAGAGGGGGGCGGTGACGGGCGACCAGGTCTGCTTGAAGATCGTGACCAGGGCCACGATGAAGCCGCCGATGGCGCCCACCGCCACCCAGGGAGTCACTACCTGGGGGTTCTTGGCCTGGTAGTACATGCTCCAAATCCAGGAGGCCGTCACCAGGACGCACAACAGCAGCAAGATCGCCTTATTGGCGGTCCCCTGGATGGTCATGGCCTCGTCGGCCCGGGCGACATGCCCGGCCGCAGTAAAGGTATTGTCCCCGAGAGCTGGGTTGCTGGTCCTCATAGCTTTTCCTCCGACATCATTGATGACTGCCAGTTTATCAGGATATCCGCGGTGGGGAAAGAAAAAGGCGGGGGTGGTTCATCAGGGGGGTGTCAGGCCCGGGGAGGGTCAGGTTCAGGCCTGACGCTCGGCCGCCAGGCCATGCCCGTCTCAGACGATGGCCTTGGGCTCGTCGCCGATGGTGTCGTAGTCGGTGACGCCCATGGGTTTGACAAAATAGGTCTGGCAGACGTAATCCAGTTCCTGGGAGGTGAGTTGGGGCTGCTGCTCCAGGAACCGGGCCCGGTCAATCAGGTTTTCGACGAGGTCCCGGGGGTGGCAGGCGCAGAACGGCCGGGAAGAAATGACATAATAACGGGCCATCATGTCCCGGATGGCTTCTGCATCAAAGTCGATCTGGTGTTCGACGCAGACCCGGCGAAAGATCTCCAGATACTGGTCCGGGGAGACATACCCGATAAAAATTTTATGGCGGATACGTCTGAGGAAGGCCTCATCCGCCAGGCTGTAGGGGTTCAGGTTCGTGGAAAAAATGATGAGCTGGTCGAAAGGCACCCCGAACTGCTGGCCGGTGTGGAGGCAGCAGAAATCTTGCCGGGATTCCAGGGGATAAATCCAGCGGTTGAGCAATTGCCGGGGGGTAATCTTTTGGCGGCCGAAGTCATCGATGATGAACACGCCGTTATTGGCCCGCATCTGGTGGGGGGCCTCGTAAAACTTCAGATGAGGATTAAACCTCAGTTCCAGGGCATCTTCGGTCATCTCGCCCCCGGCGATGACGATGGGCCGCCGGCATAACACCCAGCGTTTGTCGTGAGCCGGGGTTTCCGGGGTTGGGGGGACGGGCTGGTGGTTGAGTTCGTCGTACAGGCGGATAATCTGGCCGTAGACAAACAGGGCATACGGGACATAGACCGCATCCTGATAGGCATGGCCGATGGCAGTTGGCGATCACCGTTTTGCCGTTGCCCGACGGACCGAAAAGGAAAATCGACCGGCCGCTGTTGATGGCCGGGCCGAGTTTCGTGAGGAGATGGTCCGGCACGACATAATCGTCGAACACTTCCCTGAGGTGGTCTTTCTCCACCTTGACCTGGTTGATCGATTGGGCCTCCACCCAATCCCAGTAATCCTCCAGAGGCACCGGGACCGGCCCTACATACCGGTTGGACTCCAGGCACTGCTCGGCATAGATTTTCCCGGAATCGGTCAGGGAATAGCGCAGATCAAGGGCCATTTGGGATGTTTGGCTCAGGGCATCCCGGGCTTTGACCTGGACATAGCCCTGGCCCTTCAGATAGGCGAAAAGCTCGTCCACCATGCGGCGGGATATTTTTAAATCGTGGGCCATCTCCTGGGAGGAGATGGAATCCCGGAATAAGCATTGTTTGAGCAGGAGTTGAATCAGCACCCCTTTGGGCACCCCCAGGTCCTCAAAAGTCTCCGGTACGGGGGGATAGGCGTGGACAAACTGGGCCAAGACCTCGGGTTCCACCAGGTTGAGATCCAGGAGATGTTGGGCCAGGTAACCACGGGATTTTTTCTGCCGGAACAGGGCCGGAGCCAACTGTTCGGGTTCCAGGACTCCGGCTTTAACTATGCGTTGGGCCAGGTTCATGTTATTGCTACCTCAACTTTTTTTATCCAGGCAGATGGTTGCCGCCTGAATTGAACCCGAATAACCGGCAGTTGCCGGGATCAGGCCCCAGGAAAGGAGAAAGCCCGCATCGGGCCAAGAGAAGATGGGTTGCCCCTCAGGTCAAAACTGATCGGCCGTCTGTCCAATCTAACCAGTGCCGCTGCCGAACATTTTCGTTGTAGAAGTTTCAAAGCTGCCCTTGAGGGCTTGGCCAAAAGTCGTGACGCTGGCGATGATGGCCAAGGCGATGAGCGCCAACAGCAAAGCATATTCCACCGCCGAAGCACCGCCCTCATCGCAGGTAAATCTGTTAATCAGTTCCATAGTGGTCTCCTCTTCACAGGGGATTAGCCGACGGAATTCTTGGGGACTATATTTTACTTTGGCGTCAGTGGTCATGGTGAGACTCAAATTTCCTGTAGCCTTCTCGAGTCCACGGATCATGATCTGGAAGGCTGGGTCATGATCGTGTTCATCGGCAGGTCCTCTTCCTCGAAAGCGTCCTGGACACTGCTCGAGCCCTACGCGGGACAGTCGGGATTGCCTCACGAGGTTCAGGGCAATCTGCTCCAACCCCACCATGGCTTTACTCTTCTTCTGGTGGAGAGGGAAAGGCACCATTTGACTGATGGCCGCCTCAACCCCGGGATCAAAGAGGACTTGGCCCATAATGTCGGGCTGGATATTCAGGAAATCCCGGCACACCGAGCGGATAATTTCGGGGGCCTTCAGGTCGGCATTGGTTTTGACCATATTGACTACCAGAAAGAGATGGAAATCCCAAAGAGCCTGGCTCAACCGGGCATGTTTTTCAGGGTTGGCAACTTTGAAATGGTCCAGCAGGTTTTGAATGCGTGTTAATGTTATTGCCAGCCTCGGCTTCGCCCCCCTGGTACAGGAGTTGGAGGATTTCATCATCCTTGGCGAAATCCCTGGATAACTTGCGGTACAGGGCGCTCTTGATGAATCCATAGGCATTCTGGAGGGAGGTGGTCTGGGAGGTGAACATGGCAATTTTCCCCCCGGAAAAGTTAAAAAAATCCAGCGTGTTGAATGAGGTGCCCGCCCCCTGGTCAAACAACACATATTGGGCCGGCAGTTCTTCGATCTGCTGCAGCAGCCTGATTTTTTGCGAGAAGGTGGGGTTGGCTGCCCCCATCAGATCGTCGGCCCCACAGATGAGGCCGATGCCCTCAACCGAGGTTTCAATGATGGTATCTTCCAACCGGTTCACTTTCTTGGTCAGGAAATGCTCCAAAGTGATATGAGGGTAACGAACCCCCATCAAGGTATGCAGATTGGCCCCGCCCAGGTCGCCGTCGATGAGGATGACCTTCTTGCCCAGGCGAGCCAGTGCGACCCCCAGTCCTAAAGTGACCAGGCTCTTACCGATGCCCCCTTTACCGCCGCCAATACTCCACAGCTTGATCCTGCTTAAGTTCGTCGGCATGATCTATCCTCCATAAACCTCAAAGGGTTTTGCCAATTTGGTCACCGGAAGCTCGGTTTTGCCAGAGAGGCCAAATAATCTTCCTGGCAATCCCCAAACTGCCGACCAACCAGAGGGCCCAGCCGCACATCTTGTAAGTGGAGGAACCGGCAAACTGGAGCACCAATCCTCCCACCAACAACACCAGTCCGGCGATATAGCATTGTTGCACCAGTTGCGATTGCCCCGGAACTTCCCGGACCTGGTCATATCTGTCCCAGAGCCCCTGGATATCCTGAGAGGTGTGGGATAGGAGACTGCCCAAGCGTCTGAGGGCCTCAATGGAAGGCTTAATCATTTGCAATCCGAGAGACAAGGGCGGCTGACCGTTGCCACCGACCTTGGTCCAGGCTATTTTCGCCTTGATATTAACAAGTTCCTGGTCATCAGGACCTTCCACCCGGAGGACGCAATCTTCCCCGCGGTAACGATCCCAGTCAGCTATGCCCCAGGGGTTGGCCACCGCCAAGGTGACCCCTCCCATGGACAGGTTCTGGATAAGCACCGGGATGCGCAGGGGATTTGGATTCTTCTGGCCGGCAACCTCCAACACGAGGTTAGGATGACCAGTGGTGTTCTTCTCCTCCGTTGTGTAGTGGCTCGAAGTCATGCCTTCCTCCTTTTGCCAGTTTTACCGGCGGCACCTGAACGTCACAGAAACGGGGACCAATCCTTGGAAATTTGTCCGCCAAACTCCCAACCGGCGGTGGATGAGTTCCGCGATCACGCTTCACCCCGCATCCGGAAGAACTGCCGGGCCATAATGCCGGCGCGGTCCAACTTTTCACGGAAGGGGAGGGTGGCATTTTCTGGGTCGATGCTGACATAGTTCTTGAGACAGAAGACCACCATCTGAACTTTGCCCTGGTCACTCGGCCAAGTCAGGGTTATGATTCAGAAAATCACCGGCTGCGGCCTGAATTTGCCTGGAATTGCTGTTTTTTGTAATGATTTTGGCCGACCATGGAATCCCAATTGAATTCAACGGTGGTTCCCGTGGGGCTTTGCCCCTGGTCGGAGGGGCTGGGGGAGGAACCGGCGAAATACTGTTCCCACTGGGATACCAGATCATCAATTTCCCCGGCCTGGTGACGCACACCCGTCAGCATCGCTTCGTAGCGGCAGCTCTCCATGATGACCTTTTCCCCCAGCCCGGCCAACAACTGGAAGAACTGTCCGGAAACCGACTGATCAAAATTCAGGGGAGAAGTCGCTGCCCCCTTCTGGACACCCGGATCGGCCGGTCCAGGGCCGGAAACCATATCCAGGAGGTCCTGGGCCGGCCGGTTGGCCGGGGAGGCAGCTCCCAGGTTCCCGGCTGGTTTATCCGGCTGGGCCTCACCCGCTATCCTGGCCGGCAGCCCGGCCACCGAAGCCGTGGCGACAAATTTCTGGAGATAGCTCCGCTTTTCCGGGTCTTGGCGGGCCTCCCCATGGGGGGCGTGCCACAACAGGCCGAACAGCAAGGCCGGATCTCTGAACCCCAGCCCCAGGGCGGTGTTGATAATCCCCTGATAGTACTCACCCTGAGAGGCCGGGGGCTCCAGGAGGGCCTTCAACATGGAACTGTGAGGCGCGATCATCTGGTAGATGTCTTTCCAGGACTGCACCTCGGGTGTCACCATGGCGGCGGGGATAAACTCTTTGAGAAATTGCCAGACAGCCGGTTTGGGCGGCTGGGGCGGCGCTTCCCAGGGCGGCTGGAGCCAGCGCCAGGGTTCCCGGGCCTGGGGCTCCAGGGAGGGCGGGACCAGCACCAGGCCCCCCTCGCCATAGATCAACACCTGGGGCGCCAGAAAGAAAGAGGGCGGGGTTTGCACCTCCGGCGGCAGGGCATAGTAATGCTGTTCCCGGCACCCGCCCATTTCGGCGACGCAGGCGGCGCGCCATTCTCCGCACTGGTCCAAAGAGAGGGCGCCTTCTCCTTTGTTCACTTCCAGCACCAGCAGATTGGAGGCCTTGCCGGTGCGTATGCCGATATTGATCTGGGCCTGTTCCGCACCCATCCCGGAGAGCTGCTCGGACCACTGCTCCACCGGCTGGCTGAGATCCAATTCCAAGGGGCTGCCATCCGGCGACTTCATCCCCACCAGGACCCAGCCCAACTTCTGATAATGCGGCGCGTAGGTTACCAGGAGATCCTTGAGGTCCAGGTTCTCTTTCAGATTGAAGATTCGGCCGATTTCTTCCTGGCCGACCCTGACGGAAAAATCCTTGGTAGCCACTTTTCAGTCCTTGCACTCATGATATGGAGCCAGGGGTTGAGCTCTCGGAACTTGGCTGGTCTTGGCGAACAAGACCAAAAGACCAGCACCACCGGACCAACTCAGCTCAGATTCCAAGACCGCCAAGCCTGACCCGGAATGAGGCAGACTTGCAGGCTGTGAGGATATTTTTAATGCAAGGAGAGCTTTTCAACAATCAGGGCAAACCTGATTATCTGACTCTATTTCCCTTAATCTCCTAGAGACATTTCGGCCCCAGGACGGGGGCTAGGGCGAACACCGGGGGGAGGACCTAGGGGGGGGTAAGGCCGGGAAATAGGGGCGTAGCCGGCAGGGAGACCGAGCCATACAGGTTCCCCTGGAAGAGGTCGGTCCTTTCAGCACTGTCACTAGGCTTGTCGGTCCAGATGCGATAAGACAATGGTCATGACGATGGTTCCGAGGAACATCCAGATTGGCCCAAACAACCAGAGGAACAACAACACGCTGAGGTAATATCCCCGCATGCCCATAGTGTAATGCATCATGCCGCGGTTGAGGATTTCAGATATGTATTCCGGGGTTATTTTGTGAGCCAGATTAGATGGGACGTTAATCATGAAATTAACGTGGTTTAAATAGCGGATGGACAGGCAGAAACTAAAGAAGATGAAAAAGAAATCGACAATCAGGACCATCAACTTAAATAACCACAAGACCCGGTGTTCCCTGCACCAATTCATTGAGGCTGGGGGTGATCTCCGCCATTTTTTGCGGGCTGGCCGCGACGCTGAGCAGCCCCAGGCAGATCAGGATGCCCGTGGACGCCAGGAAACTGGCAGCCATCGTCCAGTTGCGCAGGGTCTGGACCGCCAGGATATCCCGCCGTTCTTCCATGATGGATTCCACCCAGTGGCCCCGCAGGTGATTGGTAATGCCCACCGAGGTGGTCATGGGGTTTCGGTAAATCCGGTAGATCCATAGGACATGGTAAACCGCCAGGATGAGAAAGGAAGCGGCAGTGAAATAAAACTCCTCTTGGGTTGAGGTCAGGCATGGGTTGGTCCTTCCTGTAGACCCGCAGGAGCGGTCAAAATAATGCCAGTTTACCTCAAGTTGCACCTTAAAGGTATGGCTAAATGCTCTAACCTGGCAAAAAAATAGCTGGTCCCCTCCGGGCGGGGCTTAAATCCATCGCCCATCCCGGTGGGCCAGGCTTTGCGACCGCGCTTTGACTGCCGCGCCGGCGCCGGGATGATTGCAATCTTGGCATAATATCACGTATATAATGAAAGGTTGTTGTGTGTTAGGCCACGGACACTCTTATAAACTATAATGGTAATAGAACAACATCAAATAAAAGCAACAAGGTAACGCAACCTGGGAGGGAGCGCTACTCGATGGCCATCACTGATTCTGTGCCGGCACCTAACTTTATTCACCATATTATTGATGAAGATTTGAAAAACCAGAAGAATGACGGCCGGGTGATCACGCGCTTTCCTCCGGAGCCCAACGGCTACCTCCACATCGGCCACGCCAAGTCCATCTGCCTCAACTTCGGCCTGGCCGCCGATTACCACGGCGTCTGCAACCTCAGGTTCGATGACACCAACCCCAGCAAAGAAGAAGTGGAGTATGTAGATTCCATCATGGCCGATGTCCGCTGGGTGGGGTTCGACTGGGGGGACCGGCTGTTCTTCGCCTCGGACTATTTTGAGCAGTTGTGCCAGTATGCCCTGCATCTGATCAAGACGGGCAAGGCCTATGTCTGCGACTTGAGCCCGGAGCAGGTCCGGGAGTACCGGGGCACTCTGACGGAGCCGGGACGCGACAGCCCCTTTCGCAACCGGTCCGTGGCAGAGAACCTGGACCTGTTCACAGCGGATGCGGGCCGGCGAGTTCCCCGACGGGTCCCGGACCCTCCGGGCCAAGATCGACATGGCTTCCCCCAACCTGAATATGCGGGACCCGGTCCTGTACCGCATCAAGCAGGTTCGCCATCACCGCACCGGCGACGCCTGGTGCATCTATCCCATGTATGACTACGCCCATCCCCTGTCCGACGCCCTGGAGGGGATCACCCATTCCATCTGCACCATGGAGTATGAGGACCACCGGGTGCTGTACGACTGGGCCATCGAAAACTGCCCGGTGCCGTTTAAGCCCCGCCAGTATCGAGTTTGCCCGCCTCAACCTCTCCTACACGGTCATGAGTAAGCGTAAACTCCTGCAGCTGGTGAATGAGCGGCACGTCAGCGGCTGGGATGACCCCCGCATGCCCACCCTGGCGGGGATGCGGCGCCGGGGCTATACCCCGGAGGCCATCCGCACCTTTTGCGAGCGCATCGGGGTGGGGAAGCGGGAGAACCTGGTGGACCTGGCCCTGCTGGAATTCTGCGTCCGGGAAGACTTGAACTACCGGGCGCCCCGGGTGATGGGGGTGCTGAGGCCCCTCAAGGTGGTCCTGCTCAACTACCCGGAAGGCCAGGATGGAGGAGCTTGAGGCCGTCAACAACCCCGAGGACTCGAGCCAGGGCACCCGGAAGGTGCCGTTCTCCCGGGAGTTATATATCGAACGGGAGGACTTCATGGAGGACCCGCCCAAGAAGTTCTACCGCCTGGCCCCCGGGCGGGAGGTGCGGCTGCGCTACGCCTACTTCATCAAGTGCCAGGAGGTGGTCAAGGACCCGGTAACCGGCGAGGTGGTGGAGCTGCGCTGCACCTATGACCCGGACACCCGGGGGGGCTACGCCCCGGACGGCCGCCAGGTCAAGGCTACCCTCCACTGGGTGTCGGCGGCCCACGCGGTGGCTGCCGAGAGTGCGCCTCTATGACCGCCTCTTCACCCAACCCGTCCCCGGGGAGGAGCACGGCGGCGATTTCAAGGCCGATCTCAACCCGGCGTCGCTGACGGTCCTGACCTCCTGCCGCCTGGAGCCGAGCCTGGCCAGCGCTCAGCCCGGGAGCTTCTACCAGTTCGAGCGCCAGGGTTATTTCTGCGTGGATGGGAAGGACAGCGCCCCCGGGGCCCCGGTCTTCAACCGGACGGTGACCCTGAAAGACCCCTGGGCCAAGCTCCAGCAGGCGCAGAAAAAATAGGCCTGGATAAAACCGGCGTTACGCTCACTTTATGCCGGTAAACCAGGCAGGGCCGTGGCGCGCACCATAACCGGCGCCTTCATAGTGTAGATCCGGCAGCTGAAGGTCCAGCCCGACCCCGGGATAATCTGCACCAGGCAGACCCCGGCGTCAAACGGCGCCGGGGATGATCCGAGTCATTCATCATTACCCGGGTTTTGCCGATAAAAATTGTCAGGCCGCTGAGCTTTTTTCCGCCACCGCCAAGTACGGTTCACTGCCAACCTGGGGCAGTGGTTACCGGGAACGGCCATCCCGGTAAAGTTTCTCTGCACCGATGGTGAGGCTTTTTATGATATGATCGCAGCACTTGACCCGGGAGACGGGTCTTGACCCGCCCCGCACCCGGCGGGGCGGCGCCAAGCCGCGCCGAGGCCTAGCGCTGAAGGGATCAATGGAATGACCAGGAAGTCAGGCGACCGGCTCTGGATGAGTTGGAGCGGCGGTTTCAGGCGCTCCGGGACCAGGTCGGGGCTCTGCCCGAGGCCGCCCGGCCCGGGTTGGAGACCGCCCTCCAGGAGGTCTCCCGGGCCATCGCCGCCCTGGGGGCGGACCGGGAGGCCGGGGAGAGGCCCTGACTGCGGGGCAGACGCCCCGGCGCCCGCCGACGCCATTCTGCGCCACGTCTTCAGCGCCATTCCGGATATGCTCACCGTCATCGACCGGGACTTCAACATCATCATGACCAACTGGCACGAGTCCGGCATGGTGCCGGAAGAGGCCCGGCAGGGCCGGCCCAAGTGCTACCGGGTCTTTCATCACCGGGAGCGCCCCTGCAAGGGCTGCCATGTCCAGAAGGTCTTCGCCAGCGGTCAACCTCAGAAGACCGAAAAGATCAATCTCCTGGACGGGCAGACCCGGGAATTCAGCGCCTTTCCCGTCCTGAGTGAATCCGGGCAGGTTATCCTGGCGGCGGAGCACGTGCGGGACGTTACCGGGCGCTACCAGGCGGCGCAGGCCCTCAAGGAGAGCGAAGAACGCTTCCGGGCCATCTTCGCGGCGGCCCAGGACGCCATCTTCATCAAGGACCGGTCCCTCCACTATACCCAGGTCAATCCCGCCATGGAGCGCCTCTTTGACCGGCCCGCGGCCGACCTCGTCGGCAAGACCGATAAGGACCTGTTCGGGATCGCAGCCGGGGTTCTCATCCGGGCCCAGGACCGGCGGGTGCTCAGCGGCGAGGTGGTTACCGAGGTCAATACCAGACTGGTCCGGGGGGAGTCCAAGACATTCCATCGTGGTCAAGGCGCCCCTGCACGATGACGCCGGGCAGGTCGCGGGGTTGTGCGGCATCGCCCGGGACATCACGCGACCTGAAACAGGCGGAGGAGGAGTTAAACAGGAAACATGCGGAGTTACAGGAGACCGCCCAGCGGCTGGAGCAGTCCCGGAACATGCTGCAATTGATTATAGAATCGATACCTGTCAGGGTCTTCTGGAAGGACAGGGATCTCCGCTATATGGGCTGTAATACCCTCTTCGCCCGTGATGCAGGTTTCAATCAGCCGCAGCAGCTCCTGGGCCAGGACGACTTTGCCATGGGCTGGCGGGAACAAGCTGAGCCTATAGAGTGGATGACCGCGAGGTCATGGAATCCCGCCGGCCCAAGTTGAACATTGTCGAGCCGCAAACCACCCCGGCGGGCGACTAAAATCTGGCTGAGTACCAGCAAAGTCCCGCTGCAAATGCCCGACGGCGAGGTTTTTGGGGTCCTGGGCTCTACGAAGATATTACCGAACATAAACAGGCGGAGGAAGCCTTCGGGAAGAGGGAAGTCACCCTGCGGACCCTCATCGAGGCCAACCCGGAGTCTTTGTTGCTGTTGGATACCCGGGGTGTGATTCTGGCGGCCAGCCAGGTGGCGGCCCAGAGACTCGATAAAAGCCTGGAAGAGATCATCGGGGCCGATGCGTTTGCCCTGGTCCCCCCCGAGTTGGGCCGGAAACGTTTCGAGATTTTTCAACAGGTGGTTGCCACCGGCAGCCCGGAGCGGTTTGAAGACGTCAGGGGAGATTTTCACCTGGATATCTCCATGACCCCCATTTTTGACCAGGATAAGGTGGTTCAGGTGGCGGTTTTAGGGGTGGACATCACCGCCGGAAGCAGGCCGAAGCGGAACTGCGGGAGAGCGAACAGAGGTTCCGGCTCATGGCCGAGACCATCCAGGACGTCTTCTGGATCGCCACCCCCGCCTTGGACCGGGTGATTTACGCCAGTCCAGCCTATGAGCAGGTCTGGGGATCGAGCTGTCAAGAGCTCTATCAGCAGCCCCAACGCTTTGTGGAGAGTATCCATCCGGAGGATCGGGAGCGGGCTTTAGCCGCGATGGCTGCGGCCCGGGAGCAAGGCAGTCCCTCGGACCACGAATACCGCATTATCAAGCCGGACGGGGCGGTGCGCTGGATTCATGACCGGGGCTTTCCGGTCCGGGACGACCAGGGCCGCGTCATCATGTTCACCGGGGTGGCCAGGGACATTACCGAGCGCAAGGCCCTGGAGCAGCAGCTCCTCCAGGCCCAGAAGATGGAGGCGGTGGGCCGGCTGGCCGGGGGGGTGGCCCACGATTTCAACAATCTCCTGATGGCCATCATGGGCTACGGCGAACTCATGCGGTCCAAGGTCCTCAAGGATGACCCGCTCTACGGCCACCTGGAAAATATCCTGAAGGCCGGCGACCGGGCCACGGCCCTGACCCAGCAGTTGCTGACCTTCAGCCGCCAGAAGATCGTCAACCCCCAGGTGGTCGACCTCAACCGGGTGGTCCTGGACCTGGAACCGATGCTGCGGCGGCTCATCGGCGAGGACCTCGACCTGGAAGTCGTTACCGACCGGAGACTGGGGGTCGTGAAGGCGGACCCCGGCCAGCTGGGCCAGATCGTCATGAACCTGGTGGTGAACGCCCGGGATGCCATGCCCCAGGGCGGCCGGCTCGCCCTGAAGACCGCACCGGTGGATTTTACGGTGGGCTGCCACAACCGGTTCGGACTGACGCCGCCGGGCGCCTACGTGAGGCTGGAGGTGCACGACACCGGGGTGGGCATGGATGAGGCCACCCAGGCCCATATTTTCGAGCCCTTCTTTACCACCAAGGAACCGGGCAAGGGTACCGGCCTGGGACTGTCCACCGTGTATGGCATCGTCAAGCAGAGCGGCGGTTACCTCGACCTGGCCAGTTCGCCCGGGGCGGGCAGCACCTTCACCATCTATTTGCCCCGCCTGGACGGGGGCGTGGAACCGTCCAAGGCGAAGATCCCCATTACCGCGAGTTTCCGGGGCGAGGAAACGGTCCTGCTGGTGGAAGATGAGGACGTGCTCCGGGGGTTGCTGGCCAAGTTCCTGCGGCTTTATGGCTACACGGTGCTGGAGGCCCGCCACGGCGGCGAGGCCCTGTTGATCTGTGAACGGCACCAGGGGCCGATCCACCTGATGGTGACCGACGTGGTGATGCCCCAGATGAGCGGCCGGGAACTGGCCGACCGCCTCACCCCCTGCGCCCGGAAATGAAGATCATCTACATGTCGGGCTACACCGAAGACGCCCTGGTCCAACATGGCGTGGCGGATTTATCGGTGGCTTTTCTCCAGAAGCCCTTTAAGCCCGTAGAACTGGCGCGCCAAGTGCGGGCCGTGCTCCATCCTCCCCGCGAGCCGGTAGCGGTTGCCGCCGGCCGGTCAACAATCCCCCGGCACAATTTTCGTCGTTGTCCCTTAGACGTGCGGCCTTCTTCCCGGGTCCCCGGGTCGTACCGTTTTCCAGCCCTGGCAGGTTTCTTCCGATCCGGCGGTCTGATAGGATAAAGAAAATTCTTGAGGGCGGGATCGGCGGGGAGAATTTGCTGGCAACGCCCCCAGGCGAGGTTTTTTATTGACATTATGGCCGGATGGCTTCTCAATTGAAAGAACGCTACATGTCGGGCTACGCCGAGAGCCCGGCCAGCAGGCGTGGCGGATTTAACGGTGGCTTTTCTCCAAAAGCCTTTCAACCGATAGGACTGGCGCGCCGGGTACAGGCCATCCTCCATTCATCCGCCACTCCTAAGTTTCCGCCATCAAGGTGAGAGGGCCAGATAACTTCTCATTGAAATAACATGAAAACGTAACGCTCAGGCCGGAGCAGTCGAGCCTGAGGCTTGGGCCCGCGTAATTGATGAAAGAGTTGGTGGGGGAGCCTCCGTGCTCGCCGCCTTTGGTGGCATAGGCTGCCACCCTGCGCCCCGCACCGGCAGGATGCCGGTGCCACCAGAGAACTTTTCGGACCAGAACTGAGAGAGATGGGCAGCCATGGTAGACAAGCTGGTATTTAGCAAGATCCTGGTGGCCAACCGGGGCGAGATCGCGGTGCGGATCATGCGGAGCGCCCAGGAATTGGGCCTCAAGGTGGTGGCCATCTACGAGGAGACCGACAAGGACGCCTTCCATATCATGCGGGCCGATGAGGCGGTCTGCATCGGGACCGGCCCCCGGAAGGACTACCTCAATATCGACAAGATCATTGCCGCGGCCCAGCAGACCGGGGCCCAGGCCATTCATCCCGGCTACGGCTTTCTGGCGGAAAACCCCGATTTTCCCGAAGCCTGCACCAATGCGGGCCTGGTGTTTATCGGGCCGCCGCCGGAGGTCATCCGGAACCTGGGCAGCAAGGTCATCGCCCGGGAAATCGCCCAGGCCACCGGGGTCCGGGTCATTCCGGCCACCGAGGTGCTTCCCCAGGGGACCCCGGGGGAAGAGGCCGCCCTGAAGTTCGCCGCGGACCCATGGCTACCCCATCATGATCAAGGCGGTATCGGGGGGCGGCGGCCGGGGGATCCGCCAGGTGGAGGATAGCGACAGTTTGCTGACCGGTCTCAAGCGCTCGCGCTCCGAGGCCCTCATGTCCTTCGGGGACGACAACATCTACCTGGAAAAATGCGTGCAGCCGGCCCCGGCACGTGGAGGTCCAGGTCCTGGCCGATTCCTATGGCAACGTGGTGCACCTGGGGACCAGGAACTGCTCTATTCAACGCCGCCACCAGAAGCTCGTGGAGATCGCCCCGGCCGGCCTGGACCCGGCTTTGACCGGGGAGATCTGCGACGCGGCGGTGCGGGTCGTCCGGGCCGCCAAATATCTCAGCGCCGGGACCGTGGAATTTCTCGTGGAGCACGACGGCACCTATTACTTCCTCGAAGTCAATACCCGCCTCCAGGTGGAGCATACCGTCACCGAGGTGGTGACCGGCATCGACATCGTCCGGGAGCAGCTCTTAATCGCCATGGGCGAACCCATCAGTTTTTCCCAGGATCAGCTGGTGGAGCGCGGCTTTGCCATCGAGCTCCGGATCAATGCCGAGGACCCCAAAAACGACTTTCTGGCCAGCCCCGGGGTAGTGCAGGTTTACCGGTCGTCCGCCGGCCACGGCGTCCGGCTCGACGGGGCCATCTACCAGGGGTACAAAATCACCCCGTATTACGACTCCCTGATCGTGAAGCTCACCGTGTACGGCTTCACCTGGCGGGAGGCGGTGGACCGGATGGCCCGGGCCCTCAACGGGTTTCTCATCATCGGGGTGAAGACCACGATCCCGTATTTTCAGCAAATTGTCAAAGAGCCGGATTTTATCCGGATGCAGCTGGACACCGCCTATATCGATGACCACCCCCAACTCATGGATTACCGGGAGCAGGAGCGGGAGGTGGAGAAACTGGCCCGCCTCATTGCCGAAATCAATGCCCATGAGAAGAATCCCTATACGCAGTGAGGCGCCGGACCAGGCCCGGGCCGGGAGTGACCCGCCCGGCCGGCACGATTCATAGGCGTTACTCATGGACCTTTGGCTCACTCGTGATGAAAGGGTCGGCCATCCCGCCCGCCGCCGGTGCGCAGGGCGCACCCTACATCAACCTTGAACTTTGAACGTTGAACTTTCAGGACAGGGGAAAGAACCATGCAGGGACGAATTTTCCGGGGAATGAGCCCCACCGAGATTCTGGAGGTGCTCCGGGAGTCCGAGGGGTACTACCTGTGCAACAACGAGCGGGATGTGTCCCAATCGGACTTCAAAAACCGGCTCATGCCCATGACCACGGTGCGGGTGGCGCCGTTCCGGGAAGCCGCCGGGTTCTTTTCGGTGGAGGTGAGCGGCGGCGCCTCCGTCCACGTGGACCTGATGCGCAAACAGGTGAACCCTTTCGAACGGCTGCGGATCACCCGGAAGGCCATGCCCCGGACCCTGCTCCAGACCGTGTGCCGGGGCTCCAGCCTGTTCGGTTACCGCCATTATCCCGAAAACGTCATCCGGTTGGCGGTGCGGGAGTTCGCCCGGTACGTGGATGTCTGGCGGGTCTACGATTTTCTCAATCACGTGCCCAACCTGGTCCCGGTGATGGAAGAGGTCCAGAAGGCGGCCCGGCTCCTCATGCCCAGCATCTGCTTCTCCACCGGGCCGGAGCACACCGACCGGTATTATGTGGACAAGGTCAAGGAGATCCTGACGGTCACGGGTCCCGACGTCATCATCTCCATCAAGAATTACGCCGGCCTGGGGACCCCCAAGCGCATCGCCCACCTGGTGGAGTCCATCTGTGCGGCTTTTCCGGGACTGGTGCTCCACTACCACGGCTGCAACACCGACGGCAACGACATCGGGCGCATGAGCGCCGCGGTCCTGGCCGGGGCGAAGATCGTGGACGTGGCGGACCACGGCTATGGGGCGATCTACGGCCAGGCCCCGGCCCTCACCCTGATCCAGGCCCTGGATGACTACGGTAAAAAAGCCGTGGGGGTGGACATCCCGGCGCTCATCAAGTCCTCGGATCTCCTGCGCCAGGAGCGGAAGATCTATGAGCCGTTCGAGAGCCCCTTTAGGGGGCACGACCCCACCGTGGCGGCCTACAAGCTCACCGGCGGGGCGGTGGGCAGCGCCTTTGAGCAGGCGGACAAGGGGGGATTTTTGGAGCGTATGCCGGAAATCCTCACGGAAATGGCCCGGGTGCAGGCGGAGCTGGGAAACTGGTGGTCCGTGACCCCGGGGTCCCAAATCATCTGGACCACCGCGGTCAACAACGTCCTCCATGGGCGCTACGAGCGGCCGTCCCTGGACCTCAAGAACCTCCTGCTGGGACGCTACGGGCCCCTGCCGTTTTTTAAACCCGAGGCCTGGATCTACGAAAAGGTGCTGGAATATCAGCGCTACGACGGCAAGAAGTGGCCCGAGATCCTGGCGGCGGAGGGGGGGATGCAGAAGTCCGGGGATGCCGACCTCTATCTGGAGTGCCGGCGCCTGGAAGCCGAGCTGGACCGGCCGGCCTCCGATGAAGACCTGGTGCTCTACCTCCTGTTCCCCTTCGATGCCCTGTCATTTTTCAAGTTTCAGGCCCAATACGGCAAGGCCTGGCTGTTGCCGCCGGAGGTCTGGTTCCGGCGCGGCGGCTTCAAGGACGGCGAGTGCATCACCTTCCCGGACGAATTCGGGGTGCCCCACCACATCGAGGTGATCTCCACCCGCCGGGAAGGCGCCAGCGTCATCACCACCCTGATGGTGGACCACAGTTTCCAGACCTTCAGTGTCCAGGTGGAAGGCCCGAATAAAGTTGTAGCCGCGGGCTGACGCCAGGCAAAATCCTGGAAAGCCCTGGTCAGATATTGAGTTACGCCGTCCGGCGCCGATACATCGACCACAACCCTTTCAGTGAAGCGGAGAGACTACGAGAGCAGACCCTCAAAGCGGCGGACTTGCCCCGGTTCAGATTCCATGATCTCCGAGACACATATGCCAACCCGTTGATTGAGTGGGGGAAAAACATCAAGTACATCCACAACCAATGAGGGCATGCCACTCCCGCCATCACCCTCAACGTCCAGGCCACCTGATGAAAGACCGGAACCCTGGGCGGCCTGTCGGCTGGAAAATGCGGTTTTTGGAGGGGTTGGGCACCATTTGGGCGCCGAAAAGGAAAAGGGGCCACGGTCATTAACCGTAACCCCTTGAATTTGCTGGTAGGCGGTACTGGATTTGAACCAGTGACTTCCACCGTGTGAGGATGGCACTCTACCGCTGAGTTAACCGCCCGTGGTTGCGCTTGGCAATGGTATAATCCAAAATGGTTTTTTTGACAAGTCCTCGGGGGGCTCCTTTTAGCAACTTTTTCCCGGCCGGGACCCGGTCCCCGAAAAATGAGGCCGCGGTCGCGGGTAACTCCGGGAAGGCCTGGCATGGCAAGCCATTCTGGGCAGTTGAGCATGAGCCTTGGGCTCACCCGTCAACTATGAAGGGTTGGTGAAGGGGCGGGACGCGAACCGTGCCTTCGGGTAATGTTCGGAACGGAGGCGAGCGCCCCGTAATTTTGCCCGATTGAGACCCTGCCCTTGCCTCCGGATGACCCCAAAACGGTTTTCCAAAAGCCTAGACCCGGTGCGGCCCGCAGCCTGACTGAAGACGGGCTGGACCGGAGGCTACTTTTTCCCTTGATTCCCGGACGCACTTAGATCGAGTCGCAATCAATTGGCGACAAAGGTGTCTTGCCTGGGCTGGCGCAAGCGAAACGTCCACGTCCTCGGAGTTGGTCACTCCCGGGGAGAAAAATCCCCCCTTTTAAAGCTCGCGTCCTTAAAGTCCCTTTTTAATAGGGGGATTTAAAGTTTCACGGTAGAGCCTGCGTCTGCAAATAATTGCCTTTTGAACGCAACTCGGTATTAGATCGATAAGCGGCCACTCCATCTGGCGCCGGATGATCTCCCCGGCCAGGTCCACCAGGGTTGCGCGGGCGTCGATCAGGGCGGTGTCGCTGGTAGCGACGGCCCCCGGGAAAGCCGCCAGTTCCCGCTCCGGGACCGGGACCGCGGTTGCCTGGACCGTAACCCCATGGGAGGCGAAGATTTCCCGGGTGCGCCGGGCCAGTTCGCCGCTCCGGCTCAAGGGGGCGTCATAGAAGATGTCAACGGGGCCGGTTGCCGGGTTCGCCAGATAGCCGGCCAGGAGCGTGAGGACCCGGTCGGTGGCCGGCGATGGCCGGAAAGCCCGGGAAACCTCGCCCACGTCCCGCACCCAGCCGTCGTCCGCCGCGACCAGGGGGAGTTTCCGTAGAGCACACTCCAGGGTGATGAGGACGTTGTGGCCGTCCAGGGCCAGGGGCTGGCCCGGGAGGTCCGAGAGCCGGCGGAGTTTGTCCCGGCGGGCGGCCGCGACCTCCGGGGCGAAGACCCCCCGGTGCAGGAGCCGCCGGCCGATTTCATCCAGGCCATAGCGGTTCCCCACCAAGCCCAGGGCCGCCTGCCGGGGATAACCCCGGGCCAGGAGAAAGCGGAAATCATGGGCGGCGTCTTGGAGATGGGGCCACGATTCAGTCATGCGCACCTGGGTAATCTGGCCCGCAAGAGGGAGCTTGGGGAACCGGGAGGGACTCATTTAGCCCGGGGCCGGAGTTGCCGGTGCGGATGAGACCCAGGTTTTGACAAATTCCGCCGGGTTTTCCGGGCTGATCAGGATCTTTTGGGTCCGGGTGGCCACCAGGACATAATCCTGGTAGCGGGCGCTGGTGAGATAGGCCCTGAAGACGCCGTAGGTCTTGTTCCAGAAAATCCCCGTGGCGGCAAAGAGACCGCCGTTGCCCCAGAGGCGCACCCCCCTGGGGGGGCGGGCGGTGAGGGTTTCGCACCCGGTTACCGCCGGGAAAACCTTCTGGCCCAGGCGAAACCGGACTGTGAGCTCATCGTTGGCGATCTCATAGGCCACGGGAGCGCGGAGATAGCAGAACAAGGCGACCGCCGAGAGCACTGCCACCGCGAACAGCATGGCGCCGACTTTCCAGGCAGCCAGGAGCAGGGCGGCAATCATCACCAGCACGAGCCCGGTGACGAATTTGATCGCCGGACTCATGGGAGCGCTGGCCTGGGTCATGGTGGTTCCTTAAAGTTCAAGGTTCAAGGTTATACTCGTTGCCAAAGTTTCTCTATCTCACCCTACCCCCCCCGTTGGTGGGAGAGGGGATAAGGAAGAACTTTGGCCAAGGCATAGGGTAGGGGCCTCAGGAACTCTGCATCGTTTCGGGTGAGCCGGGACTCGTGGATTACTGCCGGGCGACCGGCGAAAAATGGTCTTATTAAGAACCGCGGTTGCCCCGGCGAACGGTTATCCATGGCCAGGCTCATCGGTAAACATCCTTCCGATGGCCCACTTTGACCACCTGCACGATCAGGTCCTGATCCTCGATGGCATAAAGGATGCGGTAACGCCCTTGCCTCACCCGGTACTTATCCTGCCCGGATATTTTCTCGACTCCGAATGGACGAGGGTCCTCGGCCAGCTTACTGATGCGCTCCACCACCCGCTGGCGATCCCGCTTCAACGGGATGGCCTCGATGTCTTTGACCGCCGAGGGCTTGATCAGCAGCCTATATTTTGCCACGCTGCCTCAAATCTTTCAGGACTTCCTCAAAAGGCAGGTTGGGTTCATGGAGTCCGGGCCTCGAAGGCGGCCAGGTCTTCCACATCTTCGGCCAGACTGAGCTGGACCGCCCTATTGACCAGATCGGAAACCGACTGGTCCGTCTCGGCGGCCTTGAGCCGCAAAGCCCGGTGCAGGTCCGGATCGAAGTAGATCGTGGCTCTTTTCTGCGAGGTTTTCATGGGAACATTTTAACTTCTTAACGCTAAGACGTCAAGACGTCTTTTTCCTCGTTCCCGAGTTGAGCTGGGAACCAGAAGAGAAGACGGTGCGCAGTGCGCACCCTACACCCGCACAGGTTGAAAACCTGTGCCACCAAATGTTCGCTTACAGAGGGTTGGGAGGGGAGTTTGAGGGGAGGGCGGGGCCCCTTGACGAAAAACGTCCCCCGGTCCTCCCCTCAAAATGTATCAGCCACTATTCTCCAGATTCTCCCTCGCCAGTTTTTCCCCTAACGCCCGGGCCGCGGCCAGGTCTTCGGGGTCGGGGATATATTTGACTTTGAAGCCTTCGTGGACCACCTTGAGTTTCATGGCCTCAAGTTCCTGGTTGATCAGGGCCACGGCCTGGCCGCTCCAGCCGAAGGAGCCGAAGGCGGCGGCCGCCTTGTTTTTGGGGGCCAGTCCCTTCAGATAGGTCAAAAACTCCCCCATGGTGGGGAACATCTGGTTGTTGAGGGTGGGGGAGCCGAACAGGAGCAGCCCGGCGTCCAGGACTTCGGGGACGATGTCGCTGTAATGGGTCCGGCGCAGGTGGTGCAACTGGGCCTCGACCCCGGCGTCCGTCAGGCCTTGGGTGAAGGCCTCGGCCAGCATCTCGGTGCTGTGCCACATGGTGTCGTAAATGACCAGGGCTTTGGGTTCCACGAGACCGGCGGCCCACTTTTGATAGGCCTCCAGCACCCAGTCGATATTTTTCCGGTAGATGAGGCCGTGGTCCGGGGCGATGATCTTGAAGGTGAGGCCCAACTGATTGATCTTGGCAAAGAGTTGGGTGATGAGGCCCCCGAAGGGCATGAGGATGTTGGCGTAGTATTTTTTTAGTTGCCGGTAATAGTCCGCAGGATGGTCGGGGAGACCGTCGTCGAAATGCTCGCTTGAGGCCAGGTGGGCCCCGAAGGCGTCACTGGAAAAGAGGATCTGCTCCTCCTTGAGGTAGGTCATCATGGAGTCCGGCCAGTGGAGCATGGGGGTCTCCAGGAAGGCCAGGTTATATCTCCCCGTGGACAGCTCGCTGCCGGTCTTGACCTCGACGAAGGGCCAGTCCTCTTTGTAATGGCGGCTCAAGCCGTCCTTGCCCCGGGGGGAACAGAAGAGCTTTTCCGGCTGGACCCGCTGGATGACCTCGGGCAGGCCCCCGGAATGGTCCATCTCCACGTGGTTGGAGACGATATAATCGATCTTGGCCGGGTCCACGATTTCGGCCACCCGGGCCAGCATTTCGGGAACGAATTCTTTTTTGACCGTGTCAATGAGGGTGATGTGGTCATCGACAATCAAATAGGCGTTATAGGTGGAGCCATCTTCGGTGAGATATCCGTGAAAATCCCGGATGGTCCAATCAATGGCGCCCACCCAGTAGACCTTGGGGGCCAGTTCCAGGGGCATATCAACCTCCGGCGGTAGGAGCAGTGAGCAGCGAGCGGTTAGCAGTTAGGAAAAGCAAAACAACCTGGGGCGGAGTGGGCACCCCAACACCATTTTTGCTGGTAGTCAAAAGTTTATGCATCCCCCCCTCACCCTAGCCCTCTCCCCCCGCGGGGGGAGAGGGGATAAGAGGCAAGAACTTTTGGCAAACATTCCCCGTTTTTCTGGCAATAAAAAACTGAGCCCCGAAAACGGGCAACGGCCTTAGAGCCCTTCTTTGGCCAGGTCTTCCAGGAGGGCTTTTTGCTTCTTGGTAAGGGTGGCGGGGGTTTCCACAATGATGCGGACCAGCTGGTCTCCCCGGCTTTTGCCGCTGGCCGTGGGGAGGCCATAGTTTTTGAGCCGCATCTTGGTATGGCTCTGGGTGCCCGGGGGCACCTTGAGGCTCATGGTTTTGCCGTCCAGGGTGGGGACGGTCACCTTGGTGCCCAGGGTGGCTTCGCTCAGCTTGATCCGGCGGTCCACCAACAGGTCGCTGCCCTCGCGTTTGAAGACCGGGTGTTCCAGTTCCTTCAGTTTGACATAGAGATCGCCGGGGGGCCCGCCCATGGGACCGGGGCTGCCCTTGCCGGAGAGGCGGAGCTTTTTCCCCGGCAGCGAACCGGCGGGGATTTTCACCGAGATCTTTTCCGACCTGGCCCTGGTGGGTGAAGCTCACCAGTTTATCCGTGCCGAAGGCGATTTCGTGAAGGGTTATGGGCACCTCCAACTGGAGGTCCTGGCCCTTGGGGGCCTGCATCGGCTCGTAATGGGCCTCGGGCCCGCCATACCGGAAGGAGCGGGTTCGGCCCCGGGGCCGGCCGCCCCCCTGGCCCCCGAAGATCCGGCTGAAGATACTTTCAGAGGCGGCGTCACCAAAGATATCGCTGAAATCGCCACCCCGGAAGATGTCTTCCTGGGAGAATTTTTGTCTAAAGACCTGGGAGCCGAATTCGTCGTATTCCTTCTTCTTCTCGGGATCGCTCAGGACGGCGTAGGCTTCGCTGATCTGCTTAAATTTCTCTTCGGCCTGTTTCTTGTCCCCCTTGGCTTTATCGGGATGGTACTTCATGGCCAATTTCCGGTAAGCTTTTTTGATGTCGTCGGCAGTGGCATCCCGGCCCACTCCCAAGATTTTATAATAATCATTCTCCGCCATGATAGTTCTCACCACTCCGTTGGGGGTAATTTGTCTTCATTATAAGTGCGGGCTGATTTTTGTCAAGGCGTTTTATCATATAACCTTCGTATTTCATTGGATAAATCTCATAAACCCTCCGGTTTCTCCTGAATTCCTCCTTGATTAAATTATTTCTTTCTGGTAAGAATATTATTCTATGTAAGCTATCACAGCATGAACCCAGCGATGAGCTGGAAATCTTATCTGGGGCAAGGAGGTTAGGGCATGACGGCTTTGGTAGGCGGACTGGTCGCAGTGGCGCTGGGATTGATTGGGCTCGGCATGTGGTGGAAGCATTTCCTGGGCCTGCTGGCTGGGGGCCTTCCCTTAATACTTCTCTTGGGTGGCGCTCTGGCCGTATATTTAGGTTTCGAAGAAACCAAAGATAAGTTCTTTAAGAAACCCGAAACCCCGGCTTATGAGCCTCCCAAGATGGCTGAGGCCGAAGTGGAAAAATATAAGGCGGAAGTTGATCGCCTGAAATCCGAAATCGAAGAACTGAAAAAATAGTTCTTACAACCCAACCAGGTTTCAGACCCCCGGTTCCGCACTGGAGCCGGGGGTTATCTCGCCGGAAGTCACCCGGACCATTTCCCCGCTGGCAGTTTGCAGGAGCAAGGCCCCGTCTGGAGCTACGTCCATGGCCTGGCCGGAAATTTCCCGGGGTCCCTGACGCACCGTGACCGCTCTCCCCAAGGTCACGGTATAGCCCTTCCATTCTTCCAGAATCTCCGGAAACCCCTGGTTTAAAAACCGGTCATACAACGCCTCGAATTCCTCCAGCCAGGCCTGGAGGAGATGCACCCGGGAAAACGCCCTTCCAGCCGCCAGGGTCAGGGAAGTGGCCGTGGCGGCCAGCTCGGGGGAGAACCCCGGGTTGTTGACATTCAACCCCAGACCCACCACGACATGGCGGATGCGGTCGCTCTCCGTCTCCATCTCGGTGAGGATGCCCCCGAGCTTTTTGCCGTTGATCAGCAGGTCGTTGGGCCATTTGATCCCCGGGGCCACCCCCGCCACCCGGCGGACCGCCCGGACCACGGCCACGGCCGTCGTCAGGGTGATCTGGGGCAGCTCCATGGGGGGCAGCATCGGGCGGAGCACCAGGGAGACGTAGAGCCCGACTCCCGGGGGTGAATTCCACTCCCGGCCCAGGCGGCCCCGGCCTCCGGTCTGGGTTTCGGCCACCACGACGGTGCCTTCCGGGGCGCCCTGGACCGCCAGTTCCTTGGCCAGATCATTGGTGGAGTCCAGGGTGTCGAAGTGGTGCACCGGCCCCGTAAACACGCGGGTCTTGAGCCCCTGGAGCACTTCTTCCGGCAGGAGCTTGTCGGGGACGGCCAGGAGGCGATAACCTCGCCGGGGTGAGCCCTCGATGACATAACCCTGGGCCTTGAGGCGGTGGACCCGCTTCCAGACCGCGGCCCGGCTCAGACCCAACTGGGCCGCCAGGCGCTCCCCGGAGATGGCGTCCGGGGCGCCCCGCAGGACCTGCAACACCGCGGCCAATCCCTGGTCCGGACTCTTACTGGACATCAGGAGGTCCGGTGCCGGGGCTCGCCGATATCTGGCGTTTGAGGGAGTTATTGTAGACTGCGGCCCCCAGCAGCACCCCGGCGATGAACCCCACCACCGCGGCCAGGGGCGTCGGGGACATGAGCAAGGCAAGGCACACACCGGTGAGTCCGTAGCCCAGGGGGATGTAAATCTGGGCCGCGCTGCACTGGCACCCCGGCGCCAACGCCAGGATGAGGCACAGGGCCACGAGCCTTGCCGGCCAGCCGAAACCCTTCACCCCTTGCCGCCCATGCATAACTGGTCCTGGCGCGGTGCCATGGCGAGAACTCTATTAGGTATCGTTGCTATCAAATTGCCTTTCCCGAAATATTTACCTGGCACGTGAACGCCTATCCTGAGAATCTTTAGTGGCGCAGGCATCTTGGCTGTGCCGGCGCAGACCACTCCCTGCGGCACCTATTTATAGCATGTGCGGATCCATTCCACTTGCTGATTTCTCAATTCTCTTCAAGCCCCCTTTGCCAGAGGGGTAAAGGATTTTGGTTTTTAGCAGGCGCCGGCATGGAACTCATGGCAGTGAGTATAAATGCCCCACCCGGCAACTGCTCGGGCCCCGGCGCCGGGGGGCCAGCAGCCCGCCCCCCTAAAGACGCTGCCACAGCATCGCCACGAACACCAGGCCCATACCGAGGTGCAGGGTTAAGGTTAGCCGGCACAGCAGCCTGAGCCGCGCCTCATCCCGGTAGGCTTTCCGTTTGATGAGTTCCTGGTTGATGACCGCCAGGATCAGGAGGGGCCAGAGCCCGAAGCGCCAGGGCAGGCTGGCGGCCGGGAAGAGCAGGATCAGCACCAGCCCGATCATGGTGAAAATATTGCTCAGGGTGAAAATCAGGGCTCCGGTGGCCGGTTCCACCCGGGCCGCCAGGGTGCGAGACCCCGGCGCCGCCCCGGGGCCGGGAAAGCCGTAGATCAGGAACAGGTTAAAGCCGGTGAAGGTCAGGGGCAGGCCGTAGAGCAGGACCTCGGTGAGCATCTGGCCGCATTGCAGGTAGAGCCCGGTAGCCACCGGCAGCAGCCCGAAGCAGACCCCTCCCAGCGCCTCTCCCAGCCCCCGGCGATGCCAGGCCAGGGGCGGCGCGAAGGAGAAATACCCTCCCAGGATGCCCAGGCCGCCCAGGGGTATGGTGAAATCGCCGGTGCGCCAGCCGAACTGGAGGGCAAACCCCAGAACCGCCGCCACCGCCAGGGCGGCATAGGCCGATATTGCCGGCGGCCGGGCGGTGAACGTCAGCCGCCAGGCGGGACAGCGCCCCGCTCCGGGCGAGAAAGCCTCCCGGCCGGCAAAGGCCGCCAGGATCAGGGCTGCCACCGCCAGAGTGCCCGCCCCCAGGACTCCCGGGCGCATCGGCAATCCCGACACCCCCGCCAAGAGCGCTCCCACCCACAGCGGCAGACAGCCGGCCAGCAGAAACGGGAGCGGCGGGATCAGGCTGATGAGAAACGTCGCGACCGTGGCACCCATGCGTATCGTTATCCAGAAAACGTTTTCTTATTTATGTCATAACTCGGGAACAGGTCAAGGAATTTCCCGGACTCCCCAGGGTCCGGCAGCAGCCGCCAGGGGGAAATCTGCACCCGGCTGCCGGTTGCCTTTGGAGTTCTGGTTCCCATGCCGGGGAACCAGGGAGGCGCCGCTTTATGAGAGCCTTAGGCGGCTTTTGGATAGGAGGCTATACCGGCTGGCGGGCTGGGAAGCGTTGCCCGTGCACCCCGAGGTTGGCCCGGAACGCCCCACCACCGGGTCGCGCTATCCCGTACCCGATTTTTCCAGAAGATAACCCCAGGATCTGCCAAAAATATCTAAAAACTAACCGGACAACTCAGGCAGGAAGACAACGGGACATCGTTATGGGCTATTGATATTGGCGCCGCATGTCTCTTGACAAACTTTTTGAGGGCCAGTATATTCATTAAGATTAACGCCGGGCCGTTAGCTCAATTGGTAGAGCAAGTGACTCTTAATCACTAGGTTCGGAGTTCGAGTCTCCGACGGCCCACCAATGATATCAAGGGGTTAGCTTAAATGGCTAACCCCTTTTTTATGTCGGGGTAGCATTTGGGGTAGCGTTTGACCTGCTGCTGTGAGTCCTCGTCCTTGTATGACGTATACCGGGCATACCCTCTACCCCCGCTCAATCTTACTAAAACTATCTCTCGCTTCGCCTGGGCCCCGATTATCCACCCCTTGGCCCGAACTTGCCCCATCCATCAAGTTGACCTGCCAGCCTTGCCGCCGGAGCACCGCGGTGATGCGCCGATAGCCAAAAGAAACCTGGGCGTGGGCCAGTTCCCGAAGCCGCTCTCTCAGTCCATCCTCTTCCGGATGCCCCCGGCCTTGCCGATAAAAAGTGGCCCGAGCCATCTTCACCAACTCCAAGGCCAACCGCAGAGAGAGGCCCTGCCTTCGCAGTTCCCGGATTACCTGCCGCTTCTGGGCAGGCGTCAAAAGTTTTTTTTAAGGATCTCGTTCAAGGTCTGGATGATGAGTTCCTTGTCTGCCACCAGCCTTTTTAACTGCCGGTTCTCATCTTCCAGGACCTTGAGGCGCTTGGCCTCTGATTTCCCCAAATCCTTGTACTTGGCCCGCCAGCGGTACAGCGTCGCATCTTTAATGCCATACTTGCGGGCCGTGCCGGCGATGCTGGAGGTCGGGAGCTCCGACTCCGCAATGATCCGAATGATCTCTTCCACCGTAAACCGAGACTGCCGCATGAAGGTCTCTCCTGCTTTCGAGGCCTTTCATTATAACAGTCTCATTTTTGTAGAGCACCTCAGAATAAGGCTCTGTATCTTTTCACGGTTTCGTCACCCCCACCCTAACCCTCCTATATCAAGGGGGAGGGAACAAGAGGTTTTTCTTTTTTAAGGTTTTCCTGAAACGCAACACTTAGGAGTTAAGAGTGTGTGCGCCTCCCTTTGGGCGGACACATGGGTTAGCCCGCGGCGTGAGCGCCCCGTCCCGACCAGGCGCCGTTTTACCAGAATGGGTCGTCGGCTCAGTCGGCGCGGGCCCTCGGCGCCCAACCTTTTTCCCGGGCCGATGGGGTGAAGCTCCCCACAAAGTGGGAAGAATGACCCGGAGAGTCAGAATATGCAAGTCTGACGGGGGCAGGGGAAAGCTTGTGAAAGTTTTCATAATGCTAATGATTTTAGCTATTTTCATTGACGCTCGAATATTTTCATGCCTATCATAGGGTTGGCAGGCACCTTGCATTATTTACCACGATATAAAAATCTTCCCGGGGAGGAGGTGGGGGCGAGGATCAGGGAGAAGGCATTGGCAATCATCAACTACATTACCCGCAAGTTTTATTCCATTTTTTATCTTTAAGGAGGAATCTCATGGCAGATACAGTTCCAGGAAAAGCATGGGTAGTGGTATTTGCTGGCACCGCGGTCAACCTCTGTTTGGGCATCTTGTATGCCTGGAGTGTTTGGACCAAGCAATTGATTAGCGTCCCCAAAGCGGGACAGCTCATCACCGAGGGCCCGGCAGCCGGTTGGACGTACCTGACCAATGCGCAGGCTGCAACGCCATTTTCGTTGTGCGTCATTATCTTTGCCTTATTGATGATTCCCGGCGGCCGGATTCAGGATAAGATGGGTCCCAAAGTGGGCGCCATCACCGGCGGCCTCTTCCTGGCGGTCGGCTGTATCATTGCCGGCCTGATGAAAAGCTACGGCGGCCTGGTCTTCGGGTTTGGCGTCCTGGGCGGCATCGGCATGGGCATCGGTTATGCGGCGCCCACCCCGGCGGCTCTCTCCTGGTTCGGCCCGCATAAGCGGGGCCTGGTGGCCGGTCTGGTGGTCGGCGGTTACGGCGGCGCGGCCCTGTATATCTCGCCGTTAGCGGCGCACCTGATCAGCTCCGGCGGTGTGTCTTACAGCTGGATCTTCCTGGGTATCTTCTTCGCGGCGGTGGTCATCATCGCCGGGTCGCAGCTGGCCAAGGCGCCTCCGGGTTATGTGCCCCCAGGGTCGGTGGTGAAGGCGGGCGCAGCCCCGGCCAAGGCGGCGGGCACCATCATCGACTGGGCCCCGTCGGAAATCGTCAAGACCTGGCAGTTCTATGCCCTGGTCATCATGTTCATCGGCACCACCCAGTCGGGTCTGTTGATCATCGGCAACGCCGCGGGCATCCTGGCTACTGCGGCCAAAGGCATTGCCTTCTTCGCGGTCAACGCCTGGATCCTGGCCTCCTACGGCGGCCTGGTCAACGCCCTGGGCCGGGTGGGCACCGGTCTCTACTCGGATAAAATCGGCCGTGACAACGCCTACACCATCAACTGCCTGGTGTCGGCCCTCTGTCTGTTCCTGCTGCCCTCCATCATTGCCAGCCACAACATCTTCCTGCTGTTCGTGGCCGTGGGTATCGCCTACTGGCAGTACGGCGGCGGTCTGGCCCTGATGCCCGCTTACACGGCGGACTTCTTCGGTCCCAAGAACCTGGGCATGAACTACGGCCTGGTCTTCCTGGGATGGGGTCTCGGCTTCTTCATGACTCGTTTGGGCGGGTCCATTAAAGACTGGACCGGTTCTCTGACCTGGGCCTTCATCATGTCGGCCATCGTGCTGATCATCGCGGTGGTGGTCTCCCGGGTGACCAAGCGGCCCATGCACGCAACCGAATAACTCTCACCGCCTCACCCCGCTAACCCTTAAGGGTTCAGGCGGTTAAGTGAGGGACGGAAGCACTAAGCTATCTCGGAGAAGGCAGGGTGGCACAACCCCCTGCCTTCTCTTTATTGTTAAGGAAATTTTCTCTTTCGATAAGAAAGTGTCACCCGCAACCCGGGAAAATGTTTATTATATCAAGGGCGGCGTTAAACCATTTTCTGCGTAAAGGATCAAGGTAACCCTGATGCCCATGATGCCCACGGAAAGCGCCTGGCCGGTGCCGTTTTTTCTCGATCCCAGCAACCTCACCATTGATGCGACGGTGGCCTTTTGCGTGGCGGTATTGGTGACCACTTTGCTCAATGCCGAGGCCCAGGCCTTCATGTCCGATTTTTTAGGAGACCGCCGTCCGGGAGCCAAGGATCGCCTCAATTTCAACGCTTTTTTGCATGTGGGGGTCCTGGGGTCGATCTGCTACCTGATCGGGGGCTTCGGCTGGCCCCGGCTTTTTGATATCGACCGCAGTAAATTCGAGCATCCCCGGCTCTACATGGTGTTGACCCGGGTGGCGGGCCCGTTGGCGAATCTGCTCATGGCCAGCATCGTGGGCAGCGTTGTGATGATTTTTAATGCCTTCGACTATAATCCCCGGGTTTTTATGATGGTCGTCGGGGTGAACCTCACCACGGCCATCTATAACCTGATCCCGGTGCCGCCCCTGGCCATGGGACAGCTGGTCTGCGAATTGCTGCCGCCGTCAATGGACCGTGCCAAGTCGGTGTTCCTCCTGGCCGGGCCCTATCTGGTCCTGGTCCTGGCGCTGGCAGAGCGTCTCTCCCACCAGGCGATTTTCAGCCCTTATTTTGATCCCATCATCCGGGCGATTTACACTTACCTCGTCGGCAGCTGATATCCGGGGCGGAAGGCGCCAGGGCCGGATGAGCAGGGACGCCGGGCCCCGGGGCCTTCCGAGGGGATCTGGTCCTCTCCCGACCGGGCCCGGTTGCGCCTCGGGTTCAGCCTGGGGCGGCAAAGCTCCTGCCTGAAGCTGGCGCCGCACTACAGAAGGCGGGAAGTTCCAAGATTGGAACATTTCTTTGTTGATTTGGCGAAGCATTCAGCTTATGCTGGTATTGGTTTATCAAAGTAGTATCCAGGTAACGGCGCCCCGATTGGTGTTGGAATAATGAGATATTAAGTCGGGGTGAACAGAAAGGAGTCTAGGTGGAAGTCAAGATTTCCGGGGTGATTTGCCGGCCCCTGGTAGTGTATACCGATCAGCGCGGTTGGCTGGCGGAAATTTTTCGAGAGGATGAGACCGCGCCGGAACATGTGCCGGCCATGGCCTATATGTCGGTGACCAAGCCGGGAGTGGGGCGAGGCCCCCACGCCCACCGGGACCAGACCGATATGTTCTGTTTTGCCGGGCCGGGGGACTTTCGGGTGGTCCTGTGGGATAACCGGGCCGACAGCCCCACCTTCGGGGTCCGCCAGGATTTCCACCTGGGCGAATCCTGTCCGGCGGTGCTGATCGTGCCTCCGGGGGTGGTGCACGCCTATCAGAACGTGGGCAAGATTCCCGGTTTTGTCTGCAACTTCGCCAACCGTCTTTACCGCGGCCCCGGACGCCTCGAGGCGGTGGACGAGATTCGGTTTGAGGACGACCCTGATTCCCCCTTCCGGTTGGAATGAGGTGTGGGGCGGGAAAGGGAGGGCACCGTGGCCGGGAAACTCTTGATTACCGGCGCCGCGGGGCAGTTGGGCCAAGCCCTGGTCCAGGAGGCCGGCCGGCAGGGCTGGGACGCGGTGGCCACCGATGCCCATAACCTGGACATCACCGACTCCCGGGCGGTGTGGGGCGAACTGTCCCGGCGGCGGCCGGAGGTGGTGATCAACGCCGCTGCGGCCACCCGGGTGGATGACCTGGAATCGGACCCGGATGGGGCGCTCCGGGTCAACGCCATGGGGCCCCGGAACCTGGCGGTGGCCTGCCGGCGCCTGGGGATGAAATTGATTCACCTGTCCACTGACTATGTCTTCGACGGGTCCAAAGCCGGGCCCTATGTGGAGTGGGACGCCACGGGGCCCCTGTCGGTCTATGGCCGGAGCAAGCTCCTGGGCGAAGAGTGGGTGCGGCAGCAGTGCCCCGACCACTTCATTGTGCGCACGGCCTGGCTCTATGGCGTTCCCGGCCCCAATTTCGTCACCGCCATTCTGGCCCGGGGCCGCCAACTCGGCCCGGATGGGGAACTGCAGGTGGTGTCAGATCAGCGGGGGACCCCCACCAGCACCCTGGCCTTGGCGCCCCAGCTCCTGGCCCTGGCCGGGACCGAGGCCTTCGGCACGTATCATGCGACCTGCCAGGGGGAGACCACCTGGTTTGAATTTGCCGGACTGATCCTGGCGACGGCGGGCCTGGCGGTGCGGGTAAGCCCCTTGCACCACGGCGGAATTCCCCCGCCCCGCCCCCCGGCCGGCCAACTCGGTGCTGGAAAACCGGCTGCTCCGGGTGGCGGGGCTCGACCGCATGCCCGCCTGGCAGGCAGCCTACCAGCAGTTCTGGGAAGCATATGGGGACCGGCTATGAGTTGGGTTCTGGTAACCGGCGGGGCGGGCTTCATCGGCGCCAACTTTCTCTATTGCTTGCGGCGGCAGCAGCCTGAGGCGCACATCCTCAACCTGGACCTGCTGACCTATGCCGGCAACCCCGAGAACCTCACCGGTTTTGCAGGCGATTCCCGGTATCTCCTGGTCCGGGGCGACATAGCCGACCGGGAACTGGTCCAGGACCTGTTTTCCCGGTATCCCATCACCAAGGTGGTGCACTTTGCCGCCGAATCCCACGTGGACCGGTCGATCCTGGACCCGGGAGTCTTTGTGCGCACCAACGTGGTGGGGACCTTCACCCTGCTGGAAGCGGCCCGCCAGGCCTGGAAAGACTTGGCCGGGCCGGAGGCGCCGCGGTTTTTGCATGTCAGTACGGACGAGGTGTACGGCTCGTTGGGGCCCAGTGACCCGCCGGTCACCGAGGCGGCGCCCTACGCCCCCCGGAGCCCCTATGCCGCGTCCAAGGCCAGCGCCGACTTTCTGGTCCGCGCCTATTTCCACACGTACCAGTTGCCGGTGCTCATCACCAACTGCTCCAACAATTACGGCCCTTACCAGTTCCCGGAAAAGCTGATCCCTTTCTGCCTCAGCCAGGCCCTGGAAGGTAAGCCAATTCCCATCTATGGCCAGGGGTCCAACATCCGGGACTGGATCTTTGTGGAGGACCATTGCCAGGCGCTGCTCCGGGTGTTGGCGCAGGGCCGGCTGGGTGAGACCTATAATATCGGCGGCCGGCAGGAGGTCCCCAACCTGGAACTGGTGAAGCGGTTGCTCAGCTTGCTGGAAGAGATGCGGCCGGATTTGGGGGAACTGCACCGGTTGATCACGTTGGTTCCGGACCGCCCCGGGCACGACTGGCGTTATGCCCTGAACATCGACAAAATTGAGAGCCAGCTCGGTTGGCGTCCCCAGGTGGGTCTGGAGGAAGGGCTGAGGCGCACCCTCAGTTGGTACCTCAGCCATGGGGGTTGGCTGAACCGGGTGCGCTCCCAGGCTTACCGCTCTTTCCTGACGCAACAATATGGAACCGGAGTGGCAGGGCCTGGCGAGCCCCTGAAAACTCCAACCCTTTAGGGGACGGTAGGTGCTCCTGGCGCACCCATGAAGGCTTTTGGCCCGGGGAAGGTTCCTTCCCCTCACCCCGGGAAGGGAAAAAAGTGAAATCGATTTATTGCCTTATAGTCTCTAAACCCAGCGACCTCGGCTAGGAGAGTTCGATTGGTTCAGAGATTGCCAGGAGGCAAGGGGCTACCGCTCGGTCGGAGAATTAAGTTAAGTTTTTAGGGAGAATATCCGAACAGGATTGTGGGGGGGAGCACCGGTTCGGTCCGCAGCCTGGGGATTGCCCTATCTTATGAAAGCGCAACCGATCATTCTCGTAGTGGACGACGAACCGGCCATCCTGGAGTTGGTCAAGGATATTTTGGTTCCGGCCGGCTACCTGGTGAATACCGCCAGCAACGGTAAAGAGGCCCTGGCGGCGATCCAGGCGCATCCCTACGATCTGGTTCTCACCGACATGATCATGCCCCAGATGGGGGGTATGGAATTAGTGCAATACCTGCGTCTCAACCACCCGGAGACCCTGGTGATTGTGTTCACCGGTTTTGCCTCCTACCAGGATGCAGTGGATGCCGTGAAGCTCGGGGCGTTCGATTACCTCCCCAAGCCCTTGCAGCCCGAAATCCTGCGTCATGCCATCGCGCGGGCCCTGGATTACCAACGCTTGTTGCGGTCTCAACGGGATTTGGAGACGGTGTTCCAGGGAGCCGAGGCCCTGGGTTGGCAGGCCCTGGAGTTAGTCTCCACCACTCCCGAGGCCATGATCCTGGGAGAGTTACGGGAGCAGGCCTGGCAGCAGCAGGACCTTAAAGAGGTGGGCCGTATTTTCCTGGAAGCCGCCCAGAAATTGCTGACGGTGACCAACAGTTCCATCTTTCTCCATGATGCCGTTCGGGGCCAGTTTTCCGGGCTGGCGGCCCTGGGACCCGATTCTGAGTCCAAGGCCGGGGCCATGATTACCGCCGAAGGGGTCATGGGATACGTGGCCACCCACCGCCGTCCTCTGCTGGTCCCTGATCTGAGCCGGGACTCGCAATTAGCCCTCATGCCCCGGCGCACCACCTACCAGACCAACAGCTTCATGGTCATTCCGCTGACCGGATATAAATTTTGGGGAGTGATCAACTTAGCTGACCGGGAGGACAAAAATCCCTTTAGCTCCCGGGATCTCTTCCTGGGCTGGCTGATGGGGCGGCTGCTGGTGGAAATCCTGGAAGCCAGGGAAGCCCCCGAGGAGGCGTTCATCCCGTCGTTGACCACCTGGATCACCAAGGAGATCTCGGTGGGAATGGCGTTCCTGGACCAGGACCTCAAGGTGGTCCAGTCCAACCCGGCCCTGGAAAGGATGGTAAATTTTGCCAAGGCGAACTTGGTGGGACAGAACCTCCTGGCCTGCCTGGGATTAGGCCCCAGGGACCGGGAGAGTCTGGATCGGGCCTTCCAACAAGTCCTGGCCGGCCAGGAGTCCCGGGAATTCTTTTCCCTGAAATCCACCCTCAAGGATAAGGGGGTGCGATACCTGGCGATCAAAATGTTTCCGGTGCCGGATGAACCCAAAATCCGCCGGGGATTGCTTCTGGTGGAGGATGTGACTGAGGCGGAACAGCTCAAACAGCGTCTGGAACTTTACGAACACCTGGCCATCATGGGCAAGCTCACCCTCTGCGTGGCCCACGAGCTGAACAACCCCCTGGACGGCATCCGGCGTTACCTGTCCCTGGCCATCCTGAAGAAAGAGGACCCCGGGAGTGTGGACCGCTACCTCACCGAGGCCCAGAAAGGTCTCCAGAAGATGTCCCTGAGCATCAAGAGCCTGATGTTCTCGGCCAATCCTTTTAAGTCGCCGCCCCGAGCCAGCGATACGCTGCTCAACCTGCTCCAGGACGCCATCAAGATCATGATGTTTCAGGCCAGCGACCAGCGGGTACAGGTCGATTTCTCGGTGCCCCCGGAGTTCGAAAAGATCGTCACCGAGGCGGACCTTTATTATGTATTTATCAATATCATCAAGAATGCCCTCCAGGCCATGCCCCGCGGAGGCCGCCTGGAGGTGAACGGTTCCCTGCATGACCGCCAGGTGGAGATTGCCTTTCAGGATACCGGCGCCGGTCTCACGTCCGAGGAGATGGACCGAATCTTCGAGCCCTTTTATTCCACCAAAGAGGAGGCCCAGGGATTGGGCCTGGGTTTGCCTATTTGCCAAAAGATCCTGGAGCGCTATAGTGGCCGGTTAGTGGTTGAAAGCCAGCCCGGGACGGGCACCACCGTCCGGGTACTTCTGACCACTGCCGAATCGGGAGCATTGCATGGCCAATAAAGACATTCTGGTCGTGGATGACGATGTCCTGGTATGCGAGTCTCTCAAGGAGATGCTCATACTGGAGGGCTTCAGCGCCGATGCGGTGCTGGACGGCGAGGCCGCCCTGGCCAAAATCAAGACCGACCACTATCAGATGATCCTCTCGGATATTCAGATGCCCGGGCTCAACGGCTTCGAGCTCTTGAAGGAGTTAAAGGGCCGCTCTCCCGATACGACGGTCATTTTCATAACCGGTCACGGCCACATTGCCGGGGCCGTGGAGGCCATCAAACTGGGGGCCTACGACTACATTGTCAAGCCCATCGACGACCTGCGTCTCAAGCTCACCATCGGCCACGCCCTGGAGCAAAAGAAGCTCCAGGCCTCTTACGATTCTTTGAAAAAACGGCTCAAGCCCTGGAATCTGGATGAGACCCTGGTATTCGGGGACCGGAAGATGGATCAGCTCCTGGCACTGGTGCACACCATCGCCGACACCATGGCGACGGTACTGATCACCGGTGAATCCGGTACCGGCAAGTCCATGCTGGCCCACTATATTCACCAGCAGTCGCACCGCCGGGAAGGGCCCTTTGTCAAAATCAGCTGCGGTTCGCTGTCCGAGACCCTGCTGGAGAGCGAGCTTTTCGGCCATGTGCGGGGCTCCTTTACCGGCGCCATTAGGGATAAAAAGGGAAAATTCGAGGAGGCCAACGGCGGCACCATCTTCCTGGACGACATCAACTCGGCCTCTCCCAATTTACAGATCAAATTCCTGCGCGTCCTCCAGGAAAAAATCATCGAACCCGTGGGGGGAAATACCCCCGTCAAGACCGATGTGAGGATCATCACGGCCACCAACACTTCCCTGCAAGACGAGGTAGCCAAGCAGAACTTCCGGGAGGACCTGTACTACCGCATCAACGTGGTCTCTTTCACCATTCCGCCTCTACGAGACCGTTTGAGCGACATTGAGCCTCTGGCGACCCATTTCATCGGTCAATTCAACCGGGTTCACCACCGGGAAATCAAGGGCATCTCCAAGAGCGCCCTGCAAGTCTGTCTCCAATACCCGTGGCCGGGCAATGTCCGGGAATTGGAGAACGTCATTGAACGGGCGGTCATCTTGAGCCCCGGGGAGTTTATCGTCCCGGAATCTCTGCCGGGCAATATCAGGGAAAGCCAGCCGGCCACCTCCGGGGAGACCTTCAAACACCTGACGCTGGAAGAGGGCCTGGAGCGGGCCGAGAAGCAGATCATCCTGGAAACCCTGGAATCTTTTCGCTGGAACCGCCAACTCAGCGCCCGGACCCTGGGGGTCAGCCGCACCACCCTGTTCAACAAAATGCGGCGGCTGCACCTGGTCGATCCCCGGCGTTCAGCCTCCGAGAGCCTCACCGAATCATCCTCGTCTTAATCCCCCGAGAGTCGGCCGGATAGTCTTCCTTCCCGGCGTTTTTGTGCTTATACTATTAAGCATATCAGCGTTCAGCAGATAGCTGTCAGCTGAGAGAGCCTTCCGGCTCGCCATCACGTGAGCGAGGCACACTATGGGTTACGACCCCGAGACTCTTAGGCAGTGGGACCGGGAGCATGTCTGGCATCCCTTCACCCAGATGCAGGGCTTCCGGGAAGAAGCCCCCCTGATTATCAGCCGGGGGGAAGGGATTTACCTCTATGACCTCCAGGGCAACCGTTACCTGGATGGGGTCTCTTCCCTGTGGGCCAACCTCCACGGGCACCGGCGCCGGGAACTGGACCAGGCCCTGATGGATCAGCTGGCGCACGTGGCCCACAGCACCCTGTTGGGAATCGCCCATCCCCCGGCCATTCTCCTGGCCCGGCGCCTGGTGGAGATCGCGCCGGCGGGCCTGAACAAGGTGTTCTTCTCGGACAACGGTTCCACCGCGGTGGAAGTGGCCCTGAAGGTGGCGTTCCAATTCTGGCTGAACCGGGGCCAACGTCAGAAAAAGCGTTTCCTCAAGCTCAGCGGCGCCTACCACGGGGACACCCTGGGGGCAGTGTCGGTGGGCGGCATCCCCTTATTCCAGGAAATTTACCAGCCGCTGTTGTTCGACACCCTGGAGGCCCCGGCCCCCTATTGCTACCGGTGCGAACACCGGGAAGATTGCCGGGAGCAGTGTCTTGTCAGGCTGGAGGAACTGGTGGCGGCGCACCACCAGGAACTGGCGGCGGTGATCGTGGAGCCGGTCATGCAGGGCGCCGCGGGCATGATTGCCCAGCCCCCCGGCTATCTGGCGAAGGTCAGGGAGGTGACCCGGCGCCACGACGTGCTCCTCATCGCCGATGAAGTGGCCGTGGGCTTCGGCCGCACCGGCAAGATGTTCGCCTGCGAGCACGAAGGGGTGAGCCCCGATCTCCTCTGTCTGGCCAAGGGCATTACCGGGGGCTACCTGCCCCTGGCCGCCACCCTGGCCACGGAGGACGTCTATCAGGCCTTCCTGGGGGAATACGAGGAGTTCAAGACGTTTTTCCACGGGCACACCTATACCGGCAATCCCCTGGGGGCCGCGGTGGGCCTGGCCAGCCTGGATATCTTCGTCCAGGACCGGGTCATTGAGGGGCTGCCGGCCAAGATCGAGCTGCTGGCCGGGCGCCTGGCGACCATGGCCGGGCATCCCCACGTGGGCGATGTCCGCCAGCGGGGCCTGATGGTGGGCCTCGAACTGGTGGCCGATAAAGGCAGCCGGGAACCCTTTCCGCTTAACCGGCGCACCGGTCACCGGGTGATCCTGGCGGCCCGGGAGTTAGGGGCCATCCTGCGCCCCCTGGGGGACGTCATCGTCCTGCTGCCGCCGCTGTGCATCACCCCGGAAGAGCTGAACACCCTGTGCGACATTACCGAAGCGGCCATCGCCCGGGGCACCGAAGAGTAATTTCCTCTTTTTGCTATTCGGGTGGGATTACCCTATAATTTAACTGGCCAAGCGGCTCCGCTGGCGACAGGACAGTCTAATCTACAGGTAACGGCAGGTCCAGGGGACGCCGGAGGTTTTCTATGCAGCGGTTTGGCCTGATGATGGGTATTTTGCTGATGATGGGGGCCGGCATGGTGAACGCCCAAGGGAAATTTGAGCAGGACGTCATCAAGACCGGGGCGGGAGATCTGACGATTACCTTCATCGGCCACGGCACCTTGATGTTCGCCTTCGGGGGCAAGGCCATCCATGTGGACCCGGTGGGGGAGTATGCCGATTACGCCAAGTTCCCCAAGGCGGACCTGATCCTCATCACCCACGGGCACCGGGACCACCTGGACCCCAAGGCGGTGGCGCTGCTGCGCCAGCCCAGCACCGAGATCGTGCTGACCCAGGCGGCCGCCGGCCTGGTGGCCGGGGGCCTGGTCATGGCCAACGGCGAAGTGAAGACCGTGGCGGGCCTGACCATCGAAGCGGTGCCGGCCTATAACCTGGTGCACAAGCGGGAAAGCGGCGAACCCTTCCACCCCAAGGGCCAGGGCAACGGCTATATCATCACCTTCGGGGACAAACGGGTATATGTGGCCGGGGACACCGAGAACACCCCGGAGATGAAGGCCCTCAAGGGCATCGACATCGCTTTTTTGCCCATGAATCTTCCCTACACCATGACCCCGGAGATGGTGGCGGATGCGGCCCGAGCTTTCAAACCCAAGATCCTCTATCCCTATCATTTCGGCAAGACGGATACCGCCAGGCTGGTGGCCCTGCTGAAAGACCACCCGGAGATCGAGGTGCGCCTTCGCCGGATGGAGTAAAAGGGGTGGGCATCCCTCACCTGTGGCGGTGCACGGCTACCCCGCTTCCCTGACCCAGGCTGGAAAGCCCGCCCCACCGAGGACTTTTCAGGGCCGCAATTTGGGGATGGGGAGAAACCCTTAAAAACCGCCGATGATCTATACCACCCAAAGAGGCGAATCCTTCGATCTGGAAAAAGATTTTTCCTCGCCGGAGCGCCACATCCTCCAGAAGCTGTTCCTCTGGAAAGATATGGCGGCCAGTGTCGAGGAATTCAGGCTTAAAAAGCGGGAGGCCCTGGGCAAGGGCTGGGGGGACTCGGGTCCCATCCAGGCGAGCCGCAATCTGGAAGCCATCACCAGAGATTTTGAGGCCCAGGTCGCCCTGAGGATACGCACGGCGAAACCGGGCCAGGGGTGAGGGAGAGAGAAGAGAGGGAGTTTATCTGCGGGCGCTCCGGGGCAGCCTGGGCTCACTTAAATGCATTCTGGGAGAACAACCGTGAAAACCTGGCTTGGGTTACTTTTAACCCTCCTATCGTTTATGGTCGGCTGCGCCCCGGGATACTCTGCCAAAACATCGGCTTACTCGGAAGAAACTCCCACGTATCAAGACACGGGCATGTGGCATCAAAATAACGAGACCGATGCCGAGCGGGACAATAGGATTTGGAGTGAAGAATCCCGCCCCTGACCCCATGGTTGCCGATGATCTGCCCGCGAACCGGGAAAAGTGAGGTCGGGCGGGCATCGCCCCATCAGGGGGCGTCGGGCGCACCCGGTGCCAACCAGTGACGGGACGCCGGTGCCACCCATTCAGCCTAATTTTTCAGGGCAAGGGCGCAACTTTGGATGACCTGATTGGTGTAGCCCGTCAATTCACCCTCCGGGGACGGGTCCTGGACCTCCAGGAGTATGGCTCCGGCAATGTCAACGACACCTTCCTGGTGACGGTGGCGGGCGCCGCCGAACCGCACTTTATCCTGCAGCGCCTCAACCTCCACGTGTTCCGCCGGCCGGAACTGGTCATGAAAAACCTCCGTACGGTGAGCGGGCATGTGGCCCGGCGTCTGGCGCTGGCGCCCCTCACGGCCGGCCGCCGCTTTGAGGTGCCCCGGGTGCTCTTGACCCGGGAGGGCCGGGACCACGTCATTGACTCCGGAGGGGCGTTCTGGCGGGCCCTGAGCTTTATTGAGGCCGCCGAGACCTTTGACACCATCAAGGATACCGGGCAGGCGCAGGAAGTCGGCGCGGCCCTGGGCCGGTTCCATAGCCTCCTGAGCGATCTTGCCCCCGGCCAGTTGTTCGACACCCTGCCGGGGTTCCATATCACGCCGGGCTACCTGGCGCACTATGACGAGGTCCTGGAGCGCCGGGGCGCCGGCCAATCACCCGAAGTGAAGTATGGCTTACAGTTTATCCGGGCGCGCCGGGCTCTCGCGCCGGTGTTGGAAAATGCCCGGTCCCAGGGGAAGCTTAAGCTGCGCCCGATTCACGGCGACCCCAAAGTCAACAACGTCATGCTGGACACCGCCACCGGGGGCGCCGTGGGCCTGGTGGACCTGGACACCGTCAAGCCCGGGCTGGTCCACTATGATATCGGCGACTGCCTCCGGTCGGGCGCCAATCCCCTGGGCGAAGAAACCGGGGACTGGGAACTGGTGCGCTTCGAGGCGGAACTGGGTCGGGCCATCCTGGCCGGGTACCTGTCCCTGGCCCAAGACTTCCTCACCGACCACGACTATGTCTATCTTTACGACGCCATCCGCCTGATCGCCTTCGAGCTGGGGCTGAGGTTCTTTACCGATTATCTGGCCGGCAATGTCTACTTCAAGGTCCGCCACCCGGAGCAGAATCTGGTCCGGGCCCTGGTCCAATTCAAGCTGACCGAGAGTATCGAATCCCAGGAAACCGCCATTGCCGCCATCATTCGGGGCCTGAGATGATTGGCCGGGACTTTTTGCTGCAGCCCTTTGCCCCAACCGGCAGGCCTTCGGATATCACCATTGAGCGGCAGCATCGGCCGGCGCGCCGGTATACTGGTCATCCGCTATGCACTCCGGGGCAGGCTGGCGGAACTGGTGATTCCCGGGCCGGCCGAACTGCCGGCCCGGAGACACGGGCTTTGGGAAGGGACCTGTTTCGAGTTGTTTCTCGGGGTCAAGGATTCTCCGGGGTATTGGGAATTCAACCTGTCCCCCGCCGGACACTGGAACGTCTATCGTTTTGAAGGGTATCGGCTGGGCATGGCCGAGGAAACCGCATTTGCGTCACTGGACTGCAGCGTCCGGCGCCGGCCGGACCGGCTGGAGGTTGCCCTGGAACTGGAGATAGGGAGGATTACGGCGGCGGACCAGCCCTTGGCGGTTGCGGTGGCGGCGGTAATCGAGTTCAGGGACCGGGGGTTGACCTACTGGGCGTTGACCCATCCCGGGGCCCAGGCCGACTTCCACCGGCGAGACAGTTTTCAACTGGAACTTTAAGATACACTGCGAAGGCTCAGGCTCGATGTCGCGGGGCCTCGATGGCATAATCCTGATCCATTGATTATTTTCCTCTAAAAATCCCCTCAATCCGTGGTAGTTTATTATTGGCTCACTACATCGTGGGCTTCTTAACCAATTTTATCGGTCAGGCCGATACACCATCTGGGGGGGAAAGGATGGTCACGAGGCTTCACCTGCCAGGCAAGATGTCCGCCGCTTTGACTCCAACCCGGCCAGTCAGGCTCAAAAGCCGGCTGGCGGGATTCTTCCTGTCGGCGATGGCCGTGCTGTTGAGTCCCGTTGCGGCCTGGGCCAGCGGTGACGGCGGCGGCAGCGGTCTCATCTCCGCGGTCGGCGTCAGCATCATGGCCGCCACCGGGCTGGCCTATCTGGCCTATCTGACCAAGCAACCTCTCCTCCTGGCCTACCTGGCCGCCGGGGCGGCCATCGGCCCCCAATTCGGTTTCGGCTGGGTGAGCAGCCGCGCCGACATCAAGGTCATCACGGAAATCGGCCTGATTCTGCTTCTCTTCATGATCGGGCTGGAACTGAACCTCAACAAGTTGAAAGAATCGGGGAAATCCCTGATTACCACCGGCATTTTCCAGTTCATCCTGTGCGCGGCCATGGGTTTCGGTTTCTTCATGCTCCTGGGGTTCACCATCGGTGAGCCCTTTGAGTACAGGATTTTCGGCGTCAAGGTCCTGGGTGGGCAATACGATCTGCTCTACCTGGCGGTGTGCCTGGCCCTGAGCAGCACCACCATCGTGGTAAAACTGCTCTATGAGAAGTTTGAACTGGGCACCCTGGCCGGCCGGCTCACCCTGGGGGTCCTGGTATTTCAAGATATCTGGGCCATCGTGGTGCTGAGCATCCAGACCACCCTGGGCAACCCCCAGATACTGGGTATCCTGATCCAGTTCGGAGAGGCCGCCCTACTCATCGTCATCAGTATGGCCCTCAGCAAATATGTGCTGGGATATATCTTCCGAAAGATCGCCAGGCTGCCGGAACTCATGCTGGTAGCCTCCCTGGGGTGGTGTTTCCTCATCTGCGGCCTGGCCGGCTCCTTCGGCCTGTCCCTGGAGATGGGGGCCCTGATTGCCGGGGTGGCCATCTCCACTTTTCCCTACAACCTGGATATCATCGGCAAGATCGTCAATATCCGGGACTTTTTCATCACGCTGTTCTTTGTGGCCCTGGGAATGGAAATTCCCAACCCCCTGGCCAACCTGGGAATGTTTTTGGTGGCGGCGGCAGCGGCCCTCTTTCTCATCGCCTCCCGGTTCCTGTCGGTTTACCCCATCCTTTATTTTCTCAAGAACGGCAACCGGGTGAGCCTCCTGACCTCCATCAACCTGTCCCAGCTCAGCGAATTCGCCCTGGTGATCACGGCCATCGGCCTGAAGAGCGGACACATCGTCCCGGACATCCAAGCCATCATTATCTTCGTCTTTGTGATCACGTCCATTTCCTCCACCTACATGATCAAATATAACCAGCAACTCCAGGGTTTCCTGGGCAAAGTCATGGCGGGGGTCGGCTTCCGGGATCTCAAAAGCGCGCCGACGGACGAGTTGGCGGCGCCTCCCAAAGACATCGCCCTGCTGGGCTTTTTCCGCGTCGCCAGCGCCTTTATCCGGGAGATCGAGGCGGTGGCGGTCAACCTCAAAGATAAGATCGTAGTAGTGGATTTTAATCCCCAGGTATTGCTCAGATTGCCCCGCCACGGTATCAAGGTCGTCTACGGCGATATCAGCAACCCGGAAACGCTGCATCATGCCGGCATTGGCGAAGCCAAGATCGTGATCTCCACCATTTCCGATGAAATCCTGGTGGGTACGAGTAATCTGAGACTCATAGACCAAATGCAGAAGATCGCCCCTGAGGCCCGGATCATCGTTACCGCCGAAAGTCCCTCCCGGGCCCTGGAACTCTATAACGCCGGGGCCGATTATGTGTACCTGCCCAACCGGCTGGCGGCCCAGCATTTGCTCAAAGTGGTGGAACATCTGCTCCGGGGAGAGCAGGTGGTCATCAAGGAAGCGGAAATGGCGCGGCTCCTCGAGCAGGATGAAGTGATGGGCTGAGGCGGGCCAGATGGGGTGCGTCTCATCGGGAGATGGACAGAAAAGCAGGCTGGGAGCACCTGACCTGACAGGAGAGGACTCCCTTTGAAAAAATGATCGTTGTATTGATTACGTCAGAAAGAGGTGACCCCCAATGGGAGAACAAGACGAGCAGACGATGAGCCGGCTGGAGCTGGCGGACTATCTCAAGAACCTGAGTGAGGAGCTGCGCCGGGGGGCCCTTGCGGTCCAGGGGCGGCACTGGACTGTGCCGGACGACCTGGACGTCGGGATGGAGGTCAAGGAAAAGAAGGGACGCCTGGTGGCCAAACTGAGATGGTCCTGGTCCACCCTGGGGGACTATGATGACGCGGCGCGCCAGGAAGTCAGCCGGGGCCAGGAGTCCATGAAAACGGTGAAGAAGCGGCTGGGCGCGGCGTTTAAGGCGCTCCAGCAGGTGGCGGGCCAGGGCGCCTTCCCCGATGACCGGACCCTGGGAGAATTCCTGGAGACTTCCCGGGCCTTCGCAGCCCTGGCCGACCCGGACTGGGCCGCGGCCATGCAGGAATACCTGGACCACCTGGCGAACCTGGAGCACGCGGTGGCCAACCGCCAGCAGGAAGTCATGGCCCATGAACTCAGGGACCTGCAAACCTGCATGAGCTCCTGCCACCGGGAATTCAAGTCCGGAAGCAAGAACCGCGGCTAACTGCGGCCATTACCCGCCATCATTACTTCGGCGCTCTTTCTGTAGAGGCGGGTTTTAGAGTCGCCTGCCATAAATTCATTCCACTCTGCTGATGTTTAAATCCGCCTAATCCCCTTTTTCAAAGGGGAACTTTTAACGCAATCCCTTGTGTTCCCCCCCCTTTGACAAAGGGGGGTTAGGGGGGATTTTGGTTTTTGAGCCTGGGCGCATAACGAAAAAACTTTTGGCAACGAGTGTAAACCCGCTCCTACTCTGCCAGGACCAGGTCTTCGCTTGGGACCGCGCGATAATTTCCGACCTTTCACTCTCAGCAAAAATAGGGCCACAAGGATGGTTTCGTCTCCTTGCGGCCCATATCGTTCTCTTGCTGACAGCTAACTGCTTGTTAATTCCTGAGCTGGTCAATCACCTCGTTGTTCTGATTCATCAAGGTGACTTCCACAGCGACACCGCCATCCAGGCGGTGAGTGGCGCAGCTCAGTCACGGGTCGTAGGCGCGTATGGCCATTTCCACCTTGTTCAGGATCCCCTGATCATACTTGCCGTCCTTGATGAACAACTTGGCCGCCTGGTTCACCGACATGTTGATGGCCGCACCGTTGTGCGTGGTGCCCACGATCAGGTTGAGATTAGTGATCATGCCGTTGTCGTCGCAGGTGTAGTCGTGGATCAGGGTGCCCCGGGGGGCTTCCACGCAGCCGATGCCCCGGCCGGCCTTGGGCGTGATCGGCACCCGGATATCCGGGCTGGTGATCTCCGGGTCATTCAGGAGTTCCACCGTATGCTCGGCGCACTGGAGCATCTCGATGAGCCGGGCGTAATGATACAGGAGGGTAAGGTGGGCCGGTCGGCCGAAGGCGGCCCGGAACTCCTCCAGTTCCTTTTGAGCCAGGGGGGTCCCCATCTTGTCGGCCACGTTGATCCGGGCCAGGCAGTTGGTGCGGTAGACGCCCACGGGGTGGTCCAGGGACATGTCGAGCTTGCCCCACTTCTTGGCATAGGGGAACTTCTGGTAGGACCAGGGCTCCACCCACTCCCCGATGTAGTCCACGTACTGGTCGTAGGCGAAATCATCGTAGGTGCCGTCGGCCCGCATCAGGCGCAGTTTGCCGTCGTAGAAGTCCAGGGCGCCGTCGTCGGTGACGGTGCCCATATACCCCACCTCGATGACTCCGATGGATTTAATGGCATCCAGGTACTTGGGGAAGACGTTTTCCTTGGCGAACTTCAGGGAAAACTGGGAGAACTCCAGGAGTTCGGTGGCTAGGGGCAGCATATACTGGCGATCTGCCTCGGTCATGGGCTTGCTCACCCCGCCCGGGACGGAGAAGGTGGGATGGATGGCCCGGCCGGCAAAGTGCTCCAGGATCTGGGCCCCCAGGTGCCGCATGTGCACCACCTTCTTGGCGATGTCCGGGGCGGCCTGGATGATGCCGACGACGTTCCGCACCGAGTAGTCGGCGTCGGGGCCGATGACGAAGTCCGGGGCCGCCAGGAAGTAGAAATGCAGGATCTTGTCGCTGACATAGGCGATGCTCTGCATCAGGCGGCGCAGTTTCACCGCGGCAGGGGGCGGCGTCACCCCCAGGCAGGCGTCGGCTGCCTTGCTGGAGGCCAGGTGATGCGCCCAGGGGCAGATGCCGCAGATGTGGCAGACCGTCCGGGGCATTTCCTCCACGGGCCGGCCTTCGCAGAATTTTTCAAAACCGCGCAAGGTCTGGACATGCACCTTGGAATCGGCAACGTTACCCGCGTCATCCAACGTAATGACTACCTTAGCGTGGCCTTCGATACGGGTAACCGGTTGAATATTGATAACTTTACCCATACTCCTCACCTCCTCATCTTGCCGGCCGGGCCGGGATTACGGTCAGAAAACCATGCCCACCGATGTAGCGGTTCATCATGGCCCGCCGGTCCACCAGGGTTTTGGGATCCAAACCTACTGAGGTCAGGGCCCCCATCATGTCCACCATGGGGCGGGCCCCTTTGCGGATGGGACCGAAACAACCCCGGCACGGGGTCCGGGCCTTGATACAACGGGGCACGTCGTTTTTCCCGGCACAGCCGGCCAGAGTAACCGGTCCCATGCAGAGATAGCCCTGCTCGTTGATGCAACGCATCGTCTCCAGGCCCTCTTCCGGGTTGAACTCGATGTTCTGGAGCCAGCGCTTGACAGGGCCGCCGCCGGATTTCTGTTCCCGGATGACCGGGCAGGTGTCACAGACGCTGCGCTCCGGCAGGCTCCAGGCAGTTTTGCCCGCCAGCAGGGCGCTGATGGCCTCGACAATCCAATCCGGGTGGGTCGGACAACCGGGAATGCTGATGTCCACCTTGACCACTTCATCTAACGCGGCGCAGGTAGGAGTCCATTTAGGCACATTGGGGTCTTCCGGGTTGGGAGCGGGGTCGGTGGTAACGCAGTGGCGGAAAACCTTCTCGAAGGTGTCCTCATTTTTCCACATGTTGGCCTGGGCCGGGACCCCGCCAAAGCAGGCGCAGCTTCCCAAGGCGATGAGAAACTTGGTTTTTTTGCGGATCTCTTCTAATTCGTGCTTCATTTCTTCGTTGCGCACGCCGCCTGAGACGATGGCCACCACCGACTCAGGGATATCCATCGCCGTCCCATCACCCAGCTGACCGAAGAATTTGTGGTCTACCAGGGCGGTCATGTGGACAAAATTTAACTCAGGTAATAGATCCAACAGTCGGTCTCCAACATTGAGAATAGAAATCTCACAGCCGGAGCAGGCGTTCAACCAATCCTCCACTACTGTTACTGGCATTTTTTCCCCTCCTTCATAAGGGTTCGACAATCAGCTTCCAAAGTGCTGCTGCCTGAACGCTCTCCCTGGCCCATTAGCATCCTGATTTATCTGCCCCTGCTAATCGCCGGCTATAAACCAGGAATTGGCCGCCACCTACAACCTTTTCCACCTCGAATCCGTCTTTGGCATAGCCCTCCATAACCTGTTGGGCCGACTCGTCACTGTCGTAAACGGCGCCGTCCCACATAAATTTTTTGCCGTTGACCACTTTGGCCAATGGGGTGTCCATGAGCGTTTCTCCTCTAACTAGGAGAAAAGGCGAAAAGGCAAGAGAGCCAGACTGCCAACCACCATTCCTCCGTTTATCCCCTGGTGCTGTAAGGGCTGGGGCCCAGGGCCTTTAACTGCTCGGTCATCTCGGTCATGACGTCGGCGAACTTCTGCGCTTCGGCCGACGCAATCCACTCAAGTCGGAAGCGCTCCGGTTCCAGGCCGAAGTCTTCCAGCATCATGTCAATTCCTTCCGCTCGATCTCTGGCTTTTTTATTACCTTCCAGGTAATGACATTCGCCCAGGTGTCACCCGCACACCAGGACGCCGTCCGCTCCCTTGGTGAGGGCGTTGATCACCAGGTTGGGGTGGACCATGCCCGAGCACATCACCCGGATGATGCGGCCGTTGGGGGGATACTGAATCCGGGAAACCCCGGCCAGGTCCGCCCCGGCATAGGAGCACCAGTTGCAGCAGAAAGCGACGATCAGCGGTTCGTACTGGTCTTCCATGGAAAAACCTCTTGGATGGCAGCAGTCAGCTTCTCAGGAAAGGCGCACTTCTTTGGCAGTTGATGGGATGCCCAGGTGGGTGGCACGCAGGCCACCTACATTCAAATCAACCCGATGGCCGCCTCCACCTGGGCTTCCAGCTGTTCCGGGGTGAACCCGGCCACGTAGACGCCCTGCTTGGGACAGGTGGCCATGCAGGAGCCGCAGCCCTTGCACTGGATGGGGTTGACTTCGATGGTCTTCTTGATGTCGCCGCCCTTCATGTATTCCACCAGGGTGATGGCGTGATACGGACAGGCGTCGACGCAGAAGGCGCAGCCGTCGCAGTTGGCGTCTATGGGGGTGGAGATAATGGACTCCATCTGCAGGAAGTCCTTCGACAGCACCGTGGTGGCCCGGGAGGCGCAGGCCAGGGCCTCGGCCACGGACTCCTGCACGGGCTTGGGATAATGACAGAGCCCGGTCATGTAGATGCCCTCGGTGGCGGCCTCCACCGGCTTGATCTTGGCGTGGGCCTCGGCGAAAAACCCCTCGGCGTTGAGGTGCACCTTGAAAAGTTCCGCCAGGGGCGCGTTGTGGTGGGGAATGATGGCGGTGGCCAGGCTCAACAGGTCCACCATCAGGTCGACCGGCCTCCCCATGATCTGATCCGTGACCGTGATTTTGAGGCGGCCGTCGGCTTCTGAAACCACGGGCGGATCGGCCAGACGGAAACGGATAAAGACCACCCCCAATTCCCGGGCCCGCTGGTAGAGCAGTTCCCGTTCGCCATAGGTGCGCATATCCCGATAGAGGATATAGACTTCCCGCTGGGGGTCCATGACTTTCAGCTTGATGGCGTTTTCCACGGAATGGGCGCAGCAGACCTTGTTGCAATAGGGGCGCTCCGGGATCCGGGAACCGACGCACTGGATGAAGGCCACCGCCTGGGCTTGCTTCAGCCGTTCGGTGTTCCCCATGATTTCGGCATCCATGTCCAGGGACAGCATGACATTGGGGTTCTGATTATAAAGATATTCACCTTCCGGCCGGTAGGGGCTGGCCCCGATGGCCAGTACCACGATGCCGTGCTGGATGACTTCTTGATTGGAGAGGGTGGTAGTAAAGTTGCCCACCACGCCCTCCGCGGCCTCGATGATGGATTCGAAATGCAGCGAGATATTGGGGTGAGAGGTCACTCGCCGGATGACGGCCTCGAGCCGGGGGGCGACCAGGCCGCCCCGCCAGGTGGTGTGGAGCTTCCGGGCATTGCCTCCCAGGCGGTTGGTGCGTTCCACCAGGTGGACTTGGAAGCCCTGGTCCGCCAGGGCCAGGGCGCTGGTCATGCCGGCCAGGCCGCCCCCCACCACCAGGGCCGTCTTGTTGATGGGCACTGCCAGGTATTCCAGGGGCTCCAGCAAGCGGGCCTTGGCCACCGCCATGCGGATCAGGCTCTTGCATTTCTCCGTGGCTGCCTCGGGTTCACTTTGGTGGACCCAGGTGCATTGGTTGCGGATGTTGGCCATCTCGAAGAGATATTTGTTGAGGCCGGCGGTCCGGAGCATGTCCTGGAAGATGGGTTGATGCGTGGAGGGACTGCACGCCGCCACCACCACCCGGTTCAGCTTGTTCTCCCTGATCACCTCCGCCATCTGGCTCTGGGCGTCCTGGGAACAACTGAAGAGGTTGGCCTGGACGTAGGCCACATCGGGGATGTCTTTGGAATACTCCACCAGGGCGGGAACATCGGCGATGCCCCCGATGTTCAGGCCGCAGTTGCAGACAAACACCCCCACCCGGGGGGCCTCCTCCCCCAGGTCCACCTCCGGGGGGTAGACCTTGTCGTGGGTCATGGTGCCCCGGGCGGCCGCCAGGCTCCTGGATGCCGACCCCGCCGGCGGCGCTGCCTTCCATGACCGATTGGGGGATGTCCTTGGGGCCGTTGAAGGCGCCGCAGGAGTAAATCCCGTCCCGGAACGTGGTGGTGGGCTCAAAGCAGCTGGTTTCCACAAAGTTGTTGGGACTCAGCGGGATATCCAATTGTTTGGCCAGAGCCACCACATCCGGGGGAATCACCATGCCCACGGAGAGGACGACCATGTCAAAAATTTCGTCCTTGACCTCGCCGGTTTCGAGGACGTACCGCACCTCCAGGTCGCCGTCATGACCCACGGGGGTGATGGTGTGCACCCGGGAGCGGATCAAGCGGGCTCCCTGGTCCTTGATGCGCACCATGTATTTTTCAAAATCTTTCCGGGGGGTGCGCATATCCATATAGAACAGGGCCATATCCAGGTCCGGCCCGAGGTGTTCCCGGGCGATGGTCGCCTGTTTCAGGGATACCATGCAGCAGAAATTGGAGCAGTAGGGGTGCTCGCCTTCCTTGTCGCTCCGCATGCCCACGCAATGGAGCCAGGCGATTCTGGCGGGCTCTTTGCCGTCGGACCGCCTGACCACGTGGCCGTGATAGGGGCCGCCGGGGCTCAGGATGCGCTCAAACTCCAGGCTGGTATAGACATTGGGGAGATGGCCGTAGCCGTAGGCCTCCAGGCGGCTGGGATCAAAGGGTTTAAAACCGGGCGCCAGGATGACCGACCCCACCTCCAGGGTGACGGTTTCATCTTTTTGCTGGTAATCAATGGCGCCGGCGGGACAAACTTCGGCGCAGAGGCCGCAGTCGCCGGTGAGCAGTTGGATGCAGTTCTTGGCGTCGATGGAGGGGGTGGCGGGCACCGCCTGGGGGTAGAGACGGGTAATGTTCCCCTGGGACACCATCTTGGCATTGAATTCGGAGAATTTCGGTTTGGGAGTCTTGCCGCTGATGGCCGCCAGGTCGTTGATATGCCCGGTAGGACACACGAAGAGGCAGGCCCCGCAGGTGCGGCAGGTGGTGGAAAAATCCCCGAAGGGGGTCATGACCTCGCGTTTGGCGCCCCGGCCCATCATGGCGATGGCGGAGGCATGCTGGACTTCATGGCACATCCGCACGCATTTGCCGCACAGGATACAGTCGCTCTCGCCCTTGGGGTAAGTGGGTTCGGCCAGGCCCAACTCCTGGGCCATGACCTGGAGGGCCGGAACTTCCGGGCACCGGGACAGGAGCAGATCCATGACAAATCGCCGGGCTTCCTGGACTTCTTCGGTGTCGGTCTGGACGGTGATCCCTTCGGCCACCGGATAGGTGCAGGACGTGGTGAGCTGGGTGCGGGGCCCGTTGGTGACTTCCACCATGCAGAGGCGGCAGCCGCCGTAGGGTTTGAGGCCCTCGAAATGGCACAGGGTGGGAATCGTGAAGCCCAGCTTGCGGGCGGCCTCGAGGACCGTGGTCCCTTCCGGAACTTCAATGGGCCGGTCGTTGATCGTCAGGTTAATCATCGTTTTTTCCATGGTTAAGCCACCACTACGGCATCAAATTTACAGCCATCGAAACAGGCGCCGCACTTGATGCATTTTTCCTGGATGATGTGGTGCGGCTCTTTCTTGGCCCCCTCCACCGCCTCCACCGGGCACCTGAGGCGGCAAAGCTGACAGCCGGTGCAGTTGTCTTCCACAATAGTAAACGTAATCAGGGGCTTACATACCTTGGCGGGACATTTATGGTCCCGGATGTGGGCCTCGTACTCATCCCGGAAATACTTGATGGTGGTGAGCACCGGATTGGGGGCGGTGGCTCCCAGGCCGCAGAGGGAGGTCTTTTTGATCATTTCCGACATCTTGATGAGCTTGTCGATGTCGCCTTCCTGGCCCCGGCCCTCGGTGATGGCCTCCAGCATTTCCATGAGCCGCAGGGTCCCTTCCCGGCAGGGGGTGCATTTGCCGCAGGACTCATCCCGGGTGAAGTCCAGAAAATATTTGGCGACATTCACCATGCAATCATTTTCGTCCATGACGATCATGCCGCCGGAACCCATGATGGAGCCCAGGGCCGCCAGGGAGTCGTAGTCCACCGGGGTGTCGAGGAACTCCTCGGGGATGCAGCCTCCCGAGGGGCCGCCGGTCTGCACCGCCTTGATGGCCCGGTCGCCGATGATGCCGCCGCCCAGGTCGTAAATCATCTCCCGCAGGGTGATCCCCAGGGGCACCTCCACCAGGCCGGAGTTGTTGACTTTGCCCACCAGGGAGAACACCGTGGTGCCTTTGCTGTTGCCGCTCCCCAGGGAAGCGTACCAGTCGGCCCCCCGGGCCACGATGGGGGCGATGTGGGACCAGGTCTTGACGTTATTGATGGTGGTGGGCTTACCCCAGAGACCGCTCTGGGCCGGAAAGGGCGGCCGGGGGCGGGGTTCGCCCACCCGGCCCTCGATGGAGGCGATCAGCGCGGTTTCTTCGCCGCAGACAAAGGCCCCGGCGCCTTCCCGGATTTTCAGCTTGAAGGAAAAATCGCTGCCGAAAATCTTCTCCCCCAGGAGGCCGTGGGCTTCGGCCTGGGCAATGGCGGTCTTCAGGTGCTCGATGGCCAGGGGATACTCGGCCCGGCAGTAGACGTAGCCTTCCTGGGCCCCCATGGCATAGGCCCCGATAGCCATACCTTCGACCACGGCATGGGGGTCGCCCTCCAGGATGCCCCGGTCCATGAAGGCCCCGGGGTCGCCTTCATCGGCGTTGCAGATGACGTACTTGACGTCACCCGGGGCATTTCGGCAGAATTCCCATTTGAGCCCGGTGGGAAAACCGGCGCCGCCCCGGCCCCGCAGGCCTGACCCCTTGACCTCGGCGATCACGGTTTCCGGGGTCATGTCGGTGAGCGCCTTGCAGAGGGCTTGGTAGCCTCCCCGGGCGATGTATTCTTCGATGCTCTCGGGATTGATGAAGCCGCAATTCCGCAGAGAGATCTTTACCTGTTTGCTGAAAAAGGGCAGGTCTTCATATTTGGGGAACTCCGGCGGCATTTCCGGGGGGTGGGGGTTGGCATAGGGCCGGACCACGCCTTCCACCAGGAAATCTTCCTGATCAATGCGGCACAGGGTATGGTGATCATAAACCCGCCCTTCCTTCAGGGCTTCCACCAGGGCCTCGGCCGACTCCGGGGTCATGGCCTGGTAGGTCAGGCGCACCTTTTTGGGGTAGATCACGTCCACCAGGGGCTCCCGCTGGCAAAAGCCGATGCAGCCGGTCTTCGTCAGGACCGCGTCCAGGCCCAGTTCGTCGATTTTTTTGGCCAGGGCCGCATAAACCTTGTCCGCCCCGGCGGAAATGCCGCAAGTGGCCATCCCCACCATGATCTTGATCTTGTCGGGATAGGTCAGGCGCAGACCCTGCTCTTTGATGGCTTTAAGCTGGTCCAGATTGGCGATTTTCATAAGCTGGCCGTTTCGAGTTCGATGTAGGAATCAATGATTTTGGACACTTGGTCGGGGTTCACCCGCCCAAACGTGGCCTCGCCCACGCGGATGGCCGGCGCCAGGGCGCAGCAGCCGATGCACCGGACCACCTCCAGGGTGAACATCATATCCTCGGTGGTCTCGCCATGCTTGATGCCCAGCTTGCGCTCCATCCGCTCCAGGAGGCGGGGCGAGCCTTTGACGAAGCAGCCGGTGCCCAGGCAGACGTTGATAATGTTCTTGCCCCGGGGGGTCAGACTGAAGGCGTTGTAGAAGCTGGCGACCCGGAGAATCTCGGTCAGGGGGATTTTCAGTTCGTCAGAGATGTGTTCCAGGGCGGGGCGGGGCAGCCAGTTGAAATGCCGGTTGATATCCAGCATGACGGGGAGCAGATTCCCGCGCTCATCCCGGTAGGTATCGATGATCCCGGCCACCACGGCTTCGTCGGTGACCTCGGCATAAGCGGTCCGGGCCCGGGTTTCGGCTTCCGGCAATTGCACTTCAAAGCGGATGGGGCAGGCCTCCAGGCAGGTCCCGCAGCCGGTGCACTTGCCCTGGTCGACGTACCGGGCTTTCTTTTCCAGAGTGGCGGTGAGATGGCCCGGCTCCCCGGTAACATCTTTCAGTTCGGTAAGGGTCAGGAGTTGGATGTTCGTGTGCCGGCCGACCTCGACCAGCTTAGGCGAGATAATTCACATCGCACAGTCATTGGTGGGAAAGGTCTTGTCGATCTGGGCCATAGTGCCGCCGATCGCCGGCGCCTTTTTCCACCAGGTGAACAAAATAGCCGGCATTGGCTAAATCCAGGGAGGCCTGCATCCCGGCAATACCGCCGCCGACCACCATCACCGATCCCAGAACTTCGTTGGACATTTTGCATCCCTTTATTAACAGAGCTTAATTCGAATCCATGCTGATAATTCTTAGTTTGTGCTTATTCTATGTAAAGCACTTCCTACCTTTAGTTCATTTTAGGGATATGCACCCGGTTTTGTCAATAAGATATTTTGGGGAACATCCCCATGGCCTGAGGCCAAGCGCACCAAATACTCTAATTTGCTATTTCCATGCCAATTGTTTTGTTGCATTTTTCAACAGAGTTTGCGGGGGTTAGAGC
>CAVVFW010000030.1:0-48762 GCA_963747645.1 uncultured delta proteobacterium | reverse complement strand
TTAATCAGCGTTTGGGGTAGCTGCGGCTACCCCATTTCTTTCCCGGGAGCACTATGGGAGCACTTTTTTGCCCCGGAGTATAATTTATCAGCGGTTGCCTCATCGGGCTTCTGGGCCAAAAACCCTTCAAACTTCTTATAAGCATCCACGGCATCTGCAGTGTCCACCGTATTATAGCGGTGCAACATAGCCGCGGTTTTGTGCCCGGTGAGTTTCATGATCACCGAGTGGTCCACACCCGCCTTCCTCATGTTGGTGTTAAAAGTGTGCCGGAGATCATGAAACCGAAAATTCCCAATCCCTCCCCTGCTGCAGGCTTTGAGAAAGGCCGTCCGGATACCCATGATTGGCCGGCCTTTGTATGTGAAGACTCGATTATGCCCAAGCCCTCTCACCCGTCCAGCCTCTTTTAAAATACCCAGGACTTCATCGTTCAGGTAAATCTGCCGGGACATCCTCCGTCGCTTAAACGAGCACGGTATCCCTGGAGTTGTCTTAACTAAGGCCATTACCCATGGATATGAGCCGTTGACCCGGGAAGATATGGGATGTAAGCCACGAAACCCTATCCGTGGCCGCGGGCTTGGGGCACGTGGGGATCAATCGCCTGGTCATGCACCCGAAGCACGGGAACCATATCCAATTGAACTCTCTTTTGATCAACGCAGAAGTTGATCAATATGATAAGCCCTTGGCACTCAACCCTTGCCTCGAGTGCGGCCTCTGCGTAAAGGTCTGCCCAGTTGGTGCTATCAGCAAAGATGGAGCCTTTGACTTCATGGCCTGCAGCACTCACAGTTACCGTTATAACATGATGGGATTTCAGGATTGGATCGACGCGGTCATCTCATCTTCTGATATGGCAACCTATCGCGCCCGCTTCCAGGACCGCGAGACGGCTGCCCTGTGGCAATCCCTCATGTTCCGCATCAACCGGTGTGGATACTGCATGGCGGTCTGCCCGGCAGGGGAGAACGTCAAAGGCGATTATTTGGACAATAAGAAGGCTTATTATCAGCAGATAGTGAAACCCCTCAAAGAGAGACCCGAGCCCGTCTACGTAGTGGCCGGCAGCCGGGCGGAAGAGATGGCGAGACGCAATCCGCTCAAAGAGGTGCGCTGCGTCCAGTCTTTTACGGTGAGGAAATAGTTTCGGGGCAGGTCAGATAAGTTTCGAGGACTGCCATAGTCGAGTCGCGTGGGGGAACAAAACAGTCCGGCCCGTCGCCGTGCTTGACAAACAAGTCTGTAGGACTGCGCGAACGTTGTCCGACCACAGCGCTTTTTTATGCTAGTGCTCCTCGCCTGGCGGGAAGTCGGTCGACGCGGCAAGTTCCGTCTGAGTTTCAAAGTCAGCCAGGCGCTTTCTCAACACCGCCAAGGTACTTGCAAGCGCTTGTGACCCCAGAACCATGCGCAGTGGTGCGGGGATCGCCACGATCAACGGCAACCCTGATCAAGTCGATCATCTCCTGCTTGTCCGCAGGCGGACCGTAGCCAGAGCTCATTCCCATGCAGCCGAGCCCGAGGGCCAGACTTCCAGGTTGTTGTTTCCGAGTTTCCGTTTTTGCATTGTTTTCTCATTTACGGGTTATGCCGATGGTTCAGATTTGAGAGAAGCCATATCGATGGAGAAGCGGTACTTAACATCGGACTTGACCAGTCTCTCATAGGCTTCGTTGACCTTCTGGATGGGGATGACTTCCACGTCGGCAGTGATGTTGTGTTCGCCACAGAAATCGAGCATTTCCTGGGTTTCAGCAATGCCGCCGATAAGCGATCCAGAGAGGCTGCGGCGTCCAAACAATAACGCGAAAGCAGAGACCGCGAGCGGCTTCTCCGGCGCCCCCACGAGGGTCATATTGCCGTCGTGGCCGAGCATATTGATATAGGCGTTGATGTCGTGCTCGGCGGCGATGGTATCGAGGATGAAGTCGAACGTGCCGGCGTGTTTCTGCATCTCATCGGCATTGCGGGAGACCACGACCTCGTGGGCGCCGAGACGGAGTGCGTCCTCTTTCTTGCTCTCTGAGGTGGTGAAGACCACGACGTGGGCTCCAAACGCACGGGCGAATTTGACCCCCATGTGACCCAGCCCGCCGAGTCCGACCACTCCAACCTTCTTGCCCTTGATATCACCCCAACGGCGAATGGGCGAGTACGTCGTGATCCCCGCGCATAGCAGCGGTGCAACCCCGGCAAGATTGAGGTTGGTGGGGACGTGCAGAACGAAGTATTCATCGACAACGATACTTTCCGAGTAGCCGCCGTAGGTGACGCCCCCGAGGTGTTTGTCCGGGGAGTTGAAGGTGAGGGTCTGGTTTGGGCATAATTGTTCCAGGCCATCCTGACAATTGGGGCAGGTGTGGTCTGAATCAACCAGGCAGCCGACGCCCACCAGGTCGCCCGGCTTGAACTTCTTGACCGCGGGACCGACCTTGGTGACCCGGCCAACGATTTCGTGGCCCGGAACAATCGGGTAGACCGTGGGCATGATGCTGCTCCACTCGTTACGCACCGAGTGGAGGTCGGAGTGACAGATGCCGCAGAACAGGATTTCGATCTGCACGTCCTTTTCAGTCGCATCGCGTCGCGGGATCGAGGTGGAGGCGAGTGGTGATGTCTCACTTACCGCTGAATAGGCTTTGGCGTTGTACATGGGTTTATCCTCCTATTTGATTGCGTATTGGCGCTGAATCAGCGACCGGTCATGCGCTCCAGCTCTTCGGGATACCGTGCCCCTTGCACCGTGATCTTTGAGGCGGCGCTGTCGATCTCACGCAGATCGTCGGGCGTCAGTTCGACTGCAACGGCTCCGATGTTCTCGTCCAGGCGATGCAGCTTCGTGGTGCCGGGGATCGGAACGATCCACGGCTTCTGCGCCAGCAGCCAGGCCAGTGCGATCTGAGCCGGTGTCGCCTTCTTCTGCTCCGCAATCTTGCCGAGCAGATCAACCAAGGCCTGGTTCGCTTTCCGAGCCTCCGGCGTAAAGCGAGGAAGGAGTGTTGCGGAAGTCGGAACTGTCGAACGTCGTGTTTTCGTTGATTTTGCCCGTGAGGAAGCCCTTACCCAGAGGGCTGTAGGGAACGAAGCCGATCCCGAGTTCCTCGAGCGTCGGCAGCACTTCCGCTTCCGGGCGTCTCCACCACAGCGAGTATTCGCTCTGGACCGCAGCGACCGGCTGGACGGCATGGGCGCGACGGATCGTCTGCACTCCTGCTTCAGAAAGGCCGAAGTGCTTAACCTTGCCTTCCTGAATCAGGTCCTTCACCGCCCCTGCCACGTCTTCGATCGGCACGTCCGGGTCGACCCGGTGCTGATAGAACAGATCGATGGCATCGACCTTGAGCCGCTTGAGCGAGGCCTCGGCGACCTGCTTGATGTGCTCCGGCCGGCTATTCAGGGCTGGTGCACCCTTGGTCCCCCTGGGATCGACCCTGGTATCGAAACCGAACTTGGTGGCGATCACCACTTGCCCCCGGAAGGGGGCGAGGGCTTCGCCCACGAGTTCCTCGTTCGTGAACGGGCCATAGACTTCGGCGGTATCGAAGAAGGTGACGCCGCGTTCGACGGCTGCCCGCAGAAGAGAGATCATCTCCTGCTTGTCTGCTGGCGGACCGTAGCCAAAGCTCATTCCCATGCAGCCGAGCCCGAGGGCCGAAACTTCCAGGCCGCTTTTGCCCAATTTACGTTTTTGCATCGTTTCGCCTCCCTCTTTAGGACCGAACTACTTCGTAGACCTGGCTCACATCTAGTTGCCGTTTTGTTGATGATCATAATTTAATCCTTCAAGAACAGAGGTAGTAGACCGATCCTGCTTATTTATTGCCTAATCATGCGATCTCATCGATAAATGGGTTGTTCAGCAAAACGGCTTATAGTAAATAGAGGTAGGAGAAATCAATGCGTAAGCAGACCGTCAATCAGGCGCTTGAGAATCATGGCATGGAAGTAGCGCTGGAAGCGTTGGGGGAAAGTATTGCTCGATGGACTGACAAGGGCGACCAGCTCGTGACCACGATACCGGGCCTGTCACTTTGGCGGCGGATTGAGCCGACCGGGCCTGCGAGCGGCATGTACGAGCCGAGCATTTGCTTGATCGCCCAAGGAGCCAAACGCCTCCTGCTCGGAGACGACACGTACGTGTATGACGCACACCATTTCTTGATCACGTCCGTAGATCTACCCACGGTTTGGCAGATTATCGAAGCGAGCCGGGAGAAGCCTTGCCTGGGGCTCATGTTGAAACTCGATCAGCGCGAGATTTCACAGCTGATGGTGGACAGCCATCTCCCACCGCCGCGTACGCAGCAGTCGAGCCGTGGCATGGCGATCGGCGAGGTAACGTTGCCGCTGCTCACCGCCTTTCAACGGTTGATCGACTTGCTGGCTGAACCGAGGGATATCCCGATCCTGGCGCCGATCATCCAGCGGGAAATATCTTACCGTCTACTGGTGGGCGATCAAGGGGCGCGTCTGCGCCAGATGGCGTCGGCGGGCAGTCAGAGTCATCAGATAGCGCGGGCCATCGATTGGTTGAAGAGTAACTTCACCCAGCCGTTGCGTATCGATGACCTCGCAGCGCAAGTCAATATGAGTACATCGACCTTCCACCATCATTTCCGAGCGTTGACGGCCATGAGTCCACTGCAGTATCAAAAATGGCTGCGTTTGAACGATGCGCGGCGGTTGATGCTCACCGAACGTCTGGACGCAACAGCTGCGGCGTTTCAGGTCGGCTATGAAAGCCCCTCCCAATTCAGCCGAGAGTACAGCCGCTTGTTCGGCGCACCGCCGTTACGCAACATCACGAGCTTGCGTCAAATGGGTGTTGGTGAGAGGGTTTGATTATATAGTAAAATCCCCTGTTGCTGCTCGCTGCTATATAGCTTGATTTTAGGCCTTATGAAAATCATTTTGCTATCCGGTTCATCTCGCAATCAAGGTATAATAAACCCATAATTATTGTCTTGCCGGTTGGGAAACCTAAAACCGAAGACTCCAAAACCGGAAACCGAAAACTGAAAACCGAAAAACCAAAACCGAAAACCCGCCTCGATCAACTTCTGGTGGTCCGGGGTCTGGCCCGGAGCCGGGCCCAGGCCCAGGCGTTGATCCTGGCCGGGCGGGTGGTGGTGGAAGGGTTGGAGCTGCCCAAGGCCGGCGCCATGGTGCCGGAGGCGGTGGGGCTCACCCTCAAGGAGTCGCCCCCCTTTGTCAGCCGGGGCGGCGAGAAACTGGCCGGGGCCCTGGAGCATTTTGCGGTCTCCCCGGCGGGCAAGGTGGCCCTGGACACCGGGGCCTCCACCGGGGGCTTCACCCACTGCCTCCTCACCCGGGGCGCCAGGCGCGTCTATGCCGTGGACGTGGGCTACGGGCAACTGGACGCGAGCCTCAGAAACGACCCCCGGGTGGTGGTGCTGGACCGGGTGAACATCCGCCACCTGCCGCGAGAAGCCATCCCCGAGCCCATTGACCTGGCCACCCTGGATCTGTCTTTCATTTCCCTGACCCTGGTGCTTCCGAAAATCCTGGAGTTTCTCGCCCCCGGGGGTGAAATCCTGGCCATGGTGAAACCCCAGTTCGAAGTGGGCAAAGGCCAGGTGGGGAAGGGGGGGGTAGTGCGAGATCTCGAGTTGCAGCAGGCGGCGGTGGCGCAGGTGGCCGCCGCGGCCGCGGCCCTGGGCCTCAAGGTAAGCCCGGCCTTCCCCTCGCCCTTAAAGGGCCCCAAGGGGAATCAGGAATATTTCCTGCATCTTATCTGGCCGGCTGAGCCCCTGGAGCCCATTGACAAGCCCGGTGACTGATTTTATTATTTTATAAGGGAAACTGGTTTGACGAGAGAGGGCTAAATCAGCCGTTGCCATCGGCTGGAGACGGAGGTTCCCTTGGTCTATCGGATGATTTAGCCGGAAAAATAGATGGTTATACTGCTTCTGCCTCCCTTGAGATAAGGGTGGTAATCAAAACGACTGGAAGGAATTTCCCCTAGGAGCAAAAAAATGGAAAACCGCATAAAAACCGTGCTGTTACTGGCCGGTATGACCGTGTTCCTGATTGTCATCGGGAGACTTTTGGGCGGGCGTACCGGCATGTACCTGGCCTTTATCCTGGCCCTGGGCATGAACTTTTTCAGCTACTGGTTTTCGGACAAGATCGTGTTAAAGATGTACGGCGCCCAGGAAGTGACGCCCGCGGACGCCCCCCAGTTGCACCAGATCGTGGATGAACTGGCCCGGGAGGCGGGCATTCCCAAACCGAAGGTCTACATCATTCCGGACGACTCCCCCAACGCCTTTGCCACGGGACGCAACCCCGAGCACGCGGCGGTGGCGGCCACCGAGGGCATCATGCGCCTGCTCACCCCCATGGAGTTGAAAGGGGTGCTGGCCCACGAGATCGGCCATGTGCGCAACCGGGACATCCTGATCTCCACCATCGCCGCCACCATGGCCGGGGCCATCATGATCCTGGCGGACATGGCCCGGTTCGGCGCCATCTTCGGCCTGGGTGGCCGGGACAACGAGGAAGGCCCCGGCATTATCGGCATCCTGGTGATGTCCATCATCGCCCCCATTGCCGCCATGCTCATCCAGATGGCCATCTCCCGGTCCCGGGAATACCTGGCGGACGAAACCGGGGCGCACCTGGCCCACAACCCCGAATCCCTGGCCCGGGCCCTGGAGAAGCTCTCCCTGGGGGTGGAGCGGGCCCCCATGGACGCCAGCCCGTCCACGGCCCACATGTTCATCGTCAACCCGCTGACGGGCAGCACCCTCATGAACCTGTTCAGCACCCACCCGCCCCTTGAAGAGCGGGTGGCGCGCCTGAGGGCCATGCGCAGTTATTAAGACTGGAAGAGAAAAATCAATTTGTGGTATAAAGGGTCATCTGCCGGAGGGTGGATGACCCTTTTGTCTTGGGGCGGCGTTTTTTCTCGAGAGCCTGGTTCAGGGAATCTGCGTTTCTTAAGCGTGAGAAGTTCGGTGGAAAAGTTATTAGCACGATTAATAAAAATTATAGTAGGATTAATATGCACTCTTAATATTAATTCCGGCAATATATATAATTTGGGGATCATATAAGATTAATTCTGACTTTAGGGCAAAAGAGAAATATGTTGTACGGCCTCAGGTCGATGCGAGAAAGTATCTCTGAGGTGGGATATGTGGGAAAATCACAAACCGTAACGTGTATAAAAAATAGAACAAAAAGACTATATTGGTGGGTGAGAATCCCGGCAACGCATAAACAATATTTGTGTGAGTGGCAATTCGGTTTCTCCGGGTTTAAAAAAGATGATGCGGTAACCATGATACATGAGGTTGCAGGGGAAGATTTCCAAACCGGCAATACAGGTTATTTAATCGGACTGCATGGTAACATTAAGGATACGCCTTCAAGCATCGCGACACTTGGTGTTGAAGATATAAATGATTAAGTTGATTGAATTAATATCTCCAGCTTATCAGAGGTCTCGGGAGAATAGCTATGAAAAGTTGGGTACGGACCATCGCGGTTCTGCTTTGCCTGGTTTTCCTGGCCCCGGCGGCCTGGGCCGGGCAGGTGCTCCTGGTCAAGGGGATGGAGGCCCAGAAGGCGGGGCGCAACCAGGAGGCCCTGAAACTGCTCAATGCCTATGTGGACCGCTATCCCCAGGTGGCGGAGGCCAGGTACTACCGGGCCCTGGCATTGCAGGGCCTGGGCCGCAACAAAGAGGCCCTGGAGGATGTGGATAAGGCCCTGGCGGATAATCCGAACAATGTCAACTTTCTCCTGGCCAAGGGGAACATCCTGGTGGCTCTGGAGCGCCGGCCGGAGGCCATATTGATTTTTGCCCAGGCCATCCGCTGCGATCCCCGGAACGCCGAGGCCTGCAAAGAACGGGGGGACTGCCTGGCCCAGGAAGGCCAGTTCGCCGAGGCCATCGCCGACCTCAACCGGGCCGCGGGGCTGGCTCCCAGAGACCCCTGGGTGTTCAACAAGCGGGGCATGGCCTGGTTCTGTCAGGGGGAATACCAGAAGGCGGTGGATGATTTCACCACGGCTATCCGCCTGCAGCCCGACCTGGGGATGTCCTATTTCTTCCGGGGCAATATCTACCGGTACCACCTGAAGCAGCGCGGACAAGGCCATCGCCGATTACCAGGAAGGGCTGCCGGCTGGGAAATCCGCTCTGCTGCGGCGAGTTGGAAAAGCTGGGGATCAAGCCGGAGAAAAAGTAGCCGTCAACTCCCGGCCGTCAGGGCTGGTACGGGGCGGCGGCGGGTGCCGTCAGGCGCTCGGACTGGAGTGATGACGGCGAATTATCGTGCCTGGCGTGGCGTGAACCGATATAATTGGCCCGAAGTACTGAGTTGCTTGCCTATAACCGAACCTTGTCTCGGAGGACATCTATGAAGTTAAAAACCTGGACGAAAGGTGTTTTGACCCTTTTTGCCCTGTTATTCCTGTGTGGCTGGGCTTTCCAACTGGATGCCTGGGCCCGGGCGGGCGGCGGCCGCTCCTTCGGGCAGCCGGGGCTCCCGGTCCATGACGGCCCCCAAACCCTTCACCGCACCCCGGCCCACCACCCCAACACCCACCCGGCCCTATACCGCCGCCCGGGGCTACGACCCCCCAACCGAGCCCGTCCTCGGGAAGCTTCATGCGGAGCTTCGGGGGCGGTCTGCTGGGCGGCCTGGCCGGCGGTATGCTCTTCCGCAGCCTGTTCGGCGGGCCTGCGGCCCAAAGCGGCACCGGCGCCACCTACCGGCGGGGGCGGCATCGGCCTGATGGATATCCTGCTGCTGGGGGGCATTGCCTACCTGATCTACTGGTACATCAAGAAAAAGCGCCGGGAAGCCGAGGCCACGGCTGGATATTACCAGAGCAGCGGCAACGTGGCACTGCCGCCTCAGCCGCAGTACGCGCCGTTGTATGACCAGCCCCAGGCCGTGGCGCTGGAGGGCGATCATGACCTGGAGCAGGGCCTGGCCAATATCCGGCAGTTCGACCCCTATTTCGACGAACCCAAATTCCAGGAATGGGGCACGGATGCTTTCTTCAAGGTCCAGGGCGCCTGGGCCAACCGGGATATGACCACCGTCCGCAGCCTGCTGACCGACGAAATGTACCGGATTTTCCAGGCGGATGCCGAGGCGCTGAAAGCCCAGAAGAAGATCAACCGCCTGGAAAATATCGCCGTGCGGTCCGTGGATATCACCGAGGCCTGGCAGGAATCGGGCTCCGACTTCCTTACCGTGCGGGTTTTCGCCAACCTGCTGGACTACAATGTGGATGAAATCACCGGCCAGGTGGTGGAGGGGAGCAAGACGGACCCGGTGAAGTTCGAGGAATACTGGACCTTTACCCGGCCGGTAGGCGATAACCCCTGGCAGTTGTCCGCCATCAACCAGCCGACGTAAAAGCCGGTTTGCGGTTTTTGTTTTCGGTAGGGGCGACCCGGTGGGTCGCCCTTTTTTCTTATCGGGGTTGGGTAAGGGGCTTGCACAGGTGGGGAGACCTGCGCCACCAGGTGTCTTTGTGCCCTCTGCAGTCTGTAGGGGCGGACCTGCGTGTCTGCCCTTATCGCCGAGGGGGCGTTGTCTCATGGTCCAAGCGCCACAAGTGTTGTCATCCCGAGAGCATCGAAGAATCCCCCGCCCCCTTTCCAAAGGGGGGCTTGAGAGTCTCCACTCCGACAGGGCTCCGATTCAGAAGGATTTGCAGTTTTCACGGAAAAGTCTGGGGACTACAAAAATTGCCTATTACTGAGAAGGCCGACCTCTAAAACCGGCCCCTACTTCACCCCCCCCACCCGTTCCGGCGCGGTATAGATATTGAGGCGCTGGTTCCGCATGAAGCCCACGGTGGTGAGGTTGAGTTCCCGGGCCAGTTCCAGGGCCATGGAGGTGGGGGCCGAGACCGCGGCCAGAATCGGGATGCCGGCCCGGATACATTTCAGGGCCATTTCGAAGCTGATGCGGCCGGACAGCAAGGCCACCAAACCGGTGAGGTCCTGGCGGGTGAGGACGGCCCGGCCGATGACCTTGTCCATGGCGTTGTGGCGCCCCACGTCCTCGGCGGAGATGAAGACTTTGCCGTCGGGGCTGGCCAGGGCCACGGCGTGGGTGGCCCCCGTCGCCTGAAAGACGGGCTGGGACTCCTGGAGGCGGTCTATGAGGGCATAGAGCGTCTCCGGGGGGATGGTAAGCCGGCTGGCCACGGGGGGCACCTTCTGGCAGATCTCGCTCACCGCCTCTTTGGCGCACAGCCCGCAGCTGGAATAGGACACCTCCAGATGCCGGCGGCCCCGCCGGGCCAACGCCGCCTCGGTCAGCATCACGTCCACCACGTTGGGGGGCAGCAGCGGGTCGGTGCCGGTGCCGCAGAAGTGCACCGTGATGACCTCGGCCAGCTCCCGGACGATGCCCTCGGTATAGAGAAACCCCAGGGCCAGTTCCTTCTCCCACCCCGGCAGGCGCATCAAGACCTGAAACGGCTCGCCCCCCAGACGGATTTCCAGGGGCTCTTCCACCACCACCACGTCTGGGTTTCTTCTATCTTGCCCTGCCGCCAGCGCCGGATGGGGAATTCTTTGATGGGATCAGTCATAGGCAGTAGTCAGTAGTCAGTAGTCAGTTGTCAGTGGTCAGTGTTCGAGTTACTGCCTGGCCCAGATTGATATGGCAGATGCCCTACTCGCTAGGCATCCTAAACTATGCCATCGAGTCAGCCAGTCTTCTCAGAAACAGTCCTCGGTTAACTGAATAGCTGCACGCCGTGGCAAGCCCCGTTGTTCTTATCATGAGTCAGCTTCTCTACCGTCTTGATATCAATAAGACCGCCTACCTTTTCGACTAAATTTCTGGGATGCGTCACCGATCTGATCCATATCCTTTATTGACTAACGCTATGATTTGAGATTCGAATATTCGCCCAGCTTGTATATAAACATCTGTAGCGCGTGGATTATATGGTCAATTACACTGACCTTGTACGCGCAATATTTGAATTCTCAGTATTAATTACGCATTATCTTCGCAGATTTTTACATAGAGCATGATTCAATCTGCTATACATGCTAGTCTAACAAACTCTACGATCTCAGTGGTGAATCCAGCCAGACTGCTCTTGAAGTCATCAGGCCTCGCTCCAATGTTTATGGCATGCACGAGATCGAACTCACCTGCACGTTCTAATACTCGTGAGAAGTAAGGTCGCATAATTCGCCTGAAAGTGGCATATCAGTTGCTGCCAGTTGGCAACCCAATCTAAGTGAGGAATTTTCGCATCTTAAAGACATAAAGACTCATCTCCGGTTTCACAAGATGTCATTGCGCCATTATGACATGTGCGTTTTTGACCATCAGGCTCATCAATGGACTGCAATTCAGGCAAAATCGTTCATACTGTGTCATTAGCCCCTATAGCTGATCATATGTTAATTTGGGTAATATGAACTGTGCAATCAGTTCCTAAGATATTACCCAATAGATCTTTCTGAACACTGAGCCATCTACAATTGAGCTAATGCCTTATCCAACGCCTTCATTAACTGCGTGAGACTTCAACGCTAGTCTTGACATCTGCGGCAAATATAACGGCATCATTGGATTAACCTTCCGTAACATGCTATTGCTCACACGTCTTCGGGTTTCATGGCCCTTAATGGCAACATCTGCGAAAGTCGGTACCTCCTAACTTACAGATCAATAATTGCTCATGGTACGAGGCCTAATTCTGTGCGATTTATCTGAATAACGACTTGTTGTATTGTCACCATAATGCAAAATTGCATCTGTTCGATTCCACAATGTGTTTACATCGTGACCCATTGGGCTGCAACTCATGTAAATGCTTCGCCTGATGGTCAAATACCGCTCTGGAATCTTTCTCTGATGCAGCATTTGAGCCCGTCCTCAGGAGTTCGGTGGCTTGCTAACGCCTGTCAAGATAGCTATCCAAGCAAGCTACTCGCAGCATCCTATTGCGACTCCAGGATCTCATGGTTCCCAAGTTGTACTTTGGAAGAAGATTGTTACCAAGCTGAGTTGGCAGGTAATAGGCGTACCAGGCGAGCCTGGCCCCTAAACTCCTGACCCCTAACCCCTGCCCCCTGCTACTTCCTCACCCCCAGTTCGCCCCAGCCGAGTTTGGTGCGGAGGATTTCGAAGTGGCTGTGGTAGGGGGATTTCACCAGTTTCAGGTGGTAGGGGGCCCGGCGGATTTCCACCCGGTCCCCCGGCTCCAGTTCCCGGCCCACCTGGCCGTCCAGGGTGAGGTAGACGTCCTGGACTTTTTCGTCCAGGGTGACGGCCACCGTCACCGTGTCCGGCAGGATGATGGGGCGGTTGCTCAGGGTGTGGGAGCAGATGGGCAGCAGGATGAGGTGGTGCAGGGTGGGATAGACGATGGGACCCCCGGCGGACAGGTTGTAGGCGGTGGAGCCGGTGGGGGTGGCGACGATGAGCCCGTCGGCCCGGTAGACCGTGAGGTATTCCCCGTCGATCCAGGTGGTCAGTTCGGCGATGCGGGCCAGGGCGCCTTTGTTGATCACCGCGTCGTTCAGGACGTTTTCCCGCCAGTACTCCCGGCCCTGCCGGAAGAGGCTGACGGTGAGCATCAGGCGCTCTTCCACCTCAAATTTGCCGGTGAGCACATGCCCGGTCATGGAGGGGTAGAGTTCGTCCAGGGAGATTTCCGTGAGAAACCCCAGGCCCCCGAGGTTGACCCCGAAGAGGGGCACGCCCCGGTCGCCGTAATGGCGGGCGGCGCTCAGGATGGTGCCGTCGCCCCCCATCACTATGATGAACTCCACGTCGTCCGGCAGAACCGGGATGTCCGGGCTCGGGCTCGTTTTCGAAATGGCAGGCTTTGACGCCGTGCCCTTCGAGCCAGGTCTTTAAAGCCCGGCCCGCTTCCAGGGCGTCGGGTTTGAATTTCTTGGTGATGATGGCGACGGATTTCACCGGGCAGGCCTCCCGCAGTTGACAAATATCATAATGTTGGATGATAATCAAAAGATTGTTGCCGTGAGATTACGCCAGGTAGGTTGATAGACCTCGTGGCATGTTTCAAAAAATAAAGGGACATTGGCAAGCCAGGCTTTTACCCCCCTTGTTTAAAGGGGGGGGATTTTGATTACCCTTGAAATCCCCCTTCCCTTTTCAAAGGGGACTTCGGCTGCAAGTCGACGCTCCGGACCTGATTTCAGGTCCAGCCAATTTTGAAACGCTCTGCTGACTGCAATCCACCCGGCAAATTTTATCCATAAAGGAGTAACCATGCAACTTGCCCGCCGTATCCGCCAGATTCCCCCGTCGGCCACCCTGGCCCTGAATGCCAAGGCCAATCAGCTCAAGGCCAAGGGGGTCGATATAGTCAACTTCGGGGTCGGGGAGCCCGACTTCGACACCCCGGACAACATCCGGGAGGCCGCCATCCAGGCCATCCGGGACGGTTTTACCCGGTACACCCCGGTGGGGGGCACCCCGGAACTGAAAGCCGCCATCGCCAACCGGTTCCAGGCCGATTACGGCCTGAGCTACAAGCCCAGCGAGATCCTGGTGTCCTGCGGCGGCAAGCACAGCCTCTACAACCTGTTCCAGGTGCTCTTCGATGCGGGGGACGAAGTAATCATCCCGGCCCCCTACTGGGTCTCCTATGTGCCCATGGCCCTCCTGGCCGAAGCCAAGCCGGTGATCGTCCCCACCCAGGAGGCCAACGGCTTCAAGCTCACCGCGGCGGAGTTGAAGGCCAGCCTCACGCCCCGGACCAAGGCCCTGGTGATCAACAGCCCCTCCAACCCCACCGGCGGGGTCTACACCGCCGACGAACTGGCGGCCCTGGGGGAAGTGGCGCTGGCGGCGGGGCTTTATATCATTTCCGACGACATTTACGACAAGATCATGTTCGACGGGGCCAAGTTTGTGAATATGGCCATGCTGAGCCCGGAGCTCAAGGCCCGGACCTTTGTGTTCAACGGCGTCTCCAAGGCCTATGCCATGACCGGCTGGCGCATCGGCTACCTGGCGGGCCCCGAAGCCGGGGTCAAGGCGGCGGACACGCTGCAGAGCCAGAGCACTTCCAACCCCACCTCCATTGCCCAGAAGGCCGCGGTGGAGGCCCTCTCCGGCCCCCAGGACTCGGTGGCCAAGATGCTGGCGGAGTTTGCCTGGCGGCGGGACGACATCTACCGGCGGGTGCTGGATATCCCCGGGGTCACCACCATCAAGCCGGGCGGGGCTTTTTATATCTTTCCCAATTTTTCGGCGTATTATGACCGGCTGAAGGTGGAACCGGGACAATCCCGGTCCGGGGCCCTGGCGGCCTATTTGCTGGAGGAAGCCCGGCTGGCGGCGGTGCCCGGCGGCGAGTTCGGGGAGGACAACTGCCTGAGGTTTTCCTATGCCACGTCCCGGGAGCGCATCGCCACGGGATTGACGCGGATCAAGGCAGCCCTGGAGAAGTTGGGATAGAAGAGAAACGGAAGGGATAGAAAAAGGAAAGCGCGGCCGGCTGGGAAGCCGGGCCGCGCTGTCCGTTCAACGCCTGCTTAGCGGCCGGCGGCGTTACGTTTGGACGCCTTCAAAGGATTGACCTTCTGGGCGGTCTCTTTTTTCTCGGCCTTTATATGGGTGGCCAGGTTGCAGGCCCCCCGGCGCCACTTGCCGGCCGGGTCCGGAAAGGAAGCGCAGAAAGAGCTGCCGTTGGACCCCAAGATCCGGTCGCAGCCTTCACATTCCGTCACCACCGTTTTACAGCTGCCGCCATTGAACGAACAGCCTTTTTTGGACATAAACGTACAATCTACCCCTGGTTTCAAAGTTGCGCAGTGCATGGCCGTAGCCCCCCTTGATGTGCAGTAAATCTTATATTTATATACTACAATTATTATCAATGTCAAGAGCCTTTGATTAATTTTTTCGTCAGGGGCCCTTTTTTCTTCCCCCGAATCACCCGGCCAGGGTTGAAAAGTTCAAGGTTCAAGGTTCAAAGTTAAGAGCATGGCTAGGCTTGAACTTTTCAAAAGGTGCGAGTGGGTCAAACCTCCCGGAATGACTGACCTGGACCGATGCTAGCCGGTGCCCGCGGACCTATAACCATTGACCGGATGGCCCCAGGTGCTTATGTTAGCGGAAAGTCACGCCGCCAGGGGGACGCGCTGATGAACAGAGACAGTCTCAAGGATTACCAGGAAAAGCGGGATTTCGGGATCACCCCGGAGCCCCAGGGAGGCCGGGGGCCGGCCTCAGCCGTCGCCCATCTTCGTCATCCAGAAACACGCCGCCCGCCAGCTCCACTACGACTTCCGCCTGGAGGTGGACGGGGTCCTGAAATCCTGGGCCGTGCCCAAGGGGCCGTCCACCGACCCCCACGACAAGCGCCTGGCCGTGCCCACCGAGGACCATCCCCTGGAATACGCCGGCTTCGAAGGGGTGATCCCCGAGGGCGAATACGGCGGCGGCACGGTGCTGGTCTGGGATACCGGCAGCTACCGCAACCTGACGGAGAAAAAGGGCGAGGCCATCCCCATGGGCCAGGCGGTGGCCCACGGCCACGTCAAGGTCTGGCTGGAGGGGGCCAAACTTAAGGGCGGCTATGCCCTGACCCGCTTCAAAACCGGCAAAGATGAGGCCTGGCTCCTGGTCAAGGCCGACGACGAAGGCGCCGACCCCCGCCGCAACCCCGTGGCCGACGAACCCCGGTCGGTGCTCACCGGCCGCACCATTGAGGAGATTAGCGGGTAGCAGTTAGCAGTTAGCTGGTTAGCTGTGGCAATGCCCATTCTGAAGTTGAAGTCAGCAGGTGTTAGCCATGAAAATGCAGTCTCCATGCCCCTGCCGGCACAGCAAGGCGTGGGCACCTGTGGCGGCGGTCCGCCAATCTCTCTTCTCAGGGAGCAGTGGTGGCAATTTGACGAGGGGCACGGAAGTCCGTCCTGCCGAACTTTTTCTTTTTAGCGGTGAGCTAACGTCTTATAAATGACTGCATATTATTGCTAACGGCTAACTGCTATCCACTGCCACAACTTTCTGCTATAATAAATCATGGACCTGATCGCGGCCTTGATGGAGCCGGCGGCCTACCCGGAGCCCACCCGGGGGGTGGCCTTAATCCAGACGCACATCTCCTGGGTCTTTCTCACCGATGGCTTTGCCTACAAGGTCAAGAAACCGGTGGACCTCGGGTTTTTGAACTTCACCACCCTGCGCCGCCGCCACCACTACCTTCAGGAAGAACTCAGCCTCAACCGCCGCCTCTGTCCCGAGATCTACCTGCAAGGTTTTGCCCATTACCGCGCCCCGGGGCCGGGTCCGGGTGGGCGGCCCGGGCCAGCCCGTGGACTATGCCCTGCAAATGGTGCGGATGCCCCAGGACCGCATGATGGATGAAGTGGCGGACCGGGGGGAACTGCGCCAGGAGCATTTGGACGGCATCATTGCCCGGCTGGTGCCGTTTTACGAGCAGGCGGCCACCGGCCCCCGGATCAACAAGTATCGGGGAGCCGGCCATCATCGCCTACAATCATGAGGAGAACTTTTCCCGGACCGAAGCCCTGGCGGGCCAGCTGTTTCCCCGGGAATTATTTGAGGAGATTCGGGACTTTGCCCGGTCTTTCCTCTCCCGGCGCCGGGCCCTTTTCTTAAGGCGCATCCGGGAAGGCCGCATCCGGGACTGCCACGGCGATTTGCACATGAAGAATATCTGCCTGGCCGATCACACCCATATTTTTGATTGCATTGAATTTAACCACCGCTTCAGATATGGTGACGTGGCCGCGGATATCGATTTTCTGGCCATGGATCTGGACTTTCACGGGTTTCAGGACCTGTCGCGGCTATTTTGTGGCTGCTTTCGCCGAGGCCTCCCGGGACCCGGAACTGCTCCAGATGCTGGATTTTTACAAATGTTACCGGGCCTATGTCCGGGGCAAGATCAACGCCTTTACCGCCCAGGACCAGGCCCAGACGCCGGAGGCCCGGAGCCAGGCCCTGACCGCGGCCCGGGCCTATTTCGCCCTGGCCGGGGAGTATGCCGAAGCGGGGGAGCGGTGGGCCGCCTGATCGTCGTGGTCTTCGGGCTGATGGGCTCCGGCAAGAGCAACCGCTCCCGGGCCCTGGCCGCCAGCCTTCAACTGGCCGGTGATCCACAGCGACGCAGTACGAAAAACCCTGGCGGGGCTCCAACCCACCGACCGGGTGGCCGTGGACTTTGGCAAGGGCATCTACGGCGAGGATTTTTCCACCCGGACCTACGACGAGATGCTGCGCCTCGCCGAGAGCCTACCTGGCCGCCGGGCACAACGTCATCCTGGACGGCTCCTATAAGCGGGCCGGGGAACGGGACCGGGTCCGGCAGCTCGCCCGGGACCGGGACGCCCGGGTCGTGTTCGTCTATTGCGAATGCCCCCCGGCGGTGGCCCGGGAGCGCCTGGGGATCAGGCTCACCGACCCCGAGGCCATCTCCGACGGCCGGGTGGAGCTCTTCGAGGACCAGGCCCGGGACTTCGACCCCTTTAGGCCGGAGGACCGGCCGTTGCTTCGGCTGGATACCAACCGGGACCCCCAGGTGGTGCTGGAAGAACTTAAGGAGTTTGTCCAAAGTTATGTATAGCGGCCCGGGGCCGCCGTCAATCGGCGTTCGGGGCATGGCCGCTCAGCGGAAAAGTTTGGTCAGAGGCTGTCAGGGTTGAGGTGGTTCGGTGTCCCCTGAAGAAGTGATTGCCCAGGTAAAAAAGCGGGCCAGGAATAACTTCAGAACCGGCCTGAACTGCGCCGAGTCGGTCTTTGAGGCGGTCCTGTCTCAACGTGGACACCGGTCTGCCCCCTGAAACCCTCTGCCTCATGACCGGGTTTGGCGGCGGCGGCGGCCTCTTCGGCGACACCTGCGGCGCCCTGGTGGGGGCCATGGCGGCCCTGGGGGCGGTCTACGGCCGCCGGGAGGCGCCCACCGATGCCAAGGCGGCCACGGCGGAACTCCACGGCAACCCCGGCCTCTACCGCCTGTTCAACCGCCTGCCCAATGAATTCAAAGCAGCGCTTTCGGCAGCACCCAGTGCCGCCTGTTGACCTCCCAGTGGCGGAAAACCTGGCTCTGCAAAGACCACCTGCTGTTTTGCCGCAACCTGGTCATCGAGAGCGCCGGGCTGGCCGCGGAGATGGCGGTGCCCAAAGACCTGGCCCGCTGGGGCTCATTGCCCTTCGGGGCGCAGCACCCTTAATAAAAGCTTGACAGGGTAAGGTTCGTGAGATAGAAATAAACCGAACGGTCGGTTTATTAAACACCAGGGGCAGGGGCGTCATGAGCAGCAAGGGTGAGCTAACCCGTCAGCATATCATCGATAAATCCATGCAGCTCTTCTCGGTCCAGGGATACTTCAACACCTCCATTGCCGGGATCATTAAAGCCACCGGTCTCACCAAGGGAGGCCTTTATGGCCACTTCCGGAACAAAGAAGAGATCTGGTATGCGGTCTATGCTGAATGCGTCAGGATCTGGAGGGGCATCGTTTTCCAGGGCGTGCGGGAGATCAATGATCCTCTGGCGCGGATTGAACGGGTCATAGAAAACAGCCTGCAAAACTACCTGGGGGGCGGGGTGTTTGAGGGAGGCTGTTTTTTGTTCAATGCCCTCGTCGAACTCGCCGGACAATCCTCGGCCATGAGCGACCACGTGCTTAAAGGTTTCCGGGATTTCGCCGCCTTGTTGCGTCAGTGGCTGGAAGAAGCCCGGCAGCAAGGCCGGTTACGGGACGGCGTCAATCCCGACGAAATTGCCGATTTCCTGGTAATCTCGCTGAATGGGGCGGCCCCCCTGTATGCCGCCAGCCAGGATCCTGCCGTTTGGCAGCATACCCTGGCGCAATTACACTTTTATATTAAGTGCTTGAGCCAACCGAGTTAACCCTTATTCTATCATTAATAATCAGGAGCGTGTGTTATGAGCTATGAAAACGTCATGGTGGAGAAACGGGATCAAATCGGCTTCATTACCCTGAATCGCCCCCAGGCGATGAACACCTTCAACATCCCTTTTGCCCGGGAACTGAACGACGCCCTGGGGGAGATGGAGAAGGACCCCGAGGTGCGGGTGGTGGTGATCGATGCCAATGGCAAACATTTCTCCACGGGGATTTCCCTGGACGAATTCAAGGGCAAGACCAGCAAGGAGTACCGGGAGTTTATCCACCTGATGGATGAACACAATCACACCATTGCCCGGATGAAGAAGCCGGTGATTGCCTCGGTCAAAGGCTATGCCCTGGCCAACGGCGCCGGCCTGTCTTTTGCCTGTGACCTGACGGTGGCCGCCGAGGACGCCAAATTCGGGACCACGGCCATCAATGTCGGCCTTATCTGCCTGGGGCCGGCCGCGCCCCTGGCCCGGAACGTCGGCCTCAAAAAGGCCCTGGAAATGGTGCTGACGGGAGATATTATCTCGGCGGCCGAGGCCCAAAGGCTGGGGCTGGTCAACAAAGTGGTGCCGGCTGATAAACTGGAGGAAGCCACCCTGGAGTTGGCCGCCAAGCTGGCCGCCAAAAGTCCGTTGGCCCTCCAGGCCGGCAAATCCGGACTCTATGCCATGCAAAATGTGGCCTACCACCAGGCCCTTGACCTGCTGAGCGATCGGTTTGCCGCCCTGTGCTGTACGGAGGATGCCGAGGAAGGGGTCAAGGCCTTTCTGGAGAAGAGAACCCCGGAGTGGCGGGAACGCTAACCCTGGGGCGATATCTGGGAAACTCGAAAGGAAGCAAGGTAACCAACATGAGTATCGACGAGGTAATGACCAGTCACGGCTTCAATTTCTCGGCAAGTTGCGGCGGGAAAGGGTCGTATACGAAATGGATCAAACACCGGGGAAAACGCGCCTATATCGCCATCACTGATGCCACCGGCGAGAGTTTCCCCACTACCCTGGAGGAGCCCGTCCGGGTGGCGCTCCATGACCTCAAGTCGGGGGACGAACTTGAACCGTCCCAGGATATCGGCTCCCTGAGCTCTTATTTGGCATCACTTCAGGAGTGAGAGGGTCCGGTCGCAGCTGCCGAGATGATGCCGCTCATACCACGTTCGCCTTGTCGGGGCGGGTTTTAAACCCGCCCCGACCTGTGATATCAAGGGGATATCCAATTGGTTGGTTTCATTTCAGACCGAACCCGGTATAACATAAGAAGAGCGGCTGTTGTTCCCCATTTTCCGGGGGCCGGGGCCATTGGGTTTCGGAACTTGGAGAATAGTGACGCTCGCCCTTACAAAAGGGGGGCTGCCGCAGGGAAAGTTTTCGGCCAAAATAGCCGGGCTTGGGTTAGAATAGCAGCATAAGCCTCATACCTGAGTAGCCGCAGGCACTATCCGGCGCCTGCACCGGCTGGAAAGCCTGTGCCACCAATGACAAAAACTTTTCGGAATAGGAATCAGTATGGCATTTGACGATAAACCCGGCCCCGGACCAAAACTCTCTAAGAAGCGCATCCTGAGCGGCATGCGCCCCACCGGCAAGATGCACCTGGGGAACTATTACGGGGCCCTGTACAACTGGAAGCGTCTCCAGGAAGATTATCAGTGCTACTATTTCGTGGCCGACTGGCACGCCCTGACCACGGAATATGAGGACCCCAGGGCCATCAGCGGCTTCATTCCGGAAATGGTGACGGATTGGCTGAGCGTGGGCCTGGATCCCCTTAAATCCACCATCTTCGTGCAGTCGGCCATTCCGGAGCACTGCGAGCTCTACCTGATCTTCGGCATGTTTACCCCGGTGCCCTGGCTGGAGCGCAACCCCACCTACAAGGACCAGATGGAGCAGTTGGCCCATAAGGACCTGGCTACCCACGGCTTTTTGGGCTACCCGGTGCTCCAGGCCGCGGACATCCTGATGTACAAGGCGGACGGGGTGCCGGTGGGGGTGGACCAGGTGCCCCACGTGGAGATGACCCGGGAGATCGCCCGGCGCTTCAACCACCTCTACCGGCCCATTTTCCCGGAACCGGAGGCCCTCTTAACCGAGATCCCCAAACTCACGGGCACCGACGGCCGCAAGATGAGCAAGAGCTACGGCAACTGCATCTACCTGAGCGACCCGCCGGAGGTGATGGCCAAACAGGTGCGCCAGATGACCACCGACACCCTGCGGCCCTTCCGGAAAGATCCCGGCGAACCGGACCGCTGCCTGGCCTTTCCTTTCCATCGGCTCAATCTGCCGAAAGAGCGCCTGGACGAAATTTCCACTGAATGCCGGGCCGCCAAACTGGGATGCGTGGATTGCAAAAAGATGCTGGCCGAGGCGTTGCTGGAAAATATGGCCCCCATCCAGGAGCGGCGCCGGTATTACGAGGCCCACCCCGACGAGGTCCTGGACATCATGCACCAGGGCAACGACCGGGCCCGGGAACAGGCCCGGCGGACCATGGCCGAAGTCCGGGAGGCGCTGGGATTTAACCAAAAATTCCAGTTAGCGCCATAGCTGGGCTCAGGATGATTTGTGGGGAGGACGGGGGGCCCTGACGCACAATTGCCGCCTCCCCACCCGACCCTTTGTAGGGGCGGACCTGGGTGTCCGCCCAGGGGCCTCCCCCAAAGCTGACACGCCTATGACCACCGAGCGCTTACAAAAATTTCTCTCCCGGGCCGGGGTGGCCTCCCGGCGCACCGCCGAGGAGATTATCCAGGCCGGGCCGGGTGGCGGTCAACGGCCAGGTGGTCACGGCCATGGGGGTCAAGGTTGACCCCGACCGGGACGTGGTCCAGGTGGATGGGAGCACCGTCAAGGTGACCGCGGCGCTCCGGACCGTCATGCTGCACAAGCCCTATGGGTATGTCTGCACCACCAGCGACCCCGAGGGGCGGCGGGTGGTCACGGAGTTGTTGGGCAAGAATGCGGGGCGGCTCTATCCCGTCGGCCGCCTGGATTACGACGCCACGGGCCTGTTGCTGCTCACCAACGACGGCGAACTGGCCTATCGCCTGACCCATCCCAGTTTCCAGGTGCCCCGCACCTACCGGGTGACGGTGGCGGGTGAGGTGAGCAAGGAAAAGGTGCGGCAACTGTCCGCCGGGGTGGACCTGGATGGCCGGTTCGTTTACCCCGAGGTGCAGGTGAACAAGCGGGAGGCGGGCAAAACCGTGTTGGAAATCACCGTGCACGAGGGGCGGTACCACCTGATCAAGCGCCTGATGGAGAGGTGGGGCACCCGGTGGTAAAATTAAAACGCATCGTTTTCGGCCCCCTCAAGTTGGAGGGACTCCTCCGGGGAACCTTCCGGGAGGTCACCGGGCGGGAGATGGCGGCCTTGAAGGCCGGGGTGGACCTGAAGTGAGCCCGGAGGAGAGACCGTTGCCGCCGGAGATGATTCCGGAGCCGTTTCAGGAGGCTGGCTACATGCCGCCCTGGCCGGCCCCCAAGCCGCCCCGCCGCCTGCTGCACCTGGGGCTGCTCCTGGCCACGGTGGTCACCACCGTCATCGCCGGGGCCATCCAGCAGGGAGTCAACCCCCTGGAGACCCCCGAGCTGCTCTACCGGGGCATCCCGTTTTCCTTCACCCTCCTCCTGATCCTGGGCACCCACGAGATGGGCCATTACCTGGTATCCCGGCGGCACCACCTGGACGTGACCCTGCCCTACTTCATCCCGGCGCCGCCCATTCCCTTCATTATCGGCACTTTTGGGGCCTTCATCCGCATCCGCTCCCCCATCAAAGACAAGCGGGCCCTGCTGGACGTGGGCTGCGCCGGGCCGCTCACCGGCGTCCTGGTCTCCATCCCGGTCATCCTCATCGGCCTGAAATTGTCCACGATCACGGTCATGGGCGGGGGCGAGGAGACCTTAACCCTGGGGGAGCCCCTGCTGTTCAAGCTCTTGAGCTGGGTGGCCCTGGGATCGATGACGCCGGAGCAAAATGTCATCCTGCACCCGGTGGCCTTTGCCGGCTGGATCGGTCTCTTGGTCACGGCCCTCAACCTGATCCCGGTGGGGCAGTTGGACGGGGGCCACGTGGCTTATGCCCTGTTTCCCGAGTACCACCGCTATATCTCTCTGGGGGTACTCGGTCTTTTGGTGGTCTGCGGGGTGGTGTTTTGGCAAGGCTGGCTGTTCTGGGCCGGGCTCATCGCTTTTCTGGGCTGGCGCCACCCGCCGCCGTACCAGTTTTGGGTGCCCCTGGACCGGCGCCGCCGGGTGCTGGGGATCATCACCATCGTGGTGTTCGTACTCACCTTTACCCCGGCGCCCTTTGTCCTGGGGTAGCGGGTCCTGGATAGCCGGCAAGGTCCGATATGACCGGTGGTTTGAGCGTGAAGACTTATGTCCCCGATAGATGAAACTGCGGCCTACAAGTTTTGCCCCCAGTGCGGCGGGCGGCTGGAAAAGCGCCTGGTCAAGCCCGGCGAGCCCCATCGCCTGGTATGCACCGGGTGCGGCTTCATCTTTTATCTCAACCCCAAGCTGTCGGTCATTGCCGTGATCCCCATGGATGGCGGCGTGGTCATGGTGCGCCGGGCCATCAACCCGGGCTACGGCCTCTGGGTGGTCCCCGGGGGGTTCGTGGACCGGGGGGAAGTGATGGAAGACGCCGTGGTCCGGGAGACCCAGGAGGAGACCTACCTCACCGTGCGCCCCATCCGGCTGCTCAATATCTATTCCTACCCGGACCACCCCACCGTGATCACGGCCTACGTGACGGAGTACGTCTCCGGGGAACTCGGCGCCGGAGATGAGACCCTGGAGGCCCGGGTCTTTGGGCTCCAGGAGATCCCCTGGCCCCGGATTGCCTTTTCTTCGACCAAGGAGGCGCTCCGGGAATATATCAGCCAATATGGCAGTAAGCAGTAAGCAGTCTTGCAGGCGCACTATTTTTTACTAAAACTCCAGGAGTGAACCATGGAATCTTCACGTCGGCAACTCCTCGAACTCCTCAGGGAGAAATCTTTCCGGTACAGCCCGGATATGCCCTTCAAGCTGGTGAGCGGCCGGGAGAGCCCCTACTACATCGATTGCCGCCCCACCACCCACAATGCCCAGGGGCTGGCCCTCATCGGGGAGATTTTCTTTGACCTGATCCGGGACCTGAAGGTGGACGCCATCGGCGGCCTCACCATGGGGGCGGACCCCATCGCCCACGCCACCGCGCTCACCAGCTTTGTCAAGGGCAAGCCCATCAACGCCTTTTCGGTGCGCCAGCGGCCCAAGGACCACGGCACCGGCGGCGTGCTGGTGGGGGATGTGACCCCGGGGGACCGGGTGGTGGTGGTGGAAGACGTGGTCACCACCGGGGGTTCGGCGCTTCGCGCTGTGGCCGCGGCCCGGGAATTCGGCCTCACGGTGGTCAAGGTGCTCATCCTGGTGGACCGGGAGGAAGGCGGCCGGGAGGCGGTGACGCAGGAGGTCCCCGAGGTCGAGGCGGTGTTTACGATTTCAGATTTTAGGGAGCAGGACCAGTTCTTCGACTGATGGGCATTGATAGGAATTGGCGAGTAATGGTAAGGCGTGCGGCCTAAAGTCTATTTTTTCCACAGATTTTGGATGGTTGGATGCGATTTTTCGTCCTCCTCACGCCTTGCCGTCAAGCGGTTTTGGTGCAGCCCTCTGCCCGGTTCCGGGGCCAGAAGTCGGCCGAGAAGAGACTCCGTGGTTAATTTGAGAATTTGACCGCCGGATTCACCTGGCGGCGGTGTTTAAAGACTAGACGTTTCCCTCAATAACCTCCTGGGTAAGACTGAGGATCGCGTCACCATTTGTACCCCTCACCCGGATATGACCCCAATCCCTCGTTTTTCCCCAAACTTAGTTATAGTCTATCAAGAAAGTTTGCTAAGGCTTGTCGCAACGGGGCTATCGTTATGAAATTCGGTCCAGGCAGGAGCGACCTCACGGAACCCCACCCCCTCTGGGACTGGGTCAAACATTGGTGATTTTGGCTGCCGGCCACAATTCTTTTGGGGATCGTGGTCTATAGCCAGTTGATCAAAGCCCTGGGGGGCGGCTGGAAAACGTCTGACCTGCCCTCCGCGGCTAATCGGACCCCGGAGGCTATCGCCGGCGCCCGGAAATCAATGCCGCGCCCCGATCCCGGGCCCGCCACAGGTCTTAACCTGGCTGAGGGTTACTGATGGTTATCCTGGCCAGCTTGCAGCGTGTTTGATAGCGAGTTGCGTTCAAAAGGCCATAATTTGCCGATGCAGGCTTTACCGCGAAACTTTAAATTCCCCTGAATCCCCTTTAAAAAAGGGGGACTTTAAGGACGCCGCAGCTTTTCCCCCCTTTTATAAAGGGGGTAGGGGGGATTCTTCTCCCCGGGAGTAACTCCGATGTCATGGACGTTTCGCTTGCGCCAACCCAGGCGAGACACCTTTGTCGCCGATTGATCGCGATTCGGTATGAATAATCCCGATCGGATATCTCCCCGGAATCCGACCAAAAATAATTGATAATCCCTGAAGGTTATACGGCGGCATTGCAGATTCTGAGATCCCCTGTCTCGCCTCGATCATTCTTCTACCCCAAGCTCAAAGCGACCGGCGCGCCAGGCGTAGAGGAAGTAGACTGCCAGGCCCAGGGCCAGCCAGAGGACCAGGCGCAACCAGGAGCCCTCCGGCATGGAGAGCATCAGGGCCAGGCAGACCAGGGCGCCGGCCGCGGCCACCAATTTGCCGGCGGGGCACCGGAAGGGGCGGGGCAGGGCAGGGCGGGTGACCCGCAGCACCAGCACCCCCAGGCACACCAGGAAGAAGGCGAACAGGGTGCCGATATTGCAAAGAAAGGCCAGCTTGTCGATGGGGGTGAAGGAGGCTACCAGGGCCACGGCCGCGCCGCAGATGAGCGTCATGCGGTGGGGCGTGTGGTGCCGGGGATGGAGCGTGCCCACCGCCGGGGGCAGGAGGCCGTCCCGGGCCATGGCGAAGAGCACCCGGGGTTGGGCCAGGAGCAGCATGTAAAGCACGCTGGTGATGCCGATAATGGCGCCCAGGCCCACCAGGTCCGCGGCCCAGGGCAGGCCCACCAGCCGGAAAACCGTGGAGAAGGGGGCGTCCGGGTTGATCCGGGTGTAGGACACCATCCCCACCAGGGTTAAGGCCGCCGCCAGATAGATGAGGCTGCACAGGCCGAGTGAGCCGATGATGCCGAAGGGGACGTCCCGTTCCGGATGGCGAGACTCCTCGGCGGTGATGGCCACCACGTCGAAGCCCAGGAAGGCGAAAAACACCAGGGAGGCTGCCTGGATGATACTGCCGGCCCCATGGGGGATCAGGGGCGTCCAGTTAACCGGCCGGATATAAAAGACCCCCAGGGCCAGGATGAAGGCGATGACGGCCAGCTTGACCAGGACCAGGCCCCGGGCGATGAGGGCGTTGAGGCGGGTGCGGAAGACCAGGAGCACGGCGAAGACTATGACCGCGGCCCCGGCGGGGAGGTTGAGGACGCGCCCCGGCTCGGTGAAGGGCGGACCGCTGGCCCAGGCGGGCAGGGCCACGCCGTAGGCCCGGAGCAGGTCCTGGAGATAGAAGGACCAGCCCGCGGCGACGGTGGCGGCCCCCATGCCGTACTCCAGAACCAGGTCCCAGCCGATAATCCAGGCAGCCAGTTCCCCAAAAATTCCGTAGGTGTAGGAGTAGGCGCTCCCCGCCTGGGGCATCATCGAGGCCAGTTCGGCATAACACAGGGCCGCCAGAGTACAGGCCCCCCCGGCCAGGAGGAAGGAGAGGATGATACCCGGGCCGGCGATCTTCACCCCCACCCCGGAGATGACGAAGATGCCGGCGCCGATGATTTGGGCTACCCCGATGACCACCAGGTCCAGGCGGGTGAGGCTGCGGCTCAGGGCGGGGGCGCCGGGCTCGGACGCCGGGCCGCCTCGCACCAGCTTTTTAGTGAGCGCCCGCCGATACAGGGCTCGCCAGGTCAGCCCTCTGGGCTGGCTGGGGCTCAGAATTCCACAGCCTCAGCGTTGATCTGGAGCTGGGCGCCCGCACCCCGGGCCGGGGGCAGGTTTACTACGCCCGTCACGGTGAGGGGTTTTTCCAGCGCCGTGGAGCTGAGGCTCTGGACCAGCTTCGGGTCCGGCAGGTTGCCGAACAGCACTTCCACCATGCCTTGAGGCCCTTTGAGCATGAGAGATTTATGGTGCACCATGACCGGGCCCGGCATGCCCTTGACCCTCACCCGGGTGCCCAGGTAGCGGTCTTTGCCGGCCAGGAGTTGGGCTACGGTCAGAGTTTCGGGACCCGGGGGTTGGCTCGGCACGGCCATGGGCGCCACCGAGGGCGCCGCCGGGGATGCAACTGGCGGAGTCACGGGAGGAGCCGCCTGCTTCAACTGGTCTAAAATGGCCTGTTGTCCGGCCTGCACCTGGTTGAGCTTTTCCTGCAGAGCGGTCACTTGTGCCTTGAGCGCCTGCAGGTCCTTGCGGAGTTCTTCATCCGCCTGGCTCGAGGGGGCGCAGGCGGACAGCAGCACCAATGCCAGGAGCATGACGATGAGGCGGCGGACACCGCCTCGGGCCAGTGGTTGCGGCAAGCCGGGATTCGTATGCATAAAGGTATCCTCTGAAGAGATTGGACTTAGGAAGACCCAGGTCCAGGCCGGCTTAGACGGGGGCGCAGGGCCCCGAAGCGGCTTTAGCCCAGTTTAAGGGATAAACTCTCCCGGGGCAATGGCTAAATGAGGCCCCGGCGATACTCAGGCTCAGCTCATTCCCCCCACACCAGATCCTGGCGGATCCAGCCGATCACCTCATTTTCCAGGTAGTAGCCTACCTTCACCCACTCGCCTTTTTCGTCAAAAATTTTATATATTTCACCTTTGGCTGCCTGCTTGACTACCGGCTTCCTCAGGCTGGGACCCTTCCTGATATTGGCCTCCTCCACGGTGATCAACGCGGTTTGAGTCCGGGAGATCAGAGGTTTGTAAACCCAACCGGTGTGGTCTTTCCAGTCAGTAAAATAGACCCAGTTATTGTGCTGCTTTTCTATCTGAATGGGATATCCCAGAGAGGCCTCGAAAACAACTTCTGAATTTAAATCCGGCTTGGAACGCACATTTACCCGGTCTTTGCCGATGCTCTGCATATTGGAAGCCAACCCGGAGCTAACTAATAATACGACCCATACCACGGTTAACCCAAATAATCTTACGCATGTTATCCTCCTTAATTGTAGCCTATAGGTTAATTGCCTCCCTCAGGGTTTCAGTGGATTATTTCCATCCTGATGGATGAAATTGTGGAGGTTTCATTGAAGGTTACGCCGTGATGAAACAACAAGCGGCAAGGGAATGGTTAGCACATGAACTTTACAGCGACAGGGGGAATTTTATTTTAACCTTTACGCTGCGGCACTTTATGACAGCCTATAGAAAAATGCGGCTGATTGTCAACCCCTGAAAATGAAAAAATGCCTCGGAGGAATTTACCTCAGGCCTGAAGCCGGTTACAATGGACCGACGCGGCGACGTGAAAGGAGAAACGCATATGGCCCGCATCTTGATTACCGGTGGGGCGGGGTTCATCGGCTCCCATCTGGTGGAGTACCTGCTGCGCCTGGATCACGACATCCTTTGCCTGGATAATTTTTTTACCGGCTCCAAGGTCAACCTTCTTCACCTGCGGGACCATCCCCGGCTGGAGATAATCCGGCACGATGTAGTCAACCCCATTATGCTGGAGGTCGATCAGGTCTATCACCTGGCCTGTCCGGCCTCGCCGGTGCATTACCAGTACAACCCGGTGAAGACCATCAAGACCAACGTCCTGGGGACGCTCAACATGTTGGGGCTGGCCAAGCGGGTCAAGGCCCGCATCCTCCTGGCGTCCACCTCGGAGGTCTATGGCGATCCCCAGGTCCACCCCCAGACGGAGGGGTATTGGGGGAACGTCAATCCCATCGGGATTCGCAGTTGCTACGATGAAGGCAAAAGGGTGGCAGAAACCCTGATGATGGACTATCACCGCCAGAATAAGGTGGATACCCGCATCGCCCGGATCTTCAACACCTTCGGGCCCCGGATGGCCCTGGAGGACGGCCGGGTGATCAGCAACTTCATCGTCCAGGCCTTGACCGGGCAGGACATCACCATTTACGGGGAAGGGCAGCAGACCCGGTCGTTCTGCTTCGTGACCGACCTGGTGGAAGGGCTGACCCGGCTGATGAACCGGGACGGCGTATCCGACCCCGTTAACCTGGGCAACCCGGGGGAGTACACCATCATGGAGGTGGCGCAAAAGGTCCTGGAGTTAATCAACACGCCTTCGGCCATCATCCACCGGGAGCTGCCGCCGGACGATCCGGGGCGGCGCCGCCCGGACATTACCCGGGCCCGGGAGTTGCTGGACTGGCAGCCCACCGTGCCCCTGGAAACCGGTCTGAAGGAGACCATTCCCTACTTTGCGGCAAAACTTAAACAGGAAAATATCCCCGTGGCCGCGAGCCTTAATTTCTAATGGTGTGTCTCAGAATTAAGGTGACATAGGAAAACCAGGTTTTTTTACCCCCCTTTATTAAAGGGGGGCAGGGGGGATTTTTATAAGGGATTGAAATCCCCCTAAATCCCCCTTTTTCAAAGGGGGACTTAACCTGCCAAGTCAGGTGCTCCCAGCCTGCTTTTATGTCCATCTAATTATGAGACGCTCCACTATCCTGATCCTTCTGGCCGCGTGCAGTCTGATGCTGGGGGCCTGCGGGGGCGAACCCTCCGCCCCGCCCACAGCAGCCCTGGTGGTGCGGATCGTGGACGGTGACACCCTGGTGTTGGCAGGCGGCGCCACGGTCCGGGTCCTGGGCATCGACGCCCCGGAGATGGAGAAAGACGGCCAGCCGGCGGATTTCCTGGCCCACAAGGCCAAAGCGACCTTGGGCGAGCTGACCCTCAACCGCACGATCGGCCTGTCTTACGACCAACTGCGCTACGATCACTACGGCCGCCTCCTGGCCTACCTCTGGCTCCCGGACCACACCCTGGTGAACGCCGAATTGGTGCGCCAAGGCCTGGCCCGGGTCTATTTCATCGCCCCGAATTTGCGTTATCAGAAGGTCTTGCTCACGGCCCAGCAGGAGGCCATTGCCGCCCAGCGGGGGGTGTGGCAGCAGCTGTTGAAACAGGACGAACCTTACTATCTGGGAAATCGCCACAGCTTGCGCCTGCACCGGCCCAAGTGCCCCCTGGCCGCCAAGATGGCGAAGGCCAACCAGGTGCGCTTCACGTCGCTGAAAGATGCCTACCTCCAGGGCTACAGCCCCTGCCGCAGTTGCAAGCCGTAAAGGCGCAGAAAGGCTTGGGGAAGGGGGCTAAGGGCCGAGGCCCTTACCCCCTCCCCCAAACCCCCGCCCCCAATCCCATATATTTTTTAGAGGTGCTGCCCAGGTTGATGCAGCCCGGCTTGGGCGGTCACCCAGGTCCCCCTCTACAGAAGCAGAGAAGCAAAGTGTAGGGGCGGTCAGCGGACCGCCCCTACGACATCGCTCCTTCATGGCGCAGCAGCCAGCGCTTGCGGTCCAGGCCGGAACTGTAGCCCCCCAGGCTGCCGTCCGCGGCGATGACCCGGTGGCAGGGGACGATGAGGGGGATGGGGTTGACGGCGTTGGCCTGGCCCACGGCCCGGGAGGCCTTGGGGTTCCCTACCCGGCGGGCCAGTTCGCCGTAGGAGATGGTCTGCCCCCTGGGGATGCGCCGCAGTTCCTGCCACACCCGGAGCTGAAAGGGGGTGCCCCGGGGGTCCAGGGTGAGGGCGGCAAAATCGGTGGCGGCGCCATTGAAGTAGGCAATGAGCTCTCGTTTAGCGGCCTCGATGAGTGGCTTCAGGTGCGGCGGCAGCGCCTCTTGCGCCGGCGCCCGTGAGGCGCCTTCCCCGGCAAACTCCAGGGCGGTGAGGCCCTGGTCGGTAAAGAAGAGCTTGAGCGACCCCACCGGTGTCTCGGCAAGAAAAACCATCCATTCTTTGGTGTGTTTCGGCGATTTTTTTCTCATCTTATCCTCCTATCAGCCATCCAGCACCGGCGAGACGCCGGTGCCACCTTACTTAAGGCAGGTTGGGTCCTGGGCATCTGGCAAAGTCCACTTAGCCCCCCTGGTGATTGAGGGGGAAATCTTACAGAATCGTATTATTAGTTGCCCACCCTTCCATCAAGGGGGAGGGAAATAAGACCAGCACTATTAAAGGTACTCCCGGGACACAACACTATATCCTTCCCCCAAAAACCTACAGCCTGCCAAAATGCTTTTTCAACCGCCAGCGGCGCCACCAGCGCTTGAGGTTGTGGGGCGGCGGCTGGGTTTTGGTTTGCTGCCAGGCCGGGTTGAACGGCAGGTCCAGCACGTGCAGGGTGGGGTGCCCCGCCTTGCTCAGGCGGGCCCGGCAGGAGGCGCAGTAGGTGACCAGGTCCCGGGTGGCCTCGGACAGCCGGAAGTCGGTCATTTTCTTGGCCAGCACCGGGGCCACCGCGGGCACCATGCCGCCGGAGCCGCAGCAGATGCTGCGCTCCCGGTTGTGGGCCATCTCCTCCACCCCGTAGCCCAGGTCGGCCACCAGGCGGCGCACCGCCGCATGGATCTGGGGCGCCTGGCGGGCGCCGCAGGCGTCCTGGATGTTAAAGATTGCCGCGTTCGGGTGTGAGGCCCCGTCGGGCAGACCCACCTCGTTCAGCACCTCGTAGATCGTGCGGGTTTTGACCTCCGGGAGAAATTCCTGGAAGGTCTGGTAGCAGTGGGTGCAGGCCACGATGATTTCTTGGGCTCCCAGCTTCTTCAGTTCCCCGGCCACGTTCCCGATGATCCGCAGCATGACGTCGGTCTCCCCCATGAAATAGCTGGGGGCGCCGCAGCAGTTGAGCATGATGCCCGTATCCGGCAGTCTCCGGCGCAGGTGGGCGTAGGCCGCCTTCACGACCTCGGTGGCGTGGCCCGCCAGGGAGCAGCCCGGGAAAAAGACCCGGGCCGCCTTGCCGGTGGCGGGGTCCGGACGGCTCAGGGCAAAGGTCGGGGAGGCGCCCCACTTGACGTAGTTCTGGATGCCCTTATGGGCGGGCAACGGCCCCTGACCCCGGGCCACCAGGGCTTCCCGGGCTGCCAGGCAAACCCGGCCGGCGTGGAGGTCCTGGGGGCAGACCGCCTGGCACAGGCCGCAGTAATGACAGGAGTAGGGTATCAGGGGGTCAGCCAGGCCCCGTTCCCGAAGGAGGCGGACCAGTTCTTTTTCCGTGCCCGGAAACTGCTGGACATAGTGCTGGAGAAAGGTGCAGTTCTTGACGCATTGGGAGCAGGCGCAGGCGAGGCAGCGGGCGGCTTCTTCCTGGGCCGCCGGCCGCGGTGAACCCGAGTTCCACTTCGGCGTCCGGCTGGACCGTCCGGGCCGCCAGGCTCAGGTCGGGCATGGACTGGCGGGAGGTGACCGCAGCACCCCGGGTATCCACGATGAGCTTGGTGGACCGGCTGGTCAGAGGCGGCAATTCCTGGGGCAGCGGCTCGCCTTGAAGGGCGCAGTGGATGGCCAGGGCGGCCCGCCGGCCGGCGGCAAAGGCCTCCACCGCGCTCTTGGGCCCCGTGACCAGATCGCCCCCGGCAAAGACTCCGGGAATCCGGGTTGCCAGGGTCACCGGGTCTGTCTCCAGGCGGAAGATGGTGGCGGTGTCGAAAGCCAGGCCGGGTCCGAAAAAGCTGAAGTCCGCGGTCTGGCCTACCGCCGGGATCACCTGGTCCACCTCCAGGCTGAACTCGGAGCCGGGCAGCGGCATCGGGCAAGAGCGGCCGCCGGCGTCGGGCTCTCCCATTTCGGTCTTTTGGGCCACCAATCCCCGAACCCGGCCGTCCCCCAGGAGGCGGACCGGCAGAGTGAGGAAATGAAACTGCACCCCTTCCCGGCTGGCCTCCTCCACCTCCGAGGCCAGGGCCGGCATGAGGTCCTGGGTGCGGCGATAGAGGAGGTGCACCTCCTGGGCCCCGGCCCGCCAGGCGGAGCGGGCCGCGTCCACCGCGGCGTTGCCGCCGCCGATGACGGCCACCCGGCGGCCGACTTCCGGGGGAGTACCGGCGTTGACGGCCTTTAAGAAACTGATGGCGTCTATCACCCCGCCCAGGTTTTCCCCGGGAATCTGGAGGCTGAGGCCCTTGTGGGCGCCCAGGGCCAGGAAGACTGCGGCGAAATCCCGGCGCAGGTCTTCCAGGTGGACATCCCGGCCCAGGCGGGTGCGGAGCTTAATTTCCGCCCCCAGCTTCGCAACCACGCTCACCTCGCGCTCCAATACCTCCCGGGGCAGGCGGTAGGGGGGGATGTAAAGCCTGAGGGCCCCGCCCAGGAAAGCTTCGGCTTCGAAGAGGGTGACCGGGTAGCCGGAGCGGCGCAGCTCATAGGCCGCCATGAGCCCGGCAGGGCCGCCGCCCACGATGGCGACCCGCTGGGGCCGGTCCGGCCCCGGCGCGACGTTCAACACCGCCTCGGGGTCCCAGTCAGCCAGGTAGCGTTTCAGCCCGGCGACGGCCAGGGGCTGGTCCAGGGAGTTGCGGGTGCAGGCCGCCTCGCAGGGATGGGTGCAGATGCGGCCCAGGATGCCGGGGAAGGGGCAGCGCTCCAGGACCACGGCCAGGGCCCCGGCCAGGTCGCCCTGCTGCATCAGGCGCAGCTTCTCCCGCACCCGGATGTCCAGGGGACAGGCGGCCTGACAGGGAGGCGGTTCCTCCCCGATGCACTCCGCCAGGATCTTGTCGGACCAGTTGACCTTCGGATTGTCTTTAAGGGGCATGAGCTCGGGTCTTTTGCCGGGTGCGTTTTGGCGGGGTGGGTTTAAAACCCGCCCCTACAGGTGATACCAAGAGGTTATCTGAATAATTTGTCTTATTTCAACGGGAAAATGGTCTTATGCCCCGTGGCGGTTAATGGACAATTTTTGTCGGGGGACCTCCTGTCCCCCTGCAGTCAGCCGGGGCCCGGGCAGGGCGAATGCCGCCAAGGTGCGGAGAGACCGGCTCACTCCGGGCGCGATTTCACCCCGGCAAAAACCTGGGTGGCGTAACACATTTTGTCTTTGGCCGACACCCCCACGCCTATGTGGGTATATTGGGGGTCGAGGATATTCCGGCGGTGGCCCGGAGAAGTCATCCAGCTATCGACGATGAGCCGGGCCTGAGTCTTGATGTCGGTGGTATAATCCAGCCTGGACCCCATGTAAATATTTTCGCCGATCCGGGATATGTTTCTGTAGGACGCCGGCTTTTCCTCCTGGAAACGGTCCTTCAGGGTTTTGCCCTCGGGATTGGTGTGACTGAAGTAATTATTCTTCAGCATGTCGTCACTTTTTGCCCGAGCCTTGACCGCCAGGTCATTATCCCAGTCAAGGGTAGGCAGGCCGTTTTTGTGCCGGGCCTCGTTGGTAAGCTGAAAGATGCGCCGTTCCAATTCCTTGGGATGCAGGATGCCACTTGATCTGGAAAGGGCCCCCGATTTGACTCTTAGCTGCCCCCAGGCCGAGGGGACCAAGAGCCAGGCTGCCAACAGTACCGCCAGGGCCGTGGTCCATTTCAGGTTGGATTTCATCCGGGCCTCCTCGCCAAAGGTTTAAGCTGCTTGCGGGGATTATACCTCTATCGGGGTCTTCCTTAAAGAGTTTTGGCCAAGGTCCGGGGCCGGGTCGCAATTATCCAGGCGGATTTTCTTTATGGTGAGTGGGGGAGTGGAATCGAGGGGCGTACCCGCGTGCACGCCCAACCTGAGGGCGGACACATGGGTCCGCCCCTGCAGGAAAGAGTCCGGGTCGGCAGGAGCCACCGGGATATGGGGTTATAACTTGACAAACTCCTGGGCCCGTTGCGCCCGGGCGCAGGCGGAACAGAGGCGGCGCAGCACCTGCTTGCCCATCACCGTGTCGCTGTGGGAACTGACGTATCCCAGGTAGCGGGCCGGGGGCAGCGGGCCGCCGCAACCCTGGCAGGTGTGCACTTCCAGTTCGTTCAGGATGGTGCCGCAGAGACGCACTTCACGGTGATCCGGGGCCTCGATATATTCGATGGCGCCGGTGGGGCAGGTCAAGGCGCAGGCGCCGCAAGCGATGCAGCGTTCCTGGGCCCGCCCGTAATCGCTGAGCATCCGTTCGGTAGTGCTGATCTGGGTGAATTTCAAGGCGTAGACCTGCATCGTGTCCCGGCAGACCCGCTCGCAGGCCCCGCAGCGGATGCAGATGTCACAGCGCAGACAGCGCTGGGCTTCTTTTTGCGCCTGCTCCGGGGTGTAATCCAGTTCCACCCGGTCGAAGTTGGTGCGGCGCTGCTCCATGTCGAGAAAGGGGGTGGGGACCCGGTGATTGGTGATTTTGGTCTCGGCCGGGATGCCCAAAAATGGCACCCGCTGGCGCTTTTGGGTATTGACGGTGGGGGCCGGACCGGCAGCCCCGGTCAGGTAATAGTCAATATCCAGGGCGCCCTGCTTGCCCGCGGCGATGGCCTCCACCGCGGTGGCGGGGCCGGTCACCGAATCGCCGCCCGCAAAAATGTCGGTGACGTTGGTGCGGGTGTTGCCCCGGTCGGTGATAATGGTGCACCAGGGGCTGGTATTCACCGGGGGCGGCGGGAAGGGACAGAGATCGGGCTGCTGGCCGATGGCGGTGATCACCGCCCCTACTTTCAGGCGGAAGTTGCTGTCCGGAATACTGATGGGACGGCGCCGGCCACTGGCATCGGGCCGGCCCAACTCGGCCTGGAGACATTCCAGGTACTGGACCTGCCCGGGCTCGCCGCCGACCTTGATGGGCACCGTGAGGAAATGGATCTTGACCCCTTCCTCCAGGGATTGTTCCACTTCTTCGGGATGGGCCGGCATCTCTCTCCGGGTGCGGCGGTAGGAGACGTGGACTTCCTGGCAACCCAGGCGCACGCAGGTGCGGGCCGCGTCCATGGCGGCGTTGCCGCCCCCGATGATCACCACCCGGTCGGCCGGCGGCTGCTTGTCTCCCAGGTTCACCTTCCTGAGGAAGTTAATGACATCGTAGACCTGGGGAAAGTCGTCTTCGCCTTCGATCTTCAGCTTGTAGCCCAGGTGGGCCCCGATTCCCAGGAAGAAGGCTTCAAACCCCTGGCTCCGCAGTTCATCCAGGGTGACGTCCTGACCCACGGTGACCCCGGTCTTGATCTCCACCCCCAGGGACTGGATCAGCTCGATTTCCTTGCGCACCACCTCCCGGGGCAGGCGGTATTCGGGGATGCCGGCCACAAAGAGGCCGCCGGCCTCGGGCATGGCTTCCAAAATGGTCACCTGGTAGCCCTTCAGGCGCCAGGTAATGGGCGCAGGAGAGCCCCGCGGGGCCCGAGCCCACGATGGCGACCTTCCGGCCGTTGGACGGCGCCGGTTTGAGGGGCAGATATTCCCCGTGGTTGGTGGCCCAGTCGGCCACAAAGGCCTTCAAATACTTGATGTTCAGGGGTTCATCCAGATGGCCCCGGACGCAGGCCCGCTCGCAGGGGTGCGGGCAGATGAGGCCGCAGACCCAGGGAAAGGGGTTGTCCTGGCGAATCACCTCCAGGGCCTCGAGAAAGCGGCCCTGACCCACCAGGGCCATGTAGCTGGGGATGTCGATGCCCGCCGGGCAGGCCATATGGCACGGCGCCGGCAGGAGCTTGGGGCACACCCGGGCCGGACAGGTTTTATTGTCCGTGTGCATCTGGTATTCATCCGGGAAGAACTGGAGGGAGGTGAGAATGGGATTGACCGCCTGGCGCCCCAACTGACAGCCGCCCTTGAGTTTCAAGCGCTCGCAGACCGTCTTCAACTCCTCCAGGGTGTCCCCGGTGGCTTCGCCGCCGGCAATTTCGGCCAGCAAATCCCGGATGCGGATGAGGGATTGATGGCAGGTAGGACATTGGGCCCCGGGTTGATCCAGGAGAAAGTCGATCTGCCGGCGGACCAGGGAGACGATGCAATCCTTCTCATCCAGGACCTGAATGGTTCCCAGGGCCAGGGAGGCCCCCAGTTCCCGGAAGGTCTCGTGGCCCAGGGCCACCTGGAGGAAGTTGGGGGGAAAGATGCCCCCCAGGGTGCCGCCCACCAGGATGGCCTTGGGGGTCCGGCCATGGCGGAAGCCGCCGCCCACCCCGTTGATCACATCACCCAGGGTGGCCGACAGGGGGACCTCCACAAAACCGGGCTGCTCCACGGCCCCCATGAGGCGAAAGATCATGGTGCCGGGGGCGCAGGCAATACCCAGTTTCCGGAACCAGGAGACCGGGGTCTGGGCGATGAAGGGAAGCCCGGCGATGGTGCCCAACCCGTGGAACAGGAAGGTGGGGCTGGGGTACTTTTCCCAAAAAGACGTGGGCAGGGTGGAGTGCAGGTACTGGCTGAACAGTTCCTCATCTTCCACGAGAAAGCGGGGTTCACTGGCGACGATCTCCAGATGGACCGGCTTATAGTCCGGCGGCAGGATGTTGCTCTGGAGCAACTTGTCCCAGCAATAGCGCAGGCGCTCCCGGGCCAGGGTGGCCTCGGCGGGCAGGTAGACGATTACCGCCTCGGCCTGGAGGGTGTTGACCGCCAGCAGGATGCCTTCGATCACCTGGTGGGGCACGCCTTCCAGCAGCAGCATCTCGGCGGTGGCCTGGGGATAGGGCGGCGCGGCGTTCACCACCAGGATGGGGCGCTGTTTCTCCACCCGCAGTTCACACCAGGCGGCGCCGAAAGCCGTGCTGGTGGTCCGGGAAAATTCACAGAACCCCGCGGCCACCACCTTCTGCAGGAAAGAGTCGAAGCCCTGGCTGTAAAAAGACCGGAGGGCCTTGTAGCCGTCGAAGTCCTGATATTCTTCCAGGCACTGGGGGTCGATCTTGCCCAGGAGTTCGGAGATGTACATCTTCTGGGGTTCGTAGTAGGCCTCGTAATCCTTGCCCACCACCCAGCGGCGGACGGGCCGGTGTTCGTCCAGATGGCTCTGGATGATCCGGGGGACCATGTCCGGGGTGACCAGTTCGTAAAGGCTGGAGGCCCCCTCATAGCGCACTTCCACCATGACGTCCCGGCCCTCGATGCCCCGCCAGCCCACCAGCTGGACATCCAGGGGTCCCAGCTCGTCGAAGGCCCGCTGTTTCAGGGTATCGATAAAGGCCTGGCGCACGGCTTCGGCCTCGGCGATGGCTTTGCCGGGGAAGGTGAAGATATTGACCTGTAGCAGGGGGTATTGGCTGGCGATCATCGGCTAAACCTCTCTTCAGCCGGCCAGGGCAGGCCGGTCTGGCTGACGGGGCGGGTGGCCCCGTGGCGTCGCCGGCACCCCAGGGGGCCGAAAGATGCTGATCTCATAAGGTTGCTCCGGCAGTGCGGTGAGTGCCTATCGGGCGCTGACCACGGTGTCCAGTTCAAAGGCCACGGCCTTGGCGAGGCGTTCCCGGCGGCTGGTGTCCAACTGGTCGGCCACGCCGAAGTGGAGGCAGTGGGTGACGCACTTGCTCACGCAGGCCGGCTTCAGCCCCTGGTCGATGCGGTCCATGCAGTAGTCGCATTTGATGACCTTGCCGATCTGGGGCTGCCATTGGGGCGCGCCCCAGGGACAGGCGGAGATGCAGCTCTTGCACCCCACGCAGAGGGACTGCTCCACGTAGACAATGCCGTCTTTGGGGCGCTTGCGCATGGCCCCCGTGGGGCAGACGGGCACGCACCAGGGATCGGAGCAGTGGAAACACGGCATGAACACAAAGCCCATCCGGGGAACGTCGCCCACCAGCTTGGGGCCGACGCTGATGATCTGGCCCAGCCGGGGGCCCGGCGGGAGGCCCTTGTTGCTCTTGCAATGCACTTCACAGCTCAAACAGCCGATGCATCTCTTCTGGTCCTGCAACAGGTAATATTGACTCATGCCATCCTCCGGCGACGTTTAGGCAGCCTAAACGAAACAGACTATGCTAGCGTTTTCTGCGAGGGGCGGGGTTAAACCCAGCCCCCACGGTTATTAACCTTCTGGGCCACTAAGGAACCGGCCTCACCTGCACCGTGGTCTGGTCCAGGGCCGGGCTGCCGCCCACCGGGTCCGAGATGTTTTCCTGGAGCAGGGCGTCGGAGGCCCCCTTCAGGTAGCAGCGGGTTTGGACCGGCACGGTTTTCCCGAACCCGTGCAGCATGAAGACCGCCTCGGGATGGATGAAGTCCGTCACCTTGGCCTTGATCCTGGAGGTGGCCAGGGGCGAGATCACCTCCACCTCCTGGCCGTCTTTGATGCCTAAGCGGTTGGCGGCCCCGGTGTTGATCCACAAGAAGTTCTCCGGCACCAGTTCACTCAGGTAGAGGTTGTTCTGGGTGGACAGGTGGGTGTGCACCGCACAGCGGCCCACCAGGAGCTTGAAGTTGCCGTTGTCGGACCGGGGCACCGGGGTGTAGGGCGGGAAGGACTGAAAGCCGGCGCCCTCCATGAGCGCGCTGACCAGTTCAAACTTCCCGGACGGGGTCTTGAACTTGATGCCTTTCTCCCGGTCCCACAGGAGGGTCTGATCCGTCAGCGACACAAAGCCCTTGGCGTCGAAATCCTCGATCGTTACCCCCATGTCCTGGAGCTGGAAGTTCCAGATATCCTCGATGGTCTCATAGGGGAAGTACTTGCCCAGGTCCAGGCGCTGGGCGATCTGCTTGAGGATGAGCCAGGCCGGGACGCGTGTCATACCGGGGGCTCACCGCCTGCTGGCGCCGGTAAAGCTGGGGCTTGAGCCCCGAGATCAACTGGATGGAGTCGGCCCGTTCCAGGTAGATGGATTCCGGCAGGATGACGTCGGCATACCAGGCGATTTCACTGAAATTGACGTCGATGGCGACGATCAGGTCCAGTTTGTCCAGGGCCTTGCGGGTGGTGGCGGCGGCCGGAATGGACTGGAGCGGCTCGAAACGGTTGACGATCAGGGCCTTGATGGGGTAAGGGTCTTCGTTCAAAATGGCGTGGGCCAGCATCTGGGGATTGCCGTGGGAGGCGTCGGCAATGGGAAACTTGTCAACGCCGGAGCCGTCAAAGCGGGGCGCCTTGATCTTGGGGAATTCCTGCTCCACGTACTTGCGGATATCCCCCCGGCCCGCGGCCTTGGGGCCTTTCTTAAAGAAGATGCCGCCCTTGGCTTCGATGCTGCCCATCAGGGCATTGAGAATGATGAGGGAGCGGCGGAGGTGGATCTCATTGGGATGATGCGCGCTCCGGTAGCCGTAGTGGAAGATCACCGCCGGCTTGGCCGCCGCGGCTTCCCGGGCCAGGGTGACGATTTCGTGGGCCGGGATGCCGGTTTCGGCCTCGGCCCATTCCGGGGTGTAGGGCTCGACGAAGGCCTGGAGTTCCTTGAGGCCCTTGACCCAGCGGCGGACGTAGAGGGCGTCGTGCAGCCGCTCTTTCAGGATGGTGTGGATCAGGGCGTAGTTGAGGGCCAGGTCGGTGCCGGGCCGGATCATCAGGTAACGGTCGGCCTTGGTGGCGGTAATGCTGATCCGGGGGTCGATGTAGATGAGCTTGGCCCCCTTTTCCATGGCGTTCAACAGGTTGTTGATGGGCTTGATCTCCAGGGCTTCGAAGATATTGCGCCCGTACATGACGATGTACTTGGTATTGGCGTAATCCACCCCCACCTGGGCGTCGGTAAAGCCCGTGAGGCTCCGGAAGGCGGTGTTCAGCGAGCCTTTGCACAGGGCGTCGTGGGTGAAGTGGTTGGGGGAGCCGATGGCCTTCATGAAGGTCTTGCTGATGTGGGTGTTGAGATTGGTGCGCTCCCCGAAGACCACGCTCTGGGCGCCGTGCTGCTTGATGGTCTCCTTGAGTCGGTCGCCTACGTAATCCAGGGCTTCAGTCCAGGTGGCCCGGCGCCATTGTCCGGACCCCCGGGGGCCGGTGCGGATCATGGGGTGCTGGGGCCGCTGGTCGTCGTGGAGCAGGGCCAACCCCGCGGAACCCTTGGCGCACAAGGCCCCTTCGAGGCCCGGCACGTGCGGGTTGCCTTCGATCCACTTCACGTCGTCATTTTCCACCAGGACCCGGATGGGGCAGCGCACCGTGCACATGAAGCAAATGCTGTAGACTTCGTTTGCCATGTCAGGACCTTCCTCTGCGTGATTGCGACTTTTAATGATATTTTATCAAATTATCGTATAGATACAAATAGTTAAGAACTCAATGGCGACCGGTTCGCCAGCCCCGGGCTGGCGGGTCAAGGCGACGGGCTCGCTTTGCCGGCTCCGGCCCCGGTGGGTTTGCCGGCCCCAGCCCGGGGCAGCAGATCGCTGAAGCTTTTCAGCTTCCGGGCCGACAGGCTGGAGGTTTTCAGCATCTCTTTAATCCGCCGGAAATAGGGAATCCGGTACTTCACCGGCTTAAAGACAAAGTAAGCCGCCACGAACAGGAAGCAGGAACACCGCGATGTACCCCAAGGAAAAATGCAGGTAGGGGACGGGGAACTCCAGCTCCTTGAAGCGGTAGGACATCCAGGCCAGGGCGAAGCAGATGGGCCACAAAAACGCCGCGGACAGGGCGATCTGCATGAAAAACGAGTGGCCGAAGGCGTCGTTGGCCAGCTTGTTGGCGGCCTGATAGGCCCCTTTGTCCCCGGCGGTCAAGGCATCGATGGACAGATTCTGGTACCGGATCGTCTCATCGGTGACCTTCTCGATGCGTTTCCGGGCCGCGAGATAAGCCAGGGAGATGGTGAACTCCCCGATGATCACGGCCAGCAGCGCCAGGGTGAAGGTGCCGATAATAAAATCGATCCAGGCCTGGCCCGTGATCCGATAGAACCAGATCAGGTATGGGTCCAGGATCATTAAAAACTTGGGCATTTCCATAGATTACGGGAACACCAGGTGCGGGGGCCGATTCAGCCGGCCCCCCGGGTTGTATGCTTCAAGGGCGCAGGCCCATCAGGGCAGGATGGAATAACCCAGGAACCCTTTGGTGGTGTATTTGATGCCCACGTAGACCGCCAGGACCACGAAGATACGTTTCAGCCAGACTTCCGGAATATACTTGGAAGTTACCGGTCCCAGGTAGGAACCGATGGCGATCCCGATCAGTTCGGTGCCGATCATGACGAAATCTACCGGCACGCTCTTGATGAACATGAACGTGAAAATGGAGGTGATCATGCTCACCAACACCGCCAGGGCCGAGGTGCCGGCCACGATGAACATGGGCAGGCCCGCCACCGAAGTCAGGAAGGGCACGTAGAGGAAGCCGCCGCCCACCCCGATAAAGGCGGAGATCGCGGCGATGACGAAACCGCCCAGCACCGGGTAGATGGGGTTAAAGGCGAATTCCACGCCGTAAAAGGTGAAGGTGATCTTGCTCATCCCCCAACTGGTCACCTGGACGCCGCAGGCCTTGGCCCCGCTTTCGTCAACGGCGCACTTGCGGATGTTGATATCCTCAAAGGCCTTGGCCGCGGCCTTGGCCGCCTTCTTCTTGGCCTGTCCGGCGGGGGTGGTTTCATAGAAGAGCACGAAGGCTACGGCAAAAACTACCAGGCCGAAATAGCCGATATACATGCTGAGGTTGATCTTGCCCGCGGTCAACACCGGAATCAGGTAAGCGCCCAGAATGCCGCCCAAAGCCAGGCAGAGCCCCAACGGCAATACCAGTCGGCCCATGCGATAATAAGTCAATGAGGAAATGAAGGCAGACAGGCCCACCAGGTATTGGTTGGACACCCGGATGGAGTCGGTGAGGAGCTTGTTCAGCGTGGGGCTGGTCTGCTTAAAGGTTTTGCCGTAATCGGCCAGGCCGAACATCGTGATGTGGCCGACCCCGGCCATGATGCCGCCGAAGGCGCCCACCGAGGAAAAAATCCAGCCTACCCAAATGCCCCACAAGATGTAGAACAGCCAGAAAGAATGGGGGGCGCCGGGAATGCCCATGAACCCCTTGGGCATGTCGGGATGGATCATGCCCGGGCCGGTGCCCACGGGGGTCTTGGCAATGGCCTCCTCCAGCTTGCCCGCCCAGGAAGGCTCCACCAGGGCCAGGGTGGCTAACGCGGCCATGGCGATCAGAAAAAAGATGATGAATCCAGTTTTGTTACGCATGCATTCCTCCTGGATAAATAATTATGGTCAAATGCGCCGGCACCTGACCGGATGATCCGTTTGATGATAGGTCCGCTGACCCGGGCTCAAGGCCTGGCCCGCAGGGAAAGCCTCGTGTCCGAACCTCATTTCGCCTGAGGCATATTGCGGACTTCTGGGCCGCCAAATCTGCGCCTTCCTGAGTATCTAGCAAATATGGTGCCAACCGACAAATAATACATTTTTTACAAAGAGTCAAGGGGTTATGGACCGGATAACCCCAGTTTCCCAGGCTTTCGGGGCCAACTCCAAGGAGAGGGGCTGAACTTCGTCCGGCATAGGCACTTTCCTCCGCTCGCCTCACTTTCGGTCGCTTTGCCGGGATTCCCTCCGGTTCCTGCGGCGGCATTGGGGTGGCGCCCCTGAGGTCAATCCGTCCCGGTTAAGCCTATGCTCACAACCTTATGGTAAATCATTTATTATTTTTCAGGATGGGTAATTGCTTGGCGGCAAAATGTTAATCGTTTATAATTAACAAACGTAAGCTGGTTAACCGTTAACCATTAACCCTGGCAACGCCTTGCCTGGAAGGGAACAGAGAGGCCAGGAGGTAGTGAGGCCGTATCAATCCGGGATAATCCACCCGGTAACAGGTCCACCAAGCGCCAAGGAGAAGAATTTGGGAGGAAAGGCCGATCGAGACCGGCACGAGGTTCCAGAGGCCCTGCTTGAAGAAGGCCAGGAGCACTTCTGGAAGACCGTCATTGACACCATGGTGGACGGCCTGGTGGTGGTGGACGTGGAGGGGGTGATCCTGTCCGTCAACCTGGCCATGGAGAAGATCACCGGTTATAGCCGAGGCGAACTCGTCGGCCAGCCCTGCACCATCTTCAAGTGCCACACCTGCATGGATTCCATGGCCCCGGGCCGGCACAGAGAATGCGAGCTGTTCCGGCAGGGGCATGTCCACCGGCGCAAGTGCGTGCTGGAAAAAAAGGACGGCACCCCCCTGCCGGTGCTGAAAAACGCCGCCATCCTCAAGGACAGCAACGGCAAGGTGGTGGCCGGGGTCGAGAATTTCACCGACCTCAGCGAGGTAGAGGCCAAGGAACGGGTCATTTCGCACCTGCGCCGGTCGCTCAGCCGGGAGGAGCCTTCTTACGATCCGCCGGTCAAGTCTCCGGACATGATGCAGTTATTCATTTCCCGCCTGCGCCAGGATTTGAACACGGACGACGGGTTTCACGGCATCATTGGGAAGTCGCCGGTCATGGTGCAGCTGTTCATCCTGATTTCCAGCGCCGCCCAATCCGAGGCGCCGGTGGTGATCTACGGGGAGTCGGGCACCGGCAAAGAACTGGTGGCCGCGGCCATCCACCGCCTCAGCCCCAGGCATCAGGGCCCCTTCATCAAGGTGAACAGCGCCGCGCTCAACGAATCCTTACTGGAAAGCGAGCTCTTCGGCCACGTCAAGGGCGCCTTCACCGGCGCCGACCGCACCCGGGTGGGCCGCTTCGAGGCCGCCAGCGGCGGGGACATTTTCCTGGACGAGGTCGGGGACCTGCCCATGGCCACCCAGGCCAAGCTGCTCCGGGTGCTCCAGGAAAAGATCATCGAAAAGGTGGGGGACCATGCCCCCATCCCGGTAAACGTCCGGGTCATCACCGCCACCAACAAGGACCTGCACCGCCTCATGGCCTTGGGACGGTTCCGGGAAGACCTCTACTACCGCATCGGCGTCATTCCCATTCACCTGCCCCCCTTAAGGGAACGCCGGGAGGATATCCCCCTGCTGGTCAAGGTCTTCATCGACCGGGCCCGCCGCCAGACCCGCAAACCCCTCATCGGTATCAGCGACGCGGCCCTGGACCTGCTCACCGGCCACGATTGGCCCGGCAATGTCCGGGAGCTCATCAATGTCATCGAGTACGCTTTTGTCCTGTGTCCCGAAGGCGTCATTCAGGCGGAGCATCTCCCGGCCACGTTTCTCCCGAGGTCGGCGCCACCGCTCCGGGAGCGCCGGGTGGGCCGGGCCGGCAGGGCGGCGGACGAACGCCAGCGGTTGATCGACGCCATTAACGAGGCTGGGGGCAAAAAGAGCGAGGCGGCCCACCTCCTGGGTATCAGCCGGGTGACCCTGTGGAAGCTCCTCAAGGTCCACGACATCCAGGTGGAAAAGATTATCCGGGGCTAGGGACGCTTTTTGGCCCCCAGGGCCCCGAGCCCCGGTCCCGCATCGCCGGGTCGAAGAGGAGAACCCATGAGACCTGATCAAATCAAAAAGTGGTTACCCGCCTTATTGTTGTGCCTCTGCTGCCTGCCCCCGGGGGCCATGGCCCAGGAGCTCAAACCTCTATCGATTACTCTGGAAGGATATGCCTACCCGTATAAAGTAGACTTTCTCCCTCTGCACCTCGAAGGCCAGGATTTAAGGATGGCCTATATGGACGTTAAACCGGCCCATCCCAACGGCAAGACCGTCCTGCTCCTCCATGGCAAGAATTTTTTCGGCGCCTATTGGAGCAAGACTATCGCCTTTTTGTCTCAAAACGGTTTTCGGGTCGTGGTTCCCGACCAGCTCGGTTTCGGAAAATCCGCCAAGCCTGATATTCACTACAGTTTTCACCTGCTGGCGGCCAATACGAAAAAGCTGTTGGATAGTTTGGGGATAAAAGAGGTGGCGGTGGTGGGACATTCCATGGGAGGCATGCTGGCCACCCGGTTTGCCCTGATGTATCCGGAAACGGTAACCCGGCTCATCCTGGAAGATCCCATCGGCCTCGAGGATTACCGGGTTTTTGTCCCGTATGCTCCCCTCGAGGCGCTGTACGCCAATGAATTAAACGCTAAAGAGGAAGGCATCCGAAAATATCATCAGTCTTACTATGTCCGCTGGAAACCGGAATATGATGAATATGTCCAGGTGGCGGCCCGCTGGAAGTTAAGCGGTGAATATCCCCGCCTGGCCAAGTCGTCGGCCCTGACCTACCAGATGATCTACGAACAGCCGGTGTGCCATGAATTTCCCTATCTCAAGCCCAAAACCCTGCTGATTATCGGGCAGGCGGATAGAACCGTGGTGGGCAAGGCCAGGGTGAAAAAAGAACTCCTCCCTGAGGTGGGCCAGTATCCGGCCTTAGGGCAAAAAGACCGCCGGGCTGATTCCCAACGCGGCCCTGGTGGAAATACCCGGCGTGGGACATATCCCGCATCTTGAAGCAACCGACAGGTTTAATAAGGAGTTGCTGGCATTCCTGAATAAATGAGCGAGATCGCGGCGGCGGGAGGCAGCCGGTGGGTCTGGCCTAAAAATCCACCGGTTCCCCGGCCTTGCCCCGGCGCCATTTATAGAGCAGCGGGATGAGGCTGACCGCGACCACCAGGACCACCCCGACAATCAATCCAGTGGAAATTTGCCCGTGCAGGAGTTCCAGGATATTGCTGGAGAAGTACACGTAGGCGATGGTGGAGGGCAGCATACAGACGAACGTGGCGGCCAGGTAAGGCCAGAAAGCTACCCGGGTGAGGCCGAAGGCGTAGTTCAGCAGGGAGAACGAGAAGACGGGGACCAGCCGGGTAAAGGCCACGATCTTCCAGCCCTGCCGGGCCACTTTCTCGTCCAGAGACCTGAGCCGCGTCCCGGTCAGCTTCCCGGCCACCCAGTCCCGGGCCAGATAGCGGGCCGCCAGAAAGACCAGCCCGGCGCCGAAAGTGGAGCCGAACGCGGTATAGACCACCCCCCAGAAGGGTCCGAAGAGCACGCCGCCAGCCAGGGTAATGGGGAGGCCGGGCATGAAGAGCGGCGCCACCGTCCACACCGCCAGATAGATCAGGGGCAGCAGGACCCCGTGGGCCGCCCCGAACTGGCGCAGGCGCTCCTGGTCCAGGTACTGCTCCAGGTGACAATACTGCAGGGCGATCACCGCGCCGATCAACAGCAGAAAGACAAGCGGCCGGATGACGGACGTCTTTTTGCCGGTCCTTGGCGGCTTCGGGCCCGGGAAGTTTGCCATGTAATGCTCCTCAAGTTATCTTATCATAATTATCCGTTTTCCCTGGAAAGAGAGCAACTGTAGAGGCGGAGCCGCGTGTCCGCTCGCTTCAGTCACCTCCGGGGATGGGCTCCGGGAAAAATGGCATGAGGCCAGGCGGGCGGAGGGAGCCAGCCGGGGGCCACCCCCGGGGCCTGCTAAGGTTCCTCGGCCGAGGCCAGACCGAGCAGTCTCCGGGCCTGTTCACAACTGCGCCACCCCGGCTGCGGCGCCGGGCGGGGCAGGTTGACGAACCTCCGGAGATCGTCATACGTGTCGATGTCGGCCCAAGGGGGGAGGCGGTGGACCCTGAGGCCCAGTTGCCGGGCCAGGCTCAGGGTGTCCGTCAGGACCGTGCTGCTGGACCAGGCCGGCCCCTGGAACAAGCGGGGCTGGGGTTCGGTCAGGCCCACCAGATAGTAGCCGCCGTCGGGGCAGGGCCCCAACACCACCTGGGCCCGGCCGGCTGCCAGCACTTCCCGGGCCTCCGACACCAATGCGGCCGGGAGGTCAGGGACGTCGCTGCCCCGGAGTATAACGGGACCGAAACCGGCGGCAAAGCTCCGGGCGAAGGCCCGGGCCATGCGTTCTCCCAAATCCGCCCCCTCCTGGGGGAAGAGGTCCGTGCCCGGCGGCGTCAGGCGGCGAAATAAGAGCTGAGCCTCCGGGGGACTAAAGGCCACGGCCAGGCGCACTGCCGGCACACGGGCCATTTCTTCCAGGATATCCAAGCAGAAACTGTGATAAAGTTGAGCGGCCCCCTGAGGGGACAGGGAGGGGCTGAGACGGGTTTTCACCTGTCCCGGGAGCGGTTCTCTGGCAAATATGATGAGCAGGGCGGTCATGCAGTGAGCAGCGCCATGAAAGAACGATTAGAGGGCGTCACGTCCAGGTTCACAGGTCTTCCCCCCCATGCCCCGGCGGGACCCGGCCGGAGCGCAGAAATTGCCGATTTGTCCGCGCCTCTCTCGAAGCCGACCATTTCGCTCATCCTCCCGGTCTTGAATGAGGCCCCGATGTTGGCCGGGGTCCTGTCAAATCTCCCCCTGACCCCGGATCTGGAAATTATCCTGGTGGACGGCGGCAGTACCGACGCCACCCGGGAAGTGGCGGCCGGTTTCCCCCACGTCCGCTGGCTGAGCGCGCCCCGGGGCCGTGGGGCCCAGATGAATGCGGGCGCCCGGGTGGCCCGGGGGGATTTTTTCCTCTTCCTGCACGTCGATACTGTCCTGACCACGGTCCACCTGGCCGCCCTGCGCCGGGCCACCCTGGACCCCCGGGTGGGGGCGGGGTCCTTCGAACTCCGCCTGATCCCCCCAACCCCCTTTCTCAGGTTCATCGCCTGGGGGGCCAACTGGCGCTGCCGCCTCTTTCGACTGCCCTACGGCGACCAGGCCATGTTCGTGCGCCGGGACCTGTTCTTCGCCCTCGGAGGTTTTGCCCACCGGCGCCCGGAAGACCTGGACCTGACCATCCGGTTGCGGCGGCTCACCCGCCTTCGCCTAGTGAAGCCGCCGGTTTCGAGCTCCGGGCGCCAATGGCTGCAGCACGGCAACCTCCGTACCTCCGGCTACCACTGGGCCTTCCTGATTTTCCACCTGGCCGAACGCTTCTTCACGCGCCGCTGGCCGCCGTTGGGGGAATTGTTTTCAGGGGCAGGAGGGAAGGCCCCGGTCGCCGACAAAACCGCCGGACCTCTGACCGTGGCGCAGAACTGAGACGGGCCCGGAGATCTTCCGGGCCCAGGCCGGGCAGCTTTCTCTTCTAAAACCG
>CAVVFW010000029.1:0-25221 GCA_963747645.1 uncultured delta proteobacterium | reverse complement strand
AGTCCGCGGCTTCACTCAATAGCTCGGGAGAACGAAAAATCCAGTATGCCTGACCAATTGACAGAATTTGACATACATAACTATGAAAAGGTCCACTCACCTTGCGATGCAATTTTTAAGGCGGAAAACTTGGGCCAGCCCCATCGTAGACTGAAGAGTATGCGGTGAAGGCTCGCAAAGCTGTGCCGAAAGCCTCCCTGGAGGTCTTCTCTGATGTGAAAAAGGTGCCCGGCTTGATCCTCCAAGGAGGGCTCGCCGCATTGCCGGCAAGTGTGGCAACTGCTTAAAAAGAAAAACCCCGTCCCGGATATCTCGGAATGGGGTTTTAAATTTACAATCCGGGGCGATGTGAGCTCAATATAACTTTATAACTTCTTTAGGTACGTATGCTCTAGATATTGCATGAAAAAAGCTGATGCTCGCTCCATATCATCATCTGCGCAAGAACATCTCCGCCAATTAGCTGTGAAAACGCTATTGGACGGTAAAAAGCTTAGATAGGCTCCTGATAATCCCCCTAAATCCCCCTTTAGGAAAGGGGGACTTTAAAATCGTAGTTTACCGCATTTTACTCCTTGAGAGCATATTTGCATTATGGGACAGGTTTTGAAATAGGCTTTAGAGTTTTTCAGCTACCGTCTTCATCTCCATGAAGAGCCGCACGTAGTCCGGACCGCCGGCCTTGGCATTGGACCCCGACATCTTAAAGCCGCCGAAAGGCTGGACCCCGACCCGGGCGCCGGTGATCCCCCGGTTGATATAAAGGTTCCCCACCTCAAATTCACGTTTGGCCCGCTCGATGCGCTCCCGGTTCCGGGAAAAGAGCCCGCCGGTGAGTCCGTATTCGGTGTCATTGAATAAACGCACCGCCGCATCGAAGTTGCTGGCGCGGATGACGGCCAGCACCGGTCCGAAAATCTCGTACTGGCCAAGGCGGGAATCTCCGGCCACCTCGGCAAAAATCGTCGGTTCGATATAGTAACCGCCATCTTGGTCCACGGCCTTGCCCCCTACCAGGAGTTTCGCCCCAGCCTTGCCCGACTCGATTTCCGCCAGGATTTTCTGCTGCTGGTCCTCTGAGATCACCGCCGACACGGGATAGTTTTCCTCGGCCGGGCCGACCTGAAGGGCCTTCGTGGCCGCCACCAGTTTTTCCAGGAAGGCGTCGTAAACCGCGTCGATCACAATGAGACGGGAAGCCGCGGAGCATTTCTGCCCCTGGAAGCCAAAGGCGCTTTGCAGCACCGCCGCGGTGGCAGCCTCGAGGTCTGCGGTCTCATCAACCATCATGGCATCCTTACCGCCCATTTCCAGAAAGGCTCGCTTGAGCCATAACTGGCCAGGCCGGATCTGAGCCGCCCGGAACCCGATTCTCAGTCCCACTTCCTTGGAGCCGGTGAAGTTGATAAAGCGGCCCCGGGGATGTTCCACCAGATAATCCCCCATTTCCCCGCCGGCTGCCGGCAGGAAATTGATCACGCCGGGGGGGAGGCCGGCCGCGGCCACCGCCTCCATAAAAACAGCGGCAGTTACAGGGGTATTGGAGGAAGGCTTCAGCACCACGGTGTTGCCGGCAGCCACCGGGCCCATGGTCATGCCCACCAGGATCGCCAGCGGGAAATTCCAGGGACTGATGACCACCCCGGCTCCCAGCGGTTGCAGCCACGACTGGTTGATTTCCCCAGGCCAGGGATTTGTCGGGACTGGCCGGGCCAATTCCAGGGCTTGCCGGGCGTAATACTCGCAGAAGTCGATGGCTTCGGCCACATCAGCCTCCGCCTCCCGCCAATTCTTGGCGGCCTCCAGAGTTTCCCAGGCCGCAAGTTCCAGCTTGCGGCGGCGCAGTTCCGCAGCCAGCTTTATCGTGACGGTGGCGCGTTCCGCCGCGGGGCAGGCCGCCCAGCCCGGGAAGGCCCTCCAGGCCGCCGCCATGGCCTCGTCAATCTGGGCGGCGCCGCCCGCGGCCACCGTGCCCACCACCTCGGCGGGTTTGGCGGGGTTGAGGCTGACGATATTTTTCCCGGTATCCACCTCCCGACCCCCGATGATCAGGGTCCTATGGCTTCCAAGGCTGCGGCGTACCCCGGCCAGGGCCAGGCGATAGGCCGCGGTGCGGTCGGGGTCGGAGAAATCACTTAACGGCTCATTTTGGAACGGCGTTAACATAACTGGTTCTCCCGTGCGCACTGTGACCTTAAGATAAGCAGAGCCGGATAATGGAGCAACCGCCCAGGCTCTTGAGCCGGGGATCAGATCACGAATTCCTCCGGAGGCACGGCCCGCTGGCGCAAGCTGAGGTCGGCTATCTTGAAGAGTCCGCCATGACCCAGCTCTACGACGTCCAGGCCGCCATAGAGGCCGGCGACAATTCTCCCCAAGGAATCCGCTTTCATGACCCCGCTGCCGCTGGTGCCGCCGACGATTATGGCGCCTGCCAAGCGTTCCACAAATGGGGTGCGATCCGGCAGATACTCGTCGTAGTGCCCGGCCCAGGCATACGTGGGGGCGACCCCCTGAAAAACCGGGAAATATGACGTTACCTGGGGGCGAATGCGGGTTTCGAAAAAATCGCTCTGGGCCATTGGCGGCTTTTCCAATCCAGGAGGTTGGTCCGGGTTGGCGTAGCCCAGGATGAAGGAGGCCGCAGCCGGCCGAAGGTAGGCGCCGCCTGGCAAAATAGTAAAGGGCAGTACATTATAAGGATTGAAACCGGGGGTCGAAAGCAGGCGGTTCAGGGCCCCTGCCCGGGCAGGAATGGAAAATAACTGCCTTTTCCTTGGCACCATGGGAACTTCGAGGCCCGCCAAGGCCATGGTCCGGCCCGTCCAGGCCCCGGCGGCGACGATGACCGTGCCGGCGTGAGTTTCCTCTGTACCCACTCGAATTCCGTTGATCTGCCCCCGGCCGTCGCGCTTGAACCCGGTGACCTCGCGGCGGTAACGGCAGCGACCGCCCAGCCTGAGGACTTCCTGCTCATAAAATTTGGTGAGCCTGGCGGGATCGAGGCTGCCGCAATTGACCCCGAAGATGCCCTGGCTGAGATCCCGGAGACGCAGTTCGGGAAGGCGGGCCGCCAATTCCTGTCCTTCCAGGGTCTGGAAGACAACTCCCGCCTCAGCCATGTGGGATAATGCCTGGCGCCAGGCGTCCATCTGACCGGCGGTGGCCAGCCAGAGGTAGCCAATTTTCTTCAGGCCGATGCGGTGGGAACCTGCCTCAATGCTTTCATAAAAGGCGATGGCGCCCTGACTGAGCTGACGATTCACCGCCGAGGAAAACATGTCCCGAAAAGCCGCGGCGCTTCTGGCCGTATCTCCCTGCCCCGCACCTGCCAACCTCTCGACCACCAGGAGATCAAGGCCGGGATAGCTCTTCAGAAGATGATAGGCGCTGGCCAGACCCAGAATGCCAGCCCCGACGATGATTACCTGAGGGCCCTGCGTCATTGATGCTCCCGGGTGCAACAGCTTCTGAACAAGACAAATAAGCATTCTTCCGGCCTCAATGCCAGAGCGGAAGATTACTCTGAGGCCAACCCGAGGCTGGCGGATATCGCCATAATCAACAAGGTGGACGCGGCGGCGCCGGAAAATATCGAACTGGTGCGCCGCAATATTCAGACCTGGAATCCCCGGGCCGACATCCTGCTCGCCAGATCACCGGCCCTGGTCAAGGAACCGGAACGTATCCGGGGTAAAACCATGTTGGTGGTGGAGGACGGCCCCACCCTGACCCATGGCGGTATGGCTTACGGGGCCGGGTTTCTGGCGGCGGAAAAATTTGGGGCGGCGCATATCGTCGACCCCAGGCCCTTTGCGGTGGGCACGTTAAAAGAGGTTTTTGAGCATTATCCCCATATCGGCCGGGTCTTGCCGGCCATGGGGTGCACCGAGGAGCAGATTAAGACCTGGCCGCCACCATCATCCACACCCCGGCCGACCTGGTCCTCTTTTCCACCCCCATCCACCTCTGCCGCCTGCTGAACTGCAACAAACCCACCCTCCGGGTGCGGTACGAGTATCAGGATTACGGCGAGCCGACGCTGGAAGAGGAGCTAGTGAAAAGCATGGGCGCCAGGGCGCGGTTTTAATGGGGATTATGGATAATGGCCAGGAGCAGCGGCAACGGACTCAATCGATAATTTTCCCGGGGATTCCCGGCTTGGCCCAATGGTAAAAAAGAAAACGGGCATGAAGGGGAAACACCCGGATACAGCCGTGGGTGGCCGGATATCCAGGAACTATGCCTTCATGAATGAAATAATCACCGAAAATATTCAGGGCATGATCCATGGGCGCCTCCTCAAATTTACTGGAGTTATGAACTTCATCCATATAATTTATCACGAATCTTCTTAAAGGCGTCGAATTCGAGGTTCCGGAAGAAATTGGATAACAGTATTTCAAATTTCCCCATTCATAAAGGCCGAGATATTGCTGGCGGCGATCTATCAGAATGTATTTTTCATGCTTGGCCGCGCCAGACAAAAATTCCGGCAGAATTTTCGGCTCGATCGAAAAGTCGAGGGGCACGAATATTCTGTTCTTATCGGTGCTGACGTTACCGGACGCACCCACCACCAATAGATAGTGCATTCCATTCAGGAGAGCAATCCTGTCCTGAGCATCAAGAGATTTTTTCTTTAAAGAAGGTATGGATTGGACAAATGTCCTTATACTTTCACCACTCTCCAGCATAACCTCTACGCATGGCACCCCATAAACAATTTCTACCTGTCCTGTCGTCATCCTTCCCTGTCGTGCCAATTCCTCATAAACAGGATTATTTTGCTCCATATCTTGAGCCATAACTGATGGACTCCAAAGTAACAATAAAATTACTGCACCACTCAACCAAAATATTGCTTTCATAAGTTTTCCGATTATTTTGTATTGTTGCTCATATGCTTAGCTCGTGCCACATCCGGCCGGCCGGCCGCGACTCCGGCTTGACTGTGGCCGCCACGGTAGCAATAAGCATTAATGGCAGAGAATGTAGTTTCCCAACCCTTGTGCATGCGAATATAAGAAAGATAAGAAGAGACGAGCGCCTGCGCAACATTGGCCCGGGGGAATAATGTGCCTGCCTCCCTGGGGCGGATCAGGGCATTGCCTCCCAGGGCCAGCACTAATTTGGGGTAGCGAACCGGATCGATGGGGATCATGGGAAAAAGGTCCAGCTTCCAAGGAATTTCAGCCATCTATTGATTTAACTATAAGCACCCTTAGAATATTTGGTAGTAGGCGGCCAGCCCCTTTTTGGGACAGGGCCATTAATCAACCAGCGCCGAGGGAGAATCACATGTACAGGATTGCCCTGGAAGGTGATGACACGGTTATCAGGGTCAAACGGGACCTGATGAACCAGGGAACGGTTGCCAAACTCCTGGACCTGATCAATCTAGCCGCGGTGTTGGAGAACAGTAAGTTTGCCGGGGCGCAGGAGAAGATCATGGCCCGGATGCTGGGCCTTCCCACCGGGGCGTCATTGCTGCGCGATCCGGTCGTCAATAAAGACGCCGCCTTCACGGAAGAAGAACGGGAATTATTGGGGCTCCGGGGGCTGCTGCCGGCCCGGGTTCAAACCATGGAAGAGCAGGTGATGCGGATTTTGGAGAATCTCCGCCGCAAGCCAAACGACATCGAAAAGTATCTCTATATGATCGGTCTCCAGGACCGCAATAAGACCCTGTTCTACCGGGTGGTCATGGACCATATCGAAGAAGTGATGCCGGTGATCTATACTCCCACAGTGGGCCAGGCATGCCTGGAATACGGCCATATTTTTCGCCGGCCCCGGGGTATCTTCATTTCGGCCAGAGATCGGGGGCGCATGCCGGAGCTGCTGCGCAACTGGCCTTATCGGGATATCCGCATCATCGTGGTCACCGACGGCGAGCGCATTCTGGGCCTGGGGGACCTGGGTGCTGAAGGCATGGGGATTCCTGTGGGCAAGCTGGCGCTTTACACCGCCTGCTCCGGCATCCACCACTCCCTGAGCCTGCCGGTGACCCTTGACGTGGGCACCGAAAACGAGGCTTTGCTTAACGATCCCTTATATATCGGGCTTAAACAGCGGCGTCTGCGCGGTGCGGCTTATGATGATTTTGTCGAGGAATTTATCGTGGCGGTGGAAGAGGTCTTTCCCCGTACCCTGATTCAATTTGAAGATTTTGCCACTATCAACGCTTTTCGGCTCCTGGAGCGCTATCAGGAGCGCATCTGCGCCTTTAATGATGATATCCAGGGTACCGCGGCGGTGACGCTGGCCGGACTTTACTCAGCCCTACGCCTTAAGGGCGGTAAGCTTAGCGAGCAAAAATTTCTGTTCGCGGGGGCCGGCGAGGCCGGGCAGGGTTCCGCCGATCTGACCGTTGCCGCCCTGGTGGCGGAAGGCCTGACCGTGGAGGAGGCCCGCTCCCGCTGCTGGTTTGCAGACTCCAAAGGCCTGGTGGTCAAGAGCCGGAGTGATCTGACCGGCCGTAAGCTGCGCTATGCCCACGACCACGAGTTCATCTGGGATCTGGGGGCCATTGTGGAAACCCTGAAGCCCACCGCGATGATCGGATTTTCGGCGCAGCCAGGATTATTTACCGGCAAACTCCTGGAAGCCATGGCGCGCCTCAATGAACGGCCCATAATTTTCGCCCTCTCCAACCCGACCTCCAAGGCCGAATGCACTGCGGCAGAAGCCTATCTCGGGACTGCCGGGCGGGCCATTTTTGCCAGCGGTAGCCCCTTTGACCCCGTTACCCTGGAGGGGAAGACCCTGGTGCCGGCCCAGGGCAACAACGTCTACATTTTCCCGGGGGTGGGCCTGGGAGTGATCGCCTCCGGGGCCCGCCATGTCATTAATGAGATGTTTTTTGTGGCGGCCCAGACCCTGGCCCACGCAGTATCAGATGAGGACCTGGCGCAAGGCAGAATTTATCCGCCGCTGGCCAGGATCAGAGAAGTCTCGGCCGCCATTGCCGCGGCGGTGGCCGAAGTGGCCTACCGGCGTGACCTGGCCACCAAACCGAAACCCGATGATATCCCGGGCTCTATCAAGTCCCTGATTTATGAGCCCAGGTATCAAAGTTATGTTCTAGCGCCTCTGGCTATGATCCGGAGATCGTAACCTTTTTATTGCGGGTCCCCCGTTTTTCTGCGCCATGACAGACTATTCCGCGGCAGCATTCGCTTGAGATATATGGGCGCTGATGGGTCGGTGACTGGCCAGGCAAAATTTGGTCTGTAGGAGAATTTTTGACAGGAAAATCAGAAAATGTTTGATTACTACTCCTCCCCTAAACTGTTAGAATACTAAAAATCTACCCATCTACCTGCTCCAAAAACCCAAGCACCCAAGAAGGTAGGATCGATGAACTGGGTCAAGCAAACCTTCAGCACCTCCGTGGGCAAGAAACAGTTGATGGCCGTCACCGGCCTGTTGTTTCTGCTCTTTCTGGCCACCCATCTCCTGGGCAATCTGAGCATTTACGGGGGATCGGCGGCATTCATTGACTACGCGACGCACCTGCACGCCCTGGGGAAATTGCTGGTAGTGGCGGAAGTGGGGATGGCGGTAGCCTTACTGGTGCATGTCTTTACCGCGGTGTTGCTATTCTTCGAAAACCGCCGCGCCCGGCCGATCGGATACGCGGTGGACAACAGCGCCGGCGGCCGCACCCTCAGTTCGCGGACCATGCCCTATACCGGCCTCCTGATCCTGGGCTTCATCGGGGTGCACCTGGCCACCTTTTCCCACCACATCGTCGACCAGACCACCCGGAACATTTTTCAGATTGCCGTGGCGGTCTTCTCCCAGAAAATCTACCTGGCCATTTATTTGCTCGGCGTGGTCCTGGTCGCCTTTCATGTCCGGCATGGCCTGTGGAGCGCGTTGCAGACGGTGGGAGCCAACCATCCTAAATACACGCCTTTTATCCACCAGCTGAGCATTGTCTTCGCAGTGATCGTCGGGATCGGTTTTTTCTCGCTGCCCCTCGTCATCCTGGCCATGAGATAAGGAGGCCTTGTCATGCAACTTGATGCCAAAATCCCTGCGGGGCCTTTGGAAGAGAAATGGGACCGCCACCGGTTTGACTTGAAGCTGGTTAACCCGGCCAACAAGCGCAAGTTTGAGATCATCGTGGTGGGAACCGGCCTGGCCGGCGGCGCCGCTTCGGCCTCCCTGGCGGAATTAGGCTACAACGTCAAGACCTTCTGTATCCAGGACAGCCCCCGGCGGGCCCACAGTATCGCGGCCCAGGGCGGCATCAATGCGGCCAAGAACTATCCGAACGACGGCGACAGCATCCGGCGGCTCTTCTACGACACGATTAAAGGCGGTGATTTCCGGGCCCGGGAAGGCAATGTCCACCGCCTGGCCCAGGTGAGCAACCTGATCATCGACCATTGCGTGGCCCAGGGAATCCCGTTTGCCCGGGAATACGGAGGCCTGCTGGCCAACCGCTCCTTCGGCGGCGCCCAGGTGTCCCGGACGTTTTATGCCCGGGGGCAGACCGGTCAGCAGCTCCTGCTGGGCGCCTACAGTTCTCTACTGCGCCAGGTGGCCGCGGGCCGGGTCACCTTGTTCCCCCGGCGGGAGATGCTGGACCTGGTGCTGGTGGGCGGCCAGGCCCGGGGCATCGTGGTGCGAAACCTGATTACCGGGGAAATCGAACGCCATGCGGCCCACGCCGTGGTCCTGGCCACGGGCGGTTACGCCAACGTCTTTTATCTGTCCACCAACGGCATGGCCTGTAATGTGACGGCGAGCTGGCGCGCCTATAAGAAGGGGGCTGGATTTGCCAACCCCTGCTTTACCCAGATCCATCCCACGTGCATTCCGGTACACGGCGAGTATCAGTCCAAGCTCACCCTGATGAGCGAAAGCCTGCGCAACGACGGCCGGGTCTGGGTGCCCAAGCAGGCCGGAGATCCGCGGCGTCCGGAAGAGATCCCCGAAGACGAACGTGATTACTACCTGGAGCGCATCTATCCGAGTTTCGGCAACTTGGCCCCGAGGGATATCTCCTCCCGGGCCGCCAAGCTCATGTGCGACCAGGGGAAGGGGGTGGGCCCCACCGGGCGCGCCGTCTATCTGGATTTTGCCGAGGCCATCCAGCGTCTGGGAAAAGCCGAGATCGAGGCTAAGTACGGCAATCTCTTCCAGATGTACGATAAAATCGTCGCACAGGATCCTTACAAAACCCCCATGATGATCTATCCGGCCTCCCACTACACCATGGGCGGCCTTTGGGTTGATTACGACCTGATGAGCACCATCCCGGGCCTCTTTGTCCTGGGAGAAGCCAACTTTTCCGACCACGGGGCCAACCGCCTGGGGGCCAGCGCCCTGATGCAGGGTCTGGCCGACGGCTACTTTGTCATTCCCTACACCATTGGCGGTTATTTAGCCGGCACCCGGTTTCCCGAGGTCAATGCCAGTCACCCGGCTTTTCAGGAGGCGGAAGCGGAGGCGGCCGCCCAGGTTGAACGGTTGCTCAGGATCAAGGGGAAAAGGACGGTTCAGGACTTTCACCGGGAGCTGGGCCATATCCTGTGGGAATACTGCGGCATGGGCCGCAATGACGCCGGCCTCACCAAGGCCCGGGAACTGGTGGCCGGGCTCAAGGGGGAATTCTGGGAGAATGTGACGGTTCCGGGCTCTGAGAAGGATTTTAACCAAAGCCTGGAAAATGCCGGCCGGGTGGCGGATTTCCTGGAATTTGCCGACATCATGATCGCCGATGCCCTGGCCCGCCGGGAATCCTGCGGCTGCCATTTCAACGAGGCCTTTCAGACCGAGGATCATGAAGCCCGGCGGGATGATGAGAACATGTGCCACGTGGCGGTCTGGGAATATGCCGGGGCTGGCAAGGCCCCCATCTTTCATAAGGAACCGCTGGTCTACGAATTCGTCAAATTAGCAACGAGGAGTTACAAGTGAGCGGCAAGACGATCAATCTCACCCTGAAAGTCTGGCGGCAGAAGGGCTCGGCTGCGCCAGGCCGCCTGGAAACCTATACGGCCGGGGATATTCCCACGGACGCCTCCTTCCTGGAAATGCTGGACATTGTCAATGAGCGGCTCACCCTGGAAGGCAAACAGCCCATTGCCTTTGACCATGATTGCCGGGAGGGGATCTGCGGCATGTGCGGCGCCGTGGTCAACGGCCGGCCCCATGGCCCGGAACGGGAAACCACCCTGTGCCAGCTGCATATGCGCCATTTTCGGGATGGGGATGTCATTGTCATCGAGCCTTTCCGGAGCCGGGCTTTCCCCCTCATCAAAGACCTGGCGGTGGACCGGGGCGCCTTGGACCAAATCATTATCGCCGGCGGCTATGTTTCGGTGAACACCGGCCAGGCCCCCGAAGCCAACACCTTGCCGGTCCCCAAGGACAACGCCGACCTGTCCATGGATGCGGCCGCCTGCATCGGCTGCGGCGCCTGCGTGGCCGCCTGCCCCAACGCGGCGGCCATGCTCTTCGTTGCCGCCAAAGTCTCCCACCTGGGCCTGCTGCCCCAAGGCCGTCCGGAAGCCGCCCGGCGGGCTCTGTCCATGGTCGCGCAGATGGACGCCCAGGGGTTCGGCAACTGCACCAACCATAGGGAATGTGAAATGGAGTGCCCCAAGGGTATTTCCATCAGCCACATCGCCCGCCTGAACCGGGAATTTCTCAAAGCTGCGCTCTGGTCCCGAGAGCAACTCCCTGGGTGAATTCTTATGAGAAAAAGTTGCCGGCGTCAAAATACCGGCAACTTTGTTCATTAGCTCCGCGGAAATGATTCTTTCCGAGGGGCTACCCGGGCCCCCGGTACTGCGTACAGATTGACGATAGCTTGCCCTTTCTTGGCAAAGCCGTGAGCTTTCTCCCCGTATCATCTATGCCAGGTTTCTGGTAGCTGTTGATGAACGTGCCGTTTTCGAATACCGGGGTTCCTTCCTCAAAGCAGCCGCGCATCCCTAAATAGCCGTTTCCTAAAGAAAATATGCTTTCAGTTTGAGATAGAAACCGGGAATAGAATTCCTTTTCGGTGATCCGCCAGGGGTCCAAGGGATAAATATGTTGAGGAGGGTTGAGGGGGCAGCGTTTGAGCATGATTCTTCTCCGGCTAGGGCATCCTCAACCACCAAGGCTCGCTGGGGCGCCACGCGGCAGCTATGTCAATCAGAGGGCAGTAAAACTTAATGATAAGATTTCATTGTCAATTTTCCATATTATGGTTCCCTTGATTGGATTGATAAGATGATTACCTTATTACAACATACAAAATAATCAACCGGGATAAGGAGAACTTGTCATGGGGTTAAAGGAAGCTTACCAGGAAAAACTCGAGGCGCAGCTCAAAGAATGGTCGGCCAGGTTCAACGAATTGCAGGCCAAGGCTGAGGTCGCCAAAGCGGATGCCAAAATCGAAATGCAGAAGCACCTCCAGACCCTGCAAGCAAAACAGGCAGCCGCCCAACAGAAGCTGAAAGAACTAAAGGGAGCAGGCGCCGACGCCTGGGAGCAAGCCAAGCCGGACCTGGAAAAAGCCATGGACCATTTGAAAAGCGCCTGGGAAAGCGTTAAGCACCATTTTGCCTGAGTGATAGGAGGCCAGGGACCAAGCGCTAACGGGCTAATTTTCCAGGAGGAGGAAATATGGGGAAGATCTTAAATCTGGGGTGGACGCTGCCATGGATGACCTGGAAAAATCATACAATAAATCGATATCTCTCTTCAAATAACTCAAAAAAATAGCCGGTCTCATTTACCTGTTACCGATATGGTGTGAATAACGGCAAGGGACGTTCGTGCGGGGGCCAGACCCCAGGGGCGCGGGCGACTCCGGGGGGTGCGCCTGAAGGGCGGCGGCAGGGGCCGCCGCCCCGGAGACGGGTTATTGCGGGCCGGAGGGCAGGCCGTAGAACCGGGTTCGGTTTACGAAGGAGATGGCGATCAGCCCTTCGTAGCCCATGTCCTTCAGATACTCGTGGGCCTGGGCCTCGTCCACGCCCAGGGCCTGGGTGATGTCGTTCAACTGCAACAATTTGCCGTGCCGCCGCATCAGGTTTTTGACCCGGGCCCGGAAGAATTCCTCGGTGAGGATCTCCGTCAGGGTGTGGTCATAGGCGGCCGGGTTGGGCATGTGGCTGGGGTAGGCGGTTTCCCAGGGGCGTCGCAGGCTGACCCCCAGGACCCAGCGCACCCGGGAGACATGGAGAGTATCGTAGAGGGCCTGGAGCCGGCTCCGGGTCTCGGCCTCTCGGGCAATGGGGCCCAGGGTCGCCATGGTCTTCATGAAGCTCTCCACCGTGGTGACGAACCGGTCCGGCTGGGTAATGTCACTGTGAGCCAGAGCGATGCGCTCCCGTTCCAGGCCGCAGAGGGACAGGAGTTTTTTCAGGACCCACACCCGGCTCCAGGTGTGGTCGATCCCATAGCTGTGGTGGCATTCTTCGGGGTTGCAGCCGATGAGCAACAGGCCGTTGGCCCCTTCCAGGAAGGCCCGCCCCATGACTACCGGGTCAATCTGCCCCAGGCAGCGCACCGGCAGGAGAAAAAACCGCCGGTTATAGTGCAAGCCCCGGAGCCCCGCCTGGTCGGCGGCGGCGGCGCCGCTCCACTGGCAACCGAACCCCATGACCTCATCATCGGCCAGGCTCCGGGCCAGGGCGGCCACCCGGGCTTCGTGCTGGGCCATGGTGCAATTGGCCAGGGTGAGGGCCATCTCGGGGCAGGAGGCGGCGCAGGTGCCTTCACCGGTGCAGAGCATGGGGTCCACCATCCGGGGGACATTGTGGCCCAGGCCTTCCACGGGGCCGCTCACCGGCTGGATGGCCAGGCAGTCGCAGACCTCCCGGCAGAGGGTACATACCGTGCACTTGCTCTGGTCCACGGTGGAAATGACCTGGGGGGCGTAGAGTTCCCCGGCCTGGGCGCGCTTGACCAGGGCGGCGGTTCTTTTGGCCACCCGGCCCCCCTGGCTCAGTGCCCCGCGCAGGTCGCAGGGCTGGCAGGCGGACCCGACGATCAGCTTCTCCCCCAGGACCACCTGGTCCGGGCGCACCATCTGGGGAGAGCGGTCCAGGAAGGCTTCTTCCTTGACTTCCAACCCCAGGATCTTGGCGGTTTTCAGGGCCTCGGCCCCGGGGGAGCGCCGGGCGGAGAGCACCAGGAGATCCCAGGCCAGATCTTGCTCGGTCCGGTCGGTGGCCCGGTTGTAGGAGATATAGTCAGGCTTGACGGTGGGATGGACATGGTTGTCGTAGGAGATCAGGGCCAGGCCCAGTTCCCGGGCCCGGGCCCGATCGAAGGTCCCCAGGGGGACGGGCATGGTGCTGTCATAGAGGATGGTCACCTGGGTCTCGGGGAAATTTTCCCGGAGATGGGTGGCCATATTCCAGGCGCTCTTCATGGAAAGCGGCGCCGCAAAAGGCTGACCGGCATCCAGATCGTCGATCCAAAAAATTACCCGGCCCTTTATGGGGCTGCCTTGCAGGATGAGCTCGTTGATCTCGACCTGACAAATCACCTGGTCCCCATCATGGCCGAGTTCCGGGAGTTGATGGACGTGCTCCCAATCCAGGGCGGCGATGATAGCCCCGGCTTTGAACGTCACCTGGTCCTCTCCCTCCGGAGCGGCGAAGGTCACGGTGTAGTCCCCGAACCGGCCGGAGACCTGCTGCAAAGCCCCGACCCGGGTCTGGTTGACCAGGGGGCTGGCCTCAACTTCCTGAATGAGGCGCTCCAGGCGGTCATAGGAGTGGTATTCCCCTATGTAGAGCCGGCGGGCGCGCCCCATTTCCTCCGCCGGGTCGTAGCTCAGGGGCAGGAGGGTGTTGACGCCCTGCGGCTGCCAGTTCCTGGGCGGCGCCATAGGCGGCGACACCCCCGCCCAGGACCATGACCGGCCCCTGATAGTCTATGCGGATGCGGGGCGCCGGTTCGAGGGTCTCGAGCCAGGCCTGGGAGGCCCGGATGAGCTTGGCCCCCTTTTGGGCCAGTTCGGCGGGAGCCGCACGGTGGACCTGGGCCACGTGGTCCCGGAGGTTGACCATGTCGATCTGGGTTTCCGTCAGGCCCAGGGCTTCCAGGGCCTGCTCGAATTTTTTGTGGAGGATGCGGCTTTCGCAGCCGGCGACGATGAGGCGGTTGAGGCCTTTGGCGGCCACCACCTCCTTGATCCGTTCCAACCCGGGCCGGAGACACGAAAAGGGCAGGATCTCCACATGGGCGATCCCGGGAGGTTCATTGAGCAGTTGGGCCAGGAGGGCCGGGTCGACCTTGGGGACAATGCGGGAGCCGCACTCACAGAGGAAGACCCCCAACTGGGGCGAAGGCGGGCTGGCTTTGACGGCTTGCGATTGGTTCATCTGTCACCTCCCTCAGTGAGCGAAACCATGACCGGTGCGGCGGGACAGGTCGCCCCGGACGGTGTCCAGGCGCTTCTGCAGGGTCCCGGTGGGACACACCGAGACACAGCAGCCGCAGCCGATGCAGGCATTGTTGGGGACGCGGTAGGGGGTCTCCAAAACCTTTAATACCCCCCGGGAACCGAAGGTGAGGGCCTGGACCCCCACCACCTCGCTGCACACCGCTACGCACCGGCCGCACCGCAGACATTCTTCCTCGGGGTTGGTGATGGGGAAGCGGGTGGAGGTGACGCCATGCTCGGCGGCCAGCTTCTTGATCTCCTGGGAGGCCGGGCAATCGGCCAGCAGCATCTCCAGGACCCAGCGGCGCACATTGAGCACCCGCTCCGACTTGGTGAAAACCTCGAGTTCCTCGATGGGCGGGTTCAGACAGGAGGGGATGACCCGCCCCCGTTTGCCATAGCGGGTTTCAACCACGCACAAACGGCAACTGCCCCAGGGAATGACGGCCGGGTGGAAGCACAGGGTGGGGATATGGATGCGGTAATGCCGGGCCGTCTCCAGGATGGTCCAGCCGGGTTTGGCCTGGACCGGTTGGCCGTCGATGAAGAAGTTGATCACCTCGTTCACCGGATTTTCGCTGGCACTCATAGACTCACCTCCTAGTCCACGACCACGGCATCGACGGGGCAGACATCCATGCAGGCCCCACAGCGGATACAGGCGTCCTGGTCAATGGTATGGGGTTGCTTGTTTTCCCCGGCGATGCACGCCTGGGGACAGTTTTTGGCGCACAAAGTGCAGCCGTTGCAGATCTCGGGGTCGATACGGTAGGTGATGAGATCCCGGCAGACCCCCGCCGGGCAATGGTGGTCAACGATGTGGGCCAGATACTCGTCCCGGAAGTAGCGGATGCTGGTCAAGACCGGGTTGGGGGCGGTGCGGCCCAGGCCGCACAGCGACCCGTCCACCAGGGCCTTGGCCAGGCTTTCCAGGGCATCGATGTCGGCCGGGGCCCCCTTGCCCTGGGAGAAATTGTTCAAAAACTCCTGCATGCCCTTGATGCCCAGGCGGCAGGGCAGGCACTTGCCGCACGACTCTTCCTCGAGAAAGCGGAGGAAGTACCGGGCCACGTCCACCACGCAATCCCGGTCATCCATGACGATCATGCCGCCGGAGCCCATGATGGAGCCGGCCTGGGCCAGTGAGTCGAAGTCCACGGGCAGGTTTCTGAGCTCCGTGGGCATATAGCCCCGGGGTTGGAGGCCGACCTTGTCCAGTTTAAGGTCTTCGGGGGGCAGTTCCTTGAGTTCGTAAGGGATGATGCCCCCGGAGGGTCCGCCGGTCTGGACCGCCTTGAACCGTGTGGCGCCAGGGACCCCGCCCCCGATTTCCTCGACGATGCTCCCCAGGGTGACGCCCATGGGGACTTCCACCAACCCGGAGTTTTTTACCTTGCCCACCAGGGAGAAGATCTTGGTGCCGGTGCTGTGGGGCACCCCGACTTTGGCGTAAAACTGGGCCCCATGGTCGATGATATAGGGGACGTTGGCCCAGGTTTCGACGTTGTTGATCACGGTGGGGCGGTTCCACAAGCCTTCTTCCACCGGGTAGGGGGGGCGGGTGACGGGTTCGCCCACCCGGCCCTCAATGGACGCCAGGAGAGCGGTTTCCTCCCCGCAGACAAAGGCGCCGGCGCCGCGGCTGATGTGGACATCGAAATTGAACCCCGTTCCCAGGATGTTCCGGCCCAGGAGACCCAGGGCGCGGGCCTGCTCAATGGCGATTTGGAGAGTCCGCACCGCAAAGGGGTATTCGGCCCTGACATAGAGGTAGCCCTGTTCGGAGCCCATGGCCCGGGCCCCGATGGCCATGCCTTCCAGAACGGCATGGGGGTCGCCTTCCATGATGGCCCGGTCCATGAAGGCGCCCGGGTCGCCTTCGTCGCCGTTGGCGACGATGAAGACCGGCCCCGGGTTTTCCCGGGCATTTTCCACCACCTTTCTCCACTTAAACCCGGTGGGGAAGCCGCCCCCGCCCCGGCCCCGCAAGCCGGCGACGGTCACGGTATCGATAACCTCGTCCGGGGACATCTGGCTCAAGACCTTGACCAGGGAGCGGTAGGCCCCGGCCTTGAGGGCATCGTCGATATCCAGGGGGTCGATGAGCCCCACATTTTTGAGGATGACCTTCTGCTGTAATTTATAGAAGGGCACTTCCCCGGCAGACTGATAACGGTTGCCGTTGTCGGAGTAGAGCAGGCGCTCCACCACCTTTCCTTCTCTCAGGGTCTGGTCGACGATGTCGGGAACATCCTGAGGTTTGACCTGGACGTAGAACAGATCATGGGGATACAGGTTGACGAGGGTGCCCTGGCTGCAAAATCCATGGCAGCCGGTCTCTTTAATGAGCGGCTTGACGTCTGCCGCGAGGTGACGTTCCTGAATGGCAGCCTTGAAGGCCTGGGAGACTTTATCGGCTCCCTGGGCCAGGCAGCCGGGGCCCAGGCAGACCCTGACCACCGGCCGGTCCGGTGCGGCGAGCAGGCGGGCTCGCAGGCTTTCCAACTCAGCAACACTTTGGAGCTTACCCATAAATTCCTCCTCAACCCGACTCGTCGTCAGATTTTTCCAGGCGCTTTTTCAAATCGCGGATGGTGGCCCGGCCTAAATAATCGTTGTCAATCATGACCACCGGGGCCAGGGCGCAGGAACCGAGACAGTTCACCGTATCCAGGGTGAACTTGAGGTCATCGGTGGTTTGGCCCCGGGCCACCCCGAGGTTCCGTTCACAGGCCTCCACCAGGCGTTGGCCGCCCTTGAGATGACAGGTGGTACCCAGACAGACCTTGATTTCGTGTTCGCCCCGGGGTTCCAGGCTGAAGGATTTATAGAACGTGGCTACCGACCAGGCCTGGGTGAGGGGCACCCCCAGATGATCACAGATCAGGGTGAGGTGTTCCTCCGAAATGTAGCTGAACTCGGCCTGGACGTCCTGGAGGAGGTTGACCAGATGCTGCGGGTGACGGGGATAGAGTTCTAAAATAACTTCAATGTCTCTTCTGGGGGTTTTCATCCCTGGCCTCCCATTTTTCTCAAAATCCATTTTTCTGAACTAAAGGGCAATATATGTGCCATGCAATTAACTCACTGAAATTGCAGGGATAATATTTTTTTCCTTATGTGCAATTGTGCCGGAAATGACACATCATGAAACGTATAACTAATTGAAAATTAATTTAAATTCAGTATTTAATGAAACAAATATGAAACAGAAGTGGGAAACTGAGACGGAGGGCGGCGATGCCTTACAGCAGGTCGTAGGCCTTCATCTTGCGCCACAGGGAACTGCGGCTGATCCCGAGGACCCGGGCCGCGGCCTCCCGGTTGCCCCGGGCCTGGTGCAGGGCTTTTTGAATGAGCAGGCGCTCGCTGTCCCAGCGCTGCCGGTGCAGGCGGGCCGGGGCGGCCGGCCGGGGGTGGGGGGATTCCAGTTCGGGGAGCAGGTCTTTGGTGATCACCGTGCCTTTGACGAACACAAAGGCATATTCCAGCACCCGCTCCAGTTCCCGGATATTGCCCGGCCAGGCGTAGTTCTGGAAGAGGCTCATCACCTTGGGGTCGACCCCCCGCACTTCTTTGCCGTATTTGCGGTTGAGCCGGGCCAGGAGGTGGTTCACCAGGGGAGGGATATCCTCCTGCCGTTCCCGGAGCGCCGGTAAAGAGAAGGGGACCGTTCGCAGGCGGTACAGGAGATCCATGCGGAAGCGGCCATGGCGCACCTCCTCCATGAGGTTGCGGCTGGTGGCGGCGATAATCCGGGCCTCCATGGGAATGGGCCGGGAGCTGCCCACCCGTTCGAGGACCTTGGATTCCAGGACCCGGAGCAGCTTGACTTGCAATTCCAGTTTGAGTTCGCCGATTTCGTCCAGAAACAGGGTCCCGCCTTTAGCCAATTCAAAGCGGCCCACCTTGTTGCTGATGGCTCCGGTAAAGGCTCCCTTGACGTGGCCGAACAATTCCGATTCCATCAGGGTCTCCACCAGGGCCGAACAGCTGAAGGCCACAAAGGGGCCTTGGGCCCGGGGGCTTTGGAGGTGGATGGCCTGGGCGAAAAGGTCCTTGCCGGTCCCGGATTCCCCTTCCAGGACCACCGTCGCCTCGGACCGGGCGACGTCGGGCAGCATGGCCAGCAGGCGTTTCATGGGGGGGCTCTGGCCGATGATCGCCACTTCCCCCGGGATGGGCGCCCGGGCCTCCCGCCGGGGCAGGGCCAAACCCAGGGATTGAAAGGTTTCCACGGCCCCGACAATCGCCGCTCTTTTATTGCGGATGGGGGCGGTGCTGATGAGGAAACTGAGCCAGCGTCCCGCTTTATCCCGGATGCGCACCTCCTGGTCTTTCCGGGTGACGCCGTCTTCCAGGGTGGCTTTCAGGGCGCACCCGGTTTTGCAGTGGTCCGCCTGAAAGACCTCCCAGCAGTAGCGGCCCACCACTTCGTCCGGGCTAAAGCCGGTAAGTTCCTGGGCTGTGCGGTTGAATGCGGTTATGGTCCGCCGGGGGTTGACGATGAACAGACCGCGGTCCAGGTGCTCGAACATCGCTTCGGGCCCCACCCCGAGTCCCGAGGTTATCCCAGGCCGACCGGGATTTGGTGTGGGGGTCATCATGGAAAGCCAGCACGGCCCCGGTAATTTTCTGGTCCGGGCTATAGAGCGGGGCCACGGAATATTTCAGGGACCGCACCTGTTCTGACGGGAGCCGGATCTGGGTCAAGATCTGGGCCCGCATGACGCCTGATTCCAAAGTTTCCTTTAACGCCAATTCGGCCTGGGCCAGATAGGCTTCAGGAAAAATTTCGGACAGGGGCAGGGTCTTCCCGGGCGCAAACCTCCTCCTGAGGAGCCTTTCGGCCTGGAGGGTAGCCGACAGGATCACCTGGTCGGCGGAGAGGATGAGGATCCCATCTCCCCCGGGCAGGTCGTCATAATCGTAATGGTCCTCGCTCACCTTGAGCCTCGGCCGGAATCGGCAGGAACCCGCCAATCCCGAAGGTCTGGTGGTTAGATGATCGGGTGGGGAGGAAACGCGTTGGTGCCATTCTACGCCCAAGGTAACGATATTTCAAGGAGTTCTTCTCACCGGGATACGGTCGGGGTGGCACCGGCGTTCCGCCAGGTCTTTGTAGGGTGCGCACCGCACAGGGGCTGGGCGCGTTGAGGTAGTAATTTTTCCCTTGGGGGAGGGGTTAAGGGCTTTTGCCCCTGGTCCCCTCCCCCAAAATCTTTATCCCCCCTCACCATTTTTAATCCGCTGAATGAGGTCCGAGACCGACACGGCCTCGGTGACAGGCAGCAGCACCACCTGGCCGCCGTAGCTGGCGACGATCTCCCGGCCGGCTACCTGGGCTTCCGGGTAATTACTCCCCTTGGTGAGGATGTCGGGGCGCAGGCCGGCCAGGAGCTCGGACAATTGATCGCTGGTGAAGACGGTGACATAGTCCACCGCGGCCAGGGCCGCCAGGATGCGCACCCTCTGCTCCTCCCCGATGACCGGCCGGCCTTCCCCTTTCACCTGCCTGACCGACGCATCCGAGTCCACCGCCACCACCAGGACGTCCCCCAGGCCCCGGGCTTCTTCCAGGAATTTGATGTGGCCGCCGTGGAGCAGGTCGAAGCAGCCGTTGGTGAACACCACCTTTTTCCCCTGGGTCTGGAGCTGGGAGGTCAGCAGCTTTAATTCGGCCGGGGTGCGGATTTTTTCTTCCAGCCGGGTCCCCTCCCGGCCCAACTCCCGGGCCAGCTCGGCCCGATAGACCGGGGCGGTGCCCACCTTGCCCACCACCACCCCGGCGCCGACGTTGGCCAGGGTGGCCGCCAGGACCGGATCCCCCCACTGGGCCAGGCCCAGGGCCATGAGGGCCGCCACCGTGTCGCCGGCCCCGGAGACGTCAAAGACTTCCCGGGCCCGGGTGGGGATGGCGAGGGGGGGCTCCCCGCCGGCAAACAGGAGCATGCCTTCCGCCCCCAGGGTGATGAGCAGGTAATCAAGGCCGAGGCCCTCCCTGAGGCTGGCGCCGGCCCGCAGCAAGTCCTCCCGGCGGGCCAGGGAATAGCCCACCGCCAGCTCGGCTTCCCTGCGGTTGGGGGTGATCACCGTGGCCCCGGCGTAGAGGGAATAGTCCGGGCCCTTGGGGTCCACCACCACGGGATACCCCCGGCTGCGCCCCTGGGCGATCAGTTCTTTCAGTAAGGCCGGGGTGAGGACGCCTTTGGCGTAGTCGGACAGGACCAGGGCCTGGAGCCCGGGCAGGCGGGCGCTCAAAAACTCCCGGGCGGCGGCCTCGAAGGTGGGCTGCGCCGGGGTCCGGCTTTCCCGGTCGATGCGCACCACCTGCTGGGAGGCGCCGATGACCCTGGTCTTCCGGGAAGTGCGCCGCGACGGGTCCGTAAAGAGACCGTCCACCGCCACTCCCAGCCGGACCATCTCTTGGGTCAGCAGGTGTCCGGGGTTATCATCTCCCACCAGCCCGAGCACTTCCACCTGGGCCCCCAGGGCCACCAGGTTGTTAACCACGTTGCCGGCGCCCCCCAGGGTGCGGGTCTCCCGCTCCACCTCCACCACCGCCACCGGGGCCTCCGGGGAGATGCGCTCCACCCTCCCCCAGAGATACTCATCCAGTATAAAGTCACCGGCCACCAGGACTCTAAGGTCTGAGAACCCGTCCAGGTTGAGGTTACGGAGGCGATCCCCGAACATTTCCAGCCAATCCGGCGCTTTGGGAGACATGGCTTCAGGCTCCTGCTTGGAGAAGTTCAAGGTTCAAAGTTCAAAGAACAGGGCGCGGCTTCCTTGAAGCCGGGCATCTTTTCATGATTTCCGGGGAAGTCGAAGGCCCATGACTGCCTGTTCTGAATAGTTCTTCGTCGGGTGCGTTCCAGGCGCCGAATAATTCAAAAAATCGAGGCATTGGCGGGGAGCGCCCACCTTACCCAGTCTCGGATCGGTACGCAATGCGCCCCCTGACAGCTGCCAGAGGAGGCGGGCCCGGAGGCCCGCCCCACCGGTTGTTACTCCTTCAACCTTCTGGCCGATATGGAAGTAAGTGAATCCCAAATTGGCCAACTTGGCCGGATTGTAAAGGTTGCGGCCGTCAAAAATCACCGGGGCCTTCATCAGGGAATTCATCCGTTCAAAATCAGGCTCCCGGAATTTGGTCCACTCGGTGCAGACAATCAGGGCGTCCGCGCCTTTTAGGGCCTCATAGGACGAAGGGGCATAGGTCACGGCCGGATTATCCCCCAATTGCTGCCGGGTTGCGGGCATGGCCTCCGGGTCATAGGCCTGGACCCGGGCCCCGGCTTCCAGCAAACGGGAGATGATGGTCAGGGCCGGGGCCTCCCGGATGTCGTCCGTTTGGGGCTTGAAGGACAGTCCCCAGACGGCAAACACCCGCCCCTTCAGGTCGCCCTTAAAGTAGGCGCCTGATGACCTCCAGGAAGAGCCGGCGCTGGTCCTGGTTGACCTCCTCCGCCGCCTCCAGCAGGCGGGGAGTGTACTCAAAGGCATGGGCCGTATGGATCAAGGCCTGCATATCCTTGGGAAAACAAGAGCCGCCGTATCCCAAGCCCGGGAACAGAAAGAGGGGGCCGATGCGGCGATCCGACCCGATCCCCTGGCGCACCATTTTGATGTTGGCGCCGGTCCGGCTGCAGATGTTGGCGATCTCATTGATAAAGGATATTTTGGTGGCCAGAAAGGCGTTGGCGGCATACTTGGTCAGTTCGGCAGACACCACGTCCATGATAATGATGGGATGGTTGGTGCGCACAAACGGCGCATATAACTCCTTCATCAGTTCCGCCACCCGCACCTCGTCGCATCCCGCCACGATGCGGTCCGGCTTCATGAAATCATCGATGGCGGTGCCTTCCTTGAGGAACTCCGGGTTGGAAACCACGTCGAATTCGAAGACTTCACCCCGGGCCGCCAGTTCTGCCTCGATAACCTGGCGCACCTGCCGGGCCGTACCCACCGGCACCGTGGATTTTTCCACGATCACCTTGTAGCCGTTCATCTGGCGGCCGATGTCCCGGGCGACTTGCAGCACCATGGACAGGTCGGCGGAGCCATCTTTGTCCTGGGGCGTGCCCACCGCGATGAAGCAGACCAGGCTTTTTTGAATCGCCGGCCCTAACTCGGTGGAGAAAAACAGGCGGTGTTCCTGATAATTGCGTTTAACGTAATCCTCCAACCCCGGTTCATAGATGGGAATGCGCCCCTGCTCCAGGGCCTTCCACCTTGGCCGCATCCGTGTCCACACAGATAACTTCGTTGCCCATTTCGGCAAAGCAGGCTGCGGTCACCAGGCCCACATACCCTGCGCCGATTATCGCCAGTTTCATGAATCAGTTACCCTCCTCCTGAGAAAAGTTCCAAAGTTCAAGGTTAGTCTTATTTAAGGAAGCGTAACACCGTGATAAAAAGTTTGCCACTTTTCAGGTGATGTGGGAGGGGCAAGGGCTCGTGAGCACCGGCCTAAAACAGATCAGGACTCTCTTTATTTTTGCTTTCATCCGGGAAACGCACCGGCGATCGCTTCATTCTCTCCCCTAACCCCGGAATGAACACGGTAAAACCGAACCGCTGATCATTCGGCCGGTCGGTGTATGACAGGACGACGCCCCAGCAGTCGCGTTGCAGCACGATCCCATACCTTTTTTCCAGTTTATTGTTGGTTTCAAAAGTATGCCCATAGGTGACCCAGGTTTTCACGGAGCGCATAAGATTTAGATAGGCTTCGACGTTGATTTGTTTGGCGAAATTCTTGACATAAACATAATTAAGATTGATGTAGTTCTGCCTTGCCGAGTCAAGAATCGTCACTTTAAAATCAGCCCGGTCAAATCCTTCCTGGTAAGGGGAAACGCCGATGTTCGATCCCAGGATGAGTTGGCGCAGAGGGTAAAACTGCAGTTCTCCCCAGAAGTCGGAAAAGGGATGATGGGGCTCGGAATTGCCATCCAGCCCCATGCTGGACTTATTAAAAAAAGAAGTCTGGCTGAGACGGAACCACAGCACATCCCGCACCGTGGTCTGTCCTTGCTCGTTCTGACTGCGCCAGAGAATGTTGTTGGCGACCGCGTAGGTGAGGGCATTGACGCCGCCGACGGGGTCGTCCCCCTCCCGCACGGGCAGGTTGCGATTGACCCGGGCCACCCAGCCCTGGTCCAGGGGGTCAAATTGGGGATAGCGCTGAGGATTAAACCGGGGGAGATTCGTGTAGGACACTTCGGGGCGCAGGATATGCCGGAAAAAATAGGAGGATTCCGTGCCGCGGCCGTAGTCCTTCGCCCAGGCCCCGGCCACGGCCACCCTGGAATCGAACAATTGCCGGGGGATAAATTGCTCCGGAGGGCCGTCGGGGACGGTGTGGTCCACCCGAAACAGGGTCTCCCTGAACCCCGTCCGGGAACTGAACGATATGCCCGGCAGCGGTTGCCCTTGCAGGATGAGATTGGGATGGAAATCCATCCGGTCGCCGGTCATGCCGTGGGTTTGGTAAAAGTAATTGTACGACGAGCTCAGCCCCAGATAGAGCGGCAGTCCGCCCAAGGACAGCGGCACCGAATTGAACGAGGCCCCCGGCACCCGGTTAAACAGGTTGGGGTCATTGTTGACCAGTTTGTCGTAATAGCGGGTGTAGAGCGTGAAATTGGCCACGGAGAAATTGCGGGCCAGCAAGAAGCTGGAAACCCGGGTATTCACCTCTTGTTGCTCCAGGTCCCGGCCAAACTCCATGGACAGTTCGCGAGAATAGCGATTGAGGCCCATGTAGCCGAAATTGAAATCGGCGAGATAATTGGAATCGCTGACTCGATCCAGGGTGCCCCGGGCCTCCCAGTCGCCCAGGGGCTGGTTGATCATCCCCGAGGCCCAGTAGCGGCGGTTGGTGGTGTTCTGGGTATAGCTGTCATTGAAATAGAAAAAACGGAAATTGGCCGCGGCCTCGTCGTGTCCCCGGCGCCGGTACTCTCCCCCCTGCATGTAACCCCGGTTGGAAAAGACGGTCTGGTAGAGCGTGAGATCGGAATAGTTGTTGATGGCCCAGAAAAAGGGCGCTTCCACCACCGCCCCCCCGGCCCGGTGCTGCCCATAGGAAGGGATTAAAAAGCCGCTTTGCCGGGTGGTCATCACCGGCAGGACGGCCAACGGCAAGTAGAGCACCGGAATCCCGGCCAGGTGGAAGAAGCCATCCTTGCCCGTGGCAAAGCCCTCCAGGACCACCGAGAGCTTGCGGGCTGAAAAGCTCCACACCGGCCGGTCCGCATCGCAGGTGGTGACCTTGGCCTCCTCGGCGTAATATGTCTTGTCGCCGGTCTTGCGTATCAGGGGGCTGTCCACATGAAAGTGGTTTTTTTTCAGGAAGAGCCGCGCCCCCTGTCATCTCGCCGCATCGCGTCGCCAGGTTGAATTCGCCTTCCTGGCCGGTAAAGATATCTTCTTCCAGCACCAGGACCACATTGCCCTTGACCCGGGCTATTTTCGTGGTCTCATTGACCTCTACCTGTTCGGCGGTGATGCGGCGGTCTCCCTGGCGGATTTCCACCCGGCCTTCGGCGGTATAGAGGTGGTTGGCGGCATCATAGGTAACCGTGTCGGCGCGGATCCTCCAGGGCCCCCCCTCGAAGCGCTGGCCCTTGAACAGGTCCATCTCCGTAACCGCCCCGGCGCTCCCCACGCTGAGAAGGAAGATCAGGCACCCTAAGGCTAGGATCAAGTTGCGGGCCAATACCGACTCCTGGAAGTCTGTTCCAAAACCGTTGCATCATACCACAGGCCCTCGGCTCTTTCAAGGAAGCCGGTAAGGG
>CAVVFW010000028.1:0-51830 GCA_963747645.1 uncultured delta proteobacterium | reverse complement strand
TGGTTGTCGTAGGAGATCAGGGCCAGGCCCAGTTCCCGGGCCCGGGCCCGATCGAAGGTCCCCAGGGGGACGGGCATGGTGCTGTCATAGAGGATGGTCACCTGGGTCTCGGGGAAATTTTCCCGGAGATGGGTAGCCATATTCCAGGCGCTCTTCATGGAAAGCGGCGCCGCAAAAGGCTGACCGGCATCCAGATCGTCGATCCAAAAGATTACCCGGCCCTTTATGGGGCTGCCTTGCAGGATGAGCTCGTTGATCTCGACCTGACAAATCACCTGGTCCCCATCATGGCCGAGTTCCGGGAGTTGATGGACGTGCTCCCAATCAAGGGCGGCGATGATAGCCCCGGCTTTGAACGTCACCTGGTCCTCTCCCTCCGGAGCGGCGAAGGTCACGGTGTAGTCCCCGAACCGGCCGGAGACCTGCTGCAAAGCCCCGACTCGGGTCTGGTTGACCAGGGGGCTGGCCTCAACTTCCTGAATGAGGCGCTCCAGGCGGTCATAGGAGTGGTATTCCCCTATGTAGAGCCGGCGGGCGCGCTCCATTTCCTCCGCCGGGTCGTAACTGAGGGGGAGGAGGGTGTTGACGCCCTGGGCTGCCAGTTCCTGGGCGGCGCCGTAGGCGGCAACACCCCCGCCCAGGACCATGACCGGCCCCTGATAGTCTATGCGGATGCGGGGCGCCGGTTCGAGGGTCTCGAGCCAGGCCTGGGAGGCCCTTATGAGCTTGGCCCCCTTTTGGGCCAGTTCGGCGGGCGCCGCACGGTGGACCTGGGCCACGTGGTCCCGGAGGTTGACCATGTCGATCTGGGTTTCCGTCAGGCCCAGGGCTTCCAGGGCCTGCTCGAATTTTTTGTGGAGGATGCGGCTTTCGCAGCCGGCGACGATGAGGCGGTTGAGGCCTTTGGCGGCCACCACCTCCTTGATCCGTTCCAACCCGGGCCGGAGACACGAAAAGGGCAGGATCTCCACATGGGCGATCCCGGGAGGTTCATTGAGCAGTTGGGCCAGGAGGGCCGGGTCGACCTTGGGGACAATGCGGGAGCCGCACTCACAGAGGAAGACCCCCAACTGGGGCGAAGGCGGGCTGGCTTTGACGGCTTGCGATTGGTTCATCTGTCACCTCCCTCAGTGAGCGAAACCATGACCGGTGCGGCGGGACAGGTCGCCCCGGACGGTGTCCAGGCGCTTCTGCAGGGTCCCGGTGGGACACACCGAGACACAGCAGCCGCAGCCGATGCAGGCATTGTTGGGGACGCGGTAGGGGGTCTCCAAAACCTTTAATACCCCCCGGGAACCGAAGGTGAGGGCCTGGACCCCCACCACCTCGCTGCACACCGCTACGCACCGGCCGCACCGCAGACATTCTTCCTCGGGGTTGGTGATGGGGAAGCGGGTAGAGGTGACGCCATGCTCCGCAGCCAGCTTCTTGATCTCCTGGGAGGCCGGGCAATCGGCCAGCAGCATCTCCAGGACCCAGCGCCGCACATTGAGCACCCGCTCCGACTTGGTGAAAACCTCGAGTTCCTCGATGGGCGGGTTCAGACAGGAGGGGATGACCCGCCCCCGTTTGCCATAGCGGGTTTCAACCACGCACAAACGGCAACTGCCCCAGGGAATGACGGCCGGGTGGAAGCACAGGGTGGGGATATGGATGCGGTAATGCCGGGCCGTCTCCAGGATGGTCCAGCCGGGTTTGGCCTGGACCGGTTGGCCGTCGATGAAGAAGTTGATCACCTCGTTCACCGGATTTTCGCTGGCACTCATAGACTCACCTCCTAGTCCACGACCACGGCATCAACGGGGCAGACATCCATGCAGGCCCCACAGCGGATACAGGCGTCCTGGTCAATGGTATGGGGTTGCTTGTTTTCCCCGGCGATGCACGCCTGGGGACAGTTTTTGGCGCACAAAGTGCAGCCGTTGCAGATCTCGGGGTCGATACGGTAGGTGATGAGATCCCGGCAGACCCCCGCCGGGCAATGGTGGTCAACGATGTGGGCCAGATACTCGTCCCGGAAGTAGCGGATACTGGTCAAGACCGGGTTGGGGGCGGTGCGGCCCAGGCCGCACAGCGACCCGTCCACCAGGGCCTTGGCCAGGCTTTCCAGGGCATCGATGTCGGCCGGGGCGCCTTTGCCCTGGGAGAAATTGTTCAAAAACTCCTGCATGCCCTTGATGCCCAGGCGGCAGGGCAGGCACTTGCCGCACGACTCTTCCTCGAGAAAGCGGAGGAAGTACCGGGCCACGTCCACCACGCAATCCCGGTCATCCATGACGATCATCCCGCCAGAGCCCATGATGGAGCCGGCCTGGGCCAGTGAATCGAAATCCACGGGCAGGTTTCTCAGCTCCGTGGGCATATAACCCCGGGGTTGGAGGCCGACCTTGTCCAGTTTGAGTTCTTCGGGAGGCAGTTCCTTGAGTTCGTAAGGGATGATGCCCCCCGAGGGTCCCCCGGTCTGGACCGCCTTGAACCGCGTGGCGCCAGGGACCCCGCCCCCGATTTCCTCGACGATGCTCCCCAGGGTGACGCCCATGGGGACTTCCACCAACCCGGAGTTTTTTACCTTGCCCACCAGGGAGAAGATCTTGGTGCCGGTGCTGTGGGGCACCCCGACTTTGGCGTAAAACTGGGCTCCATGGTCGATGATATAGGGGACGTTGGCCCAGGTCTCGACGTTGTTGATCACGGTGGGGCGGTTCCACAAGCCTTCTTCCACCGGGTAGGGGGGGCGGGTGACGGGTTCGCCCACCCGGCCCTCAATGGACGCCAGGAGAGCGGTTTCCTCCCCGCAGACAAAGGCGCCGGCGCCGCGGCTGATGTGGACATCGAAATTGAACCCCGTTCCCAGGATGTTCCGTCCCAGGAGACCCAGGGCGCGAGCCTGATCAATGGCGATTTGGAGAGTCCGCACCGCAAAGGGGTATTCGGCCCTGACATAGAGGTAGCCCTGTTCGGAGCCCATGGCCCGGGCCCCGATGGCCATGCCTTCCAGAACGGCATGGGGGTCGCCTTCCATGATGGCCCGGTCCATGAAGGCGCCCGGGTCGCCTTCGTCGCCGTTGGCGACGATGAAGACCGGCCCCGGGTTTTCCCGGGCATTTTCCACCACCTTTCTCCACTTAAACCCGGTGGGGAAGCCGCCCCCGCCCCGGCCCCGCAAGCCGGCGACGGTCACGGTGTCGATAACCTCGTCCGGGGACATCTGGCTCAAGACCTTGACCAGGGAGCGGTAGGCCCCGGCCTTGAGGGCATCGTCGAGATCCAGGGGGTCGATGAGCCCCACATTTTTGAGAATGACCTTTTGCTGTAATTTATAGAAGGGCACTTCCCCGGCAGACTGATAACGGTTGCCGTTGTCGGAGTAGAGCAGGCGCTCCACCACTTTTCCCTCTCTCAGGGTCTGGTCGACGATGTCGGGAACATCCTGAGGTTTGACCTGGACGTAGAACAGATCATGGGGGTACAGGTTGACGAGGGTGCCCTGGCTGCAAAATCCATGGCAGCCGGTCTCTTTAATGAGGGGCTTGACGTCTGCCGCGAGGTGACGTTCCTGAATGGCAGCCTTGAAGGCCTGGGAGACTTTATCGGCTCCCTGGGCCAGGCAGCCGGGGCCCAGGCAGACCCTGACCACCGGCCGGTCCGGTGCGGCGAGCAGGCGGGCTCGCAAGCTTTCCAACTCAGCAACACTTTGGAGCTTACCCATAAATTCCTCCTCAACCCGACTCGTCGTCAGATTTTTCCAGGCGCTTTTTCAAATTGCGGATGGTGGCCCGGCCTAAATAATCGTTGTCAATCATGACTACCGGGGCCAGGGCGCAGGAACCGAGACAGTTCACCGTATCCAGGGTGAACTTGAGGTCATCGGTGGTTTGGCCCCGGGCCACCCCGAGGTTCCGTTCACAGGCCTCCACCAGGCGTTGGCCGCCCTTGAGATGACAGGTGGTACCCAGACAGACCTTGATTTCATGCTCGCCCCGGGGTTCCAGGCTGAAAGATTTATAGAACGTGGCTACTGACCAGGCCTGGGTGAGGGGCACCCCCAGATGATCACAGATCAGGGTGAGGTGTTCCTCCGAAATGTAGCTGAACTCGGCCTGGACATCCTGGAGGAGGTTGACCAGATGCTGCGGGTGACGGGGATAGAGTTCTAGAATAACTTCAATGTCTCTTCTGGGGGTTTTCATCCCTGGCCTCCCATTTTTCTCAAAATATTTTTATGAACTAAGGGGCAATATATGTGCCATGCAATTAAGTTACTGAAATTGCAGGGATAATATTTTTTTCCTTATGTGCAATTGTGCCGCTAATGACACATCATGAAACATATAACTAATTGAAAAATAAATTATATTCAGTATTTAATGAAACAAATATGAAACATAAGTGGGAAGCTGAGACGGAGGGCGGCGATGCCTTACAGCAGGTCGTAGGCCTTCATCTTGCGCCACAGGGAACTGCGGCTGATCCCGAGGACCCGGGCCGCGGCCTCCCGGTTGCCCCGGGACTGGTGCAGGGCTTTTTGAATGAGCAGGCGCTCGCTGTCGTAGCGCTGCCGGTGCAGGCGGGCCGGGGCGGCCGGCCGGGGATGGGGGGATTCCAGTTCGGGGAGCAGGTCTTTGGTGATCACCGTGCCTTTGACGAACACAAAGGCATATTCCAGCACCCGCTCCAGTTCCCGGATATTGCCCGGCCAGGCATAGTTCTGGAAGAGGCTCATCACCTTGGGGTCGACCCCCCGCACTTCTTTGCCGTATTTGCGGTTGAGCCGGGCCAGGAGGTGGTTTACCAGGGGAGGGATATCCTCCGGCCGGTCCCGGAGCGCCGGTAGAGAGAAGGGGACCGTCCGCAGGCGGTACAGCAGATCCATGCGGAAGCGGCCATGGCGCACCTCCTCCATGAGGTTGCGGCTGGTGGCGGCGATAATCCGGGCCTCCATGGGAATGGGCCGGGAGCTGCCTACCCGTTCGAGGACCTTGGATTCCAGGACCCGGAGCAGCTTGACTTGCAATTCCAGTTTGAGTTCGCCGATTTCGTCCAGAAACAGGGTGCCGCCTTTAGCCAATTCAAAGCGGCCCACCTTGTTGCTGATGGCTCCGGTAAAGGCTCCCTTGACGTGGCCGAACAATTCCGATTCCATCAGGGTCTCCACCAGGGCCGAACAGCTGAAGGCCACAAAGGGGCCTTGGGCCCGGGGGCTTTGGAGGTGGATGGCCTGGGCGAAAAGATCCTTGCCGGTCCCGGATTCCCCTTCCAGGACCACCGTCGCCTCGGACCGGGCGACGTCGGGCAGCATGGCCAGCAGGCGTTTCATGGGGGGGCTCTGGCCGATGATCGCCACTTCCCCCGGGATGGGCGGCCGGGCCTCCCGCCGGGGCAGGGCCAAACCCAGGAATTGAAAGGTTTCCACGGCCCCGACAATCGCCGCTCTTTTATTGCGGATGGGGGCGGTGCTGATGAGGAAACTGAGCCATCGTCCCGCTTTATCCCGGATGCGCACCTCCTGGTCTTTCCGGGTGACGCCGTCTTCCAGGGTGGCTTTCAGGGCACACCCGGTTTTGCAGTGGTCCGCCTGAAAGACCTCCCAGCAGTAGCGTCCCACCACTTCATCCGGGCTAAAGCCGGTGAGTTCCTGGGCTGTGCGGTTGAACGCGGTTATGGTCCGCCGGGGGTTGACGATGAACAGACCGCGGTCCAGGTGCTCGAACAGCGCCTCGGGTCCCACCCCGAGTCCCAGGTTATCCCAGGCCAACCGGGATTTGGTGTGGGGGTCATCATGGAAAGCCAGCACGGCCCCGGTAATTTTCTGGTCCGGGCTATAGAGCGGGGCCACAGAATATTTCAGGAACCGCGCCTGTTCTGACGGGAGCCGGATCTGGGTCAAGATCTGGGCCCGCATGACGCCTGACGCCAACGTTTCCTTCAACGCCAATTCGGCTTGGGCCAGATGGGCTTCAGGGAAAATTTCGGACAGGGGCAGGGTCTTCCCGGGCGCAAACCTCCTCCTGAGGAGCCTTTCGGCCTGGAGGGTAGCCGACAGGATCACCTGGTCGGCGGAGAGGATGAGGATCCCATCTCCCCCGGGGAGGTCGTCATAATCGTAATGGTCCTCGCTCACCTTGAGCCTCGGCCGGAATCGGCAGGTATCCGCCAATCACGAAGGTCTGGTGGTTAGATGATCGGGTGGGGAGGAAACGCGTTGGTGCTATTCTACGCCCAAGGTAACGATATTTCAAGGAGTTCTTCTCACCGGGATAGGGTCGGGGTGGCGCCGGCGTTCCGCCAGGGCTTTGTGGGGTGCGCACCGCGCAGGGGATGGGTGCGTTGATGCATTAATTTTTCCCGTGGGGGAGGGGTTAAGGGCTTGGGCCCTTGGTCCCCCCCCTCAAAATCTTTATCCTCCCTCACCATTCTTAATCCGCTGAATGAGGTCCGAGACCGACACGGCCTCGGTGACAGGCAGCAGCACCACCTGGCCGCCGTAGCTGGCGACGATCTCCCGGCCGGCTACCTCGCCTTCCGGGTAATTACTCCCCTTGGTGAGGATGTCGGGGCGCAGGCCGGCCAGGAGCTCGGGCAATTGATCGCTGGTGAAGACGGTGACATAGTCCACCGCGGCCAGGGCCGCCAGGATGCGCACCCTCTGTTCCTCCCCGATGACCGGCCTGCCTTCCCCCTTCACCTGCCTGACCGACGCATCCGAATCCACCGCCACTACCAGGGCGTCCCCCAGGCCCCGGGCTTCTTCCAGGAATTTGATGTGGCCGCCGTGGAGCAGATCGAAGCAGCCGTTGGTGAACACCACCTTTTTCCCCTGGGTCTGGAGCTGGGAGGCCAGCAGCTTTAATTCGGCCACGGTCCGGATTTTTTCTTCCAGCCGGGTTCCTTCACGGCCCAACTCCCGGGCCAGCTCGGCCCGATAGACCGGGGCGGTGCCGACCTTGCCCACCACCACCCCGGCGCCGATGTTGGCCAACGTGGCTGCCAGGACCGGATCCCGCCACAGGGCCAGACCCAGGGCCATGAGGGCCGCCACCGTGTCGCCGGCCCCGGAGACGTCAAATACTTCCCGGGCCCGGGTGGGGATGACGAGAGGGGGCTCCCCGCCGGCAAAGAGGAGCATGCCTTCCGCCCCCAGGGTGATGAGCAGGTAATCAAGGCCGAGGCCCTCCCTGAGGCTGGCGCCGGCTCGCAGCAAGTCCTCCCGGCGGGCCAGGGAATAGCCCACCGCCAGTTCGGCTTCCCTGCGGTTGGGGGTGATCACCGTGGCCCCGGCATAGAGGGAATAGTCCGGTCCCTTGGGGTCCACCACCACGGGATACCCCCGGCTGCGCCCCTGGGCGATCAATTCTTGCAGTACGGCCGGGGTGAGGACGCCTTTAGCGTAGTCGGACAGGACCAGGGCCTGGAGTCCGGGCAGGCGGGCGCTCAAAAACTCCCGGGCGGCGGTTTCGAAGGTGGGCGGCGCCGGGGTCCGGCTTTCCCGGTCGATGCGCACCACCTGCTGGGAGGCGCCGATGACCCTGGTCTTCCGGGAAGTGCGGCGCAATGGGTCCGTAAAGAGGCCGTCCACCCCCACTCCCAGCCGGACCATCTCCTGGGTCAGCAGGTGGCCGGGGTTATCGTCTCCCACCAGTCCGAGAACTTCCACCTGGGCCCCCAGGGCCACCAGGTTGTTAACCACGTTGCCGGCGCCCCCCAGGGTGCGGGTCTCCCGCTCCACCTCCACCACTGCCACCGGGGCCTCCGGGGAGATGCGCTCCACCCTTCCCCAGAGGTACTCATCCAGCATAAAGTCACCGGCCACCAGGACCCTGAGGGTTGAGAACCCCGAAAGGTCCAGGTCACGGAGACGATCCCCGTACATTTCCAGCCAATCCGGCGCTTTGGGAGACATGGCTTCAGGTTCCTGCTTGAAGAAGTTCGAGATTCAAAGGTCAAGGAACAGGGAGCGACTTCCTTGAAGCCGCGCATCTTTTCATGATTTCCGGGGAAGTCTAAGGCCCATGACTGCCTGTTTTGAATAGTTTTTCGCCAGGTGCGTTCCGGGCACCAAATAATTCAAAAAAATCGAGGCATTGGCGGGGTCGCCCACCTTACCCAGTCTTGGTTCGGTGCGCAGCGCGGCCCATAAACAGCTACCAGAGGAGACGGGCCCGGAGGCCCGCCCCACCGGGTTGTTACTCCTTCACCTTCTGGCCGATATGGAAGTAGGTAAATCCCAAATTGGCCAGCTTGGCCGGATCGTAAAGGTTGCGGCCGTCAAAAATCACCGGGGCCTTCATCAGGGACTGCATCCGTTCAAAATCAGGCTCCCGGAATTTGGCCCACTCGGTACAAACAATCAGGGCGTCGGCCCCTTTTAGGGCCTCGTAGGTCGAAGGGGCATAGGTCACGGCCGGATTATCCCCTAATTGCTGCCGGGTTGCGGGCATGGCCTCCGGGTCATGGGCCTGGACCCGGGCCCCGGCTTCCAGCAGACGGGAGATGATAGTCAGGGCCGGGGCGTCCCGGATGTCGTCCGTTTGGGGCTTGAAGGACAGTCCCCAGACGGCAAAGACCCGCCCCTTCAAATCGTCCTTAAAGTAGGCGCCTATGACCTCCAGAAAGAGCCGGCGCTGTTCCCGGTTGACGGCCTCCGCCGCCTCCAGCAGGCGAGGCGTGTACTTGAAGGCATGGGCCGTATGGATCAAGGCCTGCATATCCTTGGGAAAACAAGAGCCGCCGTATCCCAACCCCGGAAACAGAAACAGGGGCCCGATGCGGCGATCCGAGCCGATCCCCTGGCGCACCATTTTGATGTTGGCCCCGGTCCGGCTGCAGATGTTGGCGACCTCATTGATAAAGGATATTTTCGTGGCCAAAAAGGCGTTGGCGGCATACTTGGTCAGTTCGGCAGACACCACGTCCATGACAATGATGGGATGGTTGGTGCGCACAAACGGCGCATACAGTTCTTTCATCAGTTCCGCCACCCGCACCTCGTCGCATCCTGCCACGATGCGGTCCGGCTTCATGAAATCATCGATGGCGGTGCCTTCCTTGAGAAACTCCGGATTGGAAACCACGTCGAATTCGAAGACTTCGCCCCGGGCCGCCAGTTCTGCCTCCATAACCTGGCGCACCTGCCGGGCCGTACCCACCGGCACCGTGGATTTTTCCACGATCACCTTGTAGCCGTTCATGTGGCGGCCGATTTCCCGGGCTACTTGCAGTACCATGGACAGGTCGGCGGAGCCATCTTTGTCCTGGGGCGTGCCCACCGCGATGAAGCAGACCAGGCTTTCTTGAATCGCCGGCCCTAACTCGGTGGAGAAAAACAGGCGGTGTTCCTGATAATTGCGTTTAACGTAATCCTCCAACCCCGGTTCATAGATGGGAATGCGCCCCTGCTTCAGGCCTTCCACCTTGGCCGCATCCGTGTCCACACAGATAACTTCGTTGCCCATTTCGGCAAAGCAGGCTGCGGTCACCAGGCCCACATACCCTGCGCCGATTATTGCCAGTTTCATGAATCAGTTATCCTCCTCCTGAGAAAAGTTCCACGTTCAAAGTTCAAGATTAGTCTTGTGCAAGAAAGCGTAACACCGTGATAAAAAGTTTGCCACTTTTCAGGTGATGTGGGAGGGGCAAGGGCTCGTGAGCACCGGCCTAAAACAGATCAGGACTCTCTTTATTTTTGCTTTCATCCGGAAAACGCACCGGCGATCGCTTCATTCTCTCCCCTAACCCCGGAATGAACACGGTAAAACCGAACCGCTGATCATTCGGCCGGTCGGTGTATGACAGGACGACGCCCCAGCAGTCGCGTTGCAGCACTATCCCATACCTTTTTTCCAGTTTATTGTTGGTCTCAAAAGTATGCCCGTAGGTGACCCAGGTTTTTACGGAGCGCATAAGATTTAGATAGGCTTCTACGTTGATTTGTTTGGCGAAATTCTTGACGTAAACATAATTAAGATTTACGTAGTTCTGCCGTGCCGAGTCAAGAATCGTCACTTTAAAATCAGCCCGGTCAAATCCTTCCTGGTAAGGAGAGACGCCGATGTTCGATCCCAGGACGAGTTGGCGCAGGGGATGAAACTGCAATTCTCCCCAGAAGTCGGAAAAGGGATGATGGGGCTCGGAAGTGCCATCCAGACCCATGCTGGAGTTATTAAAAAAAGAAGTCTGACTGAGACGGAACCACAGGACATCCCGCACTGTGGTCTGTCCTTGCTCGTTCTGACTGCGCCAGAGAATGTTGTTGGCGACCGCGTAGGTGAGGGCATTGACGCCGCCGACGGGGTTGTCCCCCTCCCGGATGGGCAGGTTGCGATTGACCCGCGCCACCCAGCCCTGGTCCAGGGGGTCAAATTGGGGATAGCGCTGAGGATTAAACCGGGGGATATTCTCGTAGGACACTTCGGGGCGCAGGATGTGACGGAAAAAATAGGAGGATTCCGTGCCGCGACCGTAGTCCTTCGCCCAGGCCCCGGCCACGGCCACCCTGGAATCGAACAATTGCCGGGGGATAAATTGCTCCGGAGGGCCGTCAGGGACGGTGTGGTCCACGCGAAACAGGGTCTCCCTAAACCCTGTCCGGGAACTGAACGATATGCCCGGCAACGGTTGACCCTGCAGGATGAGATTGGGATGGAAATCCATCCGGTCGCCTGTCATACCGTGGGTTTGGTAGAAATAATTGTACGACGAGCTCAGCCCCAGGTAGAGCGGCAGCCCGCCCAAGGACAGGGGCACCGAATTGAACGAGGCCCCCGGCACCCGGTTAAACAGGTTGGGGTCATTGTAGACCAGTTTGTCGTAATAACGGGTGTAGAGCGTGAAATTGGCCACGGAGAAATTGCGGGCCAGCAAGAGGCTGGAAACCCGGGTATTCACATCTTGCTGCTCCAGGTCCCGGCCAAACTCCATGGACAGTTCACGAGAATAGCGGTTGAGGCCCATGTAGCCGAAATTGAAATCGGCGAGATAATTGGAATCGCTGACTCGATCCAGGGTGCCCCGGGCCTCCCAGTCGCCCAAGGGCTGGTTGATCATCCCCGAGGCCCAGTACCGACGGTTGGTGGTGTTCTGGGTATAGCTGTCATTTAAATAGAAAAACCGGAAATTGGCCGCGGCCTCGTCGTGTCCCCGGTGCCGGTACTCTCCCCCCTGCATGTAACCCCGGTTGGAAAAAACGGTCTGGTAGAGCGTGAGATCGGAATAGTTGTTGATGGCCCAGAAAAAGGGCGCCTCCACCACCGCCCCTCCGGCCCGGTGCTGCCCATAGGAAGGGATTAAAAAGCCGCTTTGCCGGGAGGTCATTACCGGCAGGACGGCCAACGGCAGGTAGAGCACCGGAATCCCAGCCAGGCGAAAGTAGCCATCTTTGCCTGTGGCAAAGCCCTCCAGGACCACTGAGAGCTTGCGGGCTGAAAAACTCCACACCGGCCGGTCCGCATCGCACGTGGTGACCTTGGCCTCCTCGGCGTAATACGTCTTGTCGCCGGTCTTGCGTATCAGGGGACTGTCGACGTGAAAGTGGTTTTTTTTCAAGAAGAGCCGCGCCCCGTGCATCTCGCCGCAGCGCGTCGCCAGGTTGAATTCGCCTTCCTGGCCGGTAAAGATATCTTCTCCCAGAACCAGGACCACATTGCCCTTGACCCGGGCTATTTTCGTGGTCTCATTGACCTCTACCTGTTCGGCGCTGATGCGGCGGTCTCCTTGGCGTATTTCCACTCGGCCTGCCGCGGTATAGAGGTGGTTGGCGGCATCATACGTAACCGTATCGGCACGGATCTTCCAAGGCCCCCCCTCGAAGCGCTGGCCTTTGAACAGATCCATCTCCGTAACTGCCCCGGCGCTCCCCACGCTGAGAAGGAAGATCAGGCACCCTAAGGTTAGGATCAAGTTTCGGGCCAATACCGACTCCTGGTAGTCCGTTCCAAAACCGTTGCATCATACCACAGGCCCTCTGCTCTTTCAAGGAAGCCGGTACGGGTGGTTAAGGATTGGATGTTTGAAAGGCCCCTCGCCTATTTGCGGTTATGTGGCTACCCGGGCGTCCAAGCTATATTTTTGCAGTGCCGGCGGCAAGGTCTCCCCCTGGCCGTTTTTTCCGATTATCCGGCCCGAGACAAGCTCCGGGCCTTGGGATTAACGGCACAGGTGGTGCTATCGGGCCTACAAGATTTTTCGTTCTCCCGAGCTATTGAGTAAAGCAGCGGACTATCCAGGCCTCCTAAGAAGTATGGACGGCCAATAGTGTAGAGAGCTATGATCAAGGCGGTAACCTGACCAGGTGCTCCGGGTGCGAAGAGATTGTGGGGGTGTGCGACCAGATCTCCCGGTTGCTTCCACCCGGCAGGGTTTAACGTCAGGGCGGGCCTCTGGTCCGGGAGGACCCAGTGGTCTCTTCCGGGGGAGGGTATCGGGGTGAGGCAGGCGTCTTGCCGGCGGATGCGGCCTCCCACGGCGGCTCTATTTTTTTAAGTTACGCCGCGGTTCAGCCGATATTAGTGAATATCTGCATAGCATCATGGCGTAGCGCAGGTTTAGCCGGGTTGCCATTAATCCCCCAGGGTGGTTAATCGGGAAGGGGGGAATCCAGTACCAACCGCTCTACGGATGAGGGGAGGAGTTGCTATGGACAATCGGCGTCATCCGCGACTTAACCTCCAATTGCCCATCCGGTTTGTCGTGGAGCAACCGGAAACACGAGATTCCCAGGCCGGCCAGGGGATGTTGAAAAATATCAGCTATGGTGGGATTCTTTTCCAGGTTGAGCCCCCCCTGCCAGTAAAACCGGGCCAGGTTCGGGAGTTTTATTTTTACCCGATGGATGAACATGCCGAGCAGTGCGACTTGAAGCATTTCGAAGCCCAGGGGCTGGTTCTGCGCATCGACCCCCCGGACCGAAATTCTTCAGCTTACGGAGTGGCGGTCCAGTTTCTCTCGGCGATAATCAAAAAGGATGTGACCATTAAAATGACCATATCTCGCCGGCGCCGGGAGGGCATCCAGTCCAGACCGATCAGGGATTCACGGTGACGGGGTGGAATCTGATTTAGCCCCAACGCCGGGCCTCTTGCCCCATGGTGCGGCTTGATCCAGAATCAACCATCCCCCTTCGGAGAGGGGGATTTAAGAATCAGCACAAGAAATGGATTATGAGGGTCTGGCACAATTTCCCCTTGACCACAATTGTCCTTACTGAGCGAGGCGGAGAATATCGTATTTTCTCAAGGTCGGGATCCTTTACTTCGTTCAGGGTGACAGGAAAACCTTTTTTTCAAGAGCCTCTTTTGGTAAAGCTCTAACCCCGGCATTATCTCTCATCTACGGGGCTGCGGGCCCAGACGCTCCCGCAGCCGGGCTGCGGCCTGATCCACTTCGGCCAGGGTGGTGGGGTACCCCACACTGAAGCGCACCGCGCCCCGGGCCCGGTCCAAGGGCACCCCCATGGCTGCCAGTACCGGGGAGACGGCTTCCTGGCCGGCGTGGCAGGCCGAACCCAGGGAGGCGGCCAGATCAGGCAGGCCCGCCATGAGCTCGCCCCCCGAGACCCCCGGGAAGGAGACGTTCAGGGTGTTGGGGAGGCGCTCGACTTCCGGGCCGTTGAGGATGAGGCCCGGGACCAGGGCCTTGAGGCGCTCGTGGAGCCGGTCCCGCAGGCTCTGAAGATGAGCGGCGATGGCGGGGAGGCGCTCCCGGGCCAGGCGGCAGGCGGCTCCCAGGGCTACCAGGTACGGGACGTTTTCGGTGCCGGCCCGGCGGCCCCCTTCCTGGGAGGCGCCGTGGAGCAAGGGGGTAAAGGCGGCGCCGTTTCGCACGTACAAGGCTCCGACGCCTTTGGGGCCGTAAAATTTATGTCCCGCTACCGTCAGGAAATCCACCTGTAATTCATCCACGTCCACGGGGATCTTGCCGACGCTCTGGGCCGCGTCGGTGTGAAAGGGCACTCCCGCCTCCCGGGCCAGGGCGCCGATCTCGGGCAGCGGGTTAAGGGCGCCGGTCTCATTGTTGGCGTGCATAACGCTGATCAGGATGGTGTCCGGGGTCAGGGCCCGGCGCACCTCCCCGGGGTCCAGGCGGCCGGCCCCGTCCACCGGCAAAATGGTGATGTTAAACCCCTGGGACTGCAAGAACCGGCAGGGGGCCAGCACTGCCGGGTGCTCCGTGGCACAGGTGATGATCTGCCCCCGGCCATGCTGCTGGGCCACACCCTTGAGAACGGTGTTGTTGGCTTCGGTGGCGCCGCTGGTGAAGACGATGGCTTCGGGGCCGCAGCCCAGCAGCGCCGCCACCTCGCCCCGGGCGAGTTGTACGGCTTCACGGGCCGCCAGCCCCAGGGCATAGTCGCAACTGGGATTGCCGAACTGGCCTGAAAGAAACGGCCGCATGGCCCGGAAAACCTCCGGGGCCACGGGGGTGGTGGCATTGTAGTCGAGGTAAATCATGGCCGGGCCTCCCTTCTCCAGTAGTCTGGGCCTGTTCTTATCCCGTCAGGTCCCGATTGACACCTGAATTCAACCTCTGATATTGTAACCCGAAAGTTGACATTTGGGTCGAAAGGGTCACGATGTGAGTGTAGGCCTTCTAGGCCCGGAACCCTGTTGACTCCTGATCCCGGCGCACTGATACAATGAGCCACTCTCTATCGCCGACCTTTTATCGCTGGTGCCGCTGGCTGACGCGGCAAACTATCGGGCGGGTTTTCACGGTGCGGGTGGAAGGCCTGGAGCACCTGCCGGCCCGGGGGCCGGCGATTATCTGTCCCAAGCACCAGCGCTGGGAAGACATTCCGGTCATCGGCATGGCCCTGCCCCCGCCGCCCCAGTATATCGCCAAAGTGGAACTGTTCCAGGAGCCGGTGGTGCGGGAGATGTTGGGGGCCTTGGGTGGGGTGCCGGTGGACCGGCAAAACCCCCGGGCGACGCTGTCGTCCTTCCGGCGCCTGCTGCCGCTCCTGAACCAGCGGGCTTTTATCGTGGTGTTCCCTGAAGGGACTTATTTCCCGGGCCGGGTCGGTCCCGGCAAGCATCGCCTGATTCAGCTGCTCCTCAAGCTGCAAGGGCAGGAGGGCTTAGGGTTCCTGCCCTTTGTCCCCGTGGGAGTGGCCTATGAACCCCGGGATTGGGGCTCGATGGTGCACGTGAAGTTGGGCCCGCCGCTGGTTGCCCCCGGCCCCCGCCAGGCCCAGGCCCTGACGGAGGCCCTCATGGAGCGCATCGCCCGGTTGTCGGGATGCGCCATACCGCCAGGGCCAGGTGATTCTGAACCTCAAGCGAAGCGTTAACTCCTTCGGAATCGCCCCCGGATGGAAGGCGCCAAAAATTTTTTTACCCGCCGTGGCCGGGGTTGCCGCATAATCGCAGTTTCTGCCCAGTCGAGGAGGCAAGTAAGATGAAAAAATATCAAATTTGGCTGACCCTGTTGCTGTGCTGCACCTTGCTCGGCAGTAAGGGAGGTTGCCAGAAAAGTTCCGACGAGGCCAACATACAATCGCCTCCCCCGTAGTATCCGGGTTGCTCGGCTCGCCCCGTGGAGGCGTGAGTCAGGCTGACTATTTTAACAAATTAGGCCTGGGGGGAAATTACGGACCTCACTATAACGCCTTTGACAGCTACCAGGGTTATACGAACTATTCTGACGCCAAGAATAGCGAACTGGAGACCAGCGTGCCTCTGGATTTTCAGCAAATGAAAGATGCAGGTTTCGAGACGGTGCGGGCCTACGGTGACTCGGCCAAGGTCTGGATCGCGATGATCAACGAGGCCAATGCCCTCAACCTGAAAGTGGTTTACACCGTGGCCCTCTGCGGCAGCGATATCGACGACCCGAACCATTGTTGCTTGAAAGGACTGGCTTGTACCGGAGAGAAATTTTACGATTTGCTTGATTTTGCCAAGATTCAGCTTGGCGCAGATTATCGATGAAGTGGGGGTCCAGAATTTCCAGCAAGCGGTGAAACTGATCCTGGTGGGGAACGAAGCCCTGGTGGCCAATGCAGCCGGCCACGAAAATACCGACGATTTGATCAATGCCATCATTGCCATCAAGGCTTTATTGACTACCAAGGGGGTGGCGCTGGGCGATGGCAACGGCAATGGGGTGGACATCAGCACCTGTGTGCAGATCGGGCAGATGTCTTCGGCGGCCGGACAGTTATTGGTCCAGGAATTCACCCCGGGAGCCCCGGTGGTGGAAAATATTTACCCCTTTCAGTTCGGGGATGCGCCCACGGATTTGAGTCGCATCCAACAGCGTGTCTCTATGCTGCACACTGCTTACCCTACCCACCCGGTTATGATCGGCGAAACCGGGTGGCCGACCCAGGGCACCTATACTGATTCGTCGAATCACACCTTCACCGGCAACCTGGCGGATGCGCTACAGTACTACCAGACCCTCTACCCTTATCTCAGGAGCGCCCAAATCCCCACCCTGATTTTCGAAGTTTACGACCAGCCCTCCAAGGTTACCTCGGATAATACGCTGAGCGATTCCGAGCAGAATTACGGGGTCTTCCACACCAATAACACCATGAAGGCTCCCGGCAACAATGTTATGTTCCCGAACTCCCAATATGTGCAGAAGCCCCAATACGACACCGCCGCGGCCGGGGTTTTCACCTTCATCGGGGTAGAGCACCGGGACCCCAATGACAATAAGATCATAACCAGTTTCTCCCCGAGTGCGATCACCATTACCCTGACTAATCCCAACGGGTTCATCTTAACCCGCACCTACAAGCCCTTTGCGATGAAAACTGCCTTGAATGGCGAGCAGATGGTGTGGGCCAGCCTCAACCTGTACCAGGGCTCCACTGCGGAGATATCTTTTACCAACGACTTCAGTCAGAATATCACCTGCACCAATACGGTGGCGTCGATTAATCTGACGCCCAGGCCTACTAACCCTCCCGGGGGCCGACTTCCCGGCGTTTTCCGGCGGCTTGTGGACCAATACGGGCGTTACCTGTCCGGGCTGCTCCAAGGTCGATTGGGGTAATAATAACGCGATTAACGCCCAGAACATTTTCCTCCATCCGGATTTTCAGCAGTAGAGATTAAATTTGCTCCTGCCGGACCGGTGCCTTGCCCGCCTGGACGGGCAACGTGCCAGGTTCCGGCGTCATCCGCCCGCCATCCCCGCTGAGCCCCAGGCGAGGCGGGGCAGCCCGGCCCTTGATTCAGTCAACGGGATCGATACCAGGTCAAACCCGGTCAACCGGCCAGATATGGTAAAATTATTTTTTCGTAAAACGAGGGGTCGGAGGGTGATTTCTTGGAATAAAGCACTAATTTTACAAAGTGATTAACCGCGCCACGTGGCTTTGGCGGTAAGCTGATAACTGCCTTAGGGGTGAGTCCATGAGAAAAGGTTGGCAATTTATGTCATGGCGATGGTGGCTCGTCCATTTTCTGGGGTTCGCCCTGGTCTATACCGCCGGGCGCCTGACCGCCACGTTATTGAAGGGGTAAGCGATGAACCGCTGGCTGCCCCACGTGCTGTTTCCCCGGCCCGGCTGGTTTATCCTGCATGCCGCCGTCATCGCCCTGGTGTTCCTGCTGGGCTACTCAGTGAAATTTTAGGGTGTGAACCCCATGCAAAGCCAACGCGCCACCCTCTGGTGGGCCCTGGTGGCCCTGGCCCTGGGCGCCACCCTGCTGCATTACCGGATTCATACCCCGGGAAAAGACCTCACCTTTCTGTGGCCCAACCTCTTTTCCGTGATCGACCTGGTCCTGGTGAGCGCCCTGTTCCGGTTCCGGGCAACGGCGCTGTTGGGCCTCCTGCTCAACAGCTTCCTGGCCTTCCTGGGGATCATCATGATGGCGGATTTTTCCCTCAGCGCCACCCTGGCGGGCCAGATGAAGGTCATGCCCGGCGCCAACTTCTTCGGCTGGCTGCTGCTTACCACCTTCGCCGGACATCATGATTGCCGTGGCCGACTTTCTGACGGGCCTGGCCCTCTACCGGGCCATCCTGGCGGAGAAGTAAGATTGACTTTGGGGGAGGGGTTGAGACGAGGGGGTAAGGGCCGTTTACAAAAAGCCCTCATATGCCAATCTAGGCTCAAATAGGGAATTTCCCGACGTAGGGTGCGTCTCACGCACCAGGAACGGCGCGTGAGACGCGCCCTACGGATTTTGGTGCCTTGGAAACTCGTTTTCCGGACCTGAAACTACTTTTCTGAGAGCAACCTGGTTTTACCCCCGTTCCCAATCCCGTAAGGGGGGTGGGGATGGGGAGTTTGAGGGGAGGGCGGGGGACTTGGCTTACGAAAAATCCCCCGGCCCTCCCCTCAAGTTATTCATAGCCTTCCTGCCGCCTGCAGGGCGTTTTTCAGGGCCAGGGCTTTTTCGGCCACGGCCATGGGGGTGGGTCCCAGGATGCGGATCATGGGTTCCTTGCCAAATTCGCCCCGGTCGTAGATCAGGTCCGGGGGCGGCTGCCCGGATTTGAGTACCGAGGCCACGCCCCAGGCCAGGGTGCTGCCTTCCTTGGCCTTGACCTCCGGCGGTTCGGCGCCGCGGTCGAAGCTGGCGGTCCTCAGGTGGAGCAGGAGCGCCAGGTCATCGACGCCCTCGAAGAATTTGACGTTCATGGCGCTTCTGAGTTCCGGGTGGGTGGCCATGGCGGTGAGGATGACCGCAGCGATGTGCCGGGACGCCCCGAAGTCAGGCGGGGCGGGAATCAGCAGACCCTGAGGGCTGAGCCGGAGGCGCCCGGGAAAGGCGGCCACGTCCCGGGGCCCTTCCGGGTAGGGGGTGGCGTATCCCAGGTTGGACATGACTTCCGGGATGAGGGGCTCGATGCTCTCTTGCGTGAGGCGGGCCGCGGCTGCCTGTAAGGCCGCCAGGACTGCCGGCCGGGCCAGGTCCCGGGCGAAGGGGGCGTAGGGGTTTACCGGGCCGGTACCCTGTCCCAGGGGCAGGCCGTACCTGAGGGCCTGGGCCGTGAGCTCCCGGGCCCGGTTCACCGCTTCGGGCACTGATAGCCCCTGGGCCAGGCCGGCGGCGCAGGCCGAGGCCAGGAGGCAGCCGGAGCCGTGGTGATTCGGCGCCGCCAGGCGTACGCCGGGCAGGCTGTAGATGTTGTTTGCCGTCGGCGAGCACGTCCACCGGCTCCCCCGGCAGGTGGCCGCCTTTGGCCAGGACCCAGCGGGGGCCCATAGCCTGAAGGCCGCGGGCCGCCTCTTCCAGGTCAGCGGGGCGTTTGGACCGTAAGGCCGGTGAGACGGGCCGCCTCCGGGGCGTTGGGGGTGAGGAGAAAGGTCAGGGGGAACAGCTCTTTTTTCAGGAGGGCTATCCCGGTTTCCTCCAGCAGCGGGAAGCCGCCGCCCGCGGCCAGGACCGGGTCCAGCACCAGGGGAGCGTCTAAACCCCTCAACTTCTCAGCCACGGTGTGCACCAGGGCTGGCGTGGCCAGCATCCCCACCTTGACCGCAGCCACGGGAAAATCGCTCAGCACGGCGTCCAACTGCGCCGCCACCACCTCCGGGGCCACCGGGTGGACCGCGGTTACCCCCAGGCTGTTCTGGACCGTGAGGGCCGTGACCACCGTGAGGCCATAGGCCCCCATCAGGGTGGCCGCTTTCAAATCCTGTTGCAGTCCCGCCCCGGCGCCCGGGTCGGAGCCGGCAATAATCAGCACGGTTTTCATGGGTTAGGCCGTTTTTCCTTTTAGTTGCGGGAGCGGGAAATGGGTTATATTCACTCTCATCCTCTGGCCCTTATGGGCAAATATTGACCCACAAGTAAGTTCGGGTGCGGGGTTTCGATTTTTCTCCCTCGCCCGCACGTTTGGGGTGAGGGGAGAGTTAGCTGATGAAGCCACCCCTCACGCTGACCCTCTCCCCTCGCAGGGGAGAGGGAAAAAGACGGAATCCCTTGATGCTCTCATCAATAATTAACACCAAGGAGAGAGCCCTGCGCAAAGCCAGTTTGTCATCCTGAGCGAAGCGAAGGATCACATATTTTCTCGGATTTATGAGATTCTTCGGTCGCTCCATCCCCTCAGAATGACAGGTCAGGGGCTTTGGCAGAGGTCTCAAAGAGCCATCAAGAGACTATATTTTGTCATGCTGAGCGCAGCGAAGCATCTCTTTTTTGAAGCCGCCGAGCTGCTTCACTCCGTGGTGCTCCGTTCAGTATGACATGAATTCTCATGGTCTTTTGACCACAACTTGCTATAACTATTATTCAATTTCCAGGTTGGCTCATTATAACCCCAAAACCCGAAACGGCAATCACCGTCTCCGGCCATGGGCCAGGCAGCGCCGGGCTTCGGCCACCAGTTCCCGGCGATAGTCATGGGTGAGATAGAGGTTCCGGGCGATCCTCAGCTCCGCCAGGGCCATGTAAAAAGGGTTGAGGCTCATAGACGCGGCGTGTCAACCCGGAGTCGAGGTTTGAAGCCGCGAGGTAAGCCTGGAAAAAATGCTGGATGGCCCCTTCGGACCCGCTAAAATCGGCGGTGCGCCAGCCCCAGGCATGTTTCAGTTCCCCGGCCACCCAGGACAGGTCCCAGAGGCGGTCGCCAGCGCGCAACCGCTCCAGGTCCAGGGCCACGGCCCGGCCGTCGGGGAAGAGAAAATTGGTGGGGGTGGCATCGCCGTGAATGAGCACCTGGAAATCGGAAAAATCCTGGCAGCGCCCCTCCCAGGCCTGGCGCTCGCGGGCCAGGGTCTGCCGATCCTCCCGGGTCAACAGCCCGGCTTCCAGCAACTGGGCCGACACTTTGTCCAGGTAGGCCAGGGCGGGCTCGGGTGAGGCCGCGAAGCGCCGGGACCGGCCGGGAGTGAAAAAAGGCCAGCAAGTGCGCCAGTTTTTCCAGGCCCCGGAAGAGGGGCGCCGCATCGCCGTGGACGCAGGCCTGGAGCGTTAGGTGATCCAGGTCCGGGCCGGGCACGGCCTCGAGCAGCAGCCCCAGGGACTTCTCGGGGCAACGGCCCAGGAGCCGGGGCGCCAGACCGCCGCCATTTCCCAACCCCAGGGCCGGTAGCCTTCGATAGTGGTCATATTCCAGGGACAGGCTCAAGTCCGCGGCAACCCGGGGGGGACAGGCGGAGAAGAATTTCCCCACCACGGCGTAGTCATCCCCGGGGAAGGTGAAGCGCAGGACCTGGCGGGACGAAGGCAACGGTTCGACGCCAACCTCCCCGGCCGAGGGCTGGAAACCGGTCTCGGTTTTCACCAGGCGTCTCAGGGCCCGGGCCAGGGGATCAGCTGGAGCCAGGGGGTTCACGGCATTTCCGGGGCCAGGACGCGGCCCGCTTCGAGGGCGGCGCCCAGGGCGCCGTTGAATTGGGGATAGGGCGGCACCTTGACCTGAAAATTCCCCTGGTCCCTTAAGAACTTCACCACGCCCCGGTTTTTGGCCACACCCCCCGCAAACACCAGGGTGGGGCAGCGGTAGCGGCGCACCATGGCATAAGCCCGGCGGGCCACCGAGGCGTTGACCCCGGCGGCGATTCGGGCGGGGTCCACGCCTTCCAGGAGATGGCCCACCAGTTCGGTCTCCCCGAAGATGGCGCAGGTTTGGGAGATGTCCACCGGGTCCTGCCAGCACCCGGCAAATTTAGTCAGGGGCATCTTGAGAAACCGGGCCATATTTTCCAGATAGCGCCCGGTGCCGGCGGCGCAGCGGTCGTTGGTGAGGAAATCGAACACCCGGCCCGCCCGGATATAGAGGACCTTGGTGTCCTGGCCCCCCATCTCCAACAGGATAAAGTGGTCCAGACCCGTGACGAACCGGGCCCCCAGGAAATGAGCCCGGATTTCGGTGATGGTGGGGAAATGGGCCTTGAGAAGATCCTTGCCGTACCCGGTGGCCACCAGGGCCTCGGGAGGGGGCAGCCCCAGCCGCGGCCAATCGATCCGCATCTCACCCTTAACCCGCGCCAGGTAATCACGGTAAAAGACGATGCTGTCCAACTTCCGCCGCCCCCAACCCCCTGGCTCCAGGGAATAGACCAACTTCACATAGCGGCTGCCGAAGTCCAGGCCATAGGCCAAAGGCAGGACTTGGGGTTTTGGGGGGAGGGCCGGGAATTTTTCGTAAGTGTTCCCTGCCCTCTCGCCAAGCCCCCCTCCCTCAAGAAATTAAGGCCGCAAGACATCGACAAAGGCCTCCAGGCGCATGCGGGTGCGGGAATCAAGGGGCGTGGGGCGGTCCCCTTCGATGGTCAGGAGGGGCACCTCCAGGTGATCCCGGAGAAATTGATCGAACATCTGGCGGAAGCAAAAGCTCTGGGTGTAGTGGACCAGGCCGTCCAGGCGGCGGGTGGACACGGCCTCTTTCAGGTCCGCCAGGCGGCCTCCGATATCGTAGGGGTAGGTATAGCGCAGGTATTGCTCCACCAGGTCTGGACCCGCATAGGGCATGCTGAATTGCCGGGGGAATTCGTGGAAGACCACGTCGGCCCCCAACTCCGTCAAGGAAAGGCCACAGGTCGGTCAGGATAGGCGGGATGCCGGCAAACCCCAGGCGCACCCGGCCATCAGCGGCGACCGGACGCCGGGCCGCCTCCCGGAGGAAGGCGGTCAGGCGTTGTTCGTAGTCGGTGAGGTCCGAGGCAAAATCCGAACTGGAGATGAGCCACAGGAAATTTTCCTGGCCGCTTACCTGGCCGGTCTCCCAGGTAAGGCGGTCCAGCCGGCGCAGTTGGCGGCGCAGGGGGGCCAGGCGGGCCTGCACCCGGGCCACGCTGTCGGGTTCGGCGCCCAGGCGGGCCATCAAGGTATGAATTTCCCGGGCGAGTTGTTCCCGGTTGCGGGGATAGGGGAACTTGAAATGGATAACCTCGATCTCTTCGGCGGCCAGGATTTCCCCCAGGGCCTGGGTATTGGAGCAGTCCCCCTGGCAGGCGGCGATGACCGTCTCAATCTCGGGGTGGGCCATGAGGGCGGCGTAGATCCCCTTGATCCAGGCGCAGAGGGTGCGGGGGAAGCCGGCGGCTTCGGCCTGGCTCACGCGGGCCAGGGCTAAAGGGTCGGCAATGAACAGGTTGTTCAGGTCCACCGGGGTCAGGTTCGCGGCCAGCACCACCTCCACCGGGATAGTGGTGGTCAGGCCCACAGGGGTACCCGGGGCGAAAGGCGTGGATTGGCGCATTGCGTTACTCTATCAAGGCACTTCGCCTTCCTGCAAGTTAACTTCCTGTAAGCCTTCGGTGGCAGAGAGGCTGCGGATCACCTGCTTGAAAATTATGGTGTCCTTGCTCTGCAAGCGGAGGCGATAGGTCAGCAGGTTACTGGGCGGCTCCAGGGTATAGTTGATGAACTGGATGGTGATCCGATGGCTTTTGAGGATCTGCCTGATCTGGTCCAGGGGGTCCTCCACGCCGTGATATTTCAGGGTCAGGATGGTGAACAGATCGTGGGCGAAGACCTTTTTAATGAGGCGCAGGGCGTACAAGATAATCAGGCTGATCCCCGCGGCAAACAGGGCCGGGATGAGATACCCGGCGCCGATGGCCAGGCCGAGACCGGTGGCCAGCCAGAGACCCGCGGCGGTGGTCAGGCCCCGCACCGAGCCTCTGCCGGTAATGATGGCGCCGGCCCCGAGAAAACCCATGCTGGCGATGGCATAGGAGGCGATCCGGGCGGGGTCCAGGCGGACCACCGATTGGTCCACGGACAGATGCCGGTGAATTTCCTCCATTTCCAGAGAAAGCATCATCATGAGGCAGGCCCCCACGGAGACCAGGATGAAGGTCCTGAGGCCCGCCGCCTGCCCGTGCGCCTCCCGTTCAAAGCCGATGGCCGCCCCGACCACGCCGGCGAGCAACAGCCGGGTCAACTCCCAGGTAACGTGCTGCCAGTCAAACATGGCGGACTCCTTTACGTGCCGGCGGCCTTGATCCCCGCCGGGAGCAAACAGACTTTGGGAGAGAATCGGGAAAACGGACGCCCGGAAAGGAATGAGCCGGAAAGGGAAGGAAGGCGAAGGGTTGCATTCAGGCAAAGCTCCGGCTGCAGTCAACGGAGGCATCCGGGGAAGAGCCGGCGGGAGATGATCTGCCGGAGCCCGCGCATCCTGAGGCCGTTCCAGATCTCCAGAGAGTTAACAATACCAATAAATCCACCTTGAGGAAAGGGAGCCTTATCATTGCCTCACCTGGATAGATTGCCATTCACCGGTAGGGCGGCATCCCTGGTCCTTATTCCCTAACAGAATTATCGGCGGGTCCCGAAGATGGCGGTGCCTACCCTGACCAGGGTGGCCCCTTCCTCCACCGCCACCGCGAAATCGCCGGACATGCCCATGGAGAGCTCCGTCAGGGGCAGGCCGGTGAGCTCCCGGAGGTGATCCCGCAGTTCCCGTAAAGCCCGGAAGTAGGGGCGCGCCGCCTCCGGGTCGGGAAACCACGGCGGCATGGTCATCAGGCCCAAAACCCGCAGGTGAGGCAGCTGGGTGACCTCCCGAAGCAGTGCCGGGGCTGCCTCGGGCGCCACCCCGGATTTGGTGGCTTCACCCCCCTGATTGACCTGGATGAGGACGTCCTGGACCTGGCCCAGCCGGGCCGCGGCGGCATCCAGAGCCCGGGCCAGCTTGAGGCGATCCACTGCGTGGATCAGGTCGAAGAGCTCAACCGCGCCCCGGGCCTTGTTGGATTGGAGACTACCCACCAGGTGCCAGCCCACCTGCCGTCCTAAAACGTCGATCTTGTCCTTGGCTTCCTGGAGATAGTTTTCCCCGAAGAGGTCTTGTCCGGCGTCGATGGCGGCCCGGAGGCGCTCCAGGTCCACGGTCTTGCTCACCGCCACCAGGCGGACGGAGCCCGGGTCCCGGCCGGCCTTCTGGGCCGCAATGGTGATGGCGGCCCGCACTGCTTTCAGGTTTTGGGCGATGGGGTTCAGGGATTGGCCCCCTGATACGGCGCCAGCACAACTTCCTCCGCCAAACCGAATACCGCCAGGGTATTGGCCCAGGTGTGGGCCGCGACCTCCTCCAGGGTCAGCCCCCGGATATCGGCCAGTTGCTGGGCCGTGGCCACTACGTAGGCCGGTTCGTTCCGCTGGCCCCGCCAGGGTTGGGGAGGCAGATAGGGACAGTCGGTCTCTACCAGGATCCGGTCCAGGGGAGCCTTTTCGGCCACCAGGCGCACGGGACCGGCCTTGGGGTAGGTCAGGGTCCCGGAAAAAGACAGATAAAAACCCAGGTCCAGGAAGGCGTGGGCCTCGGTAAGGCTGCCGCCGAAACAGTGCATGACGCCGCCCCTGAGGCGGCCCCGGTATTCCCGGAGGATCGACAGGGTCACGGGGGTGGCTTCCCGGGTGTGGATCACCACGACCTTCTTATGGGCGACGGCGAAGTCCAGCTGCCGGCGAAACCAGTACTGCTGGACGTCTTCCGGGGAGCGGCGCCGATAGAAATCCAACCCGATTTCCCCGATGGCCACCACCTCGGGGTCGGCGGCCAGGGGGGCCAAGGCCTCCAGGTCCGCTTCGGTCATAGCGCCGGCGCCGTGGGGATGGACCCCGATGATCGCCCTGATCCCCGGGGAGGTCCGGGCGGTGGCGATAACCTGGGGTGCGTCCGCCAGACCGGTGGCCACGTTGAGCATCAGGAGGACCCCGGCTTCCCGGGCCCGGCGCAGCACCGCGGCTTGATCGGGGAAGTGATCTTCCAGGTCCAGGTGGGCGTGAGAGTCGGCTAGACGGATAGACATATATTCAAGCTTGTGGACAATTTCCCTTTGCATGGTAAAATATACGAAATTTCGCCGGGCTGCAAGGAGAGGCGGTGACCGCCAGGATTTTTGCTCTTGTTGTGATCGGTTGGTTGTGGTTGGGGGCAGTTCTGCCTGCGGGGGCGGCGGGTCTGACGCACACTCCTCCCCAATGGCAGGCCATTGGCCGGGGCCTTAATTTTACCCAGGTGCAGGTCCTCCAGGACGGGGAGGTGGTGGCCGACCTGGCCGTGGTGAAAATCGACCCCGCCTCCAACACCTTCCGGGTATTTCACGGAACCTCCCAGGCCATTGGCGCCTGGCAGGAGCAGATTCAGGCTCCCATCGTGTTCAACGGCAGTTATTATAAACGCAATGGTCAGCCCTGCGGCCTCGTCATTGCGGATGGCAAACCCATCGGCCCCACGGGGAACCGGCAGATGCGGGGGATGTTCGTGGCGGAACCCAAAGGCATGTCCCCGGACCTGCCCCGGGCCACAATCCTGGATTTGCTCACCACCCGCATTGACCCCAAAAAATTGCCCTGGACTCAAGGAGTGCAATCCTTTCCGCTGTTGCTGGACTATAAAGGGAAGATCCGGGTAAAAGATAGCGAGAAAAAGGCCCACCGCACGGTCATCGCCACGGACCGCAACGGCAATATCCTGGTGTTCAACACCTTCAACCGATTTTTCAGCCTGTTTGCGATGGCCGAGTTCCTCAAGGGCAGCACATTTGATATCGATTCCGCCTTGAACCTGGATGGCGGTACGGAAGCGCAACTCTTAATCAAGACCAAGGATTTCGAATTTTTTTCTCCCCCCTCCTGGGAGAAATCCATCGGCGACATCATCGATCAGCAGAAGTTCTGGTTGCCTACCGTGGTGGGGGTATTTCCGCGCCAGGATTGACCCTCATGGCGAGTTACCTTATACTGGGGGCCGGGAAATTCGGTCGGCTGGCGCTCAGGCGCCTGGCCCGGCAGGATGCCGCCGCCAGTTTCGTGGTGGTCGATCACGACCCGGCGGCCCTGGCCCTGGCGATAGATGGGGTTCCTGACTGTTCGCCGGTGCAGGCTGAAGCCATCGCCTTTCTGGCGCGACAGTTGGGAGGCGATAGCCGGTGGGACTGGATCATTCCCATGGTGCCGATGCACGTGGCCTACCATTGGCTCCTGGCGGGTCCCCTGGCCGGGTCGGGCTGGCAGCCGCTGGCGGTGCCCGAGGCTCTGGCGGGGCTTATCCCCGGGGCCCGGCGCGGTCCCCAAGGCGAGCTTTATCTGAGCCGGGCCCAACACCTCTGCCCGGATGACTGCGCTGAACCGGAAGTCTGCCCGGTCACCGGGGAAACACGGGACCTCCCTCTCCACCAGGAACTGGCTTCTCTGCATCTGGCGGGATATGAGATCAGGGTCATTCCCAGCCAGCAACTGGCCCCGGGAGTGGGGGGATACTCCCCCCGGCGGTTGCTGGACCTGGCCCGGGATATGGGGGCGTTAAGAGGGCAACGTTTTAATCGCCACGGCCTGCCGCTGTCACGGGGTCTTACATGGTCTGGCGCAACGGTCCGGGGGAAAACGTGTTTGATTTTTCCGGGGTTTTAGGTTCCTCGCCGCGCATCCGGGAGATTTTCCAGCTCCTGGAGATGGTGGCCCCTTCGGAGGCCACGGTGCTGCTCCTGGGTGAGACCGGCACCGGCAAGGAACTGGTGGCCCAGGCCGTGCATCGGAACAGTCCCCGGGCGGCCGGCCCCTTCGTGGTGGTCAATTGCGCCACCCTGCCCGAGACTCTGCTGGAGAGCGAACTCTTCGGGCATGAACGGGGCTCCTTTACCGGGGCCACAGTCCGTAAAGAGGGGCGCTTTTTGGTGGCCCACCGCGGCACCGTGTTTTTGGATGAAATCGGCGAACTCACCCTGCCGATCCAGGCCAAGATTCTCAGGGTTTTGCAGGCCCGGGAGTTTGAACCCGTAGGGAGCAATCGGACCCAGAAGGTGGATGTGCGCATCATCACCGCCACCAATCGGGACCTGGAGAAAATGGTCCGGGAGGGTCAGTTTCGGGATGATCTCTATTATCGCCTCAATGTTTTTCAACTGGTAATGCCGCCCCTGCGGGAGCGCCTGGAGGATCTTCCCGTCCTGGCGAATTTCTTCCTCAAGAGGTACGGCGAGAGGAACCGGCGGGCTGTCCTAAGCCTGGCGCCGGAGACGCTCCAGGCCTTCCGGGACTACTCCTGGCCGGGGAACATCCGGGAACTGGAAAACGTCATTGAACGCGGCGTGATCGTCTGCCAGGGGGATGTCCTGACCCCGGGGGATTTGCCTCCGGCCCTGCAGCAACGGCTCGGGTGGCCGGCGGCCGGCAGCGAGACCGAGCCCGGGCTGCCGGAGCTGGAGCGGCAATTGATCATCCGCACTCTGGAGCGGGTGGCGGGCCAGCGCCTGCAGGCGGCCGAAATCCTGGGCATCTCCCTGGATGAATTGAACCTCAAGATTCGGTCCTACGGGCTGGAGGCCAGAGAGTAACGACGGCGATGATTTTTCCACCCTTAATTTTTTTCCTGATGCTGTTCTTTTTCCTGACCGCCCTGGTCATGCTGCCCCTGTTGATATTGGGGTGGATCGGCGAGGCCTTTCTGCGGCTGGGACTCTCCCCCGGTATGATGTTCTGGCTCCTCATCCTTACCCTGGTGGGCAGCTTGGTAAACATCCCCATCTACCGATTCGAGAACCGGGAAATGGTGGGGGAGCAGGTGGTGTCCTATTTTGGCATGCGCTACCGGGTGCCCCGGCTGGAGCAGGCCCAGGGGACCACCTTGGCGGTGAATGTCGGTGGGGCCTTGATCCCGGTGGCCCTGTCCGGGTATCTTATCTCCCAAATCAATTTTGGCGTCAGCCTGCCGATTCTGTTGGTGGTGGTGACCGTGGTGGTGAACCGGCTGGCCCGCCCGGTGCGAGGTATGGGCATCGGCGTGCCGGGCCTGGTGCCTCCCCTGGTGGCGGCCCTGGGAGCTTATCTCTTGTGCGCCCCGGAGCTCCGGGCTCCCTGCGCCTATATCGCCAGCACCCTGGGCATCTTGATCGGGGCCGATCTCCTGAATCTGGGGCAGATCCGGCAGTTGGGGGCCCCGGTGGCCTCCATCGGCGGCGCCGGCACTTTTGATGCTATATTTTTCAGTGGGATTATCGCGGTCCTGCTCAGCTAGAGGGGCAGGCCGCAAGGGTTAATGCGATTAATGGAGGTGGATAACTTATGGATCAGGCAAAGATGAGTCGAGAATTTCAACCGGAAGGGGGCCGGCCCTCGGCCCGCCGGCGGTGGGGCCGCCGTCACCGCGGTCCTCATGATCTTGCTGCTGCCGGGGCTCCTGGGAGCCTGGAAAATCATCAGCGGCGATACTATTGACCCCCGCCACGCGGAGCGCATCCAGGACGGCAAGACCACGAAGAATGAAATTCTTCTGTTGTTTGGCGATCCCCAGGAAATCGACCGCACCCCGGAGGGTGTCACCTATACGTACAAGAATTTCAAGGATGCGCCAGCCATGCCCTACAGGCCCGAGGACCGCAAGATCGCGCCCCAGTCCGATCAGCTTTACCTCATTGACGACAATAAACAGATCAAGAAGGCAACCGTAAAGACCGAAGGCAAGATCCTGAAGAGCACCCTGCTCATTCGCTTCAAACCCGATGGACAGACAGTGTTGAGCCACGAGTACAAAGAATATTGAGGGGAGCCGGCATGACGGCCTTTGCCGATCTGGCCCAGGCTACGGCCTGGGTCTTTGATTTACAGAAGTTCGGGATCAAGTTCGGCCTGTCTTCCACGCTCAGCCTGCTGGACCGGCTGAAGTTGGACTATGGGGAAGGCCGCTACATCCACATTGCCGGCACCAACGGCAAAGGGTCGGTGGCGGCCATGCTCAGCGCCATCTTGAGCCGGGCCGGCTATCCCGTGGGGATGTTCACCTCGCCGCACCTGGTGAATTTTAGCGAGCGCTTCCGCCTGGGGGATGAGGAGGTGTCGCCGGATCGTTTGCTGGCCGTGATCAACGAGGTCCGTGCCGCGGTGGACATTGCTGAACCTCCCACTTTCTTTGAGTTTGCCACGGCCATGGCCTTTCTCTACTTCCTGAAGGCCGGGGCCGCCCCCATTATCCTGGAGACCGGCATGGGCGGCCGCCTGGACGCCACCAACGTCGTCCAGCCGCTGGTTTCGGTGATCACCAACATTTCCCGGGATCACCAGGAGCACCTGGGCGAGGGGCTTTTGGCCATCGCCGGCGAAAAAGCGGGGATCATCAAGCCCGGGGCGCCGCTGGTCACCTATGCCCGGCAAAAACAGGTGCTCCAGGTGTTCCGCAGCCGCTGCCGGGAAGCGGGCGCCCCCCTCTACCAGGGCGGGATAGACTTCAAAACCAGGGGAAAACCCCGGGGGTCTTTCGATTATTTCGGCCTCCAGCAGCATATTCCCGGCCTGACCCTCAACCTCAAGGGCCGGCACCAGTTTGGCAATGCCGCCGTGGCCCTGGCGGTGGTGGAACTGCTCGGCCGGGACGGTTTCCCCGTGCCCGAGGCAGCCATCCGGGAGGGCCTGGCGACGGCCCGGTGGCCGGGCCGCCTGGAGGTGGTCCCCCAAGACCCCCGGGTCATGCTGGACGGGGCCCACAACCCTGCGGCCGCCCTGACCCTGGCCCAGAACCTGAAAAAAACCCGCAACCACGGCCGCCTCATCCTGGTGATGGGGGTCATGGCCGACAAGGACGTGGACACCATCCTGGCCCGGCTCCTCCCTTTGGCCCAAATGGTCATCTTTACCCAACCGCAATACTTCCGGGCCGCCACTCCCCGGGACCTGGCCCGGCGGGCCCAACCTTACGGCCTGGAAATCCTCCAGACCCCCCGGGTGGCCGCGGCCGTCCAACAGGCCCAGTCCCTGGCCGGGCCCGAAGACCAGATCGTCATCACCGGCTCCCTGTATACGGTGGGGGAGGCCAAGGAATATTTTGGGGGAGGGGGCGGTAAGAGGTAAGCGGTGAGCAGTAGGCGCATTGGTTTAGGCCCACCCGTAAGGCATGAAAGCCGCTGGGTATCGGCTGCGTGGCACAGCCTGCGCAGGCTTACATGGCTACCCCGCTGCCTTGGCACGGGCTGGAAAGCCGGTGCCACCGATGGGAAGAACTTTTCGGAGCCGCAAGCAGTCCTCGTTATAGGGGGCCAACTGCTCACGGCTCACTTTCATTGGAGGTTCAATGCGTATTTTTGTTTCCGGGTCATTGGCGTATGACCGGATCATGGATTTTCCCGGGCGGTTTGTGGATCACATTCTGCCGGAGAAGATTCACATCCTCAACGTCTGTTTCATGGTCAACGGTTTAACGGAGCGTTTCGGCGGCACCGCGGGCAACATCGCCTACAATCTGACCCTGTTGGGGGAGAAGCCGGTCATTGTCGCCACTGCGGGAAAGGATTTCGGCCCCTACCGGGAGTGGCTGGCCCAGTTGGGTTTACCCCTCACGGGCATCAAGGAGATTCCCGCCGAGTTCACGGCCGGGGCGTACATCACCACGGATTTGGCCGACAACCAGATTACCGGGTTCAATCCCGGGGCCATGAAGTTTACGTCGGAATACCGCTTCGACGGGCTGGAGCCGGGGGCCGGTCTGGCCATCGTGGCGCCGGGGAACCTGGAGGACATGCTGGTCTACACCCGGTTTTACAAGGACCGGGGCGTGCGTTATATTTTTGACCCGGGGCAGAGCATCCCGGCCTGGGGCGGCGCCGAGCTCAAGGAGATGGCCACCGGGGCCCTGGCCCTCATCGTCAATGATTATGAGCTGGAAATGTTCCGGCAGAAGACCGGGCTGGACGAACCCGGGATACTGAAGCTCACGCCCCATCTCATCACCACCCGGGGGGAGCAGGGCTCCCTGGTCCAGGATGACCGGGGCGGGGACGAGGTCCCGGCGGTGCCGGCCAACCAGGTCCTGGACCCCACCGGGGCCGGGGACGCCTACCGGGCCGGTCTCCTCAAGGGTCTGGCCCTGGGTCTGGGTTGGCCCCAGGCCGCCCGCATGGGTGCGGTGCTGGCCAGTTTTTGCGTGGAACAGCAGGGCACCCAGGAACACCGGTTGGCAGTCCCGGAGTTCTGGGGGCGCTATGCCGAGCATTTCGGCGCGCCGCCGGTTGGGGTTGCTTAGCCATCCCCCTTACCCGTCGGGTCTTGAGCTACTGCCAGGAACCAGGTGGCCAACATGGGTGACACCGACTCTCCCTCCCACCCCGCCCCGGCGGAACTGCTGGGCCGGATTCAGGCCCGCTTCCTTGAGTTGGGCCGCTTCGGGTCCTCTTTGACCCTGACCCATAACGGGGAGACATACCTGGCGACCTGTGATGACCGAATCTTCGCGGTGTACCGCGTGTTGGAGCAGGGTCACGTCCTCCCCGGCCGCCCGGGCTGGCCCGTCTGCCTGGTCACCAATGAGGCCGTGGTGGATGAAACCAGCCCGCCGCACCTGCCGGAGGATGAGTTCGCCTCGGGGCTGAGCCTAGACGGGTGGCTCGACCTCATCGAATCCCTTGACGCCATTCCCTAAAACCAAGTTGGGCGCAAAGGAAAGGAAGAAGCTCTTGTGGGGACCCGCATGTGCGCCGCCGCTTCAGGGCGGACACATATAGCGGTTGCCAAATGTTTTTTCCGATCCTTGAGATCCAAAAATCCCCCCTACCCCCCCTTTAATAAAGGGGGGAACCATAAGGAATTGCTGATAAAGTCCCCCTTTGACAAAGGGGGATTTAGGGGGATTTAAGAATTGCCAAGGAGAAAGAATTTATGGCAAACGCTATATATCCGCCCCTACAAAAGCTAAATTACCTGTTTGATCGCATCTTGAGACCTCTGCGAAAGTCCCCTCACCTGTCATTCTGAGGGAGCGGAGCGACTCGAAGAATCTCATAAGTATGAGGAAATACGAGATCCTTCGCTCCGCTCGGGATGACAAAATGGCTTTGCGCAGAGTTCTCATCTTGGTATTTGCCCTCGGGCTTGATTCCGGCCCCCGGCCACTTTTTTCCCCGGCTTCCCCTTAAGGCTTTTTCGCCAACAAATTCCGGCAGGGCTGGCAGAACCCCGGCCCCTTGCGGTCGGTGTCAGCCAGGGAATTGGAGAAGGACATGACGCAGGCCGGGTCGGGGCAGTGGCCCAGGCCCAAAAGGTGCCCCAGTTCGTGGACCGCCTCTTTGACGGCCCGCTCTTTAAACCGGCCGGGGTCCCGGGGCTGGCCGTAAAACTCCGGGTAGAGGCGGGCTAAAGAGATGACGGCGGCGCCGCGCCCGGGATCGGCCAGGCCAAAGACGAAGTTGAGACCGGGGACCGAGAGGTCCACCCCGGTGACCCCCAGGATAACCTCCTCCCCCGGGGGCCGGGTCGCGGCCAGGGCCGCCAGGAAAGGTTCGCCCGGATACTGGCTGCGGCCCTCGGGGCAGGAGGCGGGCAGGGGGAGGTTTCCCCCCATCTGGACGGCGGCGCCCAGTTCCCGCCTTAAGCCCTCCTGAAGGAAGCCCAGCATGGCCGGGGGCAGGGTCCCCACGGTGACCAGCCTGACGGTCGGGGGTGTGGCCCGCCCGGGGCCGGGGCGAGAACACCCTAAGTCTCCTTGGGAGCCAGGGGTTTCTTCCAATCCTGAACCCCCATGAGGTCTTTCTCCCGGCCAATCACCACCAGGATATCACTGGGCTTGATGACGAAGTTGGGGGCGGGCAGAAACACGAAGCGGGGCGGCACCAGTTCCCGGATGGCAATGACGAACACCCCGAAGCGTTTTCTCAGGTCCAGGTCTTCGAGGCTGGAGCCGTAGAAGTCATCCGGCGGCGCCACGTCCATCACCCGGTAATCCGCTTCCAGGGGCACGAAGTCCAAGAGATTGGGGTTGATAATATGGGCGGCCACCCGGCGGGCCGTCTCCCGCTCGGGAAAAATCACCTCCGTCGCCCCCACCGACCGCAGGATGGCGGCGTGGTCCTCGGTTTTGGCCTTGGCCTGGATGGAGGGCACCCCGATCTTCCTCAGGTGCAGGGTGCACAAAATGCTGGCCTCCAGGTCTTCGCCGATGCTGACGATGGCCTCGTCGAAATCCGCCGTGACCACCGAGCTTAGACCGGTAAAGTCCCTGACGTCCAGGATCAGGGCCCGCTGCACCTGGTCCACGATGGCATTGACGCGGTTCTCATCCCGGTCCAGGACCAGGACTTCGCATTGCCGGGAGAGCTCCCTGGCCAGTTCGCTGCCGAACTCCCCCAGGCCGATTATGCAGATGTGTTTTTTGTGCTTCATCCGATCATCACTTTTCCTTCGGGATGCCGAACGTGGCCAGGTTTTGGCGTAAAAAACCACATGGCCATGGTCAACGGTCCCAAGCGGCCTACGAACATGGTGACTATGATCCACAACTTACCGGGCGCCGAGAGCTTGTCGGTGATGCCGGTGGACAGGCCCACCGTGCCAAAGGCGGATATCTGCTCGAAAAGCACTCTTTCCAGGCCCATGCCCGGACGGCCCCCCTCGGTGACCAGCAGCAACAGAACCCCGGCAATATTCCACAACAGGGCCAGGCGAATCAAGAGGGAGACGCGCCACAGGGTTTCGGTGGGAATCCGGCGGTCCAGTAACCTGACTTCGGTTTCACCCAAGACCCGGGCCCGGAGCTCCGCCCAGGAGATGGCAAAGGCGGTGGTTTTGATACCGCCGGCGCAGGAGGCCGGGGAGCCGCCGATGAACATCAATATAACCAGGAGCATCAGGGAGCTCGCGGGCAGAAGGCCGATATCCACGGTGTTGAAACCTGCGGTCCGGGCCGTGACGGACTGAAACAGGGCGGCGGCCAGGCGGCCCCCCCATGAGGTCTCGGCCGCAGTGAGGCCCAGGACCAGGAGGCCGACCGCCCCCCCGAAGATTAGGATGCCGGAGACCCGCAACACCACCTGGGAATGAACCGAGAGGCGCGGGCGGTCAACTTGCTCGTCCCGCCGGCGGGAAAACCGGTATTCCAGCCGACGCCAGACCTCGTGGGCCACCGTGTGGCCCAGACCGCCGATGACGATGAGGACCATGATGGTGGTGGTGAAGAGATAGTTGTGGCGCAACCCCATCAGGTTGTCGTCATAGAGGGAAAACCCGGCGTTACAGAAGGCGGACACCGCGTGAAATAGTGCGGACAGGCAGGCTTCGCCGATATGGGAGGCGTGGGGCCACAGGGCCAGAAACATGAGAGCGGCGCCCAAAAGTTCGGTAATCCCCGTGAGCCACAGGATGCGCCGAAACATGGCCCGGAAGTTGATGCCGATATCCTGCTGAAAGAACGACCCGTGGAGGAGCGCCTGGGACTTCAGGGACATGCGCTTGCCGAGAAACTGGAACATGAGGGCCGCAAAGGTCATGATGCCCAGACCGCCGGCCTGGATCAACAGCATGATGACGATTTGCCCGAAATGGGTGAAGTCGCTGCCGGTATTCACCACCACCAGGCCGGTGACACACACGGCTGAGGTGGAGGTAAACAGGGCATCCAGGAAGGTTATCTTACCCGTGGCGTGCGCCCAGGGGAGCAGGAGCGCAAAGGCTCCCGCCAGAATGGTCGCCCCGAAACTTCCTACCAGGATGGCTTCCGGTAAGCTAAAAAATTTGATGAGCCCCTGGCGGAAAAGCCCCGGACTCTCCCCTGCCGGTTTTCTGGACACAGTTTTATCAACCAAGGTCTTAAGCCTTTACTACGCCAGAATTTATCAGGATTTCACCGCGACCACAACTACAGAATAATGCATGGCGCGGTCAGGATTTTCTTTGCTTCCCTGACCCGTTGGTTGAGCTTAGGCTTGCCAAAACAGGCCGCAGCCTCTATTATGCTTTTGCCTGTCCTGGTCGATCCAGTTTAGCAACCCCGATATCCCACCGTGGGAGACTTCTTTCGGGGAGCGCTCCAGTTTTCCCTGAGCTGACTGTCTGGGGATAGCTTAAAAACCTTTGTCCACACCAAAAGCTTGAGAGGAGACCTCGGATGAGCATACCACCTGAGGCCGCCGCGCCAACGATCACACCCCCGGAAGTATTGCTGGAAGGTGAAACCGGCAAGAAACGCTTGGGGCAATGGCCTGCCACTGCCATTTGCGGCAATGATATCACTTCCTCCTGCCTTTACGTGGCGGCCATTGCCACGGTTTACGCCCATGCGTTGGCGCCGCTGGCCCTGCTTATCGTTGGGGGCATCCTCTATCTCTATCGCAAAATCTATACCGAAGTAGTAGAGGCCTTGCCCCTGAACGGCGGGGCCTATAACTGTCTGCTCAACAGCACCCGCAAGTTTTCCGCCGCCCTGGCCGCCTGCCTCACCATCCTGTCATATCTGGCCACCGCGGTTATCTCGGGTAAAACCGCGGCGGAATACCTCGAAACCTTATTGCCTTTTCTGCCTCCCATGGAGGTTACCACCGCTATTCTGATCATTTTCGCCGGCCTCGCCATCGTGGGGATCGCCGAATCCTCCCGGGTCGCCCTGGTCATCTTCATTTTTCACATAAGCGCCTTGACCCTCCTGCTGGTCTTTGGCCTGCTCTATGTGGTTCAGCACGGGGGGGCCTGGGCGCAAAATTGGCACTCCCTGACGCACGAAGTGGATTGGCCCACCGCCTTGTTCCTCGGGGTGTCGGCCTCGATGCTGGGGGTGAGCGGTTTTGAAAGCTCCGCCAACTTCGTAGAGCAGCAACAGCCCGGGGTGTTTCGTCTCACCTTGCGCAATATGTGGGTGGCGGTGATGGTTTTTAATCCCCTCATCGCCGCTGATGGCCTTGCAAATCCTCCCGGTAGCGGAAATTTTAAAGCATCATGACGACATGCTCACGTTTGTGGGCTTCTTGACCGGGGGACACCTGCTCCATGGCCTGGTGGTCATCGATGCCGGCCTGGTGCTTTCCGGCGCGGTGCTCACCAGTTTTATCGGGGTAACCGGCCTGGTGCACCGCATGACTCTGGACCAGTGCTTCCCGCAATTTCTCTTGAAGCAGAACCGCCGGGGATCGTTCCATCGCATCATCCTGACTTTCTTGTTTCTGTGTATTTCCATTCTGTACCTGACCGGCGGGCGTCTCCTGCAATTGGCGGGAGTTTATACCATTTCTTTTCTCGGGGTCATGACCCTGTTCGGCATCGGCAATATCCTGCTCAAAATCAATCGCAAGGAATTGAAACGCACCTATCGGGCCGGCTGGAGCACGGTGATCTTGGGAGTCATGGCCACCTCAGTGTGGGAATCATCGGCAATGTGATCATCGATTATCGTTTTCTGATTTATTTTGCGCTCTACTTCATTCCCGCCGTGCTGATAGTGACGGTGATGTATACCCGGATAGCTATTCTTAAAACCGCTCTCATGGTTATCAATGAGATGCTGCAGCGGGCCTTCATCTGGCGGGAACAAGTCATCGAAGAAATTATGGATATTACGAATATCCGTCTGGTGTTGTTTGTGCGCGGCGGCGCCTTAGCCCGCCTGAGCAAGGCTTTCGATTACATTCAGCGCAATGAATCCAGCCGCAAAATTGTGTTGGTGCATTTATATAAGGACCATAATTCTGAGGAAGAAGAAGAAATTCTCCGGAGCCTGAAAATCCTGGAGGAGCTGTATCCTGATTTAAAAATCGAATATTTGCCGCGTCAGGGGCAGTTTGGCCCCCAGATAGTGGAGACCCTGTCCCAGGAACTGAAGGTCCCGAAAAATTACATGTTCATCGGCGCTCCGGAAGCCAAGCACCATTTTTCCCTGGAAGACCTGGGAGGGGTGCGCGTCATTTTTTGAATTGCCGGCAAAGCCCCTGCCATCCCCCCACCAGCCTCATCCCGGTACCGAATAATTCCCCTTGACGTTGCTGCAAAAAATACTACATTAATAATCGTTGGCTACCGGTTTATCCGGCCAACCGCCGAATTCTCCGAAACCCAAACGGAGAAGCGGGGGACCCAGGTTTCTGGGGCGAATCCGCATTGTTGGTCAATGCGGTAGGGCAAGCAACCTCCCGCCCGAGCCCGTCAGCTAACCCCGCAGGCAGGAGGAGGATATGTCAAACATCGGTATGGGTGCGCCCGCGGCGCATCCTCTGGGGTCCTGTCCAGGGGCCTCTCCTGCCGCTTATCATCCCCCGATTCAGACCAGCCATCTTTATGGCGGTCATTTTTCACTCCTTGGGCCATCCCCCCGCCATCCCCCATGCCGGAGTCCCATTCGCCTTAGCGAGTCATCGCATTATCCATCATGATTGCGGTTGCCTGAAATCTTTCGCCCCGGGGGATAACGAGCCTGACCCTGCCGGCGCGGCGAGCTCAGGGCCTTACCCGATGGTTTTATCCGGTCCTGGATTTTGCGACGCGGACCCATTACTCGTAAGGGTTGACTTTAATGAAGACTCCTATCCTGATCATACTTAATCTGGGCCTGGTGGCCCTGTTCATCTACCTGTTCCGGAACCGGGAACTCCTGTCCTACCACCACAAGGGCCGCTGGTGGCTCACCTGGCTGGCCATCGGGGTCATCACCCTGATGGACGAGTTCACCTCCATCTTTTACGTCCCCGCCGAAGCCTACCGGTTCATCGGCCTGTCCGCCATCGTCTTTATCGCGGTCACCAGCCTGCTTATCCGGTTTCTGAGCACCCGCCTCACCGAGATCGCCGAGATCCTGGAGCGCCACCAGCTCATCGGCGGCGGGGTCTATTCCTTCTCCTACCTGGTCCTGGGCCCCGTGGTCTCCTTCGTGGCGGTGTCCTCCATCATGGTGGACTACATCCTCACCGCCTGTATTTCGGCGGTGAGCGCCATCGCCAACGTCACGTCGTTTTTCCAACTTTCCGAGCCCGTGAAGATGATCCTGGTGCTGGGGATCATTTGGGCCGTGGCCGGCTTGAATATCTGCGGCATTCGGGAAAACGCCCGGTTCACCTTTATGATTTTCGTGGCCGCCGCCTTTGTGCTGCTGAACCTGATTATCTCCGGCCTGATCAGCCTGGATTCCCACTCCCTGGGGCAACTGCACCAGTCGGTTAAGCTGACGGCCCAGCAATTGCAGACCGGCAGTTGGAGCGGCGATTATTCCAAGTTTATCTCTCACATCGCCTTCTGCATCCTGGCTTATTCCGGGGTGGAATCGGTCCTCCAAACCGCCGGCCTGGTGCGCACCTGGCAGGAAATCCGCAAGGCCTACCTGTTCCTGGGCCTCACCGTCGGCATCGTCACCCCCCTGGTGGCGGCCCTGGCCCTGTCGGCGCCCATTGACTTCCATCTGCATGAAGGCGACTTGATTACCCATTACGCCTCGATGCTTAACGGCCTCTGGTTCGGCGTCATCGTGGCAGCCCTGGCCAGCTTCACCCTGACCATGGCGGTGAACACCGCGTTTGTGGCCTCCAGCGAATTGATGGAGCGGGTGGCCCACCGCTACAGTTTCCATCTGGCTTATCACCACCAATAAGCGCCAGTCGCTTTACCGTGTCCACCTGTTGAGTGCGGCCTTTTTCTCCGCCATCATCCTGATCACCAGCGGCAGCCAGTCGCTCCTGGCGGACATGTACGCCCTGGGGCTCCTGGCCAGTTTCTGCATCAACATGGGCTCCCTCATCCTGTATCGCTATTTCATGGGCACCGGGGAAACGAAATATTTTACCAGCCGGGTGGGAACCATCGTTTTGTGGGTTATCCTGATCAGCTGCTTCGGCTTCCTGGCCTATGACAAACACCATGCCACCCTCCTCTGGGCGGTGGTCACCACCCTGGTGCTGGGCGGCGGGGTTCTGGGTGGCCCGGAAGCGGGCCCCGGAGCATAAACAGATCGCCCAGGCGGATACCGAGATGGATATGATCCTGCGGCTGGCCGAATCCGGGGCCCCGGAGATTCACCTCTTTTTCCGGCGCTCCGAGGAGTCGGACCACGCCGCTGATCAAAACCAACGAGGCCTACATCACCTTTTTTCTCCCCCGGGCCGGCATTCCCCCCAGGACCGCGGCCAACCACTACCGCTTCCCCCTCACCAAGATCAGCCTCTATCACCGCATGGTGAGCCTCCTGAAGGTGGTGGAATATGAACTGGCCGATCGCCAGGTGGTGATTCACTTCGGCTGGCCCCTGTCCTCCTGGTGGGACCGCCTGGCCGTGGGAGTCATGGTCTTCAACCTGATGCGCCTGCCCCGGTTGTTTCCCCAGTTCGAGTTTGACATCAAATATTTCCGGCGGCCCCAAAAGTCTCCGGCGCCGGCCGCCGGGGAGGGGCAGTAACGGCCCGCCGGGCCCCCAGGGGGAGGCGCACCGGGACCAGCGTCCGGGCTTCCCCCTAAACCCCGGTCGCTCACCCGGCCCTGGCCGTCCCCTGGAAAATTATAAGATAAATCCACTGAAACCCTCGTTCGGGGCTTTTTTCTCAGAAATAATTGTGGCCCCCTGGCCCAGGAATGATAAAATTTTTCCGCGGCAACCGGACTGGCATGCCCGGTTGCTGCTGGATGCACCAGTCCTCGATTCCCCTACTGCGAGGCCAAGGCATTGTACCTGAAGGGCACGCTCCTCATCGTCGTCAACCTGGCGCTGGTGGGATTTTTCATCTATCTGCTCCGAAAACCGGGCCGGCTATCGTACTACCTCAACGGGCGCTGGTGGCTCACCTGGCTGTCGGTGGCGGTCATCACCCTGATGGACGAGCTCACCTCGGTGTTTTACGCCCCCGCCGAGGCCTACCGCTTCATCGGCTTGAGCGCCGTCGTCTTTATCGCTTTCACCGCGGTATTCATCCACTACATGACCACCCGGCTGGTGGAGATCGCCGAGATCCTGGAACACCACGGGCTTATCGGCGGCGGAGTCTATTCCTTCTCCTACCTGGTTCTGGGCCCCCTGGTGTCCTTTGTGGCGGTGTCCTCCATCATGGTGGACTATATTCTCACCGCCTGTATCTCGGCGGTGAGCGCCGTCCTGAACGCCACCTCGTTTTTCCACCTGCCCCACCACCTGGTCATCGCCCTGGTCCTGATCACCATCTGGGTGGTGGCCGGGCTCAACATCTTAGGGATTAAAGAGAACGCCCGGGTCACCTTCACGATTTTTATCTTTGCGACCCTGATTTTCGCCACCCTGATTATCTCCGGCGTCCTGGCCCTGGACGGCGCCTCCCTGGGGCGGCTCAAGCAGGCCGCGGTGAAGACTGCCTCCGACCTGCACCCGGGCTCGATCTTTGACCAGTATCACATCTTCATCGCCCACATCGCTTTCTGTATCCTGGCCTATTCCGGGGTGGAGTCCGTGCTCCAGACCGCCGGCCTGGTGCGCAGCTGGCGGGAGATCAGCAAGGCCTACCTCTTCCTGGCCCTCACGGTGGGCCTGGTGACCCCCATCGTGGCCGCCCTGGCCCTGTCGGCGCCCATTGATTTTCACATGCATGAAGGCGACCTCATCACCCATTACGCCACCATGTTGAACGGCATGCCTTTCGGGGTGGCGGTGGCGGTCCTGGCCAGCTTTGCCCTGATCATGGCGGTGAACACCGCGTTCGTGGCCTCCAGCGAACTCATCGAGCGGGTGGCCCACCGCTACGGCTTCCACTGGGTCACCGCCACCAACCGGCGCCAGTCCCTCTACCGCATCCATATCGCCAACGCCATCTTCTTCTCCATCATCATCCTGATCACCTCGGGCAAGCAGGAGACCCTGGCGGACATGTACGCCCTGGGCCTTTTGGCCAGTTTCAGCATCAACATGGGGGCGCTGCTCATTTACCGCTACTTCATGGGCACCACGGAGCTGATCCACTTTTACACCTCCCGCCTGGTCACCCTGATCATGTGGGTCATCTTTGTGAGCTGTTTCATCTTCCTGGCCATCATCAAGACTCACGGCACCATCCTGTGGGCCGGGGTCACCGGCCTGGTGCTCCTGGGGGGTTTCCTGGTGGCCCAGAAGCGGGCCCCGGAGATCAAGGAGATCGGCAAGGGCGACAACGAAATGGAGATGATCCTCTACCTGTCGGAGTCCGCCGCCCGGGATGTGGACCTGGTGTTCAAGCGCTCCCAGGATACGTCCGGCCAACCCGAGGACAACGTCGCGTATATCACGTTCTACTCGCCCCGGACCGGCATCCCACCCAAACTGGCGGCCAACCACTTCCGCTTCCCCCTGGTCAAATTGAGCCTCTACCACCGCCTGGTGGCCCTGCTCCGGGTGGTGGAATACGAGTTGGGGGACCGGAATATCACCGTTCACCTGGGGTGGCCCATGTCCTCCTGGCTGGACCGCATGGCCATCGGCGTCATGACCTTCAACATGATGCGCCTGCCTCGCCTCTTCCCCAATTTTAAGTTCATCATGAGCTATACCGAACCCACCGGCAGCGCCTCCAGAGTCCACAGCTCCGCAGTGAAATAATGAGTCGGTAGTCAGTAAGAAGCCGAAAAATCTTGAGGATTGCCGGGTGGCGCCGGCTGAAACCCGCGGGGCGCGGGTTGCTTTAGGCTCCTGACGGGGTGGCGGTCGGGGGGTCAGGTGGAAGGAACAGATCCTGTAACACCAAAAACCAATCAAAAGACTAATTAGTTATTCTGAGCACAGCGAAGAATCTCGCTTTTTAAGCCACTGAGATTCTTTACTCCGTCCAGAATGACCTGACTATTTACTGTCCACTGACTGCAATATTGTACAACAAGGCGCGTTCATGCCGGGTTTCGCCGGCTGCTTGTACTAATACCGGGGGCCCTGCGTGTCCCCCCAAGCGGGCGTATGTGTGCCTCTACGGTTAATTGACCTGAGGAATTGCGCCAGGGGATGAGGGGAAGGGGAGGGGCACGTTACGAAAAAGCCCCTCCCCCATAACTGCTCTAACCTTCCAAGGCCGCCAAGGCCCGGGCCGCGAAGTCCAGGTCGGGGTCAAGTTCCAGGGCCTGTTTAAGCACGAACGCAGCTTCCTTGGCATGGCCCAGCCGTTGTAAATTAATCCCCAGGTTGGCGTAGTCGATGGCCGAGCCCGGGTCCAGTTCGATGACCTTCTCGAAACACGCCACCGCCTTCTGATATTCCTCCATCTTGAAGCAGCAGAAGCCCAGGAAGTGGTGGGCCTCCTTGAGGTCGGGGTCCAGTTCCAGGGCCCGGGCGAAGGCCTCGGAGGCCTCTTTAAAATACCCCAGGTCTTTTTGGCAGGTGCCCAGGTGGACGTAGATGCTGGGCAGCTCGTGCGCCGGTGGGCTGCATTCCAGGGCCCCGCGGAAGTGCCCCAGGGCCTCGCCGGCCCGGTCCTGGTTTTCCAGGGTCAGGCCCAGGAAGAACTGGACGTCGAAGCGGCGGGGGAAGGCGGCGTTGAGGCCCGCCAGGGCCGCCAGGGCCTCAAGGGGCGGGGCGTAGAGAGCCGCAGTCTTAGCCAGGTGGAAAATGACGCTGGTGTTCCGGGTGCGGTCCAGGAAATGGGTGCCGGGGATCAGTACGTACACCGCCGGGATGGCTAAACGGGGGTGGGTGATGTTCACCACCAGGACCTCAAGCCCCAGGCGGGACAGGGCCTCCAGGCACAGGCCGATCTCATCCTTGAGGTTGGCCCGGGAGAGGTTGGGGAGGCTGTCCAGGGGTATCATGGGTCCCGGGGCCATGAGATAGGCCGCCTCCTCCAGGGTTTCATACTTGGGGAGCGTGGGCCGGTAGCTGGTGCGGCGGTGGAAATCCCCGGCCAGCTGGGCCACCTCGGTCAAGGCCCGAATCAGGGACTTGGCGGGGTCGGTGGTGGTGCCGGCGGCAAAGACGATCTCGCTGCCCTCCGGAAAGGTGGACGGGTCATAGGCCAGGGCCGCCACCGTGGGGATGCCGGTGTCCAGGGAGAAATCCCGCAGGTGGACCACAATGCCGTTCTTGCGGAATTTGGCCAGCAGTTCCCGGGCCACGGGGTCCGTGACCGACTCGGGGTCGATGGCCGGGGTGGGGCGCCGCTCATAGCTGATGATGGAGCCCACGTGGCGCTCCACCACTTCGCCCAGGCCCTGGAGCACCGCCTCCTCCAGGCAGTTGCCCGCGGCCGGGCCGTTATATTCCTCGATGAGGTAAAACCAGTGGATGGGCAGGTAGACCGCCTCTCCCCGGGTCAGGTTGGTGGCGGGCACGAAATACAGGGGCCAATCTTCGTAGAGCCGGGCCGCGGCCACGGCGTCGGGCGAGGTATCGAACAGGGAGCGGCAGAGCAGCGGGAAGGGCAGGGCCCGGCCCGCCAGGTCCCGGGGGCAGCTGAAGTCCAGGGGGCCGTCGTCCAGATAGGTAAAGAAGCTGAAGCGTTCCACCAGCTCCATGAGGGCGGAGGCCTCGGCCTGGACCGGGGTGGCCCCTTTGCCCATCTGTTTATGGGTGGGCACCACCCGGCGGGCGTCCACCCCCAGGAGGCTGAGATACACGGGGATATCCAGGCGGCCGGTGTCGATGCGCCTGGTGTCCTGGAGGAGCTTGAGGTCCAGGGCCCCCAGGCGGTCCCGCACCCGGCGGATGGTCTCCTCCGGGGTCAGGAGCTTGTCCTGGTCGTAGGTATAGCCTTTCAAGGTATCGGTGAGGTTGAGGGTTTCCGGCATGAGTCATAATCTCCTGGCGGAAATTATGACCTTATCGCCGGATTTATGCAATGCGGGGGTGGGATAACCGGGGGAGGCAATGGTTAAGACGGTACCGGACCGCTTCTCATCAAAGGTTAAGATCATCTGCCTGGCGATGAGATGCATTGCCCCGCGGCATTTGGCCGTGAGTCGGCGGCCGCACCGAGGTTTTGACGCCACCTGCTCTTCCGGCGGGGGGGGCTCTTCAACTTATTGGTCCCGGGCCCCCCACCCGGAACCAGTCCGTTATGGCGATCAGAGCTTCAAGGTTAAGGCATGGTGCGAATAAGATTATTATGTTGACATTGCTTTTATTTTATATTACTGACTAAACATTTACTGATATATCACCAATCGGTGTTCCGGATATAATGGAGGTTCCGCGGTTCGTCCAGGTCGCCGAGGCTTGCCTCTGGAGAAGTACACACCCAAAATAGGTAGAAATACCTATAAGGGAATGGATACTAATACCTAATGCTTTGTAGACGTTTTTGGATTATTGTGAACCTGCCCTTTAAGGTTTTAGCCGGTGCATTATTGACATTCGTGCCATAGATCAGGCAATATGGTTACAAAGAGAGAAACCTTCTCAAGGTCAACCTCGGGGAGAAATGCCTGCAAAACGTTGATTTGACTGCAGTGGCCAAGGTTGGCGCATAATCTCGAGTGGACCAAGCGTTCGGAGAATAGCATGAGGAGAGCACCAAGGATTCCCGTAGACCTGCCGGTAAGCCTGTTTTTCTTAAGTCAAACGGTTAAAGGCCGGATAACCGATTTGAGCCTCACCGGCGCCCATATCGCCCTGCCGGAGAAGGTGAAGCTGCACGTTCCTCTTATTGATCTAAAATTCCCTCTTTTATCCACAAAGTCTCCTGACCTGGAAGTGTTAGCCCGGGTAGTCCGCCCCTCTGATTCCGGGGTCGGGGTTGAATTTCTGGATCTCGACAGCCACAACCGGTCCCGGTTATGGGATGCCCTGTTGCCCCTTGTGCCCCGCCGATTCCCGAACTGCCCGTTTTGCGGCAAGGAAATCAAAGGGCGCAGCATCAAGTGCCCTGGGTGCCAGATTGCCCCTGGCTCTCCATGCCGTTGGATACCAGGATTGGTTAGGTGAGGTCACCTCGGGAGAACCCGAGGAAATGGTGGGGGTGTCGGAGCCCATGCGCCAGGTGTTCAACCTGATTCGCAAGATAGCCGCCACCGATCTGCCGGTTCTGGTAACCGGAGCCAGCGGCACCGGGAAAGAAATGGTGGCGAGGAGCATTCATCAGCGGAGCCTGCGGGCCGATGGGCCTTTCGTGGCGATTAACTGTGCCGCCATCCCCAAAGAACTGTTGGAGTCCGAGCTTTTCGGCCATGAAAAAGGGGCCTTCACCGGGGCGTATCGCACGTCCATCGGGACCGTGGAGCGGGCCCAGGGAGGCACCCTCTTTTTGGATGAAGTGGGTGAACTTCCCCTGAAACTGCAGGTCAAATTGCTCCGGTTCCTCCAGGAGTTCACCTTTGAGCGGGTGGGGGGGCACAAGACCCTCAATGCGGATCTGCGCGTCATTTCCGCCACCAACAGCGACCTGACGGCCGCGATCAAGGAGGGCAACTTCCGGGAAGATCTCTACTATCGCCTCGACGTTTTGAGCGTCGAACTGCCTGCTTTGAAGGATCGCGATGATGACCTCCTGATCATGGCTACTATCTTCTTGAAGCGTTACTCCTCCCGGGTGAGGAAAAAGGACTTGAGGTTTTCAAAGGAGGCGATGACCGCGATCCAGGCCCACCACTGGCCGGGAAATATTCGCGAACTCACTAACCGCATCCGCCGCGGCGTGGTGATGGCGGACGGTCCCTTGATTGCTCCGGAGCATTTAGGTATAGTGGTTTCCCATCTTGACCCCGAACCGTATTGTGATGGGCTGAGTCTCAAAGAGGCCAAGGCCAGGTTCGAATCCCAACTGATCGCGCGGGTCCTGGAAAAGTATAATGGCAACGTTTTGCTGGCTGCCAAAGCTTTGCGGACCAGCCGCTCCATGCTCTATAATCTCATACAAAAATATAATCTTAACGGTGATTCTGAACCGGTTAAGATGCAATCCAATTTCTCCTCCAGGGAACGCAGGTTTTCAGACCTTGCCAAGCATCCTTGTTAAGAGCCTGCAGTCTGGTTTGGTTGCTTCAGGTGGGTCGATGGATTTTCAAGGCCTATTTCGACTTCTTTCTGAGCTGACCATTTGACCTTGGGGGACCGATTAACAACCTTCGCCTGAAGCTATCCTGCCATTTCTCCGCGCCACAAATAAAAATAACTGATATTCCCTAAAGTTATCGTAGCCGGATCTCTCACCCCACCGGATGGTAAGGTGATTTAAAGGTCCTACAGCTCCGGCTTGACCGGGAGCTAAAGGTGTGGGGAGGCTGCGTGGCCGGGGGGGGTGAAGGCCGCGCCCGGGGCTTTATTCGAGGCGCGCCCGGGCCGCTAGGTCAACATCAACGCCCCGGCCAGGACCAGGACTTCCACCACTTCGTTGGTGGCGCCCAGGATGTCGCCGGTGATGCCTCCCAGGCGGCGCTGAAAATAGAGGCTGCCCAGCCAGACCAGGGCGGCGGCGGCGATGAAGAGCACCAGGCCCGGGGCGCCCAGGATCAGGAGGGCCAGGGCCCCGGCGCTGAGGCTGGCGCCGGCCAGGACCCGGGGGCTCACCCCCAGGGTCATGGCCTGGCCCAGGCCGCCTTCGGCCCGGGCGTAGGGCGACAGGTAGGCCAGGAGCACCATGGACCAGCGGCTGATCACCGGGTAGAGCAGGAGTGCCGCCCCGCCGGCTTTTGTGGGTAGAGAGAGGAACAGGGAAAATTTCAGGACCAGGGCCAGGATGAGGCTGATGACTCCGAAGGCGCCCACCCGGGAGTCTTTCATGATGCGGAGGGCGTCCGCCGGGGTGTGGCCCCCGCCCAGGCCGTCGGCGGTGTCGGCCAGGCCGTCCAGGTGCAGCCCGCCGGTGACCCACACCGTCAGGGCCAGGAGCAGGCCCGCGGCCGCCGGGGCCGGCATTTTTTGTAAGCCCGCCCAGGCCCCCCAGAAAATCAAGCCCAGCAAGGCCCCGACCCAGGGAAACCAGAACATCGAGCGGGCCAGGGCGGTCTCATCCGCCGGGCCCCGCCAGGGCCAGGGCAGCTTGGTGAGAAAGGTCAGGGCCAGGGGCAGGGTCGAGTTCATGTGTCCTGGTCGGCCACCCCGGCCTCCCCGAAGGTGGCCATTTCCCGGTAAACCCTGACGCCGGCCTCCAAAAGGGTCAGGCCCAGGGCGGCGCCGGTGCCTTCCCCCAGGCGCATCTGGAAGTTCAACAGGGGCTTGAGGCCCAGGAAATCCAGCATGAGCTGGTGCCCCGGCTCCACGGAGCGGTGGGCGGCGATGAGGTAATCGGTGGAGGCGGGGGCCAGGGCGTGGGCCACCAGCGCCCCGGCGGTGGCGATGAAACCGTCCAGCAGCATGGGCCGCCGGGCCGCCGCGGTTCCCAGGATGAAGCCGGCGATGCCGGCAATCTCCAGGCCGCCCACCGCGGCCAGGGCCCCCACGGGGTCGTCGGAACTGGGCTTGTGCATGGCCAGGGCCCGGTTGATCACCGCCATCTTGTGGCGCCAGACCGGGTCCTCGATGCCGGTGCCCCGGCCGGTGACCGCGGCCACCGGCTTGCCGGTGAACACGGAGGCCAGGGCCGCGGCGGGGGTGGTGTTGCCGATGCCCATGTCCCCGGCCGCCAGGGCGTCCACCCCGGTGGCGGTGGCCTGTTCGGCCATTTCCACCCCCACCAGGAGGGCCTGGAGGGCCTCCTCCCGGGTCAGGGCCGGTTCCTGGGCCATATTGCGGGAGCCATAGGCCACCTTGCGGTCGATGAGTTCGGGGACGTGGCCGAAATCGTGATTGACCCCGATATCCACCACCGCCACCCGGGCCCCGGCATGCCGGGCCAGGGCATTGATGCCGGCTCCCCCCCGGAGAAAGTTAAGGACCATCTGGTAGGTGACTTCCTGGGGATAGGCGCTCACCCCTTCGGCCACCACCCCATGATCGGCGGCGAAGACCACCACCCATTTTTTCTCGAGGGGGGGCAGCAACTCCCCCCGGATGCCGACATAGAGGGCCGCCAGTTCCTCCAGGCGGCCCAGGCTGCCCCGGGGCTTGGTGAGGGAGTCCAGGCGCTCCCGGGCCTGGTCCAGCCAGGTGGGGTTAACGGGTTCGATCTGGGAAATTATCTGGGACAATTCCGTCATCATAGCGATACGACCTCAATTCTTAAGATAGCTATTAGCAGTAAGCAGTGACGCATGGGCTCTTGGCCCATCCGTAAAACAGGAATTGCCGGCGTCGGGGCAGGTGTTAACCTGCCTCTACAGCACAGGCAAGACGCCCAGGCCACCAAGACCTTTTAAAGACAGGAGGGCCTGAACCTGGCAATCCAGTTCACGGCCTTCCCGGGAAAAGGTCACTCTTGATGAGCATCGGGACCCCCGCCACCACCAGGACCACCAGGTCGGCCACCTGGGCCACTCGCTGGTGCAGCCAGCCGGCCTGATCCCGAAACTTCCGGGCCAGGGGATTGTCCGGGACAATCCCCCAGCCCACTTCATTGCTGACCAGGATGGTGGGGGCGGCGGTCCGGGCCAGGGTCGAAGTCAGGTCCTCGCAGGCCGTCTGGATGCTGCCCGGGGAGGCGCCCTCCTGCAGCAAGAGATTGGACACCCACATGGTGAGGCAGTCCACCACGATGACCCCGTAATGCCCCTGGGCCTCGTTCAGGGCGGCCGCCAGTTCCAGGGGGACCTCCCGGGTCGCCCAATCCGAGCCCCGTTCCCGCTGGTGGGCTTCGATGCGGGCCTCCATCTCGGCATCCCGGGGTTCGCCGGTGGCCACAAAGAGGCGGGGAGCCGGGCAGCGGGCGGCCAGACCCAGGCCGTAGCGGCTTTTGCCGCTGCGCGCCCCTCCTAAAATCAAGGCCAACCGAAATGCTGACGAGGCGTTTTCCATGCTGGATAATTCCCGGCGCCCGGCTTTTGCGGCCCCACTATCAGTAGGGATGCGCCTTCAGGGTCTTTAAGATTTCCTGCTGCAACTGGGGCACCCAGGCAGAGGTCTGGTAGTAGCGGGACACATCCCGCTGGAAGGTGTCCCAGGCCACCTTGTCCTCCCGGGCGTAGAGATACAGAATGGTGCGCTTCACCAACAGCTGCCCCAGGGTGTCGAAGAACATGGCGCTGTCAAATCCCGGCGCCGAACCCGGCCTGAGAATGGCTTCGGGTTTGCCATCCTGGGGGGTGGCCTGCTGTCTTATTTTCTGATCCACCGCCGCCGCCTCGTCCATATATTCCTGCTTAAAAGGGGTATTATCCACCGTGAGGGCCGTGGGGGTCAGGCGATAGTAAGACCGGGGAACGTTGACCAGGAGGCAGTCGGCATGGCTGGCATGAAAATAGTCGAACCAGTTATCAAAACTCTCAAAATAGAGCTGTCCCTGCCGCTGGATGAATGAGCCCGGGAAATCCCGGGGCCCCCCATTATAACCCTGAGTCTGGCCCAGATAGCGCACCGGTTGGTTGGCTGCGGCCCGGGCCAGGAAGGCGAATTGCCCGCAGCAATGGGCTCCCCCGGTGAATTCGGAAATGGCCCAATACGTGATGGGACCCGCCTCTATCCGGGCGCAAGCGATAAACCTGCCACCCTCTAATTTCTGCACCTGCCGGCCGTCCGCCAGGATGGTCAGGTCTTGCCGGAACCCGCCGTCGACGGCCGCGAGTGCCAGGGTGACGCCGCCCCCGGCATCCACGGTGGCGGTTGATTTCCCTTCCAGCACGTGCTCAAGGTCGATCACGGCCGCCAGCGGCGCCGCGGCCATCTCCCGGGCCTGGGCCGGCATCAGGGCCTGGGTCAGGAGAACCGACAACAATACGCCCACGACCAGGATTCGCTTGTTCACGATAGCACCCTCGCAGATTTTCTCTCTAACCTGAAAATGTATCTTAATTGCCGGAAAGTGCCAAGTTGCGAAGCTAAATTAATGGCAACGGTCGAGGTTACGGGGAGCGCCTTGACCAGGCTCGGCAAATCTGGGATGATAGCCCTGAATGTCGTGAGCAGCCTGAGGGGGTCAGCATGGATTTTACCTTATCGACGGAACAGCAGGGGGTCCAGGAAAAGGCGCAGGGCCTGGCCCGGGAAGTGAAAGACCTGTCCGCCCGGCTGGACCGGGAGGCCACATTTCCCCGGGAGATCTTGCAGCTCTGGGCCCAGGAAGGCATGTTTGGCCTGGCTCTGCCCCGGGAATACGGCGGCCAGGGCCTGGATTATGTGGCCTACGTCCTGGCCCAGATGGAACTGGCTCAGGCCTGCCCGGCTTCGGCCCTCATCCTCCACGTCAACCACTCCCTGTTCGGGGGGACCGTGGCCCAGTTCGGCACCCCGGCCCAGAAAGAGGCCTGGCTGCCGCCGGTGGCCCGGGGGGAGGTCTACGCCAGTTTTGCCCTGACCGAACCCGAGGCGGGCTCCGACCCGGCGGGCGATGAAGAGCGCGGCCCGGCGGGAGCCGGACGGTTGGGTGCTCAACGGGGGCAAAAACTTCGTGACGTCGGGGAGCGAGGCCCGCTTCGCCCTGGTGGCGGCGCTCACCGACCCGGAGCGGGGCGCCAAGGGGATCAGCGCCTTTGGGGTGGAAATCTTCCCGCCACCCCGGGGGTCACCCGGGGGAGCCGGGAGGAGAAACTGGGGTTGAGGGGCGCGGTCTCGGTCCCCCTCTTTTTTGACCAGGCCCGGCTGCCGGAGGCCAGCCTCCTGGGAGAGGCGAACCAGGGGCTCAAAGTGATGCTGGCCGCCCTGGACGCGGCCCGGGTGGGCTCCGCCGCCATCGCCGTGGGGCTGGGCCGGGGCGCCCTGGCCGAGGCCCTGGCCTATGCCAAAAAGCGGCAGCAGTTCGGCCAGGCCGTGGCGGATTTTCAGGCCATCCAGTGGAAGCTGGCGGACATGGCCACGGATTTGGAAGCCGCCAGCCTTCTCACCCTGAAGGCCGCCTGGCTCAAAGACCAGAAGCGGCCCTACGGCCTGGCCGCGGCCATGGCCAAGCGCTTCGCCACCGATGCGGCCATGGCCGCGGCGAGCGAAGGGGTGCAGATCCTGGGAGGCTACGGCTGTCTCGCCGATTACCCCTTGGAGCGTTACTTCAGGGACGCCAAGGCGGGCCAGATTTACGAAGGCACCAACGAAATCATGCGGGTGATCATCGCCCGGAGCCTGCTGAGGGGTTGAGAGGTAGACAGTGGCCAGTGGTCAGTGGCCAGTGAATTGGTGTGCTGGCCACTGAACTTCTAATGAGAGTTGTGTGTCGAGGAATATTCTTCATCATTCAAGCAAAATGATATCCGGGCAACGTATCATCCGACAAAATAGGATTCTGGAGATTCCCCCCACAAAAGGTCAATTCCGCTATCTATATCATATCCACAACTATCTGGATTTTCTGAGAAGATTCTGTTTTGGCAAGT
>CAVVFW010000027.1:0-13589 GCA_963747645.1 uncultured delta proteobacterium | reverse complement strand
ACGCCGGGCGGCATCGGGGTGGAGTACTTAAGTCCCGGATCCGCTGGGGGGCCACTGAGCTGCTGGGCCAGGACCGGCCCCGGCGTTAGTGCCAGGACCAGGCCCGCCAGGATACCCAAGAAAATCGTTTTAGGTGGTCGCTGCATCCCTTCCTCCTATTGAAAGAAAGTAGTTTAGCCTGAAGTTTTTATGCCTCCAACTGGTTAACACCAAAATGAACTGTATGTGAGCGGTAATCATGCTCCTTAAACCTCTGCCGCCCCGGTGGGGCCTCGCTCATTTCAACCTGACAAAGAACACGTCAAAGCTCTGCCGGAGGGCCGGTTGAAAATAAACGCCTCTGAGCTGATCTTTTTCAGGATCAAAGGTCAGATGATACGTAGCCCCCGGATAATTGATGTCCCGAAGCTCGATGAATACCTTGACCGTCGTCCCCTCTACCGCCGCTGTCGCCACGGAGACATTGATGGGCTGGGGATTGAAATATGCGGCCAGCATTTTGCCGTCGGCATCGATTCCTTTGATCTCAATGACATAACCGCCATCGGGGCGCATCCAGCGGCCCTTGAGGGGTGCAAAATTCCTCTGCGCCCCGGTTGCCTGGGCCGGCTCCCGGGCTGCTGGCGGGGTGGCGGATTGCGCCCGGGCTTCCTGGCCATGGAGCAGATAAACGGCGCCGGCGGCGACGGCTGCCAGGCCCAGGGCCAGCGTCACGAGGTGCAGGTACAGGCGTTGCCTGGCCAGTTGGCCCTTGCTTTTATCGGCCCCCTCGCCCCGGCGCTTCTCTCTACTCATGAATCCTCCCACCCGGGTCAAAAGCCACCTCCGCGTCCATCTCAAACAGCAATTCCTCCCGGCAGATGTCGGCCACCAGGATGACGGCGGGGAGGTTCGCCAGGCCCCGGGCCGTGGCAATCTCCTGATAGGCCGGGGCGTCCTCGGGGCGTTTGATAAAGATGCAGGCCGCGGCGATGTCGGCCAGAGTGGCGCCAACCGGTGCGATGAGGGCGGCGATCTTGTCGAAGGTGCAGTTGATCTGAGCCTTGACGTCGCCGGGATGGAGGCTTTGCCCCCGTTGCATCGATGGCCGCAGTGCCCGAGACTTGAATCAGGGAAACATCGTCCTGGCGGATAAGCGCCCCCCGGGAGAAGGCGGACCCGTAGGTGAGGGCGTCGGGCTGGGCCGGGCTGCTCAGTTGTTTGACCCGTGGCCGGGATGCCGGTGGTCCCACCACCGCCAGAAGATCCAGGGCCCCGGCCGCGCCCGGAAATACCTCGCCGCCGATGCCGGTGCTGGCCGGCAGCCTCCGGGAGCCGCTGCCATTGATGGGCATGAGGCCAAGTTCCCGGTATACCGCGCTGCGGGCCCGGTTGAACTCCGGGTACCAGGCCAGGATGTCGGAGAGGGTGAACCAGGTCCGCACCACATCCCGGTAAGAAGCCCCTTGGGCCTCGAGCACCTGGGCCGCCCGCTGGATCAGACGCCGGGCCTGATGAGAGGGTCCATCGGCCCCATTGCCATTCGGGGCCAGTCCCTGGAGATTTTGCAGGATTATAAAGGTGGCTTCACCCTGCCGCCAGCCCCGGCCCACAGGCTGGCCTTGGTCCCGGATGGTCCAGACCTCATCCCGGGGCCGTCGGCAGGCCACGGCCCGGATGATGACCCCGGCCAGACCCTGGCCCCAGGGGGGATGTCCCTGGATGTAGCTCAGGGGAGTTGCAGGGGAAATGCTGGCGGCGCCGAAGGCAGCGTTCCGGGCGGCCAGGACTCCGGCTCTCGCCGTCAGGCTTCCGAAAAGGCGCTCGTGGACGATGGTCAAGCCCCGATCCTGCACTATCCGGGCAATTGCACGGTAGGCAGCCTGGGCCGCCGACACGGCATCGGCGCCCGGGGCCGTTTGTGCCACGATATAGGTCTGCCCCGGTCCGGCCGCGGCCACATGCACTGTGCAAAAATCCAGACGAGAACGGGCGGAGCCGGCCCAGAGCTTCCGTGCCTGCATGTCGTCAGGCGGCAACCCCGGCAGGGCAGGTCCCGGCAGCCCGGGTTTCGGTCGGGGGGGTCCTGGGCGTTTGCTAACATGGGCCTCCTTTCGTATATCCTCGTGTGGGGATAAGTCAGCGGTACCGGCACCGGTTTTACCGTGGCGGATAGGTGACGGACTGGGGTGAGGCCACCACCTCTTTTGCAATTTGTAATTTTTTCGAGGCGATATTCCCCATTAAGCCGCCGCGGATGATTACTTTTCAAAGTTTAAGGGTGTTTATCAACTTAAGACTTCCTGGGGCCTGCCGCCACCATCTTGGCTGAGGTTTTTTCCTCTGCCCGGTTGGGCTCATAGCCCGGCTTTGGGCCGGTTGGGAAGAGAGGCGGAAGGAGCCCGGGCCCTGGCGGAGTTGCTCCAACTCAGGCCGGATTTCGCCACCGCCGGCCCCTTTCTCATCAGCTGCTATGCCAAATTCCCCAATCTGGTGGAAGGTCTCCTGGAAGGCTTGCGCCTGGCGGGCCTCAGGACCTGAGGGAGAAATCCAGACCCGGGAAGGGTGCCCCCGACTCCTGCCTCTGGACCGCTGGCCGGGATGGAAGCGTCTCCGCTCTAGAAGTTTGGAAGATTACCCGTTTCCTCTCTCCTCCGCCTCGACAATCTCCCCCAGCAGGTCGTAGGGCAAGGCCCGGGTGAGGCGCACGGGTTGAATCTCTCCCACCTGCCCGGTCCCGGCGGTGATATAGACCTGGCCGTCGATGTCCGGGGCCTGGCTGGTCATGCGCCCCGTGAGGAGGTAGTCGCTCTCCGGGCTCACCCCTTCCACCAGGACCTCGGCCACGGAGCCCACCAGGGACTTGAGCCGGGCCTTGACGATTTTGGCCTGGATGGCTTTTAAGAGGCGGGCCCGGCGGCGGGCCTCCCGCCGGGGCACCTTGGGCCGGAAGGACGCGGCCGTCGTGCCGGCTTCCGGGGAATAGAAGAAAGACCCCCAGGTGGTCAAAGCTCACCTCCTGGATCAGGTCACAGAGCACCTGGAAGTGGGCCTCGGTCTCGCCGGGAAAACCCGTCATCACGGTGGTGCGGAGCGTCGCCCCGGGAAGGGCTTCCCGGATGCGCCGGACCGTATCCAGGATGTCCTGGCGGCGTATAGCCCCGTCCCATGCGCCGCAGCACCTCGTCATGGCCGTGTTGGATGGGGATATCCAGGTAGGGGAGAATCCGGGGGTGGGCGGCCATGACGGCCAGGAGCTCCGGGGTGATGCGGGCCGGGTGGCCGTAGAGGAGGCGAATCCACCGGAAGCCGTCCAGGGCGGCCAACTCCCGGAGCAGGGCCGCGATCCCGGGGTGGCCCGGCTTGTCCCGGCCATAGGCGGTGGTGTCCTGGGCCACCAGGATGAGTTCTTTGACCCCGGCCGCGGCCAGATTTTCGGCCTCCCGCACCAGGGTGTCGAGGGGCCGGCTGCGCAGCGGGCCCCGGATCTGGGGGATGAGACAGAAGGTGCAGCCGTGGCCGCAGCCTTCGGCGATCTTCAGATAGGCCAGATGGCGCCGGGCGTGGCGGGGTAGCGGGCCTCGACGCCCGGCATAAGCGTAGGGCGGGGACTCGATGAACCAGGCGGGCGGCGCCGGCGGCCTGCGGCCGGTCCAGGAGGCCGGCCAGGGCGGGAAAATCGTTCACCCCGATGAACAGGTCGACTTCCGGGAGGTCTTGTATGAGCTCCGGGCCATAGCGCTGCACCAGGCAGCCGGCCACCACCAGGCGCACCTCCGGCCGGGCCTCCTTCAGGCGGGCCAGATCCAGGATGGTGTCCACCGCCTCTTTACAGGCCGGCTCGATGAAGCCGCAGGTATTGACCAGGAGGAGATCGGCGGCGGCAGGCTCCCCGGTGACCTCCCAGCCGGCGCTGGTGAGGCCCCCCAGCATGATTTCCGTGTCCACCAGGTTCTTGGGGCAGCCCAGGGAGACGGCGTAGACCCGGTTTTCGGTTTTCCGTTTTCCGGTTTTCGGTTATTCAGAACGTATCCTGCACTGTAGGGGCGACCCGCTGGGTCGCCCTTGATCCGGTTCTCAAGTTGAACTTGGGAACGAGAAGAATAAAGTCGAACGGAGTGGCACAGCCTTATGGTCTGCACGGCGAGACGCACGGTGCCACCCGGAAGGTGCGGGGCGGGCTGTGCCCGCCGCGTCGGGTGCGTCCTACGCACCGAGATGGCGCGTGAGACGCGCCCTACGATAAAGCTCTACTGCTCACCGGCTCACCGATAGGAAATCACCGTCCCGGCGTCCATGGCCGCAAACATTATGAGCCAAAAGGCTAAATGGACCGCATACGCGTAACGCCGCCGGGCCGGGGTGGTGAGCACCCGTTCATCTAAGGCCGTGAGGAAATTATACATGACCGCGCACTCCAGGGCAAAGGGGGGAAACCCCAGGAACCCCAGGACCGGCATCTCGAAGACCTTGGCGAAGCCGATCACCGGCAGGGTGTAGACCCACTTGGCGATGGCGAAGTAATTCCAGGCTTCCCACCAGAGGCCGCACATCAGGCCCGCGGCCAGGAGACAGACATGCTCCCGGCGTTCGCCCTGGCATGAAGCGGGCGATGAGGGAGGGCCCGCCCAAAAGCCAGCAGAAGGGGTCCAGCAGGAAAAACAGGGCTCCCCAGATCAGGGGGTAGGCGTAGCGGGGAAAGGTTAAGGGCAGGACCAGCAAGGCGACGCCGACCAGAAGGGACACCGGTTGCCAGGCTCCCGGGTTGAAAGGCCGGGCTTTCAGGCCTTTCCAGGCCCCCAGGGCGTCGAAGACCTGGGCGGTTAAGAGCACCCCGGGCAGCACCGTGGCAAAGGCCAGGGCATAACCGCCCCAGCGGACCCAGAGGACGGGCTCCATCCCCACATATCCCCAGTTTTTCAGGACCAGGTTGAAGGCTTCGAAGCTGAGCCAGACCGTCACGGACCAGAAACACATCCGGAGAAACCGGCGGGGCTGGGTCAGGAGCCAGGACTGGCCCCGGAGCCGGAACAAGAGGCCGTCCAGGCAGGCGATAGTGGGATACCAGGCGAAGAAATAGAGATACTGGAGAATGAATTTTTCGCCCCGAACCAGGCCCCACAGGCCGACGGCCCAGCCGGCCAGGGCCAGAGCGATCTCCAGATTGGCCAGATATCTGGAATGCTTCATGGTTTTTGCCACTCCCGTACTTGATGATAATCACGCCGATAACCACTTAAAAGAGCCCGAGGCCGGGAAAATCAGATAGAGCCTAGGTTTTTTCTTGCCAAGTGCGAAAAAGGGTGCTATATGAGAAAAATCCCAGGTCTATCGGTCCGCCTCGGGGGAGGTAACGATTTCTCATTTATAGACCTGAAGCAGCGCAAACCCGGACCAGCAGGTGAAAGGAGTCTCTATGATATCCTGGCTCATGGGGGTAGTAGTTTGCGTAGCATTGTTGGCGGGATGTGGCGGGGGTCAAAAAGGTGCCTTGGTTAAAGCGGAGCCGGTCCAGCCAGAAATGACCGCTCCCGTCAGCGATGACGGTCCCGAGGATGCCACCCTGACCGAGGAGTTGAGCGCCAAGCGCCTGGAAGAGCTCTACGCCAAGAGCGGCGTCCCCGGTTGGGACCCCAGTCTGGAACAAGAGTTGAAGAATTGGGAGCATCAGGTCAAGTTTGATGTGCCCATCCAGATGAACAAGCAGGTCAGGGCCTACCTGGTCTATTTCTCCACCGAGCGCAAGGCGGTTATCACGCGCTACCTGGCCCGTTCCACCCGCTATCTGCCCATGATCAAGGAAGTCTTCCAGGAGGCCGGCCTCCCGGAAGATATGGCCTATCTGGCCATGATCGAGAGCGGCTTCAACAACAAAGCCTATTCCCCGGCGGCGGCCAGCGGCATGTGGCAGTTCATCAAAGGCACCGGCCTGCGCTATGGGCTGACCATCGACAGCTACGTGGATGAGCGCCGGGACCCGGAAAAGGCCACCCGGGCGGCAGCCCAATACCTGCTGGACCTCTATAAGCAGTTCGGCTCCTGGTATCTGGCGGCGGCCTCCTACAACTGCGGCGAGGGCCGGGTGCAGCGGGAGTTGAACCAGAGCAATCACAAAAACTTCTGGGAACTCTCCGCCAACATGTGCCTGCCCACCGAGACCAAGAATTACGTGCCCCAGATGATTGCGGCCACCATCATCGCCAAGAACCCGGAAAAGTTCGGTTTCAAGAACGTGCCTTATTTGCCGGCGGCCAAATACGAGAAGGTGCCGGTAACTGAGCCCACCTCGCTGACGGCCGCGGCGGTGGCGGTGAACGTTCCCACCGAAGAAGTGGCTGGGCTTAACCCGGAATTGCTCCGGGGCATCACTCCCCCGGATGCGCATGCTTACAAGCTGAATCTGCCTCCCAACAGTAAAGAGCGGTTCACCAAAAACATTACCATCGCCCGCATCGAGCATCCGGCGGAGCCCTCCCACCCGATCCGGACGGCCAGGAGTTCCGGACCATCCTATTCCAGCGGCAGGAGTGCCCCGAGCCACCACGCCAGCGTGACCCACAAGTCCAGCGCCAAATCCCGGGGTTCTGCCCAGGCCTCCAAGAAGGCCGCGAGCCGGACCTATGCCAAGCATGAGAAACCGGCCAAACACACCCCGGCCAAGTCCGGCGCGACCCCCGTGGTGCAGGCCTCCCTGTTCGGGACACCGTCTCTGGCCGCCAAACATGGCAATGCCAAGAAGACCAAGGTGGCCCTCATAGGCACCTCCAAGAGCCAGACCAAAGCGCCGGCCGCCAAAGGCAAGAAATCGGGCGAGACCCGGTTGGCGAAAAAGAGCGACAATACCTCCAAGAGTACCAGCAAATCCAAAAAGACCAGCCGCGCCAAGGACAAGTATTCCAAGGCCAAGTCCAAGCACGGCATCATGGTTTCCGAAGCCCGGTAGTCATACCGGGCTTCGGCCCCGCCCCTTCCCCCAAAAATTATTTTAAGGCTCCCCTTGCTTTTCCCGGGAGATTGGTTATATTTAGTTTGTTAATTAGCACTCAATGTGAATGAGTGCTAATAGGAATAGACACCTTTAATTTATCGCGAGGAGGATGTATATGAAAATCAAACCCTTGAATGATCGGGTTTTGGTCAAACGGATGGAAGAGGTTCAGGTCACCAAAGGCGGCATCCTGATTCCCGACACCGCTAAGGAAAAGCCCATTGAGGGTAAAGTCATCGCGGTCGGCCCCGGCAAAATGAGCGATGCCGGCGCCCGGATGGCCCTGCAACTCAAAGAAGGCGACCGGGTGCTCTTCGGCAAGTATGCCGGCACCGAAATCAAGATGGAAGGCGAAGAATTTTTGATGATGCGGGAAGAGGATATCCTGGCCGTCATCAACGACTAACCGCAGGTCTTCCCCATCAACTAACTTGAATTCCTGTCGTAATCAGCAATTATCCTAAGGAGGACATAAAGCTTATGTCAGCAAAAGAGATCAAATATGACATCAAGGCCCGTGAGGCTATGCTCCGGGGCGTCAATACCCTGGCGGACGCGGTCAAAGTGACCCTGGGCCCCAAAGGCCGTAACGTCATTCTGGAAAAAGCCTTCGGCGGCCCGGCGATCACCAAGGATGGCGTCACCGTAGCCAAAGAGATCGAACTGGAAGACAAATTCGAGAACATGGGGGCCCAGATGGTACGGGAAGTCGCCTCCAAGACCTCGGATGTAGCCGGGGACGGCACCACCACCGCCACCATTTTGGCCCAGGCGATTTACCGGGAAGGTTCCCGCCTGGTGGCCGCCGGCACCAACCCCATGGCCATCAAGCGCGGCATTGAGCAGGCCGTAACCGCGGTAGTGGCCGAGCTCCACAAGATTTCCAAACCCACCAAAGACCAGAAAGAGATCGCCCAGGTCGGCACCATCAGCGCCAACAACGACCCCTCCATCGGCAACATCATTGCCGACGCCATGGCCAAGGTCGGCAAAGAAGGCGTCATCACCGTGGAAGAAGCCAAGGGCATGGAAACCAACCTGGAAGTGGTGGAAGGCATGCAGTTCGACCGGGGCTACATCTCTCCCTACTTCGTCACCAACCCGGAGAAGATGGAAGCCGCCCTGGAAGAGCCCTACATCCTCATTCACGAGAAGAAGGTCAGCGCCATGAAAGACCTGCTGCCCGTGCTGGAAACCATTGCCAAGATGGGCAAGCCCCTGGTGATCATCGCCGAGGACGTGGACGGCGAAGCCCTGGCCACCCTGGTGGTCAACAAGCTCCGGGGCACCCTCCAGGTCGCGGCCGTCAAGGCCCCCGGCTTCGGCGACCGCCGCAAGGCCATGCTGGAAGATATCGCCATTCTCACCGGCGGCCAGCTGATCTCCGAGGACATGGGCTGGAAGCTGGAGAATGTCACCGTGAAAGAACTGGGCACCGCCCGGAAAGTGAGCCTCGACCGGGACAACACCACCATCATCGATGGCGGCGGCGACCGGGCGGCCATCGAAGGCCGGGTGAAACAGATCCGGGTCCAGATCGATGAGACCACCTCGGACTACGACCGGGAGAAACTCCAGGAGCGGCTGGCCAAGTTGGTGGGCGGCGTCGCGGTCATCCGCGTCGGCGCGGCCACTGAAGTGGAAATGAAAGAGAAGAAGGCCCGGGTCGAAGACGCCCTCAACGCCACCCGCGCGGCGGTGGAAGAAGGCATCGTGCCCGGCGGCGGCGTGGCCCTGATGCGCTGCGCCCCGGCCCTGGCGGCGCTGAAGCTGAAGAACCATGACGAAAGTCTGGGTGTCAATATCATCAAGCGGGCTCTGGAAGAGCCCATCCGGCAGATCGCCAACAACGCCGGGTTCGAAGGCTCCGTAGTGGCGGAGCATGTTAAAAACGAGAAAGGCGCCATGGGCTTTAATGCCGAATCCGGCGCGTATGAGGACCTGATGGAAGCAGGCGTAATCGACCCCACCAAGGTGACGCGTTACGCCATCCAGAACGCTGCTTCAGTGGCGTCTCTGCTCATCACCACCGAAGCCATGATCGCCGAGAAACCCAAGAGAGAAGCCCCGATGCCCCCCATGGGCGGCGGCGGCATGGGCGGCATGGGCGGCATGGAAGGCATGTACTAAGAGAGAATGCGGCTGGGGAATTTGGGGGGAGGAGGCAAAGGGCTTTTTCGTAGTCGGCCCTTACCCCCTCCCTCAAGCCCCCACCCCCAATCCCGTCAGTAAAAAGAGAAAGGGCGACCCGCCGGGTCGCCCTTTCTCTTTCTCTTTCCAGAATGATGCTATAATAGGCGGCAGGCTGGGTGATCAGTGAAATTTGCCTCTCATCCCAGGCCGCCGTATGGATGCCTTTGTCGTTCAGCCCAGTGATTATCCTGATGTTGCGCTGCACGGAAAAGCGACAACCAAAAACCCTTTGCGATGGAGGCGTTATGAACATCCTGGCGTTCAACAGCAGTCCCCGGGATCATGAGACCAGCAAGACCGAACTGGTGCTGCAAAAATTTCTGGAAGGGGCCAAACGGGCCGGGGCCGCGGTCGAGACCCTGTATCTGCGGAACTACAAGATCAACCATTGCCTGGGGTGTTACGACTGCTGGCTGAAGACCCCGGGGCGGTGCGTCCAGAAAGACGACATGTCGGAAATCCTGTTCGACCAGTATCTTCAGGCCGACCTGGTGGTGCTGGCCAGCCCCGTCTACCATGCCACCATGAATGCCCGGATGAAGCTGTTCGTGGAGCGCACCCTGCCCATGATGGACCCGTTGGGGGAAATGGCCGAAGCCGGCGGCAGCCCCCATCGCTTCGACAAGATGCCCCGGGTGGTGACCCTGAGCGTGGCCGGTTACTGGGACCAGGTTATGTTCCAGGCCCTGTCGATGACCTGGCGCATGTGCCTGGGCGGGGACCTCATCGCCGAGATCTACCGGAATGCTTCCGAGTTTTTGGCCATGCCCGAGTTTCGGCCCCAGGTCCAGGCGGTGCTGGACGCCGTGGCCCAGGCCGGGGAAGAAGTGGTGCGCCAGGGAAAGGTGCGCCCGGAAACCCTGGCCGAGATCACCCAGGACCTGGCGCCCGCCGACACCCTCATGCGCCTGTCCCGGGAATTCTGGTCCCAAGGCGGCGGCGGCTGAGCGGCGCAGGGAAGATAACTTGGGGGAGGGGGCAAAGGGCTTTTTCGCCCTTCCCCCCTCCCCCAATCCCGTAGGTGAAAATGTAGGGGCGACCTTGGGTCCCCCTTTTCTTAATCAAGTCTGGAGCGCCCACCCCCAATCCCATAGGTGAAAATACGTAGGGGCGACCCGTCGGGTCGCCCCTACTTATACGGGTTGGGAGGGGGGTGTGGGGGGAGGGCAGGGCCGTTGGCCCTCGCCCTCCCCCCACAGTCATCGCCTCACCCTTCCAACACCATCCCCGCATAGCCCACGAAGGAATCGCCGGGCATGACGTCGTAGCTGGTGTAGTAGTCGATGAGGGCGGCTTTGTGGGCGCCCTCGGCCTTGGCGGCGGCCACGGCGGCCACGGCCCCCCCGGCGCTGCAGGCGCTCTGGTCGGCTTGGGCGGTCTTAAGCATCCCGGGGCCGTCCAGTTTCAGGGCCTGGTCGATGAATTTCTTATCGTTGACCTCTTTCACCCACTTCACCGCCTCGGGGCCGTAGCCTTTGGGGGCGAAGCCGTAGTTGGGGCCGTAGTGGGTCAGATCGGTGGACCCGAAGACCATGATGCTGACCTTCAGTTCCTTGGCCACCGCGGCCACCGCCTGGCCCAGTTCGATGGCCGTAGCCGAGTGGGGGGAGCGCAGGGCCAGGAGTTTGGCCTGGGGGAAAAAGTATTTGACCAGAGGCAGTTGCACCTCGATGGTGTTATCCCCGGGGGACTCCTCCCGGAGGGTCAGGCGTTTAGCCAGGGGCTGGTAGAACTCCGTGGCCAGGGTGAGGTTGCCCAGGGGGGTCTCCCAGGCGTCGTCGGCGACCAGGAGCGGCGGCGAGTTGCCCCCCAGGTGGCCGCCGAAAACACACACCACCTGCGGTTGGCTGGCCTTGGCGGCCAGGAAAAAAACCCGGGCCGCGGCCTTGCCGGAAAAGTGCCAGCCGGCATGGGGCACGATGCCGCCGTACACCGTGGTCCCCGGGGGCAGCGGCGTCGTCCCCGTGATGAAGTGTTCGATTTCCGCCTTGCAGGCGCTGACGCTGGCGGGATACCAGCCCACGGGCAACATCCGTTCCCGGGTTCGCATGGTCGCCTCCTTTGGTGCGGGGCCGCTCAGCATGGTTGGGCGGCGGCTCGGTTCAAAGTTCAAAGTTCGAGGTTGATACAGGGTCGCCCGTGCGCACCATTGCACCCGTGGCGCGGCGCGGAGGCCCGCCCCACTGACCTTTTTATGATCCAGGGGTGGGCCAAGGGCTCAGGTGCGACTGCCTATGATTCCAGCCTGATCTTCCCAGAGGCTTGACCGGTCACCTCGCCGATAAGCGCGGCGTCGATGCCGTGGCCCTGGAGGCAATCCAGAAAGGCCTCAGCCTGGTCCGGGGCCACGGCGAGGAGCAAGCCGCCGTTGGTCTGGGCGTCACTGAACAGGTCCACCAGCAGGGGATCGAGACCCGCCGCCACCTGGAGGTGGTGATGCGCAGAACCTGCGGTTGGCGAAAGTGCCGGCGGGCACCAGCCCCATGGCGGCATATTCCCGGGCCGCGGCCAGCACCGGCACCAGATGTGCAGAGAAGGTAATCTCGACGTGACTGGCGGTGGCCATTTCCAGGGCGTGACCCAAAAGGCCGAAGCCGGTGATGTCGGTGATGGCGTGCACCGCCAGGTTATCCAGGCAGGCCTCGGGCAGCCGGTTCAGGGCCGTCATGACCCGGATGGCCTCGGCCTCCGCTTCCGGGGAAGCCAGGCGGCCTTTCATGGCGGTGGCAATGACGCCGGTTCCCAGGGGCTTGGTGAGGACCAGCCTATCGCCCACCTGGGCCCCGCCGTTGGTGAGCACCTTGTCCGGATGGACCACGCCGGTGACGGAGAGGCCATATTTCAACTCCGTGTCATCGACGCTGTGGCCACCCACGAGGAGGGCCCCGGCCTCATGAATCTTATCCAGGCCGCCGGTCAGGATAGCCAGGAGCACTTCCCGGGGCACGGTCTGGCTGGGGTAGCAGACAATGTTGAGGGCCGTCAGGGGCCGCCCGCCCATGGCGTACACGTCGCTTAAGGCATTGGCCGCGGCGATCTGGCCGAACGTGTAGGGATCGTTGACCACGGGGGTAAAAAAGTCCACCGTCTGGATCAACGCAATTTCGGGCGTCAGGCGATACACCCCCGCATCATCCGAAGTCTCCAGGCCGACCAGCAGGTTGGGATGGGACTGGATGGGCAGAGCCTGCAAAATTTCCTCCAGGACCCCGGGAGGAACTTTGGCAGCTCAGCCGGCGGCTCGGACCTGCTCCATCAAGGGCTGATAACTTTTCTCGCTCATGTTCCTTCCTGGTAGATGGTTAAATTGTCCCGGCCGTGTCCCGTGCTCTTAGTATACCAGCTTTATCCCGTCTGTTGTACAATCCCGGGTTTTCTGCTCTCGTGCGCCCTGGTTCACCTGCCGGGCTGGGTCAGGAGCGCTAGATGGCGGTCAGGCCGGCGGCGTCAGCGCGTCAGCCAGTGGCGGTTGCGCACGGTGAGGCAGGCGTAAGGGTAAATCCACTGGAGCAGGAAGAAGGCATAGTACGTATAGATGACGCCATAGACGAACTCCAGGTCCCGCTCCAGCCAGAGGTAATAGACCAGGTTGAGCAGGGAGGCCACCCCCAGGGCGGCCAGGAGTTTGATCAGGATCAGGGGGTAGACGATCGCCGAAGCCCACCAGCAGCCCGAAGAAGAGCAACGTCAGGGGGTACTCCAGTTGGGCCAGGAAGAATTCCACGATGGGCAGGAGGCGATATTTCTCCCGGTACCGGGTAAACAGGTAGCCCAACTGGACCAGGGACTCCCTGACGTTGCCCCGCTCCCAGCGCAGGTACATCCGGCACACGCCTTTATAAGTCTCGGGGACCAGGGTATAGACCAGGGCGGTTCGCTGATAATAAGTGTAGTGGCCGGACCTGAGGATAAAGTTGGTCAAGGCCCGGTCTTCGCTGTGGTGGCAGGGCGCCCCCAGAAAGGTTTGACGCCGCCAGGCCGAAAGGTGCGGCATCAGGGCAGTGCGCCGGTAGGCCGACAGTGACCCGGGGGTGCAAACCACCGCCCGGTAAAGGGATTGAGAGGCCCGCAGGTAGTCCAGGTTCACGAAGCGCACGCCCTGCATCTTGCCCATGAGACTCTGGTTGCGGTTATAGACCTTGACGTTGCCGGCCACCGCCCCGATCAAGCCGTCGTGCAGCAGGGGGGCCACCAGGTGGCGCAGGGCCTCCGGGGCGATGATACTGTCGGAATCGATGGTGACGAAGACCTCGCCCCGGCCCCGGGTGAACCCGGCGTAAAGCCCCTCCTTTTTGCCCCGGTTGGCGGCAAACCGGATGGGCTTGAGGAGGTGGGGATAGCGCCGCTGGGCTCGCTTAATATAAAACCAGGTGTCATCGGTGGAGCCGTCGTCGATGCAGATGATTTCCAGCCGGTCGGCCGGGTAATC
>CAVVFW010000026.1:0-42227 GCA_963747645.1 uncultured delta proteobacterium | reverse complement strand
CCTGCGGCTTCGCCGGCTCAACTCCAACCGCGAGTTGAGACCGAGTCGCAATCACTTGGCGACAAAGGTGTCTCGCCCGGGCTGGCGCAAACGAAACGTCCATGACCTCAGAGTTGGTCACTCCCGGGGAGAAAAATCCCCCCTACCCCCCTTTATAAAAGGGGGAAAATCTGCGGCGTCCTTAAAGTCCCCCTTTTTTAAAGGGGGATTTAAAGTTTCATGGTAAAGCCTGCATCTGCAAATAATTGCCTTTTGAACGCAACCGAGTATGAGACCAGTTTTTTCACTGCTAAGGGATATCTTCCCGGTCGCGGAAAAACAACCTGCCTGTACGAAAACGGATCGGATAGTTACTCAGGCCCAGTTGAAACCGCACTTCGAGTGCAGCGATCTTCAAAGGCAATGCTCCCGGTAAATCTGCTTACGTTAATTGCGGGGTAGTGGCCAGCCTTATTATTTACCACTTTTAAATTGCTTTAATTTGTTGTTGATCTCTTCCAAGCGGCGCTGTTTGTCTTTGACCTCAACCAAGTTGTTCTCGATAATATATTTTGACACTAACAAACCTGCCAGGTGGTTCCCCCTGATGTTGAAGTGGGAGTTGGCGCGCCAGTAAAGGTCCTTTTCGGAGTCGAGAAACTTCCGGGGTTTCGGGTCGGCATAGTTTCTAAAGAAGGGCAACAGGTCGATATAGGGTATGCCCTCCTGCGTCAGAAAGCGGCGCAGGACTTTGTTGGGCCTTTCCGGCTCGACGCCGCCCCAGTCGATGAGCGATGGATAAACTTGAATATTGAGCGGGATGAGCACAATTAGCAAGTTGGCATGGTATTGGTCCGCTAACTTCTTGAAAAATATCAGATTTTCCAGGTGAACCCGCCACGCTTCTTGATTCGTTCGTGTCGGCGAAGGTCGTCCACTCTAAGGGGCTCAAGTAACTGTGCTTTTTGGAGAATTAGTGGAGGTGGTTAATCATGTTAACCAGGATAGAATGCCGATCCAGGACGTATTGGATCATTTCAAAGAAGGTCTAGGGATAATCCGGGAGATTAAACCTCTGCCACTGGGCATACCTTTTGTCCAGGTCCTTTGATTTTCCCACCAGAAACCCCTGATGGACGGTCAAATTGTTCCCAAAATAGTCGCTGTCGAGATCATTCAGGCAATAACCAACGATGATGAGGCTGGGTTTATTCCCGGTCTGGGCAATGACCGCCTGGGCCTTTTGGTACTCCTGCTTCGTCCCGTAGCCGGAAACCCCGCACTTTAACACCCGCCGTTCCAGCAGGTGTTCCACCTGCATGCCCCACATGGCTTCGAAAGGCGCAAATTGATGGGTAAAGCTGTCACCCACCAGCAGCACGATCCGTTCCCCGCGAGAGGGTTCATCAAAGCAGGCCAGCTCATTAGACCAGATGTCATATTCAAAAGCATTGTTATCCGTCGAGGTCCGCATCTTCTTGACATTGGGGCTGATGTCATACCCCTTCACGGCATCGGCCCGGTAATGTCTGGAGCTTCTTGTCCTTTTCGATCATGGAGGCGTAAGGAGTAAAACGCAAGGCAATCTCCAGCGCCAGGAGAATCAAGACCAGGCTGAGAGCCATTAATCCCAGGTTGACCGCCACTCGCTTTATCTTTTCCATAGGTGTTCTCAACCCTCTGGAGCCATTTCGTTGAACCGGATACCTCGCGCTATCTCACGGGCCAGGACGACGGGCTTAAGGTAATGCTAAGCCGGACGCTTTTCCGGGACCAGGTCGGCCAGGGCCGCCCGGCTGGCGGCCGGGCGGCTCCACCTCAGACAGGCGCCTGCCTTCCCATAACCTGAGATTATCGGGCAACCACTTCTTGGTATAGTCAAATTATCCCATGAGAAACACGACAGCACGCATTATTTTTTAAAAAAGTGGCGCAGCAGCCCAAACCGGCCGTCAGGGCTTTATGCAGGAGCAACCGGAACCGGTTGGTCAGGGAACGGCGGCGAGCCAGGAGGCTTCATTATTGTCCTCGCAGCCCAGGGCGATGGCGAAGAGGCGTTGACGCACCAAAGTGAGAAGATGGTGTTGAACGTCGGAGGGGCGGCCGGGTGGCTAATGAAAAGCAGTCAGACGAGAAGACGAGTCCTACTGTTGATATTTGTCTCGAATGGCCGTAATGACATCGTAAATGGCCAGGAAGGCGTCCACCACTTCCGGGTCAAAGTGCTTGCCGGACTGATCTTTGATATAACTGAGGGTCATTTCTTCGGACCAGGCGCCTTTATAGGCCCTTCGGGACACCAGGGCATCGTAGACGTCGGCCAGGGCCACGATGCGGGCCGCAAGGGGGATTTCCTCCCCCTGTTTCCCGGCCCCCCGGGGAGGCTGGTCCTGGTAAATATCATCGATTTTGCCTGGATATCCTGTGCCATCCCATTTCTCATGATGATTCAGGGCGATTTCGGCGCAGAGCACATCCAGGTCGGATTCCTGATTCTGGAACAAACGGGCCCCATGAATCGTGTGGTACTGCATGATCCGGAATTCTTCGGAATCCAGCCTGGTCGGGTTTTTTCAGGATGAGGTCAGAGATGGCCACTTTCCCCAGATCGTGCAGCATGGCGGCAATTCTCAGCAAGTCTTTGTCTCGCTTGATATCGTCTTCGGCAATGCCTTGTTTGAGGGACCACTGATGATAGACCTCGGCGGCATAGGCCCCGACCCGGTTGGCATGCGCCCCGGTTTCCTCGGGGTCCCGCAGTTCGCACCTCTTGATCATTCTTAAGATAATCTCCCGGGTCATCATGGCGCGTTCAATGGCGGCGGCGGCGTTATCGGCAAAGTGTTGGAGCAGCAGCAGGTCGCCAGGGGTAAAGATTGAGGGTTGCCGGTCTCGTTCAGGGGATTGATGATCTCCATCACCCCCACCGTCTTCTGGTTGCCGGTTACGAGCGGCGCCGCCAGAACAGATCGCGTCCGGTAGCCTGAGCTTTGGTCAAAAGCGTCATTGAAGGTGAACGGCATCCCGTCGGGCAGGTGATAAACATCGTCGATAATCAGGGGCTTCCCGGTCAGGGCCACGTATCCGGCCAGGGAATGGTGATCCACCGGCAGGGTATGGTTCGCATAAAGATAGCGATTGACGCCGGAGGCGCCAAACAACGTATCGTTATGAATGTAGCTGAAATTGAGGACCTTATCCTGGATGAGATAAATGGAGCCCGCGTCGGCCCGGGTCAACCGGCGGGCCTGGAGGAGCACCTCATCCAATAAGGCGTGCACATCTTTGAGGTGAGAGAGCTTTTCCATAGCCTGTAATATTCTGGTGCAGATATCCTCATCGCTCTGAGCCTCCTGGCTCTCTGACTTACCTGTTTGAGATGCCGGCTTCAAAGGTATCATCAACTCCGGGAGTCTTGCCCGGCTCGGTCAGACCATTCTGCGGCCAGTGGCAAGCGCCTTCCTGGGAGGAGTGAGGGATTAGGATTTATCGGCTGATATCTACCGGGGCGCCGGTTTGTTCTTCCACGGCCTTAAGGAAGCGGAGCCAGTTGATCCGCCCGGCCAGGCCCCCGTCCTGCAGACGCTTCATGGCGTACTGGAGCATATCCGGGATCTTGAAATAGATATCCTCATGCACTTCCACATAGGTGCGCCCCTGGAGGAAGCCGATTTTCACGGGCTCATAAATGATCTCCACCGAGGTGCCCACCGGAGTCATGTCAAAGAGCTTCTCGATGTCCTCGGGGTAGTGGCGGATGCAGCCGTGGCTCACCAGGCGGCCCACCCCCATGGGGGCATGGGTGCCGTGGAGGCCGTAGTGGGACAGGCCCATCCAGCGGTTGCCCACGGGACAATCTTCCCCCGGGGGCATATACGACATGCCGTATTTGGCCTGGAGATGCTTGGGAATACGCCACCCCGGGTCGACCGCCTTGTTTTGCACCCGGAAGCGCTTGTTGAAGGGGGTCTTGTAATCCAGGACCCCGATGCCGATGGGGAAGGTCCAGACTTCGTGCTTATCCGGGAAAAACCGGTAGCCCCGCAGTTCCGCCACGTTGAGCAGATAGCCGGGAGGATTGGAGACTTGCGGGATGATCCACTGGGTGGGGATGACGATATCGGTTTCCCAGGGCAGATAGAAATGATCCAGGGCGCGGTGAAAGCGGGCCAGTTCCCAAAACCCCAGGTCGTATTGCCGGGCGATCTTGTAGAGATTCTCATAGCGCACGATGTGGTGCGTTTGGGGCTGGCCCACCACGGTGATCGCGGCCGGGTCCACTCCCGGGCCCGCCGGGAAGCGGTAGGTGAACGGCCCAGCCGCACCCGCGGGGTTTCCGGCCAGAATCAGCCATTCCAGCAGGAACAGGGCGAAAATTCTCCAGCATCATTGACATTATGGATATTTTATCGAAAACCGCGGGGTAAACCAAGGGAAAATGGCCGACTGGCGGCCACCGGCCGCCGGCCCGGTAAAATAATCAGCTTTTCCCGATGGTTACCCGCCGCAGAAAGGGCTTGCGCCTTTGCACGTTTAAGGCCATAGTATAAAGATGATTCTGGATGGTCACACCCATGTCTTCCCGGAGGAAGTCTGCCGCCACCGGGAGGATTACTTCAGCGATGAACCGGCCTTCCGCCTGCTCTACGAGTCTCCCAAATCCAGACTGATCGGGCCGGAGGAGATGGTGGGGGCCATGGCCGAGGCCGGGGTTGAGGCCGCGGTGGTCATGGGCTTCCCCTGGCGGCGGGAAGGCCTCTGGCGCCGCCAGCACGAAGTGATCCTCGAAGCCATGCGCCGCTTCCCCCGGACCCTCATCGGGTTTTGCGCGGTGCACATCCTGGAGCCCGGCGCCCCCCGGGAGGTGGAGCGCTGCCTGGCCGCGGGGTTTAAGGGCGTCGGCGAGTTGGCCTGGTATGAAGCCGACCTGGGAGAGGACCTCACCTCCAGGCTCGCCCCCTTCGCCGAACTCTGCGCCCATTTCCGGGTGCCGCTGCTGCTGCACACCAACGACCCGGTGGGGCCGCTCTATCCGGGCAAAGGCGCCCTGTCGCTCCCGGCCCTGTATAACGCCATCAAGGCCTTTCCCGAGGTGGACTGGATTTTGGCCCACTGGGGCGGGGGCCTGCCCTTCTACGGCCTGATGAAAAAGGAAGGCCCCGAGGTCCTCAGCCGGGTCTACTTCGACACCGCGGCCTCCCCCTACCTCTACCGGCCCCAGATCTACCGCCTGGTGGCGGAAATGGTGGGCCCGGAGAAAATCATCTTCGGCAGCGACTACCCCCTGCTCCCCGTCAGCCGCTACCTGAAAGAACTGGAGGACGCGGGCCTGCCGGAAGACTGGCGGGAGATGATTTTGGGGGGGAATTTGGCGGGGTTGCTGGGGTGTGAATGGAGAAATCAGATGGATAAGCATAGCCAACTTCGTAACTGTCCAGAAGCGAAAGCGCTTCCGAGGTAATGGGTACAAGATATTTACAGTATGGCGACTATCATGGGGGATGCTACGATGTAACTATGTGTCCCTTACACAAAGAGTGCGTACAACTTTGATTCGGACATAATGGTTATTCTTAAAGACTGGATTCCGACGGAGAGCTCAGCAAGCAATCCGACCAAGTGATTCAGAGGAATGAAGTTTGGTTATACGCCAGTCCCTTCGCACGAATATAAAGCTCATCCCTTTACTGAACGCTCACTTCGGAGTTGGACTTAACGATATTTATGCTACAAACCTATTTCCTTTTATCGAAGCCTGGTAAAATAGACTCGAAAATCCATCCAAGCGACTTGGTTCGTGCCGCCCAAGAGTTTGCCCTGCCGCAAATCAAGATTGTCTGCCCACAAGCTTGTCGTGTGCTTAGGACCAGAGACATTCAACGCAATTCGCCGCGTGTGCTAAGGATTACTGAAACTTTAGACTTGGCATCAAGTCTCCATTCACATCGACAGGAGTTGGATTTGGTGTCAAGCCCACCAGCGGTACGCGCATACAACAGAAGCAAGGAACAGGTCTCTTCCGATTGGAAAAAAATGAAGGATGCCGTTTTTTCTCCTATCCCGAGTGTACTTGGCGAGGGTAAAACCATGGGTAAAGGACAATGAGTTTATGGAGCAATGATGCTCGTGAGAGATTGTAAACCGCTAGGACGCTATCCGCCAACGAAGCGGAAGAGCATCGTCTGCTTTGTTCGAGTCATCTCCCATGAAACCATGGCCTTACGGAATGCCAACTACCATAACCCATTCTTAGTAATCTTAGGCCCGTCACCAGGTAACTCACCGGCTAAAGGGGATGTGGATTTCATCACAGTCCACCGTATGAAGTGCCGACTGGGTTATGCTCACCCGAAATTCTTCTACCCCTGCACTATTGATAAAGCCGGGAGTTGAGCGTCGGATTGATTCAAGCATATGCCCCGGACCTGACCCCAGCAGATTGCTATGCTTTATCAGGTCAAATGAATTTAAGTGTGAGTGCGTCGGGTCAGGCGAGCGAGGTAAAAATAGAGCAAGAATACGTGAATTGGGTTCCAGAGGTAATCGCCAACTTGCTTAGGCCGCGATTAGTTATTCTGCTTGGTCTTCTGGGCCTCATGAAAAATAACAGAGACTTGCAGGATGCATTTGCATCTTCCGGTGCTATGCCAATCGATTGGAGAAGGGAAGATCGCAGGTTGCTCTTTCGTGGCTATATTAGTAAGAATTATTTTTATAGGATATGGAAGCTGTCCCGTCCTGATGGGGCAGACATGACCGTAATATCATGGCCAAACCACCCATGCCGCCCTCCTATGACAAATGCGGCCGTATGGCGGGCCTCGATCGATGAAGCTGTTCAATACATACCAGAGTTGTGAGCCTGTAGCACATCGCGCACCTTGCCGTGCCATTCAGAATTCATGGTGCGCAGGGCGCTACATAAACTTAATGCTCTCGGTTTATTAACCGATTCAGCTTATAATTAACCCGATCGACCAACCGGGGAAATAAAGTCAAGGCTCACTCCCCTGATAAAGGAAAAAAGCTGAAAGCTGACCGCTGAAAGCTGATAGCTTGCAAAAAGCTGCCCGCTTCCGTCAAAGGAACTCAATAACTTGGAACACACCTCAGATATTCTGGTAATCGGCTCAGGGCTGGCGGGGTTGGGTTATGCCTTGAAGGTGGCGGAGTTCGCCCGGGTCAACCTGATGACCAAAAAGGGCCTGACGGAGACCTCCACCAGCAAGGCCCAGGGGGGCATCGCCGCGGTGTTGGGGCCGGATGACCGGTTTGAATACCACATCAAGGACACCCTGACCACGGGAGAAGGCCTGTCCCACCCGGACATCGTCGAACTGGTGGTGCGCCAGGGCCCGGCCCGCATCCGGGAGCTGATCGACCTGGGGGCCCATTTCGATCTGGGCAAAGACAACAGCTATGATCTGGGCCGGGAGGGGGGCCATTCCCACCGCCGGGTGATTCACGCCCAGGACATGACCGGGGCCGAAGTGGAGCGCATCCTGGCGGAGCAGGTCCTGGCCCACCCCAATATCCAGGTCTTTGAAAATCACATGGGGGTTGACCTGGTCACCCGCCAGCGCCTGTTGCGCCGGGGCGCGGTGGTGGCCAACGTCGAGGAGTCCTGTATGGGCGCCTACGTCCTCAACACCCAGACCGGGGAAGTGGACACCTTTACGGCCGCCATCACCCTCCTGGCCACCGGGGGGGTGGGCAAGGTCTACCTCTACACCAGCAACCCGGACATCGCCACGGGAGACGGCGTCTCCATGGGGTACCGGGCCGGGGCCTGGATCGGCAACATGGAGTTTGTCCAGTTCCACCCCACCTGCCTCTATCACGTGGCGGCCAAGAATTTCCTGATCTCCGAGGCGCTCCGGGGCGAGGGGGCCATCCTCATGGACCGGGCCGGCCAGGCGTTCATGGAGAAGTACCACCCTTTGAAAGACCTGGCCCCCCGGGACACGGTGGCCCGGGCCATCGACCTCGAGATGAAAAAAAGCGGCGCCGACTGCGTCTACCTGGATATCAGCGGCAAGCCGGCGGATTTCGTCAAGGGCCGCTTCCCCAACATCTACCAGGAGTGCCTGAAATACGGCATCGACATCACCGCCGAGCCCATCCCGGTGGTGCCCGCGGCCCACTACATGTGCGGCGGGGTGGTGACGGACGTCTGGGGCCGGACCAACATCCACAATCTCTACGCGGTGGGGGAAGTGTCCATGACCGGCCTGCACGGCGCCAACCGCCTGGCCAGCAACTCCCTCCTGGAGGCCCTGGTCTTTTCGCACCAGGCGGCCCATGGCGGCCAAAGAGACGCTGCCCGACCTCCTGGCCCGGCCCAACTCGCCGGTGCCGGAGTGGAACCCCTTCGGCGCCACCGACAGCGAAGAAGCCGTGGTGGTGTCCCACAACTGGGATGAAATCCGCCGTTTTATGTGGAACTACGTGGGCATCGTCCGCACCGACCGGCGGCTGCTCCGGGCCCAGCACCGGATCGACCTGATCCAGCAGGAAATCCAGGAGTATTACTGGAACTTCATCATCACCAGCGATCTCCTGGAGTTGCGCAATATCGCCACGGTGGCGGACCTGATCATCCGCATGGCCCTGAGGCGCAAAGAAAGCCGGGGGCTGCACTATAACCTGGACTACCCCCAGGTGGACGATGAAAACTTTCACCAGGATACCGTGATTTCCTCAGAGGGCTGGCACTGATGGCCGGAGAAAGCATCCTCCTGACGGATGATGATCACCAGTTACGGGAAACGCTCCAGGACTTCCTGGCCGGGCAGGGGTACGCAGTGACCGCGGCGGCGGACGGCCATGAAGCCAGGGCGGCGCTTGAAGAACAGGAATTCGCCCTGGCCCTCCTGGACCTGATGCTCCCGGATTGCTCCGGCCTGGACCTCCTCTCCCATATCAAGGCCCACACCCCGGATACGGAAGTTATTCTCTTCACCGGCCATGCCGGCCTGGAGAGCGCGGTCCAGGCCTTGCGCCTGGGGGCCTATGATTACCTGGTGAAAGGAGACCTGCGCCTGTCCGACCTCCAGATCCTGGTGGCCCGGGCTCTGGAACGGCGCCACCTGGCCCGGCAAAACCAGGAACTGGTGGACAACTTCTCGAAAGCCCAGGCGGAGCTGGCCAACCGCCGGGCCCGGGAGCTGAACCAGGTGAGGCGAATTGCCGAGACCCTGGCCGGCCCCCTGACCTGGGACCAGCTGGTCCGGGGGCTGGTCAACCTCATGTGGGACAGCCTCCCCCTGGAACTGTTGGGCCTGGAACTCCAGGGACCAGAAGGGGAGTTGCCCCTTTCGGCCTATCGGCGCCAGCCGGACGTCCCGGAAGCCGCGAATCAAAACTTTCAGGACGTGCTGCTCGGCCAAGCCGCGCCTGACCCCGCCACTCCTGCCGCCGGGACGCCGCTCCCCGCCATGCTGTGGGAGAGACTCACGGTGGGGAACGTCACCCTGGCGGCGGGGGCCGGGCGCCACGAGCCGTTCAGCCCCGAAGAAGCCGAACTCTTCCGGATCTTCATTCTCCAGGGGGAGGCCGGCATCAAGAATCTGGTGCTCTTCGACCGGGTGAAGAGCATGGCCATCCGGGATGCGTTGACCGGTCTCTATAATTACGGGTATTTTAAGGAGGCGCTCCATTACGAGGTGGAAAAAAGCCGCCGCTACAACACGCCGCTATCTCTGCTCTTCCTGGACATCGACGATTTCAAACGGGTCAACGACACCCTGGGCCACGTGAAGGGTGATAAAACCATGCGGCAGGTAGGGACAATCCTGAAACAGGGGATCCGGCAGGCCGACTTGCTCTGCCGCTACGGCGGCGACGAATTTGTTATGCTCTTGAGCCAGACGCCCCCGGACCAGGCCATGGTGTTGGCCGAGAGACTGCGCCAAAAAATCGATCAGTCTTCCCTGAACCGGCTGGAACAGAGGTGTAAGGTTACCGTCAGTATCGGCGTGGCGGGGCTTAAGCCGGAGATGAGTGCGGAGGATCTGATAAAAGAAGCGGATGCAGCCCATTACCGGGCCAAGCAAGCCGGGAAAAACCGGGTTGCCGGGCCGGAACCTCTCCCCCGTCCGGAGAACAACGCCAGCCCCTCCCTGACACCTCCCCGCCCCCTCCCCCGGTAAAAGCCGCCTTTCTCCCGGCCGGTTTCGGGCCGGGCTCAAGCAATGGTATCCAGAACCACGTAACCTTGCTGCGTCAGGGTGTTGACGATGGGTTCCAGGTTGACTTTTTCCAGGCGGAAATAGTAAGGCCGCTGATCGCCCTTGGTGGGCCCCAGGGCCACGTTGATGACCTTGCCCCCCGCCTCTTTGATGAGGCGAGTGGCCGCGTCCAGGGCCTCTGACCGGTTAGGGAGGAGCAGGTCAAGACGGGAGGAACTCTTGAGCAGGCCCAGCATGGCGATGAAGGCGGAGATCAGGTCCAGCATGGTGATGACCCCCACCAGCTTTTCGCCTTCCATCACGGGCATACCGCCGATTTTATGTTCATGAATCAGGCGGGCCGCCTCCTCCACCTCGGTGTCGGGGTTGACGCTGAGGGGAGCCTGGACCATGACGTCTCCCACCTTGATCTCTTCCAGCATGGAGGCCAGGAGGACCTCCCGCAGGTCCCGGGAGGTGATCCACCCCACCATGCGATCGCGCTCCATGACCGGCACGTGCCGGATCTGGTGCTTTTGCATCAATTTCAGGGCTTGGCCGACGCGTTTGTCGGGAGAGATGGTGACAATCTTCTGGCTCATGATCTGGCCGACCAGCATGGCGAACCTCCTTGGGCCTTCGTCAGCCCACCATAAAACAGAGCGGCGGGAATTTCAATGAAATTCCCGCCGGCGGCGGAACCTCGGATGGCGGCCCCCATCCGCCTAATTGGTGGCCAGTTGGGACATTAACGTGGAGATGACGTGCTCGGATTCGCCGATGTAGGTGGACATATTGGCCCGGTGGTTGGCCAGGATGCCGTCTTTGGCGCCGTTGGTCACCACCCAGGGGTCCAGGCGGGAGGCGATGTGCAGGGCGTGGATGGCGTCCTCCAGCAGCTTATGGGAGTTCTTCTTCTGGAGTTCCTGGTGGTATTCCTTGCTGATCGCCTCGAGCATCTCGGCCATGGACAAGGCGATTCCCTGGGAATAATAGAAGTAGTCGTCCACCATGAACCAGGACACGGTTTGGCCATCGGCTTCGGTGTCCTTGAGGAGATTGTGAAAACTGCTGCCCAACAGGTCCTTATAGTTGCTCAACAGGGCGATGAGGTAGTCCACCCGGGAATAGAACCGGGCCCGGCCCCCCTTTAAGCCGTCGATATATTTTTCCAGGTCTTGCATGGCCTCCCGGTACTTGCCGGAAGCCGACGGGAACCAGTATTTGTCCGGGCTGACCATGAAGAAGTTCATGGCCTCGTTGACCCGGGGGTTGTAGGCCTCAGTGGTGGCGAACCGGGTCATGTGCTCGTTGAGCACCACCACGGTACGCCGGGCCACTTCCAGGACCCCCAGTTGGAGGTTGTTGACGTTGTCCGTCAGGCCCATCTTGCCGAACACGATGGTATTGGGCCGCCATCCGAACCAGGTCTTATTCACCTGGTCGTCCATGATCTTGATCAAGGCCAGGGTGAAGACCTCGCCCTTAGCCAGTTCACGAGGCGGCGTCACCGCCACCGGAGAAGCCGGTGGGACGTGACTCGGCTCTGTCTTATGGGTGGCCAGCGTGGGTTCGTGGGTCAACTGGGGCAATGACGTGACCGGGGAGCCGGCCTCATGGGCGCCCTTGGAGGGGGGCGGCAAGAGGGGTTTTAGTTCCAGTTCCTTGGGGGCCGTCGGGGGACGGACCGCCAGGGGGGGCCCCTCCCACCAAAGGCTCCGCCGACTTTGCCGGGGTCGAGCCGCCGTGCCGGGCCTCCCAGGCAAACAGCGACCCTAAAAACAGCACCACCAGCAGGGCAACGACGAGGAAGCGGTGCTGCATGATCAGGTGCAGCAACCCCCCGGGGGGCGGCCCCCCAGGGGGCGGCTCCACCGTTGCGGGGAAATGTCCCGGTTCGGGAGTATCATTGGGCGTCATGGAGATTCAGCTCCTAACGTAAACCTACAACTGGTTATTGAGGGGGATGATCTGCGAAAATCTCCGCCCCGAAAATAAAGATCTGGGTGCCGGGATCCTTCCAGGCATCCACGGGCAAGCCCGCCTTGTTGCAGGTCTGCCCCAGAAAAGTCTGGCGGTCCCAATGGTATTGGGTGGCCACCTGGGGCAGGAGTAAGCCCCGGTTCAGGCCCCTGACGATATAGAGGCCGTGTTGGCCCACTTCAATCTCATCGGTGCTCTTGATGAGCTTGAGGGGGCTCAGCACGGAGATCTCTATCTCCAGGTCGGCCAGTTCATCGGCCTGCAACGGTCGGAAGCGGGGATCTTGAAAAGCCGCCGCCGGCGCCATTTCTCTCACCGTTTGCAGGAGAGGTTTGACGGCCTCAATATAGCCGATGCAACCCCGGAGTTGCCCCCGGCGATGCAGAGAGACAAAGGCTCCCCGGGATTCTTCCAGCACGGGGGATGTGGCCTTTACCGGGGCGGCGGCCTTCCCCTGGAGGTGGGCGGCAATGCTGTCCCGGGCCACGTGCAGCAGCAGCTGTTTATCAGCAGAACTCAGATTCATGTCGGCTGGTCCCCCCCAACTGGGCGGCGCCCAGAGACCCGGGAAGACCGCAGCCCCCAGGGTCAGCCAGATAGTAACGCGACGCAGCAGGTTCATGGTCAGGGTGCAACCCCTTCGTCCACCGTGGGCTTGCCATTCTCTGACTTACTATCTAACCAAGATTTCGGCTTCCTGTCAATGCCAAAGGCCCGGAGCGGCGATTTGCCCGGCGCCCCCTGGCATTCCCCTTGCATACCACCGGCAGGCTTGGTACATTTTAGCCATGCACATAAATATCCCGATTGGCGCCGGTCTCCCCTCCCCGGAGCCGCGCCGGCATCCGGCCCCGTGAAGACCTATCCGATTTTTGCCGTCATTGAAGATAAGCCCTGCCTGGTGGTGGGCGGCGGCGCCGTGGGGGAACGCAAGGTGCTCGACCTCATGGCCGCCGGGGCCCGGGTGACGGTGGTCAGCCGGACCCTGACCCCTGAGTTGGCGGCCCTGGCCGATGAGGGGAAGATCACCTACATCCCGGAAGACTTTCGTCGAGGCCCAGGTGGAGGGCATGGCCCTGGTCATGGCCGCCACCGACGACCCGCAGGTCAACGCGGCGGTGAGCGCCGCGGCCCAGGCCCGGGCCATCTGGGTCAACGTGGCGGACGAGCCGGCGTATTGCACCTTCATTGTCCCGGCCCAGGTGCGCCGGGGCGACTTGACCCTGGCCATCAGCACCGGCGGCGCCAGCCCGGCCCTGGCCCGCCAGTTGCGCGAGGAACTGCAGCAGCATTTCGGTCCGGAATACGGGCCCTACCTGGACCTGCTCAAACGGGTGCGGACCCGGCTGCTGGCGGAGCAGCGGGCCCATCCTGACAATGGCCCCCTCTTCCACCGCCTGGTGCGCAGCCCCCTGCAGGAAGCGGTGGCCCAGGGCGACCGGGCCCGGGTGCTGACCCTGCTCCATCGAGGTGCTGGGCTCGGTCTTAAGCACCCCGGTCCTGGGGGAAGTGGTAGACGAGGCCTTTAAGGGGACGGAGGGGTGAAGCGTGCATTTCCGTTCCCAAGCTGGAGCTTGGGAACGAGCGCTTAAAGCAGATTAGTCGGGCCCAGTCTGGAAACTGATTATAGTGAGCAATTACTGTGCCCAAGCAGAGCTTGGGCCGCAACGTCCGTTCCCAAGCTGGAGCTTGGGAACGAGACTCAACGAGTACTCAAATTTTCAAAATTTTCGCTTGAGCCGAAGGCTCATGAAAAACTGCTCAGGAAACGCATGGCCAATGTTTTCCTCTATCTGACTCTTTTTGCCTACTTCGGCGCCACCGGGCTCTGGCTGTTATACTTCCTGGCCCAGCGGGAGGGCTACTACCGCGCCGGCGCCTGGGTCATGGCCGGGGGCCTGGTGTGCCACACCCTGGCCCTCATCCACCGGGCCTGGGTCGCGGGGGCCCTGCCCGCCGCCACGTTTGGTGAGACTCTGTTGTTGTTTGCCTGGGCCCTGGTGGCGGCCTTCCTGGTCCTGATCTGGCGCTACCCCATCAAGATCCTCGGGGCCCTGGTGGCGCCCCTGGCGGCCCTGATGGTGTCGGGGGCGCTGATCCTGCCGGCGCGGCACGGGACCGTCTCTCCCCTGCTCAAGGGCTTTTGGCTCACGGTGCACATCTGCCTGACCCTGACGGGCTATGCCGCCCTGGCCCTGGCCGGCTTAGGCGGCATCCTCTACCTGATCCAGGAACGCCAGATCAAGAGCAAGCGCTTCGGCTTTTTCCACCACCGGCTGCCGTCGCTCTCCCAACTGGATAACCTCAATTACTGGTGCCTGACCACCGGTTTTCCCCTGCTCACCGCCGGCATCATCTCCGGTTCCCTCTACGCCCAGCACACCCAGGGCCGTTTCTTCAGTTGGGACCCCAAGGAGATTCTGACCTTCATCGCCTGGCTCATCTACGCGGTGCTGCTGCACGAGCGCCTGACGGTGGGCTGGCGGGGCCGGCGGGCGGCCCTCCTGGCCATCTGCGGCCTCGTGGTGCTGCTGTGCACCTTCGTGGGCGCCAACCTGTGGCTTACCGGCTACCACAGTTTCGCCAGCTTCATGCAGCGGCCATGAACTTACTGCTCTGTGGCGTCAACCACAAGACCGCGCCGGTGGCCCTCAGGGAAAAGCTGGCCTGCCTCATCCCGGACGTGGGGCACGCCTACAGCCACCTGAAAAGCTGGCCCGAGGTCTCGGAGAGCCTGCTCTACACCACCTGCAACCGGGTGGAGGTGATGTGCGTCTCCGAGGCGCCGGATGAAGCGGCGGCCCGGGTCCGGGAGTTTTTTGCCCACCACCCGGAGATCGCCCCGGACGACCTGGACGAGTCCTTTTATGTCCACCGGGACCGGGAAGCGGTGCAGCACTTCTTCCGGGTGGCGGCCAGCCTGGATTCCATGGTGGTGGGGGAACCCCAGATCCTGGGGCAGGTGAAGCAGGCTTACCGGGAGGCCACGGACCACCAGGCCACCGGGCCCATCCTCAACCGCCTGGTCCACAAGGCCTTCTCCGTGGCCAAACGGGTGCGGGGCGAGACCGGCATCGCCGACCACGCCGTGAGCGTCAGCTATGCCGCCATCGCCATGGCCAAGAAAATCTTCGGGGACCTGGCCGGCAAGAACGTCCTGCTCCTGGGGGCCGGCGAGATGGCGGAACTGGCCCTGGAGCATCTTAAGGGCCAGGGCGCCGGCACAATCACCGTGGCCAACCGCACCCTGGAGCGGGGGGTGGCGCTGGCCCGGCGGTTCCGCGGCGAGGCGGTCTCCCTGGAAGAATTGCCGGAGCAGCTTCTCACCGCCGACATCCTGATCAGCTCCACCGGCGCCGGCAACCTCCTCATCACCCGGGACCAGGTCAAGGGGGTGATGCGGCGGCGCAAGCAGCGGCCCCTGTTCCTCATCGACATCGCGGTGCCCCGGGACCTGGACCCCGGCATCAACGACCTGGACAACGTCTACCTCTACAACATCGATGATCTGAATGAAGTGGTGGAGCAGGGCTGGCAGCATCGCCGGCACGAAGCCGTCAAAGCCGAGCGCCTGGTGGCCGCCGAAACCCTGAAATTCCTCCACTGGCTGGAAACGTTGGAGGTCTATCCCACCATCATCGCCTTGAAGGACAAGGCGGAGGCCATCTGCCGGGCGGAGCTGAAAAAAACCCTGAACCAGCTGGGCCCCCTGACCCCGGTGCAGCGCCAGGCCCTGGAGGTCTTGACCGCCTCCGTCACCCAAAAACTCCTGCACGACCCCATCATCTTCCTGAAGCGCAACCGCCGCCCCCGGAACCCCCACCAGGAACTGGACCTGGTGCGGCGCCTGTTCAACCTGGACCCGGACCGCAACGGCGGAGACCCCGAAAAGGACTAGGGCCTCTGGCCCTCTCTTGACCCGGCTCTCCCCGCCTGATATTCTTTAAAAGAAGAAACCGGCAATGCCAGGCAGGCCCGGCCCCCGGGGCCGGAGGCGGTCACCCCGAGAGATCAACCATGTCAAAAGTCATCGATATCGAAGACCGGATCAAGCTGGAGCAGAAGAAAAAGGCCAAGGTGGACCGGGCCAAGAAGATGGAGGCGGTGCGCAAGGTGGTGCAGTGCACCCGCTGCCTGGCCCGTTGCGGCAAGTGCGGGGTCCAGTTCGAGACCCACGAAATGTACAAGCGGCAAAAAGGCCCCCACCGCTTCTGCCCCTTCTGCCAGGAGGAGTACGAGGACTTCCTCCTGATTAAGAAAGGGGAGGAGAGCCCCTTTTACTGGCACAATGAGGAGTGGGTGGCCCTCTGGCAGTCCTGGATCGATTACCAGCAGGCCATGAAATCCTACGGCGAGTCCCAGGAATTTATCGACTTGGTGCGGGAGGTGGAGTGGGACCGGTGAGCTGACGCCCCCGGCCCCGAAGCGTTGAGGTTAGCTTATTCTTCGCCTACGGTCCGGTAGGCTTGCTGGAGAATTTCCATGGCAAAGTTGAAGGCTGCTTCGCGCTCCAGAAGCACCTCGGTATGACAGGTGCTATCGGCGCCGCTGCAGGTATAGAACAGAATCTTCACCGTTCCCTCGGGACGTTGTACCACCGCGATCTCCCCTGCCGGTTCCAGGGTCTTATAGGTGCGATGCTTTGCATTATTGGGGTCGGTGCCTTGCACGGGAATAACCATATCTTCCTCCTGGGCTCTGAATAGGGCTTGAAGATTTAGCATAAATCATCTTGCGTCATTAATTCAAGCCTGAAGTTTCCCCCCATGACCTTTTCTATGAAAATAGCTTTCAGCCAAAGCTCAGGTTCAGGCGGCGGTCCGCCATTTTCCGCCGGCGCGGTGAACCACCCCCATGCCTAGTTATGCTCAAACATATGATCTGATCGTGGTCGGCGCCGGTCACGCCGGGTGTGAAGGCGCGCTGGCGGCGGCCCGGATGGGCCTCAAGGTGCTGCTCTTCAACCTCAACCTGGACACCATGGCCCAGATGGCCTGCAACCCGGCAGTAGGAGGGCTGGCCAAGGGCCACCTGGTGAAGGAAATCGACGCCCTGGGGGGCGTGATGGGACGCCTGGCCGATTTAACCGGCATCCAGTTCCGCACCCTTAACCTCTCCAAAGGGCCGGCGGTCCGGGGCACCCGCGTCCAGTGCGACAAGCAGGCCTACCGCCTGGCCATGAAATCGCTGCTGGAAAAAGCCGGCGGCATCGATCTCAGGGAGGCCATGGTGGACCGCCTCCTGGTTGAGGACGGCCGGGTGGTGGGAGTGGTGGAAACCCTGGGGCCGACCTACCGGGCCCGGGCGGTACTCATCACCACCGGCACCTTTTTAAACGGGCTCATCCACATCGGGGAATGCCGCATCCCCGCCGGCCGGGCCGGGGAGTTCGCCTCCACCGCCCTGGCCGCCTGTCTGAAGAACCTGGGCTTCAAGACGGGACGCCTGAAGACCGGCACGCCGCCCCGTCTGGCGGCGGGGTCCATCGATTTCGCCGGTATGGAGGTGCTGAGCGGCGATCCCCGGCCCCGGCCCTTTTCCTGGCGCACGGAGTCGCTCCCCTCAGGAGCAGATGAGCTGCTTCGTCACCCACACCACCGGCGCCACCCATAAACTCATCCGGGACCACATCCACCTTTCGCCCTTGTACAGCGGGGTGATCAAGGGGGTGAGCGCCCGGTACTGTCCATCCCTGGAAGATAAGGTGATGCGGTTTCCGGAAAAGATCAGCCACCAGGTAACCCTGGAGCCGGAGGGGCGGGACACCAGCGAGATCTATGCCAAGGGCTTGGGGAACTGCCTGCCGGCGGAGGTCCAACTGGCCCTGTTCCGGAGCGTCCCGGGCCTTTCGGCGGTGGAAGTGATGCGCCCGGCCTACGCCATCGAGTATGACTACGTGGACCCCCTGGAGCTTAAGGCCACCCTGGAGACCAAGCGCATCAGGGGGCTGTTTTTGGCCGGGCAGATCAACGGCACCTCGGGGTACGAAGAGGCCGCCGGCCAGGGACTATGGGCCGGCATCAACGCCGCCTGCCAAATCCTGGGCCGGCCCGCCTTTCTGCCCTCCCGCTCCCAGGCCTACATGGCGGTGCTGGTGGACGACCTGGTGACCAAGGGCACCCGGGAGCCCTACCGCCTGTTCACCTCCCGGGCGGAATACCGCCTCCTCCTCCGGGAAGACAACGCCGATGCCCGCCTCCTGGCCTGGGGCTACGATTTGGGGCTGGTGGACCAGGAGGCCATGGAGCGCTTCCGGGAAAAGCAGCGGTTGATGGCCGAGGAAGAAACTCGCCTGGCGGGCCGCCGCCTCTTTCCCACGCCTTTGGTCAACCGGGAACTGGAGGCCCGGGGGACCGCGCCCATAAAAGTCCCCACCCCCTTCCTGAGCCTGGTGAAGCGCCCCGAACTGGATCTGCCCACCCTGTACCGCCTGTCCGGCGAAGCACCGCCGGTGCCGCCGGCCGTGGTGGAGCAGTTGGAAATCCAGCACAAGTATGACGGCTACATCAAGCGCCAGGAAGAGACGGCCAGAAAATTCGCCCAGGGGGAAGGCAAACCCATCCCGCCGGACTTTGACTATGACGGAGTGCCGGGGCTCTCGGGGGAAATCCGGGAAAAATTGCAGCAGGTGCGGCCCCGGTCCCTGGGACAGGCAGCCCGCATCTCCGGGGTCACCCCTGCGGCCATTGCCGTCTTGATGGTGTACCTGAAAAGAACCGGAGCTCTCAAGGGCCGGGAGTCTTAGCCGGGCTGGTTCGGAAGCTTAATTATCCGTGAATTTGACTTGGGGTAACGGAGAAAGAAGTTTCAGCGCTAAGTCCGCGGCGGGCGCTATGGTCCTCTCCCGCGCCTGGATTAATGGCGGGTGATTTAACCGCCCGTTCTCCAGCCGCTGATCACCACAACGGTGTCTCCTTCATCCGCCCAATCAAACAGCTTCTCAATGTAGGGCGGTTCCACATGGATGCAGCCGTGAGTGGCTAATTCTTTTTTTCTTTCCGGGGGAGGCACTTCGCCTTCATGAATAGCCTTTTTTCCCTTGAGATCGAAAAATATCGAGTAGGGCATTGGCGTGTCGTACGTAATAGAATAGTAATTTTCATCCTTCAATTTAACACTATAAATTCCTGGGTTGGTTGTGGTTTCGTCATCACCGCTCACAATAGGAAACTCAAACAACTTTTTCCCTTCCTGGTAGGCTATCCCAACTTGTCTCGGCTGGTCAATCCAAATTACCTTTTCATACTCCTTGAATATATCACCAGCGCCAGCAGATAATACTGAAACACCTATACATAAAGCAATCACTATCGAATAGTGATATATTCTTATTTTATTAATAAAATTCATAGATTGCAATTTCTATCTAAGGCAATTATTATTCAACCGTGCACATGATGCAAAGATTGATATTACTATTAATGCAAATCCCATTATTATAGTTGAAAGCAAAATACCTCCAAGGCTGCTTACACCTGCAGTCGGTTCGAAACGACTAACGGGAAGCCTCTGGTACTCTTTCAGATTCATTTTGGATCTCCTGACATTTAGGATAAATCACTCTGGTTTTCTGTCAACAATTATATGGGTACGTATTCGGGGAAATGGGGAGACTGAATTAAGCCTGCCCTCCATTCACCACTACCGGCGCTGAGTGCCGGCAGGGCTGCGATGTCGACGCTCCCGCCACTTTCTTCTTTCTTCTGTTTACCTTATTATGACACTCTTATTGAGAAATAAATCAGGAGAATGCGTGGATGTCGGGAGGAAGCGACTGAATTAATCGGGCCAAATACCTGAACCGTCCGGGGGGAAAGCCTGAGGAAAGAAAGTAACCTGGCCGGAATTGCCGACAACTGCCAGGGGTGGCGGCTGATACCTTAACGCCCCCCTTGCGGTTCGGCTTGGGGGGCCGGGCCCTGGACCCGGCGGTCTCAGACCATCATGCCACTCGCGGAGGTGGCCCCGGTGTTAAGTCCGCGCAGCCCATCCTCCCCCCGAGGCTGCCGGCTCCTCGTAAATTTGAGTGGCAGGGAAGGAGGGGAATTGGGCATCAGGGGGCCGGGGGAGGGACCGGAGCCCGCCAGCGGCTTAATAGTTCCCGGGACCGACGGCCTTAAAGGCGCTGGCGCCAAAATAGTTATCCGAGACGCTGCCTCCGCAAGTCGCACAGAGGTTAGCCCGGTCGATCATCGCATCACGGCTGCGGGAACGGGAGTTGCCGTTCGTGTCGGCGCAGGCTGGCAAAAATATGGCCGTCAGCAGGAGCAGTATTAATCCATTTTTCATGTGACCTTCCTTCCTGGATGGGTTTTCCACCTCGACTGGCCTCCGGCCTCAAGACCCCGGCAACCCTGGCCAGGCCGGCGGCGGTCATGGGGCCATACCAACCGGGGTCCGGCTGGGTTAGGGTCGGCCTTGATACTTCTCATATTGATCGTAGAGAAACCCGCCCAACATACCCGCACCGCCCCCAATGGCGGCACCGGCTGCCGGCGAACCCGCGGCCCAGCCGATGAGAGCGCCGCTGCTGGCGCCGATGGCGCCGCCGCTCAACACCCGTTGTTGGGTAGTGGACATGCTGGAGCAACCTCCGAAAACCAGGGTTGCAACCACCAACAGGATAACCACCTTTTTCATTGCATCCTCTCCTGAGTTGTTACTGTGCTCAAGCCTGAGTCACTACCGGTTTTACCAGCAGCGGCCTGTGGTTAGAGGGGTCCCGGACCCGGGGTCATGAAAAGAAGGGACCCGCACACGTTGGGGAGGGGAAAGTGAAGGTCGAGGTGGAAACCGGTTCACCACGACGTTGCCCGGATAATGAGGAAGATGCCCTCAATACCGGCCTGGCGATTTCTCATACTGGCCGTAAGCATATCCGCCCAGCAGGCCGGCTCCCCCGCCGATGGCAGCGCCGCAGGCCGGGCACCTGCGCCCAGCCGATGAGGGCGCCGCTGCGGCCATGGCGCCGCCGCTCAACGTCCGCGGTTGCGTGGTGGACATGCCAGAACAGCCGCCCACCAAGACCACGAGAACCGCCCGTTTCATTTTTTCGTTTCCCCTGCCGGAACCTGCGCCGGGGGGGCCTTGGTCAACTGCCTCAGGACCACCTCTATCACTGGGGTGCCCAAATTTCCGGGACTGTCCTGGTAGTACTTGTCCACTTCCTGGATGATCTGCATGACGGTTTTGGTCTTCATCTCATCCACGAAGACCCGGGAGACACAGGCTAATTTTTTGCCCTTGGATGCTGCGACCTCGTAGTCGGCCAGGTTGCCGATGCCGAAGATGTATCCGGCTTTGCCTTCCATGGTCACCTGCTGCCAATGGACCCCGTTCCACAAAAAAGCCTGGTTGGTGTCCACTGCCGGGGAGGTCGCAACCAGGGCCCCGACCATGATCCCCGCCACTAACAGGATAACCGAGATTCTCATCATTTTTTCCCCGCCGGGGGAACCGCGCAAAGCTTGGTGCACCGCTGCATAATCACGGCGATCACCGGCAGATTCATCTTGGCGGGATTCTCTTGATAATATTTATCCACCTCAGCTATCACTTGCGCAATGGTTTTGGTCTTGAGCTCATCGACAAAACCCTTGGATATACATGGGGCCGGAGCGGAGCCCGCGGCAGCGGTTTCGAAATCCGCCATATTGCCGATCCCTTTGACATAGGCCACCTTGATGTCCTTGGTCATGTCTTTCCACTGGGTGCCATCCCACAAAAAGCCTTTCTCAGCGGCCAGGGCCGCCGTGGCCAGGGCGATAAGCATCACCAACAGGGAGACACCTGCTACACCCTTAAATTTCATAGGCTTACCCTCCTTGAATGAGGAAAATATGAGCCTTGCAATCCTTAACTTTCTTCAGGGGCAACCTGCTGCTTGGGAACCGCTTCCGGGGTCTTTTTCTTTTGATTTTTCTGGCTTTTTTTCTTGGCGACTTTTGAGGGTTTCTTGGAGACCGCTTTTTTGGCCGCGGCTTTTTTCTGGGCTCTCTTGCCGGCCTGGGCCTTGGTTTTGGCCTTAGTTTTGGCCTTGGGTTTCACCTTTCCCGCCTCGGTTTGCTTGGGGGCGGCCGGTTCCCGGGTTTCCGGCTGGGCCAGCGGCTTCTGTCCCTCCAGCATGGGCGGCACTGCCGGCGGCTCAACCTCCTTCTGAGCATTGGCTGCCTGGAGGCTGAAAAGCAATAACCCGGCGCTGGCCAGGGTTATAAATTTTTTCATGGCGATTTTAGGAACCCTCCCCTGGTTGCTGCACTATGAGTCCCGGCCCGGAATTCGATACCCAGTGTATTAAATTCCGAACCGGGGCACGTGCAACTGAATTTTTATTCCTCAACAACTTTGGGTTTCTGAGCCTTCTTGGTCTTCTTCTTGGTGGTCTTAGTCTTTTTCTTGGCCGTCTTCTTCTTGGCCTTCTTGGTCTTTGTGACGCCGGTGACTTCAGGGTTTGCCGGCATTTCAACCGGACCGGTGACGGAAGGCGCCGCAGTTGGCGGACCAGCCGGAGTGGCCGGACCATTTGGAGTGGCCGGGGCCTTCTCCTGTGCCAGAGAAGCTCCCTGGAGGCTCAGCAGGAAAACGCCAACACTGGCCAAGGTAACGAGTTTTTTCATGTTGCCCCATCTCCTTAAGAAAGGACTTAAAATAAAATTAGTGGTGGCGGTGCAGGGAGTCGAACCCCGGACACTGCGGATATGAGCCGCATGCTCTAACCACCTGAGCTACACCGCCATGACTTACGGAAAATATATGCAGCAATGCCGGTTCTGTCAAACAAAATTGCGGATTCCGGCCCCCGGGGCCCGGAGGATTTTTCCCCGGCCCGGCCCGCAAGAATCCAGGGTTTTTCCTGCCTGAGCCTTTGGCGCCGCTGACCGCCCCTCAGGAGTCACCCGGCCAGGAGGGTGGGCAATTGGGAAAACCGCTCCAGTAAAAAATCCGGGGCCGCCGCGGTCAGGGAGTCCAGGTCCCCGTAGCCATAGGTGACAGCTGCGGTAAAAGCCCCTGCTCCACGTCCCGCCTGGATATCCGCGGTCTTATCCCCCACCATCAGGGTGCGGGCCGGTCCTACCCCCATGTCGGCGGTCAGGGCCAGAAGCTGGTCGGGGGCGGGCTTCAGGGGAAGATTGGCGCCGCCCCCCCGGACGGCCACAAAAAACCGGGCCAGGCCCATCGCGTCCAGGGCCTGTTGGGTCAGGCGCCAGAGTTTGTTGGACAAGACCGCCAGCCGTTTCCCCTGCAGGCGCTCGAGGGTCCCCATTACGCCGGGGTAGACGAGGCTCAATTCCCCGTTGTGGCGGGTATAGTAATCCAGATAAAGCTGCAGACACTCTTCCACTTTGTCCTGATGTTCCGGACCCACCAGCCGTTCGATCAATTTGCGTTCGCCCCCACCGATCATCCGGCGAATTGTTGATGGGACGCGTTCCGGCAGCCCCAGGCGGTGGCAGGCAAAGTTGGCGGCCGCGGTCAAATCCGGCAGGGTGTCGGCCAGGGTACCGTCCAGATCGAAGACGATGAGATCCACCGCAATTTTTGAGGTCATAGGGATTCCCAAAATTTAGTCATCTCCCTGAACTTGTGGATCAGGGAGCCCCGCCAGGCAACAACAGGCGGGAGTTTGCAACGTTTCTTTAAGGGGCGGGCGCTCCCGCCCAGGGCATGGCTGACTCAATTGAGGCGGAATTTCTCAGATAGTACCGGAGCGGGCCTACCGGCTGCCTCTTCCCCGCCCGGATAGATATCCTGATAGGCGGGCAAGACTCCCAGGCCCCGGGCTGCCTTCACGGCCCCCAGGATGGCCTGCTCCAGGGCGGCTTCCGCCAGCACCCCCACCAGGTGCAGGTCGGCGCTCACCTCGGGGTGGGCCAGGACGAAAACCGTGTCCCCGTCAAACAGGGTATGGACCGGGCGGATGCAGCGGGCCAGGGCATTGTGGCCCATCTGGGCGACCTTCTGGGCCTGTTCCCGGGTGAGCCTGGCGTTGGTGGCCACCACCGCGATAGTCGTGTTGGGCTCGCCGAACCGCTCCCGCACAAAACCCTGGCGCAGCATCGCTACCGTGTCGACGAACTCATGGCTGTCCCGGTCCCGGCGGGCCCCGGCCAGGATAGTCCCGGTCCCCGGGTCCACCACGTCGCCGAAGGCGTTGACCACCGCCAGGGCTCCCACGTGCAGGCCCTGGGGACCTTCAAGAAAACTGGTACCCAGACCGCCTTTGGTGGCCTGCTGCACCCCCAACAGTTTGCCCACGGTGGCGCCCACCCCGGCGCCGACGCTGCCGTCCCCCTGGGGCACGTCAGTGGCGGCCTGGCAGGCGGCATAGCCCATGGCCTTGTCCGGACGCCGCCGGCAGTTGCCCACCGACAGGTCATAAATCACCGCGGTGGGCACGATGGGCACCCGGGTAACCGTCACATCGAAGCCCAGGCCCCGCTCTTCCAGGTATTCCAGGGCGCCCCCGCCGGCGTCCAGCCCAAAGGCGCTGCCGCCGGCGATGCAGACGCCGTGAATTTCATCCACAATATGCAGCCCCACCAGGGCGTCCATCTGGCGAGTCCCGGCGGCGGACCCCCGGACATCGGCGCTCCCCACGGTGTGGGGCGGGCAGAGGATTACGGTGCAGCCCGTGAGATTCTCGAAATCATGGGCATGGCCCACCAGGAATCCCTTAACCCGGGTAATCATTGCCGGGGCTCGCTCCCGGAGGGCAGCGGCACCATCTGGACGGTACCGCCCGTGATGGTGAGGAGATACAGCGAGGTCTCCTCCTCCCGCTGGTCGTTGAACCTCCGGAACCAGGGAAGGCCGGGAACGCCTTTGAGTGACAGCAACTGCTGGGGCAATTCCGTCCGGCTCAGAGCCTGGGGGGACTCCGCCACCCGCGCCATCACCCGGAACACCGTATAACCCTGGGCCGCAAGGTAGTCCGGTACTTCGCCGTACTGCTGCCGGTAGGCGGCGATAAATTTCTGCACTTCGGGGTTGGGGTCCCCGGCGTAAAAGGCGTCAGGAAAAATGACCCCTTGCAAGGCCGTCCAGCTGAGCCGCAGGGGCTTTGGCGTTGTTCAGGAGGTTGGTGCCCAGCAGTTGGACGCCCTTGAGAGGGGTCCCGGCAAGTCCCCCGGCAATGGCGGCCACGGTGGCGACGTCGTCGGGAATGAACAGGGCGGTGGCTGCGGGCTCGCCTTCCGCCTGGGGCTTGAGGCTGTCAGCCAGGGTGGCCAGGGTCGGCCCGAACTCCTGGGAGCCGGGGCTGTAGAAGGCCTGGGTGGCCAGTTCACCCCCACCGGCCGCCACCTCCTCCTGGAAATTCTGGGAAAAGGCGCGCCCGTAGGAGGAATCGGGGTAGAGAATGGCGAAGCGCTTGATCCCCATGCTCAGGGCCTGGCGCACCACGGCCCGCACCTGCTGGCGGGGCGTCAGGAAGGCTTGAAATATCCAGTTGCCGATCTGGGTGAGACCATCCTTCTGGGACAAAGCGATGAGGGGCACCCCCGCGGCCTGGGCCGCGTTTGCCGCACTCTGGGCCTCGGCCGACGACAGGGGTCCCAGGATGGCCAGCACGTTCTCATCCTGGGCCAGTTCCCGGGTGATATCGGCGGCGGTCTCCGGGTCCGTGCCGGTGTCCCGGAAGACCAGCTTCACCGCGGCCCGTTTGGCCGCCAGCTCCATGCCGCGCTGCACCCGGAAGCCGATGTTGCTCAACTGGCCGCTCAAGGGCAGGAGGCAACCCACCACCACTTTGCCCCCGGTCAGGAGTCGCTCGGCCTTAGCGGCCTCAGGACTGTTGGGGAAACGGTCTTTGAGGGTGGCCACCCATTTGCGGGCCTCCTCCGATTGGCCGGAGTCCTGGGCCAGGCGGGCCAGGCGCAGGAGCAGCGCCGCGCTCAGGGGATTATCCCGGTAAAGGGCCGCCAGCTGATCCAGTTCCGAAACCGTGGCCTGCTGCAGCAGGCGGGTCTTCAGGTCCTCAAACCATTCCGGGTCCCCGGAGGCCAAATCCTGGGCCGCCAGGCGGAGGCGGGCAAAAGCCTGGGGCACCTGGCCCTGCTTCAAGGCGATCTCCACCATCAGGGCCTGGGTGGAGAACCACAGAGACCGGGGGAGTTCGGGGGCCGCCGTCAGGCTGTCCAACACCTGGGTCGCCTGCTGGTACTCCCCCAGCTTAAAGTAGGCCCGGCCGATGCCGTAACGGGCCTTGAGGGCCACCTCCGGTTGGGGCTGGCGGGATAAAATACCCTGGTAGCGCCTCAGGGACCCCTGCCAGTCCCCCAGGAGACCCGAAATCTCGGCGGCCCGGACCCGGGCGTCCATGGCCCGGGACCCCTGGGGATAGCGCTCCAGATAATTGGCATATTGCTGATAAGCCTGACGATAGGCCTGTCGGTGGTAGCTGGCTTCCGCGGCTTGAAAGAGGGCGGTCTCGGTCTCCCGGACGCTCGGGGCCGGAGCCTGGGAAGGAAAAGAGGGCGGCATGGCGGCGCAGGACGGCAGCAGCGCCAGGAGCAGGAACAGGACAGCAAGCTTTCGCACCATAACGGAGGCCTTCGCAGGAACTGGTTGCAGAGATTAATATGCAGGCAGAGCCGGGAAAAAATTTCCCAAAGTTATGGTCAGGGACTCCCCCCTCCCCGCCAGGCGGGCACACATCCAGGTGCACCCCTAAAAACGCCTATGAGTGAGAACTGGGAGAGGGGACCGGCTGGCGGCCCCCTCCCCCAGGTGACATGTGCTGGTTCGGTCCTACTTTACTTCCTCAAATTCAGCCTCCACCACTTCTTCTTCGGGCTTTTTGGCCTTCTCTTCGTGGCCATGGCCCGCCCCGGCGTCAGCGCCCGGGCCGGCCCCCGGGCCTTCACCCGGGCCGGCCGCGCCGGTCTTGGCGTACATCTGCTCCGCCAGCTTGTGAGAAGCCTTCATCAGCTCCTCGCTTTTCTGTTTGATGTCTTCGGGGTCGGTCCCTTCCGCCGCGGTCTTGAGGGCGGCGATGCGGCTGTCGATATCGGTCTTGGTGGCTTCGTCCACCTTGTCCCCCAGGTCGGTCACGGTCTTCTGGGTGGTGTAGATCAAGGTGTCGGCCTGGTTGCGGGCCTCGATGAGCTCCCGCTTCTTATGGTCTTCCGCGGCATGGAGTTCGGCATCCTTGATGAGGTTCTTGATCTCATCATCAGACAGGCCGCTGGAGGCGGTGATGCGGATGGACTGCTCCTTGCCGGTGCCCATATCCTTGGCGGACACCTGGACGATGCCGTTGGCGTCGATGTCGAAGGTGACATCGACCTGGGGAATACCCCGGGGCGCCGGCGGAATGCCGAACAGTTCGAACCGTCCCAGCGTTTTGTTATCCCCGGCCATATCCCGTTCGCCCTGGAGCACGTGGATGGTCACCGCGGTCTGGTTGTCCGCCGCGGTAGAGAAGACCTGGTTCTTCCGGGTGGGGATGGTGGTGTTGCGATCGATGATCCGGGTAAAGACGCCACCCAGGGTCTCGATCCCCAGGGACAGGGGGGTTACGTCCAGCAGGAGGACGTCCTTCACATCCCCTTTGAGGACCCCGGCCTGGATCGCGGCGCCCACTGCCACCACTTCATCGGGGTTCACGCCCTTATGGGGCTCCTTGCCGAAGATTTCCTTGACCTTCTCCTGGACCTTGGGCATACGGGTCATGCCCCCCACCAGGATGACTTCGTCGATATCCTTGGACGTGGCCTTGGCATCTTTCAACGCTTGCTCACAGGGTCCCGTGATCTTGTTGACCAACTCCGCCACCAGGCCCTCGAGCTTGGCCCGGCTGAGCTTGATGAGCAGGTGCTTGGGACCGGAGGCGTCGGCGGTGATGAACGGCAGGTTGACTTCGGTCTCCATGGAGGTGGAGAGCTCCATCTTGGCCTTTTCCGCCGCCTCTTTCAGGCGCTGCAGGGCCATCTTGTCATTGCGCAGGTTGATGCCCTGTTCCCGCATGAACTCATCGGCCAGGAAGTCGATGACCCGCTGGTCGAAGTCGTCGCCGCCCAGATGGGTGTCGCCATTGGTGGATTTGACCTCGAAGACGCCTTCGCCGATCTCCAAAATGGAGATGTCGAAGGTGCCGCCCCCCAGGTCGAATACCGCGATGCGTTCGTCCTTCTTTTTATCCAGGCCGTAGGCCATGGACGCGGCGGTGGGCTCGTTGACAATGCGCAGCACTTCAAGCCCGGCGATCTTCCCGGCGTCCTTGGTGGCCTGGCGCTGGGCGTCGCTGAAGTAGGCCGGCACGGTAATCACGGCCTCGGTCACCTTTTCACCCAGATACTCTTCCGCGGTCTGCTTCATCTTGTTGAGGATCATGGACGAGATCTCGGCGGGGGAATAGACCTTGCCCCGGATGTCGATGTGGGCGTCGCCGTTCTCGGCCTGGACGATCTTGTAGGGCAGGATCTTCAGGTCCCGCTGGACTTCCGGGTCGCTGAATTTCCGGCCGATGAGGCGTTTCACGGAAAACACGGTATTTAAAGGGTTGGTGATGGCCTGGCGCTTGGCGATCTGCCCCACCAACCGTTCGCCGCTTTCGGTAAAGGCCACCACGGAAGGGGTGGTACGGGTCCCCTCCACATTCGGGATGACCTTAGGCTCACCACCTTCCATGATGGCTACGCAGGAATTGGTGGTGCCTAAATCGATGCCGATAACTTTGGACATTTATTTCTCCTCCTGAACGATCGAATCGTATTGACATGATTTATTTGGGTCTTGGGTATTGCGGGCCACCACGACCATGGCCGGCCGGAGCAGGCGCTGGTTCATGAGATAGCCCTTCTGTACTTCTTTGGTGATGCGGCAGTCCGGGACCCCTGGGGCCTCTTCCTGCATCACGGCGTTATGCATCGCCGGGTCGAAGTGCTGGCCCACGCTGTCAAAGGGAGTGACGCCGAACCGGTCCAGGGCCTTGAGAAAACCCTGGTAAACCAGATCGATCCCTTCCAGCAAGGCCTCCGGCGCCGAGAGCTGCCGGCCGTGTTCCAACGCCCGCTCCAGGTTGTCCACCACGGGCAACAGCTCTTTGATGAGGTTCTCATTGGCAAACTGGAGCAACTCCGCGCGTTCGCGCTCCTGGCGCTTTTTCAGATTTTCCATATCCGCGGCCAGCCGGAGCAGGCGGACATAGTTTTCTTCGGCTTCCTTGGTCTTCTCCTCCAGCTTCTGACGCAACTCCGCCGCATCTCCCGGACTTTCCGGAGACTTCTGGAGAACCTCGGGTGCGGTCTTCTCCTCTCGGGACTTAGAATCATGCGATCCCTTATCGGATTTGGATAAGGACATAAAGCCTCTTCTCCTTGTCATGCTGCCAACCACCTAAAACAGTTATAAAAACCAAAAACCCCTCGGGCCGGGGCCCGGGGCGGGAAATCACGTCTGGCGCCGGGTAAGCAAACCCGTCACCAGAGAGGCCGTGTACCGCACAATGGGGACCAGACGGGCGTAGTCCATCCGCATGGGGCCGATGACCCCCAGGCTGCCCAAAGGCTTGTGCTGGGAACCGTAGGAGGTGGCCACCAGGGACAACTGCATCTCCGGGAACTGCTCATCCGGACTGATAATAATCTGGACTCCCTGGGCCGCCATGGTTTGATCCAGCAAGGTGACCAGATGGTGCTTTTCTTCAAAGGCCCTGAAGATGCTCCGGATTTTATCCACATCGCCGGTAAATTCCGGGTAATCCAGAATATGGCTGGTGCCCTCGATGTAGAGTTCTTCGGCCTCGTCATTTTGCAGAGCCTGCCGGCTGAGGCTCAGGGCCTGGGAGAGCATCTTGTCGAACAGGCTCTTTTCTTCCTCCATCTTCACCAGGATCCGCTGCCGGGACTCCCTGAGGGTCAGGTTCTGACAGAGCTCATTGAGATATTTGCTGAAGCGGTCCAACACCTCCTGGGGAAAACGGCTCTTGGTGCGCACAAAGCGGTTCTGGACCTGATTATCATGGGACACCAGGACCGTCAGCACCCCGTCACCGCTCAGGTTGATGAATTGGATGTGCTTGAGGCGCATGCCCTCGGGGCGGGGGCCCAGCACCAGGGCAGGATGTCCGCTCACCAGGGAAAGCACCCGGGAGGCCTGGCGAAATAACTCTTGGGGCTCATGGGCCGGCGGCGAGAAGGCCTCCTGGATCTGCTGCTGCATGGACCGTCCCAAGGCCTGGACGGGCAGGATCCGGTCCACGTAATACCGCAAGCCCCGAGGCGTAGGGATCCGTCCGGCGGAGGTATGGGGCTGGCTCAAGTAGCCCCGTTCCTCCAGGTCCAGCATGAGGTTGCGGATGGTAGCGGCCGAGAGGTTCAGGCCCGAGGTCTTGGCGACGGTCCGCGACCCCACCGGTTCCCCGGTAACAATGTACTGGGCAACAACGGTTTTCAGGACCCAGGTATCCCGCTCCCCCAGGAATTCCATGACGCGATTCTGTTTCATTTTCAATCTTTCAAGTTAATAATAATACCGGGATTTGTCAAGAGATAGGAGTGGCTTTTGCATGAGGGGGAATGTATCAGGCTCCGGCCCGCCGGTCACCTGCCGAGCCGCCTATCCCTGGCAACGGTGGCGGACGCTCTCCCCTTCCACCATATACACCACCTGCTCGGCGATGTTGGTGGCGTGATCCCCCACCCGCTCCAGGTTGCGCACGATGTTGATCTGGCTCTGCCCGGGAACGATGGCCTCCGGGGCCCCGGTCATCTCCCGGAGCAGGTCCTCGATGATGATCTGGTCCAGGCCATCCACGTCGGAGTCCGCCAGGCAAACCTGCCGGGCCAGGTGGGCATTGCTCCGAAAAAAAGCCTCCAGGCTCTGGCGCACCATCTCCTGGACGGTTTGGGCCATGGACTCCAATCGGGGATGAATGGGCCGAGGCGGCAGGTGCCCCAGGGTGAACACCTCTTCGGCGATGTTGGTGGCGGAATCGCCGATCCGCTCCAACTCGGTAATAATATGGTCAACGGCCATGAGTTGGCGTAAATCCCCGGCCACCGGTTGGAACAAGGCGATCAGGCGCACGCATTCCCGGTCAATGGCCTCCTCCAGGCTATTGAGGGCCCCGTCCCCGGCGATCACCTGGCGGGCCAGGCCAGCGTCCCGCGTCAACACGGCTTTGAAGCTTTGCTCCATGGCGTTAGCCGCCAGGCTTGCCAACTCCTTCAGGCTGTCCTGTACCGTGGATAGGTCCCGGAAAAATTTGGCCTTGACCCGGGACTTTTCTTCCAGTTCCGCTGCCATCATCTCACCCCACGAACTCTCTGAAACTCCGGGGCTCTCCTCAACCGGAGAACCTCCGGGCCGCGGCCCAACCGCTTGATCTCAAGCATTTGACTGCTTGAGGCCGCTGGAATAACCAGGCACCAACGATATCATCATTGACTTCCCTGATTAATTCCAGAAATCTCCTTATATTCTACACTATTGTGCTATTGCGTGCCTCTAAAAAATCTTTGGGGGATAAGAACTTTTGACCAGGGGGTGAGGGATGACGGCGGGATTTTCGTCCGGCCCCATTGATGCTGGCCGGGACGTACCTGGCCGTGGACCGGCCCCAGGAGGCCCGGCCCCTCTTGCAGAACCCGCTGGCCTCGGGCTTTGAGCCGGGCCAGACCGCCTTTTTGCTGGGCGTCGCGGCCACCAAAGAGGGCCAGTACCGCGAAGCCCTGGATTTTTTCCGTAAGGCCGCGACGGACCCCAAGGCAGCCCAGGAGGCCAAGTTCCAGGCGAGCCTGGCCCTGGCCGCCCTCAACCGGGTCAATAAAAAGACTTGAATCTCGTCGCACCCGGGTTGGAGGTGTTTCACCAACCAAGCGAAAACCACGAGAACTTCTTATAAGGAGGAAATCTGCCGGTAAAACCCCACCGGCAAGGCAGGCTCGCCATCTACTCCGAACTTTCTCCCTTATCGCCGCCCTCGCCCCGGAGGTTATCCAGGGGAAGGCCCTCTTCCTGCAGACCCAGCGTACTACAGCAGGAAGACGGCAAGGCCGCGGGAACCTCCAGATCACCTGGCGCTGCCATGGAGCAGCACCTGGGCGGCTCCGGAACCCGGGGTCTCAAGCCTTCCGAGCCGCAATCGGAGGCTGCCGGGGTGCAGCAAGCCGGAGGCGTCATCTCCCTATTGATAACGTTGCCGCCCTCGTCGAAAACCAGCAGGTCGCTTCTGTCCATAAGAAGCTCGTCGAGGTCCACCTGCACCGTTTCCCCCACCGGCAGCACTTCTCCTTTGTGGGTTACCAGGGCGGCGAAAGGCCCCTGGTACATGACTGCAACCTTATGCGCGGCCAGGGGTTTTTTCGCCTCATACGTCAGGGAAAAAAACGGATGCCCCTGCACGACCCGGTAGGGAAACCGTTTCAAGACCCGGGCCGCCACGAATCCGGATTCTTCCAATATCCTGAACAGGTCGCTCTGGGTAAAAGCCCCGGAGATGCACTCCCCGCGCAGCACCTCATCATTGCGAATGGCGGCGTCGGGTTCAGTTTCGCAGACCACGTCGGAGATGACCAGTCTGCCACCGGGCCGCAGGACCCGAAATATCTCCGCGAAGGTGCGCCGCTTATGGGGGGAGAGGTTAATCACGCAGTTGGATATGACTACGTCCATGGAACTATCCGACACGGGAAGTTCCTCCAGGTAGCCTTTTTTGAACTCGAGGTTGCGGTATCCCAGATTAGCCGCCACCCCCGATGCCCCCCGCTTCGAGAGTTCCAACATGCTATCGAGCATATCCACGCCGATGACCTGGCCGCTCTGGCCCACCAGCCCCGAGGCGATAAAACACTCCACCCCGGTACCGCAGCCCAAATCAAGCACCTTGTGCCCGGGGCGCAGTTCCGCATCCAGGACCGGGCTGCCGCAGCCGTAACTGCGGACCCGGAACTCCTCAGGAATCTGGGCTATCACTTCCTCAGGGTAGCACACAGGGTTCAGGATGTCCGTTTTGGTTGCTTGGGCGGCGCCATGGTAAAATTCCTTGACGGCAGCCCGGCTGTCCGGCATGGCCGCCGCCAGGAGACAATTCGTATGCGTCAGGGCTACCGGGCCGTGGGTCCCGCAGCTCTCCAGGACTTCCCCCATCTTCAGTCGCAGACGCGGGGGCCCGGAGTTCGGTTCTTTGCCTGCCTCCCGGGTGATGAGCCACATCGCCATCCTCTCGTATAACTCCCCGTATGGGTCTTGTCCCACAAAAGCCCCGCCATGCAGATAGCTATGGTCCGGGTCGCCACCGCCGAGCAGAAAACGCCAGGGCGATTTCAATGACGCCGCGGTGGACTCCCTCAGGTCACTGAGGACAGGACTTTGGCGCCAGGCCGTTGCCAGGTCATTTCTCAGCTCGGTCCCCAGGGGTTCCACCCCCACCAGAGCCGGGGAGGGATAGAGTTTCCCATCCGGACCCACTGCCAACGATTCCCAGCCGCTATTAGCCCCGTCATGAATGGTGCCGCTGGGGGCGAATACCTGGGAGCGCAGGACCTCAAAATTGTCGATACTTATGTTCGCAGCCTCGGCGCGCCCGGCCGCCTCGGCCAGATAAGGAAAGATTTTCTCCGGTGAAACATAGCGCCGGAGGGTCCCCCGGCCGCGCACGAAGAACCACAGAAAGTGGACATTGGCGGCCCCGGCCTCCGCAGCCAGATCCACCACCCCCGGCATGTCCGCCACATTTTCGGCATTAACACACATGGATAAGGTAAAGGGGGTTTTTTTCGCCCTCAGCCAGGCCAGATTGCCGAGCAGGGCATCAAAAGCACCTTGACCCCGCATCTCGTCGTGTCTAGGCCTTAGTCCGTCAACGCTTATTTGCAGGTGAAACCGGTCCCCGGGCCAACGCCCCAGGGCCCCGGCATGATCACGCAGCAGGGTGCCGTTGGTGAGAACCACCACATGCGCCTCCTCATGCCCCAAGAGGCTGTCCACAATCGCTTCCATCTCGGGATGGACGAACGGTTCCCCCCCGGTCAAGGAGAAAACCCGGCAACCTAAGCCAGCCGCCTGAGCCGCAATGTCCCGGACGCGGCTGCCTGAGAGCTCGGCAGTTTCCCGGGAGGAGGAAGAAAATAGACAGTGGCTGCACGCCTGGTTACACCGGTTGGTGAGGTGAAACCAGAGCTCCCGCAAATGGTTGGTCTGTAATAATGTGGCCCGCCCACCGTAGGGCTGCTCGGCGCTATCGGGAAGACGCTGGAAAAAGCGGTCTACCTGCCAATCCCCGCAAGCGGCGCGACCGTGCCTGGAGTCTTGGAGCACCTGATCGCCACGATCGTTCGGCACAAACCAATCTGGCTTATCCCCACGGATATACAGGGGAATACCGTTGAACTCGAATCTGGTCCAGAGTTGATGCTTAAAAGCCATTCTCCCAGTTCCTTAATGCTAATAACCTATTCTGCCTTGCTCTGTGACGTTGCCTCTCGGCAATCACCACCGCCGATCTCCAAAGAAAACCGGGGTATTCACCATGAGAGGCAGCGCCGCCAAGCCTGCGATAATTGAGCCCCGGTTGAAAAACCCCGGGTCCGAATTGCGACTCCCAGCCAGAGGGGTTTAATCCGCAAAGGGTCGTTGCTTGGCCCTCAAGCCACCCAGAGAATCTTAGGGGGTTCTTGCTTCCGAAACTCGCTTCATTTCAAGGCGGCAACAACCAAGATCCAATCCCCGTCCCGGACCTGACCATGACACCGCCTCAGACAATCTATACCTGACCTTCTTCCCTTCCCGCCTGGACTCGACAATACCTTCCCGGCGGAGAATGCTCAGATGATGAGAAAGAAGACTCTGCTCCAAACCCAATTGTTCCAGCAACTCCGCCACGGTCCTGGGGTTGTCCATGAGAAGATCAACGACCGACCAGCGATATGCGTCAGCCAGTGCCTTGAGGCGACGCGCACAAGCCGAACTGCTACCGGTGCCTTTCAGGTTCATGATAAATTCCTAGATTGAAAATATATTCATATGAGATTTTAAGAAGAAGGAGCGGATTGTCAAGAAGGCACCAGATTTTCATAGTATCAGGTTCTTAGACCATCACCCCGCCAGAATCTGCTAACCAAGGGACTTTTATCTTCAAAATCTACAAAAAAGGTTCGGTTAGAAACTTGTGCTATCGCGCGCTCTACAATACAATTGGGCTACAAAAAGGAGGACTTCTCTGGGATATCCACCCGGGTGGCAGGTTCTTAAACCAATTTTCAACCGTTGCGGCCAAGGCTGCCGCATAATCCCAGTTTTAAAAAGAAGAGGATACTACCGATGGGCAAGAGAATCCAGTCTCCCGCGAAAATTCGGACATCATTCCATCTTCCGAGCTCCTTCCTGACAAGCAATTGCAACTGCCTGATGATTGCTGATTCATCGGTGCTGCGGGAGCAGGAATTACATGTTCTGCCGTGGAAACGGATTTTTCATGCCTGTTTGAAAGCCTCGGTTATCATTTCGTTGGCTTTAAGCTTAATAGCTACTCAGAATCTAGGTTCAGCAAGCGCCCAGCCACCCCCCGTTCTGACGCAACACAATGATAATAACAGGACTGGTGCAAATCTAAATGAAACTATTCTCAATACCTCCAATGTCAACCAAAAACGATTTGGCAAACTTTTCGTCCGCCCTGTTGATGGACAGATTTATGCACAGCCGCTGTATCTTGGCAACATCCAATTCCCGGATCAAAAATTTCACAATGCTGTTTATGTAGCAACGATGCACAATACAGTATATGCATTCGATGCCGATGATCCAAACGCATCACAGCCGCTATGGTCAGTAAGTTTAGGTCCCTCAGTGCCTCTCCCCGATGCCAATATCGGTCCATCAGGCTTTGACGATATCACGGTAGAAGTTGGTATACTGAGCACGCCTGTTATCTCATTGGCGAATAATTTACTGTACGTGGTATCGACTAATAAAGACCCTAATAGCTCTGTACCTTCCGCATATAGCCACTCGCTCCATGCGCTCAATATACAAACTGGCGAAGAAATGCTTGGAGGGCCAGTAACGATCAGTGCCACTTATAGTGGAAACGCCAGCGACAGCGTAGGTGGAATAATTACTTTTTTAGACCACCGTGAGCTTCAGCGCTCTGCTTTACTTTTGAGTAAAGGAATGATTTACATCTCTTTTGCCGCCTATGGGGACCAGATTCCTTCTCATGGCTGGATTTTGGCTTATGATGCCAGCACCTTAAATCAAGTTGCAGTTTTCAATACGACCCCTGATACTGTCACCCCCACCGGTTGCAGGGCCAGGGCTGGGGTCAATTTGGCAAGGAGGTCAGGGGCCGGCTGCCGACGGAGAAGGAAATGTTTATTTCCTAACCGGCAATGGAGATTTCAGTGGCAATTTAGATCCAATGCCTAGAGATCTTGGCGATTGCATCGTTAAATTATCTCCCTCTCTGCTATTACTCGATTGGTTTTCCCCGTTTGACAATGACTACCTTAATCGTGTATGATCTGGACCTTGGCTCTGGCGGTGCATTGCTGATTCCAGGATCCAACCTCCTCGTAGGCATCGGTAAACGCGCCACGATGTATCTGGTGGACACAAATGATATGGGGCATTTCAATCCAATTGATAACAGTCAGTTGGTTCAATCATTTTTTATATCAAATGGTGATCTCCGGGGTGGTCCTGTTTATTGGAGTTCTCCGATTGGTGAATTGGTTTATGTTTCGACGGCTTTTACTAAACCCATCAAAGCCTTTCAACTGACCGGAGGCATATTTCAACCTACCTCACCAGTCTCTCAGTCCGTTATTAATACAGGGGTAGCAGGTGGGTGGATGTCTTTGTCGTCAAATGGGAGGACGCCAGGAACCGGAATTCTCTGGGTATCTGAATTTCCCGGGTCTCTTACCGCCGGGAAACTTCACGCCTTAAATGCAGAAAATCTAGCAAGAGATTTGGAACTCAGAGATGAATGCTTCAAGGGACAGTGTGGGGCAAGGAGCAAAATTCTGTCCACCAACGATAGCAAACGCTAAAGTCTATTTGGCGACTTTTTCTGGTTATTTGGCTGTCTATGGCTTAATACACCACAACGCGGCCATCAATTTGCTGTTGTTGCTGGACTGATTGGAGGGAGAACCGACGCCTGGTTCCAAATTGAATTTCTCCTTCAATCTCTGGCTGCTGGGAGTATGAAGGCACCAGCGTCGTTCTGGCCATCGTCCAGCACCTTATCCAGCGTCACGGCAGCCGGGTCCGGGCGGAAGGAAGGTGGACGAAGGAGCGACCTTTTACTTTGCTCTCCCGAAGAACGGGGCTTAAATTTGGCAAATTTGTGCCTGTAGCGCCCGAGGGACCGTTGATAACTGCTCAATATCACCTACTTACTCCTCACGCAGATTGATTTTGATAGGCAAATCTTCTATCTTATTTTGGATAATCCAGCCTAACTTCCCATTATGTAACTCGCTGAAATATTTTTATATATTATGGATACGACTGTCTATGACTGCCTGATCTATAATACCCTGGTCCTGACGATGGCCCCCGGCGCCGAGCCTCTGCCTCAGGGCTATGTGGCCGTTGAGGGTGGCAAAATCGCCGCGGTGGGGCAGAGCGAGGCGTTACAAGACCTCCCCTCCGCCCGGGAGCGCCTCAACGGCCAGGGGGCCCTGCTCCTTCCCGGTCTGGTTAATACCCATTGCCACGCCCCCATGGTCTGGTTCCGGGGCCTGGCCGACGATCTCGCCTTGCAGCAATGGCTCACGGAGTTTATCTTCCCCGCCGAGGTCGGCTGGCTCGATGGCGATAAAGTTTACCAAGGCACCCTCCTGGCCGCGGCGGAGATGATCCGGGGGGGCATCACCACCGTGGCCGACGGCTACTTTTTTGAGGCCGCGGTGCGCCAGGCCCTGGCCGATGCCGGCCTCCGGGCCGTGGTAGCCCAGGGGGTGGTGGACTTCCCGGCCCCCGGGGTCCCGGACCCGGCCCGGAACCTGGATGTGGCTGCGGACTTTCTGGACTCGGGGGCGGATTACCCGGACCGGCTCACTTCCGCAATCTTCTGCCACTCCCCTTATACCTGCGGGCCCCGGACCCTGCAGAAGGCCAAGGACCTGACCCGGGCCCGGGGGGTGCCGTTCTTTCTGCACCTGGCGGAAACCCGGGAGGAAGCCGCCAGCCTCCAGAACCGCACCGGCCGGTCCCCGGGCGCCTACCTCGACCATCTGGGCGTCCTGGATGACCTGACGGTGGCGGTCCATGCCGTGTGGCTGTCCCCCGGCGATCAGGAACTCCTGGCCCGCCGGGGCGTGAAAGTCAGTCACTGTCCCGAAAGCAATCTGAAGCTGGCCGCCGGCGTCGCGCCCATCCCCGCTCTGCTCAAACTCGGCGTGACCGTGGGGCTGGGGACGGATGGGGCCGCCTCCAACAATAACCTGGACCTCTGGGGCGAAATGAGCCTGGCGGCTCGGCTCCACAAGGTCTGGGGCCGTGACCCGACCCTCATGCCCGCCGCCCAGGTCGCGGCCCTGGCCACCCGGGAAGGCGCCCGGGTATTGGGCCTGGGCGACACCACCGGGACCCTGGAGATCGGCAAAGCCGCCGACCTGATCGTGGTGGACGTGAATCAGCCCCACCTCACCCCGCTCTACGACCCCTACTCGCACCTGGTCTATGCGGCCCGGGCCGCCGACGTGCGGCACGTCATGGTGGGGGGCCGCTGGCTCCTCTCTGACCGGCAGTTTACCACCCTGGATTGGCCCGCCCTCGCCGGTTCCGCCCGGGACCACTGCCGGGATCTGGCCGCTTTCTGCCGGCAGCTCCGGCCGCCGCTCTTGAACCACCCCTGGCGCTTAGGAAAAAGGTGATTATTATTTATTAATTAGGGATTACGCAACAAGGGTCCCGTTGCCATTAGCTCATACTAAGGAAAATCGGCGCCCTATGGTTAAACCCCGCCTCCAGAACCGGGAACTCCTCGCCGCCCGACTCGACTTCCTGATCACCACTCCCGAGGTCCTGCGGCTGATCCACGACATCACCACCTGCACCGTGGAGTGGTTGGACCATCCGGACCTGGAAGCCCTGGAGGCCTCCGGCGGCCGGGAGCTCTTCCCTTGCTTCACCACCTATCTGCAGGCGCACTTCATGGAAGTCCGGGGATTCATCTATCCTAACCTGACGGAAAATGAGCACATCATCTATCACGTCATCCGGCTGGATCTGGCGGATTTCCAGTTTTTTTTCCGGCTGCGCACCACCCAAACCGCGTTCCTGCTCTCCCCTTTCCACTGCCGCTTTCTCAGCATGCTCTTCGGGCGGCTGGTGATCATGCACCTGTCCCTGGCGGGACAGGGAGAGGGGGGGCCCTACCCTTTTACCCCCTACTCCCTGGAAGAACAGGTGGTGGCGGACTATCTTCAGAGCCTCACCCAGGCGCCCTGCGCCACCATTAAGCTGGACGCCCAGGACAACCCCTATATCGGCTCCATGCTCTATACCGCCGCCGGCTTGCGCCGCTGCGGCATGCTGGACAAGGAGCGGGAGGAGGCCATCATCCGGGCCTGGCGCCTCTTCAAGCGTCTCCTCTACTATTCGGTGGAGGGAGAGCGCCTCTTCACCGGGTTCGCGATTCTGCCCAACTACCGGCCCCTGTCGTACTACCGGCAGCACTGGCCCTCCCTCCTGTGGTTCCATGAGGCCAACCATACCTCCCTGGACCAGGGGGTCCAGGGGCTCCGGCAATTCCTCCTCAACGCCAATGGCCGCTCCATCTTTCTGGCCACCCACAACAGCCGGATCGTCGGCCTGCTCAAGCTTGTTCAAGGTACCCAGCGGCAGCTCACCACCGCCGCCGCCTGGCGTTCCGTGCTGCCCCTGGCCACCATCTCCAGCCGGGGCCAGATCAGCTTTTGGGTGGCCTTGAAGGGCCGCAAAAACCCCCGTATCCGCCTCTCCCTCCTGGAATATCGCCAGGGCCATCTCCATATCCCCCTGTTCCAGGACATCTTCTGGCAGGAACTGGAGGGCCAGTTAAAAGAGGTCTGCGCCGGCTGCCATCTCCCCGGGGGCGGGACCTTGCCCCGCCTCAAGGCCTTGCTGGAGGTGGTGCGCCGCAGCGGCCACGGGGCCATCTTTCTCCTGGGGGTAAGCCAGACCCAGTTTAATGACCCCCATACCCCCATCGAAAACCAGGTGCGCCTCGAGACCCCGGTGCCCGTCGCCGAACCGTGGCTCCAACATCTTGCCGGCCTGGCCAAGTCCGACGGCGCGGTGATCTTCAATGACCGGCTGGAGGCCTGCCAGTTCCGGGCCCGCCTGAAACCCGCCAACATTTGCCTGCTCCCGGACCAGGACGACCTGGGCGGCGGCATGCGCCACCAGGTGACCCGGGAGTTTTCGGCCTACGCCCCGGACGTCCTGGGCGTCTGCGTCTCCCAGGACAGCTACATCTCCCTCTACCGCCAGGGAAAGCTGGTGAGCAGGTTGTATTGAGGCGGGAGACCGCTAAAGGTTCGGCGAGCTCCCGTACCCGCCACAATTCCGTGGTGAAAAACGGGTGCGCGCTGCGCACCATGGCTTTTATTAATGAGCTCATTTTGTCATCCTGATCGGAGAAATCGCCATGACCATGGAACGCTCTATCCGGGCCATTGCCGGCAGCTTCATCCTGCTATCCCTGCTGTTAGGCTACCTCTACAGCCCCTACTGGCACCTGTTCACCGCCTTTGTCGGCGCCAACCTGCTCCAGTCGGCCTTCACCAAGTGGTGCTTGATGGAGGATATCTTGCATAAACTGGGCGTAGCCAAGACTCATTAACTCTTGGTGGCACAGGCTTTCCAGCCTGTGCTTCCCGGTGCTCTCCGGTGGTGCTTGGGTCAGGGAGAAATTGTGTCCGATGATCGATGCCGCCAAACTATCCGAAATACTGCTTCCCGAGGTGAACCTCAGGTTGGTGGAGCCGCACCTCTACTCACCCTATGGCCCCGGGGAGCAGACCAACTCCTACGACGACAAAGGGGCCCTGTCTTTCTATGACCAGGTGGCGTGCAACCGGCTCTACAACCGCCTGGTGTGGGGCTACGATATCGGTGATTATCACTCCCTGTGCCGCCAGGCCCTCAACTCCTCCACGGCAGGCTGGGTCTTGGACGCCGGCTGCGGCGCCCTGGCCTTCACCGCCAAAACCTACGCCGGCTATGACGAGCGCCCCGTGGTCTTTTTGGACCAGTCCATCACCCTGCTGCGCTTGGCCAAAGACAGACTTACCCGTCTCAAGGGCGGGGTGCCTGACAACGTCGTCTTCCTCCACGGCGACGTCCGGGAGCTCCCCTTTAAACCCAAGAGCTTCGGCACCATCATCGCCCTGAACCTGCTCCACGGGCTCGAGGATGTGCCGGAGGTGCTGCGGGCCCTGCGAAAAATCTTGCTGGATGAGGGCACGATGGCCTTTACGACGCTGATCGAGGCTGTCCGGCTCGCCGACCGCTATCTCCGCATGTGGGCCAAAGCCGGTGAACTGGTCCCCCGCACCGCTGGCCAGCTTTTGGCCGAATTTAAGGCCCTGGGCCTGCCTGTCACCTACCGCATCCAGGGGAATATGGCGTTTATTGCCTACGTGTGAGGCGGGATTTATTCCTCTGGTCCCCAAGCTCCTGCCTGGAAACCAAAAATTTTGGGGGGAGGGCCAGGGGCCTTTACGAATAGCCCCTGCCCTCCCCTCCCCTCCCGCCCGACTCCCATAAGTACGGGCGACCCGTTGGGTCGCCCGTTATAGATTATGCCGGTAACTTTCTCTCGTTCCCAAGCTCCGGCTTGGGAACGCACTTCTTGGCCCAAGCTCTGCTTGGGCACTGCGTTAAGGAATTGGAAGGCCGGAACTGCACACCATGTCTGCCGCACCTTCTTCCGAAGTTAGCCTCACTCTGCCCCTATCCACCCCTCCAGCGCCTGCAACGCCCGCTCCGCGTAAACCGTGCCCCTGAGTTTCTTAGGAATCCGGCCCTCAAGCGGCGAAAACAGCCCGAAGTTGACGTTCATGGGCTGAAAGTTCTTGGTAGCGGTGTTGGTGAGGTGCGCGATGAGGGCCCCCAGGGCGGTCTCCCGGGGCGGGGTGGTCAGGGGGCGGGAGGCGG
>CAVVFW010000025.1:0-15621 GCA_963747645.1 uncultured delta proteobacterium | reverse complement strand
TCTGCCTGGTGCTCCTGGCGGCTGCCTGCGGTAAGAAGATGACGCCGTATGCCCCGGACCGGGTCTTGCCGGCGCCGGTGCGGGAGTTCCGGTTGGGTCAGGAAGGTAACTCCCTGGTGGTGAGCTGGCTCTTGCCCCGGGAAAACCTCCTGGGCCAGCCCCTGACCCAGGTCCAGGGCTGCCGGGTCTACCGGGCCGCGACGAAAGGGGTGGCGCCGGAGCTCCTGGCCTCCCGGGATTTCGTCTTGTATGCCGATATCGATCTGGCCTACCCCCAGCGGGGGGAGGTGCGGGGCGAGGCCATGCTGTTCCGGGACCGGGAACTGACGCCGGGCCAACGCTATTACTACCGGGTGGCGGCCTATGACCAGGACGGCTACCTGGGCGGCTGGTCCAGGACCCTGAGCCATGCCTGGGGATGGCTGCCCCGGACTCCCCGGGAGCTCAAGGCGGTCCCCGGGGACAAGATGGTGTCCCTGTCATGGACTCCCGTGACGGCCTGGGAAGACGGGTCCCCGGCCCGGGACCTGGCGGGGTATGTCATCTACCGCCTCTCCGGCCAGGGCCCCTGGATTCGCGTCACGTCCTCCCCTGTGGTCAAGAATAATTTTCAGGACGTGGCGGTGCTCAACGATGTGGAATATACTTATAAAGTTGTAGCGGTGCGGCCGTTGGGAGGAGATCAGCTGGCCAGCCTCGATTCGGCCACCCAAAAGGCCATGCCCGAGAAGCGCAACCCGCCGCCGCCCGTGCAAAATGTCCTGGTGGTGGCCACCTCCCAGGGGGTGGAACTCCGGTGGGAGGAAAGCCCGGCCCCGGACGCGGCCGGCTACCGGGTCTACCGCCGGAGTGCCGGAGAGGAAAAATATACCCTCCTCACCCCGGAGTTGGTCAAGAAGCCCTATTTCGTGGACGGCCAGGTGAAGCGGGGCCAGACGTACCATTACTACGTCACCGCGGTGGACGACTCCCCCCGGGCCAACGAAAGTCTGCCGTCGGAGACGATGCCGATAACGTATTAGCTGTCAGCCTTCAGCAATCAGCTGTCAGCAAAAGCAAGCATGGTAAAATTGTTAGCTGGATGCCAGGCAGTTACCCATGGGCCTCCGGTTACCCGTAAATCATGCAAAGATTTGGGTGGCACGGGCCTTCCGGCCTGTGCCGGAACCGCCGAGGGTGGCGGTTTTACACAGTGCATAACTTCCCGAAGAACTTTTCCAGTCAGGAACTCAGGAACGTGAAAAGAACCTGACTGCTCATTGCCAACTGCCAAAAGGTTTAATGAATGCATCACTTCCATTACCAATCAGGTGAACTCTACTGTGAAAACGTGCCCGTACGAAAAATCGCCAAGAAGGTGGGCACGCCTTTTTACCTTTACAGCGCCGGCACCCTGAGGCATCATTTCCAGGTCTTCAACGCCGCCTTCGCCGACTTTCCCCATATCGTCTGCTTTGCGGTGAAGGCCAACGCCAACCTGGCGATCCTGCGGCTCTTTGGCCGGCTGGGCGCCGGGGCCGACATCGTCTCCGGGGGCGAACTCCACCGGGCCCTGGCGGCCGGGATGGACCCGGGCAAAATCGTCTATTCCGGGGTGGGTAAAAAGCCCGATGAGATCAAGGCGGCCCTCAAGGCGGACATCCTGCTGTTCAACCTGGAGTCCTCCCAGGAGCTGGAGGAGATCAACCGCATCGCCGGGCGCCTGAAGTTGAAGGCCCGGGTGTCCCTGCGGATCAACCCGGACATCGACGCCCAGACCCATCCCTACATCTCCACCGGGCTCAAGAAGAACAAGTTCGGCATCGACATCGAGCAGGCCCTGGAGGACTATTGCCGGGCCCGGGACCTGCCGCACCTGGACGTGGTGGGGGTGGCCTGCCACATCGGCTCCCAGATCACCCAGGTGTCGCCTTTTGTGGACGCCCTGGAGCGCCTGAAAGAGCTGATCGACCGCCTCCGGTCCCTGGACATCGGCATCCGCTACCTGGACCTGGGCGGCGGTCTGGGGATTCAATACGATCAGGAAGCCCCGCCGCACCCGGACGAGTACGGGCACCAACTCCTGGAACACCTTAAGGGCCTCGAGTGCACCCTCATCCTGGAGCCCGGGCGGGTGCTGGTGGGCAACGCCGGCATCCTGGTGACCAAGGTGCTCTACACCAAGATCGGGGAGGCCAAGCATTTTATCATCGTGGACGCGGGCATGAACGACCTGGCCCGCCCCAGCCTCTACGGCTCGTATCATGGCCTCTGGCCGGTGGTAGAGGGGGCCCATCCCCAGGTCAAGGCCTCCATCGTCGGCCCCATCTGCGAGACCGGAGATTTCCTGGCCAAGGACCGTCTCATGCCGGCGTTTGCCCCCGGGGAGATGGTGGCGGTGATGAGCGCCGGGGCCTACGGCTTTTCCATGAGTTCCAACTACAACGCCCGGCCCCGGGTGGCCGAAATCTTGGTGCAGGATCGGGATTTTTATGTTATCAGAAAACGGGAGACTTTCCGCCAGCTTATCTGGGGGGAGTCCATCCCGGAGTTTTTGAAGTAGGGGCGGATCTTTCCGAACTGGTTCCCAAGCTCCTGCTTGGGGACCCCTTGAGCGTAAAGCTCCTGCTTTGCAAATCTTTTCCACGGTCAGGTGTCCAAGCAGAGCTTGGACCAAAAATGGCGTTCCCAAGCTGAGCTTGGGAATGAGGGGAAGAGTCAAGTTTTGGAAAGAAACCGCATCCCCTTTTACAAGATGCACGGCGGCGGCAACGATTTCGTGCTCATCGACCACCGGAACCGCTTCCTCCCCAAGGCCGGCCAGCCGGAGTTCGCCCGGCAGGTTTGTCATCGCCAGTTCGGGGTCGGGGCCGACGGCCTGATCCTCATCGAGGTCTCCTCCACCGCCGATTTCCGCTGGCGCTTTTATAACGCCGACGGCTCCGAGCCCGAGATGTGCGGCAACGGCGGGCGCTGCGCCGCCCGCTTTGCAAAGCTGAACGGCATTGCCCTGCCTGAGATGTCCTTTGAGACCCTGGCCGGCATCATCAAGGCCGAAGTCAAGGGCCGCCGGGTCAAGCTGCTCATGGCCGGGATCGGGGAGGTTCGCCTGGAGCAACCCATCCCCCTGGAGGATGCCACCCTGGTGGGCCATTTTGTGAAGGTGGGGGTGCCCCACGTGGCGGTGCCGGTGCCTGACCTGGAAGCGGTTCCCATCGCCGCCTGGGGCCGGGCGGTGCGCTTCCATGATTTGTTTGCCCCGGCGGGCACCAACGTCAATTTCATCCAGGTAGAAGGCCCCCAATCCTTAAGAATTCGCACCTATGAGCGGGGGGTGGAGGACGAAACCCTGGCCTGCGGCACCGGCGCGGTGGCCTCGGCCCTGATCGCCGCCCGCCTGGGGCAGGTGGTCTCCCCGGTGACCGTCCACACCCGGGGCGGCGAAGCCCTGACCATATATTTCACGCCCCAAGGGGAGACCTTTGCCGAGGTCTACCTGGAAGGCAACGCCCTGGTGGTCTACCAGGGAGAACTGTGGGTCGACGAACTCGAGTAAGGAGGTACCACCATGTTCAAGGGAGCCTTCACCGCCATTGTCACTCCCTTCAAGAACGGCCAGTTTGACGAAGCGGCCTACCGGGAGCTCATTGAGTTCCAGGTTAAGGGAGGCATCCATGGCATCGTGCCCTGCGGCACCACCGGCGAATCCCCCACCCTGTCCCACGCCGAACACAAACGGGTGGTGGAAACCTGCATCGACCAGGTGAAAAAACGTGTGATGGTGATCGCCGGGTCCGGCTCCAACAATACCGCCGAAGCCGTGGAACTGACGCAGCACGCCCAGCAGGCGGGGGCGGACGCGGCCCTGATGATCACTCCTTACTACAATAAGCCCACCCAGGAAGGGCTCTTTCAGCACTACAAGACCGTGGCGTCCCAGACCAAGATCCCCATCGTGGTCTATAACGTGCCGGGACGCACCAGCCTCAACCTGCTGCCTGAGACCATGGCCCGCCTGGCCGGGATTCCCCATATCGTGGGCCTCAAAGACGCCACCGGCGACCTGAAGCAGGGCTGCAAGACCCTGGAGCTGTGCGGCGACAAGATCACCGTGCTCTCCGGGGACGATTTCACCACGTTGCCGCTGCTGTGCGTGGGCGGCCAGGGGGTGATCTCCGTGGTCTCCAACGCCGCGCCCGCCGACATGGCGGGCATGTGCAACGCCTTCTTCGCCGGCGATCTGGCCAGGCCAGGGCGCTGCACTATAAAATGTGGCCCCTGACGGAAGCCATGTTCTTCGAAACCAACCCTGTCCCGGTCAAGACCGCCCTGAAACTGATGGGCAAAATCACCGGCGAGGTCCGGCAGCCGCTGTGCCCCATGTCCGGGGCCAACGAAGACAAGCTGCGCCAGGTGATGCAGAAGTATGGGCTGATTTGATTAGCTGTCAGCAGTTAGCTCTTAGCAAGGTTGAGCTTTTTGTGGCTACCGCTTAGCGGGTAGGGCTAGTGGTATCAATTGGAGCATTGCGCCGCTTTTTTCCCTCTCCCCCGGTGGGGGAGAGGGTTAGGGTGAGGGGGAAGTAATCCATTTACGCCCCCGCTCATACCAAATCGCCTCATGTTGCAAACAGAAATATTCCTTTGGTATTTTGGCTAACTGCTACACCGCTAAATGCTGCAGGAGGCTATCATGGTTAAAGCCATCGTCACCGGCGTCGCCGGGCGCATGGGCGGCCGCATCGTGCACATGATGGAGGCCGCGGCGGGCATCCAGCTGGTGGGGGCCCTGGAGTCGCCGGGGCATGCCGCGGTGGGCCAGGATGTGGGCCCGGTCGTGGGGCTGCCCCCCAAGGGGATCAAGGTGGTGGACTCCCTGGACCAGGTCTTGCCCCAGGCCGGGGTGGTCATCGAGTTCACCCATCCCGAGCCGTCCCTGGCGCATCTCCACCAGATAGCCGACGCCGGCAAGGCCATGGTGCTGGGAACCACCGGGTTTTCCCCGCCCCAGATCGCCGAGATTCACGCCCTGGCCTCCCGGGCCCACCTGGTGTTCGCCCCCAACATGAGCGTTGGGGTCAACCTGATGTTCAAGGTGGTGGCGGACGTCGCCCGGGTGCTGGGAGACGGCTACGACGTGGAGATCGTCGAGGCCCACCACCGCCTGAAGAAAGACGCCCCCAGCGGCACCGCCATCAAATTGGGGCAGGTCATCGCCCACGCCCTGGGCCGGGAGCTGGAAAAGGTGGGGGTCTATGCCCGCCACGGGATTATCGGCCAGCGCACCGATGCCGAGATCGGTATCCAGACGGTACGGGCCGGGGACATCGTCGGGGAGCACACGGTATTGTTCGCCGGTATGGGCGAGCGGATCGAGATCATCCACCGGGCCCACAGCCGGGACAATTTCGCCCGGGGCGCAGTCCGGGCGGCCCAGTGGATCGTCACCCAGCCCCCGGGCCTGTATGACATGCAGGATGTGTTGGGGTTGAAATAGACTTATAGGGCGGCCTGTGGCCGCCGAAATTCATGGGGATGGCGGGCACGGCCCGCCCTATAAGTGAGAGCTTAACTATGCGCATCGTCCGTTTTGAAAAAGAGGGCCGGTCCGGCTACGGCATCCTGGAAGGCGAGCAGATCTCGGTCTTGTGGGGCACGCCCTATAATGATGGTCTAAAAAATACCACCGGGGAGGTCATGTCCCTGCCGGAGGTGACGCTGCTGGCGCCCTGCGAGCCCGGCAAGATCGTGGCCCTGGGGTTGAACTACCGGGATCACGCCGACGAGTTCGGCCACCCCATCCCGGAGGAGCCTTTGATCTTTATGAAACCCTCCACCGCGGTGATCGGCCCGGATGAGGAGATCAGGTATCCGGCCATGTCCCGGCAGGTGGACTACGAAGCCGAACTGGCCGTCGTGATCGGGCGGACCTGCCGTCACGTGCCGGAAGCGAGGCTTCGGTCCTCTATCCTGGGGTACACCTGCATCAATGATGTCACTGCCCGGGATTTGCAGCAAAAAGACGGGCAGTGGACCCGGGCCAAGAGTTTTGACACCTTTGCGCCCCTGGGCCCCTGGATCGAAACCGAGATCGCCAACCCGGGAAACCTGACCGTGGAGGCCTACCTGAACGGGGAGCGCCGGCAGCACGGGAACACCAACAACATGATCTTCGGCGTGGCGGCGCAGGTGGCGTTTATCTCCCGGATCATGACTCTCCTGCCCGGCGACGTCATCGCCACCGGCACGCCTTCGGGTATCGGCCCCATGGCCCCCGGCGACGTGGTGGAAATCCGGGTGGAAGGCGTCGGCACGTTGCGCAATCGCGTAGTCTCCGATTGACCAGAGCCGCGCACCTCATCACGAGTCAGTTCATCGATCAGGAAGGGTCAAAGTCCCCTTGGGGAAAAGGGGGATTTAGGGGGATTTTCGGGCGCTTATAAAATCCCCCCTAACCCCCCTTTAACAAAGGGGGGAACAAAAATAGCTTTCCATTAATAAGAGACATTAATGCAATGAGTGCCAGTTGCAGAAAGGGTGCACTAGATGAATCAATTTTTTGAACCCGCGGCTCGCCTGGGCCTGATTCCCCCCTATCTCTTCAGAACCATTGACGAAAAGAAGGCCGAAGTCAAGGCCCGGGGGGTGGATATCATCGACTTGGGCGTGGGGGACCCCGACCTTCCCACCCCTGCCTTCATCGTCAAGAAGATGGCAGAGGCGATCCAGGACCCGGAAACCCACCGGTATCCGGCCTATTCCGGCATGAACCTCTTCCGGGAGGCGGTGGCCCGCTGGTATCGGGGGCGTTTCGGCGTGGACCTGGACCCGGAGAGCGAAGTCCTCACCCTCATCGGCTCCAAGGAGGGCATCGCCCATTTGCCCCTGGGCATCAACAACCCGGAAGACATCAACCTCATGACCTCCCCCGGCTACCCGGTCTACCAGATGGGCACCCTGTTCGCCGGCGCCTACTGCCATTTTCTCCCCCTCAGCCGGGAGAACCACTTCCTGCCGGACCTGAACGCCATTCCGCCCCTGGTGGCCCGGGACGCCAAGGCGTTCTTTTTCAATTACCCCAACAACCCCACCGCGGCGGTGGCCGATAAAGAATTTTTCGCCCGGGTGGTGGACTTCTGCAGGGAATACGAGATTGTCGCGGTCCACGATGCCGCCTACACCGAATTGGCCTACGACGGCTTCAGGCCCCCCAGTTTTCTGGAGGTCCCCGGGGCCAAGGATATCGGCATCGAGTTTCATTCGTTGTCCAAGACCTACAACATGACGGGGTGGCGCTTGGGGATGGCGGTGGGCAACCGGGAGGTGTTGGCGGCGTTGGGCAAAATTAAGAGCAACATCGACTCCGGGGTGTTCAATGCCGTCCAGATTGCCGGCATCGCCGCCCTGGATTCGGACCAGAGCTGCGTCCGGGAAAATTGCGCCATGCTTCAGGAACGCCGGGACCTGCTGGTGGGCGGCCTCAAGAAGTTGGGCTACGACGTGGAGCTGCCCAAGGCCACCTTCTACGTCTGGCTGGCGACGCCCCCGGGTTTCACCTCCATGGCTTTTACCACTCACCTGCTGGAGACGGCCGGGATCGTCACCATCCCCGGCAACGGTCTGGGGGCCCCGGGGGAAGGCTACGTCCGCCTGGCCCTGACGGTGCCCAAGGAGCGGATGGCAGAGGCCCTGGACCGCCTGGCCCGGCTGGGGTAAAGCCAAAGGGCAAGGGAGGAAGGGGCTTTTTCGTTGGTAGCTCCTAAACTTACAAAAATACCAAAATCCTTCCACCCCCCGATGCCCAACCCCTGACCGGGAACCTCGGGACGCAAGGCCTTGCGCCCTCAAGGGCGTGGTAAATCACGGCCCCACAAAATTTTGACTGTTGCCCTCACCCCCATAACCGATGGATAATACGCCAAACCGCAAAAACTGGCTGGAAAGAAACCCCAAGAAGGTCGTCGGTGTCATTGTGCTCCTGGCCATCGGCGTCGCCGCGGGGGTGACCGAAAAGCTCCTGGCCCGCAAAACCCATAACCTGATCAACCCCCTCGGCATCAAACGCTCCATTAAACTGAAAGAGTTCAATCCCTTATACCGGGATGTCCTGGTGCCCGATGCCGATTACGTGAAAAAGTGCGACGGCCTGGAGCGCAAACAATTCGTGATCCGGGTGGACCGCCAGGGCTTTATCATGCCCTCCAAGATTCACGACCGCCCCGACCTGACTATCGTCTTTTTGGGCGGCTCCACCACCGAATGCGTTTACGTGGACGAGGACAACCGGTTCCCCTACCTGGTGGGGCGGTTGCTGGAACGACAGACCCACCTCAAGGTCAATTCCTACAATGCCGGGCGCAGCGGCATCAACACCCTGCATTCCCTGAATATCCTGCTGAACAAGGTGGTAAACCTCAAGCCCGACATCGTCGTCATGATGCACAACATCAACGACCTGGCCATCCTGATGTACGAAAAAACCTATTGGAACACCAATCCCTCCCGGTCGCCCATCCAGGAAAGGCTGCCGACCTTCAAGACCGTGGGCCAGGACCTGCGCCAGGACTTCTATCTGGTCCGGGACCTCACCATTCCCAACCTCTCCCGGGAATTGAAGAAAATCTTTGCTTTCGCCGGCAAGACCAAGGGAGACGAGTTTCGCGGGGTCCGGGGCCAGAAAATCACCATTGACCAGAATCTGCTGGTCCGGGAATTTTCCCTGAACCTGCAGACGTTTATCAATATTTGCCGGGCCCGGGGCATCATCCCGGTGCTCATGACCCAGGCCAGCCGATTTACGGACCACCCCGATCCCCCGATAAAAAAGATGATGCATCAACTGGAAATCAGCCAGGGGATTACCTATGGGGAATTCAAGAGCGCCTTTGACCGGCTCAATCGAGCCATCCGGGAGGTGGGCGCCAAAAACCGGGTGCTGGTGATCGACCTGGCCGGAGAGATTCCCCCGGTTAAGGAAAATATCTGCGACGTGGCCCATTTTAATGACCGGGGCTCCAGACTGGTAGCCGCTCGCATTGCCTCCGCACTGACCCCGGTGATCTCGTCCTTGCCGAAAAAGCCTTTATCCGGCAAGGAGAAATAAGATATGATTAAATCATGCCTTTGGGATTCGCCGCCATCACCGAACGGGCTCCGGTAATCGCTTATGTGGGATTGGGGGCTAACCTGGGCGACCCTGAGGGGCAGTTGACGGAAGCGCTGGAATGCCTCAACGCCGCGGAAGAGGTGGAGGTAACCCGGGTGTCCAGGTTCTACCGGAACCCGCCCCTGGGGCCTCCGAATCAACCCTGGTACGTCAATGCCGCGGCCCGGGTGCGCACCCGCCTGGGGCCGGAAGATCTGCTGCGGTTGTTGCATCAGGTGGAAACAGCCTTGGGGAGGGTGCGAGGGGAACGTTGGGGGCCCCGGCGCCTCGACCTGGACCTCCTCTTGTATAACGGGGAAGTAATCTTTGCCCCCGACCTGGTGGTGCCCCACCCGGAGATGCATCGCCGGGCCTTCGTGCTGGTCCCCCTGGCCGAGATCGCCCCCCAGGCCTGGCACCCGGTGCTGAGCAAGAGCGCCGGGGACCTGTTGTCCGAACTGGACCCCGCCCACCGGGCGGCATTGCAGCCTATTTCCCAAGATTGAGGACAAGACCCGATGTTTCGATTACTGCTTGGTCTGGGCCTGGGATATCTCGGTTATGTCATCATCAAACAGGTGGCCGCCTCTCTGGGCCTCTGGCCTCAGGCGCCCCGGCCTTTGGAAAAAAACGCGGGGGCGGATGTCCTGGTCCAGGACCCGGTGTGCAAAACCTTTATCCCCCGGCGGGAGGCCCTCAGGGCCGAACGAGGCGGCACCACGTATTTTTTCTGCTCCGAAGGCTGTTTGAAGCGTTTCCTGAGTAGTGACAAAAGTTAACTATATGATATGCTAAGAGGTCATTTATGAAATTCTTTATTGACACCGCCAAGTTGGATGAGATTCGGGAGGCCCACAGCCTGGGTCTGGTTGATGGCGTCACCACCAACCCCAGCCTCTGCGCTAAGATCGGCATCGGCACCAAAGAGGATTTTAGGACTCATATCCGGGATATCTGCGAGATCGTCCAGGGTCCGGTGAGCGCCGAGGTCGTGGCCACCGAGGTCAACGCCATGGTGGCGGAGGCCCGGGAGCTGGCCCAGATCCATGAATGGGTCGCAGTCAAGATCCCCATGACTCCTGACGGGCTCAAAGCCACCCGGATCCTGGCTGAGGAAGACATCCGGGTCAACGTCACCCTGATCTTTCAGCCGCTCCAGGCGCTTTTGGCCGCCAAGGCGGGCGCGGCTTACGTCAGCCCGTTTATCGGCCGATTGGATGACATCAGTCACCGGGGCATGGAAATCGTCGAGCAGATCGTCACCATTTTTGAGAATTACGGCTTTGATACCGAAATCATCGTGGCTTCGGTGCGCCACCCTCTCCACGTCCTGGATGGCGCGCTGGCCGGGGCCGATATCGCCACCATCCCTTACGGGGTGATGATGCAGCTTTTTAAGCACCCCTTGACGGATATCGGCTTACAAAAGTTCCTGGAAGATTGGGAGCACGCCCGCAAGTCTTGAGATGCATCAGGCAGAAACCAACAATTGGGGCACCCCTAACATCCTGACCGGAGCCCGGATTGCCGCGGTCCCCGTGGTAATGCTCCTCCTGTGCTTTCCCGGGCGCTGGGCCAGCTTTTTTGGCGGCGTCTGTTTTGTGTTGGCGGGCGCCACCGATTTCCTCGACGGGTTTTTGGCCCGGCGCCATCGCCTGGTAAGCCGGTTGGGCAAATTCATGGACCCCCTGGCCGACAAGCTGCTGGTTTCGGCCGCCCTGATCATGCTGATCCCCCTGGGGCGAGTGCCGGCCTGGATGGCCTTCATCATCGTGGGGCGCGAACTGGCGGTCACTGGCCTGAGGGGGCTGGCCGCGGCCGAAGGCATCATCCTGGCCCCGGACCGCTGGGGCAAGGCCAAGACCCTGCTGCAAATGGCGGCGCTTACCGCCCTCATTGTGCATTATCCCTACGACGGCATAGATTTTCATGGGCTGGGGATGTGGCTGTTATGGCTGGCCCTCATTGCCACCATGGCGTCCGGGGTGAGTTATTTCCTGGCGTTTTTCCGGCAATACCCGGAAACCCCGCTCCCTTGACAAAAATATATTTTTAAGACACAATTAAAGGTCACTAAAATCGGAGGATTCCATTGGCCAGACATTTATCCGCCCTGAAAAGGGCCCGACAGAACGAAAAGCGGCGGCTGCGCAACCAGAGCCGTAGGACCCGGGTCAAAAACGTGGTGCGCCAGGTGCGCCAGGCAGTAGCCCAAAAAAACCCCGAAGCAGCCCAGGCGGCTTTGCAAAGCGCCATCCCCACCCTCGCCCGGGTGGCCAGCAAGGGCACCCTGCATTGGCGGGCTGCGGCCCGGAAGATTTCCCGCCTCACCCGGCAGGTCAACGCCCTGACTGGCGCCTCCTGATTCTCACCGCATTGCCCTTAACCTAAGTGAGGGGCGGTTCTCCAACCGTCCCTCTTTTGTCAATTCTTTCCTTCAGGGGTAAAGAGCTAAAGAATTGCAGGGGCGAACCCACGAGTCCGTCCTTTTATGATGAATTACCCCTGGGGAGCATCGTTCTCCGGATTATGCCTCACTTTTTGAGGATGACCAGGATAACCAATTGACCTAGGAAAATTTATCTACCCTATCGGGTCTCCCGAGGTGATAGATAAACCTTAAAGCTTGAAAGAAGTGATCCGGACGGATTTCAACCATGCCATGAGGATCGATTTCCAGAGCGCCTCAACCTCTTCCAACACCGCCTTCATTCTTCTGATTTTTAGGAGATAATGAGTTATGGCAACCAACCAAGATAATTGGTTCGAACGAAACCCTAAAAAGATTATTTTTCTGACGATAGTGATTTTATTGACCGTGAGTATTTATGGCCTGGAGAAATATTTAGGTTATGAGAATCATGGTATCGGTTATAATTTTGCTCTTCAAAAGAGAGCTATCGTGCTGAGAGAATTCAGACCTTTATTGAAGGAATATAATTCTCCAGTAGAAGAAGATGAACCATATGACACCATTAAAAAAAAGAACTATTTGTTACGAATTGATGACAACGGCTTTATTATGCCATCGAGGAAATATTCTCATGCGGATATCTCCCTAGTGTTTTTGGGAGATTCGGTAACAGCAGAATTATTGGTGGACGAAGAAAATAGATTTCCTTATCTTACCGGAGTTTATCTAGAAAAAGAGATGGGTATTAAGATTAACTCATATAATGCCAGCAGGACTGCAAACAATACAATGAATAGTTTGGATATTCTCTTAAATAAAATTATCCCCATCAAACCTGATGTTGCAATAATGATGCATAATAATAATGATGTTGCGATAATGCTTTACGAAAAATCTTATTGGAATACTAATAAAACCCGACGTTTAATTTTTGACATTAATGATTATATCGTTAGCAACTTCTTTAAAATGAGCCGAGATAAATTAATTCCGAATATTTCTCGGGAACTCCGGTTGGCAGGAGCACGGTTCAGAACGTTATCCAGGCGGAGAAATCAAGATAAGAGCACCGATGAATTTGCCAAAACGCGACACACGAAAGTCAATTATAATGCGGCGGAAATGGTCGAACAATTCGAGATGAATCTGCAAACATTTATAACTATCTGTAAAATTAGAAAAATTACTCCAGTGCTCATGACCATGGCGAACCGATTTACGGACAACCCGGACAAAGCCATCATGGATCGATTTAAAACTGTGGCGATTAGCTACCAGGAATATAAACACCTCTTTGACTTATTTAATGACAGCATTCGTCGGAAAGCAATTGAAAATAATGTGTTATTAATAGATTTGGCCACCAACATGCCACAGAAAAAGGACTATATCTACGACGTAATTCATTATAACAACAATGGCTCAATAAAGGCTTCTGGAATTATTAAAGACAAACTAAAACCGCTTTTACAACAATTATTGATTCAAAAAGCATCGCGGAAATCATAATTTTTGGAAATATTTTTTCCTTTATAATTGTTTTCGGTCCTCGGTTCCTTACATATTGTGTCATTGCCAACTTTCGGTCACCCGACGCATTCTCTCTCCCCTTTTTATCGCCAACGAGATAAGGAGTTTGGTCATGGATGGCGCTGAAGGCGCTTTTCCTGCGAAGACTTCACGAGAGGCCGTAGTTCTTCCTGGATAACGGCGGCCGCCAGCGTGGAGCCTTGATCGGTAAAATGGATCGCATCAAATAAAAACTCTTTTTCCGGTGGGACCTCGTTAGCCAGATCAATAACCATGACGCCGTTTTGGGCGCCGGTCTCTCTGATGGTTTGGTTAAATAAGTCGTAAATCTCCTTATAATCGGCATAGGTCATACCCTTAGATTGTCCGAATGAATTCAATTGCTTCAAGATTACGCGATCAGGTTGAGATTTTATACGATTCTGTTGCGTCATGAGGACAGGAGTAATTCCCCTTATTTTACAAATCTGGATGAACGTCTCCAAATTGAGTTTGAATTCGTTGACCAGATAAGCCTGATTAATGGGTTGCCGTTTCTTCCCACGGACATTCTTGAATTCGTCCACCTCTTTACTGCCCCGTACCAAGCGAATAATTTCTTTCAAGCCCTCGTAAGTGTAGGGTATAAGTAAGTCCCTAATTTCCTTAAATTCTTTAATGAGAGAAGGCTTTTCCGTTTCAATCGCAGAGCGGTAAGCGTTGTTATTCCAATACGTATTTTCATAGAGGAGGATATTCAAGTCATTGACATTATGCATCATTACAACGACATTAGGTTTAAGTGGAATCAGCTTATTATATAAAATATTTATAGAATGTAACGTATCATTACCAGCTTTGCTAGCGTTATAAGAATTAATTTTCAGCCCTGTCTCTTTCTCCAAGAATCGTCCGACTAAATAGGGAAACTTATTTTGTTCATCTACCCAGGTGCATTCGGTTGTTGAAGCCCCCAAGAAAACTATTACATAATCCGGATGCTCATGGATTTTGGAGGGCATAATAAATCCATCTCTATCGATTCTGAGCACATAGTCCTTTCGAGTAAAACTATCGAATATTTTATTCTCAGGATCATTAAATATTTGAAATCTATATAATAATGGATCGTATTCCCTTAAGCGTATAGACCGCTTGATTCCAGAAATACGGGTGGTCGCTTTGAGAGCCAAGATTTTTTCCGTAACGAATAACATAATACAGAAAGCGCTGGCTAAGAGAATAAATAGGGTAGTTTTGGGGTGATTAGAAAACCTGGCGCGGTGTCGCCCGAATTCCGCGTCCGGCTTTGAATCATTTTGGGGAGTCTTTTCTGGTTTAACGTGGCTCAAGCAGTTATCTCTTCCATTGCACCGATAGTTAGGGGCCTTCGGTGCCGATCATCACCCCGGCCCCATCTTGACCAGGGCCCACTCCAGCCAGAGCCGGGGGTTGCCGGTGCTGGTCTTGAGGTGGAAATCCACCTGGTGCAGCATGACCAGGTGGGCCTTGAGAGCCGCATCGCTGAAGCGGGCCCCCTGCTGGGCCAGGTCCTTGATTTTCCAGTGGGGCACGCCCAGGCTCCGGGCCAGCTCCATCGGGTTGGCCCCCGCCCCCTCTTTCACCCGGATGAGGATCCGCAGCTGCCGGGCCAGCATCCCCAGGATCTTGGGCGCCTGCTCCCCCAGGTCCACAAGGTGCCCCAGGGAGGTCAGGCGCTGGTGAAAACCGGGCGCTCCCAGGGCGTCCACCAGGGCAAAAATATTGTAGGAGCGGCTGTGGCTGGCCAACTGCGTCACCAGGGCCGGGGTCAGGGTGTTTTCCGGCCCCGCGAACAGGGCCAGTTTTTCCAACTCCTGGGTCAATTCCGCCAGGTTGTCCCCCACCATCTCCACCAGGCGCTGGGCCGCCGCCAGGGTCAGGTTCTTCCCCAGGCGCCGGGCCTCCCGGGTCAGCCACTGGTACAGCTCGCCTTCCCGCAGCCGGGCAAACCTCAGGGCCGCCTCCTCTTTGGCCAGCCGCCCCCACACCGCGTGTTTTTCCACCTCCCGGCTTTTCAGGCCCTCGGCCAGGAGCACCACCCAGGCCCGGGGCGCCGGGTGGTCCAGATAAGCGGTAATGGCCTTGAGCTGGTCAGCGGGGTAGGTGTCCGCCCGGCGCAGGATGAGGAGTTGTCCGGGGCCCCAGAGGGTGGCCTCCCGGGACTCCGCCAAAAACTCCGCCAGCCCCACCTCCTGGGCCTCCCGCACCACTTTGGTGGGAGCCTCCCCCGCCTTCTCCGTCAACCCCGCCTCCAGGCGGGTCAGGGCCCGGTGCATGAGGAATTCCTCATCCCCGTAAAAGAGATAGAGGGGCTTCACGGTGCCCTTGTCCAGATGGCGTTCTAAAAGGGGATGGGACATGTTTTACGCGCTCAGCTTTCAGCTATCAGCCGTCAGCTTAAAAGATTGATGTGTATGGAGGATGGGGACTGCTCATCATGAATCAAAGCTTATAAAGCCCCGGCGGGCCGGACCCGCCCTGCACTATCCTCTCCAACTGAAGGTCACGGCCCGCAAATCCTGCTCGCGGCTCAC
>CAVVFW010000024.1:0-217423 GCA_963747645.1 uncultured delta proteobacterium | reverse complement strand
ACAAAGAGGCGCCGGTCACCAAGGCCCGGGGCCTGATGGAGTATATCTGCAACTTTAACGGCTCCATGGATGAAAATGGCGTCCTGGACCTGGTGGTGGGAATCACGGTCCCGATCACCACGCTCTGCCCCTGCTCTAAGGAGATCAGCCAGGTGGGGGCCCACAACCAGCGGGGCGAAGTGCGGGTCCAGGTGCGCTACAAGAAGTTTTTCTGGATCGAAGACCTGATCCGCCTGGTGGAAGAGTCGGCGTCCTGCGAAGTCTATGCGCTGCTCAAGCGCCAGGATGAGAAGTACGTCACCGAGAAGGCCTACAGCAATCCCATGTTCGTCGAGGATGTGGTGCGGGAGATTGCGCACCACCTGAGCCAGGACGACAACTTCAGCTGGTACGCAGTGGAATCGGAAAACTTCGAGTCCATTCACAACCATTCCGCCTACGCCTACATCGAGTCGGCTAGAACGTTGCCCACCATGTTAACGGCTTCTCTTGGCCGAACTTCTCGTGGCGCCACCATCCGTGCTTTTCTCCTCCCGGCCCTGAAGCGCCGTCTTGTGGCCCGCGGGTCTTGCCGGGAACAACCCCTTTTTCTCACCAATCATTCCTTTTAGATGGTCTTGTCTGAAAAATAGGTACTTTTACCCATTGGTTTTAACCCGGAGGGTAATTAGCTTTTGAGCATTATGTGGTTATGAGTGGCTAGGAGGTTCTGGGGCTGCGGAGAATCCCCGGCGGCGGAGCCTGCCAACGACATGGTTAATGACCTCAAGGGTCAAAATCTCAACAGGAGGCTGTTATGGGCTGCTTTGAAAAGATACACGGCGGTTACAAGGTGGATGGCCTGGAGCTGAAGGCCGCCAATTGCGGTTGCGGCGGGTTGACCGGCCCCGGCGGTTCGGGAGTCGGGGATTGTTGTATGACCTTCTCCCGAGTCAAGCATGAAGGCAACAAAATCCAGTATTTCGGCAAGAAGACCACGCCCAATACCACCGACAACTTTGAGTGGGGCTATAAGGTCAAGAAGGGCGACCACGAAATCGAGGTGCGGATGCTGGACACTCGCGGGGCTCAAAAGTTCACGTTTGGCGGCTTCCCGCCTCCGCCCGCGTCCGCCTGGAAGGAGAAAGGCTGGCAGGTGGCGGACCAATTCGAGCGGCCCGTGACCGGAACCGGCGAGCCGCTGCCGGAATGGTGCGACAGCCCGACCTCAGCGTGCGAGCGGCCGGATATCGCCATAGAATCGCCCAAAGGGGATAAGAAAAAATAAAGCGGGAACTACGGTGGGGCGCTCGGACCTGACGGGTATGAGCCCCCACCGCCGCGGCCCGGCGGACCGGATGGTTTTACGCCCCCTGCCTGACCGCCCCGTCAAGCCGGCAGGAGAGGTGGTTTGCGCCAATCGGGGCTGGGAGTCCTCCCGTTGACCCGGAACCCAACCCCGGGGCGCAATCCATCAGGCGGGGTGGAGCGCTCACCCTCCAGACTTCTTAGACTTTTTCCCCTTCTTGCCAGTTTTGCCTACCCCCTTCTTACCCCCCACCAGTTTTTCCTGGTCAGGGTGCGGTCCCAACCACTGGACCTGGCCGGAATCGAGGTCATAGAGCGCGCCTACTACTTGAGCCTGCCCGTCCCTGACCTTTTCCCGGATGATGGGGCTCAGCCGCAACATATCTTCCACGGCCTGCCAGACGTTGGCCGTGATGGCGGCCTTGAAGAGCACGTCCTTGGCGGCCTCGGGGTTGGCCTCCCGGGCCTTGTCCACCGCAGGTTTGATGGGCTCCAGCAGGGTGGCTATATTGGGGGGCAGTTTGGCGTCGTCCAGCATGGCACTGATGGCGCCGCAATGGGTATGCCCCAGCACTACCACCAGGGGTGTGGCGCGCACGTCCACGGCGTATTCGAGGGAGCCGATCTCATCCGTGGCGGCGACGTTGCCGGCCACTCGAACCACGAAGATATCACCGATGCCCTGGTCAAAAATGATCTCCGCCGGCACCCGGGAGTCGGCGCAGGTGAGGATTGCGGCCAGGGGGTGCTGGCCCTGGGCCGCAGTCAGGGCCCGCCGGGCTCGGTCCTGCCGGGGATGTTGGAGTTTTCCGTCCACATAACGGCTATTGCCTTCCTTGAGGAGCCGAATGGCTTCACTGGCGGAAATCCCCGGCGTCGCACCGGTTCCCAGGGCCGGAGTCGCCAGGGCCGCGGCCAATATGAGCAGAGACATCCAGAAGCTGATTTTTTTCATCATAAGCTCCTTTCGGCTCAAAGCGGTTTATATGAGCCCGGTGTGAGGCGTTTTATACCCTACCATGAATGATTCGCAGCAGTACAGGGAGCGGGGCTCCCCGCCCTCACGACACGTCAAGCCGGTGGGAGGGCCTCTGTGGCTGCCGTTCATAGGCCCGCCGGTCTCTCACTTGCCGCAGGATGGGCACGAGGCGGCGGGCTCGGGGCTCTTTTCGGGGCCCTCTTCCCCCCCCTCATCAGCTCTTTGGCCAACTCCATCATGCGCCGCAGCTTCTGGTCCACCCGGTAGTTCACCGTATCCGGTTCAAAAGTGCCGTCCGGGAGACGTTTGCCGGCCGGGACCCCGGTCAGGAGTTCCAGGGCCTCGTCGGCGTGGCCCACGGCCCAGACGTGGAACTTGCCTTCTTTGACTGCGTCCACCACTTCTTTTTTCAGCATCAACTCCGGGACATTGGCCTTGGGGATGATGACGCCGTGCGTGCCGTCCAGCCCCCGGGTTTTGCAGACCTTATAAAAACCCTCGATCTTCCAGTTGACCCCGCCGATGGGCTGGGCTTCGCCCCGCTGGCTCATGGAGCCGGTCATGGCGATGTTCTGGGCCAGGGGCAGCTCGGCCAGGGCAGAGAACAGGGTGCAGAGTTCCGCCAGGGAGGCGCTGTCGCCTTCCACCATACCGTAGCTCTGCTCGAAGCAGAGACTGGCCGACAGTGTCAGAGGCTTGTCCTGGGCAAAGCGGGTTTTCAGGAAGCCGCCCAGGATGAGGACCCCCTTGTTGTGGATGTTGCCTGAGAGCTGGGACTCCCGATCGATGGTCATCACCCCACCCTTGCCCAGGCCGACGCTGGCGGTGATCCGGGACGGGCGGCCGAAGGAGTGGTCCCCCAGGGCATATACCGACAGGCCGTTCATCTGGCCCACCACCTGGCCTTCAGTCTCGATGAAGAGCAGACCTTCGTCGATGAACTCCTGGAGCTTTTCTTCCGGCAGGTCGGCCCGATAGGTCTTCTCGGCAATGGCCTGGTCTATATCGGAGCCCAAAATCACGTCGTGGGTATTGTTCCGGGCCCAGTAGCTGGCCTCTTTGACCACGTCCTGGACCTCTTTGAGCTGCAGGGTGAGCTTTTCCTGGTGCCCGGCCTGTTCCTGGGCATACTCCACCAGCCGGGCCATGCCGGTCTTGTGGAGGGGCATGAGGTTATTGTCCCGGCAATAGCCGCCTAAAAGCTCGGAAAACTGCCGGAGGTGGTCGTCGGTCTTACGCATCCGCCAGTCGAAATGGGCCTTGATCTTGAAAAATTTATGAAAATCTTCGTCGTAGCTATAGAGCAGTTGGTAGATATAGGGGTCCCCCACCAGGATGATCTTGATGTTCAGAGAGATGGGTTGGGGCTGGAGGCTCCGGGTGGCAATCATCCCGAACATCTCCATAGGGTCTTCGATCTTGACCTCGCCGTTTTTCAGGCAGCGCTTCAGGGCTTCATACGAATAGAACCAGCGCAACAGGTCCAGGACCTCGAGGATGAGGTAGCCGCCGTTGGCCCGCTGCAAGGCCCCGGCTCGGATCAGGCTGAAGTCGGTCACCAGGGCGCCGAACTGGGCCCGGCGTTCCACCGCCCCGAACAGGTTGGAGTAGGTGGGGTTATTCTCCATGATCACCGGGGCGCCTTTGGTTTCGGAGTGGTCCACGAAGACGTTCACCTGGTACTGAACAAATGACGGCTCCGGCACGGGGAAAGGAAAGGGGCCCTGGGCGCTGGGCCGGCGCTTCAGGTCGTCGATATTTTTCAGGATGTCTTCCTGGACGTCTTTGAGGTAATCCACCACCTGGGGCAAGTCCTGGTATTTCTCCTTGAGGTCCTCCATGTGATGGCCCACCACGTAGAGGGCCACATCCTGGTCGAGCTTTTTCTCCTGTTCCTGGAATTCCTTTTCCATCTTGCGGATCTTGCGGATGGCCTCATTCATTTCGGTGTGGAGCGTGGCGGATTTCTTTCGCAGCACCTCCCGGTCCTCGTCGTTCAAGGCCTTCAGTTCTTCCTCGTCCAGGGGCTTGCCTTCCTTACCGGGGAAAATCATCAGGCCGGTGGGGGAAATGTTGAGGATAAACCCTTCTTCCCCCGCTTTGGCGTCCAGTTCCTGCAAAATCTTGTTGCGTTCCTGGGCGAAGCCGTGCATCAGGGCTTCCCGGCGGCCGGAGTAGTCCTCGCTCTCGAAAACCTCGGGGATCTGCATCTTCAGGTTGGAGATGAGCACTTCCATATCCGCCTTCAGGAGCCTGCCTTTGCCGGTGGGCAGGCTCAGGCTCTGAGGCTGCTCCGGCTCCTTGAAATTGTGGACATAGATATAATCCGGCGGTGTGGGTTCAGCGGCGGCCATTTCCTGCACATAGGCCATGATGGTTTCGGTCTTCCCGGCCCGGGGCGGACCCGCCACGAAGATGTTGTATTCCAGGTCCTTCACCCCCAGGCCGAACTCCAGGGCATGGACGGCCCGGTCCTGGGCCACGACCTTTTCCTTCAGGGGGCTGACATCCAGGGTGGTTTCGAATCCCAGGGTGTCGGGGTCACAGACGGCCCGCAGACTCTCGGGATTCAGTTCCCAGCGGTTTGACGACATGCTTCCTCCTCTTCGCTATCTCTACCAGGCGGCGGGCCACTGGGAGTCTCAGGCGGCCGCATTATGTACGGCCGCTGTTCAGGCGATGCAGTGGACAGGCCTGAGGGTCATGAAAATCCGGACCCTCGATCTGGATGGTGTTGTGCTCCAGGCCGAACCGGTGGCGCAGTTGTTCTTCCAGTTCCAGGGTAAGGCAGTCCCGGTTGATCCGGCTGTCGATGGTCACGTGGACGCTCAGGGAATAGAGCCCCGAGGCGATGGTCCAGATGTGCAGGTCGTGCACCTGCTTCACCTGGGGGTGGCTCCTCAGGGATTCCTCCACCTCATCGAGGGCGATATGCCCGGGGGTGGACTCCAGCAAAATGTCCGCGGCTTCACGCATCATTTGCCAGCTGCTGATGACGATCAGCACCCCCACGATGACGCCGGCCAGGGGGTCGACCCAGTACCAGCCCTGCCACCAGATGGCGACACCCGCGGCGATGGCAGCCATCGACCCGAAGGAGTCGGCGAGCAGGTGCAGAAAGGCCGAGCGCAGATTGAGGTTGTGCTCCCGGGACGGCATGAGCACATACATCCCGAACAGGTTAACCAGCAGGCCCAAACTGGCGATAACGATCAGGGGGCGGCTGCTGATGGCGGGCGGCTGCCAGAACCGGCCCGCGGCGGCGTAAAAAATATAGCCGGCCATAGCCCAGAGCACCAGCCCGTTGACCAGGGCCACCAGGATTTCCAGGCGGTGGTAGCCGAAGGTCTTTTCGGCGGTGGGGGGCCGCGCCGTCCACTTGAGGGCCAGGAGGCTCAGTCCCAGGGCGCCCACGTCGCTCAACATGTGCCCGGCGTCGGCCAAAAGGGCCAGGCTGTTGGTGAGGATGCCACCCCCCAGCTCCACCGCGAAAAACGCCAGCTGGGTCCAAAAGGCCAGCTTGAGACGCCGCCGGCTGCTCTCGAACCGGTGATGGTGGGCGTGCGCCGCGTCGTTCATACCTGTTCCCGGTGAATTTCCAGTACCTGGTACACCCTCAGGCCCCGGGGGGTCTGAACTTGCAGGCGGTCGCCCACGGCGCGCCCCAGCAGGGCTTTTCCCAAGGGCGAGGCCATGGAAAGGTGCCCGGCGGCGGCGTCGGCCTCCAGGGGACCCACCATTTTATACTCACGTTCCTGGCCGGTGTTCAGATTTACCACTCTGACCCGGGCGTTGAATCTTACCTTATCAGGAGACAGGTTGCTCCCCACCAGCACCTCGGCGTTGGCCAGGGTCTGCTGCAACTGCCTGATGCGGCGCTCCAGCTGCCGGCGTTGGACCTGGGCGGACTGGAAATCGGGATTCTTCTCCACCCGGCCTTCCTGAGCCGCCTCCAGGATCTCCTGGATTACCTGGGGACGTTCCACCTGGCTGAGAAACTCCAACTCCCGGATCAGCTTCTCATAGCCCGCCCTGGTCAAGAGAATCTTTTCCATGCTCCCTTACTGCCAGTAATTGATTTATGCTGCAAAACCGCGGCTCGTGAGCCGCCGGTTCACGCATATGGCCTGAAAAGATGGGATTGCCGGGTGGCACAGCCTTCCAGGCTGTGCATGGCTAACCTGCTCCCTGGACACAGGCTGGAAAGCCTGTGCCACCGATTTAACGGACTCTTCAAGGCACAAAGCCGGTTACCTTCTCACCCCCCCTTCCGAGGCGCCGGGGGCCAACCCGCGAACCTTATTTTATGGTCTTCAGATAATGAGGTTCGGCAAAAACTGATAGTTTCGATAAATTTCCCCTATTCTTATCTAAAAAGAGAGGCGGGGTCAACACGGCGGGAAGGCTGCCCGGGTGAATTTCTCCTCGAAGCCGCGCCTTGACAGCGGCGGCCGGGGCCGTCTATGATCTGGGCAAGCCCCGGCGTCCCGGACCAGAACGACCGCGCCCGCCGCCCGGGGTTGGAATGGCCCTGAAGCGAACCGAGCCAGGGCCCCAATGGAGGCCACCTCCCGACCATGTTTTACCGGTTTTCGCCCGAGTTGGTGTTGCGGTCTCCCTGGCGGCCTTACCGGGCCCGTCCGGGGGAGCGGGTGCTGGTGTTGGCGGCGGCCACCACCTTCCCGCCCAGCCATCCCACCACCCGCCTGTGCCTGGAACTCCTGAGGGCGAGCCTGGCCGAGGCGCCCGGCCCGCGGCTTTTGGACGTAGGCTGCGGCTCGGGGGTGCTCCTCCTGGCCGGGGTGGCCGCCGGCGCCGGCCTCGGGGTGGGCCTGGACCTGTCCGGGAAAGCCGTGGCCACCACCCGGAACAACGCCCGGGTCAACGGCCTGGCCGCCGCCGTCCAGGTGGTCCGGGGGTCCACGGAAGGTATCCGGGGCCCCTTCGGACTTATAGTGGCTAACCTGCCCTGGGGGGTTCAGATGGACAAAGTGGCGGAATTTACCCGGCTGGCGGCCCCCGACACCCGCCTGCTCCTCTCGGGTTTCAAGGACACCCAGGAGGCGGACCTCCGGGACGCCTATCAGCGGTTGGGCTGGACCCTGGAGTCCCGCCTCACCCGGGACGAATGGGTCATCGAACTCCCGCCGGAAAAGAGTTACACCTGGGTGGCCTGGCGGTTGAGCCGATCACCAGGCAGTGACCAGTAGCCAGTGGTCAGTAGTCAGAACTGGCGTTTGCGGGTTGAATTATGGCCCGGGATAATCTTTGCAACCGAGCACTACGGCGCCGTTTCAGGAAGACCTCAAAAAGAAAAACCTCTTGTTCCCTCCCCCTTGATGGGGGAGGGTGGGGGTGGCGAAACCATGAAAAGGTACAGAGCCTTTCCCCCTCCCCCTAACCCCCTCCCACCAGGGGAGGGGGAATTTCAAGACGCTAACTTATTGAAGCCATCTTCGAAACCCGACATTATCTCACCCACAAGGGCGCGGCGGGCTGCGCCTTAACCTATCAAGGAGAACAGCATGACCCCCGATGAAGCCTACCGCTGGCTGGCGGAGCACAACCTGGAGATCGCTTACTTGAGATCCATGGGCCACGTCCTGGGCTGGGACCAGCGCACCCACATCCCCCCCAAAGGGCATCCGCACCGCCACAACCAGTTCGCCATGCTGGCCAAGTGGATTCACGTCCGGGCCACCGACCCAAGGACTGGGGAGACCCTGGCGCGGGTGGAGGCCTCGGACCTGGTGACGGACCCCGCCACGGCACCCGCGGTGAACGTCCGGGAGTGGCGGCGGGATTACGACCGGGCCATCAGAATCCCCCAGGACCTGGCCGTCGCCCTGGCCAAGGCCACCGCCGAAGGGGAAACGGCCTGGGAGAGCACCCGGCCGGAGAACGACTGGGAGACTTTCAAGCCTTTCCTGGCCGCGGTCGTCGCCCTGAAGCGGGAGGAGGCCCAGGCCCTAGGCTACGCCGCCGAACCCTATGACGCCCACCTGGACCTCTTTGAGCCGGGGGAGACTGCCGCGGCCCTGGCACCCCTCCTGGCCGACCTGCGGATGTCCCTCCTCCGGATTTTGTTGGCGGTCCAGGGAAGTGGACGGCAGCCTCAGAGCGAAGTAGTGCGCCGGAATTTCCCGGTGGAGGCCCAGGACCGTTTCGCCCGGCTGGCGGCCCAAAGCCTCGGGTACGATTTTGCCGGCGGCCGCCTGGACAAAACCGCCCACCCCTTTTCGACGGGCATCGGCCCCGGGGACGTCCGCATCACCACCCGGTTTGACGAACATAACTTCACCCAGGCCTTTTTCGGCACCCTGCACGAAACAGGACACGCCCTCTACGACCAGGGACTGCCCGCCGACCTCTGGGGCACCCCCCGGGGAGACACCGCCTCCCTGGGCATCCACGAATCCCAGTCCCGCATGTGGGAAAACCTGGTGGGGCGCTCCCTGGGATTCTGGCGGTTTTTCTATACGAGGGCTCAGGAAATCTTTCCCGTACTCCGAGACGTGGCCCTCGAGACCTTTCACTTTGCCATCAACGAAGTCAAGCCGTCGCTGATCCGCACCGAGGCCGACGAAGTCACCTATAACCTCCACATCCTCCTGCGTTTTGAGATAGAGCGGGCCTTGATGAACGGCGACCTGGCGGTGGCGGACCTCCCCGGGGCCTTCAACGACAAGATGGTCGCCTACCTGGGGCTGACGCCATCGGGTCCCGGCCGGGGGGTCATGCAGGACATCCACTGGTCCGCGGGGCTCTTCGGTTATTTTCCCACCTACACCCTGGGGAACATCTATGCCGCCCAGTTCTACGCCCGGGCCGAAGCAGAGCTGGGCCCCCTGGAGGAGCGGTTCGCCGCGGGCGATTTTGCGCCGCTGCTCACCTGGCTCCGGGAGAATATTCACTCCCAGGGCAACCGCCTCTGGGCCCGTCCCCTGGTTAAGGAAGTGACGGGTGAGGAACTGACGCCGCACCACCTGGTGCGCTACCTCCAACGGAAATTCGGGGCGCTGTATGATTTCCCGGCAGAGGCTCGCTAAGACCAGGATGCCCTCAAAGACGTGTGCAGGTCCCGGGGATGGTTGCACCTGGCACTGAAACCCGTAGGACGCGTCCTACGCGCCATTTCTGGTGCGTAAGACGCACCCTACTACAATGGGAAATTTTTCTTTATGCGCCAATTGGTATAACGACAGACGTCATGCAGACCAGAGCCGGCTGGGGTGAGGTGTCCTTGCCGGGATTCAGTCCCCCATTGGAACGGTTAAAAAGCTGTGCCTTTTAGCCTCATGGAAATTATGCAGCCTCACCCCTGCCCCAGTCGATAATCACTGATACTTCAGGAGGGGATAATGAAGATCACCCTGTTCGGTTTATGCTTTCTCGTGTTGTTGGGGTCGGCGGCTTCGGGCCAGACGGACCGGTATGGGCTGCCGGCCGGGGCTCAGATCATCGAGGTCCAGCCCCTCCAGTCAATGCAGCACCCGCATCGGGCCCTGGTGTTGTGGATGCAGAGTCCTCTCAAGGTTCCCCGGGACAATCCGGATGACCCCTATACCTGCCCGGAATACACCCGGGGCAGCTATTACAGCGGCGCCACGAGGGTATCGCTGGTTGACCCCCAGGCCAAAAAAATTATCAACACCGTTAAAATCCTCAATTTCCAGGGCGACGACACCTTTGATATTCCGTACCGCATCGAGAGCGGGCTCTACTACCACGTGGCCGGCGTACCCAAGGGCAAGGAGGGCAAACCCACCATCATGTGGCTGAGAGACTACAACGGCGACGGCCAGGCCCGGGAATTCGCCCTGTTCGATGCCGTCGCCTGCATGGGACTGCCCACGACCCTGATCGGCTACAGCGAGGCTCAAGACCGGGTGATCCAGTATCCTGTGGCCTTGACCGTGATTTCGGGAAACCAGAAGTCCACCACGACTGCCTTATGGGTGGATTATCTGTTCAGCAAGCGCCCGGAGAAGCCCGGCTTGTGGAAATATGCCATCGATTACCGGGGGAGAGCCGGACACCTCAATACCTTCGAGATCCGCTACCACCCGGGAGAAGAGAAATTTTATGGCCAGATGATTTCCCAGGGGGACGACTCCTGATAGACCCGGGCGGTTTGCCGAACCGGGCCGGGCTTGGGGGAAGGCCCGATCCTTTCCGGGCCTTGATCAGGAGGGAGGCGCCGCTCCCCTGGGGGTCATCACGGACGCAAAGTGGCAGCGGCAATTGAGATTGATGCCGCCGCCCCCCGGGATGACCATTACGCCTATTTTACCGGTACGGGAATACTGGCAAACGCCCCGGTGTTGGTCAGGGCCCCGGGGTTGAGCCCTGGGTTCGAAGGCCCTCCGGAAGTGCTCCCCGGAGGAGGAACCGTGCCATTCTCGATGGTTACGAAGTTGAGGTTCCAGGGACTTTGGGGATAGCGATGCAGGAAGTCTCTTTTGTTCAGATAGTTAATTTTGTTGATCGTTTCAGGGTAGGTGACGCCGGCGATATTCGCATTGGCAAAGCCGTTCACATGGGTCTTCGGAGGGGGCATGGTATAACAGGCATGGGCCTCCGAGGGCCAGAAGGGGACCAGCAACCCCATAAACGCAATGAGGCCGATGGCAGTAATGAGAGCCACCGAACCCGGCGTTCCTTGCAGTAACCTCCCCAAGACTTTTGCCTTGCCCATAACACCTCCTATTCTCCTAATCAGGTTAGCATCGGCATAATTGCGCCTTTCTTCAGGCCAAGTCCTTCTTCCCGGCTGTAGCCGCTTGTTCCCCGCCGATCCCCCGACTCATAAGCCTTCTTCCTCTTCAACCCTTGGTCTGACATGAGTGGATGTACCAAAATCCCGCCTCTTTAGCTTTTAATCCTCTGGCGCTTACAGTAGGGGAAATGTAGAGAAAGCAACATTAGGGATTTCCTAATTATTTAAAGAGAGAAATCAAATTAATTTCTTTTAAAACCCTAGACCTTGACCTCTTTCCCCTCTCCCTGGATTATTTCAGAGTGAGGAAGGCGTGCCGCCCCACGGCTGAGCCTCTAGTGAAACGCCACCGGAGGGTAAGCAACCATATCGCCGGATAAGCATTCTTGCCCCCCCACCCCGGCATGGGCGGGAGAATCTCCTTGACTCATCCGGGCAGAGTGGATAGCCTGACCCATGCGCGGTTGCTTGATAGCGATTCCCACCTACTGGACCCATCCCGGGGGGACGGGCCGGAAGAGATCGTCTTTGATCACCCGACGCCCCTGGACACGCCGGGGACTTTGCGCCGGACCCTGGAGAGCTTAACCCCCCTGGTCACTCGGGGGGCCGGGGTCGAGGTAAGCGTGGTGGCCGCGGCCACCGCTCCGGCCCTGGAAGCGGCGGTGGCCCACCGGGTCCGGGAGGTTATCGAGTCCCCACCCCTCCCCTACCCGGTAAAATTGCTTGCGGCCCCCCATCTCCGCCTCCTCCAGGACTTCTGCCGGAACCAGGGGCAGGCCGAGTGGCTGCCCTTATTGTCCCTGGCCGGGTATGCCCAGATTCGCAACCTTACCTTGATTCTCGCCAATATCTGCCGGGCGGGGGCGTTGCTCAGCCTGGACGACGACGAGGTGATCGCCGACCCGGATTTCTTGGTCAAGGTCGCGGCGGACCTGGAGCTTCTGGAACGGGAACACCCCGTCTTCGGGCTGGCCGGGATTTACCGGAACGGGGACGGCAGCGTCCTGCTCCCTGAACCCGGCGCCCCCTGGGCCGTGTATTGGCCCAAGATGCGCTGGCTGAACGCCGCGCTCACAGGAACTGGCGTTGGCCGGCCCCCGCCTGAAACCCACTTACCTCGGGTTCGGCGGCAACCTGGTGGTGCCGGCGGCCCTGGGGCGTTTGCTGCCCTTCGATCCTGCCGTCACCCGGGGTGAAGACACCGACTACCTCCTGAACGCCCGCATGTTCGGGATTCCCTTTTTTCTGGACAACTCCCTGGGCATCATCCACCTGCCGCCGGACAAGCCCCATCCCACCTGGCTGAGGCTCAGGCAGGACCTGGTACGGTTTTGCTACACCCGGCTGAAATTGCGGCAGCAGGAGCCGGGGCCGGGGCGAACGCGCGTGACTGCCGGGGATTTCAAACCCTATCCCGGTAATTTCCTGGGAGACGACCTGCCCGAAAGGGCCTTTCAGAGCCACGTGGCGCTGGCCCTGGACTACCTGGCCCAGGGCGACTCCGAAGCGGCCCGGCAGACCCTGATGAACCTGGCCCTGATGGACCGCCTGGAGCAGGAAGGCGCCGGGGTCTATGCGGCGTATGTCCGCACCGTCAGCCTCTGGCAGGCCCTCCAGACCTGGCTGGCGGCGCCTGAGGTCGCGGCCGCCGCCCGCCAGGCCCTGTGGGGGGCAGCATGAACAGCCCGCCTCTGGTGATCCGGCCCCGGGATTGGGGGCGCGGGGCACGGCTCCCCACCCTGGGATTGATCCCCGCCGGCAGCTTCGACCCGGAGGCGATAACCCGCTTGAAACAGGCGGAAGGGGTGCCGGTGCACCTGGTCTTTCCCCTGGGAAGCGCCCGGGAGGCCGGCAACCTGCACTCCCTGTTGTTGATGCTGCAGCCGCTTTTCGGCAGCCTCATCGATCAGGTCTGGATCGCCTATGGGGGGAACCGCCCGGAAGGTTTGCGGCGCCTGACCGATTTCTTTCCCCAGGTCAGGGTCTTTCCCGGGGCCAGGCTTCTCCCCCCGGACCAGCAGGGCGCTCCCCTGGGCAAGGGGGCTTCCATGCGGGCCTTCCTGTATCACCTGGTGGTAACCGAAAACGTCACCCATCCCCGGGCCGTGGTGGCGTTTATCGATGCGGATATCCGGCCCCCCTATTTTCATCCCCGCTGGGTGGTGGACCCCGTGGGGGCCATCCTCTGGTTTCACACGGCCGAGGCGGCCAAAATCGTCTATCAGCGCCCCCACGGCGGCCGGCTCAACACCATGCTCCGGTCGCTGTTGGCCCTGTGCCCCCAGGCCGGGGTCCAGGCCCTGCAAAAGTTAGTCTACCTGTTGTCCGGCGAGATGGCCGGCACCTTGAAGTTCTGGAGCCGCCTGCCCTTCAAGACGGGTTTCGGTGTGGAAATCCTGACCCTCATGTCCTTCGCCCTGGACCACCTGGGTCTGGCCCCCGGCACCCCGGACCTGGAACATCTGGTCCAGGTCTACGTGGGACAGATGGACCACCGCCACGCCCCCCTCACCTCCACGCCCGGCAAGCGGGGGCTGGACCAGATGGCCGGGACCGTGTTTCACACCCTGTTGGAGTCCCTGAAGGCCGCGGGCCTGCTGCGCTGGCAGGGGCCGGAACTGGCGCTGCCGCAGCTCAGCATCCCGGTGCCCGACGGGGATAAGGGCGAGCCCCTGACCTGGATGGAAGTCCCCCTGGGGGACGTCACCCTGCCGCCCCTGGCGACCTGTCCGGAGGTGCGGGCCCGCCTCACCCCGGGAGGCGACTGATGCGGGTAGCCCAGATCGCGCCCCCTGGATTCCGGTGCCCCCCGTAACTTACGGCGGCACTGAGCTGATGGTGGCCGGCCTCATCCGGGGGCTCACCGCCCGGGGGGTGGAGGTGTGGCTGTTCAGCGCCGGGGATTCCACCCTGGAAGTGCCGCAGTATGGGCACTTTCTCCACTCCTTCTGGCCGCCGGACAAGTTTTCCGAGAACCTCCACCTGTCTTACGCCTTCGCCCGCTTAGCGCAGCAGCCGCCCCAGGTAATCCACTCGCACCTGGAGTCCGCGGCCGGTTTCTGGGCCCTGGCCCCGGCTGCGCCTATGGCCATCACCATTCACACGCCGCTGTTCCCCATGAAACGGGACTACCTTCTCAGTTTTCCCAAGGTGCACCTGGTGGCGGTGAGCGACTTTCAGGCCCGGCAACTCAAGGGGCATCCCCGGCTGCACCTGATCCCCCACGGCCTCGACCTGGCGGACTATCCCTTTCAGGCCGCCAAGGAAGATTTTCTCCTTTTCCTGGGCCGCATCTACCCGGATAAAGGCCTCCACACGGCCATCCGCCTGGCCCGGGAGACCGGGACGCGGCTGGTCATTGCCGGGCCGGTCTTTGAGCCGGACCGGCCTTATTTTGACGGCCGGATCCGGGACCAGGTGGACGGGGAGCAGATCGTCTACCTGGGACCGGCGGATCATGCCCGTAAGGTTGACTTGATGAAGCGGGCGAAGGCCTTGGTGCTGCCCCTGGAGGTGGACGAGACCTTCGGGCTGGCCATGCTGGAGGCCATGGCCTGCGGCACCCCGGTCTTGGCGTACAATCGGGGCGCGGTGCCCGAAGTGGTGGTCCACGGGGTAACCGGTTTTGTGGTGCACACTTACGAGGAACTCCGGGACAGCCTTAAGCGTCTGGCCGGGTTGGACCCCCAGCGCTGCCGGGACCACGTGGCCCAAAACTTCTCCCGGGACACCATGGTGGCGGCTTATGTGAAGCTGTACGACGAGATGAGCCGGGGGGCTTGAGCCGCCTGGGGAAAGATATTGGCGAACGCACTCTCATTCTGTGAAGATTACTTCCCCCTCACCCTAGCCCTCTCCCCCATTGGGGGAGAGGGGAAAGATGGGCCCGGTTTGAGGTTCTGGCCTCATTGAAATAGGCGACCTAATCTACCCCCTCTCCCCCGCTCGGGGGAGAGGGTTGGGGTGGGGGGGTGATATATGACGTTACCGAATTTATGAAATCCCGTAATGGGTGGCGCAGGCGGGAAAGCCCGTGCCCGGCACCGGCAAGCGGCCGGCGCCGCCATGAACCGGTGCGAACCTAACTAGCCGTCATTTCCGGGCTTTACTTCCCGAACCACCCGGTTTATGCTGCAAACGGGCCTATGTTTATCTCGCGGCTGGTGCTGAAATTAGGATTGGTGCGGTTCGCCACCTCATTTTTGGTGGTCTTGCTGGCCAACGTCCTGAACCGGGTGTTGATCGTGGACCTGATGGTGCCCGCGGCCCTGGTCACCTTCAGCTTCGCCTTTCAGCATGTCATGACGCCGGTGGGCCTGGTTACCGGTTATTGTTCCGACAACTATGCCGTCCGGGGCCGTCGCCGCGCCCCGTACATCTGGGGGGGCATGCTGCTCAGCGTGGCCGTGATGCCTTTCTTCCCGAGCTGGGCCCTGGCGCTGGGAGCCCAGCCCCACAGCCGCCCCCTGTTGTACGCGGGGAGTGCTGCTGTTTTCCCTGTTCGGCATCGGCACCACCGTATCCGCCACCGCCATCAATGCCCTGTTGGTGGACCGGGTCCCGGAGCGCGACCGGGGCGACGCCCTGACCATGGTGTGGATTTTGACCCTGCTGGGTTTTATCGTGGGCTCGGCTCTCGTCGGGGTGCTATTCCCGGTTTTTGATCCCGACAAGGTCCAACGGCTCTTCACCGTGGTCACCCTGGCGGTGGTGGCGGTCACCCTCTGGGGGGCCTGGGGCATCGAACCTCCCAACGAGGCCGAGGCCGCCCCCGGGCATCACCAGATGGCCTTGTGGCCCACCTTGAAATTTTTGGCCAGCAATCGTCAGGCCCTGACCTTTTTCGCCTTTTTGGGAACCAGCATCTTTTTCCTGGCCATTCAGTCCTTCCTCATGACCGCTTACGGCGGAGAGGTGTTGGCCCTGCCGGTGGCCGAAACCAGTCGGTTCGGGATTTACACCACCTACGGCATCCTGGTGGGCATGGTGGGGGTGCATCTCCTGGTCACCGCCCGGCAGAACTGGGGAAACAAAATGGTTCTGGTGGCGAGTCTGGTGCTGGGCGCGGCGGCTTTCGGGCTGCTCAGCTTCACCTCCTTTAAACCTAACCCGACCTGGGGCATCTACGCCCTCTGTCTCCTGGGGCTGGCCCGGGGCTTTTACAACGTGGGGCTGTCCCACCTGACCATGAGCATGGCCCACCCCACCTTCAGCGGGGTCTTCATGGGCTTGTGGAATCTGGCCAGCGGCCTGGCCCTGGCCGCGGGGGAAATGACCGGGGGATTTCTCAAAGAACGGTTTGCTTATCTCTCGGGCAGTGAGGCCGGGGCTTATGGCTGGGTCTTTTTGCTCGAAGGGGTGGGGTTGCTGGCCTGCCTCCTCTTCCTGGTGCCCCTGAGCCTGGAAAAATACCGGCCCCAGTTGGCGATGCTGGTGGCCGACAAACCGGTAAAACCGTATTAGGGTGGGAAAAGTGGTCACGCCGCGCCTTAAATCCGCACCTACCGTGCCGCGCCTCACCCGGATAATCTGGGTCCTGGTGCTCCTGCAATTTCTGGGGTGCGGACCGGCTCCGGACACATCGCCTCCCCGGGCCATCACCTACACCTTCGATGCCCCCACCCGGGAATTGATCCGGCTCCTGTCCGAGAAGGGCAACAGTGCGGCCTACAAGGATTTCGACCGGAACTTCAAAGGGCTCCAGGTGCCGGAAAGCCTGCTCCCGTATGAGCCTTTTGTGCTGGGACTCTCCACCGAGAGCAAGATACCCGCGGTCTTGCTCCTGGATGCTCCCTGGGTGCAGCGCTACGGGGTGGCCGGCTGGCTCTATGAACTGGAACGTACCAAGGTCTTTGACCGGACGGAGCTGGTGCCGGCGGTGGCGGAGGCCTTTTCCGTGTCCCTGGCCCAAATCACCGGCCAGCCGGGTAAGCAGCTGGTGGCCGTGCCTACTTACATCAAGGGCAATATCCTCTTCTATCGCCAGGATATCCTGAAGCGCTACAACCTGGCGCCCCCCCGCACCTGGGAGGAGCTCAAGGCGATTTGCCGCAAGGTCCTGCCCCAGGAAAAGTCTCTAAAATATGGCTTACTTATCCATTCCACCAATACCCTGAATGATTTTTATCCGATTCTCTGGGGCTTTGGCGGCCGGATCAATGATGATGCCGGCCAGTTTGCCCTGCCCCTGAAGAATAACTCTGCGGCCTTCCTGGCGGCGCTGAAAGAACTGGTCGCCATGCAGGGAAGCATTATTCCGGGTCCTGGGGCGCTGCTCCAATTCGAACCCGGGGGGAGCCTGCGACAGGCTTTTTATCATGGCCAGACCCTGTTCATGATCAACTGGAGCACCCGCATGAAAGACTTGAGCGATTTGATCGCCAAGGGGCAGGGCCAGCCGCAGGGTAGCCTCGCCAGTATCGGCCAGGTGGGAGTGGCCCCTATCCCGGTCCAGGCCGGCCACCCTCACCACTATTCCAACATCGGCTCTTTCGGCTGGGCCGTCAACCGGTTCGCCGTGACCGACCCGATGGTCATCGAGCATACCAGACAGTTTATCGAGTTGGTAGCCGACGAGCAATTTCAGCTCCTGGCGGCGGAAACCATGGGACAGGTGCCGTCACTGATCCGGGCCCTGGAGAAGGTCACCAATAAAGAAGTGTTACAGGTGTATCATGACACCTTCGCCCAGAAGGACATGGTAATGCGCCCCCGGCCCCACAGCCGCCGGATCAACAATGTGCTGGAAAAGGTCATGAGTGAGGCCCTGTATGGCCGGCAAACCCCGGAGGCAGCCTTGGCCGGGGGTATTGCGGAACTGAAAAAAGAGCAGACGCTTGAATAGATGAAAACCTCCGAGAACTTCATCCGCTATTCCCTGCGGAACCGGCTGTTCGTCCTGGCCGGGGCCACCTTCTTTTTGTGCGCCCTGGTCATCCTGCTGTTTTTCCCCCTGCTCAACCTCACCCTGGACGGGCTCCAGAACCGCACCATCAGCTCCATGCAAGAGGCCACCGAAGTGGAAGCCACCACCATCTCCCGGCTCCTGGTTCTGGAATTTGCGTCGATCAAGGGATTGTTGCTGGTGACGCCGACCTCGAATACGGAGATGGATCAGTCGATCAAAAATCTTATCTGGGAAAAAGTCACTTTTAATGAAATCATCGAAGGGGTTGAGCTGATCCAGGGCCAGCAAGACGCCCAGGGCCGGCACCTGACCTACATGTTTTATCGCCGGGAGGCTCCGGAACTGACGCCCATGGCCGGCCCCCAAAAAATCATGAAGTCGTTTCAAGGCATGGAACAGGACCTCATCAACAGCATCACTGCGCAGCAGCGGGTGGACAACACCATCCAGGGGTCCGTCAATCGCGGCCCTAAAGAAGAAGGGGAGATGCTGCTGCGCTACATGCCGGTACACGTGCTGCAGGCGGACGAGGGGGCAGTCTTCTGGGGTGTGGCCAAAATCGGCATCGATACCAACCGCATGCGCCAACTGCTCTTCCTCCAGAGCCAGGAGCAGAGCAACATCCGCCGGGACATCTGGGTGGAGATCATCCTCAGCCTGCTCATTTCCGGGATCCTGGCCATGAGCCTTATCTACTTCTGGGTGCGGCACATCACCGAGCCTTTGCGGACCCTCAGCGTGGTGACCGCGGCTTTGCAGGGCGCCAAACCCGAGGATTTCGAACTTTGGCTCGAGAACCTCAAACGGGTGGATGCCCAGGGGCAGTCCGAGGTGGTGATCATCCAAAAGGTCCTGGAACGGCTGGGGACGGCTATCCCCAAACTGGGGCAGCGGCTGATTGACGGGGAAGCCTGGGCTTGCCTGGGAAGGGTAATCGCCCGAGGGCTGCCGGCCTACCAGGCCATGCAGGTCCAATTGCAAAGTCTGGAACAGGAAGTGGCCGCGGGTGACGACACCGGGGCCCCCCTGCCATCCCGACAGACCCTGGAGTTGATGCGGGCCAGGCAGGACACGGTGCTTGAGGATCTCTCCCACCTCTGGTCCGATCCGGAAGGGGCGTGGGAGCAAATCGATCTCACCCCCGGAATACAGCGGGCCTGGCGTCTGGCGACCCTGGGGCTGCCGGCGGAGGTCACGGTGCAGCAGGAGTTCGCACCCCTGCCGCCGGCCTGGGGCTCGGCGGCCAAGCTGAGTATGGCCGTGCTCTATCTCCTGGCTTTTGCGGTGGATCTGCTGCCGCCCGCCGGAGAACTGGGTATCAAGTCGGAGCCCAGTCCACCTGGGGGGGTGCGCCTCACGGTCTGGGTTTCCGGGTACCCCCGCTCACCATTGGAGTGCCAGAAGTGGTTAAATCCGTTCGGCGATCCGGGACCGGTCCAGGGAAGCCTGGGGCCGGCCCTGGCCGCGGCTATCGCCTCCCAGCACGGCGGCAGTCTCACGGTCGAGCCCCGGGAGTCAGGTGGAGTGATCTTTTCCTTGGAATTACCTCCCCTGACGGAAGAACCTCATGAACCGGTTATTTAGAGTGGTGGGGGCCCTTGGCGGTCTCCTGGGGCGGGCCTGGGGCCGCTTCGCCGCCCGGATCGCCCGCTTTCTGGACATCTGCGCCATGTTCCACCGTCTCCTCCTGGGGGTCTTCATCGGTCCTCCCTTTTTGGGGTTGTTCTTCCGGGAGCTGAGCCGGCAGGTGTATTTCACCGCGATACGGCGGGCCTACATCCTGGTCTTTACGTCCCTGATGCTGGGCATGCTGGTGATCGTCCATGCCACTCAGCAGCTGGTCAAGTTCCAGGGGGAGGAATTCATCGGCTGGCTGCTGGTCACCATCGTGGTCCGGGAGGTGGGACCGGTGTGGGCCGCCTTCTTCGTCCTGCTCAATTCCGGCGGCGCCATCACCGTGGAAATCGGCAACATGTCCGTGAACCAGGAGATTCGGGCCTTGAAGATGATGGGCATCGACCCCTACCGTTACCTGGGGGTGCCGCGCTTCTGGGGGCTCACCCTCAGCCTGCTGTGCCTCTACGTCCTGTGCGTCTTCACCTCCATCATCGGGGGGTATCTCTTTGCCCAGGCCTTCGCCGAGATCTTCTGGACCAAATTCTGGCTGTCCTTCGTCAATGCCCTGCAGTGGGTCGACCTGAGTGTGGGTTTCGCCAAGACCACGCTCTTCGCCATGCTCATTGCCACCGTGTCCATCTATTTCGGTTTCAGTTGCCGCGTCAACGTCGACGAGGTGGCGCGTAACACCTCTCTGGCGGCCGTCTGGAGCCTGGTGCTCATCGGGGCCATTGACATCATCCTGACCGCGGCTTATTACCTGTGAGCGGCCCTGGGCCGGGGCCGCAGTGACCCGACGGTATCTATGCTGCACCATGCCTTGAATTTGGATCTGGTCGCCCTGCCGGGAACAACCGCCTGGCCCGCGCCCCTGTCCCTGGCGGTGGCCTTCAACGAGGTCGTGCTGATTGAAGGGGCCGGCCCAGCCGTAAGTCAGCCCCTGCTGGAAGTGGCGGCTACGCTCCTCTCTCCGGTAGCCGGTAATGTCCGCCATTGGGGCCGGGACGCGGCCCTGCGGCGCCGGGACCAACTCTACCGCCTCAGGCGCCGCATCGCCTATATCTCACCCTGGCAGGTGCTGCTGCACCTCATGACCCTGGGCGAGAATATCGCCCTGGGCCCCTGTTACTACCAGGGATGCCGGGAAAGTGAGGCCTTGGCCCCCTTCGCCGAGTTGCTGGAGCAACTGGAACTCCAAGGCCATCTCACCCAGTACCCGCCCCGGGTGACCCCCGCCATTTATGCCCGGGCCGTGTGGGCCCGGGAACTGGTCAAAGAGCCGGAGTTGATCCTGGCGGTGATCTCCAGGGATCTCGCCGACACCGACGGGGCCGCTATGCTGGCCAACGTCCTCCAGCATTACCGCGTCCGCTACGGGACCGCCGTCCTGCTCCTGGGGGAATCCCTGGAAGCCTTTTACCCCCTGGGACATCGGCTCTTCATGCTGGAGTCGGGGCGGCTCCGCAAACAGGCGACCCTGGAACACCGGGCCCGCCCCCTCACGGCCTACCTGCCACTGGTCTGATGTCAAACAATCAAAAAAAGGGGTATTGGTCATTCTGAGCGCAGCAAAACATCTCTCCATGTAAGACGCAAAGATTCCTAGCGAAGCTCATTGCCTTCAGAATGACATGCATAGGTAATGTCACCTCCTCTAAAAATTGCTCAACTGGATTTATCCGGTGGTGATTGATAGCCTCTGACTTGCTTAATCATCGCATCCGGACCGGGCTGATTCATTTGACCGCTTCAATCATTTCCTGGCTGACCGGTCCGTCCGGGTCGGCACGAGCGCAACCCCGATTCGGAGCTTACTGAATTATCCCTTGCTGAACCACCTCATTGCCAGCCAAGACTTTCTGGGTTATACTATGTAAAAATACTGCCTCAAATGTTGGAGATCTATCAAATCACCGGTCCAGTAGACCACGAAACGTTCCTGGCCCCGGCAATGTAATTGCCCCCAGAAGAACGGTGTCTGGAACATTGAACCGCCGGCTGTCCTGAAATCCGCCCTGCATTCATTAAGGCTTATCAAGAATATCCCCCGGGCAGCAGCATGATCTTCGCTAATCATCCCGATAGATTGGAGCCAACCTCTCTGGACGGCTAGGGACAGTGTCTCCAGACGATAGAGCAGCCAACAAAACCAACGAAAAGGAGAGAAGCATCTCCATGACCATCATCACATCGTTAAGAGAGAAAACCTTGGGATAACCCGGGCCTCCCTGGCCCTAATGGTTTTATTATTCCTCTCGCCAGGCATTGCCAGATCGCCAGGCATTGCCAGATCTGGCATGAACTGGTGGGAGCAGGCCCCACCCCCGGTGGTACACGGTCAGGTCATGCCGTCCCACTGGTGGGAAGAGGTCAAGCGCTCGAGTGAGCGTAATCATGTCAACCCTTTCCTGGTGGCCGCTGTAGCCTGGATTGAAGGAAATGGCTGGGACGGCGATCGGATTGGCAATAGCCCCTACTGGGGGCCCATGGGGATCAACGAGCAGTGCTGTAAGATTCCCCGCTGGAAACTCTATGACGACCTGGCTAATATTGACCTGGGGGTTCGCGCTTTAAGAGGCAATGTCCCGGCGGTATTAAAGCGCTACAACGCCAAGTGGTACAAAAACCACTACGTCAGGGACGTTATGGCCCTACAGAGGCAGTTGGAGCAGAGGGCCCAGATAAAAGTGGGTCTCAGAGTCAAAGGCAGCGGCGCTTCTAAGAGCACCGGATAACAACCCATAGTTTCGGCCAGACCAATGTCGGCGTGAAACTGAAAACCGAACGCTTACCTTCTCAAGGGCGTGCCCCCATCCATCGAGGCCGCCCTTGAGCAATTTGACCCACCCTAACCTGCCTCAGAATCAAAATGGCAGTATTGCTAATGACCTTGGGGGAATATAAGGCAGTTGGTTCCGTGAGAGAATATTGTTTATAATGGCATGGGTGGCGCATTTAAGAATCGTTTCCTCTCCGGCAAAAGCTCTTGATGGTTAGCATTATGGCATGACGATGAAGGATCCCTCACAAGGTTACTTAAGGAGAAAAGGCTATGCACATAAAAAATATGCCGACATCAAACCAACTCGTTTTGATAATGGACCTGCACAAGGGGTCGCCGCCCGTGTGGTGATCGGCAAGGCTGATGGTGCAAATAATTTCTGCATGCGAGTTTTTGATATTGCCCCTGGGGGCCATACACCGAAGCATGCACATGACTGGGAGCATAAGATGTTCCTACAGGCGCGATGTTTGGTGAAAAACCAAGTTTTAGGGATTCCCGGCCAAATCGGTACAAGATTTACCTTGATTTCCCCTTCTCGGTATAAATTATTAAACCCAAAGACCTGGGCGATGCGGGAGGATATATTAATATATGAGCAATTCCAGTAGGTTAAATTCGTGGCATGGATTGGTATGGTAAGTGCATAAGTAAATTGCATACATGAACTATTAAGGAAACCCCCATCCCCCCCTTAAAGTTCATACCATTTTCTCCTTAGCTGGCCGGGACTCCCCCTCTCGGCCAGTTTCTTTTCTTAATCAGGCCCACTCCCTTTTCCCTCATCTTGGGGTTTTTCGCCAGAGCCTGCCATTACAGGCCGCTTTAATTTCCCGTAGTAATGATCGGAGAGATAAATGGGGGAGAGCGGATTGTGACCGGTGACACGATCTTTCACTGCCAAGACCGTAGTGAAGGCGTCAGCATATTTAAAAAAAAGAGAATCGTGGCCGACACAAAGGCCCAATAAGACGTTAAAATCTGTCTTTTCATCATTAACGACCATTGCCTGGAATATGGGATTACACATCGCCTCATCAGTGCCACGACAAACCTTGTCCTGGTCCTCAATGCCAATGAAATCCTTCGAGGTCTTGCCGGCCTTGCAAATTACCGAAACCACCTCGAACCCATTAGTCCTCAGGATTTCATCGACAATTGCCGCCTCTTTTTTGAGACCAGCGCAAAACACCAACCCGAGGCGAATAAAATTCATGCGATGGGCAAACTCACAGATTTCCTCTATCCGGGTTTTAGTCGGCTGGGGGATATAAGGACGTTCGTGGCGATTGGCATAGCACGCGGCTTCTTGGATGGAGGCCTGCAGCGCGAATGACCCCATTTCTGGTTTCATGTACTCGGCATTGGCCTTTCCCAACAGTTCTTTGCGGGTCAGCGTTGGACATCCCTTGGGGCCGGCTCCTTTGGGTTTTTTACAGGCCCGAGTCTCGGGTTCTATGGCACAGCTGGCGCAAGCGGGCTCAAGGTGTTTCTTTCCACTACCCATGAGAATTCTCCTGGTCATATCGTCTTTAATCTTCCTGTTCCGGGCCACCAGTAACCGAGGTTACATGGGTTCGATGAGCCAGGCGGCACCCATTCCTGGCGGTGAAACTCAGAGATTCGCGATATGTCACTTTTCCTGCATGAATTTCTTTAACTCTCCCAAAAGATTGTCCTTCTCTTTGGCGATATCGGTTTTCAGCAGTTTGAACTGTTTCTTGCCTTCCTCAAAAGCTTCTTTATATATGCGTCTGATCGATTCTTCACTCAAATCACCTTTGTTTTCGATATATTTCTGAGCAATAATCGCTATCGCATAAGTCCCGGCAAAAGCAATCCCACCGGCTACAAACCACCCCCCCACCGGAACAAAGGCCAAAAGTCCTCTGGCCACCAAGAGACAGGTGTAGCCCAAACCAATCGTACCCGACATCATCTTTATGAGTTCTTTGCCATTTACCGGGTATTCGTATAGTTTGGCAATCTTTTCGACCATATAGATTTGCAATGGCGCTATAAGGGTAAAATCAGAAATAAAGGGCGTAGGAAGAAAACCGATGGCCCCGGCGATCATTGAAAACTTCTTGGCAATGCCATAAAAATTTTTCTCATCGTCTTGCAAATTGACGTCGGCGTCAGGCCCAGGAATATCGAAGACCTCCCGATCACAAGCGATTTTTAAAGCCGCTGATAATTCTTGCAAGGCTACCTTTTCCGGTTGGCTTAATCCATCCACGGCAGCTATCTGCTTGGCCAGAGCATAGTAATGATATTTTTGGTCATCGGGGACCAGGCCTGCTAACCTGGACATTTCAGATACCGAAATCCTTTGTGATATGGCATCGATTATCTGAGCCGGTTCAACCTCTGCCATTCCCTCGACGATTCCTTTCAAAGCCTCTTGTTCACCTTTGGACAAGCCATCCGCCAGGGCCGGATAGAGGACCAGAGACAAGAATTTTTCACTCATCTGAGACTCCTTGCTAAGCAAATTTCAATTCGACACTCCCGAGGTTACCCATGATCATTTTATGATGGATGCGTGACACTGACAATGTTCTGTTTCTGAAACGGTACCGAAAGAGGCAAATTCCTCTTACCGTATGTGTTTATTTATTAATACAAAATAATTTTTCTTGACACTATATAGTGAATGTCTGATATTCAGTGAATTAAAAAACTGAAGAAAGGAGCAATCCCAATGTCCAGCGAAATTCTGAAACTAACCACTGAGATTGTCGTCTCACATGCGTCAATGTCCGAACTCACTCCCGAGCAATTGGTGCAGGAGATTAAGGAGGTCCACAATGTCCTTTCTTCTTTAGACGGCGGCGGAATTTCAGAGGAAGCGGTTTCTGGAAAGTCTGAACCGGCTGCTGGTGGACAAAAACCATCAATCCCCTTGAAAGATATCGTTACTGCCAAGTACGTAGTTTGTCTGGAATGCGGCAAGAAACTGAAGACTTTGAAAGTCCACCTGCGCAAGACTCATAATTTGACACCCAAGGAATATTATCAACGGTATGATCTGGACCCGAAGAAATTCCCTCTCGTGAGTAGGGAATACTCTGCGACCCGCAGCAAAATGGCAAAAGACCGGGAATTTGGGAAAACTGGTGGGAGGAAAAAGTCGGCATAAGGTCTTTGGCTCGATGCTACGCAACCTCGCGCCAAGGGCGCACATGGCGCAACAAGGTGCGCCCGTTCTACCAGCCTCACATCTCTTCCAGGTCCGGGGATTCTTCCTTTTTACCCGTGATCGTCATATAAATCCAGGGAAGGAAAGAGACCAGGGCCACCAGCGGCGCCCCGATGAGCTGTTCTTTGGACACCTTGCCCCGGAAGAGGTCCAGGATATTGCTGGAAAAGTAGTTAAAGGCAATGATCGCGGGCATCATGCAGAACAACGTGGGGCTACGTATGTCCTCAAGGGGATGTGGGTGAGGCCAAAGGCATAGTTCAGGATAAAATACGGGAAAATGGGCGTGAGCCGAGTCAAGGCCACCACTTTCCAACCCTGTGCCGCGGCCATGCGATCCGCGGGATTGGATCCTGGTATCGGCGACCTTGCTTGCCACCCAATCCCGGGTCTGATACCGGGATATCGGCAAGGCCGCGGTGGCGCCCACAGCGGCCCCCAGGCTGGTGTAGGCCCCCCCAAAAGGGGCCGAACAGAATGCCGCCGACCAGGGTGATGGGCAGGCTCGGCAGGCCAAGGCTAAATCCTTTAATCCCCCTGGCGGGCAAGAGGTTAATGCAAAAGCTGATAGTTAGCCCCACGTTCTCCAACCAGAAAGGCAGGGCCCTCACCGGATACCCTGCCTGACTTTACCTTGCCGGAGTTCAAAAACGCCTAACGCTTAATCAAAGCCATTTGGCTTCGGCCTCCTGAACCCCCTGGAGAGTGAATCTTGGGGTGGCCAAGAAAGATTGCAGACGTTCTATGTTCAAGTCAATGGCCTGCCGGTAAAGGTCCTGGTTGATGCCCCAGAGAGCCCGCAAATAATCCCGCAGATAAAGATCCACCTGCCCTAATTCCAACACGAACCGCTCTTTGACCATTTCCCAAAATGCCGGGGTTTTTTTCAGTAAATCTAATTCATCCGTATAACACTGGACCCCGCCTTCCTTAAATTCATCGTAGAGGAAAGGAAGTTTTTCCAGATAGTTCTCGTTGGCCATTTGCCCGATAAGGTCGGCAGTTCCTAATATTTTACCCATGATTTCATGTTCTCGGGTTTGAAACTTGATGGCGGAAATCTTGACGTCAAGCCCAGTACATTTTAATAAATTGCTGCATATCTGCACATCTTCTGAAGGAAATCCGTGCTCCTGAAAGTATTGTTTCATAAACTCAATACTGCGATCTATATGACAAATAGTATATTTGGCGCCAGTACCGGTATCATCGTCCAAAGCCTGAATATATCCCGTATCATGCATGAGCGCTGAGATTAATCCAAGACTGACTTCGTTTTTTCCAAACCGAACCCCATTGAGAAAAGCACCATTAATAAGTTTTGCCGTGACGAGCAGGCAGTCCATCGTGTGGTTTAAATCATGGTACAAGGTGTTACAGCGACGATAACCTGGGTAATTCCCGCTAAAAAGTTCTAAAATATCACTAAATGCTTGCTCGAACTGGCTAAATTCAAATTTTCTAAATATTAATAATATAATCTTTTTGATTTCCGCCATAACATCCGAGGGATTAGCGAGAGAAAGCCGCTCGGGGCAGGTAATCGTTTTGGATAACAATTTTAACGGACCAGTCATGGTATTTTCCTGACGCATGGTTCCCCCTCTCCGATGCGATTCAGTAAATTCCCGGGTTCGGAAACTCGAGAATACGCGCCTATGAATTACGTTAATCATATGCAATAACGATGCCAGCGGACTGATAAAGGATCTTGCCCTTATTTCACCTGGTTTATTAGCCGGTTATGCTTATAGAACGATAGACTTCGGTGGGCATCATCCCAGGCAGGGACTGTAAATTTTACATTACTGCCCTTTACACTTGTGTAATTTTACAGTTAATCGGCGGGGCGCAACTGGTGCAGATCAATGAGTTGGTAAAGGGTGGGTCGGGAGATACCCAGCAGCCGGGCGGCCTTGGCCTTGTTCCAGCCAGTTTTAGCCAGGGCCTGAAGAATGTCGGTTGGCTGCAAGGCAGATATTTTGGGGCGATCCGGTGGGGCCGGGATCTCCTGGGTCGAGTAATCTTTGATCTCGGCCGGAAGATCCTCCAAAGTAATTGTCGGGCCGTTACACAAGACAAAGGCATGTTCGATGGCATGCTGCAGTTCTCTCACATTTCCCGGCCAGGGGTAAATCATGAAGATTTTCAAGGCGTCTTCGGAAATTTTCTCAATGCTTTTGTTATAACTCTCATTAAATACCGTCAGAAAATGATTGATCAACAAAGGAATATCTTCGCGCCGTTCCCGCAAGGGAGGCAGAGGAATCTCCACCACCTTCAGCCGATAGTAGAGGTCTTCCCGAAAATCTCCCAGGCTGACCTTTTTCTTCAAGTCACAGTTGGTCGCGGCAATAATGCGTACATCCACATGGTGAGTGGTGGAATCACCGACCCGTTCAAAGGTCTTTTCCTGTAAGACCCTTAGGAGCTTCAATTGTAAATTGGGAGGAATATCGCCCACTTCATCCAGGAATATGGTGCCCCCATGGGCAGCCTGGAAGCGGCCCACCCGGTCCTTCGAGGCCCCGGTAAAGGCTCCCTTCACATGCCCGAACAATTCGCTCTCCAGCAAATTCTCCGGCAAGGCTGAACAATTCACGGTTACCATGGGCTTGGGGGCCCGAACCCCGCCATAGTGGAGCGCCTTGGCAACCAGTTCCTTGCCGGTGCCGGTTTCCCCCGTGATGAGCACGGCGGTGTCCGTATTCATCAATTCATCCAGCAGGCGAAAGATGCTCTGCAGCTTGTGGCTTTTGCCGACAATATTGTGCAGGTTATAGCGCCCGCGCAATTCCCCTTCCATCTCGGCCACTCGGGTCAAATCCCTGATCACCAGAACCGTGCCGATGTTTTGGTCGGCACTATCTCTTAACGGCGAACTGCTGACGGTCACTATTTGATGCGGCCGGGTGGGCTTGCGGCATTCCAGCCGGTAATCCTTGATGGTTTTTGACGTTCCCACAATCTCTTTTAACGCTTCATAACATGATTGAGCACAGTATCTGGTGACCTGGTGAAACTCCTTGCCGACGATCTCTTGGGGATCCATGCCGCAAATTTCTCGGGTGGCATCATTGGCGGCAATAATCTGCATATTTTTGTCAACCGTGATGATGGCGTCATTGACGCTCCGGAATATGGCCTCGAGATTACGGCGATTTTGGTCCCGCTCCGCCTCGAACAGGTTTTGAATCGTCTTGATCAAGCGGGCTTTATTGATGGCCACTGCCGCCAGGGAGGCCAGGGACAGGACCAGGTTATCATGAGCCTTGCTGAAGGGGACCGGTTTTCCCTTGGCGTCCATGGCGTTTATCAGCTCTAACACGCCGATTATTTGGCCGGCATGATCTTTGAGCGGGACCGCCAGAATTGATTGGGTGTGATAATTATTGCGCACATCAAACTCGGGATTGAAGTGAAAAGGGAAATCAGCCGACAATTTATACACATCAGGGATATTCACAATCTTACCCACTGAGGGCTACATAACCGGCAATACTGCTCTCGCTGATCGGAATCTCAAATTGTTTGAAAAATTGGAAGTCTTCACCTTTTAAAAGCCTCAGGGTATTATTTTGCGCCACTTCAAAGCGGAGATTGCCATTTTCGACTAAAAAGAGACTGCCGCCATCGGCGTTGGTCAGGAGGCGGAGTTCATTGATAATCATCTTCAATAATCTGGAGAGATCGGTTTCGCTGGAGAGCGCGATGCTGATTTCGATCAGCTTTTGTTTGGCAATGTCTAAGGAAGTAAGCATGATGTGGCAGTCCTGCCTCACTGAATCGCGGCACGAGTCTAGCCCAGCTGATGAGGACGGTTTTGCCGGCGCGGCTCAGTCAACGCACTTAAATTATTTCATAATTCCGACGGCTCGGAGGTGCTTCGGCTCCTATAACCATGATTAGGCTTATTGCGGTAATTGTCAAGCAGGAAACCCGCCCCGCCTGACTCTGTCCGGAGGCCGCAGCCTCCCGGTCCGGCAATCTTGGTATGCGGTGGGCATCCATCAGAGCGTATTCATAAAACCCATTTTATCGGCTAGTCCCAGGCCCCACAGGGGGTTTCAAGTTTTTCTTAGCTTTTTGCGCCGCCCTGATATAAAATTAATGGGTTAAGATGCCAATCAGGAGAAAGTTTATGAAGAACGATATTCATCCCGACTACATTGAAACCACCGTGCGCTGCGCCTGCGGCAGCGAGTTCGTCACCGGCTCCACCAAGGATAACATCCGGGTCGAGATCTGCTCCAAGTGCCATCCCTTTTTCACCGGCAAGCAGAAGCTCATGGACACCGCCGGGCGGGTGGAGCGCTTCCGGCGCAAATACGCCCACATAGAAAAATACAAGGCCGACGACAAAGCCGAATGAAACACGCCGACCTGCGCTCGGCCGTTGGGGGCCAGGCCGTGCTGGAGGGCGTGATGATGCGCTCCCCGCACGCCATGGCCGTGGCGGTGCGCCGTCCCGACGGCACGGTGATCCTCAAAGATGAGGCCTACCATTCCCTGGCCGAGCGCTACCCTCTGCTCAAGCGCGTCTTCCTCCGGGGTCCCGTGATCCTGATCGAGGCCATGGTCACGGGCGTCAAGGCCCTGACCTTTTCGGCCCAGGCCGCCCTCCAGGAGGAAGATGCCGACCAAGAGGATGAACCCCTGGGTTGGGGCAGCCTCGCCCTCACCCTGGGAGGCGCCTTCCTCATGGCCTTCCTCTTTTTCGGCTTCCTGCCCCACTGGCTGAGCGGCAAGGCCGGTTTCCTGGTGGGCCGCTCCCTGACCCCGGCCGATTTCGCCTTTCACGTCATCGACGGTATCATCAAAGCCACCTTCCTCATGCTCTACATCTGGGGCATCTCTTTTTCCCGGACATCCGCCGGGTCTTCGAGTACCACGGCGCCGAGCACAAGTCCATCTGCACCTTTGAGTCCGGGGAAGAACTGACGGTGGCCAACACCAGGCGCCATCCCACCGCCCACGCCCGGTGCGGCACCTCCTTCATCCTGGTGGTGCTGTTGGTCAGCATTCTGGTCTTCACCGTCTTTTTCCCCCTGTTCCCGTCCCTGACCCACCGGGGCCTGGCCAACAATTTTCTCCAGGTGATCATCAAGGTGGGCCTGATGTTTCCCATCGCGGCGCTCTCCTACGAGATTATCCGTTGGGGCGGCAAGCACTCCGGGCATGTCCTGGCCAAAGTCTTCCTCTGGCCCGGGTTGGCCACCCAGCGTCTTACCGCCTTGGAGCCTGACGACTCCCAACTGGAAGTGGCCCTGGCGGCCCTGAAGGCGGTCCTGGCCCGGGAGGAGTATCCCCTCCCCGAAGGCCAGCCGGCCGGAGACACCCTGTCATGCGCCGAGTGCCAGCATTAACCCGGATTGCCGCGACCCGATTCTCGCCATCCTTCGACCTGGCCTGATAGGGCAAAGACCTTACGGAAACCGTATAATTCTAAAAGACTTAACGCCCGAGCGAGATCTTAGCGTCACTGACCCGCCAGGCAAAGAGCTTCCACCTGCCCGCTCAGCAAGTGCTGTACCACCATGAACTTTTTGGACAATGCTATACCGTAGGCGCCGCCTATCTGTCGAATAGTTGAGCCCCTGGTATAATGCGGAAAACTGATGCCCATCTCTTCCGGTTCAAGGGACAGACCGATGGCCGGATTGAGTCCATGTCCGCTGCCCCCCAACCGCACCCCCCGGACACCCAAACTCTACATCGGCCCGGCGGGCTGGGATTACCCCGACTGGCAGGGAGTGGTCTATCCCCCGGGGCTCAAGGGCGCCGACCGCCTCACCTTCCTGGCCGCCCTGTTTACCGCGGTGGAGATCAACGTCACCTTTTACCGGCCCATCCCCGCCGACTACGCCCGGCGCTGGCTGGCGGCGGTGGCCGCGGCCCCGGATTTCCGCTTCACCGCCAAGGTGTGGCAGGTCTTCACCCACGAACGGCGGCTGCCGGAGACCGAACTGGCCCAGTTTCAGGAGGGCCTGGAGCCTCTGCTGGCCGCCGGCAAATTGGGGGTGCTCCTGGCCCAGTTCCCCTATTCCTTCCACAACACCGAAGAAAACCGGGCCTATCTCCTGGAGCTCAAAGCCGCCTTCCCGGACTTTCCCCTGGCCGTGGAGGTGCGCCACCGCTCCTGGCAGCACCGGGCCGTGAAGGAGTTTTTGACCCAGGCGGGCCTTGATTTCTGCAACATCGACCAGCCCATGGTGTCCTACCCCATGGGGGCCACCCGGTGGGTCACCGGGCCCCGGGGGTACCTGCGCTGCCACGGCCGGCGGCAAGATGCCTGGTTTGAGTTCGGGGACGACCGGGGAGCCCGGTACGACTACCTGTACTCCCCCGAAGAACTGGAGGATTTGGCGGCCCGGGCCCGGGAACTGGTGGTAAAGGCGGCGGAGACCTACGTCATCTTCAACAACCACCCCGCCGGCCAGGCCGTGGCCAACGCCCTGGAACTGGCGCACCGGCTCAACCCCGGCCGCGGCGTCACCGTGCCCCCTCCCCTGCTGGCGGCGTTTCCACGATTGGCTGAAACAGTTATGGGGGAAAAGCTAGGGAGGATAAAACCGGTTACCAGGAATAAGGTTGTCGAATCCTTTTACGGAGTTCGGGTGAATGACAGAGAGCAGGAAGTTTGCTGCGGGGTGATTTATTCTTGAGACCTTTGCGGAAAGCCATTTTGTCATCCTGAGTGAAGCGAAGGATCTCGTATTCGGGTGCTTAAGAGATTCTTCGGTCGCTCTGCTCCTTCAGAATGACAAGTGGGGGTACTTTTGCAGAGGTCTCTTCTAAAGGTTACCGTTTTTCTCTTTGTGACGCAGGGCGGGAAAGTGAAACGCATCCCGCCTTCGGAAATCGTACTATCCCTAACTTACACCTCACCAGGTTCACGCCTTTGGTCCTGGCGGCACGTTCCCTTTCTCGATGGTGCTACGGAACGTCGACGGAAATTTTTGACCGAAATACATGCAAACGGCGGGATGCGCTGCGCTTTCCCGCCCTACAGACCTACGTCATCTTCAACAACACCCCGCCGGCCTCGTGGCCAACTCCCTGGAATTGGCGCAACTGCTCAACCCCGGGCAGCCGGTTCCCCTACCCTTCCCCTTCTTGATCGTTGCCCTTAACGGTTTAAGACCTGCCAGGACGTGGGGGTGCGGCCGGTCTTCCGCTGAATTTTATCGACTTTGGCCTTTTTCTCCTGTTTCCTCTGTTTCTCCTCATCCGCGGCTTTTTTCTTCTCCGCGGCTTTAAAGAGCCTTTCACTCTTCTCAACAATATTCTTCGGCGGCTTGCGGTCAGGGGTGGATACTTCCGCATCCTTCGCTTTGTCCGGTGGCACAGTCTCGGCCGCATAAGCGCCGGCGCCCATCAGGATGAGGATGGCGACCGCCGCCCCTCCCCACATTGAAACCTTCATCATCGTTCTCCGGTGTTTTTCCCTCATTGTTACCTTATCGGCATGATGAGGGGAATCCAGAAAATTCCTCATTTTCACCTGCGGAATCCCTGAAAATAGACGTAAAGAACATGAAGCGGCAGGGCTGGGGAGGGACGTGGTTTAAACCCGCCCCTCCAGGTCGTGAATCTTCTTTAAAACACCAGCGCCCCGAAGCCCCGGGTCAGGAGGCCCAGGATCAGGGCCAGGATGAGGGAGAGGCCCGCGGCGGCGGTGGCGCCTTTCCAGCCCAGTTCCCGGCTCATGGCGGCGATGGTGGAGGCGCAGGGCATGTAAAACAGCACAAAGATGGTGAAGGTGAGGAGTTGGGTCAGCGTGAGCACGGTGGTAATCTGGGTCGTGCCCAGGGCCTCGGCCAGCATAATCAGGGCCAGTTCCTTGCGCATGATCCCGAAGATCAGGGTGGTGCCCAGCACCGCCGGCAGGCCCAGGAGGGCGGTAAAGGGGCGGCTCAGGTCGTTGACGTAGACCTCCAGGTGGTAAAACTGGAGGAGGCTCAGGATGAGGCTGCCGACGATGAGGATGGGCCAGGCCACCACGATGAATTCCTTGAGGGTGTGCCAGGATTTGCGGGAGACGTTTTTCCAGCTGGGGAAGCGGTATTCCGGGATTTCCATGAGCAGCCCCGGGGAGACCTCGGGCAAAATCCAGGTGGACACCTTGCCCAACAGGGCGATGACCACCAGGTTGAAGAAGTAGACCCCCAGGGCCCAGTAAGGTCCCAGGGCATAGGCCACCAGGGCGAAGATGATCACCGAGCGGGCCGAGCAGGGGACCAGCACCGCCAGAAAGGAGACCACCAGCCGGTCCCGGGGGCTCTCCAGGATGCGGGTGGACATCACCGCGGGCACGCTGCAGCCGTAGCCCAGGATGAAGGGGATGATGGACTTGCCGTGGAGCCCCAGGAAGTGCATGACGTTGTCCATGAGGAAGGCCACCCGGGGCAGGTAGCCGCTGTCCTCCAGGAGGGCCAGGCCGACGAGAAAGGGCAGCAGGTAGGGCAGCACGATGGCCACCCCCCCGAAAATGCCCATGAGCAGGCCCTCCACCACGCTGTAGGTCAGGGTATGGACTCCCAGCCAGGCCTTGCACAAGCTCCTGGGCCGCGGTTAAATAGCCCATCAGGAAGTTCTCGGTGAATTGGCCGAACCGGAAGACCACCTGGAAAAAGGCGGTCAGGACCGCGACCAACAGGACGTAGCCCCAGAATCTATCGGTGGCGACCCGGTCCAGGCGCTCCCGCCAGCCGGGTTTGGTGGCGGGCTGCACCACCGCCACGTGCTCGAAGAGATTGACGCTCAAGGCATGGCGCTCGGAGGAGATCACGGTTTCCGGGGGCCGGCCGTGGGACTGGGCCAGGATCTTCTGGCTGTTGCGGACCCAATGGACGACCTCGGGGTCCCGGCGCCCGATCTCCTCGATGACGTAGGGGTCGTCTTCCAGGGCCTTGACCAGCATGAACCGCCAGGGCAGCCCCAATTTTTGGGCAAAGGCCAAATCCAGCCGGTCGGCCAGGGAGTCGATCTCTTCTTCCACGTCCCGGGCAAACTGGATCTGGGCCGGGCGCACTCCGGCCCGGCCGGCGCTCAAGGCGGCGCGCAACAGCTCGCTCAAGCCCCGGCCGGCGCCGGCGATGGTGGTGACCACCGGCACCCCCAGCAGCTTCGAGAGCTGCGCGACGTCGATGACGATCCCCTTACGGGCGGCCTCGTCCATCATGTTCAGGGCCACCACCAGGGGGCGCTCCAGGCCCATCAACTCCAGGGTAAGCTCCAGGCTGCGGCTCAGGAGGGAGGCGTCGATGACGTTGATGATGACGTCGGATTTCCCGGCCAGCAGGTAGTTACGGGATTCCCGTTCCGCCGGGTCGATGGAGGTGAGGGAATAGACCCCGGGCAGATCCACGCAGGTGAGTTCGTCCCCTTCGAACACCACCCGGCTGACGGTGTATTTCACCGTGGTCCCGGGAAAGTTGGAGACCGCGGCCTTGTAGCCGCTGAAGTAATTGAAAATAGTGCTTTTGCCGCAATTGGGCTGGCCAATAAGAGAAATAATCATGGTTATATGCCGGGGGCGGGGGTTTCCTTCCGGAGGATTTTTGTCAGCTTATCATTATTGAGAATCAATTACAATAGGCCCAGCGTTCTTTTTCGTTTGCCGCCGGGCGGGAGCCAGGACCGCCATGAGTGAGCTAACTTGCTTGTAGATCTTGACACTTGGTAAGATTATTTTATATAGTATTCTATTCAGATTGAGGAATAAAGACGGTATCCAACCCCGCACGCTACCATGCAAACAAAAGCCTTACAGATTGCCATCAAGGCCATTCCCGAAACGGGCCTCACGGTCGCCATAGATTTAGGTCCGGAGTGGTTCGGCCGGTGGCGGGAAGAAGACCCGGGCCTGGAATTCGCCGACACCCGGATAACCGGCCAGGTGGAGCTTTCGAAACACGGCTCCGACATCCTGGTCCGGGGCAGCCTCTCCGGCCAGATGGAGCTGGCCTGCAGCCGCTGCCTGGAGTCCTTCCCGGCCCCGGCGGCCATTGATTTTGACCTCCTCCTGGTCCCCGGCCCCCCAACCGCCGCGGCTGCCGACGAAGAATTGAGCCCGACGGACCTGGACCTGGATTATTATACCGGGGAGTCCGTTGACCTGGAGAGCCTGTTGCGGGAGCAGATCATTCTCATGATGCCCTTGAAACCTCTCTGTGATGAGAACTGCAAGGGCCTGTGCCCCCATTGCGGGGCCAACTTGAATCGCGAGACCTGCACCTGCTCCACCGACACTGTTAATTCCCCCTTTGCCGTGTTGGCAAAGTTGAAAATTTAAGGAGAGAGCCCGTGCCTTTACCTAAAAGAAAGAAATCCATCTCGAAAAAGAACAGCCGCCGCGCCCATGATGGCCTGACGCCGCCGTCGCTGTCCACCTGCCCCAAGTGCAATGAGCAGCGTTTGCCCCACCATGCCTGTCCCCATTGCGGGTTTTACAAGGACCGGATGGTGATCCCCAAAGCGGCGGAGTAAGGGGCCATGGATTATCTGCTCACTGAAGAGCAGCAGATGCTCCAGGAACTGGCCCGCCAGATCTCTTACGAACGCATTAAACCTATCCGGGCGCAACTGGACGAAGAAGAAGCCTTTCCCTGGGACATCCTGGCCGACCTGGCCCAGGCGGACCTCTGCGGCACCGTCATCCCCGAGGCCTATGGCGGCCTGGAACTGGGGTGCCTGGAGAACTGTCTGGTCCTGGAGGCCCTGGCCGAGGGCTGCGTCGGGGTGGCCACCACCTATGCCGCCAGCTTCCTGGGGGCCTATCCCCTGCTGCTCTACGGCACCGACGCCCAGAAACACCGGTATCTGCCGGCCATGGCCCGGGGCGAGGCCCTGGCCGCCTTTGCCCTGACCGAACCCCAGGCGGGCTCGGACGCCGGCGCCATTACCACCACCGCGGTGAAAGACGGCGATTTTTACGTCCTGAACGGCACCAAGCAGTGGATCACCAACGCCGGGGAAGCCGAATACTACACCATCATCGCCCTCACCGACCGGAACAAAGGGGCTCGGGGCGCCTCGGCCTTTATGGTGGAGAAGAACGACCCGGGCATCTCTTTCGGCAAAAAAGAAAAGAAGATGGGCATCCGGGCCTCCGTCACCCGGGAGGTGATCCTGGAAGACTGCCGCATCCCCGCCGACCGGCTCCTGGGGAAACCCGGCCTGGGCTTCATCATCACCATGAAGACCCTGGACCTGGCCCGGCCCGGCGCCGGCGCCCTGGCCGTGGGGCTGGCCCAGAGCGCCTTGGATGAAGCCGCGGCCTTCGCCAAGGAGCGCCACCAGTTCGGGGCCCCCATCTTTTCCTTCCAGGCGGTGCAGCACCTGCTGGCCAACATGGCCACCCAGATCGAGGCGGCCCGGGCCCTGGTCTACTCCGTAGCCCGCCACATCGACAGCAAGCCCAAGGATTATTCCAAACACGGCGCCATGGCCAAGCTCTTCGCCACCGACATGGCCATGCAGGTGACCGTGGACGCGGTCCAGGTCATGGGCGGCCACGGCTACATGCGGGAATACCCGGTGGAAAAGATGATGCGGGACGCCAAGATCCTCCAGATCTACGAAGGCACCAACCAGATCATGCGCAACGTCATCGGCCTGGCGCTGAATAAAGAATACTCGAAGAAAGAAATAAGGGTTCAGGGGCCAGTTTTTAAGGTTAGGGTGCGCACACGGCGCACCTTAGCCTTCCGTAGGGCGCGTCTACGCGCCAAAAATGGTGCGTGAACGCACCCTACTTTTCTGGTTCCCAAGTTGAACTTGGGAACCAGAACAACGAGACCAAACGGTGCTTTTCCTAACTGCTGACTGCTAACTGCTCACTGCTCACTTATGAAAATCATCGTCTGCATCAAACAAGTGCCCGAAACCCAGGAAGTGCGCCTGGACCCGGTGACCCATACCCTGAAGCGCGAGGGCATTGCGGCCATCATCAACCCCTTTGACCTCTACGCCCTGGAAGAGGGGCTTACGGGTCAAGGACGCCCACGGCGGCACGGTGACGCTCTTGACCATGGGGCCGCCCCAGGCCGAGGCGGCGCTGCGGGAGGCCTTGGGTTATGGGGCCGATGCCGCGGTGCTCTTGAGCGACCAGGCCTTTGCCGGGGCCGACACCTGGGCCACGGCCCTGACCCTGGCCAAGGCCATCGAGAAACTTGGCGGCGCCGACCTGATCTTCTGCGGCAAGCAGGCCATTGACGGCGACACCGCCCAGGTGGGCCCCATGCTGGCCACCATCCTCGACATCCCTTACGTGGCCTGGGCCCGGAAACTCGCCTTCGGCGACGGCAAGCTCACGGTGGAGCGCCTCCTGGACCACGGCTATGACGCGGTGGAAACCAGCCTGCCCGCCCTGATCACCGTGGTCAAGGAGATCAACGAACCCCGGGTGCCGTCCTTCAAGGCCAAGCTCAAGGCCAAAAAAGAGGCCATCCCGGTGTGGGGTATCGACGATCTCGGAATGGATGCCGCGGACGCGGGCCTGGGCGGCTCCTTCACCCAGGTGGTGAAGGTCTTCCCGCCGCCGGCCCGGGGCAAGTCGGAAATCTGGACCGGCGCCCCCGAGGAACTGGCGGCCCGCCTGTGGCAGCGGTTGAAAGAGCAGAGCAAGGCGCAATTGTAGGGGGGCACCTGCGTGTGCCCCCTCAAGAGGGCGGACACACAGGTCCGCCCCTACGAAAAGTTGTAGATATTGGGTCCTGGTTCCCATGCCCAGATTGGGAACCGGAAAAATGGTGCGTGAGACGCACCCTACGAAAAGCTGATAGCTGAAAGCTGACTGCTGACTGCTCTTATCCATGGCCTTACAGGAAGAATTCGAGAAAACCGGGGAATACTTCTTCCGATGGCGGAGTTATCTGCCGTTGGTCATGGCCGGGTTATTTATCCTGGCCCTGGCGCAGTTCCGGTCTCCGTTTGCCAACCACGGCCTGAATCTGGCCTGGGACGCCGGCTGCCTGGCAGTGGCGCTCCTGGGGCAGGTGGTCCGCTTCTTTACCGTGGGGTTTGTCCCCCGGGGGACTTCGGGCCGCAATACCAAAGGCCAGGTGGCGGACACCCTGAACACCACGGGCATGTATGCCGTGGTCCGGAACCCCATCTATCTGGGCAACTTTATCATCTGGTTCGGGCTGTCCCTGTTCATGAAATCGGTGTGGTTCACCACGATTATCACCCTGTTTTTTACGGTATTCTATGAACGGATCATCTTTCGCGAAGAAGGTTTTTTACGGGAGAAATTCGGGGACGCCTTCATGACAGTGGGCCGACGGCCACCCCCGCCATCATCCCGCAATTCAAGAACTGGCAGCCGCCGTCCCTGCCCTTCTCCGTTAAATCGGCGCTTGTCCGGGAATACGGCACCTTTTTCGCCATCATCGCCACCTTTACGGTCCTGGAATTGCTGGCCGGGCTGTTCAACTCCGGGAAATTGACGTTGGACGCCATCTGGGTCAAACTCTTTTTAGGCAGTGCGGTTTTCTATCTGACGGTAAGATTTCTGAAGAAAAAGACCAAGGTGTTGGCCACGGATAACCGGTAAGAGCCGTTTTCGCATGCGAATTATGGCGGGCAATGCCCGCCCTACACTTAGCTGATATCTGACTACTGACTACTGACTACTAAAACATGAGCCTGATCTTTTACTCTGACAAATGTATCGCCTGCGGCCAGTGCGTGGAGGCCTGCCCCTTCGGGGTCTTGCGGCTGGAGGGTGACAACCTCGTCATCGGCGACGGCTGCACTCTGTGCGGGGCCTGCGTCGAGGTCTGCGAAGTGGAGGCCCTGGCCCTGCCCGAGACCGCGGGGCTGGCGCCCCGGCCCGGGGTGCCCCCCGACGGCGTCTGGGTCTTTGCGGAGCAGCGCCGGGGCGAGTTGGCCCCGGTAACCGCCGAACTCCTGGGGGAAGCCCGGCGCCTGGCCGAAGTCCTGGGCGTCAAGGTGGCGGCGGTCCTGTTGGGGGACGGAGTGGCGCCCCTGGGCGAGGCCCTCCTCACCGCCGGGGCCGACAAGGTCTACCTGGCGGAGCACCCGCTTCTGGCGGATTTTCTGGAAGAGACCTATGCCGCGGCCTGTCAGCGAGCTGGCCCGGAAATTTCAACCCGAAATCATCCTGGCGGGAGCCACCTACCTGGGACGGGCCTTTATTCCCCAGGTGGCCGCGGCCTTGAAAACCGGCCTCACCGCGGACTGCACCGCCTTTGCCATCGATCCGGACCAACGCCTCCTGCTCCAGACCCGCCCGGCTTTCGGCGGCAACATCATGGCCACCATCATCACGCCCCGGACCTATCCCCAGATGGCCACGGCCCGGCCCGGCGTCTTTAAGCCCGCGGTCGCCGCGGCCGCCCCCGCCGGGGAAGTGATCCGGGTGGACCTGGCCGCCCTGGGGCAAGCGCCTCGCAGCCGCTTTGTGGGCACGGTGGCGGAAATCAAGGAGCGCGTCCCCCTCAACGCCGCCGAGGTCATCGTGGCCGGGGGCCGGGGCCTGAAAGAGGCCAAGCATGTCAAGCTCCTGGAAGAACTGGCCGATTTGCTGGGAGGCGCGGTGGGCGCCACCCGGGCCGCGGTGGACGCCGGCTGGATTCCCTACGCCCACCAGATCGGCCAGACCGGCAAGACGGTCTCCCCCAAGCTCTACATCGCCTGCGGTATTTCCGGCGCCACCCAGCACCTGGTGGGGATGCAGTCCGCCGACGTCATCGTGGCCATCAACAAAGACCCCCAGGCGCCCATATTTCAGGTGGCCGACGTGGGCCTGGTGGGGGACCTGTTCGAGATCATTCCGGCCCTGATCCAGGAAATTAAAAAGGACCGGGGCTGAAAGTAGCTTGCAGCGCTTCTCAGCTCAGGACGGCGGTGAAGCCTGCCTGGCTGGGCTGTTTTGGCGAAAATTTTTCGAATCGTCTGCTCAAGGGCCTATACGTGAAAAAAAGTATAAGAAACCCCTTTCATTTTCGGCGAATTCGTTCTATGTAATTAAGCCAGCAGGCCTAGGCGTCCCCAGGTGGAGGTTGAGGTTTGCCCCGGGGCCGATCAGGCAGTCAACCGGGAAGTCAGCCAGACGAAATTATGAATGATACCTCACCGCATAGCGTTGATAACCGGCGGCGCCCGGGGCATAGGCCGGGCCATTGCCCTGGCCCTGGCCCAACCGGGCCTGACCATCTATCTCAACGACGTGGTCTTGGGCGATGAAGCCGTGCGAGACCCAGCAAGAGGTGGAGGCCAAAGGGGCCGCGGCCCGGCTGGTGGAATTCAATGTGGCCGATGCCGGGGCGGTGAGCCAGGGACTGGACCACATTATCAAAGAGAGCGGGCGCCTCGATCTCCTGGTGAATAATGCCGGCATCACCCGGGACAACCTCATCGTCCGCATGAAGGAAACGGAATGGGATGCGGTCCTGGGAGTCAATCTCAAGGGCGCTTTCAATTGTATCCGGGCCGCGAGCCGGCCCATGGTCAAGCAGCGGGGCGGGCGCATCATCAACATCAGTTCGGTGGTGGGCGTCATGGGGAACCCCGGCCAGGCCAACTACGTGGCCTCCAAGGCCGGCCTCATCGGGCTCACCAAAACGGTGGCCCGGGAACTGGCCTCCCGGAACATCACGGTCAACGCCGTGGCTCCGGGCTTTATTCAGACTGAAATGACCGAGGCCTTACCGGAGGCCACCCGCAACCTGATGCTGGCCCAGATTCCTCTGGGCCGGTTCGGCACCTCGGAAGAGGTGGCCCAGGCGGTGGCTTTCCTGGCTTCTGATGCCGCAGCCTACATCACCGGTCAGGTGATTCATGTCAACGGCGGAATGCTGATGGTTTAAGAAAATAGGAGGTTTTTGGACGATGGGAGCAATTGACGAAAAGGTGATCGACATCATCGTGGACAAATTGGGGGTAGAGCGCTCCGAGGCCACGCCCGAAGCTGTGTTTGTCGATGACCTGGGGGCCGATTCCCTGGACCTGGTGGAATTGATTATGGCCATGGAAGAAGAATTCGGCATGGAAATCGCTGATGAGGATGCGGAAAAACTAAGGACTGTTCAAGATGTCATCAGTTTTATCTCCGCCCGGGCCGGCTGAGCCGGAAACCATCGCCATTGGCTGCGATCACGCCGGCCATGGGCTGAAACGGGAAATTCTCAAATTATTGCACGAACTCAAGGTGCCCGTGGAGGACCTCGGCTGCGCCAGCCCGGATGAATCGGTGCACTATCCGCTGTATGGCAAAAAAGTGGTGCAAGCGGTGTTGGCGCGGCCCCATTCCCGGGGTATACTTATATGTGGCACCGGCCTCGGCATGAGTATCATGGCCAACCGCTTTCCCGGCATCCGGGCCGCCCTGTGCCATGACATCTTCAGTGCCATGATGAGCCGCCGACACAATGACTCCAACCTGCTGGTTATGGGGGGCCGGGTCATCGGCGCAGACCTGGGAAAGGAAATTGTCCGGACCTGGCTCGGCACGCCGTTTGACGGCGGGCGGCACCAGGAGCGTTTGGATCTACTGGAACGATTGGCCCAAGAGGCCTGAGTCGCAGGAGTTTTTACCGGATGGAAGATCTGGCCCGCACTGACCCTGAAATTTTTGCCGTCATCGAGCGTGAACGGCAACGCCAGATGAACAAGTTGGAGATGATCGCCTCCGAAAACTTCGTCAGTGGCGCGGTGCTTCAGGCCCAGGGTTCCATTTTGACCCATAAATACGCCGAGGGGTATCCAGGCCGGCGTTTTTATGGCGGCTGCGAATATGTGGATACTGCGGAAAACCTGGCCCTGAACCGGGTCAAGGACCTCTTCGGGGCGACTTACGCCAATGTCCAGCCCCACTCCGGCACCCAGGCCAATATGGCCGTTTATTTTTCCTTCCTCAAGCCCGGTGACACCATTTTGGGCATGGACCTGTCTCATGGCGGCCATTTGAGCCACGGCGCCTCGGTGAATTTTTCCGGGCGTCTGTACCATGCAGTTTCCTACGGCGTGGATCGCCACACCGAAGAAGTTGACTTTGACGTGGTCGCGGAGTTAGCCCGCCAGCACCGGCCCAAGATGATCATCGCCGGGGCCAGCGCCTATCCCCGAACCCTGGATTTTGACCGCTTTAGCGAAATTGCCCGGGAGGTGGGGGCCTATCTCATGGTGGATATGGCCCATATCGCCGGGTTGATCGCCGCCGGGATTCACCCCAGTCCCCTGCCGGCCGCGGATTTTGTCACCTCCACCACCCACAAGACCCTGCGCGGCCCCCGGGGCGGCCTCATCCTGGCCCAACCCCAATACGGCAAGGCCTTGGACAGCCAGATCTTCCCGGGGATCCAGGGCGGCCCCCTCATGCACATCATCGCCGCCAAGGCCGTGGCCTTCAAGGAAGCCCTGGCGCCTTCTTTCCGGCGCTACCAGGAACAGATCGTAGCCAACGCCCGGACCCTGGCCCGGGAATTTATCCAGCACGGCTACCGCCTGGTGGCTGGCGGCACCGACACCCATCTCATCCTGCTGGACCTTACTCCCACCGGGCTCACCGGCGTAGAGGCGGAAGAGGCCCTGGATCAGGCCGGCATCACCGTCAACAAGAACGCCATCCCCTTCGACCAGCGGTCTCCCCGCATCACCAGCGGCATCCGCATCGGCACCCCGGCCTTGACCACCCGGGGCATGAAGGAGCCCGAGATGGAGATTATCGCCGGACTCATTCACCAGGCCCTGTCTGCGGCCTCGGATTCGGCCCGGCTCCAGAAATTGGAAAGCCAGGTGAAAGAGCTCTGCCGGAATTACCCGCTTTTTGCCGAGGAATGGCTGATGGACCAACCGTCTCCGTCCTGTGCCGCCCGTGGTTCCTTCTGAGCTGAGCCTGCCTAAAAACCTGCGATTCCCCGGCTGGCCCCCTCCGGCCAGTTTCTCGTACCAGCTTTGCCTCGATACCCTACGCTGCGATCATACGGGTAATCTTGCCGTCCTTGCTCAGCCGGCTGACCACATGCTCCGCCCTCAGGTCGGCCGCCCATGCCGGGGGCGCGCCCTCGACCAGACCGAGAGCTTTTCTATTATATACGCGCAACTTGGCATCATTGCCCGGTGCCGCCTAATTTTGCTCTTTACTGGGGCTGATTTTTATCGGAAGATATGCCATGCGCTGTCCCTACTGCCACAGCACCGACAACAAGGTCATCGATTCCCGTCCCAGCCGGGAGGCCAACGCCATCCGGCGCCGGCGCGAGTGCCTCCACTGCCAGCGGCGCTTCACCACCTATGAACAGGTGGAGGAAACCATGCCCCTGGTGGTTAAAAAAGACGGTCGCCGGGAACCCTTTCAGCGGTCCAAGCTCTATGAGGGCATCACCAAGGCCTGCGAAAAGCGGCCCGTGTCCATCGACGCCATCGAGAATTTCCTGGACAGCCTGGAACGGGAGATGCTGGAGTCCGGAAGGCGTGAAATCGCCTCCACCTGGGTCGGCGAACGGGTGATGGCTCAACTGCGCCAGTGGGATGAAGTGGCCTATGTGCGCTTTGCCTCGGTGTACCGTCACTTCACCGACGCCACCGACTTCATGGAAGAGATTCGCCACCTCCTGGCGACGCGGAAAGAAGAAAAAGGGAAGAAATGATCTGAGGGGAGGGCCAAAAGACAGTGCCCGGAGGTCAGTCCTTAAAAAAATAATCGGCTGACCCCTGGCGGCTGCCCATTTACCCCCTTCGCCTCCTCTCCGGCCCCCTGTAGGGGCGGACCTGCGTGTCCGCCCGCATTGGGCGCGACACAAGGATGCGCCCCGACAAGAAGACGATATTACTCACAATGATGACTGAAACCTCATACATGAAGCTGGCCCTGCGCCTGGCCGCCCGGGGCGAAGGCTGGGTCAGCCCCAACCCCATGGTGGGCGCGGTGGTGGTCAAAGGCGGCCAGGTGGTGGGGCGAGGCTATCACCGCCGGGCCGGGTTGCCCCATGCCGAGGTGGAGGCCTTGCGTGCCGCCGGGGAGGCGGCCCGGGGCGCGGACTTGTACGTCACGCTAGAGCCCTGCAACCACCAGGGCAAGACGCCGCCCTGCACCCAGGCCATTCTGGCGGCCGGGGTGCGCCGGGTCATCATCGCCGCCCCGGACCCCAACCCCCAGGTCACCGGCGGCGGGGCCGAGTTCCTGGCCGCCCGGGGGGTAGAGGTGGACGTGGGGCTGCTGGGGGCCGAGGCCCGGCGCTTGAACGAAGCCTGGCTGCACTACGTCAACACCGGCCGGCCCTGGGTCATGGCCAAGGCGGCCTGCTCCCTGGACGGCAAGATCGCCACCGTGGGGGGCGAAAGCCAGTGGCTCACCGGCGAGGCCGCCCGGGCCCTGGGGCACCGCCTGCGGCACCGGGTGGACGCCATCGTCGTGGGGATCGGCACGGTGCTGGCCGACGACCCCCAGCTCACCACCCGGCGGCCCCGGGGCCAGGGCCAAGGACCCCATCCGGGTCGTCCTGGACAGCCGGCTGCGCCTGCCCCTGACGGCCCGGATGCTCCACCTGGACTCCGAGGCCCCCACCTGGGTGGCCACCACCAGCCAGGCGCCACCGGAGGCGATCCGCGCCCTTGAGGACCGGGGCGCCCAGGTCCTGGTGCTGCCCGCCGACGCCGGCCGGGTTTCCCTGCCGGCCCTGCTGGAGGAGTTGGGGGCCCGCCAGGTCCAAAGCCTCCTGGTGGAAGGCGGGGCCGTGACCCTGGGGGCCTTTTTTGACCAGAAGCTGGTGCATCAGTTCAATTTCTTCTATGCCCCCAAAATCCTGGGAGGACAACACGCCCCGGGCATGGTGGGCGGCCATGGCATCGTCCACCTGGGCGAGGCCCATATCGCCCGGGACCTGAGCGTCCGCCGGGTCGGACCTGATTTACTTATTCAAGGATATCTATAAGAAAAGACCATTTTGATATATATTATAACGCTTATTGCTTTTGCTCCGGTCTATATGCTGTAATTAATTAGAATAAATAGCAAATTGGAGCAAAATCATGCAACAGAAAACTCTCAGTCTGCTACAATTTCAGAAAAAGTTTGGTACTGAGAAAGCCTGTCAGAAACAATTGTTTCGGTTGCGTTGGCCCGAAGGCTTTAAGTGTCCTCGCTGTGGTCATGATGAAGCCTATTTTCACAGTAAGCGCCACTTATATCAGTGCAAATCCTGCGGTTACCAAGCTTCATTGACCGCAGGCACCGTGTTTCACAAGACCAGAACCCCCTTAACCAAATGGTTTTGGCTGATCTGGCTGATGGGGCGCCAGAAAAGTGGCATCTCCATGCTTTCGCTGCAACGGATGTTGGAGATCAAGACCTACAAAACCGTGTGGACCATGGGCCACAAGATTCGCAAAGCCCTGGCCGACCGGGATGCTCATTATAAACTCGCCGGCTTGATTGAGATGGACGACACTTACTTCGGGGCTCCCAAGCCCGGGAAGCGCGGCCGCGGCGCCGCCGGCAAGGCCAAAGTGGTAGTGGCGGTGGAAACCCCTAAAAATAAGCCCAGATTTGCCGTTATGCATATGGTCCCGAGAGTCAGCGGCCAGGAGATTCAGGCCCTGGTAAGGGAGCGTCTGGTGGCAGAAGTAGTGGTCAAAACCGACGGTTGGCAAGGATATAGCTTCCTGGATGCTTTGCCCTACCGCCATGAGTGGCTCGTTCCCGGTTCGGGGAAAGAGGCGCCGAAGGTCCTGCCTTGGGTCCACACCTTGATTGCCAATATCAAAGGCAATATTCGTGGGGTCCATCATGGTGTCAGCCCAAAGCACCTGCCCCTTTACCTGGCGGAATTCTGTTACCGCTTCAACCGGCGCTTCTGGGAACCGCAAATGTTTAACCGTATGCTTCATGCTTGCGTGAATACCTCGGGCATTACATTCTCGGAGCTAAGGCCATAGGCGTTTAATGATATATCATTGGGAATTCACTTGGATATAATTTCACTCCCATCTATAGATGATTGCCTGGAGCTCATGGACGTCCACGCCATGCTCCCCAATATCCGGGAGCACAGCTTCCGGGTCATGCAGGTGGCCTGCCTTTTGGGGGAGGCCCTGACCGAGGCCGGGTTCGACCTGCATCTGCCGTTGGTGACGGTGGGCGCCCTGCTCCACGACCTGGGCAAGACCCCGTGCCTGGGGACCCTCGAGAACCACGCCGAGTTGGGGGCCGGCTTCCTGGAGGCGTTGGGCTACCCCCAGGTAGCCCAGGTGGTCAGGGAACACGTCCATCTCGACGGCACCATCCTCGACCCCAGACCGCTCCGGGAGGCCGAGTTGGTCAATTACGCCGACAAGCGGGTGCTCCACGACGCGGTGGTCACCCTCGAGGCTCGCTTTGCCGACCTCAAGGTGCGCTACGGCCGCACTCCCGAGGCCCTGGCCCGCATCCAGGCTACGGAAGTCAAGAGCCGGGCCCTGGAGGAGAAACTCTTTGCGCCCTTGCCGCTCAGTCCCCTGGACCTGCTCCGGGTCAATGGCGAAAGAGAGCATGGTGCGCCGTGCGCACTCTACAACAAAGTGATCCAAACCGATATGTAGGGCGGGCACTGCCCGCCGCACTCCTAAGCTCATGGTGCGTAAGAGGCACCCTACGAAAAAACTTTTCTGGACCGCCCTGGAATAAATCCTGGTCTTTTGCTGAAAGCTGACTGCTCATAGCTATTTCTTAGCCGGAGGGAATCATGGGAAAATTGCGGCTGGCCCTCATCGCCGGGGGCAAATCCTCGGAGCGGGAAGTCTCACTGAAAAGCGGCGCCCAGGTCTATCAGGCCCTCAATCAAGACAAGTACGACATCCGGCGCTACGATCCCCTGATGGACCTCGAGCGTCTGGTGCGGGAGGCCAAGGAACTGGACGCGGCCCTCATCATCATGCACGGCCGGGGCGGGGAGGACGGCTCCCTGCAGGGTCTCCTTAACCTCCTGGAAATCCCCTACCAGGGCTCCGGGGTCCTGGCCTCGGCCCTCGCCATGAACAAAGAGCTGAGCAAGACCATCTACCAACAGGCCGGCCTCAAGGTGCCCCGGGCCCTCACCTTTGACCGGGGTGGAGCGCCCCCTCCCCGGGAAATCGAGGCGGACCTGGGGCTGCCGGTGGTGATCAAGCCGGTCCACGAAGGCTCCAGCATCGGCATTTCCATGGCCGGGACCCCGGAGGCCCTCGCAACCGGACTGGCCGCGGCCTTCGCCCTGGACAGCCGGGTAATGGTGGAGGAATTCATCCAGGGCACCGAGGTCACCGGCGGGGTGCTGGGCAACGCCAGCCTTCAGGCCCTGCCCCTGGTGGAAATCATCCCGGCCAGCACCTACGCTTTTTTTGATTACGAGGCCAAGTATCAGCCCGGGGCCACCCAGGAAATCTGCCCGGCCAGACTTTCCCCGGAACTGACCCGGCGCGCCCAGGAGTGCGCCCTCACGGCGCACAAGGCCCTGGGCTGCCGGGGCTATTCCCGCACCGACCTGATGATCCGGGAGCAGGATATCTTTGTCCTGGAAACCAATACCATCCCCGGCATGACTGCCACCAGCCTCTTCCCCCAGGGGGCCAAGGCCGCGGGCCTCGACTTCCCGGCCCTCCTGGACACCCTGATCAACCTGGCCCTGGAAAAGGCGTAGGGTGCGCACCGCGCCCCATTAATACCATTTCGTAATCAAACCGGTGGCATAGGCGTATCGCCTACGCAGGCTAAAAGTCCATGAACCACAAGCGTCCCGGCCCGGGGCCTGAAAAATCCCCCCTGCCCCCCTTTTTCAAAGGGGGGTATTAAAGTCCCCCTTTATTAAAGGGGGATTTAGGGGGATTTTAGTTTTTCCGGCCTAGCCTGCGGCTACAACCATAACCTTTTGCATTGCAACCCGGAATATTAATTCCATAACAGCCGAGGCTTCCCCGTGCCGGACCGCTGGGCTCATCTACAACACCTTCTGGAAGCCGGCGTCACCCAGGGCGTCTTTACCGCCGCCGTGGCCCTGGTGGGGTTGAAGGGAGAACTCCGGTGGGAGGGGGCCGCGGGGGCCTTGTCCCGGGAGCCGGGCGCCGCGGCCGTAACCCTGGATACGGTCTTCGACCTGGCCTCCCTGACGAAACCCCTGGCCACGACCCTGGCCCTGATGGTCCTGGCGGCCCGGGGTCGGCTTAAGGTCGACGCCACCCTGGGGGAGGTCCTCCCGACCCCATGGCTGCCGCCGGACAAGCGTCTCCTGACCCTGGCGAGCCTTCTCACCCACCGCGCCGGGCTGCCGGCCTGGCGCCCTTTCTACCAGGAAGTCCTGGCCGCGCCCGCCCCGGCCCGCCCGGGCCTTTTGGAGCGCCTGGCCGCGGCCACGCCCCTGGTCTCACGCCCCGAACACCGCAACGGTCTACAGCGACCTGGGGTTCATGCTGCTGGCGGCGGTGGCCGAGAACCTCAGCGGCGAGACCCTGGACCAGTTCTGCCGGGAAGAAATCTACCGGCCCCTGGGGCTGAAAACCTTGGGCTTCAACCCCCGGTTGCAGCCGGGGAGAAAACGTCTCTCGTTTGCCGCCACCGAGCCCGGCCTCATCCCAGGACGCCCCGCCGGAGGTGAAGTCCACGACGAAAACGCCTGGGCCGCCGGCGGCGTGGCGGGCCACGCCGGCCTCTTCGGCCCCGGCCGCGAGGTTTTTCAGCTGGTGGCCTGCCTGTATCGGGCTTATGAGGGAGAGGGCCTCGGCCCCCTCACCCCGGCCATGGTCCAGCTCTTTTTCACGGTCCCCCCCGGGGCTGACCGGGCCCTGGGCTTCGATATCCCCGGCCCGGACCCGGCCCAGCGGGCCGCCGGGCGCTTTTTTTCGCCCCACAGCGTCGGCCACCTGGGCTTCACCGGCACCTCTTTTTGGCTGGACCTGGAGACCGGCCAGATGGTAGTCTTACTGACGAACCGGGTCCACCTGGGCCGGGACGATAAGACCAAAATCCAGGCCTTCCGGCCCCGTTTCCACGAGGCGGCGTCCCGGGCCTTGGGGTTTTAATCCGGTAAGCCAATCTACTAACTTGACCAGCAGCGTAGGGGCGGGTTTAAACCCGCCCCTAACACAATGGACGGAAATGGCAAACGACAAAATCTCCAGCCCCAGCTTGCACATCCACCTCCTGGGCATCTGCGGCACCGGCATGGCCGCCCTGGCCGGTATCCTGAAGGAGCAGGGCCACCACGTGACCGGCTCGGACGAGCACGTCTACCCCCCCATGAGCACCCTGCTTGAGAGCCTGGGAATCCCGCTTCAAAACGGCTACCGCCCGGAAAACCTGGCGCCGGCCCCGGACCTGGTGGTGGTGGGGAACGTCATCCGCCGGGACAACCCCGAGGCCCAGGCAGTCCTGGCCCAAGACCTCCCCCGCCTCTCCCTGCCCGAGGCCCTGAACCGCTTCCTGGTGGGGGACCGGCAGTCCATTGTGGTGGCCGGCACCCACGGCAAGACCACCACCACGGCCCTCATCAGCTGGCTCCTCTTCGCCCTGGGGCTGGACCCCGGGTTCATGGTGGGGGGCATCGCCAAGAATTTCCAGACCAATTACCGGGTGGGCCGCGGCCGCTACGTGGCCCTGGAAGGCGATGAGTACGACACCGCCTTTTTCGACAAGCGCCCCAAGTTCGTCCACTTTACCCCCCGGGCGGCGGTGCTCACCTCCATCGAGTTCGACCACGCCGACATCTACCCGGACTTGGGCGTCATCATCCGGGCCTTCGAGACCTTTCTGTCCACCATCGCTCCCGGCGGCCGGGTCCTGGCCTGGGGGGACGCCCCCCTGGTGCGGGAGGTCTGCGGCCGGAGCCGCGCCCCGGTCTCGTTTTACGGGGTGGGCGCTGACGTGGCCTGGCAGGCCGCGGCCATCGCCCCCGCCCCGGGCGGCATGCAGTTCACCGTCCTCAAGGAGGGCGCCCGGTGGGGCGACTTTTTCCTGCCCATGGTGGGGGAGCACAACGTCTTGAACGCCCTGGCGGCCCTGGCGGTCCTGGCCGAAGTGGGGGCCGAGGCCGCGCCCCTACAAAAAGCCCTGACCGGGTTTAAAGGGGTCAAAAAACGCCAGGAAGTGGCCGGGGAGTTTGCCGGAGTGCTGGTCGTGGAGGATTTCGCCCACCATCCCACCGCGGTGGGGGTAACCCTGGCCGCGGTGCGCCGGGCCTACCCCCAGCGGCGTCTGGTGGCGGCGTTCGAGCCCCGCACCAACACCTCCCGGCGTCGAATTTTTCAAGAGCCCTACGCCCAGGCTTTTCATGACGCCGACCTGATCCTGGTGCGGGAACCCCCGGACCTGTGGAAAGTGGAGCCCGAGGAACAGTTCTCCTCCCGGGAACTGGTAGCCGGACCTTCAGGCCCAAGGCAAGGAAGCCCTCTATTTCCCCGACACCGATGCGCTCCTGGAGGGCCTGATCCACACCCTGCGCCCGGGCGACGTGGTCCTGGTAATGTCCAACGGCGACTTCAACCACCTGGTGCCCCGCCTCTGCGAGGCCCTGGGAGGAGAGAGCCAGAGCCCCACCGCGCCTGCCTGACCGGCTCCCACACCCCTAATCGCCCGTCCGCCGTGCTCCCTGTCGTCCTCGCCTGGGCGCGGCGCCAGGCTGATTACTCCCGGAGATCATCTGCCCGGCCCATATTCGGTGCGGCCGTCACCCCTGGCGCCTCGCCTTTGGAATGATTATCTTATATAATAAAGGAGAGAAAATTGATTTCTCCCCCGGTAGTTTATGCGGTTACCGGGAAATAATTCTGCAGGAAGAGCAGATTGCCAAGAAGTCTGCCCTTAAGGGAGATGGGATGTTAACTGAAAGTGGTCAAAGTCTTGATTGGACCCCGGAGGTCCCGAAGCCGATAATCGCGATCCTGGCCCACCCGATTCATGGGCGGCTGGTGGAGCGGGCCATGTTGATGGTGAACTCGAATATCACCATGGAGGGTGTGCGTTATACCTTGAGCTGGCGTGACCACGATCTGGCTTTCTATAAACCCGTCACGGCTCACTAACCCTAAGGCACCAAGTGAGGGAGGGGCGCGGCAAGCCGCAGCCCCTCTCTTTTTTTATCCCTGCCCCTTAAACCGCCCCCATCAAACCAGCCAGGGTTTAAACCGGTCTTTGTTCGGGGTAATGAGGTGGAAGACCCGGTCCGGGCCGCCATGCTCTGGCGCTCACCGTCACCGGCGTCCCCTCCGGCGCATCGCTGTAGGCCGCGGCCAGCCCCGCCGCGGCCGTCCAGGTCCTCCTCCGACAACCCCCTCCCACCCCAGGACCAGCGGCCCGGGGTAATGATCCACTTGCAGCAGAAAATGTTCCGGGGATCTCAAAGCCTGAATCGCCTCATTATCCCGCTGGGTCCGGCCCACCACCAACTTGGCCCCGCCGGGCAGGCGGAAGTGCCGGCCGTATGTGAGCAGTTCCAGGTCCGTCCGGGAGGCCTCCCGGACGTGGCGCAGCAACTCCTTGATCCGGGCCGCGTACCCCGGATCGGTCAAGAGACACCCCCCCGCCGGAGCGGGATACCGGGTGATGCCGTATTCCCGGGCCAGGGCCATCTGGCGCTTGCGCCCCCGGCCGCTGAGGTTCAACAGCCGTTCCCGGTCCACCCAGCCCCTGATCTCCGGGATCGTCGCCTGGAGGGATTTGGCGCTCAACGGCCTGAGGAGCAAGTCGGCAAACCCCGATTCCCGGGCGACGAGATTCAGGGAGCCCCGATTCTGGCTCATGGGCCGCTGCCCCAGGACTTCCCCGGTGAAGAGAAAGTCAAACCCCTCCGGCGCCATCAGGGCCCCTGCCTCCCGGAGCATGAGGGTGTGGCAGTCGATGCAGGGGTTGTGGCCCCGGCCAAACCCATGGGGTGGATCATAAATGAGGGGCAGGAATTTGTCGGTGAGGTCGGCCTCCCTGAGGGGCAGGCCCAGGTGGGCGGCCGATTCCCGGGCTCGAGCCGCCCCGAAAAACGGCGTCACCCAACAGATCAGGGTGACGTCGATCCCCTGGGCGCGCAGCACTGCGGCAGCCAGCATGCTGTCCAACCCGCCGGAAAAGAGCCCCAGGGCCCGTATGTTCTTGGTCATGGTCAATGCCGCGTGGCGGACCCTTTATGGTGAGGTGTCAGAGAGAATCACCAGCACCTTGGTGGCAGATCTCGTCCAATATTCTCCTCAGCCGGGTCCCGCCAGAGAAAGTCCTCAAAGCCCAGGGCCGCAAGATAGGCGCTAAACGGCCCTCGCACCATTGGGGCCAGGAAGGCCGGCCACTCATAGGGCGCCAGTTCCAGTCGGGCTTGATCCCCCCGGACCCTGAGACGCACCCGGGAAAAGCCCCGGCGCCTCAGCCAGGCCTCGCCCCGGCCCACCCGGGCCAGGTCCTCCCTGGTTAATTCGGTGTCATAGGGGAAGCGGGTGGCCAGGCAACTCTGGGAGGGCCGCGCCGGCGTCGAGGCCCAGGCCCCGGCTCAGGGCCCGGATGGCCGCCTTGCCCAGTTGCGCCGTGAGGAGCGGGCTTTCGACTCCCAGTTCCCGGAGTGCGGCGAACCCCGGGCGGAAATCGGCCAGGTCGTCGACGTTGGTGCCGTCCCAGAGTACCGAGTGACCCCGGGCGGAGGCAATCTCCCAGGCCCGGGTAATGATGGCCCGCTTGCAGACATAGCACCGCTCCCGGCGGTTGTGCCGAAATTCCGGGAGGCTGAGGGGATCAAATTCCCGCACCACGTGGTCGACCCGGCAGCGCCGGGCCAGGGCCCAGGCCGCGGCCAACTCGCCCGGCACGGTGTGGGGTCCGGTGAAGGTGATGGCGGTCAGCCCCGGCCCCAAGGCCTGCGCCGCCGCGGCCAGCAGGAGACTGGAATCCAGCCCCCCGGAGAACAGCAGGGCCGCCCGCCGGTGGCGCCGGAGGTATTCTGTCAGGGTGTGATAATCTCATCTCCCGAAGCGAAGGGTAGGCCGGAAAAGCTAACGGCGCTTTCAAATGAGATGAACATATGAGCCGGCTTGGAGCACTGCACTTGCAGGTTAGATCCCCCTTTAAAAAGGGGGGTAAAAACCTGCTGTATCGTGTCACCTTATTTATGGAACAGACCATGGCTTGCCCGGCTTCCCTCAGCTATCCCGGCTGACGGTGCTGAGAAAGGGGGCCTCGTCATCCAGGGGCAGCGGCTCCACCGGTTCCCCCAGGAAAAAGCGGCCGGATTCGATCCACTCTTTCAGGTGCTGGGCGATTTCCCGGGCCCGCACCATGCTGGACAGGGGCACCGTGGCCACCTCTTTGCCGTCCAGGGAGAGGGTGCCGCTCTTGAGCTGAGCGTAGCTCACCTGCCCCAAAATCTGACCCGTACCGGCGGGATAATCGCCGCCGTAATCGACGATGGGAGCCAGGAGTTCGGCATCACTGACCCCGCAAAAGTGCGCCATCTCCTCGTTCAATAGCGGGATAGGGATCCCTACCCCCACCGCCAGGGAACAGCCGTAGCCCAAAAAGCTCACTCCCACCAGGTAGCGGGGGTCCATCCGCTTCATGTCCCCCACCAGCATCAGGGTCCCGGCCGGACCCAGCGGTATCCCGTTTTCCCCCCGGGGCCGTTTCGGGTTGTGTTGAGTGCCGGGGAAGACCACGTAGCCCACCCCTCCTCCCAGGAAGATGCGGGTGCCGATGCCGATGGTGCGGTAGTACGGGTCATTGAACAGGGGGCTCAGTTCTCCCGAGGTGCAGTAATTGGCGTTGGCGGCCCGGGGCCGGAGCGGCCCCATATACGTATAAATGGTCCGGTTCGACAGGTTGACCGCCACGTTGTAATTTTGATAGCAGTTCCGGGGGTTGCACAAAATGGCATTGGTCATCTGCTTCAGGGTGATTTCCCGCTCCAGGCGCTTGTTGGGGTAGCAGTCGGTGCCGTAGGCTTCCGCCAACAGGTGCACGGCCTTGCCGGCCACCAGGTCCTGGAGGACGTGGCCCCCGCCGTATTTGAACTCCCCCGGGTACACCTTGTTCAGGGGATCTTCCTCGCAGGGCTCGGTGGCGCCCATATAGATATCCACCGCGGCAATGCCGGCGTAGGCCGGCACATGATTGAGCCAGACCCGGGACGCCTTGATGGGGGGCTTGGCGTGGCCGAAATTAAGGAAGGCCCCCGACGAACACATGGGCGAAAAAGTCCCGGTGGTCACCACGTCCACGGTCCGGGCCGCGGCCACCTCGCCTTTCCGGCGCACGATGTCAACAATCTCTTCGGCAGTAACCACCACTGCTTGACCTCGCCGGATTTTCTCATTAATTTCCTGGTAGGTTTTATTCACCTGGTAGTTGGCCATAATTTACCCTTCTCCAGCGAGGCGATTGTCATCATGGAACTTGGTTTCCCGGAGGCTCATGGAGCGTTTCTCGTCACCGGCCCGATTCATCTGTTCATCAGCATCAAACCGCCAGCAGTAATTCCCGCCGGTCAGTAGGGTTAATGGCGGCGGGGGCTTAGATGAGAATCTGCGGTAAAGGGCTGCATCAGTAACATTCTCATGAAAAAATGTCCCCCAATATCGCAAGCAGATAGCCTTTTCTTAATATTTTATTAAGATTGTCAGTGAATTACAACTTATAATAAGATTCCGAGGTCCGGAGGGCAAGGTTGACTTGCGGGCCTTTATCAGCATAAATGGTTACCATTGTCTGGACGACTCCATGCGAACTATCCTTTGCCCTCTCTGTGAGCACGATCACACCGCCCTGGTGGCCCAGCGCCGGGAACGGGGGCTCACCATCACCACGGTGGGGTGCCGGGATTGTGGCCTCGTCTATCACAACCCGGTAATCGAGGACCAGGACCGCCTGGGGGTGGCCGTGAGTCCCCGCCAGTGGCACACGGGTGACGCCGGTCTGCCGCGCCAGCTCTCGAAACTGGAAAAACGCTGGAACCTCCAGTGGCCCATGATCCGGACGGTCTTCCAACCCGGCTGCCGCGTCCTGGAGGTGGGCTGCGGCCTGGGCCTGGTGGGGGCCAGGCTGAAAAGCCAGGGGGCCCAGGTCTGGGCGGTGGAGCCCGACCCCGATCAGGCCGCCTATGCCCGGGACCACCACGGCCTGACGGTTTTCCCCGGCCGCTTCGAGGAGGCGCCCCTGGAAGCCGCCCCTTTCGACCTGATCATAGCCTCCCACGTCATCGAGCATTTCCCCGAACCCCTGGCCTTCCTGCGCCGGCTCCGGGCCTGCGCCCACCCGGACACCTGGCTCTTCCTGGAAACCCCCAACGTCCTGGCCCCCAAGGTGAGCTTCCGGCGCATGTTTTCCCCGGCCCATAACTTCTACTTTGCCCCCCAGACCCTCAGGTGGCTGCTCACCAAGGCCGGCTGGCAGGAGGAGAAGCTGCGGGTGTGGCGCCGGGACGCCTTCCAGGTGCTGGCCCGCCCCGGCGTTCCCCAGCCGCCGGCGGTTGACCCCCGGGTAGCCGGCCAGGTCATGGGGGCCATCGCCCGCCACCGGTACCTCTATTACCTGAAATTACTGTTCATCTGGCGCAAGATACCCTGGTGGCAGCAGCATTGGATGTACCGACCGCGAGAGCCCGGCCGCTGACCTCCTGGTTATCGCGTTTGGCAACGAACAAGGCAGCGAACAAAGGAACCGGCCACTCAGGTCTTGCGGATCAGGGGGATTACCTTGCCCTTGCCTTCCGGGGCCGGGGAACTGCTCGGGGGCGGATCTTTAGGGGGAATAAGCGTCAACTGCACCGGTCGCCCACCCATGGTGTACTCCTCTCCCTGGAGGTGCACCTCCTCCAGGATCCACACCAGGGTCTGAGGCGGCAGGGACAGCACCAGCAATTCCACCTGATACCACCCCCGCTTGACGTCCGGGGTAATATCGTTGATGCGGGCGTAAAATGCGGGGTGGCGGTCCAGGTGGACCAGCACCAAGTCGTTGATTGTCGCCATGATTGTCTGGTAAAGGGTGGCCGGCGCTCATTATCCTGCCTGGCTGGACCGGCGGCACCACTTTACCAGATCACCGTCAAAATGCAAGGGGGTCCGGCTTCAGCCGGAGGGCCGGGACTCTCCGGACTTCCAGGCTGCCGGTAAAATCCGCCAATCCGGGCCGCTCCTCTTGGCTTACCGGGCGACCGTCCTTATTATACTTATGCGAAGCAGTCGTGCCGGAGCCTGGGGCCCAGCCACGGGAAAATTCCAGACGGCTGGTAGCCTTGGCCTATGGCGTCCGGCCCGTCTTACGCCCAATCAAGGCGACCACGGGCCGTCTCTTTAATCTCCGATGCACTCCGCACCGGTAGTACCGGTGCCATCCTTGATAACTGAATCTTCTTCTCATCGGCTCCATCACCTTTCCCGGCTACGGGGAATGTGGCGGCGCCCCAGGAGGGAGACCGGATGACCGAAGTTCAATTCATCGACCTGAGCGGCGAAATCAAGGCCGACACCCGGGGCCTGAGCTTTTTCCCCTGGCAGGGGCGGGTCCAGGAACCCCAGGGCCTCCTTGACACCTTTCACCTTATTTCCATCCGCCCGGGGCAGAGCCGGGGGCACCACCTCCACCCCGGCCACGGGGAATGGCTCTATCCCTTCCACGGCCAGGCCGTCTTCACCTGGGAAGCCGCCCCCGGCCAGGTCCGGGAACGGGTCATCACCGGCGACCGCACCCTGGTCCACATCCCGCCAGGCCTGGCCCACGCGGTCACCAACCCCGGGCCGGAGATCCTCTACCTCCTGGCTTGGCGGCAGGTTGTCGGCCCCGGCCCCACGGACCCCGAGACTGTACCCCATCCCCTGGGGGACTGAAGGCGAACCGGCAGGTTGAGGCAGTTTCACACCTCACCCATGGCTACGGGCTCCCAGCCCAAATCCTGGGTAGGCCTAACTTTCCGGGAAAATGGCCAGGAAGGAAACAGAAAAGCCACGAACGCCCTCTCCATGTTTCACCGGAACAGGCCTTCGTGGCTTTATGGTTAACGGACTTGCGGTTTACCGTTATTTACAGCACGTGTGACCGTGCTCATGATGCCCGTCAGCGTGGGTGTGCTCGTGGCTATGCACCCCGGCCTCGTGCTTATGCTCCTGCCCGTCATGGCTGTGGGTACAACCTTCGTGGCTATGTTCGTGCTCATGCTTGTCTTTGTCGTGGCAACACATTGATTTTCACCTCCTTTTTCCTCTCTCAATAAAGATAAGCATCCTTCCTTTTGCCGTCAATGGCAGTTCAGAGCCCGGACCGGCAACGGGTGCCGCTCTCGCCACAGGGCGGACACACGGGTCCGCCCCTACAGCGTCATCCATTTGATCACCGCTTGGCCGCAGTCAAGCCGGGTGACACACGGGGCAGCCCTGGAGCCTCAGGGGCTTTTCCAGGTTGCAGGAGGCCAAAAGCTCCTCGTCGGCCATGATCTCCCGGGTGGGGCCGTCCGCGGCGACGCGGCCCTCCTTGAGCACGATCGTGCGGGGGCAGAGGTCCAGGACCAGGTCAAGGTCATGGGTGGCGATGATCAGGGAATGCCCGAAGGTTTTCAAAAGCTCGATGAGTTGGCGGCGGGTCTTGGGGTCGAGATTGGAGCTTGGCTCATCCATGACCAGGATGGCCGGGACCAGGGACAACACCGCCGCGATGGCTACGGCCCGCTTTTCCCCGCCGGACAGATGGTAAGGCGGGCGGTCCTTCAGGTGGACGGCCCCCACCGCGGCCAGGGCCTGCATCACCTGTCGGTCCACCTCCTCGGGGCTCAGGCCCAGATTGAGGGGGCCGAAGGCCACGTCATCATAAACCCTCGGCATGAACAGCTGGTCGTCGGGGTCCTGGAAGATCAGGCCCACGGTGCGCCGCACGTGCTTCAGGGTTTTCTTGGTCACCGGCATCTCGCCGATGCGCACCCGCCCGGCTTCCGGCAGCAGGCAGCCGTTGAACTGGAGGAGGAGGGTGGACTTGCCGGCGCCGTTGGCCCCCACCAGGGCCACCTTCTCCCCATGGGTAATCCTGAAGGAGATCCCCTTCAACACCTGGTTGCCGTCCGGGTAGCTATAGTAAAGGTCGTCGACCTCGATGATATGATGGCTCATTTTGCCAGCCCCATGACCCAGGTTCCCCACCATTGGGAGATATTATAGAGTCTGAACAGCACGAAGAGGGCGGACCAGCCCAGGAAAAACCCCACGTCCCGGCCGTTAGGTGCAGCGGGCGCAGCAGGCGGATTTCGCCGTCAAACCCCCGGGAGAGCATGGCCAGATGCAGGCGCTGGGCCCGGTCCAGGGTGCGCAGCAGCAAGTGCCCCAGCAGGGAACCATAGGTTCCGAAGCCCAGGCCGCGGCCGTCGAACGAACGCAAGGCCCGGGCTCGCACCATCCGGGCGGCTTCGCCCCCCAGCACGAACAGATAGCGGTAGAGGAACAGTAACTGCAGCGCGAAGGCCCGGGGCATCCCCAGCCGCTCCAGCGCGGCGCACACCTGGTGAAAGCCGGTGACGGCGATGAGAATCAGGGCGGCGCTCACCGTCAGGACGAACCGGATCATGATGGAGGCAAAGGAGACCCAACCGCCGGAAATAGCCAGGGGGCCCAGGTGCGCCATCACCTGCCGGTCCAGCAGGGGGTTGAAGATGCCGATGAAGAAGGCGAAGGGCGCGGCAATCAGGATTTTCTTCCCCAGGAACCCCACCGGCAGATTGCCCAAGGCGATGAGCGCCACCGGGTAGAGAATAAAGGGAATCAAGCTCGCCACGGCGTACTTGGGGAAGGAGACCACGGCCACGATAAAAACCATGGTGGTGAGAAGCTTCGCCCGGGGGTCCAGCCGGTGGATCGGGGTCGCCTGGTAGGACAGCATCTCCAGGTAGCCGATATTATAGAGGGAATTTTCGATGGTGCCCATGGGCGCGCCTCAGACAGCCCCGGGACGGGGTCCCGCATGGAACCCCGCCCCGGGTGGGCCGCCCCGGGAAAACCCGGGATCAGCCGTGGTGGCCAGCATACTTTTTCAGTCCGAAGCCGATGGCCCCCACCAGGAGCAGGGTGATGGCGCCCCCCAACACCCCCGCCAGGGATCTGCCGGAGTTGACGTCGGGCCAGCTCTCTTCCTTTTTGGCCTCTGGTTCGGCTGCCGGCTTTTTGAAGTCATATTCCGGCAGGAAGGCGAGCTTCTCCTGGAGCGCGGCCAGGACCCCGTGAGTCCCGGCCTGGGGCGCCTGGACCTCCCCCTTCCCGGTAACCCTCTGGATGGCCCATTCCAACCCGTCCGGGTGGGTGGAGGCGAACCAGGAGAGGGAACCCCCGGTGAGCACGGCCAGGGCCACCAGGCTGAGGATAACCGGCTTAAAGGAGGGGGACGGGCTCGACGCTAACCGCGGCGCCATCTCCAGGATCTCCGGCCGGGCCTTCCAGACAAAGGCCACCACCGTTGCAGTGACGAGGCCTTCCACCACGCCGATGGCCAGGTGGATCGGCTGCATCAAGAGCAGGAAGGTGGCGAAGGGCAACGCCGAAATGCCCGAGAACCACGTTTCCAGCACCACCCCACACGCGCCCATTTGCAGGCTCAGGATGGCGGCGGCCATGGCTCCCAGCAGAATGCGGCCCTGGGTCGGCCGCTCTCCCACCAGCTTTTTGTAGATCAACGGGTAAGCGATAAAACAGGGGAAAAATCCGAGATTGAATATGTTGCACCCCAGGGCCAAGAGCCCGCCGTCGGCGAAGAACAGGGCCTGTACCGTGAGGACCGAGGCCATGGTGAGAAAGGCGGCATAAGGACCCAGGAGGATGGCGAGAATCATGCCGCCTCCCAGGTGGCCGCTGGAACCGGTGCCCGGAATGGTGAAGTTGATCATTTGGGCCGCAAACACAAAGGCCCCCAGGACCCCCATGAGGGGGAGCTTGCGGTCGTCCATTTCCTCCTTGAGCTTCCGGGCGCTGTAATAGGTGAGACCCGCGGTGGCGGCCCACATTGTCCCTCCCACCGCCGGGGAAATCAAGGCATCGGCCATGTGCATACGCATTTCTCCATCAGATGTCGTTTGGGGGCTCTGCCCCCGTCTTCCGAGAAGCCTGGCGCCCTGGCGAAAAGGCGCAAAAAAAGCCGCGAACTGCCCGGCGCCTTCAAACGCCTGTGCCTTCGTGGCTTTCTGCAAATGCTGCTGCTGGTGGCTTCCCGGAGTTCATCCCCGGATTAGTACATTTTTACTCCACATGGCGCGGTTTGTCAAGAATTTTGCTGACCAGCCCTGATGCCGGGGCCGCGGAGGATTACCCGCCCAACTGGTATTCCCGCTGACGCCAGGCTTTCAGGGCGGTAACCAGGTTGTAGGTGAGCCGGTCCTGGCAGGGCATGGACCCCAGGGTGATTTCCGGCTTGTTGAGGCCGTGGTAGTCGGAGCCGCCGGTGATCAGGAGGTCAAGCTCCCGGGCCAGCTTCAGGTACAGGGCTTCCTGCTCCCGGGTGTGCTCGGAGTAGAAGACTTCCAGCCCCGCCAATCCCTGGCCCTTGAGCTCGACGACCAGGTTTTTCAGGGCATAGGCCGAGCCCTGGTTCAGGGTAAACGGGTGGGCCAGGACCGGAATGCCCTTGGCCTCCCGGATCATGGCCAGGGCCTGGTCCGGGGGAAACCGGAACTTGCTGACGTAAGCGGGCTTGCGCCAGCCCAGGTACTTGTCGAAGGCCTCTTGCAGGTCCTTGACATAGCCCGCTTCCATCAAGGCCCGGGCGATGTGGGGCCGGCCCACCTGGCCGCCGCCGGAGATCTCCTCCACGCGGGCCATGGTCACGGGGATGCCCAGGGCGTTGAGTTTGGCGATGATCTGGGGGTTGCGGTCGATCCGGGCCTGCTTCAACACCGCCAGGCGCTGGTCCAGAAGGCCGTTGTGGTAGTCCACGAACAGGCCCACGATATGCATGGTGCCGCCGGGGAACTGGGCGCTGATCTCCACCCCGGGGATAATCTCCACCCCGATTTCCTCCCCCGCAGCCACAGCCTCGGTCAGACCGTCCACCGTGTCGTGGTCGGTGAGCGCCATGGCCGTGAGACCCCCTTCCTTGGCGTAACGCACCACCTCCGCCGGCGGGAACGACCCGTCCGAGGCATTGGAATGGACGTGTAAATCGATAAGTTCTTTTATGTCAGGCCTCCTGGTCCGAAAAGTTCAAAGTATTTGTAGGGTGCGCACTGCGCACCACCCGTCGAAGCAGCATGTCATGGTGCGCGGTGCACACCCTGCATGACTGGGGAGGCGGGTATATCTGTGGTAACAGAGAATTTTTTCTTCACTTAAAATTCTGGATGCAGCCGGTCCAGAAAGTAGAGGACTCTATCCGACACTGCCCCCATCAGGCAAATTTTTTCTTCGTTATTGAGGGGCTGGATAAACAGGTTATCCAGCAGATAACTCACCGTGGCCGGGCATGACAGGGCCATGGGGTCGGAAATATCCTCTTTGAATTTCTCCCCATACTGCGCAAACCGGTCCCGGCTGAGGTCATGAAATTGATCCGAGACCGACTGAATCTCGGCGGCATCGCTCATTTGATGATCACCGATGATCACTTTATGAATAAAATAGTTTTGCATGTCGTCGTAAAAAGCATGGATCACTTCTACGGCCCGGTCCTTGTCGGGTTTGGCCAAAGAGTAGGTATCGGCGATGATAAACATGGCAAAGACCAGGGCTTCCACGATGTCGATGGGCTTTTGACCAAAACCCTTATCCACCAGCAGCTGGCTGATATCGCTGGCCATGCCGAGAGCGAGGGATTTCATCTGCTCTCTGTCTGGCTTGCCATTGGCGCCATTATGCTTATCAAGATTTTTCATCGGACCTGGCTGCCTCGTGCTTAAGCGGGAACTTGGAAACGAGAGCATGGCGCCAAGGTCGCACCCTACGGTCTAATTCGTTGCCAGGCTGTCAACCCTGAGCCTTCGGCTTGGTTATACATCCTGAGCAGCTCATCTTACCGGTGGCAACTGCCTTTCCAGGCTGTCCCCCGACTAGACCGCTCCCGGGGCACAGGCTGGAAAGCCTGTGCCATCGACAAGGATGGCGGGCACCGAAGCCCGCTCCCACCGGTGCTCGAAGGGTTCTTGGTGGGGCGGCCGTCTCTGGCCGCCTTCAGAGGACACGTCCATAAGAAAATCCTGCCAGCAACGATCTCACTACCTAATCAGTTCCACCATCTCCCGGACGGCCCGTTCGAGGCCCACCAGGATGGCCCGGGCCATGATGGAATGCCCGATGGAGAACTCGGCGAACTCCTCCCGGCCGCGAAACGGCTTGATGTTACGGTAGTTGAGGCCGTGGCCGCATTTGACCTTCAGGCCGATGCTCCGGGCGTGCCGGGCGGCGTTGAGCAGTTCCTGGAAGAGCCGGGTGGCTTCGGCCCGGGTAATGGCGTCGGCGTAAGTGCCGGTGTGGAGTTCCACCCACTCGGCCCCCACTTCCCGGGCCGCGTCGATCTGGGTGGTCACCGGGTCCACGAACAGGCTGACCCTGAGGCCCACTTCCATCAGGTCCTGGACGAAATTTTTGAGAAAGGCCTTGTTCCCCGCGACTTCCAGGCCCCCTTCGGTGGTGAGTTCCTGCCTTTTTTCCGGCACCAGGGTCACCAGGTCGGGTTTGATCTCCCGGGCGATGGTGAGCATCTCCGGGGTCGCGGCCATCTCGAGGTTGAGGCGGGTCTTGACGGTCTGGCGCAAGAGTTCCAGGTCCCGGTCCTGGATGTGGCGCCGGTCTTCCCTCAGGTGGACGATGATGCCGTCGGCCCCGGCCAATTCCGCCAGGGCCGCGGCCGCCACCGGGTCCGGCTCATTGCCGAGGCGGGCCTGGCGCAGGGTGGCCACATGATCAATGTTTACTTCCAGTCGCGGCACGCCGTTTCTCCTTCAAAATAATCTCATTTGTCTGCATTGGGGCTTACGGCCCACCCATGAATTGGGCAAACTCGGTAGAGGCGCCCCTACGTGCCCGCCGCCAGATTTAGTGTTACACGGATAGCGTTGGCGCTACGAAAGACTGGTTTTCAAATCCCCAGCCTTTGCCAGGATGTGCAGGGGGATCTCTTTGAGCACCTCAATAACTTGCAGCCACAGGTTGGAATAGCCTCAAGAGCTAGGGACTAAAGGCCTGAAGAGTGGTCGGAGCACATGGAAGATAACGGTCCGCCCCGACGTCACCCGTCAGCGCCTATTCCTCGGTTATCTCATCGGCCCAGGACCGCCCGGGGTAGAGCACCGCCATCAACTCCCAGGTCCTGGCGGTCATGTCAGCCTCGGCCGCCGGGCTCCCCATGGTCGTAGCCCAACAGGTGTAATATACCGTGAATCAGAAAAAAATCGAGGAGTTCCCGCCAGGGCCAGCCGAATTCCCGGGCCTGGCGGCGGGTGGTGGCCAGGGAAATCACCACCTCGCCCAGGAGCGCCGGGGGGCCTCCGGAGGCTGGGGGCATCATCCAGGGGGAAGGCGATGACGTTGGTGGGGCCGCGCCGCCCGAAGGTTTCCCGGTTCAGGCGCGCCATGGCCCGGTCGCCAACCAAGGTCAGGCTCAGTTCCCGGTCAGACAATTCCAAGGCGCTTAAGATCTTCCCGGCTTTTTTCCTGACCCTCTCCTGACTTAGGACCGTTTTTCTTTGGCGGTTGTTTATCAGTATCTTCATGGAGCTTCTTCTTGTCGATGGCCTGGGGGTATTGGATGCGTTGGTGAAAGATGCCGCTCAAGATCTTGTTGAAGCTCCTGGCAATGTGGTGCAGGTCCTTCAGGGTGAGTTCACATTCATCCAGTTGGCCGTCGGCGAACACGTTATTGATGATCTTCTGGACCATGCCCTGGATGCGCGCCGGGGTGGGGTCCGTCAGGGTCCGGGAGGCGGCCTCCACCTGGTCCGCCAGGAGCACCAGGCCGGCTTCCTTGGTCTGGGGCCGGGGACCCGGGTAGCGGTAATCCTCCATCTTCACCTGGTTGGGTTTGGCCGACTGGGTCTTGGCCTTATGGAAAAAGTAGTTGATGAGGTTGGTGCCATGGTGCTGGCGGATAATATCGGCGATGCTCTCCCCCAACCGGTGTTTCCGGGCCAGGTCCACCCCGTCCTTGACATGGGAGATGAGGATCAGGCTGCTCATGGACGGGGCCAGTTTCTCGTGCTTGTTGTCCCCGCCCATCTGGTTTTCCACGAAATAGGCCGGCTTCTTGATCTTGCCGATGTCGTGGTAAAAAGCGGCGGCCTTGGCCAGCATGGGGTTGGCCCCGATGGTCTCGGCGGCGGCTTCCACCATCTGGCCCACCACCATGGAGTGATGATAGGTCCCCGGAGCAATGAGCATCAGTTCTTTGAGCACGGGCTGGTCCAGGTTCAAGAGCTCCAGCAGGCGGATATTGGAGGAGTAGCTGAACAATGACTCCATGATGGGGGTCAGCCCCAGGGCCAGGATGCCGGTGAGCACCCCGCCTCCCAGGGCAAAAACCTCTCCGATGAGCAGGTCGTTGCCGGTGAAGGGAAACTCCAGCAATTTGAAGGTGAGAACCAGGACCATGTTGGCCAGACTGATGATCAGGCCGGTTTGAATCAAGGCGCTGCGGCGGCGGCAACTTTTTACGCCCCAGACCCCCACCAGGCCCGCAATGACAAAGTAGATGAACAGGGGAAAGGGCTTAGCCATCACCAGGGCCGCGAAGGTGGCGCCGAGACAGGCCACCCCCACCCCGGTCTCCAGCCCCAGGAACATGGCGGCTAAAATGGCGGCTAATCCCTGGGGCAGGATGTACACCAGGTTGTGGCCCACCAGGGGAAGGTTCCGGGCCACGTTGTCCCCTAACACCAGGAGCCCCTTGTTCATCAGGGTGCTGCCCAGGAGCAGGGCCGCCACGAAACTCAGGTCCCGCCAGCGGTTGGAAAAGCGCCGCAGGACGATGCGGGCCAGTTGATAAGAGACCCCCAGGAGCACGGCGAGGCAAAGGAAGAGCCCCAGGAAGATCAGCACGCCCCGGCTGCGGGGGTAGATCTTGGCCTGGGCCTGCAATTTGACCAGGTGCAGAGGCGTGAGGCGCTCGCCCTCCCGCACCAGCATCTCGCCCCGCTTCACCTTAAAGTAAACGGGCTTTAATTCCTTCAGGCGGGCCTGCTGGCGCTCATGGGTTTCGGCCCAGTTGGGCGAGACGTTGGGCACCAGCAGGAGCTGGGTCAAATCGCACACCAGCCACCGATCCGAGGGAGACACCTCCACGGCCACGTCCCGGCAATACCCCGCCGCGGATTTCCGCCCCTCATCCAGTTCAATAAAGCCAAAGGGCGGGCGCTCCACCGCCTCCACGCGGGAAGGCAGGCGCCGCACCAGGATTTCCCGGGGCTCCGGCTTGAGAATGGCCCGGCTGCTGATCACCCCCTGCTTCAAAAACTGTTCCACCACCTGGCTGACCATGGCTTCCAGGTAAGGTGAAAACTCGGCTTTGGCCAGGAGGTGAAAGGTGGGCTTGGGGACGGTGACCCCCAGGATGCGGTCGAATTCGGGTTTGTGTTCCAGCAGGACCTTATAGGGCACGGTGGGCTTGGTTTTGCCCTTGGCGGCGGCCCCGGCCTGACCCTCCTGGGGCGGCGCCACCGCTTCCTGGGAGATGCGCCGCATGTAGTCCATGGCTTTTTGGAGCCGCTGCTGCACCTCGTCCCCCAACTGCTCCTGCAAATCAAACACCGGGGGCACCTCGGTCATCAACTCTTGCTGCTTCTTGGCCGTGGTCTCCACGTCCTCCACCAGGAATTCGCCGATGGCCTTGACGTTCTCCCGGGCCACATCCCCCACCTGGTAATGGCGCTGGGGCTCCGAGATCCGGGGAGACAGAATCAGGGCCAGCAGCAGGCTTAAGCCCAGGAGCAACGCCACCCTGGTGCCCCAGTCCTGCCCGGGGGACAGGACGACTTTCCGGGATAGGGACTTGGGCAACCTGGCGCGCAGGCTGCGTCCCATGCCAAAGATCCGGCTGATGCTTTTAGGCACGTCTTTTTCAGGCATAAAGGTGCTCCATGGTCCCGGGCGGCTCGCCCGGGCCTCCCCCTCATCCAGGCTTACCCGGGAGGTGGTTCCGCCTCAGGGCCGGATCGGCGATTCCGGCGGCTCTCATAGGCCCGGATGATATCCTGGACCAGGGGATGCCGCACCACGTCCCGCTCGGTGAAATGGACGAAGGCGATCCCTTCCACCCCCTGGAGCAGGTCCCGGGCTTCCACCAGGCCGGAGCGCGCCCCGGGGGCCAGGTCGATCTGGGTTACATCCCCGGTAATCACCGCCTTGGAGCCGAACCCCAGGCGGGTCAAAAACATCATCATCTGCTCGGACGTGGTATTCTGGGCCTCGTCCAGGATGACAAAGGAGTCGTTCAGGGTCCGGCCCCGCATGAAGGCCAGGGGGGCCACCTCGATGGTGCCCCGCTGCACCAGGCGGGTGGCCTTCTCAAAATCGATCATATCATGGAGCGCATCGTAAAGGGGCCGCAAATAAGGGTTCACCTTCTCCGCCAGGTCCCCCGGCAGGAAGCCGAGCTTTTCCCCGGCCTCTACCGCCGGCCGGGCCAGCACGATGCGGATGACGTCGTTGTTCACCAGGGCGGCCACCGCCATGGCCATGGCCAGATAGGTCTTGCCGGTGCCCGCCGGGCCGACGCCGAAGACGATGTCGTGGGCCCGAATGGCTTCGATATAGCGCTTCTGGTTGAGGCTCTTGGGGGAGATGCGCCGCTTCATGGCCGAGATGTAGACCGTGTCCAGGAAGATATCCTTGACCGAAGCGCTTTCTTTGTCCTGGAGAATCTTGATGGTGTACTGCACGTCCTGGGCCAGGACCGGATACCCCGACTGCAGCAGCCCGTAGAGTTCCTGGAGCACCCGCCCGGCCAGGCGCACCTCAGCCTCCGGCCCCTCCAGGGTCACCCGGTGGCCCCGGACGTGGTGCTTCACCCCCAGGCTGCGGCTGACGATGGCCAGGTGCTTGCCATGCTCGCCATAGAGAGCCTGGGCCAGGGAATTGTCCTCAAAAGTCAGTTGGTCGGTGGCCATAGGAAGAGATTTTGCCGGCGGAGGTTTACCCGTTTGACGGCCTGGACCCTATAACCTGGCCCTGGATAGAACGCTGACGGGGCCGGTTGTCAAAGTCCAGCAAGACGATCTGCTGCCAGGTCCCCAGAAGCAGGCGCCCCCCGGCAGGGGGATGCTCAGAGAAGGCTTGAGAAACGCGGCCCGCACGTGAGCATAGCCGTTGCCGTCGCCCCAGCGGCGGTCATGTTCGTAAGGGATATCTTGAGGGAAAAGGCGCTCGATGGCTGCCCGCAAATCATTGACCACGCCGGACTCAAATTCGATGGTGCTCAAAGCCGCAGTGGACCCGGAGATGAACAGAGTGAGCAATCCCTCCGTCACCCCGGTTTGTTCAACCTGGGCCGCCACCGCCTCCGTCAGGTCCAGAATGTCGGTGCCAGCCGTGGTCGTGATTTCAAGCGTAAAAGATTCCAGAGAAAAGATCATAGACAATGCATACTACCAAAATCAAAGCATTTCTTCAACCTTTCACTAGCTTTTCGGAGTACCCGGCAATTTTATTGAGCCGGGGCGGTCGACAGGGCTTTGGTACTGTATGCTTTTTCATAATTTTGGTGCGCCCGGCGCTTTACCCGGGGTACGCCCGCGCCCCGCCCGACCAGGCTGGGGCCGGGCTTGAAGGCCCACCCGACCGGCAGCCAGTCAGAGTCTGGGAAAAACCAGCGACTTCCCGGACGCGAGCTTGGAAACCCTATTAGAGTTAAGGCAGTTTTTGATATATTTTCCTATAGAGCCTGCTGACCGGTTCCCTGGCATCATCTCCTGCCCGGGGTTCATTAACCCTTGACTAACAGCCGGGAATAATCTAAAAAATGTAAGTTTACGGACCTATTCAGCAGTACCCACAATCAGGCTGACACCCCATGGCACAATCGGATAATATCAAGAACCAGCGCTTGCAGAAGCTGGCGGAGCTCAGGGAGCAGGGCGTCGAGCCCTATGCCAACGGCTTTGTTCCCAGCCACACCATCGCCCAGATCCTCGAGGAGTTCGGGGCCCTGGCCGCCCCCGATTTAGAGGCCCTGGACCAGACCTTCCGCCTGGCCGGCCGCCTCATGCTCCTCCGGGAATTCGGCAAGGCCACCTTCTGCCACTTCCAGGACGGCACCAGCCGGATCCAGGCCTACGTCCAGAAACAGGTTATCGGCCCGGAGGCCTTCGCCCGGTTCAAGCGCCTCGACCTGGGCGACATCGTCGGGTTTACCGGCACGCTCTTTCGCACCAGAACCGGGGAACTCACCCTGGCGGTGACCGAGTATATTCTCCTCACCAAGAGCCTCCTGCCCCTGCCGGAAAAGTTCCACGGCCTCACCGACGTGGAGACCCGCTACCGCCAGCGCTACCTGGACCTGATGGTCAACCCCCAGGTGCGTGAGGTTTTCATCAGGCGGGCCGCCATCATCACGCCTGATGCGCCAGTTTTTCGAGGCCCGGGGCTTCCTGGAGGTGGAAACCCCCATGATGCAGCCCATTCCCGGGGGCGCCACGGCCCGGCCCTTCGTCACCCACCACCAGGCCCTGGACATGACCCTCTACCTGAGGATCGCCCCGGAACTCTACCTGAAACGCCTGGTGATCGGCGGCTTCGACCGGGTCTTCGAGATCAACCGGAATTTCAGGAACGAAGGGCTCTCCATCCAGCACAATCCCGAATTCACCATGCTGGAGTTCTACCAGGCCTACGCCACCTATGAGGACCTGATGCTCCTGACCGAGGAGCTTATCTGCCACGTGGCCCGGGAGGTCCTGGGGACTTTGCGCTTTCCCTGCCAGGGGACCGAGATCGACCTGACGCCGCCCTGGCGCCGGCTGGACCTGAGGGAGTCCCTGACGCTCAATCGGCGGCATCCCCCCGGAAGTGGTCCGGGACCGCCAGGCCCTGGTGGACCTGGCCCGGGAGGAGGGGGTAACCCTGCGTCCCGGGGAAGGCTATGGCCGGGCCCTGACGAAACTCTTCGACCTCAAGGTGGAAGCCCGCCTCCAGCAGCCCACCTTTATCCTGGGCTACCCCCGGGAAACCTCGCCCCTGTCCCGGGGCAGCGAGGCCGACCCGGAGGTGGTGGACCGGTTCGAACTGTTCATCAATGGGCGGGAGATGGCCAACGCCTTCTCCGAGCTCAACGATCCCCTGGACCAGCGGCAGCGCTTCGAGGCCCAGATGGCCGCCCACGCCGCCGGCGATGAAGAGATGCCCCACGCCCTGGACGAGGACTTCGTCACCGCCCTGTCCCACGGCATGCCGCCCACCGCGGGTGAAGGCATCGGTATTGACCGCCTGGTGATGCTCTTGACTGACGCGCCCTCGATCCGGGACGTCATTTTATTTCCCCTCCTCAGGCCGGAAAGGTAAACTCCTTGCATTTCTTCGAATCTTTCGTAGCCTTGCGGCTGCTCCGGGGCGTCAAGCGCCAGAAAGGTTTCCTGTCGCTCTCCACTTTTATCTCCGTGGCCGGGATCATGGTCGGGGTCATGGCCCTCATCGTGGTCATCGGGGTGATGACCGGCTTCGACCTGGATCTGAAGAAAAAAATCCTCAGCGTCAACGCCCACATCATCGTGCTCAAACACGGGGCGCCCCTGACGGATGCGCCCCAGGTGGCCGACAAAATCCAGAAAATCCCCGGGGTGGTCTCGGTTGACCCCTTCATCTATACCCAGGTGATGTACTCGGCCCCGGGGAGCGTCTCCGGCGGCATCATCCGGGGCCTGGATCTTGAAGCCCTCCGGCGGGGAGGCCCCAAGGCCCTGGACGTGGTCAAGGGCAAGTTTGCCGACCTGGCGGCCGGCGCCCCCGGGGACCCACCCCGGATCGCCATCGGCAACGAGCTCGCCAAGAACCTCAACCTGGCGGTGGGAGACTACCTGAACATCATCTCCCCCCTGGGCACCCTGACGCCCATGGGGAGGTTGCCCCGCATGAAGGCCTTTCGGGTCACCGCCATTTTTCACTCCGGCATGTACGAGTTCGACTCCTCCCTGGTCTATACCAGCATCCCGGCCCTCCAGGAATTTCTGGGTCTGGGCCACCGGGTCACCGGCCTGGAGGTGGAAGTCAAGGATATCTATGGTGCGGGGGACCTGGGGGAGGTGATCAAGAAAGACCTGGGCCCGCCCTTTTACACCAAGAACTGGATGGAGATGAACCGCAGCCTGTTCGCGGCCTTAAAGCTTGAGAAGATCGCCATGTTCATCATCCTCACCCTGATCATCCTGGTGGCGGCCTTCGGCATCGCCTCCACCCTCTTCATGATGGTCATGAAAAAGACCCGGGACATCGCCATTCTCAAGTCCATGGGGGCCACCCGCCAGAGCATCATGCAGATTTTCATCATCAACGGCCTGGTCATCGGGGGCCTGGGGACGATCGGCGGCCTGGGGCTGGGACTGGGACTCTGCGCCATTCTCAAAAAATATCAGTTCATCAAGCTGCCCCAGGATGTGTATTATATCTCCACCCTGCCGGTGACGGTCCAATGGCCCGACGTGCTGGCTATCATCTTCGCCACCATGGCCATCAGCTTTTTCGCCACCATCTATCCGGCCTGGCAGGCGGCCCGTCTGGACCCGGTGGAGGCCATCCGGTATGAGTAAGGTTTTGGGGTTAAGGTTGCCGGTAAAGACCGGCTCCCCGGCTCTCACCGATTTATGGCGGTCGGGGAGTGCCGCGTCTTGCCCTCAGCATAGTAAAATTTAACGGTTGTTGATTTCCCTTATCCACCTATTGCAGAGGGCGCCAAAAAAGGCGAAAATGCACCACCGAAAACCAAAAACCAAAAACCGAAAACCTGCATTGACGCTCCCAGGGGAAAGTGATAAGGTGGCTTACCGTTAGGAAAGCAATGAAAGAATATGCAACCTCGCAAACCCCGGTAAAGATCGAGCTCCGAGGGCTGATCAAAACCTTCAGGCACAACGGCATTCAGGTGGAGGTGCTCACCGGGGTGGACCTGGACATCCGGCAGGGAGAGACCCTGGCGGTGGTGGGGGCGTCGGGGGTGGGGAAATCTACCCTGCTCCACATTCTGGGGACTCTGGAGCGGCCCAGCACCGGGACGGTGCGGTGGGATGGCAAAGACATCTTCTCCCTGGATGACCGGTCCCTGGCGGCCTTTCGCAATCGCAAGGTGGGGTTCGTGTTTCAATTTCACCATCTGCTGGCCGAATTCAATGCCCTGGAAAACGTGATGATGCCGGCTCTCATCGCCCGTCTCCCCCAACCGGTCGCCCGGGACCTGGCCGAGGCGATTCTGGTCCGGGTGGGGCTCAAAGAGCGCTTGACCCACCGGGTCTCCACCCTGTCCGGCGGCGAGCAGCAACGAGTGGCGGTGGCCCGGGCCCTGGTGCTGGAACCGGAAGTGCTCCTGGCCGATGAACCCACCGGCAACCTGGATCCCAAAAGCGGGGGCCGGGTGCAGGAACTTATCCTCGAACTGAACCACGAGCGGGGCCTCACCTCGGTCATCGTCACCCACAACCTGGAGATGGCCCGGGTCCTTGACCGACAGATTACCCTGCTTGATGGCAAGGCAATAATTTTACAGGGAGAATAAGGTGGCACAACGCCTCATGGTATTAGTTCTCCTGGTGTTGTCGACGATGGCGGCCGGCGGGCCAGCCCAGGCCCAGGAGCAGGAACTGGTCTTTAAGAAAGTTGCGGTCTTCCCTTTTGCCGTCACCAGCAAAGAATCCCTGGGCTATTTGGGGGAAAAAGTCAGCCAGGAAATCCGGGACCGTTTGAAAACCGACGGCTTCACCCCGATTTCCCAGGAAGACCTGCATAAGGAACTCTCCCAACTGACGAGCCCTGTGGATGAGGCCCAGGCCCAGGCAATCGGCCGGAAACTGGGAGCCGATATGGTCATCTGGGGCACCTTGCTCAAGGTGGGAGACCTCTTCTCCCTGGAAGGCCACGTCCTGGATCTCAGCGGCCGGAAAGGGGCCGTCCTCTCTGAAACTCCAGGGGACCGGACTCCACTCCCTCTCCGGCCTCAGTCGTCAGATGGCCCAGGAACTGAGCCTGAAGATCTTGGGCAAAGAACGAGTCGCCCATATCGTGGTCAAGGGCAACCGCCGCATTGAGAAGGATGCCATCCTGGGAGTGATGCAGACCCGGGAAGGGGAAACCCTGACGCCGGCCCACCTGCGGGAGGACTTGAAAGCCATCTATAAGATGGGCTATTTCACCGACGTCCGGATGGATGTCAGCGAGACCCCGGAAGGTCGAGTCCTGACCGTACTGGTGAAGGAAAAACCCTCCATCCGCGAGATCATGGTGGAAGGCAACAATAAATTGAAAAAGGACAAAATCCTGGAGGTCATGAACCTCAAACCTTTCTCCGTGGCCTCGGAAGGGGCCATCAAGGAAGATATCAATAAAGTCCAGCAGGCATACCGGGAAAAAGGTTATTACGAGGCCCAAATCTCCTATGAGCTGATGCCGGCGGGGGAACACGAAGTCAACCTGGTGCTCCATGTCAATGAAGGCGGCAAAATGGCCGTCAAGGACATTGAGTTCGAGGGCAACAAGGCCTTCAGCACCAAAGAACTCCGAAAGGTGATGGAAACCAAGGAGCGGGGATTTTTTGCCCCCATCGCCTGGATCACCGGCGCCGGCAAGATGAACAAGGACGTCCTGGAACGGGACCTGGAGAAAATCGCGGCTTATTATTACAACCATGGCTATATTAAGGCCAAGATCGGTGAACCCAAAATCGACATCAAGGGAAAGTGGATCTATATCACCATTCCCGTGCAGGAAGGCCCCGAATATCATGTGGGCAAGATGGATGTGACGGGAGATCTCCTGGAAGACAAGGACAAGCTCTTGAAGTTGCTGAAGACCCCCAAAGAGGAGGTCTACAGCCGGGAGGTCTTGCAGGAGGATCTCACCACCCTGGCCGATTTTTACGCCGACCATGGTTATGCCAATGCCGACATCGTGCCCCTCATCAAAGAAGACAACGAAAAGAAGATAGTGGATGTCACCTTCGACATCCATCAAGGGAAAAAGGTCTATTTCGAGCGCATCGAAATCGGCGGCAATGTTAAAACCCGGGACAAGGTGATCCGCCGTGAACTCCGGGTCTACGAGCAAGACATGTTCTCCGCCACCAACCTCAAAGAGAGCATCAAGAATCTGAGGCGCCTGGAATACTTTGAGGATGTGAACTTCGCCACTACCCCGGGGAGCTCCCCGGACCACATGAACCTGAAAATCACCGTGAAGGAGCGCCCCACCGGTACCTTCGGCCTCGGTGCGGGCTACAGCACCCAGGACCGCCTGGTGGGGATGGTGGAGGTCAGCCAGAACAACCTCTTCGGGCGGGGCCAGCAAGTCAAGATCTCGGGGATCATCGGCTCCATTTCCCACCGGTTCCGGGCTTCCTTTACGGAGCCCTACCTCTTCGACCGGCCCCTGGCTCTCGGCATCGACGCCTTTAACTGGGAGAGGCAATACACCGAGTACACCCGGATCAGCAAGGGCGGCGTCTTCCGCCTCAGTCATCCTCTGAAATGGAAGTACACCCGCCTCTTCTGGATGTATCGTTTTGAGAACGTCAACCTCAAGGACCTGCAGTATTACGCCTCCCCGGTGCTGGTGCAGGCTGCCACAATCCATAACACCAGCGCCACCTCCTTCGTGATCCGGCGGGATTCCCGGGACTCCCTGTTTGCCGCCACCAAGGGTTCGGACAACAGCCTCTCCTGTGGAAATAGCCGGCCTGGGAGGCGATACGGCCTTTGTGCGCTATATGGCAGAAACCGGTTGGTATTTCCCCCTCAAAAAAAATGGGATCTGATCGGGGTGATCCATGCCCGGGCCGGCGGGATGAACAAGTTGTCTTGGGGGCAGATGCCGGCCTACGAACTGTTCTACCTGGGCGGTATCGACACCATCCGGGGCTTTAAATATGCCGAAATCAGCCCCCGGGACCCGGTCACCAATGACCGCATCGGTGGGACCCATTTCCTGCAGTTTAACCAGGAAATCAGGTTCCCGCTCTATAAGAAACTGGGCCTCTCGGGGACCGTCTTTTTCGATGCCGGTAACGTCTATGGTCCCAACTATGTCGGGCCGTTCTTGCGCACCAGCGTCGGGTTCGGCGTCCGCTGGTTCTCCCCCATGGGCCCCCTCCGGGTGGAATGGGGCTACAATCTTTCGAAGAAAGACTATGAACGATCCAGTGCCTGGGAATTTACCATGGGCGGGTCATTCTAACCTGATGGCACCAAAACCAGATTTTCCCGGCGAGGCTGAGCCCGTCGGGGGAGTTAAGTTTTTATATCGATCAATCCAGGAGGTCTGTATGTCTAAGGCAGGTGTGGGACTTTTATTAACTGCGGCTTTGCTTATGACGCCGCTGTGGGCTGCGGCCGCCGAGTTCAAAGTCGGCGTCGTGGATGGTATGGACGTGGTCTCCAAGTCTTCCGCAGGGAAAGCGGGTCCAGGCTGCCATTAAGCGTAAATCCGATGAACTGGGCAAGCCCTTTGGTCAGAGGCGCCAGGACCTGGCCAAAGAGGTGGAGAATTTCCAGAAGCAGGCATCCCTGATGAAAGAAGATGCCCGCAAGACCAAGGCCGCAGAACTGGAAAAAAAGATGCAGGCTTTCCAAAAGCAGGGCGCGGATGCCGAAAAGCAACTGCAGCAGTTCCAGGAAAGTCAACTGGCGCCCCTGTTCCAGAAACTGGAAGGCGCGGTCAAGAGCCGTGGCCCAGCAGGAGAAGCTGGACATGGTCCTCGACAAGCGCAATGCCGGGCTCCTCTATATGGACCCCAAACTGGATATCACCGATAAGGTGCGCAGCAAATTCGGAGGCTAAGGCCTCATGACGCGCACCCTGGGCGAGCTGGCGGCCTTTCTGGGAGGAGAACTCCAAGGTCCCGCCGATCTTTCCATTGAGGGTATTGCCTCCACTGGATCAAGCTACGCCCCGGGAGATCTCCTTCATCACGCACGGGCGGTTCGCCCGTCTGGCAGATCAGAGCCGCGCCGCCGCTTTCATCGTATCCCGGGAATACGCCAAGCTGGCGCGGCCCCTGATCATCGTCCCCCACCCCTATCTGGCCTACGCCCGACTGGCGGCGCTGTTTGCCCCCCCCGTGCGGCGCTGGCCCGGTATCAGCGATTTGGCCTATCTCGGCCCGGAAGTGGTGCTGGGCCAGGAGGTCTCCATTGCCCCCCTGGTCTTTATCGGCGCCGGCGTCCGCCTGGGCGACCGGGTCACGGTCATGCCCGGCTGCGTCATCAATGATGAGGTCCGAATCGGCGCTGACACCCTGATCTATCCCAACGTCACCATCAGAGAGCGGTGCACGGTGGGAGAACGGTGCGTCATCCACAGCGGCACGGTGATCGGTTCCGACGGCTTCGGGTTTGTCCCTCAAGACACGGGACACGTGAAGATCCCCCAGTTAGGAACGGTGGTCATCGAAGACGACGTGGAGATCGGCGCCAATTGCACCATCGACCGGGGAGCCCTGGGAGCCACCCGGATAGGCCGGGGCGTCAAGATGGACAACCTGGTGCACCTGGCCCACAATGTGGAAGTGGGGGAACATTCCTTCCTGGTGGCCCAGGTGGGGGTGTCCGGCTCCACTAAACTGGGCAAAAGGGTGACCCTGGCAGGGCAGGTCGGGCGTGACCGGCCATATCGAACTGGGAGACGGCGTCCAGGTGGGCGCCCAATCCGGCGTGCACCGCTCCATTCCCCGCCGGCCAGACGGTGTCCGGCTACCCGGCGCGCCCGCACCGGGAATGGCTCCAGATCATGGGCCATCTCCCCAAACTCCCCGAACTCTATCAACGACTGAAACAGCTGGAGCAAACCGTGAGCGAACTCTCCGCCAGACTGGACCAGGAGCAGGAAAGTTCAAAGCTGAAACCTGAAACTCGAACCTTGAACTTTGAACCTTGAACTGATACCTCAGGAGCCGGAACCATGAACCCACCGCAGACCCTGAGTCTGGAAGAAATTCAAAAAATCCTCCCCCATCGTTATCCGTTTCTCCTGGTGGACCGCATCACCAGTCTGGAGAAGGGCAAACGTGTGGTGGGGTTGAAAAATGTCTCCATTAATGAGCCCTTTTTCCAGGGGCATTTCCCCGGCCGCCCCATCATGCCCGGCGTCCTCATCGCCGAGGCCATGGCCCAGGTAGGGGGCATCCTGGCCCTCTTGTCCCTTCCGGAGCACCTGGGCAACTCTCACCTCTTCCTGCTGGGTCTTGACAAGATGCGCTTCCGCCAGCCGGTAGTCCCGGGAGACCAATTACGGATCGAAGTCGAATCGGTGCGCGGGGGCAAGAAATTCTGGAAAATGAAGGCCCAGGCCTTTGTCGACCAGACCCTGGTGGCCGAAGGCGAGCTCATGGCCGCAATCGGTCAAGGGGAGGAATGAGTATGGTCCAAATCCACCCCACCGCCCTGGTGGATAAAACCGTCGAACTCGGATGAGGGCGTCACCATAGGGCCCTACAGCATTATCCAGGGCCGGGTACGGATCGGCCACGACACCCACATCGGCTCCCACGTGGTGATTAAGGACTTCACCACCATCGGCAACAAGTGCGAGATTTTCCAGTTCGCGGTCATCGGTGAAATCCCCCAGGACCTGAAATTCCAGGGCGAGGAAACCCAACTGATCATCGGCGACGGCAACATCATCCGGGAGTTTGCCACCCTCCACCGGGGCACCGCCGGCGGCGGCGGCGCCACCCGCATCGGCCACGGCAACCTGTTCATGGCCTATACCCACGTGGCCCACGACTGCCAGGTGGGCAACGGCGTCATCATGTCCAACGCCGCGACCCTGGGCGGCCACATTACTCTGGAGGACTACGCCATTTTAGGGGGCCTCTCCGCGGTCCACCAGTTTTGCCATGTCGGCTGCCACGCCTTTGTGGGTGGGTGTTCGGCGGTGCATCGGGACGTCCCCCCCTACGCCATGGCCGTGGGCAACCGGGCCAAGCTGGTGGGGCTCAACCTGGTGGGGTTGAAACGGCACGGCTTTACCGACTCCTCTCTCCAGCCCTTGAAACGGGCCTTTGAGCTCCTGTTCCTCTCGGAGTTGAACCAGAAAGAGGCCATCACCAGGATCAAGAACGAATTGCCCCCGACTCCCGAGGTCGGCCACCTTCTGGCGTTTCTCGAGACTTCGGAGCGGGGCCTGCTCCCGGCGGATGTCAGAGAACATCGGCTTAATCGCGGGTAAGGGCCAGTTCCCCCTCCTGTTCGCCCAGGCCGCCCGGCAGCAGGGGGCCGCAGTCGTGGCGGTGGCCCATCGGGGCGAGACTGACCCGGCCCTGGCTTCCTTCGTGGCCGAACTCCACTGGATTCACGTGGGCCAGTTGGGCAAAATCATCCGCATTTTCAAGGCCGCCGGGGTCCGGCAGGCGGTAATGGCCGGCGGCATCAGCCGGGGCCGCCTCTTCCGGGAGTTTCGCCCCGACTGGCGGGCCCTCAGCATCATCCGCCGGGCCGGCGCCGGCCGGGACGACCGCCTCCTCCGGGCCGTGGCCGACGAAATGGAGGCCGAAGGCATTACCATCGCCCCCTCCACCCTCTTCCTTGACGACCTCCTGGCCACCCCCGGGCCCCTCAACCGCCGCCCTCCCACCCCGGCCGAACTGGCCGACATCAACCTGGGAGTGGAGGCCGCCAGGGAGCTGGGCCGCCTGGACATCGGCCAGTGCGCGGTGGTGCGGCGCCAGGTGGTGGTGGCCCTCGAGACCATCGAAGGCACCGATGCGACCATCCGCCGGGGCGCCGCCCTGGCCGGTCCCGGCGCCGTGGTGGTCAAGATGAGCAAGCCCGGCCAGGACCTCCGGTTTGACGTGCCCGCCGTGGGCCTGGACACCATCGCCACCATGCAGGAGGTTAAGGCCGCGGTGCTGGCCATCGAGGCCGGCAAGACCCTGATCTTCGACGCGCCCGGAAATGCTTAAGACTGCGGACCAGGCCGGGATTGCGGTCTGGGGTATCTCCTAGGACCTGCACTCCCATCTCTCCCACCGGGTTTTTAGCCTCACCCTCACCTGAGGCATGGGCCCAACGGCAATCCCCGACCCTGAAAAATTACGCTATAATCCACCACAAGGTGATTTTCTGTTCTTATCCCGATTAGCGTTCAGTGGACACTTCTTGTCGGGGAGGATCTCTGTGTCGTCCCTGATGGCGCCCACACCGGTGCGCCCCCACGTTCAGTCTGTTTACTTTTGACCGCAACTCGTTATTAAAGGAGACCGACACATGGCGCCTCAGCATGGGGAGATTCTGTTCAGATTGCTCTTAGCCGCATTCCTTGGGGCTCTGGTGGGGTTCGAGCGGGAGGTGCACGGGCGGCCGGCCGGCATCAGGACCTACCTCATCCTGTGCCTCGGTTCGGCCTTGATCATGGTCCTGTCAGAATATCTCTCTTACGGGATGGTGGAAAAACTGCCGCCGGATGCCTTGCGGGTCGACCCCGGCCGGATTGCGGCCCAGGCCATCACCGGCATCGGTTTTTTAGGCGCCGGGGTGATCCTCCGGTATAAGGATACCATCCGGGGCCTGACCACGGCCGCCTGCGTCTGGGTGGTGTGCGCCATCGGGTTGGCCATCGGCGCCGGATTTTATCTCTACGGCTCCGTGGTCGCGGGCCTGACGGTCGTCTCGTTAGTGGGGGTGAAGTTTTTCGAGCGGCGCTTGAAAAAGGACTGGTATCAGGAAATGACCATCGTCTCCCAGGATCTGGCCGGCCAGTTCAGCCGTATCCAGGACATCATCACCAAACATGCCTTTGAGGTGATCAATTTCGGTTTGAGCAAGGACCTGGAAAAAAAAGAAGTCACCGCCAACTTTCTCCTGCGGATTCGGACGTCCCACCCTGACCGCCAGCTGCTACAAGAGGTCTTCGAACTCCCCGGGGTCAAACGGGTGGATCTGGTCTGAGGCCGGGTTGACAGCTATAGTAGCGGTAGGGCGGGAAAGCGAAGCGCATCCCGCCTTAAACAATGAGGCTACACCAAAATCATGTCGCAATCGCACGCGCTTGGTTCCCGGCGGCACACTCTTTTTCACGGGCGCGCGGTTGGAACGGTCAGGTAGCGAGGGTTGCAGATTGGCCTTATTCAAGCTTCCAGCGTTAAGTTCGAAGCGTTATTTATAACCTTGAGCGGGCGGCGGACGCTAACCTTCGGCATCTGGAGAGGGAATGATGCAAAAGGCGGGATGCGCTTTGCTTTCCCGCCCTACGGTCCTTATCAAATAAATCAGGAAATTATAGCTATGCCCGGAATAACAAAATCCCCTTATTATTAGGGAAGAGGCTGGAATGTCGCGGGGCCGGAAGCCTCAATCCTGGGGAGGCGTCGGCTGGGTAACTTCGCAATACTCCTGGATCAGGCGGGAGGGATACTCGTGGGTGAAGCGCACCGCCAGTTTGGCATGCAGGTCCCAGGCCTCTTTCGGGGTAGCCGACGTCACGGTGAGTTCCGGCTGGTTCCAGTGCCGGGGCAGATAGAAGAAATTGGCCGCAAAGATGGCGGTCTCAAAGAGTCCTCGCCCTTGCGGATGGTGGACACCACGAATCGCCGCCGGGTGGGCTTGTTTTTTACTTTATTGAATAAGCCTTTTTCTTCCATAACGTCGGATTCCCCAGCATCGCGGCACTATTACGGGCAGTTCAATTACATTTTTTCTTGGCGGCCGATTTTTTCTTGGCCGGGCCGACCCCGCGGAGCCCATCACTACCTTGGCCCGCCGCTTGCGGCTGGACCGTTTGGCAACCCGGGCCTTGCCGTTGCCGCCCTTGGCAAACCAGAGCTTTTCTTCCGCCGGCGGCAGCTTGGCGATGGGCGTCCCCTCCAGTTCGAAGCCCTTTTCAATCAGCGGCCGCAGATCGGCCCACTTTCTTCGTGCTCCCCATCATGGCGACGATGATTTCCTGGTCGCCGTTTTTGAACTGCCCCACATAAGTGTGCTTGGCGGCCCGGGTGTACCCGGTTTTCCCGGCCACCGCCAGGGGCGTGGTGAAGAGGAACCGGTTGTGATTCCTCAGTTCCCGGTCTCCCTGGATGGGGTAATACTTGGTGGACATAATCGTGGCCAGTTCCGGGTTGCTCATGGCCCGGCGAAACATCAGGGCCAGGTCCTGGGCGGTGGAATATTGATTGTCCGCCGGCAGACCGTTGGCAGTGGCGCAGGTGGTGCGGTAGGCGCCCCACTGCCGCACCTCCTGGGTGAGCTGCTGGGCAAAGGCCGGCTCGCTGCCGCATACCTTTTCCGCCAGGGCCCGGGCGGCGTCGTTGGCTGAGTTCAGCAGCAGGGCATAGAGCAACTCCCGCACCGTATAGGTCTCCCCCGCCTTGATGCCGATCTTGGACGCCGGCGCCGCCGCCGCATAGGCGCTGACGGTCACCTGGTCATCCATCTTCAGGTGCTCCACCACCGACAGGGCGGTCATCACCTTGAGGGTGCTGGCCGGAGGCAAAAAGACCTGGGGGTTGAGGGCGAGTAAAATCTTGCCGGTTTTGGCATCCATAATGACAAAGGAGCGGGCGGAGACTTCAAAGCCTTCCTCCTCCTGACCTGCGGCAAATCCTGCGGCCACTGTCAAAATTGCCAGAACCACCACGACCGAAAGTCCATACTTGACGCGAAAAGTCATGTAACCCCTTACACGCGGTAATGATCATCAGAACCGGCGGACCTCAGTAAAATATGCAGCCTTATACTATAAAAAAATTCCTCGCTTGGCAAATCAGAATAGCCGGGAGGAGACGGGAAAACCGCGGACAGGATGAATTATCCGGCTGATGAAAACCGGGTTTCTCGGCATCCGAGCGTGGCATCTGACAGATAAGAAATTAATATAATTATATTATTATGGTAACTCAGAAGCCTCCATGGAAAGAATGGATCATCCTAACCGCTGATGGACCGGGACCGCGTCCAGATGCCGCCTGAACCGGCAGGTAGCCACGGTGCCCCCAGGCCAGAACAAACCTCTCGGACGGTCCGCACCGTGGATACCGGAAACCCGGCGCCAGTCCGGAGGCCGCGACGAAGCCGAACCATGAGTTGGCCTCGGGCCGTTAGCTGGCTTTTTCCAGTTGTTTCAAGTAGTCCGCCGGCGAGTAATAACCGGGAAACCGCTGCAGTTCCTTGCCGTCGGCCTCGAAGACCAGGGTAGTGGGCGCCCCGGTGACGTTGAATTTTTTTACGATGTCCATGTTCTGGCGCCCGTCCAGACGCACCGGGATGTACTTGGAGTTTAACTCCTGGATCACTCCCGGGTCGACATGGGTCTCACTGTGCAGTTTCGTGCAATGGGGGCACCCGTCCATATACAGTTCCAGCAAGACGCGGCGATTTTCTTTTTTGGCCTCTTCCAGGGCCGAATCCCAATTGTCCCGCCAGTTGATTTCTGCCATTATTTGACTCCTTTCTTTCCAGGGATTTTTACCGTAACTCCAGGTCGACAAAGGCCCATGGCGGCTTTTCCAGCCCCGGCCGCGTCTCTGACCTCTCATTTAATATAAGATGCGTCTCGCTGATGGCAAGGACTGAGGACAACGTTTGGCCCTGGCCCCTGTCTTTTTTCCGGGGAGATGGTATGATGGTGACGCCCTGCGGGCATTTTATTCCCTGACCTTGAGCGGCTCACGCCGGGGCTTAAGCCGGCGCCGGCCTGAAACCTGATGGGTGCCATGGTTTATCTGGTTCTTCTCCTTCTCACGGCAGCCTGGTGCTACCAGTTCCTGGCCCTGGTCTCTCTGGGGCGCTTTTTCCGCCCCTCTCCCCCGGCCCCGCCGGTCAAAACCGGCCCCGGCATCACCGTCTTCAAGCCCCTCAAGGGACTCGCCCCCCTCTCCCGGGAATGCCTGACGAGCTTTCTGACCCAGGATTACCACCCCTACCAGGTACTCTTTGGGGTGCGGGACCCGGATGACCCGGTGGTGGCCCTCCTACGGGAATTATCCCGGGCCCATCCCCGGTGCGACCCTGCGGTGGTCATCTGCCCGGAAGATCTGGGCCTCAACCCCAAGATCAGCACCTTGCGCCAGCTTATGCCCCGGGCCCGGTATGACCTCCTGGTGATCGCCGACGGGGATGTCAAGGTGGGCCCCGATTACCTGGCCCAGGTGGCCGCGGCCTTCCGGCAGCCGGGGGTGGGACTGGTGAGCTGCCCTTACCGGTCCGGCCCGGGCCGGACCCTGGGCTCGGCCCTGGAGGCCCTGACCATCGCCGCCGACTTTATCCCTTCAGTGGCCGCGGCTAACGTTGTCGAGGGCATCCGCTTCGCCCTGGGGGCCACCATGGCCCTGACCCGGCAGGCCCTCACCGCCATCGGCGGCCTGGCTCCCCTGGCCGACTTCCTGGCGGACGACTATCAGTTGGGCTTCCGGGTGGCCCAGGCCGGGCTCCAGGTCAAAATTCTCCCTTACGTAGTGGAGACCTTCAACCCGGAGATGAGTTTCTCGGATTATCTGGCCCACCAGCTCCGCTGGGCCCGCACCTACCGGGTCTGCCGCCCGGGGGGGTATCTGGCCTACGGCATCACCCACGCCCTGGTATACAGCCTCGCCATCCTCCTGGGTTCTGGCCTGGCCCCTTGGGCCTGGGGGCTGGCGGGGGCCACCCTGGCCATCCGAGGGGTATTGGCCGGGTTCTCCGAGCGCCGCTGCCTCAAAGGGGAACTGCCCCTTGCAGCCTTTGCCCTCCTGCCCGTCAAGGACCTGCTCGCCTTCGGCCTCTGGCTCGCCAGTTTCCTCGGCCACCGGGTCAGTTGGGGGGGACGGACTTACCGGGTGACCCAGGAGGGCAAACTGGCGCCCCAGTAAGTGAATTTCAGGGATGGCAAGGCAGTCATTCATGGGCCTTTGGCCCACCCGTAAAGTATGAAAAGGACGCGGCCGAATGGCGTCGGCCACAGAGCGTAGGGCAGGAAAGCGCAGCGCCTCCCGCCTTTCGAATCAATTAATTAGTCCGGTAGGGCGGGCACTGCCCGCCGATTTCGGTCATCAATTGGTGCGTAGGACGCACCCTACGAAAAAACTTTTCAAGCCAGGGACAGTTTGCCAACGCCCGCCCCGCCAGCCTCCTTAAATTTGACTTTCGCACTTCTCTCGGTTAAGGAATTACTCATGAACAGCAAACTACTACAACAATTGCTGGAGGAGGTTCAGGCCGGACGCTTGCCGGTGGCCGCGGCCGTGGAGCGCCTCCGGACCCTGCCCTTCGAAGACCTGGGCTTCGCCCGGGTGGACCACCACCGCCAGCTACGCCAGGGTTTCCCCGAAGTGGTGTTCGCCGCGGGCAAAACCCTGGAGCAGGTCCGGGGCATCCTGACGTCGCTGACCGCCCGGGCCGACCACGTCCTGGTGACCCGCCTGGCCCCTGAGGCGGCCGCGGCGCTAGCCCTTGACTTCCCCCAAGCCCGCTATTACCCGGCTTCCCAGGCGTTGACCCTCAGCCGGGGCGAAGTCCCCGAACGGGGCCGGGGCTTGATCCTGGTGATCTCGGCCGGGACCTCGGATATCCCCGTGGCCGAAGAAGCCCTGATCACCGCCCAAATCATGGGCCACCGGGCCGAAGCCCTTTATGACGTGGGGGTGGCCGGCCTGCACCGCCTCCTGGCCCACCAGGAACTGCTGGCCCAGGCCACCTGCTTTATCGTGGTGGCGGGCATGGAAGGGGCTCTGCCCAGCGTGGTGGCGGGGCTGGTGGACCGGCCGGTGATCGCGGTGCCCACCAGCGTGGGCTACGGCGCCTCTTTCGGCGGCCTGGCGGCGCTCCTGGCCATGCTCAACTCCTGCGCCACCGGACTGGCCGTGGTCAACATCGACAACGGTTTCGGCGCCGGCTACCTGGCGGCCCTGATCAACCGCCAAGATTGAATTCCGGCTCATGGCCCTGACCTGTCGGGAATGCGGCGCCGAAGTGAGTGACCAGACCCCGGTCTGCCTCCGGTGCGGCGCCCCCCAAGCCGCCGCCTCCTCACACCCCGGCTTTGGATTTGAATGGAAATCCGCCCGGACCTACGGGGGCTACCCCCTGGTCCACATCGCCTTCGGCAAGGATAGCCGGGGCAAGTGGCGTGTGGCCCGAGGCATCGTCGCCATCGGCCAGTTCGCCCTGGGCCTGGTCACCGTGGCCCAATTCGGCGTGGGCCTTTTGTTCGGCTTCGGCCAGTTTCTCGTCGGGGGCGTCGTCCTGGCCCAGATCGCCGGAGGCCTGGTCCTGGGGGTGGGCCAGGTCGCCACCGGTTACGTGGCCATCGGCCAGGTGGTCCTGGCTTACTACGGCCTGGGGCAAATCGGCCTGGGCGAATTCCTCTGGACCATTTCGAGACGGGACCGCGAAGCCGTCAGCTTCTTTCTGTCCTGGTGGGGCTATCTGAAACAGCTCATACCCCAGTGGGGCGTTCCATAATGAGATAGGCATAAAACCAGGCTTGGAGCACCGCAGTTAGCAGGGTCCCCTTTAATAGTGATGGCAAGCCTATCCCCCTGACCCACTTTTGGAAAGGGGGTAATGAACCTGCTTTTCCCGTATCATCTTCATGATGAAACACACCACTACCGGTAACCGGCGATAAGAGGCCAGGAGCGGGAAGGCCCAAAACCCCGCCCCAACTCCAGGATGCCCCCGAGGACTTATGCCGATGAGACCAAGGCGTTCCCTAATTCTGGCTTTATGCCTGGCCCTGTGCCTGGCTGCGGGCCCCCTCCACGCCGCCGCACCCCGCCTGCTCTTCCAGACCTCTACCCTCCAGGCCCTCATGGCCGGGATCTATGACGGGGACCTGACCTTTCAGGAGTTGGCCCGGCACGGCGACTTCGGCCTGGGCACCTTTGACGCCCTGGACGGCGAAATGATCGCTCTGGATGGCGCTTTTTACCAGGCCCGGGCCGACGGCCGGGTCTCACCCGTGGACGGCGCCATGAAAACCCCCTTCGCCGAGGTGACCTTCTTCAAGGCCGACACCACACACCTGATCGAGAAGCCCATGAATTTACCGGCAACTCCTCGATTATGTCGACAAGCTGCTCCCCAGCCCCAACCTCCCCTATGCCATCAGAATTGACGGCGTCTTCCCCTCCGTGAAGACCCGGAGCGTGCCCCGGCAGCAGAAACCCTACCCGCCCCTGGCTGCGGCGGTGGCCAAGCAGGTGGTGTTCGACCTGGCCGGCGTCAAGGGCGTCATCGTCGCCTGCCGCTATCCCGCCTACCTGGCCGGCGTCAATATGTCCGGTTACCACTGCCACTTTATCACCGCGGACCGCCGGGCCGGCGGACACCTACTGGATTGCCGGGTGGAGGGGGCCACCGTGGCCGTGGACGCCATCCCCAATTTTTACCTGCGCCTGCCGGAAAATCAGGCGTTCTCCCACCTGGATTTAACCGGAGACCGGCGCCATGAGCTGGAAAAAATCGAGCGCTAGGCAGTTGGAGGACGCTCATGGTTTGCTTAGCTCTGCTACCCGGGTGTGGTATCCCCAACTTTTTGAAAAACTATTTTCTCTCGAGATTGCGGAAGCCTTGACTCCCACGGGACAATTCAGCTACAAAGAGAGGAACCGTGTCGGGGTTCAACCCAGGGAGAAGTCCGCGGAATCATCTTTAGGGAGGGGCCGCAAGTGTTGCAAACTCTCATAGCCATGACGTTGGGACTCAGCCTCATGATGACCGGCTGTGCGGCGTTGAAGGCATCACCTTCCAAGGGCGCCGGCTTTGTGCCCATGGAGCAGATGGCCCCCCGGGCCGACCTCCCCTTCCAGAAGGTCTGGTTTAAGCCGGGCGTGGATTTCAAGCGCTATAAGAGCATCTACATCCCGCCGGTGAACACGCATTACCTCCTGGAGTCCAACTGGTGGCAGCAGAACTTCCGCCAGGGCCAGATGGAGGAAGATTTGGCCATGATGGCGCAATACATGCGGGACGAATTCAAAACCGCCTTCGCCAACGATCCTGCACCACCATTATCAGGTGGTGGAGGCCCCACAGCAAGATTCCCTGACCCTTGAACTGGCGCTCACGGAGCTGGTTCCCAGCAATGTGGCCCTCAGCGTCCTGGAGTATGCCCCTTATGGCGGCGGCGCCGCGGTCCGGATTATGGAAAAAACCACGGGCGCCGAGAGCACGGTGGCCTTCGAGGCCAAAATGAAGGATTCGGCCACCGGCGACATCCTGGCCATGTTCGCCGACCGGCAGGTGAAAAAAATCAGGATCATTGATTTCAAGGCCTTCACCTGGTATGCCAACGGCCGGGAGATCATCAGGGAGTGGGCCGAACAGTTCGTGAAGCTCGCCAATCAGCGGCCGGGAGAGGTCATCGAGGGTTCCAGCCCCTTCACCCTGTTGCCCTGGTAAAGCCAGGCAGCCTGGCGAAGCCGTCCCTAAGGCCCAGGCTGCCGGGATGACCGTTCTGGCACCTAGAGAGCGTTTGGCAAAAGTTCTTTCCTCTTATCCCCTCTCCCCCCAGCGGGGGAGAGGGTCAGGGTGAGGGGGGATAAGAACAACCTTTTGGCAACGGGTATAATTTCCTGACCCCGGAGGCCCCCGATTCCATGGCTTCAGATCCACCGGAAACCGTGTCGCTTTACCAGCAGAAAGAACAGGAAAGCCTGTCCCCGGACAGCCGCTTCACCTTCCATTGCCATGCCGGTTTGCCCTGCTTCAACCAGTGCTGCCAGACCCCCACCGTCATCCTGAGCCCTTATGACCTCCTGCGTCTGAAACAGGCCCTGGGGATCACTTCCGGGCAAGTGCTCGAGCGCTATACCCGGCAGGAGATTGAACCGAATGCCAATCTGCCCCTGGTCTTCATCGATGCCTTACCGGTCTGCGGAGGGGGGCTGCCCTTTCCTCGGGGCGCAGGGCTGCACGGTTTATCCCCATCGCCCGGCGGCCTGCCGCCTCTTTCCCCTCACCATGGGCAGCCGGCTCACCCCGGACGGCGTCGAGGACCATTTTTTTTGCCGCCGCCTGGATTATTGCCGGGGATTCGACACCGGGGACGAATGGACGGTGGCCTCCTGGATGGCCGACCAGGGATTTGCCGAGTATGACCAGGGGCGCCGGGAATGGCTGGAAATCCTGCTCAAAGCCGGACTGACTGGAGCCGCCCGTGGTCGACGCCCTGATCCAAGACCTCTTTGCCATCCTGGCTTATGACCTGGACAGATTTCGCCGCCTGGTTTTTGACCCGGTATTTCTCGAGGCCTACGAACTCGAGGCCGAGGCCCTGGAAGACCTCAAGACCGACGATCTGGCCCTCCTCAAGTTCAGTTACCGCTTTCTGCCCACCCTCCTGTCGCCGGCAGGGAGCCCAAAAGCTGGCCGCGGTTATCCGCCGGTCCACCAAATTCTTCGAGGTCGACTGAGGCAGGGGCTCAGAACGGGGGAGGACCTCAGCGAAAGTCCCCTATGCCTGTCATTCTGCAGGGAGCGCCGCGACCGAAGAATCTCATAACTACCAGCCAATACGAAATTCTTTCTTCGCTCGGGATGACACCCTGGCTTAGCCCAGAGCCTAAAAAAAGGGCGGACACACAGGTCCGCCCCTACCGGAAAATTGTCGTTGGCCGGCAAATATGGCAGAAACTGGCTTATCGGCGGGGAGGCGAGAAAAGTTATCCCGCGGCCATGCCGTTGACGCCGCCGTTGATCAGGCGCACCACGGCCATGTCCGGGAAATAGTCGATGACGTTGAGGCAGCCGTAGTTCTGGTCCAGGCGGAAGAGGTGGTCCAGGGAGAGGCCCAACGCCTCGCTGAGGATGACCCGGTTGACCCCGGCGTGGGCCACAATGATAAAGGCCTTCTCAAAGTGTTGATTGATGAGCTCGTTAAGCCGGGGCAGGACCCGGGAACTCACGTCCAGGAGGCTTTCGCCCCCGGGAATCCGGAAGCTGGTGAGGTCCCGGAACCGGGCCTCGAGTTCGGCGGGGTAGCGCTCGGCGATCTCGGTGAAGCTCAACCCTTCCCAGACCCCGAAGTGGACCTCCCGGAACTCCGGGATTATTTGTAGAGGCGCCAGTCCCGCCCCCGGCTGATAATCTCTGCCCCGGTTAAGGTCCGGGTCAGGTCCGAGGCATAGACCCCCGCCAGGTCCACGCCGGCAAGCTGCGCCGCCAGGTCTTCAAACTGGCGCACCCCTTTATCCGACAGGCCGATGTCGTTGTTGCCGTGGTACCGGTCGGTATGGCCGTCGGCCACCTGGCCGTGGCGCACCAGGTAGAGCCGGGTGGGGGTCAGGGAACCCTTGGCGGCCGTAGCCATGGAACTCATGCGCCTCAGGCCTCTTCCATAACCGCGTTGTTGGGCACCACCACGATGCCGTTTTCGGTGAGGTGGAAGCGGGAGGCGTCCCACTGGGGGTCGTAGCCGATGGAAAACCCGGCCGGCACCCGCACCCCCTCTTCGATAATGGCGCGCCTGACCTTGGCCCGGGGGCCGATGACCACCCCGTCCCACAGGATGGCGTCTTCCACCACCGCGCCCGGCCCCACGATCACCCCGGGGGAGAGGATCGACCGGGCCACGGTCCCTTCGATGATGCAGCCCGAGGCGATGAGGGAATCCTCCACCGTCACCGGCTCGCCCCCGGTAATAAATTTGCTGGGGGGCAGGAGCTGGGGCCGGGAGCGCATGGGCCACTCCGGATCGAATAACTCGAAGGTGGGCGCGGGGCCCAGAAGGTCCTGGTGGGCCTTGAAGTAGGCGTCCAACAACCCGATATCCCGCCAGTAGCTGGGGGCGCCGCTGACCGGGTCCTGGAAATTGAAGGCGAACACCTTTTTCCGCCCCACCATCTGGGGGATGATGTCCCCGCCGAAATCGTGCTTGCTGGTCTTGTTCTTGGCGTCCTTGATGACCTCCTCCACCAGCACCCCGGCGTTGAAGATGTAGACCCCCATGGATACCAGGGAAATGTCGGGATTGTCGGGCAATCCCGGCGGGTCGGCGGGCTTTTCCAGGAAATTCTCCACCTCCCCGGCCTCGTTCACCTTGAGAATGCCGAAGGAGCTGCCCTCCACCCGGGGCACCAAAGCCGCGGCCACGGTGAGGTCCGCGCCCCGGTCCAAGTGAAAGTCCAGCATCTTCCGGTAATTCATCTTGTAGACGTGATCGCCGGAGAGGATCAACACGTGCTGCGGACGCTCGGCCTCCAGGAGGTTGAGGTTCTGGAAAATGGAGTCCGCGGTGCCCCGGTACCAGCGGCTCACCATGATCTGCTGGGGCGGCATGGAGTAGATGTACTCCCCCAGGTCCGGGTGCATGATGTCCCAGGCCTGGCGCAGGTGCTGGTCCAGGGAAAAACTGCCGTACTGGCTGAGCACGTAGATGCGGCGGATGCCCGAATTGAGGCAGTTGGACAGGGTAAAATCGATGATCCGGTAAAGGCTCCCGAAGGTGATCACCGGCTTGGCCTTGTCCCGGGTCAGGGGAAAGAGGCGTTCGCCCTTGCCCCCGGCCATGATGATGGTGGTGAGTTTCTTCAACAAGTCCGTCATTTATTTACCAGTTCTTTAACTTTCTCTTTGAGTTCCGTGAGATCGGAAGACTTTACCACGTAGGCGTCCGCGGCCCAGCTCATGAAGCTGTCCTGATACTGGGAATAGGCGGTGTTCATGATCACCGGCAGGCCCTCCTTGATCCCCAGGATGCGGGGCAGGGCCTCCAGCCCATCCATGCCGGGCATGCGGATGTCCAAAATGACCAGGTCCAGGGCTTCGCTGGCCACCATCTTCAAGGCATCCCGGGCATTGGTGGCGATCAATACCTTATAGCCTTCGTCCTCCAGCTCTTCCTGCAACAGAGTCCGGATCGCCTCGTCGTCATCCACCACCAGGATCGTCTTCATCAACCGCCTCTCTGCACGCACATTTTCCTTTTATAGTAAGTCTTCCGGAGGCCAGGGGCAACGGCGGGCCAAAAATTTCCGGGGCAACCTCAGGACCCCTCCGGCGGCTGCCAGGCGTCCTCCCCCAGGAACAGGGGCAACTCCGCCACGCAGATGGGCCCCACCCGGATATCCCAGCCGGTGTAGGCGGCCAGTTCCTCTTTCAGGGGACCGACGACCCCGGGGATGATGAGCTGCCGGCTCTTAACCCTCTCGGCCAGACGATGGGCGGTCAGCCCCTGGTCCAGGCGCTGGGGGGTGAAGCTGCGGTAGACCATGGACATGTCCACCGTGTCCCCCCGGGTGTCCACCACCAGCAGGTAAAACGGGCTGACGGTCAGGGCCAGGAGCCCGGTGACCACCGCCAGGGTGAATTCGCTGTTGCCGGTGACCAGCAGGGGTGCCTCGGGCCCGGGCTCGTTGATCTCATACAGGTCCGGCGGCACCGGCCGGGGCAGCTCCAGAGACTGGACCACCGGCAAGACTTCCAAAGCCCGCACCGCCAGGGACAGGGCGTAGCGCTTCGCCGGGCTCAGAGTCCGGCAGTCCTCGGGCGCCAGGCTGCCGCTCTTCAGCCGGGCCGCCACCTGGGCGCAATCGGGCCCCCCCAGCCCCTGGCACTCCTCCGGGGTCAGGTAGGGCGCAATCTCGATCCGGTCCACATAAAGATTCGCTTTCAGCATGGCCACTCCCGCCTGGATCAACCTTATCTAAACTAACAACTATGTCCTCCGAGGTCAACGCCTTAGGGGACCGCAGCCGGAGAAAAACGACCGGGAGCGGCTCGGCCCTGGCCACGGCGTCCCGGCTCATGCAGTCTTCCAGGTTTCGATCCAGGCTGGAATCAATGCACTGCGGACCTGGTAGACTCGTATCCTCGGGAAATTATCTTCACAAAAAAATTGTGCTATCATGTTTCTTACCGGCAGCCTGGCCCTCGGGCCCATGTCGTTAAAATTTATTCGCCGGGAAAGAGCCCTTAAGAATCTTATTGACCAGGCCAGTCAAACCTTACGGCTAACCTCGCCATCAGCGGATCACCATGCTTAAAAATATATTCTTCACCCTGGTGTTTTTCATTCTAGACCACTTTGTTCTCGGGTTGGCTGCGAGTTTAATCAGCGTCATCGCCATGAAGTATTGTTACCGAATTTGGCAGGATCAAACGCGGGCCCCGGACACGAGATATATGTCTCTCATCATATTGTTATTTTTGGCAATTTGTCTTTTAATCTTTATTGCCGGGGTTCTCTATATTATTACTATCATCATAGTATTTTTCCCGGAATTACGTAAATTAATGGGTAAATAGCCCTGGCGTGACATACGTCCGGGGAGACCGCGCCCGTGCCCCGGGTGATCAGAGGGTAAAGGAATTGATTAGCTGCGCCGATGCATATTTTGCCGGGGACTTCGGGGCCCTGCCTGAAGGCTGGCAGCTCCTGGGATCATGAGATTCGCGGCCGGACGCCTTATAACCTGGAGGGCACCCGGGAACTTTGCCACCGGCCCCGAAATTGCTTGATTTTCTTAGCAACTTGGGGTATAAAAATAACGTTAAGTCATAAATTGACAAAAATCAGACAGCAAAGGAGTCGGGCCCAAGAGTAACCGGTTTAAATCAAAGTTGAAATAGGGTAAAGGAGACAAACCCGCCCGGGACCCCGGCAGTCTCGGCGAGGGAGTCTGGTCTGAATTTTCCACTCAACCTAGCGCCTGCTGCTGCAGTCCTCTTTTCTCTTTTTCCCTTTACCCAAGCCTCCCCAGGCTCCGGAAACACTTGGTAATCACTATTATATGGTCAGAGTCCCCCTTACCTCTCTCGTATTGCCTCATCTCACCGAACTCACGCCCTATCAGGCCGGCAAACCTCTGGAAGAACTGGAAAGAGAGCTGGGACTCACCGATGCCATCAAGCTGGCCTCCAATGAAAATCCCCTGGGGCCTTCTCCCCTGGCCCTGGCCGCCATCCGGGACAGCCTCGGGAGCCTGCACCGCTACCCCGACAGCCACGCCTATTACCTCAAGGAAGACCTGGCCCGGCACCACGGCATCACGCCTTCGCAGTTGATCCTGGGCAACGGTTCCGATGAAGTCCTGGACCTCCTGGTCCGGGCCCTGGTGCCGCCGGGGGGCGAGGTGCTGAGCACCACCCACACCTTTTTGATGTACGGCCTCCTCACTCAGGCCGTGGGCGGGTTTTTCCGCCCGGTGCCGTTGCGCGACATGCGGGTGGACCTCGAGGCCATGGCCCAGGCGGTCACGCCCCAAACCCGTTTGATCATCGTCAACAACCCCAATAATCCCACCGGCACCGCGTTTAGGCGCCAGGAGTGGGAAGACTTCCTGGCCGCGGTCCCCGCCACCGCCACCGTGGTCCTCGATGAGGCCTACATAGACTTTGCCGATGATCCCCAGGTGCCTTCCTGTCTGGAATACCTGTCGGAAGACCGCCCCCTGGTGGGGTTGCGCACCTTTTCCAAGACCTATGGGCTGGCGGGCCTGCGCATCGGCTATGGCTTCGGCCCCAGCGAACTGATGGACTACCTCAACCGCCTCCGGATGCCGTTCAACGTCAACCGCCTGGCCCAGGTGGCGGCCCGGGCGGCGCTTCACGACGTCGATTTTCTGGCCCGCACCCGGGAGCTGGTGCTCGAAGGCAAGGCCCGGTTCTATCAGGAACTGGCCCGCCTCGGTCTGACGTTTATCCCCAGCCAGGCCAATTTCGTGCTCATTCGGGTCCCCCGGCCGGGGCAAGTTGTCTATCAGGCCATGCTGCGGGAAGGGGTCATCATCCGGGCCATGGATTCCTATGGTTTTCCCGACTATATCCGGATCAATATGGGACGGCCGGAGGAAAACCAGCGGTGCCTGGAAGCATTACACAAGGTTTTGGGGTCGGGCGACTGAGTGGGCCATCGGCAAATTATCACCATCGACGGTCCGGCCGGGGCCGGCAAAAGCACGGCGGGCCGCCTCTTGGCCCAATCCCTGGGTTATCTCTACCTGGACAGCGGCGCCCTCTATCGGGCGGTGGCCTGGCAGTCCCAGCAGCTGGGTCTCGACCTGGACCGGGACTCGACCCTGGCAGAGTTCCTGGCTGACTTTGCCCCGGAACTGACCGCCGATTCCCGGGGATTTCACCTGGTGATCGACGGCGTCGAGGTAGCCGAGGGCCTCAGGTCCCCCATGGTGACCCGGGAGTCCTCCCGGCTGGCGGCCCGGCCCCTGGTGCGCCAATGGGTCAAAGACCGGCTGCGCCATCTGGCCCGAAACGGCGGGGTGGTGGCCGAAGGCCGGGACCAGGGCTCCGTGGTCTTTCCCGGGGCCGATCATAAATTTTATCTCTCTGCGGCCCTGGCCACCCGGGCGGAACGCCGGCGCCGGGAGTGGCAGGGCGAAGGCGATCCGCCTTCTCTGGTCGATACCATGGCGGACATCGCCGCCCGGGACCTCAGGGACGAAACCCGGGATGAGGCGCCGTTGTGCGTCCCCGAGGACGCCTGCGTCATTGATACCACCGATTTGAGCATCGAAGCTGTGTTACAGCAGTGCCTGGCCGGGATCAGGGGCATTGATCCGGCAGGTTGGAATCTAAACCAAGTAAACTTGTCTAAGGGGGCTAACATGGACGGTATGGAAAACAACGAACTGACTAACCACACCACGCCGGAGGATTTTGACGAAGACCGGCCGCAAACCGCAGAGGTCGCCACCTCGGAGTCCGCAGCCGCATCCCTGGCAGAATCCGCCGAGATGCCGGATATGGAATCCATGAGCGAACTCTATGAAGAGAGCTTGAGGCGAGTCCAGGAAGGGGAAGTCGTCAAAGGCCGCATCGTGTCCATCACCAAGGACTACGTCATGGTGGACATCGGCTACAAGTCCGAAGGCCAGATCCCCATCCACGAATTCACCACCCCCGAGGGAGAAGTCACCGCCAAGGTGGGGGAGGATGTGGAAGCCCTGATGGAGAGCCGCGAAGATGAAGAAGGCGCGCTCATGCTCTCCAAGAATAAAGCCTCCAAGATCAAGGTGTGGGAAGAAGTCGGTTCAGCCTACAACGACGATGGAGAAGTGGAGGGCACCATCGTGGCCAAGGTCAAGGGGGGCCTCTCCGTGGACCTGGGAGGCATTATCGCTTTCCTGCCCGGCTCCCAGGTTGACCTGGCGCCCATGCGCCATACCGATCATCTCATTGGCCAGCGCTACAACTTCAAGGTCTTGAAATTCAACCGCAAACGGCGCAATGTCGTCCTTTCCCGCCGGGCCCTGCTCGAGACGGAGAGGAACGCAGCCAAAACCACCCTCCTGTCTTCCCTGGAAGAGGACAAGATCGTGGAAGGCGTGGTCAAAAATATCACCGATTACGGCATCTTCGTGGACCTGGGCGGTCTGGACGGGCTGCTGCACATCACCGACCTCTCCTATGGCCGGGTGCGCCATCCCGCCGACCTCTTTAAAGTAGGGGACACCATCACGGTCAAGGTCCTGAACTTCGATCTGGAAAAAGAGCGCATCTCCCTGGGCCTGAAGCAACTCACGCCGGACCCCTGGACCGTGGTGGATGAGAAATTCCCCCTGGGCGCCCGGGTCACCGGCAGCGTGGTCAGCCTCACTGACTACGGGGCCTTCGTGGAACTGGAGCCCGGCGTGGAAGGGCTCATCCACATCTCGGAGATGTCCTGGACCCGGAAAGTGCGCCATCCTTCCCAGGTGCTGAGTGTGGGTGACGTCGTCGAGGCCACCGTCCTGGAGGTCGAACCCCAGCGGAAGCGGATCTCCCTGAGCCTCAAACAGGTGGAGCCCAACCCCTGGGAAGTCATCGGGGAAAAATACCCGGTGGGCTCGGTGATCGAAGGCAAAATCAAGAACATCACCGACTTCGGCATCTTCATCGGCATCGATGAAGGCATTGACGGCCTGGTGCACATCTCCGACATTTCCTGGACCAAGCGCTTTAAGCATCCCTCGGAGTTGTTCAAGAAGGGCCAGGTGATCCAGGCCAAGGTCCTCTATATCGACAAGGACAACGAGCGCTTCTCCCTGAGCATCAAGGATCTGGCCGACAACCCCTGGCAGACCATCGACGAGCGTTTCCCCGTAAACTCCATGGTCTCCGGCCCCATTACCAACATCACCGACTTCGGCCTCTTCGTCGAGGTGGAGGAAGGGATCGAGGGCCTCATCCACATCTCGGAGCAGAGCCGGGATAAGCAAAAAATGGCGGCCCTCCAGGTGGGGGACATTATCCGGGCCAAGGTGATCCACGCCTCGGCCACGGAACGCCGCATCGGCCTGAGCATCCGGAAACTGGAGACCGATGAGGAGCAGTCCCACTACCGGGATTACCTCCACTCCCGGACCGAAGCCACCTCCAACCTCGGGGATATCCTCCGGGAGACCCTGGAAGAAAAACAGGGCAAGGATAACGACTAAGGCACCATGGAATCGCGCTCGCTGTGGACCGGTTGCCTGATCACGGCCCTGGTGGTCCTCTTTTTCCTGGGACTCTCCGGGATAGTTCTGGCGCTCCTGGGGAAGGGCAGTCTCTTCACCACCCAGGAGCGGGTGGGGGTGGTGGAGATCAAGGGATTGCTCACCGACTCCCGCACCGCCATCAAGCAACTGGACCGCTACCGGGACGATGACAACATCAAGGCCATCGTGCTCCGGATCAACTCCCCGGGGGGCGCCGTGGGGCCCTCCCAGGAGATCCTCCGGGAGGTGGAAAAGGTCCGGGCCAAGAAAAAGATCGTCGCCTCCCTGGGGACCGTGGCCGCCTCCGGGGGCTACTACATCGCCTCCGGCGCCAACCTCATCATGTCCAACCGGGGCACCATCACCGGCAGTATCGGCGTCATCATGCAGTTCACCAACGTCGAGGGCCTGACCAAGAAGCTCGGGCTGGACTTCTTCAACCTGAAGGCCGGGCGCTACAAGGACGTGGGCTCGCCCTTCCGCACCATGAGCCCGGAAGATAAAGCCTATCTCCAGGGTTTCATCGACAACATCTACCAGCAGTTTGTCAGCGACGTGGCCCGCAACCGCAAGATTCCCCTGGCCAAGCTCAAAACCCTGGCGGAAGGCCGGATCTACACCGGGGAGGAAGCCAAGCAGGCGGGCCTGGTGGATGAGTTCGGCAACCTCCCCGACGCCATCGAGCGCGCCGGCCGCCTGGGCGGCATCAAGGGCAAGGTGAAAGCCGTCTACCCGGAGAAGGAAGGTTTCTCGCTCCTGCGCCTGATCCTGGGCCAGGAGGCCGGAGAGACCCTGAGCCAACTGGCCCTCCCCTACCCCGAACCCGCCTTCCTGCCGTCGTGGTTCAGGTAAGCCCGGGCCGCATCGCCGCACCCCTGACCACCAGGCGTTTCCCGGATAGCTTTTAGTCCGGCTATCTGTCTTGCCCCCACCCACACCGAATCCATTTTAATAAGCAGTGATATCGACACGCAGGCTCTTCTCAAGTACTGAGTCTTTTCAATCTATTGCACCTTAATATCACTATTTCTCAGGGGCCTCTTAAAGCCTGAGCAAGATAGATATAAAAGCAAAAAGACCGATGATCAGCAAGATAATCGCGGTTAGCATTACGACTGGCCGGAACCCGGTGTATTGAAAATTCCCAAACTTGATATGTTGCAAAATTCGCCAATGTTGGACAACCGCGGCGAGGAGACCGAAGATTCCCAGGGCGATAAAACTTAATCCGAAAATCAGGGTGGACTGAAGGTGTTCGGGAGCCTCGGCGCATGCCAGCTTCTACCAGAATATCCCGGAATTTGGCGATGCCGAACCCGAACCCAATCAGCGACAGGCAGGTGCGAATCCAGGCCATGAGGGTTCGGTCGGCAGCCTCGCGGGTGCGCTCTTTGGCAAGTTCGTTGGAAACATTCATCTCCTGTCGGATGTTCTTCCATCGCCATATCGTATCCCTATGAGGCCAGAGGAGGGAGAGCCCCTAAGCGCACCAGACCATTAATGAGATATTGCACCGCCAGGGCCGCCTGGAGCACGGCCATCACCCAGCCAAAGACCCGTTGCACCAAAGGGGACCCGTGCTTTGAAATCGCCTCGATGTTAAGCAGGGTGACCAGGTTCAGACCCATGATCACCAGCAAAGCCGCTAACACGATGCCCTTTTGCGTCCAATGGCCGGCAGCAATCGCCATGAACCCTACAATAGCCGCGATGCCGGGAGCCGTGACCAGGGCGGGAATGGCCAGGGGAAAGTTGGCAATTGCCAGGGATGGCGGCGACTGCACCGCACATGGCGAGGTGGGCGAGGGCGCTGCGCCCAGCGGTTGCATGATCAACTGGAATGCCTGGCAGAAGAGGATGATGCTGCCGGTGATGACGATCGCGGCGATGGAAACATGCCAATTTTCCAGGACGAGGGCGCCCAGCAGGGCCACCGCCAAGACGATGATCGTGGCAATGGCCGTAGCCCGCCAGGCCACGGTCCGGCGAAACGCCGGGTCGCATCCCTGGGTCAACTCAGCAAAAGGGGCGATGGCCTTGAGGGGACCCAGGGTTAAAAAGAAAAATATTAAGACGTCTGGGATTGGAGACGTAGCGAGAGGGGCATGCGAACCTCGATGCTCTAGTGGCTATGCTGCAACAAGGGTTAACCCCCGCAGACCCACCGAAACTGCCTGGATAGATCTGCGGGGGAAAGGTCTTACGGTTTTACGGCGACGTCAGTGGCTACCGGCACCCCCCAGGAGTTTCTGCAATACCTGGTCGATGGTGAAGCTCGCCGCCTTCTGGCGCGGGGGATACTCCTTAAACGTCATCAGGAATTCTCCCACGACTTTCTGGGCCGGCAGAAACAGGTAGACGTGATCGATTATCCAGTCCCAGTAAGTGTTCGAGGTGATGTCGGCCCGCTCGAAGGGGTCGGTGCGCAGGTTAAAGAGCTTCGGAAACCGCAGCGGCACCAGCGGCTCCTGCCAGATCCGCAGGGTGCCTGCCATCCGCTGCTCCATGAAGATCAGCTTCCAGTTGTCGTAGCGCAGGGCCATCAGGTCGCCGTCGTCGGAGAAGTAAAAATACTCTACCCGGGGGCTCTTCTTGACCTCGCCCTTCAAGAAAGGCAGGAGGTTGTAGCCGTCCAGGTGAACCTTGAAGGTCTTGGCCCCGGCCTGATGTCCTTTGAGGAGTTTCTCTTTGATGTTCGGGTCGCCGGCGGCGGCCAGGAAGGTGGGCAGCCAATCCATGTGGCTGATGATCTCGTTGGAGACGGTGCCGGGCTTGATCTTGCCGGGCCAGCGCACATGGCCGGCACCCGGTAGGCGCCCTCCCAGTTGGAGTCCTTCTCGTTGCGGAAGGGGGTCATGGCGCCGTCGGGCCAGGAGTTCATGTGCGGCCCGTTGTCGGTGCTGTACATGACGATGGTGTTGTCGGCGATGCCCAGGTCGTCCAGTTGCTTCAGCAGGGCGCCGACGCATTTGTCGTGGTCGATCATGACGTCGTGGTATTCCGACTGCCAGCGGCCGGACTGGCCCAGGCTCTCGGGCTTGGCATGGGTCCGGAAGTGCATGTGCGAGGTGTTGAACCACACGAAGAAAGGCTTGTCGGCCTTGGCCTGGCGGTCGATGTATTCCGTGGCCGCAGCCAGGACCTCGTCGTCGATGGTCTCCATCCGCTTTTTGGTCAGCGGGCCGGTGTCTTCGATGCGGCCGTCGGCGGAACAGCGGAGCACGCCCCGGGGTCCGTAGTTTTTCTTGAAGTTGGGAAAGTCCGCCTCCGGGGGGTAATCGCGCAGTTCCGGCTCCTCGTAGGCGTTTAGGTGGTAGAGGTAGCCGAAGAACTCGTCGAACCCGTGCTTGGTGGGCAGAAATTTGTCCTTGTCGCCCAGGTGGTTCTTGCCGAACTGACCGGTGGCGTAGCCCAGCGGCTTTAACAACTCGGCGATGGTGGGATCTTCGTCTTGCAGGCCGATATCGGCTCCCGGCATCCCCACCTTGCTCAAGCCGGTGCGGAAGACGCTTTGGCCGGTGATGAAGGCCGAACGGCCCGCGGTGCAGCTCTGCTCGCCATAGCAATCGGTGAACATGATCCCTTCGTGGGCGATGCGGTCGATGTTCGGCGTCCGGTAGCCCATCATGCCGTGGCTGTAGGCGCTGACGTTCCACATGCCGATGTCATCGCCCCAGATGACCAGAATGTTCGGTTTCTTTTCTGCTGCCATAAACCCTCCTTTTTAGGGTGCAATAAAACAGTTGAGCCTCATGCCGGTGAACCCTGATTCAGGTCTTTGCCGGCATGGTGGAGACCGCGTTGACTACCGGGAAGTTCGCCCAGCTTGGACCGTCACCTCCCGGCCATGACATTTCTTGAACTTGCGGCCGCTGCCGCAGGGGCAGGGATCGTTGCGCCCGGTCTTGGCCGAGCGCCGGGGCCGACCTGCCATCCTCCTCAGCGAGGACCTGCATGACCTGCGCGGCCGGATATCCCCGGCGCAGCAAACCGGCCATGATCTTCAAGGGGCGGTCGACGTGCTGGAAGAACGCCCGGTAACCCGCACACAGATAGTTCAGCCCCGGTTCCCCCTCCGGCGTGGTGAGAAACCGATTCTTGGGACATTCACCCTTACAGGCAAATCCCACCTCGCATTCCCGGCAATAACGGGGCAGCGTCTCCAGCTTGGCGCGGCCGAAGGTGTGCTGCTGGTCAGAGCCCGCCAAGTCCATCAGGTGGTTTTGCCGGATGTTGCCCAGCAAGTGCTTGGGCTCGACAAAATGGTCGCAGGAGTACAGGTCGCCGTTGTGCTCCAGGGCGAGTCCGTGACCGCAGGTGGCATCAAAGACGCACATGCCGGAGGAGGGCAGGCCCAGCCAGTTTCTCACCGTGGCCTCGAAGGTCTGGACAAATACCCGGCCGACATCATTCCTGACCCATTCATCAAAAATGGTGCTCAGGAAATTACCGAGCTGTTCCGGCCGCACCGAACGCTCCGAAACGGTGGTCCCTTCCTGGCAGAGGGAGACCCCCGCGTCGTTGAGGCGCTCGATCGCCGGAATGAACTGCATCCAGGTGGCGCCGGCTTCGTCCCGGAGAAACCGGTAGACTTCGAGGGGGTGATCAGCGTTGAGCCGATTGACGGTGGTCAGAATATTGTGTTCCACCCCATGCTTCTGCAACAGCCGGAGGCCCCGCATCACCCGGTCAAAGGTCGGCCGGCCGCTCTTGTCCACCCGGTGGGCATCGTGCAGCGTCGGCGGGACCGTCGATACTGATGCCGATGAGGAAGCCATGCTCGCGGAAGAATCACACCATTCATCGTTCAGGAGCGTGCCGTTGGTTTGCATGGTGTTCTCGAAGCTCATGCCCGGCCGCTGGTACTGGTTCTGGTATTCGATGGCCCGCCTGTAGAAGTCGAGGCCCATCAAGGTCGGTTCTCCACCCTGCCAGGCCACCGTTACCTTGTTGGCGCGATGGGACTCGATGAGCTGCCGGATATAATGTTCCAGCACCTCGTCACTCATGCGAAAGTGACTGCCGGGGTAGAGCTGCTCTTTGTTCAGAAAAAAGCAATAGGAACAATTCAGGTTGCAGGTCGCCCCGGTAGGCTTGGCCAGCACGTGGATTCGAGGGGGTAGGTTTTCATAAGTCATGAAGGAGGCTCTTGAGGGTGAGAAAACTGGGAACAATATTATGAACTGAAAAGTAGTGCTCATTGATCCGTTGTCAAGAAGACGCCGAGGGCGGTCATGATTTGATAGGTACTCTTGGAAGCAGCAATCGAGTCTGGTCCGTAAATCAGCTGGAATGAAATGGCCATTATATGAGATTGAGAAACCCGCATCTCAGGTAACCATAAAAAGCTATAGAATGCTACGCTCAATAGCAGGGACTCGATCAGTAACGGTCTATAAATAATTTTTAGGGGGATGGGGGATGACCAGTTTCTGGAGCAAGGCATTACAAGTGGGACTTGCTTTCCGTCATGGTGATGAGCTTGAGCCGGGGAGGACAGTTTGGCTGCCGATACTTCCAGTCCCCTCGAATGAGCTCCGGCGCCGTCACAGAGAAGACCGACTACCCGACCAAGGAAGATGACCGCCTCCCCATCTATAAGGAGGGCTGGCAGTTTTTTCTGGCCCCCTATCTGTGGATTCCGGGGGCGCATCTTGACCTCAGCCACCAGGGCAGATTCAGCGGCACCACCGTGGCCAATGTCCCCTGGTATGAACTCGTGCCGCTGCTCTTCAGCAAGGCCATAGGGGGCATGGGCCGGATGGAGATTTGGAACGGCAAGTGGGGGGTCTTTTCAGACACCACATTTATGTATATTGGCGAAAGCATCAGTGCCGGAGGCGCCAGGGAACTCAAACTGAACCCCAAGCAACTGCCGGTGACCATTCCGGTTCGTCTGCAACTCTCGGGCGACATGAAGCTTTGGACTCGGCTCCTCTGGCAGGATGTGGGGGTGCGCTATTTACTGGGGACCGTGCCCCTCAAGGCCGACAAAACGCTTCCCGTGGTGTCTTTCGAGCTTTTGGGCGGCCTCCGTTACACTTACTACAATCAGGACACCAGCCTTAGCCTCAATGCCACCCTTACCAGTCCTTTGGCCCCAGGGAGCATCAGCCGGGGCGGGTCTTTTTTTAGCGCCATGCAGTTGTCGATTTTTGAACCTTTCCTGGGGATGCGGGTCGGCTTCTGGTTTACGCCGAAGCTTAACCTCCTGCTCAGGGCCGACTGCGGCGGCTTTGGCTTTGTCGCCTACAATAACGTGGACAGTGTTCTCGAAGCCTTGCTTGGTTACCAGGTGCATAAAAACATTCGCATCTATGGCGGCTACCGCGGCCGTTATTTTTCCGGAAGCGGCAGCACCAAGGATATCGCCATCCATGGCTGGTTCCATGGCCCCATGCTGGGGGCGGCTTTCAACTTTTAGGGATGGGTCCTTTTGATTATTCACTCTCTAATTCGTATTCAATTTATTAACCCAAATCATAATAAATCACTGCTATGTATGCGCTTTCCCAGAAGATTCGGCCGGATTTCGCCATCCAGATCATATAAGTAACTTTGGCGTTATTGGCGATAATTGCTGGTTTTTGGGCAGGTGATCAGCTATTCCGGCCCACGCCCCTTTGGCGGAACCTCCGGGCTGAGTAAGGGCCCAAACCTCACGGTAGATCCAGGATAATCCCTGGGAGCAAGCCGGACTTTTTTCTCAACCTCACGCCTCCGCCCCCACCCCGGCAACTCCCCTCTAAGCCGAGGGCGAAGCGCAGATTTTCTCAATGGCCGCCTTGATCTGGCAGGCCCGCCAGCCGAAATCGGTCAGGCCGGCCACCCCGCCTTTAAGCCAGGCCGCGTCATAAGGGTCGCGTAAGAGGTCCACCACCAGCTCTGCCGCGGCCGCCTGGACCGCCTCCAGCAGTTTCCGATTGGAGGGATAGAGATGGGCGTCATAGCAGAAGAGGATGGTCACCTCTGAGTTCCTCGCCAGGTCCGCCGCCTGGTGAATCTCTTCGTCCGCCGGCTCCATGGCCACCATGAGAATCTCCGGGTGAAAACCGAATTTCGCAAACTCCTGCCGGAGGAACTCCTGTTCCGCCAAAACTTCCCGTTCAATCATGATCTTGGCATCGAGCCGGGAAAATTGCGGAAAGATCACCCCGATCCGTCTTTCACCTCGGGGCAGCGGGATTATGTGTCGCTCATCCTGGAGAACCTGGACGGATTCACGGCAGATGCTCGCCGCCAGGCTGGCGCCGGCCGGTTCGGCGCCGGGTTCTCCCCCGGCAAATCTGTGTTCCCGCTTTAATTTCAATCTCTTGATCCGGTCGGCGCTCTCCTCCAGTTCTTTCAGGGGCAGTTCCTGGCGCCGGTAGGCCTCGAGCAGGCTATCGTACACCTCTTTCTGGGCCTTCAGGTCATGGCACACCAGCAGCAGATCGTGCCCGGCCCGGGCCGCCAACACCCCCGCCTCGCCGATGGGGCAGATAGCTTTAATCGCCCCCATTTCCAGATCGTCGCTGGCAATAACCCCCGTAAAGTTGAGCTCACCCCTGAGGTAATCGTAAATAATCCTTCGGGAAAAAGTGGCGATCATTTTGGGATCAGGATCAAGCTGCGGATAGTAGGGATGAGAAGACATCACCAGATCGACCCCGGCGCGGATGGCGGTCACGAAAGGCTTGAGGTGCACCGCTTCCATCTCCTGCCAGGTGGAGGTGATGACCGGCAGGCCCAGATGGGCGTCGACGGGGGCATGGCCCTTGCCGGGAAAGTGCTTGGCGCAGGCGGAAAGTCCGCCCTGTTGCATGCCGGCAATCCGCGCCGCGCCCATCTCCGCCACCAGTCGCCAATCTTGGCCGTAAGCCCGGATGCCGATATTCGGGCTGTAAGTCTCGGTCAGGACATCGAGTACCGGCCCCAGGTTCACATCCAGCCCCAGCCTTCTCAGTTCTTTGGCCTCGATGCCGCCCTGCTGCCTGGCATAGTCGACTTTTCCGGCGCCTCCCACCGCCAGATTGTCCGGGAACACGGTAATGCCGTCCCTGAACATGATGACCCGCCCGCCTTCATGGTCGGCCGTGACCAGCAGTCTGTCTGCCCAGGGCCTCTTCCAGATCGGCGATCAGTTTCTTAATCTGCGCCGGCGACTCAAAATTGATCCGGTAGAGAATGAGCCCGCCCGCGTGCAGCTCCTTGAAATGACGGACAATCTCAGGCGTGATCCTGGTGCCGGGAATCCCGATGACCAGCCGTTGGCCCACTAATTCTGCTAATTTCATAGTGAGATCATTTTAACCATGCAAATATTTTTTTGATACGATAGTTTGGTGCTTTATGGAAATCCAAACCTTTTTTGTCAGCGGCAGCAGTCTGACCTGGCAGGATTACTCCGTCCTTCTCGTGCTCCTCGTCCTGTTGCTTTTTGTCGGCATTTACTTTGGCAGAGAAGAAGAAACCACGGCGGACTTTTTCCTGGGGGGGAGAAAAATCCCCTGGTGGGCGGCGTGTCTCTCCTTTGTGGCCACCGAAATCAGCGCCGTCACCCTGATCGCGGTTCCCGCGGTCGCCTATATGGAAAACTGGGAATATGCCCAGTTTTTTATCGGCTCTTTTCTGGCCCGCATCGTCATCGCCTTTCTGTTTATCCCGGCTTTTTACCAATATAACTGCACCTCGATCTATGAATTTCTGAAATACCGTTTCGGGTCGGAAACCCAAATCGCCGGCTCCATCCTGTTTTTCATCACGCGTCTGCTGGCTTCCGGCGTCCGGCTGATGGTCGCCTGCCTGGCGGTGAGCATCTTGATCGGCTGGCCGATCATCCCGACTATCCTGCTGTTTTCGGTCATCTGCATCCTCTACATCGCCTGGGGCGGCATCAAGGCGGTGGTCTGGACCAATGTGGTTCAAGCCCTGACCTTTACGGTGGCGGGCGCGGTGGCCATCGTTTTCCTGCTGACGCGCATTGACGGGGGCGCCGCAGCCGTGGTCGCCATTGCCGGCGGCGCCGGCAAACTGAAGATCTTCGACTGGGGACCATCGTTGTCGGTATCCGGACTGCCGGCCTTCCTGAAGAGCCTGCTCACGGATCCCAATATCTTTGTGCTGGCGACGTTGAACGGGTTTTTCGGCTCGATGGCGGCATTTGGGACTGATCAGGAGATCATGCAGAGACTCCTGACCGTGGAAACCAGGCGGGAAAGCCAGAAAACCATGCTCCTGACCCCCATCGGCAGTTTCCTGGTGATGATCATCTTCCTCTTTATCGGCGCCTGCCTTTATACCTTCTATGTCCAGCATCCCGGCATGGCCTTGCCGGCCAAATTGGATAAAATTTTTCCGCATTTCATCGAGCAGACCATGCCCCCCTTTATGCGAGGGCTGATGCTGGCGGCGATTGTGATGGCCAGCATTGACTCGCCTTTAGGTTCCCTGACTTCTTCCTTTGTCACGGACATCTACCGTCCGGTGCTTTATAAGGGGGGAACTGAACGCCACTACCTGTTCGTTTCCCGGGTTGCGGTGGTGATTTTCGGCATTATCCTGGCCTTCATCGCTTACTTTTTCAGCCATTTTGAAAAATTCCTCTGGCTCGCCTTTAAGATTGGCGGGGTCACCTACGGCTCGCTCCTGGGGGTTTTTCTCCTCGGCCTGCTGACCAAAAGGCGGTGCAATCGCGCCAATGTCATCGCCATGACCCTGGCCGCCCTGGGCATGCTGGTCCTGTTGATTCTTTCCGAGAAGCAGATTGTGCCCTTGGGATGGACCTGGCTGCTGTTAATCGGCACCTTTTTGACTTTTGCCACCGGCTGGCTTTTTGGGAAAAAACCCGAGGACGCCGGGGCAAGCTCCCCATAGATTCAGCGCCCCAACCCGGCCCATAAGCCCCGCCACCGCCTTGCGGCTGGCATGAGGCTCGTTTGAATTGATGATCAAGAACTTCCGACAGGATTTTAGCAGGGAATAGCACGTAGGGCGGGAAAGCGCAGCGCATCCCGCTTTTTTTAGCAGCATTAGTTTCCCGAGGCGTTCTACCGGCGTGACCATGAAAGAAAACGTGTGGTAAGGAATGAAGGCGGGAATATATTGCAGCAAAATTTAGTTCTCACCCATTTGTCGGAGGCGGGATGCGTTCCACTTTCCCGCCCACGGCAAAAGAAGCGATAAGTTTATAAAATAATTATATAAACCCCCTGCAAACTCACTGCTCTATATATCGGCTATCAAGCAAAATAACTGCTACTGAGATGCTTATCCCATCTGCAACTCAGACTCTGTTGGCATTTACCTTCCAGCCCCAAGGTCAGGTTACCGCCGCTTTGAGTATGGTCCGGTGGCGATTTCACGCAAACCGCGTCACGTCCCCCTTCCCGGCCCGGATGACCTCGGGCACGTCGTCGATCAGCGAAATGACGCTGGACGGCTCCGGCAAGACGATGCCGCCGTCGATGACCAGGGCCAGGTGCCCCTTGAACTTGGCCTCGATCTCGTAGGGGTCGCTCTCCACCGCTTCGTCCGGCAGGGCCGCGGTGGTGGTGATGATGGGGTGTCCCAGCACGCCCACCAGCCCCAGGGCGATGGGGTGGTCCGGCACCCGGATGCCCACGGTGCGCCGCTTGGTCTGGAGGATCTTGGGCACCTGGCGGGAAGCCTCCAGCACGAAGGTGTAGGGGCCGGGCAGCAGCCGCTTCATGGCCTTGTAGGCGTAGTTCCCCACCAGGGCGTATTCGCTGATGTTCTTCAAATCCCGGCAGATGAAGCTGAAGGGCTTGTTCAGGGGGCGGCGCTTGATCTGGTAAATCCGGTTAATCCCCTTGAGATTATACAGGTCGCAGCCGACCGCGTAGCAGGTGTCGGTGGGATAGGCGATGAGACCGCCCCCGGTCAGCACTTCTACGGCCTTGCGCAGCAGGCGCTCCTGGGGGTTGTCGGGGTTGATCTTGATAATCATGCTTGCCTTCTCTCGAATAAGTCGCGCCTGAGCCTTGGGCTCTAGCCATTAGCTAAGCAGTCGTTCGTGGGCCTTGCCCCATCCGTAATTCATGAAAATAGACCGGTAGGGGCGGGTTTTAAACCCGCCCGGCCAGCACCGGCGAGACGCCTGTGCCACCGGTACACAGGACTTTTCGGAACACTGGGAACAGGTATCCCCGGGGCGAGCCTAACCGAAAAGGCCCCAGGACTCCCGGGGGCTCGGCGTATCTCCCCCCGGCGGTCTCGGGGCCCTTGGCGTCCGGTCCTCAGTTTCTCTTTTTCTTGCCTTTGGCGGCCTTGCCCTTGGTGGATCTTTGCCTTGTCCTGGGCCGGTTTCGCTTCGCTGCTCACCGCGGCGGCCGCCCCGGTCCCGGCCTGGGCCCAAACCCCTTCCACCTGGTCCTTGAGCCAATGGGGGTCCCACCATTCCAGGGGATCGACAAATTCGCCCTGGAGGTTGATGGCGAAATGGAGATGGTCGCCGGCGGCCAGACCCGTGGTGCCGGTGCGGCCCAGGGTGGCGCCTTTCTCCAGTTTATCCCCCACTTTCACGTCAATCTGGCTCATGTGGCTGTAGCTGGAAAAAACCCCCATACCGTGGTCCAGGATCACCGTATTACCATAAATTCCCAGGGGCTCGGCGTAGACTACCACGCCGTTGTTCCCGGCGTATACCGGGCTGTTGATCAGGGAGGCCAGGTCCTCACCCAGGTGGGTCTGCTGATCCACCGCTTTGTTCTGGTACATGTAGGTGCGCCGGTCCCCGAAGCGGGCCATGGGCTTGCCGAAAAACCGCTTAAACGCCCCGGACCACAAGGGTTGGGGGGTGCTTTGGGCTCCAATTTTCTTGTACGTCTCGTGATTAAGCTTACGCAGGTTCCGGTTGACCTCCAGATAGGACCCCAGGAGGTCGTTGGGATTGGGCACCGGCAGGCTGGTTGCCACCTTGCGGAGAAACCCCTCGTTGAGGTTGATGCTGTCGTGGCGCCACCGCCGCGGCTTGGCATGCAGGGACACCGCCTGCTTAACTTCGTTGCCCAGGGACGGCCGGGCCACCAGTTCCACCTGGAAGGCATTCGGCCCTTCCTGGGGAACGGGGAACAGTACCACGTATTCCCCCTTGGTCCCCTTGGGGTTGGGAAACCCCTGGTAGAACCGGTTCCCCACCACGACCCCCGACTCCTTGACCTCCTTGTTGAGGCGGTAGCAGATGGTTCCGGTCCCCCCGGCATGGAGCAGGTGGCTCGCCACCTGAAAGGACAGGTTGACGGGCACCAGGTCGATGACCACTTCCTGGCTGAGGGTCGCCGTGCGGCCCTTGAACAGGTTCCGCCAGGACCGGTCCCAGGCCTCGACGGTCAGTCTGGCCTTGCCCTCTTTGAAACCCAGGGCCTTGGGCTCAAGGATCACCGGAACCTCCACTGACTCGCCCCGGTCTCCTCCCGGCGGAAAGGTGCGTTCGAGCCACCACCTTGCTCTGGTCCCCCTGGGAAAAGGTGACCTTGACCTCTCTCAGGCCGCTGGTCTGGTCGCCTGCTGCAATCGTCAGGCCGGTTTTGGCGCCCACCACCTCCACCGGGGTCTTTAGCGTTACCGTGGGGTCGTCAAAGTCCAGGCGCCCCGCCGCCAGCCATACCAGGGCGGCGATGACCACCAGACCCGCCGCACCCCAGATGACGTATCCGAACTTTTGTCCCCAACGCGGTTTCAACATCTTGCCCATGGCTGTATAGTATCAATTCCCTCAGCCGCAAGCAAGGCGGGAGATGATCTGGCGACTCACCACCGATAGCGGGATTTCGGGCTTATAATTTGAGGTTAACCGTCGAGTATTCATCTCAGAAGACCGCGGTGTTGGCGTCTCTTGATGGCAAGGCGTCTCGCCTGCGCCGGTGCAGGCTGGAGTCCTGTCCCAGAAATACCTTCCCTTAAGGAATCGGCTTCTTCACCTCCCCTTGAGGGGGAGGGAAAGGTCGCCCCCCGACCGGATCGGGACCGGGAAAAGAAGCCTGACTATCCCGGGCCGTCTCCCTTGCCTTTCGCCCTCGGCGTATCTATCTATAAAGATAATATCAGGTCCAGCCGTCGATGACCTGCACCCGAGGAGATCAAGACAATTTCCGCCCAGACTGATGAAATCACCCTCTCCGTGGGAGGCATGAGCTGCGCCGCCTGCGTCGCCCGGGTGGAGCGGGCCCTGACGGCCGCCCCCGGGGTGGAGTTGGCCACGGTCAACCTGGCCACCCGCCAGGCCAGGGTAAAGTATGATCCGCACCTCACCGATCCCGCGGCCCTCACCCAGGTGGTTACGGAGGCGGGTTACATCGTGGAAGGAACGCTCCCGGGAACAGCGGGCCCCCCGCTCCCCGGAAGCCGAGGTCAAGGAATATCGCCGGCGCTTCCTCCTGGCTCTGGTCCTGAGCCTGCCGGTATGGCTCTGCATGATCCCCCCGGTGGCGAAGGCCATAGGCCTCAGCCATCATGCCATGGCCTTCGTCCTGTTCGTCTTTACCACCCCGGTGATGTTTTACTCCGGCGCCTCGTTTTTCACCGGGGCCGCCAGCGCCGCCCGGCACCGGTCCACCAACATGGACACCCTGGTGGCCCTGGGCACCTCCGCCGCCTACTTCTACTCCGCCTGGGTCACCTTCTTCCCGGACTCCGTGGCCGCGGCCGGCCATGAACCCGCGGTCTATTACGACACCGCGGTGATGATCATCACCTTCATCCTCCTGGGCCGCTGGCTGGAAGCCCGGACCCGGGGCCGGGCCTCCGAGGCCCTGCGCCGCCTCTTCGCCCTGGCCCCGCCCACCGCCCGGGTCCGCCGGGGCGAGACCGAGCAGGAAGTGCCCCTGGCTGAAGTCGCGGTGGGCGACCTGGTGGTGGTGCGCCCCGGGGAAAAGATCCCCGTGGACGGCGTCGTGGCCGAGGGCTTGAGCAGCGTCGACGAATCCATGCTCACCGGCGAGAGTATGCCCGTGCCCAAGGAACCGGGGGCCGAAGTCTGGGGGGCCACCCTGAACCACCGGGGTTTCCTGGTCTTCACGGCCACCCGGGTGGGCCAGGACATGGTGCTCTCCCAGATCATCCGGTTGGTGGATGAGGCCCAGAGCGGCAAGGCCCCCATCGAGCACCTGGTGGACCGGGTGGCGGCTATTTTCGTCCCGGTGGTCATGGGCATTGGCGGCCCTGACCTTTCTGGTCTGGTACTTCTGGGGGCCGCAGCCCGCCTTCAGCCGGGCCGTCATCAGCATGGTGGCGGTGCTGATCATCGCCTGCCCCTGCGCCATGGGCCTGGCCACTCCCACCGCGGTCATGGTGGGGTCGGGCCGGGGCGCCGAACTGGGCATCCTCCTCAGGGGCGGCGAACCCCTGGAGCGGGCCTACCGCCTCACCACCGTGGTCTTCGACAAGACCGGCACCCTCACCCGGGGCGCTCCCCAGGTGACGGACGTCCACACCTGGGAGCGCTGGAGCGCCGAGGCGGTCCTGGCCCACGCCGCGGCCCTGGAGGAAAAATCGGAGCACCCCCTGGCCGAGGCCATCACCCACGCCGCTAAAGCCCAAAATCTGGCCCTGCCCCGGGTGGATGACTTCCAGGCCGTACCGGGCCTGGGGGTGGAGGCCACTATCGAGGGCCAGGAGACCCTCCTGGGAAACCTGACCTTTCTCGCCGGCAAGGGCGTCGCTCTGAAGCCCTCGCCGCCCACCAGGACCAGCTGTCCCGGGAGGGCAAAACCGCCATCTTCCTGGCCGTCGCCGGTAAACCCGTGGGGGTGATCGCCGCCGCGGATACCATCAAGCCCAAGGCCGCCCAGACCGTGGCCGCGCTGAAGCGCATGGGGCTGAAAATCCTCCTTCTGAGCGGCGACAATAAAATGACCGCCGCGGCCGTGGCCCAAAGCATCGGCATCGAGGACGTGCTGGCCGAAGTGCTCCCCGGCGACAAGGCCAAAAAAGTGGCGGAACTCCAGGCCGCGGGCGAAGTGGTGGCCATGGTGGGGGACGGCATCAACGACGCCCCGGCCCTGGCCGCAGGCCGACGTCGGCATCGCCCTGGGCACCGGCGCCGACGTGGCCCTGGAGGCCGCGGACCTGACCCTCATCCGGGACGACCTGGAACTGATCCCGGCGGCCATTAACCTCTCCCGGCAGATGATGCGCATCATCCGCCAAAACCTCTTCTGGGCCTTCTGCTACAACATCGTCGCCATCCCCGTGGCCGCCGGCGCCTTCTACCCCATCTGGGGCTGGACCCTCAACCCCGCCCTGGCCGCCGCCGCCATGGCCATGAGCTCGGTGTCCGTGGTCACCAATTCCTTGCGCCTGCGGCGGTTTAAGGCTGAGAGTCGATTGAACCGAAGATTTGGGGGAGGGGGCATCAGGGTTTTTCGTTATTAACAGCCCTGCCCCGCTCGCCTGGGCCATCCCCAATCCTGTCTTGAGAGCTCCCAATAGTCTGGGGGATTTGGGAACATGTACCCGCGGGTGAAAATTTCTTTCACATATATCGAGACTAAATATTAGTATCCCATTGTTCTTACTTGAATTTCCCCTAATAACCCTGTTAAGATTTCAGCCGTTGAGATTATTCTTGCCAGTCCTTAGATCCGGTTAGCTGGGCTGGATCCCGCGGGGGAAAGTATGCATAATGGGGAGCATTACGGTAGGGAAAATTTGATTATCAACCCGGTGCGGTAAATCAGCGCCACTTTATTTTCACGTCTGTTTGGCTTTCCCCTTTTTCTGCTGCCTTGGCATCCGTCCCGGGATCAGCATATCAAATAAGCAATTCCAGGAGGATCGCATGAGAAAAACTTTGTCAATTTTCGCCCTGTTCGCGCTTTCACTGGCTCTAACTGTGCCCGCAATCGCCGAAGTCATCAGGGTCCCCCTGCTGGCAGATACCTTTGTGCTTAATGACGTGTATGCGGCCAACAATTATGCCTACGCCGAAAATGTCGCTGCCGGACGGCTTTATGACAGATCAGTAAGCCCCTATAGAATGGTCACCGAGAGAACCTACCTCAAGTTCGATCTCAGCAGCATCCCGGACAATGCCGTCATTAACTCCGCCACCCTATACCTTTATTGCTGGTGAACAAGGTCGGTAGCGCTTGACCTGCGAGTTTATCATGCCGATGACGACTGGCTGGATACCGCCGTCACCTGGAATCAGCAACCGGGGACCACGACTTTGTTGGGAAACCGGGTCGGGCTCACGGTTAATTCATGGAATAGTTGGAACCTATCGCCCAGCGGCATCAGCGCGGATTTGGCCGACAACATCTTGTCTCTCCAAATCCGGCACGCAAACGAATCCCTGGAAAGCCTGGGCAGCTACGGCTGGTTTCGTAGCACGGAATATTCTCCTTACTTCGCCGCCGCCCTGGATATTGACTATTCCTTGCCACCCGCCCCATCAACGACATAACCCCTTCCGTGAATCTGCTCTTGGATAGTTGAAACTCCATTAACCGGGAACCGCAGGGAAATCTGAGTGACCGAAACGACCAAGGGCGGCCCGCAAAGGCCGCCCTTGATTTATGAGGGTTTGGAGTACGGCGGATAGGGAAGAAGCGGCAGGGGCCACCTTACAGGCTGCCCTGGCCCCTCCCCCGAGCATCTACACCAAACTCTTATACAGCTCCAGGTACTTCCGGGCCGAGACTTTCCAGGAGAAGTCCTGGCTCATGGCGTGGACCATGATGCGCGGCCACAGGTCCTTATTGGCGTAGGCGTCCAGGGCGGTGTGGATGGCCTTCAGGAAGGCCTCCGGGGTGTAGTCGGTGAAGACGAAGCCGGTGCCCAGCGTCTTGGGGTCCCCCACCGGGGTCACGGTGTCGGCCAGGCCGCCGGTGGCCCGGACCACGGGGATGGTGCCGTACTTCATGGAATAGATCTGGTTCAGGCCGCAGGGCTCGTAGCGCGACGGCATGAGGAACATGTCGGCCCCGGCTTCCATGAGGTGGGCCAGCTGGTTGTTAAAGGCGATTTTCACCCCCAGCTTGCCCTTGAACTTCGGGGCCTCGGCCTCCAGCCAGCGGTGGTACTTCTCCTCCCCGGTGCCCAGGATGACCACCATCAGCCTCTGTTTCATGAGCTGGGGCAAAACCTGTTCCAACAGGTCAAAGCCCTTCTGGTCCGCCAGCCGGGAGATGATGGCCAGGATCGGGGCGTCGGCCAGCTTCGGGTCCAGCCCGAAGGCCTCCATCAGGGCCGCCTTGTCCGCGGCCTTGCCCTTTAAATCCTTGGCGCTGAACTTGGCCGGGATCAGGGAGTCGGTCTCAGGGCTCCAGTCCTGATAATCCACGCCGTTCAGGATGCCGGTCAAATGCTCGGCCCGGGCCTTCAAGCACCCCCTCCAGGCCGCAGCCGAACTCGGGCGTCTGGATCTCCTGGCTATAGGTGTGGCTCACCGTGGTGACCGCGTCGGCGCACATGATGCCGCCTTTGAGCAGGTTGATCTGGTCGTAGTACTCCAGGCCGTCGATGGTGAAAAAGGACCAGTCCAGGCCCAGCAGGGGGTACTTGTCCCGGGGAAAGAGGCCCTGGTAGGCCAGGTTGTGGATGGTGAACACCGTCTTGGCCCCGGCCAGGATGTCTTCACCGGCCCAGCGCTGCCGCAGGTACACCGGCACCAGGCCGCTCTGCCAGTCGTGGCAGTGAATCAGGTCGGGCTTAAAGTCCAGGGCCCGGCAAAAGGGCAGGACCGCGCCGGAGAAAAAGGCGAAGCGCTCCAGGTTGTCGAAGTAATCTCCCCGGGGGGTCCCGTAGAGCTGGCTCCGTTCGTAAAACTCGTCCCGCTCCACGAAATAGAAGGGGGAGCCCGGGGCGGCCGGGGCCATGAGGTTGAACGTGTGGTTGATCAGCCCCAGGTTCACCTCCAGGTCCTCGGCGATGAGGGTGGTGGGCACCTTCCCCTGCTTCACCATGCCGTAGTACGGCATGAGGACCTTGACTTCGACCCCCAGTTCCTCCAGGGCCTGGGGCAGGGTCCCCACGATATCGGCCAGACCTCCGGTCTTGGCAAAAGGCACCCCTTCCGAAGCAACAAACAGCACGCGCAGTTTCTGGCCCATGGGCCCTCCTTGTTAGAGCTGTCAGCTATCAGCTATCAGCGGTCAGCTAAAAACTCTGCCAGCCTTGATTCAAGCTTACATCTACATGATATTCATAGCCATTTCTGTACCACGGAAAAGGCCGACTCCGTTTTTCTTTTAGCTGAAAGCTGACCGCTGAATGCTGACAGCTAATACTTATAATTCAACTCGATATCCGCGGCGACAAATCCTTTATCCCCCTCGCTCAGGGTGAACTCGAAGATGTAATCCCGGCTGGGCAGGTTATCGGGATGCACCCCCGCCGGCAGGTCCTTTTCCATGAAAAACACCGAGGTATAGGGCGATTCTTCCAGGCGGGTGTCGGTGATCCAGACCTTGCCGTAGCTGTGCATGAACCGGAAAAACCCGTAGGAGCGGTCCTGAAAGTACTTGGTGCACACCCCCCGCACCCGGCTGCCCACTTCCCCCCAGGCCGGGGCCCCGGCAAAGGGCGGGGTGGTGGGCAACAGCCCCGGTATCAGGTATCCGGGCACGAACAGGTCCACCTCCCGGCGCAGCTGCCCCGACACATTGGCGAAGGCGATCAGTTCCACCCGGCAACCCCGGTTCTGCGCCATGGTGACCACGCTGCAGAAATCGCCGTCACCGGTGAGCAGATAGATCAGGTCCAAACGGTCGGATTGCGACACGATGTCCAGGCCCATTTCCATATCCAGGTTGGCCTTGCCGTAAGTCCGGCCGGAATCGTCGGTGTACCATCTGATGGGCTTCTCAATGGCTTTGAACCCTAAATCCCGCAGGGTGAGGATGAAATTCAAGGTCGTTTTATAATTGGGATCGGAAACGGCGCGCTCTTCATCAATTGCGACATAGGCATTCAGGCGCATGACTTGATCGCCATCCCGGCCGACGAAGCGCCGAATCACTTCATAGCGCATCCCGTAGCCGCCGCAGCGCATAATATTCATGGAGTCCACATAGACCCCGACTCTCCGGTTTGCCATACTATCCAACTCCTTGCCGTGTTGCGACTAATATCCGCCAAGCACCCGTGGTTAACCTTCCTACACCTGTGATCACGTTGCCCCATCGGTCACTAATAAAGGTCTGGCTCACCGAAGCGCGGCCCCAAGGCCTGGCCTCGGTCACCCGGCTGTCTTCCCGCCTCAGACGGGTCTGTAACTCTATCGGCAGATACGGCAGGGAGGAAAAGAGGTTGCCGCCCCGTATCCGGCCATGACGGCCTGGCCTTCCGCCTGCCTTTAACCATGACAGTTTAGAGAAAATTGATGCAAGCTGCAAGCTATTGGTCCGTATCGTCATGAACTGGATATGAAAGCAGGTGCGGGCAGTTGAACTCGCAGCTTAAGTCCCTTTGGAAAAGGGGGATTTAGCGGGATTTCAAACGGTTATAACCCCCCCCTTACCCCCTTTAAGAAAGGGGTGCAAAAGATCAGCTTTTTCATGGTCACGTTAATTGTGAAACACACCGCGAGTTACCCCTGGGGAGGCCGTGCCGGGCAAAGGCCCGAATCCCGGGAAACCTGCCCCCGCCGTGTTTATCCCGCGACCTTTTCCCTGAACCGGGTCAGCCTGACTGATTTTTCGAGTCGAAAATCGCGCCGCCAACTGCGCCATTGCCCCATCGACGCCGATGCGGTAGAATGGGCCACCGGGAGTTCGGCGGATGCGGGAAGTCTGGCGCATGTGGAACTATTCAACCATGGTGGTCCTGACGGTGCTCACCGCCGGGATCTTCGCCGCCATCCTCATCCCTTTCAAAGGCATCCCTCTGATCCCGGGCCTCACGGAACTGCGGCCCGCCAACGTCATTCCCGTGGTCTTCGGCCTCCTGTTCGGCCCGGCGGGGGCCTGGGGCGCCGCCTTCGGCAACCTCATCGGCGACTTTTTCGGCACCCTGGGCGTGGGCAGTTTCTTCGGGTTTTGGGGAAATTTCCTGGCCGCCTACCTGACCTACAAGCTCTGGGGCGGCCTGCCCCTCACCGATCTCGCCAGCCACCTGCCCCGCTTTGTCGCCGCCGTGGTCCTGGGCGCCTGGGCCTGCGCCCTGGTGATCGGCTTCGGGGTGGAGGTCTTCAAACTCCTGCCCTTCTCCGTCATCGCGGTGGCGGTCTTCATCAACAATGCCGTCATCGCCCTCATCCTGGGCCCCGTGCTGCTGCGCCTGCTGACGCCCCGGGTGAATCGCTGGGACCTGGCCTGGACCGAGCAGATGGACCCCGAAGACCGCCTGCCCGGCCCCTCCCGCCCCCTGGGCCTGGTCCTGGTGTGGCTGGGGGCCGGGGGCGGCTACCTCACCGGCCTGATCCTGGGACTGGGACTGGTAGCCATCCCCGGCCTGCCGCCCCTGGCCCTCACCCTGACCCCCTTCCTGGCCGTCCTCCTGGCCGGGTGTTGGCTGTTGTGAGGCATCATGGGCAGCCGCAGGCTTTGCCGTGAAAAACCAAATCCCCCTAAATCCCCCTTTGCTAAAGGGAGGCAGGGGGGATTTCCATCGCTGGCGGGGGCAAATATCTGCCATTCCCGTTGAGCCTGCGTGGGAAAGGCAATTCCCGCCCATAATCATAGAATTATGAAAAGGCGCATAAATGTCCATAAAGGACGCATTACAGACATAGGAAAGAGGATGAGAAATGGCAAAATTGGAATGGGAGCGAGTTGATATTGGAAGAGCCACCACAGATACACAAGTTAGTGGTTATACAATTAGGGCTAAAGTTCCAGGTAGCTGGCTTGTCAATATCTTGGATGGAGGAGCCGGCCTAACCTTTGTCCCTAACCCAAACCACGAATGGAAGTAATTGAAATGCTACGAGGAATATAGTGAGTGTCGTTCACGCCGACTCTCGGCGGCCTTGGCCTGGCCTGCACTGCATTTTTATAATTATGACTCGCCGCGGGCAGAAGTTTCATGGGGCCCCGGCATGCCGGGCCCATTATCAGCGCAGGTTAAATGGGCGTTAGCCAGCGGCGACTCAACGCCGGCGATGAAAAATCCCCCCTAACCCCCCTTTAATAAAGGGGGGAACCATAAGGAATTGCTGATAAAGTCACCCTTTGAAAAAGGGGGATTTAGGGGCAATACTGTTCACTTTACATTAATTCTGTGGTATCCTGTGACAACCTATTACAGGAGGACCGCAGACGGCAAGAACAATTGCAGAACTTCCCAAGGGCAGCCGGATTACGGATTATATCAGCCTGCCGTCGCGGCTCTAATCCAATGCCCAAAATCGACCTCCACTTGGCTATAAATATCATAAAGTGAACGGTATTGGATTTAGGGGGATTTAAGAATTGCCAAGGAGAAAGAATTTATGGCAAACGCTATAAAAGACTATGAGTTGTCATTCTGAGCGCCGCGAAGAATCTCGCTTTTAAATCCGCTGAGATTCTTTCCGGCGCTCAGCTCCGATGAGCGCCCGCGCCTCCAGGCTTTCCCCGCCCCTTGATTTTCCTGAATTCACTCATAGCTTTAAGGACAGATCAATCACACGGCAAAGGAGGCGCGCATGGCCGAACGGACCGGCGTTATCACCATGAAAGGCAACCCCCTGACCCTGGCGGGCCAGGAAGTGAAAGTGGGGGGCCCGGCCCCGGATTTTGAGGTCCTGGCCAATGACTTGAGCCCGTTTAAACTTTCCTCTCTCAAGGGCAAGGTGGCCATTATCTGCTCGGTGCCTTCCCTGGACACCCCTACCTGCGATATTGAAACCCGCTGGTTTAACGAAGAGGCGGCCAAGCTGGGACCCGGCGTGGAGGTCCTCACCATCAGCATGGACCTGCCCTTCGCCCAGAAGCGCTGGTGCGGCGCCGCCGGCGTGGAGCGGGTCACGACCTACTCGGACCACCGGGAGGCGGCTTTTGGCCTGGCCTACGGGGTCTTGATCAAGGAACTGCGGCTCCTGGCCCGGGCCGTGTTCGTGGTGGATGAGGCCGGCACCTTGCGCTACGTCCAGGTGGTCAAAGAGCTGGCCAACGAACCGAACTACGACGAGGTGTTAGCCGCGGTGGGTCGGGTAGTGTCAAAAGCTTAATCCTGAGGAGAGGCCCGGGGAAGTTTGCCCGGTTTTCTTGAGGGGATCACGAGGTCGGGGCGGTTCGCAAACCGCCCCGACGTTTTTTCCGTTTGCGCCTAATCAGGCTAAAAGCTGCCTCTCCCTCAGCTTTCCGTGAGAGGCAGCCAGCTGCCCTGCCGCTTCTGCTCCCAGGCCCGGCGGATGACGTCCGCCGTAAACTCGGGCAGGGTAAAGGCGGCAAGATCGCTCAGGGCCACGAACCGGGCCGCGGTGATGTCCGAGCCGGCGCTCAACTCCCCCCCTAAGTAATCGCAGAGAAAATCCACCAGGACATAATGATAGGCGATGCGGCCGTCGGGGTCGGGGAAGACGCGCTCGGCCACGGCGGCGATGCCCAGGACGGTCACGGTCAGCCCGGTCTCCTCCGCCAGTTCGCGCCGGATGGCGTCCGCCAGGGGCTCCCCCAGCTCCACCAGGCCGCCGGGCAGACTCCAGGAACCCAGGGCCGGCTCCTGGCCCCGGCGCACCAACAGCACCTCGCCATCCTTAAAAACCACAGCGCCAACACCCACCAGGGGCTGATCGGGATAGTGTCGTTTGATGGGCTGCTCCTCGTAAGGGTATTTGTGGGGGGAAGGCCAGGAACTTCGTCCCTGCCCTCCCCTCACATCCCCCTCCAACCCGCTCGCACAAACCTGATGCCTATGTCCTTCCCTTATAAGGGATTGGGGGGTGGGGGTTTGGGGGAGGGGGTAAGGGCCATCGGCCCTTAGCCCCCTCCCCCAAGTACTCACATTTCTATTCGCAATGATCGCTTCACCCGGATGGCCGCGGCCCCGCCCACAGGGCAGACGTGTTCGCATTGGCCGCAACCGGTGCAGCGATCCTGGTTCACCATGGGCAGCTTAACTTTCACCCGCTCCCCCCGGACATTGACGAGTTCCTGCTCGGAAAGCAGGATGGCCTTGGGGGCGACGGGGCAGTGTTCCTCACACACCAGGCAATCGGTCGCCTCGCTGTAAGGGATGCACCGGGAGCGGTCGATGAAGGCAGTCCCGATGACCTTGGCCTGTTTGACCTTCAGGTCGAGATGGGGGATGGCGCCGGTGGGGCACACCTGGCCGCAGAGATTGCAGGTGAAGGAGCAGTAGCCCATCCGCGGGACGAGCCTCGAGGTGTAGAACCCCTCCAGGCCCGCTTCCCACAGCACCGGCTGCAGCCCGTTGGTCAGGCAGACCTTCATGCACTCGCCGCAGCGGATGCAGCGGGAGAGGAACTCGGCCTCGTTCTGGGCCCCCGGGGGCCGGACGAGAAATTCGTCGGGCCGCCGGGCCAGGGAACCCAGGCGAACCAGGGGCACGGCCGCGACTCCCGCCGCCACCGCGGTGATGAGCTGGCGCCTCCCCAGGTTCAGGGGGGCCCGGGGCGCCTTGGCAGCCCAGACAAAGCTCACCCGGTCCTCTTTCTGGCAGGCCTCCAGGCAGCGGAGGCAGAGCTGGCATTCGGACGTGGAGTGGCGGGCCGGTTTCCCCGGGGCAAAGGCGGCCATCTTACACACCTGGGTGCAGTCGCCGCAGTCAGGGCAGATGGCCCCGGGCCGCCGCCTGAGCCGGGAGAAGCGGGCCATGAGCCCGTAAAGGGCCCCCAGGGGACAGAGGGCCCGGCACCAGAAGCGCCGGTCGAGGCGTTCCGCCGCCGCCACCAGGGCAAAGAGCACCAGGGTGAAAACGGGCAGCAGGTAGACCAGGGGCCGGAAAGGCAGCACCGTGGCCTTGAAGAATTGATAGATCGGTTCGCTCACGTAAGTGAAGGGCGGCCCCAGGCGGTACAGGGTGAGCCCGGCCTTTTCCACCCCGTAGCCGAAGGCGGGGTAAAAGACGATGGCCAGGGTACGGTAGAGCAGGGACAGGGGGTCGAACAGCCCCACCAGATTTAAAGAAAAGAGGGACCCCGCCAGCAGGCCCACCAGCAGGTAATACTTGCCCCGGCGCCACCGGGCCGCCACGCCGCGATCCGGCCGCGCCGTAAACAGCAGCCGCCGGGCCCCGTCCAGGGTCGTGCCCAGGGGACAGACCCAGCCGCAGAAAAACCGGCCCAGGACGAAGGTTGCGGCCACCATGACCAGGGACCAAAAGAGCCCGGCCACCAGGGGGCTGAAGGTCAGCAGTTGGGCCGCCAGGATCAGGGGGTCGAAGCGAAAGAACAGGTCCACCGGCCAGGCCAGGTTTTCCTGGCCCGGCGAATTCGGCTTTCAGAAAGAGCCACACAAATAGCGCCAGGCAGAGGATCTGGGTGACCCGGCGAAGGCGCACCCAGGTGCGGCCGGTTAAGGAGAGATAGGTTTTGTCCATTGATTTTTTTAGAGTTAGGGCATGGTCAGGTACAGAGATTTAGAGCGGTTGGCAAAAATGCTTGCCGATGGCTAATTTTTGCTCCCCCTCAATCCCCTTTTCCAAAAGGGGACTTTTAAGCAATCGCTCCCGGTTCCCCCCTCGGGAAAGGGGGGGACGGGTAGAATAAGGTCCTTGGAGCCTGGGTCACAACAACATGAACCCTTGCCATTCCCGATAATTATCCCAGAAATCTCACCGGGGCTTTGGCTGCACCGCCCCTGCATCATGCCCCTCTAGATAAGAAGATTAGCTGGGTCTTTGCCCTCAAGCCTCCGGCTACAGGATCTTGATCTTGCTCAGGTCCATTTCACCCCGGCCGGCCTGGTGAGCCCTGGTGATATAGCCGATATCCGCGGGTTTCAGGCCAAATAGTTCGGTGCCCAGGGCGTCCAGGGCCACGGGGTCGGTGCCGGCGAACACCAGGTTTTTCACGGCCACGTCTTCGAGGCGGCCGCCCTTAGGGCCGTTGCGGAGCAGAATGCGGGTGGCGTCCAGGACGTGGAGGTCGGGGCGCAGAATCAGGTTCATGTCGGCGATATTCTGGTGCAGGCCCACGTGGATGCGGCCCCGCCAGGGGCCGATGGCCCCCATCATGTTCTTCAGGCACATGGTGAGGCGGGCCTCGGAGTGCTGCTTGGCCACCGGGATATTGATGAAGCGGTCCGCCTCCAAAATATCTTTATAAAAAGACCATTTCTTCAAGGCCCTGGCCTTCTCGATCCGGACCTCCACGAAACCTCGTTCATCCACAAACTTAACCACGGCCCGGGGATCTTTGATGCCTTCCACGGCGGCCTGAATCCCGGAAGCCGCGTAAGCCTTCCGGGCGTCGTCGCAGGTATAGTCCAGGACCTTCACCTGCTTGGCCCCGGCCTGGAGGCACAGTTCCACCACCTGGCGCACCACCGCCGGGTTGGCGTTGGCCGCCATCTCCGGGGGCCGGTCCCAGGCCATGTTGGGCTTGACCACCACCACTTCCCCGGCATTGACGAACTTTTTCATGCCCCCCAGGGCCTGGATGGCATCTCCCACCATCTGGGCATAATTGGTGCCCTGGGCTTTGGCCACGAGGGGTTGAGGCGTTACCAAAGGGGCCATGGCCCAGACTTCCTCCGGCAACACCAGCCGGCCAGCCCCGCTTACCAGTCCTAACGCCGCCATATATCTGACGAAATCACGACGGTGCATGATCGCCTCCTCTCACCCCTCTAGATATTTCCTAGTCTAAACAGGGCCATGTGAGTTTGCAAGTTTTTCTTGACAAGGCCGCTAAAACCGATTATTGACTTAACAGTCATTTCAATGACCTAAGAGTCATTATGGCAGACTTGGCGTTAACTGTTTAGGAAGATTGTGGGGAATATGCCCCGCCGGTCCGGGGCGCGCCTCAGAGAACTTTGGAGCAATGCCAGCATCCCCCAAAGCCACCAAGAAGGAAATTGTCACCGCCTTCCGCACCCGGGAGATCCTGGCCGCGGCCCGGCAGTTGTTGGACCAGCGCGGCCTGGAAGCCGTGACCATGGAGGAGATCGCCGCGGCCGCCGGGGTAGCCAAGGGCACGGTGTATCTCTATTTCCAGAGCAAAGACGATCTGATCCAGGCCCTCCTCACCCAGGTGGGGGAAAATATTCTCCAGGACCTGGAGGCCTCTCTGGTGGCCCTCGGGACGCCCTCGGAGAAGTTGATCCGCATGGTGTCGGTCCTCCTGGAATATCTCAACCGGGAGCCGCTGTTGTTTCCCATTTACGCCCGGGAATTGCTCCGGGGGAAGCAGGCCTCCCGGGAAGGATTCTGGCGCCACTACCAGGAATTGGAAGAGAAATTTGTCTCCCTGGTGACGAGCCTGTTTGCCGAAGGTATTGCCGCCGGCCAGTTTATTCCCGCCAATCCCCGCCTCCTCACCTTCTTGATCCGGGGGCTGGTCCGGGCCACCGGCTACTATCAGAAGGCCGAAGGGCAGGCCAACGCGGCCCAGGAGGCCTTACCGGTTATTCTTACCCTACTCTCCTCCGGTTTGATCCGGGAAAAGCAATCGTTAGCGGAGGAAGCGGCGCGATGACGGCCAGAAACTTAAGGCTCGGGCTCGGATTTTTCCTGATCCTGTGGAGTGCGACAGTCTTGCCGGGCCGGGCCGCCGAACCACCGGCGACCCACCTGGATTTGAAGGAAGCCCTGCGCCTGGCCTGGAAGGCCAACCCCAATTTGCAGATCAGCCGCCTCCAGGCCCTTATCGCCGGCGAGCAGGTGGTGCGGGCCCGGTCCGGGCTGCTGCCCCAGGTCAAAACCCAGGTAAGCCAGACCATATACGATGATTCGCTGAAGTTTAAATTCTCTGGCGGCTTACCGGGTATGGGCGGTGGCGGCTTTCCCCAGACCAACCGGAACTACTGGAGCAGCCAGACCTCCGTGAACCAGTTGCTCTTCGACTTCTGGGGCACCCCGTCCAAATATATGGCGGCCATCAAGGGACATCAGGCCAGTCTTCTGGACACCTCCCAGACCCGGGACAACGTCTTTCTCACCGTGGCCCAGGGTTACTTCAAAACCCTCCGGGCCAAGAAAATGGTGGAAGTGGCCAAGCAGAATGTCCTTGACCTCAAGGAGCATCTCCGCATTGCCCAGGACCAGTACCAATTTGGCATCGTGACCATGAACGACGTCCTCCAGGCCAAGGTCTCCCTGGCCGACGCCCAGCAGAACCTGATCGTGGCCCAAACCGATTTTATCGACATCCGGTCGACGCTGAACAAGGCCTTGATGCTGCCCGTGACCGCCCCCACGGTCCTGAAGGATGAGAAGGTCGACCTCAAAACCTGGGCCCTGGGAGAGGCCACGGACGTCGCCTTGAAGCGCCGCGCCGATCTCAAGGCCTCCCAGGAGCGTATCCATGAACAGGAAAAGGTGGTGACCGAGACCCGGGCCCAGTTCTTTCCCCAGTTTGGCGTCCAGGCCGGGCATTACTATCAGGTAAACGATAGCCTGCTCCACAATCACCAGTGGTTCGCCATCTTTGCCATGAACTGGAACATCTTTTCCGGTTTGGACACCAAGGCTGCGGTCTCCCAGGCCAAGCTCAAGGTGCAGCAACTCCAGGAGCAGCACAAGGATATGAATGAGCAGGTTCAACTGGATGTCCAGACCGCCTACCTGAAGATCAAGGAGACCGTGGACCGGATCAGGACCACGGAAACCGCGGTGACCCAGGGCGAGGAAAATCTGCGCCTCAACGAAGAGCGCTATAAAGAAAGCGTCGGGACCGCCACCGACGTCATTGACGCCGATACGCTTTTGACCCGGACCCGGGTCAATTACTGGACCGCGGTGTACGACCACCAGATGGCCAAGGCCCAGATGCTCTGGGCCATCGGCGGCATCAATGAACTTCTCCCCCAGGAGAGCCAGCCACACCATGTTCCGTAAACTTCTCGTCCGCATCGGCATTGGCCTCCTGGTCCTCCTCATGGTCGGGGCCGGGATCGCCTACTGGAGGCACATCCACATTTTCGTCAGCACCGACGACGCCTACGTGGCCGGCTATATGGGGGTCATTTCGGCCCGGGTGGAGGGGCGGGTGGCCAAAATCCTGGTGGACAACAACCAGCACGTCACTCCCGGCCAGATCCTGGTGACCCTGGAACCTCAGGACTATGACACCGCGGTGGCCAGGGCCGAGGGCAACCTGGGCCGTCTCCGCCAGGAACTGGCCCAGGCCTACGTCCGAGTCTCCACCGCCAAGACCCGGATACCCCAGGCGGAAGCCAATTTAAAGATGGCCGGCCTCGATAAGAGTCGCTATACCAGCCTGTTTGAACGCCGCACCATCCCCAAACAGACCCTGGACCAGGTGGAAACCCGCTATCGGGTCAACCAGGCGGAGTTGAACAAGGCCCAGCGGGAACTCAAGGAAGCCCTGGCCGCCATCGGCGGCTCCACCGACATCCCCCTGGACGAGCAGCCGGCCATCAAGGAAGCCAAAGCCCGACTGGAGCAGGCCCGCCTTGACCGGGGCTATACCAAGATCACCGCCCAGATCGAGGGCTACATCACCAGGCGGCAGGTGGAAGTGGGCAACTGGGTCAAGACGGGCCAGCCCTTGATGATGCTCGTGCCATTAAACACATCACAGCTCTGGATCCAGGCGAACTACAAAGAGACGGAACTCACCCATATGTATATCGGCCAGCCCGCCAAGGTCCGGGTGGACGCCTACCCCGAGGTCGAATTTAACGGCAAGGTGGATTCCATCATGGCCGGCACCGGCTCGGCCTTTTCGCTTCTGCCCCCGGAGAACGCCACCGGCAACTGGGTGAAGGTGGTCCAGCGTGTTCCGGTAAAAATCACGCTGATTGCGCCTTTCCCCGCCAACCGCCCCCTGCGCCTGGGGATGTCCACCGAGGTTATCGTCGACACCCGGGAGCGCACCGGCAAACGTCTCTTGGGGCCGGCCGAGGGGCAGTTGTCTCATAAATAAACCAGGCGGCCCCCGGGCCTGCCGTGATCGAGGCGCTTAATTTCGGTGCGATGCTGCGCAGTGCGTACCCTGCATTTCCGGTTGCCGCTCCAACCTTGAACTTTGAACCTTGAACCCTTCGAAGCAAGAACCCGAGATGACCACTCCTGACAACGGCTCCCCGGTGGCGGTCAACAAATGGCTGGTCACCTTCGCGGTGATGGCCGGCACCTTCATGGAGATCGTCGACACCACGGTGGTCAACGTGGCCCTGCCCCATATCGCCGGCAGCCTGGCCTCCTCGGAGGACGAGACCACCTGGATCCTGACGGCCTATCTGGTCTCCAACGCCATCATCCTGCCCATCACCGGCTGGCTGGCGGCCCTCTTCGGCCGCAAGCGCTTTCTGATTCTCTGCATCGCCCTGTTCACCGTCAGTTCCATGTTGTGCGGCATGGCCACCAGTTTGGGGATGCTCATCGTCTTCCGCATCATCCAGGGCGTCGGCGGCGGGGCGCTCCAGCCCATCTCCCAGGCGATTCTCCTGGAAACCTTCCCGGTGCAGGAGCGGGGCATGGCCATGGCCATCTGGGGCATCGGCGTGATCATCGCCCCCATTGTCGGGCCGGTCATGGGGGGCTGGGTCACCGACAACCTCACCTGGCGCTGGGCCTTCTACATCAACCTGCCCATCGGCCTGTTGTCCCTGATTCTCACCTGGCTGTTCATCTTCGACCCGGATTACATCCGGCGCCAGCGGGCCGGCAGCATCGACTACTGGGGGCTGGGGCTCCTGATCGTGGGCCTGGGAGCCCTCCAGGTGGTGCTGGACAAAGGGGAGCGGGACGACTGGTTCTCTTCCGCCTTCATCACCCGCCTGGCCATCATCGCGGTGGTGGGTTTAGCGGTCCTGATCTATCATGAGCTCAAAACCCGGCACCCGGTGGTGGACCTCCGGCTCTTCAAGGAGCGGAACTACGCCTCCGGGGTGACCATCATGTTCTTTTTCGGGTTTGTCCTCTATGGCAGCATCATGCTCCTGCCCCTGTTCCTCCAGACCCTCATGGGCTACGACGCCACCCTGGCGGGCTGGGCCCTGGCCTTCGGGGGCATCGGCTCCCTGATGATCATGCCGGTGGTGGGCCGGCTGACCATGGTGGTGGACAGCCGCAAAATAATCTTTGTGGGCCTGTTACTCAACGCCTACGCGGTTTATCTCATGAGCGGCTACACCACCACCATTGATTTTTACCACGCCTGGTGGCCCCGGTTCGTCCAGGGGTTTGGCCTGGGGGCCACCTTCGTATCCCTCACCACCCTCACCATGTCCCGCATCTCCCAGGAGAAAATGGGCAACGCCACCGGCATCTTCAACCTGATGCGCAACCTGGGGGGCTCCTTCGGCATCGCCACGGCCACCACCCTCCTGGCCCGGCGGAGCCAGTTCCATCAGGGCCGCCTGGTGGAGCACCTCACCCCCCTGGCCCAGCCGTTCATCGACTGGCAGCACCGCCTGTCCCAGGCCTTGCCGGATTTGGGGACCAACTGGCAGTGGTGGAATGCCCCCCAGGCCATGGCCGGGCTCTACCAGGAAGTGCTGCGCCAGGCCAGGATGCTGGCCTTCTGCGACGATTACTGGTTTTTCACCATCGTCTTCCTCTGCCTGCTGCCCCTGGTCTTCCTCATGCGCCGTACCCCCAAAATGGTCGCCGAAGAGCCGGGAACAGACCCCCTTCCTTGATCCGCCGCACTCTGATATTATCTTTGGATAACGGCCAGTACCCGGCCTGAACTCCGCCGCCCCCGGGCGAGAAGGATGCGTGGTTGCGCCTCGTCAATCTTATTCTGCTGCTGATCGCCTCGATTTTCTTCGTTTGGATTCTCAACGAGGTGGGCTGGGATACCCTGGGGCATTATCTCTGGCAGGTAGGATGGTATTGGCCGCTGCTCCTGCTGCCCTACGGCGTGGTCAACTGGCTGGAGGCCTGGTCCTGGAAGTATATCCTGGTGAACCCGCCGGCCAAAACCACGGTGGGCCGCCTCTTCTGGCTGCGTCTCGGGGGGGAAGCCCTGAACCAGCTCACTCCCACCGCCAGCCTCGGGGGCGAGCCTTTTAAGGCCACCCGCCTTCAGGCCGACGGCGTGCCCCTCGAGGTGGCCAGCGCTTCGGTGGTGATCATGAAGGGCATCCTGGTCCTGAGCCTGGTCCTGTATATCTTTGCCGGGCTGGCCCTGGCCCCCGTCTATTTGCCCGAGGCGGCCAAGCATATGCTGTTCTTATGCCTGGCGGCCCTGGGTCTGGCGGCCGTCGGCATTATTTTCGTCGTCGTGCAACGGCGGGAGCCCTTTGGCAACAGCTTCCGCTTCCTCTCCCGGCGCGGCTGGCTGCCCCACTTCCTCAGGGATCAGGAGGGCTTTTTAGAAGGCCTGGACACGGCCATGTCCCAGTTTTACCGGCAATATCCCTACCGGGCCTTGCTGGCCTTCTCCCTGTTTTTCCTCAGCTGGCTGCTCCATTCAGTAGAAGTCTTCTTGATTTTCTGGCTCCTGGGCCACCCCATCAGCTGGGGCCTGGCGGTCTGCCTGGATGCCCTGGCCATGCTCTTCACGGCCCTGGGGTTTTTCATCCCCGCGGCCATAGGGGTGCAGGAAGGCGGTAACATCCTGTTAGCCCTGGGCTTCAACCTGGGCTTCGATCTGGGCGCGGCCTTCAGCATCCTCCGGCGCATCCGGGAAGCCTTCTGGCTCTGCCTGGGCCTGGTGGTGGTCTGGCGGGAGAAGTGACCTGGACCCGCAAGCCGAACCGGAAAATAAAAAGTGGGGGAGAAAATGATTGATGGCAAGAAGTTACGTGGGGAAAGTGGGGCGGGCATAAGCCGGGGGGTCAGATGCCTCATCCTGGCGTCGCTGGCCCTGGCCGTTTGCCTGCTGACGCTGCCCCAGGGGGCCGGGGCGACCAGCGCTATCTGGAACGGCAGCCAAGCGGGCACTGTCTACAGCAATGTAAATAACTGGAACGGCCCACCGGCGTCTGCCCCCGGGGGCTTCCCGGGAGAATTTGCCTCCTTTCCGGGCCCGGGAGTGACCTCATACATCGTCAACATCAATGCGAGTCCTCCTAATCCCCTGCTTAGATTTAATTTCCTCAACACCCTCGCCACTCCTTACACCATCAATGTGAACGGCGGCAACCTCATTTTCAATGGGCAGGGGGTGATCACTCCTCTTCCCGGACTGGCGACCTTCAACATCGCCAGTGGCGCCAGTCTCACTTTCCTGCCCCCCTCTCCTAATATGCCGGGGCTGGCGGCCTATGTCAACGATGGCACGATGACCTTTGCCCCGGGAGCCCAGATCGCTGGCTCCATCGCCGGGTCGGGCCTTTTTAACCTTACGGGCACCGCCCTGTTCACAGGGGTCGACAACACCTCCACGACAGTCTCCGGGACCATCGAAGGCATCGGGAATCTAAGCAAGGCCGGCACCGGCACCCTGACCCTGTCCGGGGCCAACACCTATGGCCTCGGCACCTTCCTCGGTGGCGGCACCCTGGCGGCCGGCAGCAGCTCGGGCGCAGGCTTTGGCCCCTTCGGCACGGGTACTCTGAACATCACCAGCGGCACCCTGCAAGCCAGCGGCACCCAGACCGTGAGCAACCCCGTTACGGTGGGCGGCAATTTTTCCCTGGGCGGCGGCGTCGGGGATAACCTCACCCTTACCGGCACTATACAATACCTTGGGGCCTTTAACCTCACCAACAAAGGCGCCGGCGCCAACACCCTGTCGGGAGTCATCAGCGGCGCCGGCGGCGTCACCGAGAATGCTGGCGCCGGCCCCCTGATCCTGTCCGGGGCCAACACCTATACCGGCCCCACAAACCTCCTCGGCGGTGGCACCCTGGTGGCCGCTCATGACGGGGCCTTCGGCAACGGCGTCCTGAATATTCTCGGCCCAGGCACCCTGGCGGCCAACGGCGCGGCCCGCACGTTGGTGAACCCTCTAGTAGTTATTAATAGCCCTGATGTCATCTTGGGAAACAGCCTGTTCAACCAAAACCTGACCTTCAGCCCCCTTACCAATGTGTCGATTGCCGTTCCTAATCCCAACATCATGGTTAACAATACCACTGAATTCCAGGGCACCATAACCGCCGCCAACGATTTTACCAAGACCGGCCCCGGCACTCTGATCCTGTCCGGTAACAGTCTCGGTACTTATACCGGCACGGTCAGCGTGGATGCGGGCACCGTCAACCTCATCGGTCCTATCGGGGCTTTGGGTGGATCGGTTCACCTTAACAGCGGCGGTACCTTTAATCTCAACAGCACCAACCTGGCTTCCTTACTACCGACTGCGGTTACCATGGCCGGCGCCAGCGTCTTTAATATGGGCCCAGGCAGCATATATCTTGCTCCCGGGGGCCTTACGGTGCCCGTGGGCGGCACTTTTACCTCAGCCGCTCCCAGCACCATGATTGTGGGCTTAGGGGCATTGGGCTTTATAAACTCGGGCACCGCGACCGTGAACGGCACCATTACCGGCGACTTTACCAATGGCGCCGGCGCCTTCCTCAACGGCGCCGGGATCATAAACGGTATGGTGACCAACCTTGGCACCCTCAACCCCGGTAATTCCCCCGGCACCATAACCATCGTGAATGGGCCGTTCAATAATGCTCCCGGCGCCGCCCTGGCGGTGGAAGTGGCATCACCCGCGAGCTACGATAAGGTGAACGTCATCGGCGTACCCGGCGCCGCCATCATTACCGGCTCGACGATAGCCCCGAGATTGCTGGGAGGGTATATCCCGCCAATGAACCAGGTATTTCCCGGGGTCATCTCCACTACTGGCGGCGTGACGGGCACCTTCGCCCAGATTGCCGACCCGCGGATCAGCCCGACCCTGTTCTGGCGGGCGCTTTATGACCCCCTTGCCGTTGACCTGAAAGTGGTGGGCAACTACAGCCCGGCGGACCTCGGCCTATCGCACAATCAGCAGTCCGTGGCCAGTATGCTGGATGCCTTGGCGCCCTCCACCACCTCGGGAGACCTGTTCACGGTTTTCGAAGCCATCAACTCCCTGACTACCAATCAGGCGGTGAGGAGCGCCTACGATGAGATTTCTCCCCAGAAATATGCGTTTCTGCCGACCCTGGGCTTTCCTATCACCCACTTGCAGTTTCAGTATCTGCAAAACCGCCTGGCCAGGCAGCGGTGGGAGGCAGAACTCGGCAGCAATGTGGTCAGCACCGGCGGCGGCGGGTTCATGCGGGGCTTCAACTTCGGTTATGAAAATAGCACGAAGATGCTGTTGGCCGCCAGCAACCTGACCCTCTCGGATGCCGGCAACCCGTTAATTCGTATGGGACCGGAACACCGCTGGGGGATCTACCTCGAGCCCATGGCCAACTGGGGCAGCCTGAGCACCACAACCGGTCAGGCGGGTTACCACTACAAGAACTTTGGGTTTACTCTGGGAGCGGATTACTGGGTCATGGACAACTGGCTGGTAGGCGTCAATGCCGGGTACAGCAGAGACCTTACCGGGGTTGGGGGAACCGGAGGCGACATCAACGCCAACTTTATTCCCTTCAACGCCTACTCCGCCTATTTCGTGAAGGGCTTCTATGTAAACGGCGCCTTGGGCTATACCTTCAGCAACTACGATATGGAGAGAAACGTCGCCTTCGGCACGATTAACCGCATCGCCCAGGCCAACACTACCGGCAACCAGTTCCAGGCAGGCGGGGAGACCGGGTATGACTTCACCGTAGGGAATGCCATCCTCGGCCCCACGGTGACGCTGCAATATGCTACCCAGACCACCGCCGGCTTCACCGAGAGCAACGCCGGGGCCCTGAATCTCAAGGTGGGCAGTCAGAGCGCCGATTCGCTGCAAACCGGGGTCGGGGCGCGGGCGTCCTACAGAGCCACGGTCGGCAGCGTCGCCGTGAAGCCGCAACTCTCGGTGGTCTGGCAGCATGAGTTTTCGGATAACACCCGCGGCCTCAATGCCAGCCTGGCGCAGGGCAGCCCCGCCCTAAACTTCCGCACCGAAAAAATCGGCCAGAACTTTGCGGTGGTGAGTTTCGATCTCCCGGCGAGAATCACCAAAAATTTCGTGGCCCACGCCGGCTATACCGCCGAAGTTGGACGGGACAAAAGCTCCAACATGGGGGTAAACGTCGGCCTGAAATATGCTTTCTAATGAGTTTCCCCTATGAACTATTAATCTTCGACTCCGTTGCCTTGGTTCCTGAGTTTTACTTGGGAACCAGGGGAAGAGCCACCTCGTATCGGGAAATCATATCGGAAAAATCAGGAAGGCTTGGGGTTGGCTTGTTTCTCGAATCGTTCCAGGGAGTGGCCCAGTTGGCCCTGTCGGTTGACTTCCTGGAGCCGTTTAAGACACTTGGATAACTGGGCTTTTTTCCCCAGGCCGGCGTAGACGTCGAAGGCCCGGACATAGTTGTCCCAGGCCTGGGGCAGATCCCCCCGGGTCTGATACACTTCCCCCAGGCGGGACAGGTCCGCGGCCATGGCGGCCCGGTCCAGGATGGACCGGTCGATCTTGAGGGCCTGGCCGAACATCTCCAGGGCCTGGCTGGTGTCCCCCCGGGCCAGGGAGAGCCGGCCGCGATGATGCAAGAGGGTGCCCTTGAGTTCCGGAGTGGTGGCCAGGGGTTGGGCCCGGGTGAGAAAAACCTGGGCCGAGGCCGGATCATTCTGGTCCAGATAAAAACTGGCCCACTGGAGGTAGACCCGCCCTAACGCCTGAGGGGACCGGGACTGCCGGGCCGCGTCCTGGGCCGCCAGCAGGTGCTGGGAGGCTTCCCCGGGCTTGCCCTGCTTGGCGGCCACGGTGGCCAGGTTGGCCTGGTTGATGCTGGCCGCCGCGAACTGCTGCCGTTCCTGGTTCAGGTTGTAGGCCTGGGTAAAGTAGTCCCCGGCCTTGGGATAATCCCCCTCCTCCAGGGCCACGGCCCCCAGGTTGTTGAGCTGCTGCGCCTCCCCCGGGAGGTAATCCACCGACCGGCTCATGGTCAGGGCCCGGGAGAAATTTCGGGAGGCCCGCTTCAGATCCCCCCGGGAATATAATTCCTCCCCCGCGATCGAGACCTCATCGATGCGCTGCACCTGCTGCCCGTACGGGTCCGGTTTGGCGCCGCAGCCGGCCACCAGCAGGGCCACCAGCCCGAGCCGGGCCCAGGAGCTAAGGAAGGGTGCGCGGCGCCACATGGATGGTTTGGCTCTTGGCCCCCGCGGGGGCAGTCATGCGGATCAACGGATTGGCCTTGATGGCGTCCATGGTTTGCTTGGCGCTCCGGGCCGTGCCGGTGGCCGCCTCCATCAAGTCGGGCAATTCCTCGCTGCCGGCCTTGATGTTCGCCACGATGGCCTTCAAGGGCTCGATCTCCTGGTTGATGGATTTGGTAAAAACTCCCAGGTTGCTGGCCGTGGGCTTGAAATCTACCATAAGGATTTTGGCCTCTACCAGGAACTTGTCCATGTGGTCAATCGCCTGGTTCATCCGGTTATACAAATCCTTTTGCATGACCAGCATCCCCAAAGTCCCTTTGCCCTCCGCGAGGTCCAGAAACACCTCGTCGATATGCTTCAACGCCGCCTGGAGAATTTTTTCGTCATTTCTCAGATCCTCGCTGAACTGGGCCAGATGCCCCAGCATGGCTTTGACTTTCTGAATATTCTCCTCGCTGGCCAGTTCCGCCAGGTGTTCCGTCACGGACTTGCGCTCCCGGGAGGGGATGGTGCCATAGGGTTCGATCTTGGGGTAGCCGGAAGTGCCGGGGCTGATTTCGACATACTCACTGCCGATGAGGGTGGGGCTCACCACTTCCGCCACGGAATCCTGGCGGATAAGATTGGCGTATTCCTCGTTGACCTTGAGGGTGACCTCCACCTGGGGTTGCCCCGTGGTCTGCGTGATGCCCAGCATGGCGACCTTGCCGACCTCGGCATTGAACATCTTGACCAGGGAGCCCTGGTGCAGGTTGTAGCCCTGCCGGAATTTTATCAGGTAGGTGTTCTGGCGTTGGAACCAGCCTTTGCCCTGGGCGATCACCAGCAAGGTCACCACGGTGAAGATGATCAACACCAGGAGAAACCCCCCTGCCACCTGTTCCTTGTGGGTAAAGCCATCTTCCATGCGGCTATGATACCACTCTCTCCCGGTCCTTTACAAGCTTTCTGCCGCCGGCCGGGCCTCTGAGGGTTGGAGTGCCTGCCACCAGTCTTCCCGTCTGCACCAGTCCGGCCTCACAAACCCAGTGACACCCGGAAAACTATGAAGGCCAGGCAAGTTCGGGAGGTCAGCCTTGCCCCCCGCCCCCTGCCGCCCTACCCTGCCACCGGACTAAAACCACAAGGGTTAGCGTGGGGTTGTGGTCCACCCCCAGCCTGCCGAGGTCCCCGCCCCAACCACTATCGGGCCCCGGACCGCCCCTGGAACCCTGAGGCCGTGCTTTTACCGCCTGACGACCGGAATGGGGGTAATCATTAATAAATTTGGCCAGTTTGTCAAGGTGAAACCAGGGAGTCATCCATTCACCGCCAATCTCCTAAAGCCCGCCCCGGGGCCCCCACTATGATAAGAAAAATTGGGGGAATCGCCAGTTGTGCCGATAAGAAGATTATAAGGGGCCGGCTTTCCGGAGACAGGCCAGGGATGGCCCGCGCCAAAGGGATTCGGGTTATGGCCAGCGAGTCGTGATCCCACGGCAAGATTGACCCCACAGGGAGGGCTATCACCAGTGTTGATCAGGTTGCGCCAGTTGCTGAGACGGGGTCGCGGTGAGGAAGGGGCCGCGGCGGTGGAGTTTGCTTTAATTCTGCCTATATTGGTTTTCTTAGTGCTGGGGGCTATGGATTTAGGACACAGGTTCTACATGCAACATCTCATCACCAACGCCAGCCGTGAAGGGGCCCGTTATGCCGCGAAGTATACCGGGACCAACGCTGACCCCAATCCCACCGCAGTCTCTAACTACGTAAAAAAACCCCCACCGGCCCCCGGCGGGCTGAACTATAACGCCTTCAATTTTGACACCCTAACCGTTAATACCACTTGTGCCGGTGCGGTTCCCAATAAGAATTGCCACGGTTACGGTCACCGCGCTTAAGCATTGGTGGGTACTTGGGGCCTTTACATTCTTTGAGTTCCCGGGATTTACCAACCCCCAGACACTGACCGCAACTACCGCTATGAACCTGGAGCGTTCAATACCATGAGAACCAAGCAAAAGTTGACTCTGGCCCGTGACGAATCAGGTGCGACGGCTATTTTTTTCGCCCTCACGCTCTCAGTTCTTTGCGGGTTCGTGGCCCTGGCCTTCGATGTCGGCCATATGGTAATGGTGAGGGCCGAGTTGCAGCGGACCGCGGATGCCGCGGCCTTGGCCGGGGTGACCGGTTTGGTTCCCTACACCGGTTCTGTGCCTCAAACGCCAGCCTGGGCGAGTGGAGTGGCTAAGGCCCACGCCATGATCAGTAATCCGGCTAATAAAGCTGATAACCTTCAATTTACCGATACCGATGGCATTGTCGAATATGGATACTGGAAGTTAAACCTACCAGCAGGTTATGCCCAAACACTACCCTATGTTCGCCCCCACCGACACTGAACTGCCTCAGCCGGCAATAAAAGTGACGGTAAGTAGACAGGTCACCTTGTCCTTCGCACCGATAGTTGGGGTCACCAATCCCAGAACCGTGAGTGCTACAGCAATCGCCATTCTCCCTGAAAAATATGGTATCACCGGCCTCCCTCCACTCGCGGTCGCCTGGGACGTGGTATATAATAATGTTGGCGGAACTACGGTAGTAGACGCAACCGAACAAGATATCAAGATCCAGAGCAATAAAGGGCTGGCCGGGTGGTTTAATCTGGATGGAGGTAACAGCGTCCCGTCGGTCAGGATCGATGCCCCACAGACTGCCAAGCCCGCCGATTTTGGCAGGCGGAAGCCAGATTTATATGGTGCCGGGTACGAAAGCTACCTTGACGGACTATATCACCCAAGGCTCGACCTGTCTTGTGCCGGTAGTCCAAAACAATTTCGAACAAAAAACAGATTATCCTATCATCGGGTGGGCGGCGTTTACAAGTCGATTCGTTAGGCGCCAACTCCATGACCGGGCATTTTGTAACCCAATATTTTGATCCCAATATTGATCCAGACCAACGTCCTAATCCTGATGCGCTATTTGTTTCGGGCACGCCCCAATTAGTCGCTCCGTAATGCCAACTGTCATGCTCTTTAAAACCAAGTTTTTTCAGGGGTTGCATCCCCTGGTTATCTGGCAGCCAGGGCGCCGGCCAGAACCTACCCGATAGCGCCCCCTCCCCTTGCTTTGCGACACCCTGCACCGTGCCACCAACTCCCCGCCACGGCCAGCCCCCAGGCACGGCGCCCCTCCTGGGCCCACCGTGGCCGCCCGCCCCCTGACCGTGCCCAAAAGAGGGCCCCCCCTCAGCCACAGATGAGGAACCCGAAGGCGAAGATGGGTCCCATAAGCCCCTTAGGTTTTATGAGTGCCACGGACACCACCCCCAGGATTTTGTCAATACCCTGTTCCCCAGGGAAAAGCCCCGGAGCAAAACACTCCCCCCCATGATATGACCGGCCCCAAAAATTCCAGGAAAATAACTCAAATAACCCTAGCAGCCAGCATCATTTGCCGCCTCGCACACACCATACATAGCCGGTGGCGCTTTTGCCGGTGCTGACCACCGCGCCGTCGGAGAAATACACGCTCCAGGCAAGGCTGTCGCCATGTCGTAAAGGTAGTCGACGACCAGTAGGGTGACGACTGCACACCGGTAAATGGATCTCGCCGGAAAGGCGGGACCATATCTGCCATAATCGATCAGGCTCTGGAGTTCCCGGACGTTGGGCAGACGCCAGTCACCCGCCTGGGAGCCGTCGGTGAGGCCACCAGCAGCCGCCGCCAGACCGTTGGCGGTGGTCATGGCGTCGGCCCAAGTTTGCTGGCCTAAAACACCGGCATCTTGCATCCAGATCAGCCCGGTCAGCTTGTCGGTCACGGTACCGTTGCTATTGTCGGTAAAGCGCGGGGCAGGCCAGGCCACGCCCATCTTCAAGGTCCCGTCGTCTCCCGCGACATAGGGAGTCGTTTGACCGGTCTTGGGAACCGGGGCGTAATTTCCTCTCATGCAGGGGATCACATAAAACCCATCCTCGGCACCGACCGCACTCGAAGCGGCCAAGGCCAAAACCAACGACAGGAAAATCAGCAGGACTCTTTTCATGACCAGGCTCCTTCTGCAAAAATGGTTTAATTATCGGGATTAAGCGGCAGGCGTGTTGCGCCTCTCCCACCACATGGCCACCTGAGTCCTTTTCCCCCGGATTCCGAGCATAACTCGTGACTGCCTAAGTTGATGGCAGCCTCCAACCGGGCGATGACGTAAAATAACCGTCTAAGGGGGAGGTGTCGGGAAAAACAATCAATATTCGCTAGGGTTATCTTCCGTACTTATCGACAACAAAGCACCGTTGCTTAAATCGGGACCCCGGGACGCAAAAAAGAATCGGGACTGAAAATTTACCCTCCAACGCACTTTAAGGAATTGTAAGAAACGAGCAAGGTTTATGATTGGAAGAGGAACGGCGGAAGTCCATGGAGAAGACTCAAGGCATTCCGCCTTTTATATGCCTGAAGGCAAGGGCGGAATCAGGATAATGCCAAAATGGGGAAAAGGACCGGCTGGCGAGGGGCACATCATCCGCCTTGATTCGATAAAAGCTCTGTGGGGCTGCGGGCGGGAGGAAACCGACAGGAGGACGAACCAGAGGGGCCCTGAGTTAGACTATCAGAAGACTTTTGATGGCTCTTTGGTATTAGCTGGGCCAGCCGGTGGCGTTTTCGCCAGCAATTCCGGCCGGTATTCGAAGTGCATGAAATCGTAATGGGACCATTTGCCGCCCCAGATGAAGCCCTGGGCCTCAAAGATCTTGACGATTTCTTGGGGATATGATTGCCGCAGGTTGAGGACGGACGCCGCGGTGGGGTTTTTTTGCCAGCGCCAGTACGCCCCGTGTCGAGGATTAAGGTCAAAGGCGATACCCCAGCTGTGGGGGCTGGGCCGGTTGGTCCCGGCGATGCTGCGCCAGTTGACGCTGCCCCCCAGGGGGAAGAGATACTGGCGCAATTCCGGTTTGCCCCTGATTAATGCCGCCAGGTTTTCCCCCACCCGGCCCAGGGCCGCAGCCGCCCCATTCCGGGCATTAAACTGCACTTTCTGGCCGCAAAAATTCACCGTCGTGAGATTGGCCTGCACCTGCTTGGACGTACCGCCATACACGGAATTGAAGAAGGCGGTGACCCGGAACCGGCCGGGGTCGTAATCCGCCTTGTACTCCTTGAACTCTCCGGCCGGATAGACCTGGGACAGCATATCCTCGAGATCGGGGTGAGCCAGTTTTTCCTCGAAACTCTTCACCTTGCCGTCGTCATAGAGAATCCTGACGTTATCTTTCATAATCAGGTAGAGGCGATTATTTTCCGCCAGCGCCAATCCCTGGCAATATCCGGCATAACCGGTGAGCAGGGCCCGCAGCCTATCCTGGAGCGCAGCATCGTGGCGCAGCCCTTCGGGCAACCGGTCAAAGAAATCGGCTGGCAAGGCCCCCGGGGGGATCTTTACCAAAACTTCCGCAGCAACTGAACGGGTGGGGGCGCTCAGCAACAGTAAGAGAGCAACAAGCATCCCCCAGCGCCGGCGGGCAATTCGCATCGGTTTCGTCCTCGGGCGGCGCCTCACCTGACGCCGCGCTCAGGTTATCTTCTTATCCTTCTCTCCTGTCCCTGAATAATCTGGATATTTCTTCTTTCCACGCCGCTCAACTCCGCCTCAACCATGCGGTTGGCCAGGCCGTCACTGTTGGGCCGGTACCAGGGCTGGCCCTCAAAATACCGGCGCAGATCTGGCCGGCGAAAAACCCAGCCGTGCCTGGCGTAAATCTCGTTGCGCATGAGCTCCAGGTCCCGCCCCGACATACCTTGCAGGTCATATTCGGTAAGCAGGCGCTCGGAGGTCCAGGGCCAGACACCGGGGGCGCTGGGAGGCGCCGGCGGCGGGGGCGGCGCCGGGGGGGCCGCCGGAGGGGTCGGCGTCACGGGCGGGAGCGCCGCCGTGGGCGGTGGGGAGGGCGGCAGCTGCTCGTTGATCTTGTCGATATATGCCTGGTATTTATCCGTCCGGGATTTTAGCGAATCCTCACGGAGGGCTTCCTTAAAATCTTGCCGGGCTTTCTCCAGCTCCCCTTTCTCCCTATAAGCCAGCCCGCGTTTTTCGTAGATCTCATATTTGGGGAGCTCGCCAAAAGGCCGCATGAGCATCAGGGCCTTGCTCAAGTCATCAATGGCTTTGTCGTAATCATGGTTTTGAAAATAGTATTCTCCCCGCATTTCATAAAAATGGGCCTTATCCGGGGCGGTGGGCGACAGGTCGATGGCCTTGCCGATGAGGGCGATTTTTTGTTCGAAATCCTGGGCGGCCTGGGACTGCTTGGCCAAGTTCGAAGCCGTCTGGGCGTTGCCCTCCGGTGCCGCCGGGTTTGGGACCTGGTCGGCGGTGGGAGGTTTTTCCGGGGCCTTTACCGCCACCAGAGGGGTCGCCGGGCGATCCCGGCGCTGCCAGACCACCGCGGCCACCGTTGCCGCCGCCAGCGCCAGGACCAGGAGGATAATGGCTACCGGCCATTTTTGTTTAGGGGCGCCGGGGGCCGCAGCCATCCCGGAGCTCGCCGGGGCTGCGGCCGCCGGGGCTTCGACTGGCGCGGCTGCGGCCGCCGGAGGCGTAACCGCGGTGGCGGCAGGCGGGGGTTTGAGCTGGGGCTCCCTCACCACCGCCTCGGACCCGTCGGGCCTTTGGGCGAGAATCGCCCGCATCGTGTTGACCAGGTAATGGAGGTGTTGTTCCATGGGGGGCGTCAGGGCATCCAGCCAGTGCTGGGTGCTGATAAAATATTCCAGCGTCTTGGAGGGCATGACGTCCTCGATGCGGAAGGGAACTACCGGTATGCCGGCGTTCACCGACCGTTCGACCTCGCGCTTAATCTGGGGCGAGGCGTTGGAATTGCTGGAAAAAACGAGGAGCATGGCCCGACAGGCATGGATGGCGTCAATGATGGCTTCGCCCCAGTCACTGCCGGGCAGGATGTCCCGGGGCGCGATCCAGCAGCGAATGCCGTTGGCCTCCAGTGCGGCACAGACGGCGTCGGCGGTGAGCTTGTCCTTGTTGGAATAACTGATAAAAACGTCGTGGGCCATGATTTAATCCTTTCACTTTATGAGGCTGTCCGTAGCATCAGGTCTGGCGGCTGGGGAAGGCGCACCGGATACAACGGTATGCCGGCGCGGCGCTGGGGCCGGGGACCTTGCCCCCCTTACTGCCGGATGAGGTCCCGTACCCCCAAGGACGACCCCGGGCCGCCGCAGTCAAAAATGGTTGGGGGCCCTCTCTCCTTGAGTTTACCCCCCCGGATTGCGGTTCTTGAAGCCGAATTCTCTCGCCGACGGCATGATAGCACAAATTTCCCGGGAGCAGTACCTCGACTTTTTGGATGCCTACTCCTCAGGACCCGGATCATTCACTGCGGCGGGCCGGTGGGGCCATTGCCGATCAAGAAATTTCTTGCCGGGGCGGTGCGCTCGCCACGCCTGCGGGTGGACTTTCACGGTAAAACAAGGCAATGATTTATCGAATGCAGCCAAGATTCACCAAGGCTCTCAGAACCGGCTGGCTCCATAATGCCCGAATGTGCTATTATCCCTGATATAAGACTTGCTTCCACTTTGAGGGAGGAAAAGATGACGCAGACCAAAAGCCCGGAAGAGTTGTTCCCTCCCTGCGCCGCCGCCTGTCCGGTGGGCACCGATGCCAGGCGCTATGTGGGCCTCATCTTCCAGGGCCGCTATGAAGAGGCCATGGAAGTGATCAAGGCCAACAATGTGATTCCTTCCGTCTGCGCCTATATCTGCGCCCATCCGTGCGAAGATGCCTGCCGCCGGCAATACGTGGAAGGCCCCCTGGCCATTCGGGCCTTAAAGCGCTTTGTCATGGACCACACCCGGGAATACCGGCGGAGCCTCTATCAGCGGGCCGCCCTGACTCGCCCGGAGCGGGTAGCCATCGTGGGCAGTGGCCCGGCCGGCCTGGCCGCGGCCCGGGACCTGCTGCTCCAGGGTTATCCCGTGACCCTCTTCGAGCGGGAATCGGAGCCGGGGGGCATGCCCATGCAGGTGGTGCCCAAGTTCCGGCTCCCCAAAGCCGTGGTCTGGGAAGACCTCCATGAGTTGGAAGCCCTGGGAGCAGTGTTCCGCACCGGCCAGAGCTGGGGGCAGGATTTTTCTCTCCAGGACTTAAAAGAACAGGGCTATCAGGCGATCATGCTGGCCATCGGCCTGCAAAAAGGCCGGAGCCTGCCGGTTCCCGGGATGCACGCGGCCGGGGTGCATCTGGCTCTGCCCTTTTTGCGCCAGGTGGCCCAGGGGCAGGCCCCGCCGCTGGGCGAGAAAGTGTTGGTTGTGGGGTGCGGCAACGTGGCCATGGATGCCGCCCGGGCCGTGAAACGGCTGGGGGCCCCGGAAGTGCTGATGATCTGCCTGGAAGCTCCCAACCAGCTCTTTGCCTCGCCGGTGGAAACCGAACGCACCAAGGACGAAGTCATCGACCTCATTTACCAATGGGCCCCCAAAGTGGTGCAGGCCGAGGGGGGGCGGGTGCAGGGCATTGAATTGATGGCCTGCACCTCCCTCTTCGATGACCTGGGCCGGTTTGCCCCCACCTACGATGAGACCCGGACCCAGCGCCTGGCCGCGGATACGGTGATCTTTGCCATCGGCCAGGAGGCGGAGCTGGACGCCGCCTTACAGGAGGGGCTGGAATTGGCGGGGCCAGGATTGCGGGTGGATCGGCAGACCATGGCCACCTCGCTCCCCGGGGTGTTTGGCGCCGGGATATTTCTGGCGGGGGAAATCTTTACCGGACCCACCCTGGCCGTGGCCGCGGCGGCCAGCGGCCGGCGGGCTGCCGGGGCCATTGACCATTTTCTCCGCACCGGCCGTTATCTCACCGTGTCGGAAGACTGTCCCCGGCCCAACCCGAGGTTGCCGGAGGAGCAGGCCTCCAGGATCTGCCGCGTCCCCAGCCGCCCGCTTAAAGAGCGCCCGGTGGCGGACCGCCTGAAGGATTTTGACAGCGCCGAACTGGTCTATGAAGAAAAAGATGCTCTGATCGAGGCCCGGCGCTGCCTCCACTGTGGCCGGGGGGCCGAGGTGATCGACCGCAAGTGCATCAAATGCCTCACCTGCGTGCGGTGTTGCCCCTTTTTGGTCCCGCACATGGAAGGTCAGGCGGTGTTTCCCGAGGAAACCTGTATCGCCTGTGGCTTCTGCGCTTCCCAGTGCCCGGCTTACGCCATCAATATCCGGCGCCTGGAACCCCTGGAAATGCGCCGCAAGGTGACGGAGATTCTCAGAAGAGGCCATCAGGAGATAATTTTTGCCTGTTTGCGCCGGATTACCAGCCGGGAGGAACTCCAGGCTCCGGACACGGTGCGGTGGGATTGTCTGAAGACTCTCCAGTCAGAAGACCTCCTGGCTCCTTTTGAAATGGGGGCGACCTCCCTGGTCCTCCAGGAATGTCAGGAGGATTGCCGTTTGCAAACCGTCTCCCCCTGGCTCCACCGGTTAGTAGACCGCGCCAATGCGACCCTGGTGACCGTCGGACTCGGCGAGAGGATCCGCTTTGCCACCGGGGAGATGGACCCGGCTGACCCGGCGCCGGACCCTGACCGGAGTAACGTAGAGAACCGCCTTGCTCGTACCGGGGCCTTACGGGCCGGCCAATCCGGTGATAATTGGCTTTCCCCCGGTATTGCTACCCCTGAGGCTTGTCTCGGTTCAGCCTGCCGCCTTGCCCATGCCTCTTTTTTGATCTTTAGTGATATATTTTTTCATGGGCCGCGCCGGAATTGCGTTCTTTTGTGTTCATAAAGATAGGGGCTGACAAATATCGGCAATTGACTGGTCGGCTCCGGCCATTGATGGTTCAGGGGATTCTTGATGAGGGTGCCCTATGCGCCTTAAGCTTAGTACGCCGCTGCTGTTTTACGCGCTGGCCTGGCTCATTCTGGCCGGGTTGCCGGACTTCGTCCTGGCCGGGGCCAGGGATTATCAAGCCCTGAGCCTGGATGACTGCCTGGCTCTGGCTCGCGAGGATAACCCGGTCTTGGGCGCCAGCCGGGAGAAGGTCCGGGAACTGGTGGCGGATTACCAGGCGGCCCGGGCCAAGTTTTTCCCCAGGCTCGTCCTCACGTCCTATTATGATCGGGTGCCGCCCAACCGGTTTTCTTCCGGCGGGGCCCTGACCTCCTTTGAGTTGTTTAAGCGGGAGGGGGTAACTGCGGTTACCGGCAAGCAGATCATCTTCGACGGCTTAAAGACCCATTACAATACCCAGGCCACCAAAATCGGTACCCAGGCCCAGAAGCAGGAGGTCCAGCGCACCGCGGAGGAAGTGGCCTATACGGTGACCGAGGCCTTCTACCGCCTGATCGAGGCCAAGGAAAATCTCCAGGTCGCCCGGGAAGCCCTGCGGCAGCGCCAGGAGTTTGCCCGGCTCACCGATGCCTTTTTCCAATCCGGCAAGATCACCCACCTGGATTCGTTCCGGGCCCAATCCCAGGTCTCCGAGGCCGAACAGGCGGTGGTGGAAGCCGACAACGCCGTGCGCCTGGCCCGGGAAATCCTGGTGCGCACCATGGGGTTGCCGGAACCGCGGCAGGTGGATATCCGGGGGCGGCTCCCCGAGAAATTTATGGCCGCCGGCGATATCAACTCCTTGTGGCAGGAAACCCTCCAGACCAATCCCGAACTCAAAAGGCTCGAGTTGGAGATCGCCCAGAGCCAGACCCTGATCAAAGCCGCCCGGGGCAACTACTTCCCGGAAGTCAGCCTGCAGGCGGGCAGCGACGTCCGGCACCGGGACCTGGGCGGCACCAAGCCGGAATGGATCGCCGGGGTCTTCATGGAGTATCCCTTTTTCGAGGGCGGCCTGACCAAGGCCCAGGTGGCCAAGGCCTCTTCCCAGAGCCGGCAGTTGCTGGAGAAAAAGCGGGACCGGCTGAACGGCCTCAAGGTAGACCTCACCAGCGCCTGGAAAGACCAGGAAAACGCCCGCCAGGGGGTGGCCACCACCAGGCAGACCGTGGCCACGAACGAAGAGGCCTATGCCAGCGCCCAGGCCCTTTACCGGCATGGCAAGGCCATCGGCCTGGATGTGCTCCAGGCCCAGGTGGACCTGACCAGTTCCCGGTTCACCTACATCAAATACGCCGTGGCCTACGAGATCGGCCGGGCCCGGATCAAACAAATTATCGGCTCGGAAAAACCGGCGTCTTATCAGCCAGACAAGAGCGGGGGGCAGAAACCGTGAAATTACCGGGAAGCAAGAAATTAATCGCGGCTGCCATCGGCATCATCATTCTCGCTTTTCTGGCCCACCGTCTCATCTGGCATCGACCGCCGGTACCGGTAATCGCGGTCAAGAAAGTGGAGGTCCAGGGCACCGTCCATGGACCGGGAACGGTGCAGTCCAGAGTCCCGGTCACGGTAAGCGCCAAGATTACCGGGATCCTGGAAAAACTTTTCGCCGATCAGGGTGAACGGGTCAAGAAAGGCCAACTCCTGGCTGAACTCGATGCGATTGAATTGCATGCCCGGGAAATGGCCGCCCAGGCCGCCAAGAGCCGGGCCCAGCGCGATATGGCCCGGGCCCAGGCCGATATGGTCAAGGCCCAGGCTAACCTGGGGCTGGCCCAAAGCAATTACCAGCGGGACCTGGAAGTCTTCAAGCCCGGCTATATCTCCAAGGCCGCCTTTGACACCACCAAGGCCCAACTGAAGGTGGCGGAAAGCGAAGTCGCGGCCAGCCAGGCCACCGTCACGGCCCTGGAGGCGGCGGTCAAGCAGGCGGAATCGGAAACCCACGCGGCCGCGGCGCTCCACAACTATACGCGTATCCTGGCCCCCATGGACGGCTTGATCACCGTGCGCAAGGCGGAGATCGGCACGACCATCGCCCCGGGCACCCCCATTTTTCAAATGGTGGACCTGGACCAGATCTGGGTGGCCGCCTGGATCGATGCCACCAAGATCGCCCAACTGCGGGAGGGACAGCCCGCCGCGATTAACCTGCGTTCGGGGCGGAAGTTTCAGGGGAAAGTCGTCCGCCTCAACCAAAGAGGCTGACACCGTCACCCGGGAGTTGGAAGTGGACGTGAAATTCGCCCAACTGCCCGAACCCCTGGTCATCGGTGAAGAGGCCGAAGTGGACATCGATACCGGCCGGCAGACTGCGGTGGCGGTGCCTTTGCACGCCATTACTCACCAGGCAGGGGACCAGGGGCGTCCTGGTGGCCGATAAGGGCCTGGTGCGTTTTCAGAAAGTCTCCCTGGGGCTGAACGACGGCAAGAAGACCGCGGTGCTGGAAGGCCTGAAACCGGGCGACCTGGTGGTCGTTCACCCCGCCGGTTTAGCCCCCGGCCAGAAAATCCGCCCGGAAATCAAACCAGCCGGGCCGGGGGACTGATGGACTTAGCCATCTATGATCTGAAGATGCACCGAGGCCGGTTCATCGCCACCATAATTGGCGTCGGCCTGCTCTTTACCATCGTTCTGGCCATGAACGGCCTCTACCGCGGCAACATCCATGAAGGACTCGCGGTCATCCAGGCGACCAATCCCGACCTCTGGGTGGTGGAGCGCCATCGAGGCGGCCCTTTCAATGAACAATCCACCATGCCCGAGTTTTACCACTACAGCGTCAGGGCCATTCCCGGCGTGCAGCAGGCCTCCCCGTTCATCTTCTATACCGTGGAACGAAAGATCGGGGGCCAGAGCAAGCATTTCAGCATCGTCGGCTACGATGTCTTTGGCGGGTTGGGCGGCCCCATTCAACTGGTGGCGGGGCGCAGCATCCAACAGGCCCATTACGAGATGGTCGCCTGCCGGAAATTGGGGCTCAACCTCGGGGATAAGGTGCCTCTTGGTCTCCATACCTACACCGTTGTGGGCCTGAGCAAGGAGCCTCTATCTCCGGACGGGGAACCCCTCGTCTATCTGTCTCTCCCGGATGCCCAGGAAGTTCTCTATCAGCGGGACAACGAAGAGGTCCGCAACCAGCGGCTACGGACCCTGCGGGCCCTCTCCCTCCAGACCTCCTTATCCCCGGCGGCAAGCGGAAAAATTGCTGCCCAGGCTGCAGCCGGACACCCACATCATCAATGCCATCCTGGTCCAGGTGAGCTCCGGGGGCGGACCGCGCCGAGATCGCCCGTCAGATTGAGTCCTGGCTCTATTTCTCCGCCTACACGACCGCGGAAGAGACCCAATTGATGCTGAAAGGCAAATTATCGAAGATGGCCAAACAGCTTCTCTTATTCCGAACCCTCTTGTCCATCATCTCCGTGGTCATAGTCTCCCTGGTGATCTATACCTTTACCATCGAAAAGATTCGCTCCATCGCGGTCATGAAACTCATCGGCGCTCCCAATGGGGTGATCGTCAGGCTGGTCATGGAACAATCCCTGCTGCTAACCGTCAGCGCCTATTTATTAGGTTTGCTGATCATCCATAATACCTACCATCTCTTCCCCAAGACCATCTTCCTGCTCCCCGGGGACGATGCCCTCACCTTCGCGGTGGCCCTGGTCGGCGGCATCCTCGCCAGCATTTTGGGTCTTTGGCAGGCCATGAAGACCCAGCCCGCCATGGCCCTGGGGGGACAGTGATGGCAGTCTTAGAGATCGAGGGCCTCAGCAAGGTCTTCGGGTCCGGCCGCCTGGAAGTCCGGGCTCTCGAGGATATCAGCCTCTCCGTGTCGCCGGGGGATTTGGTGGCCCTGCTGGGACCCAGCGGTTCCGGCAAGACCACCATGCTCTTGTGCGCCAGCCTGATTCTCGACCCCACCGCCGGCAAAATCGTCTTTGACGGCCAGACGATCTTTCAAAAAAACGGCTGGTCCGGCGGGGTGGATATTCGCCGCCTGCGCCGGGAGAAGATGGGGTTTATCTTCCAGTCCCACAATCTTATTCCCTTCCTCACGGCCCGGCAAAATGTGTTCTTTCCCCTCAGTTTGGTGGGCCTCAAGGGCGAGGCGGCCCAGCACCGGGTCACGGAACTCTTGGAATACATGGAAATTGACGACCGGGCCGATTACCTGCCGGCCCTGCTCTCCGGCGGTGAACAACAGCGGGTGGCCATTGCCCGGGCCCTGGCCAACAACCCGCGGTTGATCCTGGCTGACGAACCCACCGCCTCCCTCGACACGGTGCGCGGCAAGAAGGTCATGGAAATGCTCAAGAAAATCGCCAAAGAAAACCAGTCGGCGGTGATCGTGGTGACTCACGATGTGCGCATGATCGAAGGGTTTGACCAGGTCTACCAGCTGAAGGACGGCCGATTGCACCAGGGTCAGTAAGCTCACCTTCCCCTCCCCTCAGAAGAAAAAAAGTATATAATGGGAAAGTCTCAGGAAAAGCCCGGATCCACGTCCCCAGGGGTGCGGGCGCAGCCCGGGTCGAGACCACCCAAAATCAGCCGCAGAAAGGGAAGAAATAAGCCGATGATTACCCGCTATAGCCGTAAAGTCATGGCCCGGATTTGGACCGACGAAAACAAGTTTTCAAGCTGGCTCAAGGTGGAACTGGCCGCCATGGCCGCCATGGCCAAGTGCGGCCTCATCCCTGAGGACGTGCCGAAACGGGCCGCCAGGAAGGCCAAAATCGACGTGGCCCGCATCCTCGAGATCGAGGCCAAGACCCACCACGACGTGGCCGCCTTCGTGGACCAGGTGGCCGCGGGTCTGGGGGAGGACGGCCGCTACTTCCACTTCGGCCTGACCTCCTCCGACGTGCTGGACACCGCCCTGGGCCTGCGCCTGACCGAGGCGGCGGACCTCTTGTTGGCCGATCTGGATGACCTTTTGGCCGTACTGAAAGAAAAGGCCCAGGCTTTCAAAGACCAGGCCATGGTGGGGCGGACCCACGGGGTGCACGCCGAGCCCATCACCCTGGGCCTGAAATTCGCCCTGTGGTACGCCGATTTTACGCGGCAGCGGATCCGCCTGGTGGCGGCCCGGAAGACCATCGCGGTAGGGCAAGATTTCCGGCGCGGTGGGCACCTTCGCCCACCTGGGCCCGGAGGTGGAGGCCGGGGTCTGCCATCGTTTGAGACTGAAACCCGCGCCCATTTCCACCCAGGTCCTCCAGCGGGACCGCCATGCCGAATACTTTCTGACCCTGGCCCTGATCGGCGCCAACGTGGAAAAAGTGGCCCTGGAGATCCGCCACCTGCAGCGCACCGAGGTCCGGGAAGCGGAGGAAATGTTCGCCGCCGGCCAGAAGGGCTCTTCGGCCATGCCCCACAAGCGCAACCCGATCCTCTCGGAGAACCTCTGCGGCCTGGCCCGGGTGCTCAGGGGCAACGCCCTGGCGGCCCTGGAAAACGTGGCCCTGTGGCACGAACGGGACATCAGCCACTCCTCGGTGGAGCGCCTCATCGCCCCGGATTCCACCGTGCTCCTGGATTTCATGCTGGCCCGGCTCACCCGGCTCCTCAAAAACCTCCAGGTCTACCCGGAGAACATGGCCGCCAATCTCCAATTGACCCGGGGCCTGGTCTTCTCCCAGTCGCTGCTGCTGGCCCTGATCGACAAGGGCCTGGCCCGGGACGCGGCCTACCGGCTGGTCCAGCGTCCGGCCATGCAGGTCTGGGAGACCGGGGGCGAATTCGCCCAGCGGGTCAAGGCCGACCGCGAGATCAGCCAGCACCTGAGCCCGGCGGAGATTGAGGCGATTTTCGATCTCAAGCCGCTATTTTCGCCACGTGGATGAAATTTTTGCCCGGGTCTTCGGGAAGTGAACCGGGGGCTCCCTAAAGGCAGGAAAGATCGCATCGCTATCGCGGACGAGCCGGCCGCGGTCAGAATTTTCGGAGAATTTTTGCGGTGGGGACATAGGTAGGGGCGGGTTTTAAACCCGCCCGTCAAGCACAGGCGTCTCGCCGGTGCCACCATTGCATATGAACTTTTCGGGAAGGTGTCCAGCCTCCCCCAAACCTGGACCCGGCCGGGGAAAGCCAAAAACCGCTCATCACCTCACGAGAGACTGCCCAGCAAGCCCGCCGGACCTATCACCTGGTGAAGCCGTTGGCGGCGCCCTCTTGCTAAGCGGGCCGGGGTGTAGCGATTCGCTCCAGGTTGCCTGCCAGATCGGTGATAATCATGCGCCCGGAAGGCAGACGCCAAGCCCTGACATCCCCGTCACTCTGGGAAAAATCCGGCGGGACCGGCGTAACCTCGGGCAGATTAGCTGACACGGCCACCGACCGCCAACCGGCCGTACTCGATTCCCGGGTGGTCTGGCCGGAGGACTCTTTGAAAGTCACCCCTTCTTTTACCAGTTCCTCAATCAGTTCTTGCCGATCAGAACCGCCTTCGTTTACATAGATGACCATGACCTCTCCCTCCTGAACGCAGGTTATGGGGTCGCGCCCCGACCCCGGCAAATCCAGGCGGCGCTCACTAACCCCGCCAAAGACGCCGCGATACCACCAGCTCAATGAGCTGATGATTTAACCCCTGGGAACCCCGGTTACGGGACCGCGGCTCGCACCAGGTTCTGAAACCGCCGCGCCGGGTTGACCGCGGCTCTCCCATCCCGGCCAGGGGCTGTTCCGGCCCATCCACCACCGTTCCCCATTTTGCCGCGGAGAGCGGGTCGGTTTAATTTTAGTAAGCACGCCGGAGTGGAATGTCAACGAAACCACGGTTAACCGGGTAGTGGATTCCTGCCTTGGCGCGCTCCGGGACCCCGGGAGGGAGAGACCTTGAGAGATTGCGGGAGAAGAAAGCAGACGTGCGGGAAGGTATGATGCAAACTTCGTGGTTAGCCCAATCACGGTATGATGCAATGAAAGTGCGCTACGGCAAGAGAAGCCGAACTGAGGCCCGATGGCACGTTTGCCTTGATGGGAGGTGCCTGGGTAGGGTCTCAGCTATGACCGCCCCTAAATGGGGCAGTCAACTGGCCCCTGGCCCGGGCTAGGCCAGGGAGACCTTGATCTGGTCTTCCCGGGGGTTGACGCGATCCAGGCGCACCAGGACGGTATCTCCCGGGGACAGCTTCACGGTGGCCGGGGCCGTCATGAAGAGGTCCAGCAGGATGTCGGGCAGCATGAGGCGATAGCGGTGGGGGGTTTTATCCAGCACCAGGGCCTCCAGCTTCTGGCCAACCCGGGTTGACAGATGCTTCAGAAGCCAGTAGCGCAGACGCCGGTTTTTCATTTGCCCGGCCCGGCGCATGGCCGGCTCAATGGTGGACAGGATCTGCTCCAGATCCTCCGGCTGGTAAACCGGCGGGTGGCCGCTCACCACCGCCAGCAGCTGCCGGTGGGTCACCAGGTCCAGGTAGCGGCGAATCGGGGAGGTGGCAAAGGTATAGCAGGGCAGGCCCAGACCCCAGTGGGGAGACGGCGTGAGGTCCATCACCACCCGGCTCAGGCGGCGCCGGTCCTGCCAGAGTTCCAGCAGGCTCTTGTCCGAAGCCGGTTGGATGGGCTCCCGGGGGTCGGGTTGGCCGCGGTAGATGGCCGCAACCCCGTGCTCGGCCAGGAACTGGGATGCCAGGGTATTGGCCAGCACCATGGCTTCGCCCACCAGTTGGTGGCTGGCAGTCTCCTGGTCTTCCACCACGACCTGGATATCGCCCTGGGGGGCGAACGTAACCCACACCTCGGGCAACTTAAGCTCATAACCGCCCCGGGCCAGGCGTCGTTCCTTGAGGCGGCGGGTCAGACGGGACAGGGTGGCGAGCTGCCGGTCCTGGGTCAGGAGCGCGTCCACCTCATGGTAGGTCAGGCGCCGGGCCACCGTAATCAGGCTGGGTACGATTACCCAGTCCTTGATCTCGGCGTCGGCGCTCAGGGTCACCAGAAAGCTCAGGGCCAGGCGTTCCTGGTGGGCCAGCAGGCTCACCGTATCTTCCGAGAGTTCTTCCGGCAGCATGGGCAGCCGCCGCTCCGGCAGGTAAATGGAGGTCCCCCGTTCCTGGGCCTCCTGATCCAGGGGGGTGTTGGGCAGGACGTGGGCCGAGACGTCGGCGATGTGAATCCCCAGGCGCCAACCTTCCGGCACTTCTTCCAGACTCAGGGCGTCGTCGAAGTCCCGGGTGCGCTCCCCGTCTATGGTCATGACCTTAAGGTGGGTCAGGTCCTGCCGCTGGGAGGCATAAAGGTCAGGGGGCTGACTCTGGACCAGCTGCCGGGCCACGGCCAGGGCCTCCGGGGAGAATTCCAGGGGAACCTCCAGCCGGTGGAGGTCCAGGTCTTCATCCTCCTGCCACACCCCCAGCCGCACCAGCAGGCGAAAGGGGGCCTCCGCCGGGTTAAGCCGGGCCTTGTCCAGGAAAGCCTTCCCCTGGACGTAGTCGGGGGCATCAGCTCCCCACAAGGCCATCTGGCGCAACAGGTCCACGGCCCGGTCTTTCCAGGGTCCGGCCGCCGCCGCCTGCCCGGCCCAGACCTTCTCGAGCCAGGCCCCGATCTCCTCCAACTCCTGCTGGCGCTCCAGCTCCCGGAAATGCTGCTCTCTCAGCTGTTCCACCGCTTCCGGGGGATTGGGGCTGACCAGCCCGTCTTTCTGCCTGAAGAGAAACCGGTCCTCCCTGAGCCGGCGGCTGGTGGCGGCCACCTGGTCGGGGGTCGTCTGGCCGAACCACAGGTCGGCCATCTCTGCCACCGACACGGTCTGATCCTCTTGAGCCAGCAGCTCCCAGAGATCTTCCAGGTTGATGGCATCCTTTAAAGCCTCACGTTGCTGGGCCGTGGCTTCCAGATGTTTTAACAGTTCCTGGCGGGACAGGGTGGCGACGGGCAGGCGGGGGCCCACGTGGAGGACCCGCTTCGGGGTCAGGGTCATCTCCCGGCTGGTCTGGGTAAGCACATGGAGCCGCTCGCCCTTCAGTTCCAGGACGACGCCGCAGAAAATGCGCTTATCTTCGAAGAATTCGACAATATCGCCGGGTTCCATAGTGGCCAAAACGTAACAAAATCCCCGTAAAAGTCAAGGAAGGCCGACGGAGGGCACGTCTGCGGTTTTCCTTACGGTTTTGGGTTAATAAACAATCTTTTGAGGCCCTTGTCGTTACATTGCCGTCGGTATGGTATAAAATCTCTTTAAATATCTCTTGATTTGAGCAAAAATAATCGGTACCGGGAGGGCTGCGGCAAAGTTGGCGCTCCCCGGACTACCCGCAGTCGGAACTCTCTTATGCGACTCGCACTTATCGCTGATATTCATAGCAATAGGGAAGCCCTGGACAGCGTCTTGGCCCAGATCGACCGGGAGGGGGTAGAGGCCATCCTGAACCTGGGCGACCTGGTGGGCTACAATGCCAGCCCCAACGAGTGCCTGGAGCTGCTCCATGGCCGCAACATCTGGAGTCTGGCCGGGAACCATGACCTGGCGGTGCTCGATCCGGAACGGGCCCAAAGTTTTAATATCATCGCCTATGAGGCCTTGATGTGGTGCCGGCAGCAGGTCCGCCCGGAATTCCTGGAATTTCTCCAAGGCCTGCCCTTGCTCCGGGAGCAGCCGGGCTCATTTCTGGCCTGCCACGGCACCCCGGCCAACCCCGACAGCTACATCGCCTACCACTTCCAGGGCAAACGGGTCCTCAAGGATTTGCGCAATCACTCTGAGCTCCGGGTGTGCTTCTTCGGCCACACCCACCGGCGGGCCCTGTGGTACCGGGATATTCGGGGCAAGGTCGCCCTGCGCCAGATTACCCCCGCCACGATGCAGTTGTCCCGGGAGGAACATTATCTCATCAACCCCGGCAGCGTGGGCCAGCCCCGGGACGGCAACCCCGAAGCGGCTTACGCCATCTTCGACGACGAAGACTTCTCCATCCGCTTCAAGTCCGCCCCCTATGATGTCAGCGGGGCCCAACGCCGCATCCTGGCCGCCGGACTGCCGCCTTACCTGGCGGAGCGCCTGGCCCTGGGGGCTTAGAAGGGAGCGGTTAGCTGTTAGCTGTCAGCATTAGCTTTTAGCTTAGTTTTCTGGGTTTTGGGTTTTTAGCTTTTGGCTAACTGCTAACAGCTAACAGCTAACTGCTCATAAAGGGGGACGAAAGGATGGCTTACCAAAAAGAGGGGGTACTGAAAGACGGCACCCGGGTAAAGCTGCGGCCCTTGGTGAAGGAAGACCGGGAGATGCTGCTGAAATTCTTCCAGGGTCTCGATGCCACGGAATTGAGCTTCCTGCGCAGCGACGTGCGGGACCCGGCCGTCATTGATCGCTGGGTAAACCGCATCGACTATCGCCGGGTCTTTCCCCTGGTGGCGGAAGTCGACGGCCGGATCGTGGGGGATATCTCCCTCCACATGCGCCAGGTGGGGTGGAAGCGCCATATCGGCAATGTGCGGGTGGTGGTGACCAGGATTTTCAGGGCCGGGGCCTGGGCACCCTGCTGATCAACGAGATCGTCGAACTCGCCGGGGAATTCGGCCTGGAAAAGCTCATCGCCGAGGTTCACCTCCAGGCCCAGGGAGCCTTTAACGCCTTCAAAAAGGCCGGGTTTTCCGTCAAGGCGGTGTTCGAAGACCTGGTCAAGGACCCGGCCGGCAACAGCAGCGACCTGGTGGTCATGATCTGCGACATCCAGGCCCGGGATAAGTAAGAGGGAAAAAGGCGAAGCAGGGAAAAGGGGGGACAGTTGCCCACCTTTGCCTCAAGGGTAATGGTCAAGATTTGATATCCCCCCCCACAAAGGTCAATTTCGCTATGCAGATCATATCAACAACTAATTGATATTTTTAATAAATTTTGCTAATGGCAAGTGACTTGCTATAAGCTTGAAGTAAAAAGGGCAGGGCCACAACCGGACCCCGCCTGGCTTGTCCTCGCACTTAACGTTGATCACTTACGGTGATGGCTCGTGATTCTGGGCGATCATATTTCTCAGCTTAACCTGAATTAAAAAACAAACCTCCATCCGGCACTCACTATCCAGGTTGTTTCGCCCTGTGGCCCGTGCAGGTATTGATATATGGGAATTCCCCCTTCGAGGAAGAGCCGGTTACCCTGTAGTTTTCCCTTATCGATGTATACGCTAAATCCCGGCAGAAAATCCAGACGGGTCCCGCCTCGGTTATTGGGGTCCCCTGTCCCGGTGTAGATAGGGGATTCATCTCTGGGTCCGAGCCGTAAACATTGCCCCAAGACTGCCAGTCCATCCCGTACCGAGGCTATACAAGAGTAATACTCGCGTCGTGACCAGCCGATAACCAAGCCAGCTAAGTTACTCCGGTAGCGGCTCCCCCAGTGATAATGATTTCTATTGTCATAAAAACGCGTGATACCTGCCAGCTGCGCACCCCAGAATAGTTTTTCCCATTTGCCCGAGTAAGTCAGAGCAGGATTCAGATCCACTGTGCCCGAACCCAGCTGCATTGTATAACCGAGCTTGGCGTTCTCTTTTTTGGGTGTATTGTCCTTCATTCTATGGACCCCGTAGGAATGCTGACAGCTCCATAAAACACCAACTGGTGCATGGCTGAGCGGTAGCCAGTAAGTACCACCAAGTTGCACGTCCCCTATTCCGTCCGTATGCGTCACGAATGTCATCCCCGCCTGCTTCACCTTTCCTAACTCTTCTTATTACCATCGTCATGGTTTCTGAAGAACAGGGGTCATAACCATGAGATTAAAGTTCTCCGATATGCCCCGCATGCAAACCATGTTCATATCCACACTCATGCTCACCGGGACAACATTATACCTTCGCAGCAATGTTCCCGTACTCACGGAATCGGTACCGATCAGATTCCCATCCATAGCCATATGACCATAGGTGTAAGCAACCAGCCATTTACCGGGTTTTATAACATGAGATCCGTATACGCCCAACGGCGCAAAGGGGTGTGGGAATTGTGCGTGTTTCAAACCGTGGGCCTGCGTCTCTTGCGATTCATTCTCGTGATTTTCATCAATATCTATTGCCGTCGAAGGAAGTGTTACATCAGAAGAGGATGATGCATAAATAAATGGAGTAGAAATTACTCCCGAAAGTAGCGCCCAAACAAAGCACCACGATAATGCTTTCATCATTTGCTTTGCCCCCCCTTGCAAAATTATAGAGTTAATAAATAATATTATGCGTTAGACAGACCTTCCCCTTGGCAATTCAGCAATCTTTGCGTCCTAATACCCCGTTAATATCAAACCATAGGTTTAGAACCGCAGGTCTTTCCGGCACAGGTAGGGAAACCTGTGCTACCATGGCAACCTGGGGAAGGGGCGCAAAAAATGGTGCTTACAGCTTCTTTAAGCCGGTCTTCAGGAGGTCGTTACAGAAAGAGTAGCTTAGATTGCGGCCTCGAGTTGCGGAGGTGGTATGGGAGGTTCAAAAATTGGATTCTCAGGTTTTCCCGGTAGAGATGGAGAAAGACAGGTGGTGATTGCTCAGATGCATTAGGAAAAATGCACCGAATGAATCTGTACCTTCCGGCAGACAGGAAAAAAGATTCTTCCATGCACCCGCAGCCGTATAAGGAAAGACCGAATACGGTTGGACCGCTATGGTCCGGGTGGCACGTCGCGGCAGTTGTTTTCCCGGAAGGCTTAGTGCATTTTCCTGTATAGCAACAGCAGGTATGGGACGCGACTTTCTCCGGCGGGCAGCCACATCGATGATAAGCGACCCTTTTGACGCGCTCCTGCACCCACTTGAAATCCCCAAAGGTGAAGCAGATTCCAGCCCATAGCCCTGCATCAGTGACAACGCAACAAGTTGTAACAACCAGAAGAGCTTCCCGATAAATGTTAGCACCTTCACCATCTTTGGGCCATTTGTAGAAATGGGGGTATTGTGCCTATGGTTGCCACAGTCCAAGAGAGTTTAAGGGATTTCTAAGTTGGTGAGTACGGGTCTACATATCTTTTTGGACCTTTCCTGAATATCTTAACGATATGACCAGGTCAAGGTTTTTCAAAGCTTATCTTGTGGGGTGAATTTGATGGCATCCGGATAAATAATGCCCCGGAGGTGGTCTGGAAATTGAGGTTAATGATCTGCCGCTTAAAAACTACGGGAAGGCGAAGTGGCTCTAATTGCTATCAATCACCGCTTTAAACCCTAATTTAAAAATAGTGGATATGGACAGCATAGCTGTGTATAAGACCCTGGCGACAGGTAACGTTTTAGTCCCAAGGGTCAGGTCTCATCCGATCTCGGTTTGATGATGGTCAGATCCAATCCTGGTCATCACACCAAAGTCTTCGGGGCTAGTGTTGCCTTGAGCCTCGCCGGAAAAACCGGGGCAAAAGAAAACCCAGGTTTTGCCCCTCTTCCCCTTTTCACCCGGTTTTTAAAACCCTTTTCCCCTCTTTATTTACTCCCACTCATAGAAATATCCGGGTTGATTCAACACCTCGGCGCCCTCGGGGTGGAGCAGCACCATGTCCTCCAGGCGGACGCCGCCCCAGCCGGTGAGGTAGATGCCCGGCTCCACGGTCACCACGGACCCCGCCGGGAGCGGGCCTCTCCTGGCCTCGGACGGGCTCAGGTTGGGGGTCTCATGCACCGCCAGCCCCACTCCGTGCCCCAGGGAGTGGCCGAAAGCCTCGCCCAAACCCGCGGCCGCGATCACCTCCCGGGCCAGGGCGTCCCCCGCCAGGCTGTCCATACCGGCCTTGAGTCCGGCCTCGGCCCGGGCCTGGGCCTGGCGCACCAGTGAGTAGATCTTCCGGAAATGCTCGTCAGCAGGGCCGATGATAAAGGTACGGGTCATGTCGGCGCAGTAGCCGTCGATCCGGGCCCCCATGTCGATGATGATGGGCTCGCCGTTCTGCGAGGGGATAGTCCCCGGGGTGGTGATGGGGCCGGGCGCTGTTGGGTCCGGCCGCCACGATGGGGGGAAAGGCCATATTCTCGGCCCCGCCTTCCCGGAGGCGCTTTTCGATCTCCCAGGCCACCTGCGCGCTCGGTCTGGCCCGGGGCGAGTTCCCCGGCCACCTGGCGCATCACGGTTTCGGTCAGAGCCAGGGCCCGCCGCATGATGGCCAACTCGGCCCCGGTCTTCCGCTGGCGCAGGCCCTCCACCAGCCCTTCCAGGGGCTGCCAGGTCACCGCCACCCCGGCGTCGGCCACGGCCTGGGTCAGGCGCTGGTACTGCCAGAAGGTAAGATGGACCGCTTCAAAACCCAGGCGGCGTACCTTGAGGGCCTTGAGGTGCTCCCCTAACGTGTCCGCCAGGTCGACCTTGTGGATACGGACCTCATATTCCGGCGCTTCCTGCCGGGCCCAGGCCTGGTAGCGGAAATCAGTGAGGAGCAAAGCCGCCTCAGCGGTAATCAGGAGCATGCCCCAACTGGGATCGTTGGCGGTAAACCCGCTCAGATAACGGCGGTTTTCGGGACCTGACACCAGGAGAGCGTCAACCTCATGGGCGGGCAGTAGCTCCCTGATGGCGGCCAGACGGAGGCTTATGGAGTTAGTCATCTTCTAATTCTGGGAGATGCGGGCCAGGAAATCAAGGAGAAAACCGCGCCGGCGCCCGGGACGGGGTGAGACCGCTCTGAGCGTAGACTGCCGGCACCCTGGGAGTTATCGGGGCGCTTTCACTCCCCGGAAGCCCCCCTTTTTCTCGGCAGGCATTGATAATTGAAATGAATCTGATAATATAAATCTTTACTATTTATTCTGGCGGCTCGCCGGTGATGACGGAAAATCGGTGGCGCCGCCCCTTATCGGAACCGACAACTTGATCAAGCTGGTAGCCTTCGATTGCGACGGGGTCCTGTTCGATTCCCAGCAGGCCAACATCGCTTTCTATAACACCATCCTGGCGCACTTCGACCGCCCTCCCCTGAGCCCCGAGGCCGTGGACTACATCCATAGCCACACCGTGGGGGAATCTTTGGAGCACATCTTTAAGGGCTACCTCGATCTTGCGGCCGTCTTGGACTTCGTCCGCAGTTTCGATTACAGCCCCTTTATCCCGATGATGCTGGAGGAGCCGTTTCTGCGGGAGTTTCTCCAGTTCTTGCGCCCTGGGTGCTACCTGGCCCTGGCCACCAACCGCACCACCACCACCCGGGCCGTCCTCACCTACCACGGGTTAGCGGACGACTTTGACCTGGTGGTGAGCGCCCAGGACGTCAGCCGCCCCAAACCTCACCCGGAAGCGTTTGTGCGCATCCTGGAGCACTTTCGCCTGTCTCCCCGGGAAGCCATTTACATCGGCGATTCCCGGGTCGATGAACAATTCGCCGGCAATGCCGGGGTCCCTTTCGTGGCCTACCGCAACCCTGGATTGACCGCAAACTATCACCTGGATTCGTTTGCCGCGGGGCCTGACCTGATTCGGGGTCTGGTCCGGGACGAATCCTTTGAGCCAAGGAGAAAGCCATGAAGCAATACCAGTGCCAGATCTGTGGTTACATTTATGACCCGGCCCAGGGTGATCCGGACAATCATGTCCCCCCCAACACCCCTTTTGATAAAGTCCCCCCGGAATGGGTCTGCCCCATTTGCGGCGCCTCTCAAGACCAATTCCAGCCGGTGGATTAGAGTTGCTGCCACGGGCCCGGTGTCCATTGCAGCCTATCCTCTAAGAAAATCTCAACTATGCTATCCATGAACTCCAGAGACACTGGTGCGCGGTCCGGTTCCCCGAAGAAGCCTTTCTGGCGAGAGTACGGGGAGGCCTTGTTTATCGCCTTCATCATGGCCCTGGTAATCCGGGCCTTTTTGGTGCAGGCCTTCTCCATCCCCTCGGGCTCCATGCAGCCGACCTTGCTCATCGGTGATTATCTCTTGGTAAACAAGTTTACCTACGGCATCCGCAACCCGTTGACCAACAAGGTCTGGATTCCCATCGGCACGCCGCAGCGCGGGGACGTGGTGGTGTTCATCTATCCCCAGGACCCCACCAAGGATTACATCAAGCGGGTTATTGGCCTGCCCGGCGACCGCATCCAGGTCATCAACAAGAAAGTCTTGATCAACGGCAAAGTGCTTGAGACCCCCCAGGCGGTCTATGACGATCCCCTGGTAATCCCGCCCCCGCATAGTCCCACCCAATCGAGCCGGGACAATATGGGCCCGGTAGTGGTGCCGGCCAACTCGTATTTCGTCATGGGTGACAACCGGGACCACAGCTACGACAGCCGTTTTTGGGGCTTTGTGCCCATGGACGCCTTCCGGGGCAAGGCGCTCATCATTTATTTTTCCTGGCAGGGGCCTCACGGAGAACCCTTCTTTCAGGCCTTCCTGGGGGGCTTGAAAGGCCTCGTTTTCCATCTCGCCTGGAACAGCGACGACTTCCGGGTGCGCTGGGACCGTATCGGCAAGGTTCTTCATTAGGGTGGATAAGTTGTTTTGGGGTTTATGGCGGGAGTGGCAGGAAGACCTTTGGCCTTCAGCTGGAGCCCAGATGGCGGCGGTTATCTCGGCGTGCCTCGGGTTGATTATCTTCAAGTCGAGCTCAAACCATGGGAGTTCCCTTCATACCCCCGCTCCTTAACCGAAAACTTTTTATTATTTTGTGGCTTATCGGCCTGCTGGTCCTGGGCGGCTGCGGCCGCGGCCCCTCATCCCACAGTCCCATTATCGTCTTCGGTTCCCCGGATTCGCCCCGGTTGCGCCAGGCGGTGGCCGGATTAAAGGCCCGGCTTAAGGCAGACCCCCTGGAAGTGACCCTGGTCCCGGAGTTCGGGCCCGAGGGCCGGGAAGCTTTGCGCCGGGTGCGGGCACGTCAACCCCGGCTCCTGATTGTCCTGGGCACCCCGGCGCTCCTGCTGGTGGCCCCGGTGGTGAAGAAGGTCCCGGTGGTCTTCGGCCTGGTGGCCAACCCCTATTTTACCGGGGCGGTCTATGACCCGGCCCATCCCGAGATTCACCAGGAGAACGTTACCGGCATTGCATCCCCGGCGCCCCTGGACGCGGCCCTGCAGCACGGCGTCAGTCTCCTGGGCCCGGGCTCCTGGGGCCTCCTCTATGATCCCACCGACGGGGTGGCGGTGGACCTGGCCCGGCGTTTCGAAACCGAGGCCAGGCGCCAGGGGGTGCAACCCTTGACCGAGACCAGCGCCGCGGCCGCCAGCGACGGCGCCGGGTTGGAGCGGCTGCTGCAGCGGGGGGCCCGGGTGATCTACCTGCCCCCGGCGCCCAGTACGGCCCGGTACGCCCCCCTGGTGCTGGACTGGGGCCGCCGGATGAAAGTCCGCGTGGTGAGCGGCCTCCCGGAAGGGACTCATAAGGGAGCGGTCTTGCGGGTGGCCCTGGATTACCGCAAGCTGGGGGAGGAGATCGGCGAGCTGGCCCGGCGGGTCCTGGCCGGGAGAAGCCCCCAAAACCATGCCGATTGTGGAAAAAACCCCGCTTCAGGTGGAAGTGGACGAAACCCTGGCCCGGAAATGGAGCGGCTATCCGCGGTGAAGAATTGATACCACCGGGACACTGAAAAATTGGTTATTTCCCATCTCATTCTCAACTAAGCTTGGATAACCAAACTGCATTTTTTTGTGTATTTTTTGGTGACCTTGTCTTAGGGTCTATGGTCGGTGAAGCATTTTAGTTGACGGGTCTCAAGAAACCCGGCAGGAGGAATTTTAATGACCCCATCCCCGAATTTCGATCCGGCCGCCTGGCAGCCCGACATCGCCATGGAGCATTTTACCCTGGCCAACGGCCTCACCCTGTTCGTGCTCCCGGATCACCGTCTGCCCATCGTCTCTCTGCAGATTCACTATAAGGTGGGGTCCCGCCACGAGCTGCCGGGCATCACCGGCATTTCCCACCTCTTCGAACATCTGATGTTCCGGGGCACCGAGACCCTGGGGCCCGAAGAGTTCTCCCGCATCCTCCAGGCCAAGGGCGGGGAGATCAACGCCTTCACCACCAAGGATAACACCTCCTATTTTGAAAATCTGCCGGCGGAACACCTGGAACTGGGCCTGCAACTGGAAGCCGACCGCCTGATTAATCTGAAGCTGGACGACGACTCCTTCCAGCCGGAGCGCCAGGTGGTTATCAGCGAACGGAAGCTGCGCTCCGTGGACAGCCCCTTCGGGCTGTTGGAGGAGCAATTGTACGCCACCGCCTATACCCAGCACCCCTACGGTTGGCCGGTGGTGGGCTGGAATCAGGACTTGCAGCGCCTGACCGTGGACGATTGCCTGGCCTACTACCGCAGCCACTACCAACCCGGCAAGATCACCGTGGTCATCGCCGGGGACGTGGAGCCCCAGCGGGCCCGGGACCTGGTGGACCAGTACTTCGGCAAGATTCCCGCCCCGGCTGCGGCCCCCGAGCCCAAAGTGGCGGAGCCGCCCCAGCGGGGCGAGCGCCGGGCCATCCTGAAGAAGGTCTCCCAGGTGGAGGCCCTGTTCGCCGGGTTTCATATCGTGGGCCTGGACCACCCGGATCTCCCCTCCTTGAACCTGCTGGCCACCATCCTCTCCGGCGGCAAGGCCTCCCGCTTTCACCAGGAGTTTGTCCGGGTGGGCAAGGCCATAGCCCTGGAGGTGGAACTGGCCCCCCTGCCCTTCTCGGCCCAGGATCCTGACCTCCTGGTGATCGCCGCGGTGGCGTCCCCGGGGCAATCCCTGCCGGAGTTGGAGCAGGAGCTTTGGGCCGCCCTGGACCGGGTCCGGACCGATGGCGTGACCCCGGTGGAACTGGCCCGGGCCAAAAAACTGCTGCGCTCCCAGGCGGTCCGTTCTCTGGCCCACAATTTTTTCCGGGGCCTGTTAGTGGGCCTCTTCCACCTGAAGACCGGGGACGCGAGGCTGGCCAACCAGGTCCTCAGCTCCATGGAGGCGGTCACCACCGAAGACATTCTCCGGGTGGCCCGGACCTACCTCCGGGAAGACAACCGCACGGTGGTGGTGTTAAAGCCGGTCTCCCCGGAGGAAAGTGAGGCCCTGGGGCCTTTGGCTTAATATAAAGAAGGTATTCAGTAAACCATATGGCCACCGCATCCATTTATAAAAGTACCCGGGGCGAAGCTGAAGTCATAGCCCTCTATGAGAAAAAGCTGGCCAGTCTCGCCGTCGAAACTGATAGCCGGATGGTGGAAACCCGTTTCGGCCACACCCATGTCCTGGTAGCCGGCCCCCAGGACGCACCGCCCGTGATGCTCTTGACCGGCATCAGCACCGGGGCGCCTCGCATCCTGGAATGGTTTCATCCCCTCGCCAGGGACTATCGGCTCTACGCCCCGGACCCCATCGGCCAACCGGGCCGCAGCGCCCAGATCCGGGTTCCCCACGGGGACCACAATCACGGCAAATGGATGGTGGACGTCTTGGACGGTCTTGGCCTCGAACCACTGCCGTTTATCGGGGTTTCCTTCGGGGGGGCATTGTCCTGGATACGGCCTCGTATGCCCCGGAGCGCATCTCCAAGGCAGCCCTGGTGGCCCCCGCCGGCCTCACCCGGGTCCCATTTATCGGCGCCGTCCTCAAGTTTTTCATCCCATGCCTGCTGTACCGCTATTTTCCCAGCCGGGAACGCTTGATGGGCACGGTTCAGGCTTTGGCCGGCGAACCGGATGACTATTCGCTGCAGGTGTTCGACGCCACCCTGCGCCACATCAAATTGAATGTGACCCCTCCGGGACCCTTCGATAAAACAAGCCTGGCGGGGTTCAAGGCCCCAACCCTGTTACTCCTGGCTAAATCGGATCTTTTCATCCCGGTGGAACCTGCCCGGCGCCGGGCCCCAAGAACTGCTTCCCAGCCTCACCGCGGTGGAGGTGTTCGAGGGCCTCACATCCCCCCGCAGTCGACCTGGCAAGCCAACGCCGAACGGATCAGGATATTCTTAAAAGAAAACCCGTAAGAACAGGAAGTTAACATGGCATTCAATCTTCCCGAAATCCACCAAGCCACCCTTCCCGGCGGCATGAAACTTTTAGGCGTGGAATACGACCGGGTACCCTGGCTCAGCCTCACGTTCATGGCCAAGCGGGGCGCCGAAACCGATCCCCTGGACAAGCCCGGGGTGGCCGATTGGGCCGCGGAGCTGCTCACCCTGGCCACCGCCCGGCGCACCCAGTTGCAGCTGGCCGAGGACATCGAATCCCGGGGGGCGGCGCTCAACGCCCGGAGCGGCTGGGACGCCACCCTGGTGAATCTGGAAGGGTTGAGCGAAGATTTCTCCGAGCTGATGGCCACCCTGGCCGAAGTGGTCCAGACTCCCGGGTTCCCCGAGGACGAGTTCTCCCTGCTGAAGGAACGCCGCCGGGCCGAACTGGTGCACCAGCAAGACGATCCCCGGGAAATGGCCAATGTCCGCTACCTGCGCCTGTTTTTCGGAGATTCGCCCTACGGCCACGCGGTGCCGGGAGATCTCCGCAGCCTGGACAATATCGGGGTCGCCGATCTCAAGGAATTTTACCGCCGGGAGTTCACCCCGGCCACCGCCACCTTGATGGTGGTGGGCATGGTGGCTTTTGCCCGGGTGCAGGAGGAGGCGGCCCGCCTCTGGGGGAACTGGACCGGCGGCGGCCCGGCCAGCCCGCCTTACACCGCCATAACGGCGCCTCTGAGCGCCCCGGGGGTCTATCTCCTGGACCGGCCCGACCTGACCCAGAGCGAAATTCGGGTCGGCCACCTGGGGTTGCCCCGGGCCCACCCCGATTACTTCCCCCTGAAGCTGGTGAACTACATCCTGGGCGAAGGCGGCTTTTCCTCCCGCCTTATGGCCCGCATCCGCTCGGACCTGGGCTTCACCTACGGCATCCGCAGCAGCTTCTCCTTCCGCCGGGCCCCGGGGCCCTTCATCGTCTCCACCTTCACCCCGGCGGAGAACACCGCCCAGGTGGTCAAAGAGATCCGGACGGTGGTCACCGAAGTCCACCAAAACGGGGTCACGGATCTGGAACTGGCGGAAGCCCAGAGCTACTACGTGGGCCATTTTCCCCTGGGACTGGAGACCTCCCGGGGGATCGGACGGCAGGTGTTGTCCATGGACCTCTATGACCTGGGGACCGATTATCTCAAGTCCTATTGTGACCAAATCCGGGGTGTCACCCCAAAAACCGCGGCCGCCGCGGCCCAGGACCACCTGCAGCCCGACAATCTGGTGACCCTGGTCGTGGGCCCGGCGGCGCTCTGCGCCGACGCTTTGCGGGATATCGGCCCGTTGAAAATTCTTGACGAAATTTAGGCTACCGATTTTTTAGTTGACAAATGCCTCTCGATATTATGAGATAGGTAAGATTTTGTGAAAAAAAGGATAAGCCCATAGGGGACCATTTAACCGAGGGAGGAAAGTGTTCATGCATAAAACTCCATTGTTGGATCAACTGGAGTCCGGTCCGTGGCCAAGCTTCATTAAGGATCTGAAGCGGGTCGCCGGTCGGAAGAAGACGGCAGCGGATTTATTGGGTGTATTAGAGCGTTCCTACAAAGACAAGATCACCCACTGGAAGCACGGCGGCATCGTCGGCGTCCTGGGTTACGGCTCCGGCATCATCGGCCGTTACGTCGACCTGCCGGATGAGTTCCCCGGGGTAGAGCATTTCCACACCATCCGGGTCAACCAGCCCTCCGGCTGGTTTTACACCACTGCGGCCCTCCGGGAACTGTGCGACATTTGGGACCGGCATGGCAGCAGCATCCTGAACGTGCACGGCTCCACCGGCGACATGATCTTCCTGGGCACCACCACCGATGAGTTGGAGCCCACCTTCGCCGAACTGACGTCCAAAGGCTGGGACCTCGGCGGCTCCGGTTCCGCCATGCGGACGCCTTCCTGCTGCGTGGGCGAAGCCCGCTGCGAATGGGCCTGTTATGACACCATGAACTTTTGCTACGAGGCCACCCAGACCTTCCAGTTCGAGATGCATCGCCCGTCTTTCCCCTACAAGTACAAGATCAAATGCTCCGGCTGCCCCAACGACTGCGTCGCCTCGGTGGCCCGGGCCGATATGAGCGTCATCGGCGTCTGGAAAGATGACATCCGCATCGACCAGGCCGCGGTGAAAGCCTATGCCGGCGGCGAAATCAAGCCCGCAGGCGGCGGCACCGTTTATAAAAAGCTGGATATCCAGAACGATGTCGTCGGCCTGTGCCCCACGTTCTGCATGAGCTATGAGGGCGGCAAGCTGAGCATCGACAACCCCAACTGCAACCACTGCATGCACTGCATCAACATGATGCCTCAGGCCCTGCGGCCCGGCACCGAAAAGGGCGCCACGCTGCTCCAGGGCTCTCACGCCCCCATCCTGGAAGGGGCCCAGATGAGCTGGGTTATCGTCCCCTTCATGCATATGGAATCTCCTTACGATGAGTTCACGGAGCTGGTGGGCAATATTCACGAATGGTGGTCGGAAAACGGCAAAAACCGGGAGCGCGTCGGTGAGTTGATGCTGCGCCTGGGTATGCGGGCTTTCTTCGAGGGCGTGGGTCTGCCCCCGGTGCCCCAGACCGTCAGAACCCCCCGGGCCAACCCCTTCTTCTTCTGGCATGCCGAAGATTTCGAGGCCGAGGCCGCAGGACGCAAGTACATTAAACTGTAAGTCTCTATTCGCTATCAGATAATTTACAGGCATAGTGCCGATCAATCAGGAGGAAAGAGGAAAATGGCTGACCGTATAACTGATATTGGCCCCCCAAAATATGACAAGTTCTTGCCGCCGATCATCAAAGAGAACTACGGCAAGTGGAAATACCATGACATCCTGGAGCCTGGCGTACTGGTGCACGTAGCCGAGTCCGGCGCCAAAATTTTTACCGTCCGGGGTGGCTCCGGCCGCCTGGTGACCACCGACTTCATCAAGGATGTGTGCGATCTGGCCGACAAATTCTGCGACGGCTTCCTGCGCTTCACTTCCCGTAACAACATCGAGTTCCTGCTCTCCGACCAGAGCAAGATCGCCGGCTTGAAGGACGCCTGCAAAAAGGCCGGCATCCCCATCGGCGGCACCGGCCACTCGGTGACCAGCATCGTTCACACCCAGGGCTGGGTCCATTGCCATACCCCGGCCATCGACGCCTCGGGCATCGTTAAGGCCGTCATGGACGACCTGTTCGAGTACTTCGGCAGCCACAAACTGCCGGCCCAGGTTAGGATCGCCCTGGCCTGCTGCCTCAATATGTGCGGCGCGGTGCATTGCTCCGACATCGCCATCCTGGGGATCCACCGCACGCCTCCCAAGGTGAACCACGAGAGGCTGCGCCACCTGTGCGAAATTCCCACCACCATCGCGGCTTGCCCCACCGGCGCCATCCGGCCCCATCCGGACAAGTCCATCAAGAGCGTGGTGATCAACGAAGAGCGCTGCATGTACTGCGGCAACTGCTACACCATGTGCCCGGCCCTGCCGGTGTTCGACTCCGTGAAAGGCGGCGTGGCCCTCCTGGTTGGCGGCAAAGTGTCCAATGCCAAGAGCCCGCCCATGTTCTCCAAGCTGGCGGTACCCTATCTGCCCAACAATCCGCCCCGCTGGCCGGAAGTCGTCCAGGCCATCCGCAAGATCATCACCAAGTACGCCGAAGGCGCCAACAAATACGAGCGCGTGGGCGAATGGGTCAACCGGATCGGGTGGGAAAAGTTCTTTGAAGTATGCGACATTCCCTTTACCTTCCAGCACATCGACGAATACCGTTGGGCGTATGACACCTACCGGACGTCGATGCATTTTAAATTCTAAAGCAGGTGGGATAAATGGCACTATCCAAAGCAGAGTTGGTGGAATTTATCTTCGATATGGTGGCAAAGGCCCAGGGCAAAAAGCAGCTCAAGGCCATGGACATCCAGAAGGGCGTCCTCAAAGTGCACCCTGATCAGCCCAAGAACGATGTCAAGTTCGCGATCAAGGATCTCATTGACGGCGGCCGCTGCGTCTATACCTACTTCGGCGGGAGCTTCATCGAAATTCCCCACGAAGAAGGAGCTGCCAAGCACTAATGCCTCAGTCCTGTCCCCGGCTGCTGCTGGCAGCTCTCCGGGGCGGGGCCGGCAAGACCACCTTGACGTTGGGACTTCTGGCCGCCTGGCGGGACCAGGGTCGGCGAGTCGTGCCCTTTAAAAAGGGACCCGACTATATCGACCCCGCCTGGCACTGCCTGGCGGCGGGATGCCCCAGCCATAATCTGGACCCCTTCCTCATGGAGGGGGACCAGATTCTGGCTTCGGTGGCCCGAAATGCCGCCCAGGCGGATGCCCTCCTCATCGAAGGCAACCGGGGGCTTTACGACGGCCTCGACGCCCAGGGCACCTACAGCACCGCGGAGTTGGCCAAGTTTTTGGCCACTCCGGTGGTGTTGGTGGTGGACTGCACCATGCGGACCCGCACTACCGCCGCGGTGGTGTTGGGTTGCCAGCACTTCGACCCCCAGGTGCCCATCCGGGGCGTCATCCTCAACCAGATCGCCCGGCCTCGCCACGAGGCCATCATCCGCCAGGCCATCGAGACGTATTGCGGCATCCCGGTGCTGGGGGCCATTCCTCGCCTTAAGTGTGAAGTCTTCCCCGAACGCCACATGGGTTTGGTGCCCCCCCAGGAACATAACACCGCCATCAAGGCCGTAACCACCGCCCGGGATCTGGCCCAGCGCTACCTGGACCTGGACGGCCTCTGGCAGGTGGCGGCCCAGGCGCCGCCCTTACCGGAAGTCCCCCTCACTCCGCCTATTTTTTGCGCCGACTGCCAACCACCGGTCATCGGGGTCATCCGGGACTCCGCCTTCCAGTTTTATTACCCCGAGAACCTGGAGGCCCTGAGGGACGCCGGGGCCGCGGTCATGGAACTCAGCGCCCTGGACGACCCGGTGCTCCCGGCCCACCTGGACGCCCTCTATATCGGCGGCGGCTTTCCCGAAACCCACGCCCGGGCCCTGGCCCAGAATTTGAGCTTCCGCAATTCCGTCAAGGCCGCAGCCCAGGCCGGTTTGCCCATCTACGCCGAATGCGGCGGCCTCATGTATTTAGGCGAACATATCCAGGTGGGGAGCGACAAGTTTCCCATGGCGGGTGTCTTCCCCTACGACTTCGTCATGGGCAAAAAACCCCAGGGGCACGGCTACACCATCCTGGAAGTAGCCCGGGACAACCCCTACTTCGGCAGGGGCACCGTGCTCAAGGGCCATGAATTTCACTATTCCCGGATAGTCCCCGATCCGGCCCCCGATGCCGCCATGGCCTTCAGGGTCACCCGGGGCTCCGGTATGGCCGGGCAGCGGGAAGGCCTCCTCTTCCAGAACGTCCTGGCGACTTACACCCACCTCCACGCCCTGGGGTGCCCCCAGTGGGCGAGGGCCCTGGTGCGCCGGGCTCGAGAGTACCACGGCGACCCTATCCTGGAAGACACCGCCGCCTCCCCGGAGTACGAAACACCCGATCGAGTGCGCCTTTAGCCCGGAATCACCCCTTTCCCCCTTCCCTTCAATACTGAAAGCTCATACCGGGTTGCGCTCCCACAGGTAATGTATCTTGGTAAGGGCGGACCTCGGTGTCCGCCCTCAAGCCTTCCGGCCTGGGCCCCTTGCCTGTTGACTTACCAACGGCATGCCGGGAACTGTGGCCTGCGCCCCGCTCTTTTGACCCTGCTCCCCCTGTTTGCAGCCGGGGCCTTTTTTGATATGATGAATGGGTAGGGTTAGTGGTGCGATTTTTCCAGGAGGTAACAGCTTATGGCTTGGCGCGTTGAGGTCGATACTGATAAATGTACCGGCGACGAAGAGTGCGTTAACGTCTGCCCGGTAGGCGTCTTCGAAATGCAGGACGAAAAAGCCGTGCCGGTGAACGAGGATGAATGTCTCGGGTGCGAGAGTTGCGTCGAGGTTTGCCCCTCGGGGGCGATCACGATAACCGAATTCTAAGCGCCCCGGAGGGCTGACAACCAATCAAGGGGAGGCGGGACCCGGGTCCCCCTCCCCTTTTTCCTGGGCTGGCTGGCGAATAAAATCAAGTTCCTTTTGAGACAAACCAGGTCAGGCTAAAAACCTCTTGACATGGCGCCTGGGGGCGGGTTTTAAACCCGGCCCGGCAAAACGAATCTGAGCCCACAGCGAAAGGCCCCTCACCTGTCATTCTGAGGGAGCGGCGCGACCGAAGAATCTCATAACTACGAAAAACTACGAGATCCTTCGCTTCACTCAGGATGACAAAATGGCTTTCTTCGGAGGTCTCAATCTGGTATGTGCGGCCGGAAGATTACCGGATGCCGCCCTGCCCTCGGCCTGAGCGTTGCATAAGATTGCCGGGGTTTTTCGATTGCCGGTTAATGCTCGCAGCTCATCCCCTCGGCGCAGGACATGCACTGCTTTAAGGGTTCCAGTTCCTCCGGGGTGGCCTGACGCACCTCCATAACCTTCACTTCGTACCGCAGATCATGGCCCGACAAGGGGTGGTTCATATCCAGGATCACGGCCTCGGCCGTGACTTCCTTAACGGTCAGCGGATATTCCGGCGGAAACGGCAGGTTGGCGGGGAGCACCTTCTGGCCCGGCTTGAGTTCCATGTCCGGGGGAAAGACCTTGTGGCTCCACTCCTGGACAAAGTTGGGGTCATAGTCCCCGAAGGCCTCGGCCGCGGGCACCACGAACTCCAACGCATCCTGCTCCCTGAGCCCGATGAGGCGGCGCTCCAGCCCCGGCATGAGTTCGTTGCAACCGGCGATAAAGGTGAGCACAGCCGGCGCCTCCGGGGTGCCCCGGAGTTGTTCCCCGGAATCCAGCCACAGGCGGTACTCCAGGGTAACATAGTTATCTTTGGCGATGACGGACATAGTGGTTTTACCTTTAACCTGATGATATAATCAAAAAATTATAACTGAATCATAATCTTTCCGTAACCCCATGGCCGTAAAATGATCCGCAAGGCTAAGATACACGAAGTCCCGGAAATCCGCCGCTTTCTGGTGAAATTTTCCCAGGATGGGGGCATCCTGCCCCGGACCCTGGCTGATCTCTACGGCCAGTTGCGGGATTACTACGTCTACCGGGAGGACCAGGGCCCCATCCTGGGCATCGGCGCCCTGCACATCTGCTGGGCCGGCCTGGGGGAGATCCGGTCCGTGGCCGTGTCGCCGACCCACCAGGGCCGGGGGATCGCCTCCCGCCTCGTGGAGACCTGCCTGGCCGAGGCCCAGGCCATCGGGTTAAGTGAAATCTTCCTCCTGACCCTGGCCCCGGAGTTTTTCCAGCGTTTCGGCTTCCGGGTCGTGTCCCGGGAGGATCTGCTGCCCATCGTCTGGGCCGATTGCGTCAATTGCGTCAAATTTCCCGACTGTGACGAAGTCCCCATGCTCCTGGACCTGGGCGCGGCGGACCCCGGGGATTAACTTGACAGTCATGAGTCGGCGCATTATTTTTTTAAAAGAGCCCTCGTCTTCGAGGCGGGGTTATGTGGCCGCCAGGCAAATGGACCCTGCGGCCGGCCTTAGGACAACCTTAAACCACGTCTTCATTTCTCCGTTGAAGCCTGGCTTTACCGGGGTTTTTTATTGGCAGATACCCATATGATAGATCTCTTTCTCAAAAAAGTATTCGGCAGTAAGAACGACCGTGAACTGAAGCGGATGGCGCCCATAGTGGACCGCATCACCAACCTGGAGCCGGAATACCGGGCCTTGTCCGACGCCCAGCTCCAGGCCAAAACCGCCCTGTTCAAGGAGCGCCTGGATGCGGACGAACCCCTGGACGACCTGTTGCCCGAGGCCTTTGCCACGGCCCGGGAAGCCTCCACGCGGGTGTTGGGGATGCGCCCCTTCGACGTCCAGCTCATCGGCGGCATCGTGCTGCACCAGGGCAAGATCGCCGAGATGAAGACCGGTGAAGGCAAAACCCTGGTGGCCACCATGCCCGCCTACCTCAACGCCCTCACTGGCCGCGGGGTCCACATCGTTACCGTGAACGACTACCTGGCCCGCCGGGACGCCCACTGGATGTCGGGCATCTACCGTTTCCTGGGGCTCACGGTGGACACCATCGTCCACGGCCTGGACGACAACGAGCGCCGCCAGGCCTACGCCGCTGACATTACCTATGGCACCAACAACGAGCTCGGGTTCGACTATCTCCGGGATAACATGAAGTTTTCCCTGGATGAATACGTCCAGCGCGACTTCAACTATGCCATCGTCGACGAAGTGGACTCCATCCTCGTGGACGAGGCCCGGACGCCTCTGATCATTTCCGGCCCCGCCGAGGAATCCACCCAGCTCTACTACACCCTCAACCAGGTGTCCAAGCAGTTGAAGAAGGATCAGGACTTCACCATAGACGAAAAGGCCCGCACGGTCGTCGTTACCGAGGAGGGCGTCACCCACGCCGAAAAGCTGGTCAACCTGCCCAACCTCTATGACCCCCGGAACATCGAGGTCCTGCACCACCTCAACGCCGCCTTGAAGGCCCACAACCTGTTCAAGCGGGACGTGGACTACATCGTCAAGGAGGGCCAGGTCCTCATCGTGGACGAGTTCACCGGCCGTCTCATGCCCGGCCGGCGCTACTCCGACGGCCTGCACCAGGCCCTCGAAGCCAAGGAAGGGGTGAAGATTGAGAATGAAAACCAGACCCTGGCCACCATCACCTTCCAGAACTTCTTCCGCATGTATAAAAAACTGGCGGGCATGACCGGCACCGCCGACACCGAGGCCGAGGAATTCAAGAAGATCTACAACCTCGAGGTCATGATCATCCCCACCCATAAAAAGATGATCCGGACGGACTTCCCCGACGCGATTTATCGGACCGAGGCGGAAAAGTACGCCGCGGTGGTGGCGGACATCACGGATTGCTACCAACGGGGCCAACCGGTCCTGGTGGGCACCACCTCCATTGAAAAATCGGAGCACGTCAGCCGGCTGTTAAAAAAAGAAGGCATCAAACACGAAGTGCTCAATGCCAAACAGCACGAGAAAGAGGCCCAGATCGTGGCCCACGCCGGTCAGATGGGCATGGTGACCATCGCCACCAACATGGCCGGCCGGGGCACCGACATCGTCCTGGGCGAAGGGGTGGTGGAACGGGGCGGCGTCCACATCCTGGCCACCGAACGCCACGAGTCCCGCCGCATCGACAACCAGCTCCGGGGCCGCTCCGGCCGCCAGGGAGATCCCGGGACCTCCCGGTTCTATCTCTCCCTGGAGGACGACCTCCTGCGCATCTTCGGGTCCGACCGCATCAAGGGCCTCATGGGCCGCCTGGGAATGGATGACGGGGAACCCATCGAGCACCGCATGGTGTCCAACGCCATCGAAAAGGCCCAGAAACGCGTCGAAGGTCATAACTTTGACATCCGCAAACAACTCCTGGAATACGATGACGTGATGAACAAGCAGCGGGAGGTGATCTACTCCCAACGCCGCCAGATCCTGAGCGGCGTAACCCTCGAAGACGACCTCCTGGATATGGCCGACGAACTGGTGGAGGACATCGTCGAGGAATACACCGCCAACAAAATGCCGGAGGAATGGGACCTCAAGGCCCTGGGCGACGCCACCTACCGGCAATTCGGCTTCCGGGTCTCCGAAGCCGACCTGGACGGCGACCTGAACACCGACCTCCACGACGTCTTCCCCGACCTGGTGCAACAGCGCTTCGCCGCCAAGCGCGACGAGGTCGGTCCCGAACTCTTTAAAGAGTTGCAGCAGATGGTCATGCTCCAGATCGTGGACAACCACTGGAAAGACCACCTCCTGTCCATGGACCACCTGCGGGACGGCATCGGGCTCCGGGGCTACGGCCAGGTGGACCCCTTGCGGGAATACCAGCGGGAAGGCTATGAAATGTTTATGGACCTGATCCACCGCATTAAGGCCGACTCGGTGGGCACCCTGTTCCACCTCCAGGTGAAACCCCACCAGGAACCCCCGCCGGAGGCCCGGCCCAAGGCGACGCCCATGGTGTTCAGCCACGGCGACGGCGAGGCCCAGCCCAAACAGCGCCAGAAAAAGAAAGTGGGCCGCAACGACCCCTGCCCCTGCGGCAGCGGCAAGAAATATAAGAAGTGCTGCGGGAAATAAGACTTTTGGGGGGAGGGCCAGGGATGTTACATAAGATCCCTGCCCTCCCCCCAAACCCCCCACCCAACCCGCATACGTAGGGGCGACCCGCTGGGTCGCCCTCTTTAAGTAAAAATTAATGGCACAGGCATCTTGCCTGTGCTCGCTTTTTTTGTCATTCTGAGCGTAGCGAAGAATCTCGTTTTTTCTGCTTGAGATGCTTCACTTCGCTCCGTTCAGATATAGGGCGGCCTGCGGCCGCCATCATACGGCGTGAACGGCGCACCCCATGAATTTATTCAGGAGGCAGTCCCATGATCATCCCCGGATTTAAATTCTCCGCCGCAGCCGCGGCCATCAAAAAGCCCGGGGTCCTGGACCTGGCCCTGATGGTGGCGGATACCCCCGCGGCCGCGGCCGGGGTCTTCACCAAGAACCGGGTCAAGGCCGCACCGGTGGTGATCTCCCAGGCCCGCCTGCGGGCCGGCGCCGCCCAGGCCATCCTGGTGAATGCCGGCAACGCCAACGCCTGCAACGGCCCCCGGGGGCTGGAAACCGCCCGGGCCACCAGCCGGGCGGCCGCCAAGTTGCTGAAGATCCCGGAGCGCCTGGTGCTGCCGTCATCCACCGGGGTCATCGGCGCGCCCCTCCCCGGGGACCGCATTATCCAGGCCCTGCCCGACCTGGTGGCCGGGCTGAACCCTGACGGGTTGGGCGAGGCCGCCCGGGCCATCATGACCACCGATACCCGGCCCAAGGCCTCCCTGGTCAAGGGCAGGATTGACGGGAAGGAATTCACCCTGGCCGGCATCGCCAAAGGCTCGGGTATGATCCACCCGGATATGGCCACGCTCCTGGTGTTTATCTTTACCGACGCCGCGGCCGCGCCCCAGGTCCTGAAAACACTGCTGCGCCAAGCCCTGCCCCACAGCTTTAACCGGATCACGGTGGACGGGGACACCTCCACCAACGACACGATCCTCCTGTTGGCCAGCGGCCGGGCCGGAAATACGGTCATCACCGGGGCGGGCGCGCCGATGGCGGCTCTGGGCGCGGCGGTGACCCAGGTCATGGGCGAGTTGGCCCGGCAGGTGGTGGCCGATGGCGAAGGGGCCCGGCATGTCTACCGGATAGAGGTGTTGGGCGCGGCCAGCCCCACGGAGGCCAAAAATGCCGCCATGACCGTGGCCCTCTCGCCCCTGGTCAAGACCGCCATGGCCGGCGAAGACGTCAACTGGGGGCGGATCATGGCCGCCCTGGGGCGCGCCGGGGCCCGCTTCGACCCGGAGCGGGTCAATATCGCCTTCGGGCCCCACCCCGTGGTGCAAAACGGCCGGGGGCTGGGCCCCAAGGCCGAAGCCGCGGCCCAGCAGGAGATCAAGTCCGGCGCCTTCACGGTGACCATCCACCTGAACCAGGGGGACTTTGCCGACTACTACGAGACCTGCGACCTCACCGAGGACTACATCCGCATCAACGCCGACTACCGGAGTTGACGGGCAGGCGGGTCCGCACCATCACTGCAACGACCAAGGAGGAACCATGGCCGCAACTTACACCCTGACGCTGGTGCGGCACGGGCAGAGCACCTGGAATCTGGAGAACCGTTTCACCGGCTGGACCGACGTGGGCCTGACGCCCCAGGGGGAGGCCGAAGCCCTGGCGGGGGCGCAGTTCCTCCGGGACCGGGGCTTCACCTATGATGTCGCCTATACCTCGGTGCTCAAGCGGGCCATCAAAACCCTCTGGATTATCCTGGAGACCATGGAACTGGAGTGGATCCCGGTAATTCGCGCCTGGCAGCTCAATGAGCGGCATTACGGGGCCTTGCAGGGGCTCAATAAGAGTGAAACCGCGGCCAAGTACGGCGAGGAACAGGTCCATATCTGGCGCCGCAGCTACGGGGTGCGGCCCCCGGCCCTGGACCCGGACGACCCGCGCCACCCCCGGTTCGACCGGCGCTATGCGAACCTGGCCCCCAACGTCATCCCGGCCTGCGAATGCCTGGCCGACACCGTGGCCCGCATGCTGCCCTACTGGCACAGCGACATCGCCCCGGCCATCAAGTCCGGCCAAAGGGTGCTGGTGGTGGCCCACGGCAACAGCCTCCGCGCCCTGGTGAAGCATTTGGACCACCTCTCCGACGATGCCATCGTCTCGGTGAATATCCCCACGGGCATTCCCCTGGTGTACGAACTGGATGCCGACCTGAACCAGATCAAGCATTACTATTTAGGGGACGAAGCGGAGATCAAAAAGGCCATGGACGCGGTGGCCGCCCAGGGCAAGGCCAAGTAAGCTTCACGGGTCCACCGGTGGGGCTGTGAGGCCGGGAATCAGCGGATATGTGGATTTTCCCGGGTCGCCTGCTATGAGGACCAACCCGCGCCCCACGGTAGTAAAAGCGGCATCGGTTGGCTCTTATGGAAGGTTATCGGGGGTGTATTGAGGTTTTACCTCGGCGTGGAAACCAGCGTTTTGGACCCTGGCATGCTTTTCCGCCCAAATCTGTTTGGTATTGCCGCCAAGTAACCGTTGGACCTTAGCCTTCGCCGGTTTGCAGGCTACTTAAGACTCTGCACTCATTTCAGTTACTGCCCTGGCCATTAACGAAGTCGCGGCGGCGCCTGCGCCCGCGTAACTTATGGACAACTGGCCATCCCACCTCAGATTTTCCCAGGGTCTCAACTCCGCATAAGCTCCTTCAGTCATTCTCTACCGGCATCAGGTCCCGGCCCACCATGATGCGATCCCGGCCCCGGCCTTTGCTGCTGAACATGGCCCGGTCAGCGATGAGCAGCAACTCCTCCCGGTCCTTGGCATCATCCGGCAGGGAGGCGATGCCGTAGCTGGCCGTGACCTTGACCTCCAGCCCCTCATCTCTCAGGAAGGCAGTCTGATTGAGGCTCAGGCGCAGGCGGCGGGTGACCTCCAGGGCGCCCGGCTGGGACCGCCGGGGCATCAGGATGATGAACTCATCGCCGCCGTAGCGCACCAGGCTGTCGTCCGGCCCCAGCTCCCCATGAATCACCAGGGCCACCTGGGCCAGAACCTTGCTGCCCCTGAGGTGGCCGTGGCTGTCCACCACCGTCTTGAAGTTGTCCAGATCAAGGAAGACCACGGAAAAATGATCATTCTGGTCAAGGACCTGGGGTATGAGGCGATCCAGTTCGTGGATGAGATACCGGGTATTGTAGAACCCCGTCACCTCGTCGATAAAGGTGCGGGCCTCGAGCTTCTGTAAATTGTGGACGTTGTCCACCGCAATGGCCACGTAGTCCGCCAGAATAGTCAGGTGGGGCAGGTATTTTTCCCGGAAGAATCTCTCTTCCGCCACGTTAACCACTTCAAACACCCCGATGACTGCGCCCCGGACGATCAGGGGCAGGGCGATGATGGAGCGGGTGTCGAAGCCCGTTTGGGTATCCACCCGGGCGGCGAAGCGGGGGTCCTGGTCCACGTCGGGGATAAAGATCGGTTTCCCCGTTTGCGCCACGGTCCCGGCGATCCCTTCCCCGGGCTTCAGGCGGATATCCTTCACCTTCTCCGGCGCCAGTCCCACGATCACGGCGAAATACAGTTCTCCGGTTTGGGGATCGATCAGCAGCAAGGACCAGTTCTCGGCGGGGATGATCGCCTTGATGCGCTCCAGGATGGCGCTGAGGAGCGTCTCCATGTCGTAGGCGCTTACCAGGGCCTTGGAGAACTCGATGGTGGCCAACAGGCGGTCTACCTGGCCAGTTTCCTCGGGATTATAGAAGGGGTCGTTTTTGGGGTCCATAACCATGGTTCTTACCTGGGGATTTTATGGGCAAGGGGGCGACATTGCAAGGATTTTGTGCCGGCATCAGCCGCCGCTCACCACGTGGCGTCGGGGTCGGCGCCCCTGATCCGGGAAAAGGATACGTGTCACTTTCCACCCGGATGGAGGCTTTCAGCCAGGGCCTGCGGTTGACATCCGCCCCTCGGAATGACTAACATTACTCTTAATCTATGCCAAAGGAGGCAGTCATGGCCCATAAAGTAGTAATCGCCCTGGATAGTTCGGAAGGGGCCTGGCGCGCGGTAGAATACGTGGCCGAAGCCTTCGGTCACACCCCGGGGGTGCAGGTCACGCTGCTCCATATTTTGTCAGGCCTGCCGCCGGCTTTCTGGGACGACGGTCACGTCCTCGAAGAAAAAGAAAAAGCATCCCGGCAGCGGCTGGTGGCCAGCTGGCAGAAAGAACAAGAGCAGAAGTGGCAGGGCCTGGTGAAAAAAGCCCACGAGCGCTTAACCAAGGCAGGGGTGCCCAAAGACGCGGTGGTCAATAACTTCAAGCCTAAAGATTACGACGTGGCGGAAGATATCCTCAACGTCGCCGCAGACGGGAACTTCGACACCATCGTCATGGGCCGCCGCGGCCTGGGCATGGCCAAGACCCTCCTGTTGGGCAGCGTGACCCACAAGGTGGTACAGAACGCCAAAGGCTGCGCCGTCCTTATCGTGGAGTAGGAAGCCGGAAGTTACCAGCCCGGTGAGGCACCACCCCTAAGCAATACGTACCCTGAAGGCAAAATCCGGGAGGGCGGACCCTGCCCTCCCGGCTGACGTTCCCTTCGAACCGCAGGACTCCCCCGTCCAGTCACGTCCCTCTATCTCTTGCCTTTTAGCTGGGAATGCTTATGTTGTGTCCAGCAGGCGGGCCAACCCGGCCCCAGTCCCGATAAAAGGAGGGAATCTCTATGGCCCTGAATATTTGCTGGCTGGATGACCTGGCCAAGGCCAAAGACCACGCTCGACAGACGAAAAAGCCCATTCTCCTGGATTTCTTCAATCCCCAGTGAATCGGGTTGCCAACAGATGGGTGCGGTTACGTACCCCAACGACAAGGTCGTCAAGTTCGTGGATTATAACTTTGTCCCGGTTCAGATCGAGTCCTCGAACACTGCCCTGATGAACCAGTTCAATGTGACGTGGACGCCCGCCATCTTCGTCCTGGATGCCGACGGTAAAGAGGCCCACCGGGAAGTGGGATTTCTTCCTCCAGAGGAATTCATCCCCAAATTTATGGTGGCCAAAGGCAAATGTTACTTCAACGCCGGGCAGTATCCCGAGGCCCAGGGCATGTTCGAAGAAGCCCTGAGTGACTATCCTGACAGCGCTGCCGCGGCGGAGGCCGTCTTCTTTATGGGGGTTTCCCGCTATCAAGGCGACCCATGATCCTAAAAATTTACGGGAGGCCTACGAAACCCTGACGGCCAAATTTCCCGGCAGCGAGTGGACCAAACGGGCGGCCCCCTACCGCCTTATTCCCCATGAATTGAGACGGCTGATTGGGGAGACGGGGACTTGTGTCGTCGGGGCGGTTCGCAAACCGCCATAGAGCCTGCAGTAAAGAAAATGCCTTTTGAGCCAATCTGCGGGAAGCCCAACCCTAGGCCAGGATAGAACCCGATACCCTGACGTTGAAGTCGGAGGTCACTGCATGGAAGTGAAAGTCGGTTCATCCACCCTGGAACTGGTGGAAGGCGATATCACCCGGCAAGACACCGAGGCCATCGTCAACGCCGCCAATGCCGCCCTGCGCCCCGGGGGCGGGGTGGACGGCGCCATCCACCGGGCCGGCGGCCCTGCCATCGAGGCGGAGTGCCGAAGGCATGGGGGATGTCCCACGGGTGAGGCCAGGATCACCACCGGCGGCAAACTCAAGGCCAGGTACGTGATCCACACCGTGGGCCCGGTCTATCGGGACGGTTTCCACCGGGAACCGGAACTTCTGGCCTCGTGCTACCGGGAGAGCTTGAAGCTGGCGTCGGCCAAGGGCATAAAATCCCTGGCCTTTCCGTCCATCTCCACCGGCGTTTACGGCTACCCCATGGCGGACGCGGCCCGGGTCGCCTTAAAGACCGTGACCGACTACCTGGCCCACCACCCGGAGATCGAGCGGGTCCGTTTCGTGCTGTTCGGGCAGGCCGCTTACGAGGTTTATGAGAAGGCCCTGCAGGAGTTGTGAGCCAGGCGAAAAAGCTCACCCCAGGCCCACCGGCTGCGGGCCATAAAAAAAGCCCCGCCGATGCCGGCGGGGCCTGGTGATGCAGTAAGGTTAGTTGGCTTCCGGGGACTCGATCCGTCCTTCCAGTTCGCCGATATAATTTTCCAAGAATTCCTCGATGAGATACTCCCGCCCCAGCTTTTTGTCGCCACGGGGGAAGACTTCCACCGGAGCCCGGTCGCCTTTCTTGACATAGCAGCACAGGGCCGGGATGGTTTTGCCGAAATATTCTTTATAATCCGAACCCCGAACCTCGCCGAACACGGGGCGCTTATCGGAAGCGGGGCCGCTGGAGGCCTTGTGATACTGCTTGAAAGGATCGGCAACATCTGCCAGATCAATGGCTGAGGTCTCGACGCCTTTGGCTTCCAGGCTCTTCAGCAAATTAAGTACGTTGGCATTATCGCACTTATATTTATCGACCGGTTTGTGTTTGGTGCTGTAATAAAATTCAATAAAACCTAATCTCGCCGCCATGTTTTTGCCTCCTCCCTATTTTGGACGAATTATTTGTGCACAATTTCACTTTGCCTCTTTCCTAAATACCATCTATCCACAAAATATGTCAAGATTTTTCTGGGTTGTCGCCTCCCGGAGGACATTTTAGTTTACCCGCTGGATGCCCCAGGGCTCAGCCGAGAAATCTCCTGGCGGATTTATCTGGAATGAGGCCGCCAAACCATGATATGGAGGCTTAACCAGGTACCGGCGCCAACGGCCCGGTGTGAAGGGAGGCTAAAGGTGCAGGAACTATGGTCCGGTTTGCCGGAATGGCTGCCGCTGCCGGCCGGCCGGCTGATCCCGGCAGTCATTCAGGACGCGGCGAGCGGCGTGGTGTTGATGCTGGTGGATCTGAATCAGGAGGCGCTGTGCGCTCATCGCCGCCACGGGCCGGGTCCACTACTACCACCCGGCCAAACGCAAGGTGGTGGCCAAGGGAGAGGCCTCGGGACACTTTCAGGACGTGGTGGAGGTCCGCCTGTCTTGCGGGGGGGACCAACTGATCCTCAAGGTCAGGCCGGCGGGCGGCGCCTGCGAGCTGGGATATGCGTCCTGCTTTTTCCGGCGTCTGGGCGAAGGCGGCTGGGAGATTGCCGACCCCAAGGTCTTCGACCCGGACGAAGTCTACCCGGAAATCGCCTTTTCGCACTGATGGCAAAAAACGTGGGGGAGGGCCAGGGATTTCAACCCTGCCCCTCACACCCCCGTCCCGACCGTGTAGGATGAATGCAGGAAAGGCGGGGCTAAGCCCCGCCTTTCCTGCATAACTTATTTCTCAACCCCTAAGGGATTGGGGATGGGGGTTTGGGGGAAGGGGTAAGGGCACTTACGAAAAGCCCTTAGCCCCTTCCCCAAAAAATTCACTTCACCTCAATCTTACAGCTTCACCAGGCCGGCGGCCAGTTTGGCGGCCATGACGGTGTTTTTCATGAGCATGGTGATGGTCATGGGGCCCACACCGCCGGGCACCGGGGTGATGAAGGAGGCCTTCTCGGAGACGGCGGCGAAGTCCACGTCGCCGGCCAGCTTGGCCTTGCCGGATTCGGTCATGCCGATGCGGTTGACGCCCACGTCGATGACACAGACGCCTTCTTTGACCCAGTCGGCCTGGATGTAATTGGGCACGCCCGCGGCGACGATGAGGATGTCGGCCCGGCGGCAGTGCTCGATCATCTTGTCCTTGGGGGTGCCGGTGTGGACGCAGGTGACGGTGGCGTTGGCGCCGAGCCGTTTCTGGATCATGATGGCCACCATGGGTTTGCCCACGATGTTGGAGCGGCCCACCACCACCACTTCCTTACCCTTGGGATCGCCGTAGGCCCGATAGATGAGCTCCTGGCAGCCCGCCGGGGTGCAGGGCAGAAAGGCATAGTTGCCGATGAGGATGCGGCCGACGTTCACCGGATGGAAGGCGTCCACGTCCTTATTGGGATCGATGCCGTAGAGCACCTTGTTGGAGTCGATGTGCTTGGGCAGGGGCAGCTGCACCAGGATGCCGTGAATCTTGGGGTCCTTGTTGTACTTGTCCAGGAGAGCCAGCAGGGCCGCTTCGGTGATATCCGGTTCCTGATTGTCCTGGATGGAATAGAAGCCCAACTCGTGGGAGGTCTTCTGTTTGGCGGTGACGTAGCTGACGGAGCCGGGGTCCTGGCCCACCAGGATGGTGACCAGGCCCGGGACTAATATTGTGTTTGGCCTTGAGTTCTTCTACCTCTTGCTTCAATTCGGCGCGTATCTGGGCGGCGACCTCCGCCCCTTTGATCAATTTAGCAGCCATGGATCTGGCCTCCTTTACTTGTGATTTTTTTCATTAATACCACTATTTATGCACCAGCGTCAATCTAAAAATTCACCCGGCGCCAAGGGAAAACCAGGCTCGGGAGCACTTTGCTTTTTTTAAAGATGAGATATACTTAATATTTTATACCCTACTGGAGTTCAGACGTGTCTATCATTGTGCAAAAATATGGCGGCACCTCGGTGGCCAACCCCGACCGCATCGCCAATGTGGCCAACCGGGTGGTCAAAGGCTGGCAGGACGGCAACAAGATGGTGGTGGTGCTCTCCGCCATGGCCGGGGAGACCGACCGTCTCATCAGACTGGCCCAGGAACTGTCTGAGGACCCGGACCCCCGGGAACTCGACGTGCTCCTGGCCACCGGCGAGCAGGTGACCGTGTCCCTGTTTTCCATGTTTCTCAGGTCCCAGGGCGTGCCCGCGACTTCGCTGCTCAGCCACCAGGCCCGGATCTACACCGACCGCGCCTACGGCCGGGCCCGGATCATCGGCATCGATACCGCCCGCATTAGAGAAGAATTGAAGAAGGGGCGTATTGTCACCGTGGCCGGCTTCCAGGGCGTGGACGAAGTGGGCAACATTACCACCTTGGGCCGGGGCGGGTCCGACACCACTGCGGTGGCCGTTGCCGCCTCCTTAAAAGCCGACCTGTGCGAAATCTACACTGACGTGGACGGGGTCTATACCACCGATCCCCGCGTCTACCCCAAGGCCAGGAAGCTCGACCGCATCTCGTATGACGAAATGCTGGAGTTGGCTTCCATGGGGGCCAAGGTCCTGGAAATCCGCTCCGTGGGTTTTGCCCGGCGTTATGGCGTACCCCTGGTGGTGCGCAGCAGTTTTTCCCAAGAGCCGGGCACCCTGGTGACCGTGGAGGATGAAGACATGGAAATTGTGCCGGTATCCGGTGTGGCTCTCAGCCGCAATGACGCCCGGGTCACCATCACCCGGGTCCCCGACCGCCCCGGGGTGGCGTTGCACCTGTTCCAGCCGGTGGCTGCCGCCAATATCGTGGTGGATATGATCATCCAGAACACCAGTATCGAGGGCCACACCGACCTGACGTTTACCGTGCCCAAGGGCGACCTGAAAAAGACCCTGGCGATTGTCAAGCCGGTGGCCGCCGATATCGGGGCCGGGAACGTGTTGAGCGAGGAGAATATCGCCAAGGTCTCCATCGTCGGCGTGGGGATGAAGAACAACGCCGGGGTGGCGGCCCGCATGTTCGAAGCCATGGCCGCGGAAAACATCAACATCCTGATGATCAGCACCTCGGAGATCAAGATTTCCTGCGTCATCGAAGATAAATACGGCGAATTGGCCGTGCGGGTCCTCCACGACGCCTTCGGGCTGGAGCTACCGCCACCGAAGAAGCGGTCATAAGTCCGGCCACAAAATTACTAGGAGGGAATATGATGGCTCAAACATTTGATGATGCTGTCGGCGAAGCCGTTACAGGAGAAAGATCCGCATTAAGGGCTCTCCAAATCTGGCAAATATTGATTTCAAGAGCCAGTTCCAGCAGCATTATTACTTATGGAGAACTGGCCGAGATATTAGGATATGGTGGTGCCGGAGTGTTTGCAGGAATTCTCGGCCATATACTGCATTATTGCCAACAAAATGAGCTTCCTCCCCTTACCTCCATTGTGGTTAACCAAGAAACTGGCTTGCCGGGGGAAGGTTTCGGAATGAGGCCAGAGCAGATTCCGCCTAAACATATGGAAGTTTTTAATTATAATTGGTTTGGTCTAGTTCCTCCCACTATGGATGAACTTAAGGAAGCCTTTGCAGAAGGCTAAGACTATTTAAGAATTCCCCCCTTTTCTCAAGGGGGGCAGGGGGGATTAATAAGCGCTTAATAATCCCCCTAAATCCCCCTTTAAGAAAGGGGGACTTTAACCAGCAAATTCGAGGGTAACCCATGCGCCAGGTGAAAATCTATGACACCACCCTAAGAGACGGCACCCAGGCCGAGGACTTCAACCTGTCCCTGGCCGACAAAATCCGCATCGCCCAAAAACTGGCGTATCTGGGCATTCATTACATCGAAGGCGGCTGGCCCGGCTCCAACCCCAAGGACAAGGATTTTTTCAGCGAAATCCGGAACTACGAGTTGGGCCTTAGCCGCATCGCCGCCTTCGGCAGCACCCATCACAAGGACCGGCCGCCGGAATCCGACCCCAACATGCAGGAACTCCTCATCAGCCTGGCCCCGGTGGTGACCATCTTCGGCAAGTCGTCCCTGTTCCAGGTCAGGGAGATCCTCCAAACCACCCCGGAGCGCAACCTGGAGCTCATCACCGGCTCCCTGGCCTACCTCAAGCCCCGGGTGGAAGAGCTGTTTTACGACGCCGAGCACTTCTTCGACGCCTTCAAGGAAGACCGGGACTACGCCCTGAAGACCCTGGACGCGGCCCTGAAGGGAGGGGCCCAGTACCTGGTGCTGTGCGACACCAACGGCGGCACCCTCACCTCCGAACTGATCGAGATCGTCAAGGCAGTGCAGAAAAAATTCCCCCAGGCGCCCCTGGGAATCCACGCCCACAACGATTCGGAGCTGGCCGTGGCCAACTCCATCGCCGCGGTGGAGCTGGGGTGCAGCCAGGTCCAGGGGACCATCAACGGCGTGGGCGAGCGCTGCGGCAACGCCAACCTCTGCTCCATCATCCCCAACCTCCAGTTGAAGATGGGGCTGGCCTGCCTCGACCCCGACAAGCTCGAAGCGCCTCACCGAGGTCTCCCGGTTCGTCTATGAAGCCGCCAACGCCCGTCCCAACCGCTATCAGCCTTACGTGGGCAAGAGCGCCTTCGCCCACAAAGGCGGCATCCACGCCGCCGCGGTGAAACGCAACCCCAAGGCCTATGAGCACATCGACCCGGCCCTGGTGGGCAATGCCCGGGTCATCCCGGTCTCCGACCTGTCGGGCCGGGGCAACATCCTCATGAAGGCCCAGGAGTTGGGGCTGGAGATGGGGCCCCACGATGCCGCGGTGCGCCAGGCCCTGGACAAGCTGAAGCAGTTTCTCGGCCTGGAGGCCCAGGGGCTGGAGCTGCCGCCCTTCGACAGCAACGTCAAGACCATCCTGGACAAGGTCAAGGAGCTGGAGGCCCAGGGGTTCCAGTTCGAAGACGCCGAGGCCTCTCTCGAGCTGCTCCTGCGGGCGGCGCTGGGCCAGTACAAGGAATACTTCCAGCTTCAGGCCTACCGGATCATCGACCAGAAGGTGGGCGGGCCGGACTCGCCGCTGCCCGAGGCCACCCTGAGGGTGCGGGTGGGGCCCCATGAAGTGCACACCGCCGCCTTCGGCAACGGCCCGGTGGACGCCCTGAATAACGCCCTGCTCAAGGCCCTGGTGCGGTTCTACCCCCGGCTGACGGAAATCATCCTGGAAGACTACAAGGTCAGGGTGCTCCCCGGCATGCGGGGCACCGGCGCCATGGTCCGGGTCCTGATCACCTCCCGGGACGGCCACCAGTGGTGGAACACGGTGGGGTTGGCCACCGACATCATCGACGCCTCCTGGCAGGCCCTGGTGGATTCCATCACCTATAAACTGTTTCGGGACGAGCAGGGGGCCAAATAAGAGGGTAAAAAGGGGAAGAGGAGAAACGGGAAAGAAATCTGTCAATCCATCATCTTTGCTTTGACGTAATCATCTTTTCTCCACCAAGCACAGGAGAAAACGCCATGAGGGATGCGGCCTGTTTCTTTTTTCTCCCTTTTCGCTCCCTTTTCCCCTTTTCCCCCTTTTCGCCCCTCCCATGATACGTCTACCCTACTTCAGCCGCTCCCAATTAGGCGTCATCCTGCTCCTGGGAGCCGCGCTGCTGGTGTTATACGCCTGGCGGGCCCACCTTTTCTTCTCCCCCTCCCCTCCCCCGCCCGGGACCCTGAGCCTGGCCTTCGTGGAGGTCACCGGGAAGGTGCCCCACCCCGGGGTCTACTCCTTCCCGAAGCCACCCACCCTCAGGGAGGTCTGGGCCAAGGCCGGGGCGGTCGGGGCTCCCTCCGACCCGGACAAAATCATCGCCTCCGGCAGCCGGGTGGAGGTGACGCCGGACGGCGGCTACCGCGTCGCGGCCATGTCCGGGGCGCAGCTGGTGACCCTGGGCCTGCCCCTGGACCTCAACCGGGCCACCGCCCAGGACCTGGACGCCCTCCCCGGCCTCGGCCCGGCCCTGGCCCAGCGGATTGTCGACTACCGCAAGGCCCACGGGCCGTTTAAGCAGATCGAGGACTTGAGCGAAGTCTCCGGCATCGGTCCTCAGAACCTGCAAAGGCTTACACCCTATCTGGGGCTGGGAAGCCCGGAGGCCATGCTCCGCCTGACTGGAGAGGCGGCCATGACCACCGGAGAATCCGTCTCCGGGACTCACCTTGAAAGCCAGGAAGGACGACTGCCGGGGAGTAAAAGCGGCCTCCAGATCCAAGACCCCGGGCCGCGTCATTGATCCCAACCGGGCTTCCCAGGCAGACCTGGAAACCCTGCCGGGCATCGGTCCGGTCCTGGCCCGAAGGATCATTGACTACCGCCGGGTCCACGGCCCCTATAAAAAAATCGCTGACTTGAGAAAAGTCTCCGGCATCGGCCGGAAGAAACTGGAGAAGATTAAACCTTATCTGACTATTGATCGAGCCAGGAAACCTGCTCGATGAATTTCTCGCCAAGACGCCAAGGGATTGCGAGTGATCTGGCGTACTTATGCGGCGTTTATCGGCCCTTTGCTTAATTCATCCAAAGATGCTCATCTTAGGAATCGAAACCTCTTGCGATGAAACCGCGGCCGCGGTGGTGGCCGACGGCCGCACCGTCTTGTCCTCGGTGGTGGCCACCCAGTTCGAGTTGCACGCCCAATACGGCGGGGTGGTGCCCGAGATCGCCGCCCGGCGGCATCTGGAAAACATCCTGCCGGTGATCCAGGGGGCGTTGGATCAGGCCGGGATCAGCCTCAGCGACCTGGACGGCCTGGCCGTGACCCAACGGCCCGGCCTCGTCGGCGCCCTGATCATCGGCATGGCTGCGGCCAAGGCCCTGTCCTACACCCTAGAAAAACCCCTGGTGGGGGTCCACCATTTGCAGGCCCACATCATGGCGGCATTTTTGCTGGAAACGCCGCCGGAGTTCCCCTTCGTGGCCCTGGTGGTCTCCGGCGGCCACACCAACCTCTACCGGGTGGACGGTTTCCGGGAGATGACCCTGTTGGGCCGCAGCCGGGACGACGCCGCCGGGGAGGCCTTCGACAAGGTGGCCAAGCTCATGGACCTGGGCTACCCCGGCGGGGTCCGGATTGAGGCCTTGGCCCAAGACGGCAATGCCTCGACCTACAATCTTCCCCGGCCCCGGGTCCACGGGGAGCCCCTCACCTTTTCGTTTTCCGGCCTCAAGACCGCGGTGGCCGGCACCGATTGAAGCAGCACCCGGAAATTCTCACCGAGGCCGGGGCCAGCAACGACCTGGCCGCCGGCTTCCAGGCCGCGGTGGTGGACAGCCTCACCAGCCGGGCCTGGCTGGCCCTGGAGCAGGAAGGCTGCTCCCGCCTGGTGGTCTGCGGCGGGGTGGCGGCCAACGGCCGCCTGCGCCAGGTACTGCAAGAACACGCCCGGAGCGCCGGGCTCGAGCTCTTCCTGCCTCCCCCGGCGCTCTGCACCGACAACGCCGCCATGGTGGCCGCCCTGGGCTACCGGCTGCTCATGGCCGGCGAACGCCTGGACCTGGACGGCGACGTCTTTTCCCGGGGGTAAGGGCCACCCGGGAGACGCCGCCGGCTGTCACCTCCGGAGCCTTGGCATCGTTATGCCTGTCGTTCCCTCCCGAAAAAATTGGTAAAATTGTAGAAACCATCGGGGTATTGTAATAAGATAAGAGGAATTTTCCGAAGGCATGGGGAGAGGCCGGGGCCGAGGCCGCTTCCGCCCCCCATTGAGGTGAGCTTGGACGAACAACTTTCGGGTGAACCGTCGGCGCTGTTGACGGACCTTTACCAGCTGACCATGGCGGCCTGCTATTTCGACCAGAATATGCAGGCAGAAGCCACCTTCAGCCTGTTCATCCGCAAGTATCCGGCCCAGCGCAGCTACTTTGTGGCCGCGGGGCTGCCCGAGGTCTTGCAGTACCTGGAAACCCTGCATTTCACCGACGACGACCTGGCTTATCTCGCCTCCACCGGCCTCTTTCCGACGCCCTTCCTGGACTTCCTGCAAGGTCTGCGCTTTACCGGCACGGTCCGGGCCCTGCCGGAAGGCAGCATCTTTTTCGCAGATGAGCCCATCCTGGAAGTGAGCGCGCCCATCATCGAGGCCCAACTGGTGGAGACGTTCATCATCAACGCCATCAGCCTCCAGACCATGATCGCCACCAAGGCCTCCCGGTCGGTCCAGGCCGCCGCGGGCCGGCCCCTGGTGGATTTTTCCTTGCGGCGCACCCAGGGCCGCGACGCCGGTCTCAAGGTGGCCCGGGCCAGTTATCTGGCGGGATTTTTGGGCACCAGCAACGTCCTGGCGGGGAAACTCTACGGCATTCCCATCTTCGGGACCATGGCCCACTCCTACATCACCAGTTTCCCCCACGAAATTGACGCCTTCCGGGTGTTCGCCCGGATCTTTCCCACCATCGCCACCCTCTTGATCGACACCTATGACAATGTCTCCGGGGCCCGGCACGCGGTGACGGTGGCGAAAGAGATGGAGGCCCGGGGCCAGCGCCTGGACTTCGTGCGCCTGGACAGCGGCGACATGGCGGCCATCAGCCAGGAAGTGCGCCGGATCCTGGATGACCATGGCTTAGACTACGTGCGCATCCTGGCCAGCGGCAGTTTCGACGAGCACAAAATCGCCCGGGTGCTGGCCGACGGCGCCCGGATCGACGCCTTTGCCGTGGGCACCAAAATGGGGGTCTCGGCGGACGCCCCGTACTTTGACATCGCTTATAAACTGGTGCGCTACGCCGACCAGCCGGTGATGAAGCTGTCCACCGGCAAGGCCACCCTGGTGGACGAAAAGCAGGTGTGGCGCTGGTTCGACGCTCAGGGCGCCATGTCCCGGGATACCATCGCCTTGCGCCGCGAGGCCATCCCGGGGGGCACGCCGCTGCTCCAACCGGTAATGGCGGACGGCCGTATCACCCGGCCCCTGCCCACGCTTTCGGAGTGCCGGGAATATTTTCAGGACCAGTTTGCCCGGCTGCCCGAAGCCCACAAGGTCCTCCAGGACCCCACCCCCTACCCGGTGAGTTTGAGTCCCGGGCTTACGGAGTTACAATCCCAGGTGGAGCAGCAGATCCGCCGCCGGGAATTAGGAGAAAACGGAATTCATGGGACTGACTGACGCCCTCTGTTACTATAATACGTGGTTCATCAATCAATGCGGCTACGCTCGGCGTCTTCCTGTTGATGACCCTGGAAAGCATGGTTGCCCCCATCCCCAGCGAGCTGGTCATGCCCTTTGCCGGCTTTCTGATCTTCACGGGGCAATTCAGCGTGGCGCCGGTGATCGTGGCCAGCACCCTGGGCTCCATCGTGGGCTCGCTTTTGTCCTACGGCATGGGGATGCTGGGGAAACCGGTGGTGCTGCGCTACGGCCGCTATCTGCTGCTCAATCCGCACCACCTGGAGTGGACCGAAAAATTCTTTGAGCGCCACGGCGGCAAGACCATTTTCATTTCCCGGTTTATCCCGGTGGTGCGCCACCTCATCTCCATTCCTGCGGGTCTGGCCCGGATGCCCCTCATCCCCTTTATCCTCTACACCGCGGTGGGGGCCACCCTGTGGAACGGCTTTCTCACTTACCTGGGGTTCCGGCTCCGGCAAAATTGGCCGGTTATTCAGAAATATACCCACATTCTGGACTACTTTGTGGTGGCCGGCCTCATCGGCGCCGGGATTTACCTGGTCTGGAAAATCAAACATGCACGGAAGCCGGCATGAACAGTGAAGCTAAGGCGGCGGTGGGGGTTGATTTCCCGGGGGGCCCGGGGCCCCGAATCCCGATGGCTCACCCGCGGCGGCCATCATCAACCCGACCCGGGAACCCTGGGACGAGCCGGTAACGGCCCGGGTGATTCTCACCTTCACCCTGCCCGACTACCGCTATCTCTGCCGCCTGGTGCAACCGCAGGATTCGCCGCGCTACGTCTATAACTGCGCCTTGAGGGAGGGACGCTGGGATGACCAGCCCATCACCCTCACGGCCCCGGCCCTGGGAGCGCCTTATGCCGTCATGGTGCTGGAAAAGCTCATGGTCCTGGGGGCCCGCATGGTCCTGGCCCTGGGCTGGTGCGGCTCCCTCCAGCCCGGGCTTTCGATCGGCGACCTGGTGCTCCCCAGCACCACGGTAAGCACCGAGGGCACCTCCCGGCACTACCCCCTGGACGGGCCAACCCCCGGACCCGGACCCGGGGCTGTACGAGAGTCCTGCGGGGCCTGCTGTCGAGCTGCGGACCACCCCTGGCAGGAGGGTCCGGTCTGGTCCACCGACGGCTTTTACCGGGAAACGGTGCCCCAGGTAGCGGCCTACCAGGCCCAGGGAGTCCTGGGAGTTGACATGGAAATGGCGGCCCTGTTCACCGTGGGCCGGTTCCGGCAGGTGCCGGTGGCCGGGTTGCTGGTGGTTTCGGATGAATTGGCCACCCTGCAATGGAACCCGGGCTACCGCTCGGAGCGCTTTCGCCGGGCCCGGGATCAGGCCGCCCGCCTGGTTCTGGCCGCGGCAGCCCAGTGGGATGGCGGCCATGTTTAAGGGCTCGCTCCTGGCCATGGACGTGGGCGGCGGCACCCAGGATATCTTTATCTGGGAGCCGGGCCAGACCGTGGAAAACGGCGTCAAGCTGGTCCTGCCGGCGCCCACCCAGGTCCTGGCCCGGCGGATGCGGCGCCTCACCGCCCAGGGGCAGCCCATTTTCTTGACAGGGCCGGGTCATGGGCGGCGGCGCCGTGACCCAGGCGGTCCGCCGCCATTTGGGCCAGGGCCTGCCGGTCTATGCCACGCCCCAGGCGGCCTTCACCTTCAGCGACCGCCTGGAGGCGGTGCAAGGCTGGGGGGTGATTCTCACCGAGTCCCCGCCCCCCGGGGCCGTGACCCTGACCCTGGGGGACGTGGAGGTGGAAGACTGGCGCCAGGTGCTGGCGGCCTTCGAGGTCCCGTTTCCCAGCCATTTTGCCGTGGCGGTCCAGGACCACGGGTTTCACCCCCAGGGCAGCAACCGCCGTTTCCGCTTCCAGGGCTGGGAAAATTTTCTGGAGCAGGGAGGCAAACTGGCCAACCTGGCCAGCCGCCAGCCACCCGGCCACTTCACCCGGATGGCGGCCGTGGCCGAGGTTTTGCCCGGGGCGGTGTTGATGGATACCTGCGCCGCCGGGGTCCGGGGGGCGCTCCTCGATCCCCAGGCCCGGGCCCATCTGGACCACGGCCTCACGGTGGTCAACGTGGGCAATGCCCACACCTTTGCCGCCCTGGTCCGGGGTGACCGCCTCTGGGGGATTTACGAACATCACACCGGGCTGTTGAATCCGGAAAAACTTTTTGATCATTTAGGACGATTTCAACAGGGCGCGCTGACCAATGGCGAGGTTTTTGACGACCAGGGGCATGGGTGCGCCTATGCACCGGACTTCAGCGCCGGAGGCGAATTTGCTTTCACCGTCGTCACCGGCCCCCGCCGGCGCCTGGCCCGGGGCGGGCCCGGGGTCGAAGCGGCGCCCTTCGGCGACATGATGCTGTCCGGCTGTTTTGGCCTGGTGGCGGCCTTCTTGGAACTGGACAATTATCCGGTGAATCTGGCCGACTATTGAGGGGTTATCGTCCTCGGGGGAGAATGTCCGTGAGACCTTATTTGCCACTGCAACTGGCGGCAGCAGGAGACAGAGCCTATGGAGATTAAATTCTGGGGCACCAGGGGTTCCATCCCGGCTCCCGGGGCCCAAACCCTGGAGTTCGGCGGCAATACCACCTGCGTGGAAGTGGTGCTGGCCAACGGGCAGCGAGTCGTGATTGACGGCGGCACCGGCCTGCGCCTCCTGGGCCAGCATCTTATGGAGAACCATATCCCCTGCCGCTTTCACCTGCTCCTCACCCACGGCCACTGGGATCACCTGCTGGGCATTCCCTTCTTTGAGCCCATTTATCAGGAATCCACCAAGGTAATCGTCGATGGCTGGCCCCCCGCCTTCCAGGGAATGACCCGGGTGTTCGACAGCCACATGGGGGACGGCTTCTTCCCGGTGGCCTTCGACCACCTCAAGGCCGACATTGATTATCTCAACACCGTGGCCCACGGCGTCCTGGACCTGGATGGCGTCCTGATTGACTCCATACGCCTCAACCATCCCCAGGGAGGCCTGGCGTTCCGGTTCCGGGAAGGCAACCATACCATGGTGTTCATCACCGACAACGAACTGGGCGCCGCCAGGGGCAAGCGCATCCCGGAATTTGTTGAATTTGTCCGGGGGTGCGACCTGCTGATCCACGACGCCCAGTATCTGCCTGAAGAAATCTCGGAGCGCCGGGGATGGGGGCATTCCACCTATGACGAGGTGATGGCCCTGGCCAAAGAGGCCAAGGTGCACAACCTGCTCCTCACCCATCACGATCCCAGCCGCAGCGATGGGGATGTGGAAAAAATTGTGGGCCTGTCCCGGGAAATGGTAGCCGCCCATGACAATCCCCGTTATGTCGACGCCGCCCGGGAAGGGGCTTGCTACCGGCTGCCTTGAGAGGAGGAGCGGTCATCGGTCCGCGGCCGCGATCAACAAAACCAAGGATTCTTTGCACCCACCTGAAGTGAGGAGGAAGCGGGCCCCATACCCGGCTTTCCGGACAGCCGGGATGGCGGTTCTCACTGGCCTCGTTGGGCCCTGCCGGCCATGATCCGGCCTTCTCTCGGTAAGTGCCACCCGGCTGCATTGATGCCGAGGTGAAGGGATACGCTATGGATTGGAAGATCTTTTGGGTCACGTTCGGCACCATTTTTCTGGCGGAAATGGGGGACAAAACCCAACTGGCGGCTCTCACCATGGCCGCCGAGACCCGTTTGCCCCTGACCGTCTTTTTAGGGGGCAGCGCCGCCCTGGTCCTGGTTACCCTTTTGGGGGTATCCCTGGGGGGCTTTATCTCCCATTGGCTCCCCGAGGGTATGTTGCAGAAGATTGCCGGGGCCAGTTTTATCCTGATCGGCGGATTGATGCTCTGGGGGAAATGGTAACGGCATAACCGGCGTTTAATCCATCCGGTTCAAAACCGGATCTCCTCTGCTCCCCGGGGTTTTCAGGCCCAGGCCCCTTTTTTTCCCGGGAGATTTCTAGTAGACTAATGCTAACCATTTGCCGTTATTAATCTTTTTATTTGCGGTCATCTCCATGGCACATGCTACCGAACCGCACCCGCGGCCGGCGCGGCAACCCAACCTGGTCCTCATCGGCTACCGGGCCACCGGCAAGACTTCCGTGGGGGCCGGGCTGGCGGAGGCGCTGCACTGCCCTTTTGTGGACCTGGACCAGGTCCTGGTCCGGGAGGCCGGCCGGTCCGTCGCCGAGATCGTCGCCCAGGGCGGCTGGGGCGAGTTCCGGCGGCTGGAAAAGGAGTTGGTGGCCCGTTACCGGGACTCCCGGGGACAGGTTTTGGCCACCGGCGGCGGCGTTGTCCTGGACCCGGATAATGTCGCGGCCCTCCGGAAAAACGGCATCCTCATCTGGCTGACCGCGGACCCGGCTGCCATCCAGGCCCGGCTGGCCCAGGATCAGCCCCGGGACGCCAATCGCCCCAGCCTGACCGGGGCGGACACCGTCCAGGAGGTCACGGCAGTGCTGCAAGAGCGCGCCCCCCTCTATCAGGCTGCGGCCCAGATGAGTGTGGACACCACGCACCGGTCCGTTTCCCAGGTAGTGAAACTGGTGCTGGAGGCCTTAAAATCTGAGGAGGCCAAAAAACTTGGCGGGTAATACCTTCGGACGACTGTTTCGCGTGACCACCTGGGGAGAGTCCCACGGCCCGGCCTTGGGAGCCGTCATCGACGGCTGCCCGCCCCGGTTGGCCCTCAGCGCCGGCGACATCGAGGCGGAACTGGCCCGTCGCCGCCCCGGGGTGCAGGCCCATGCCACCAGCCGCCGGGAGCCCGATCAGGTCGAGATCCTCTCCGGAGTGTTCGACGGCCAGACCACCGGCACCCCCATCAGCCTGATCATCTATAACCGGGACGTCAAGAGCCAGGATTACGACGAACTCCGGATGGTTTTCCGCCCCGGCCACGGCGATTTTACCTATCAGGCCAAGTACGGCATCAGGGACCATCGGGGCGGCGGGCGGGCTTCGGCCCGGGAAACCGCGGCCCGGGTGGCCGCCGGCGCCGTGGCCCAAAAGGTGTTGGCCCGGGATGGCGTCCAGGTGGTCGCCTACACCCTGGAGTTGGGCGGGGTGCGGGCCCGGAATATAGATGAGAACTCGATCTGGGACAACCCTTTCGCCTGTCCCGACCCGGAGGCGGCGGCCGCCATGGAGGCCAGGGTCCAGGAGGTCAGGGCCCTTAAAGACTCCCTGGGCGGAGTGGTCCAGGTGCGGGTCCGGGGCTGTCCCCCGGGATTGGGGGAGCCGGTCTTCGACAAACTGGACGCGGCTTTGGCCGGGGCGGTGATGTCCGTGGGCGCGGTCAAAGGGGTGGAGATCGGCGCCGGCTTCGACTGCCGCCCGCTTGCTGGGCTCTGAAAACAATGACCCCCTGATTCCCGGCGGTTTCGCCTCCAACCACGCCGGCGGCATCCTGGCGGGCATCTCCAGCGGCGCCGAGATCATCCTCAACGCCGCGGTGAAACCCATCCCCTCCATCGCCCGGGAACAGCAGACCATCGACCTGGAGGGCCAGCCTCGCACCCTCTCGGTTAAAGGGAGACACGACATCAGCGCCATTCCCCGCATCGTCCCCGTCATCGTTGCCATGGTGCGCCTCACCCTGGCGGATTTTCTCCTGCGCCAGAGGGCCATCGCATGAAAACAGCTATCAGCTTTCAGCTATCAGCTTTCAGCCAAAGCCTGGCGCGGCACAGTGTAGGGTGCGCACTGCGCACCATCCCTTTTTTCAATAATCCGCCAAGCGCGGCGGTCTCCCAAGTCCCTGGCTTCTCGGAGCGCTACTCATGAGTGTCACCCATAAAACCCACCATCGCCATTATCGGCGGCAACGGGCAGATGGGCCGTTGGTTCACCCGCTTCTTTGAAAGCCAGGGCTTGGAAGTCCTGGTGGCGGACGTCGGCACCCCCCAGACTTCCCAGGAGGCCGCCGCCCGGGCCGATGTGGTGATCCTCTCGGTGCCCATCCCCAAGGTGACCGAGGTGGCCCGGGAAGTGGCCCCGTTCCTCAAGCCTGATGCCGCCCTGGTGGACCTCACCTCGGTGAAGCAGCGGCCCATGGCGGCCATGATGGCCGCTTTCCCCGGTGAAGTGGTGGGCACCCATCCCCTCTTCGGCCCCGGGGAGGCAACCATCGAGGGCATGACCATGGTGCTCTGCCAGGGGCGGGGGGAGCGCTGGTTCCAGTGGCTCCAAGACCTCCTGACCCAGGCCGGCGCCCGGGTAAAGATCACCACCGCCGCGGAACATGACCGCCTCATGGCCGTGGTCCAGGGCCTGGCCCATTTCATCCTCATCGCCTTCGGGACGGTCATCCGCGACCTGGGGGTCTCCCTGGAAGATCTGGAGGAGTTCTCCACCCCCACCTTTGCCACCCTGCATAACCTGACCCGCCGCTTGCTGAGCCAGGACCCCAAGCTGTACGCCTGCATCCAGTTGCAGAATCCGGCCAACCGCATTGCTCTCCGGGCCCTGGAAGGCGCGGTGGCCGACATTCTCTACTTCATTCAACGCCAGGACGCCGATGGGTTGGTGCGCCTGATCGAGGAGCTTAAATAGGCGGGGCGGATTAGGCTCTCGCAACCGCCTATGGAGAGGAGGTAGGCACGGAGGCCCGCCCCCCCGATCTTTAACCTTCGAGTTTATCGAAATAGGACATTGCGCATGCTGGATTTGAAGTTTGTGAGAGAACACCAGGATGAAGTGGAACAGGCCCTGAAAAACCGGGGCCAGGAGCTCTCCCTGGACGAGTACCGGGGTCGGGAGGCCGAGCGCCGCCAGCTCCTGACCCGCCTGGAAGAGTTGCGCCACGAGCGCAATACCCTGTCCAAAGAGGTGGGGGCCTTGATGCAGGCCGGCAAGCGGGATGAGGCCGAACCTGTGCCAAGGACGCAAGCCACTTCGCATCAATGACGAGAGTAAAAGACCTGGAGGCCCAGACCGAGGCCCAGGACTCCTGGGTCCGGGATTTTCTCCTCAATCTCCCCAACCTCCCCCACGAGTCCGTGCCGGTGGGGGCGTCCAGCGACGACAACCCGGTGGTGCACACCTGGGGGGAGGCCCCCCGGTTCGACTTTCCCCCCAAGGCCCACTGGGACATCGGGGAGAACCTGGGCATCCTGGATTTCGAACGGGCCGCCAAGATCACCGGGGCCCGCTTCGCGCTGCTCAAGGGGGCCGGGGCGAGGCTGGAGCGGGCCCTCATCAACTTTATGCTGGACCTGCACACCGGGCAAGCACGGCTATACGGAAGTGCTGCCGCCGTTTATCGCCAATGAAGATTCCCTGCGGGCCACCGGCCAGCTCCCCAAGTTTCAGGAGGATTTATTCAAGCTGGAAGGCCTGAACTATTTCCTGATCCCCACCGCCGAGGTGCCGGTCACCAACATCCACCGGGACGAAATCCTCGACGCCGAAGACCTGCCCCTGTATTACACCGCCTACACCCCCTGTTTCCGGTCCGAGGCGGGTTCCTACGGCAAGGATGTCAGGGGCCTGATCCGCCAGCACCAGTTCAACAAGGTGGAACTGGTAAAGTTCACCCTGCCCGAAAACTCCTATGACGAGTTGGAACGCCTGCTGGCACGATGCGGAAGAGGTGTTGCAGGAGCTGGGCCTGCACTACCGGGTGGTGGTCCTGTGCACCGGGGATATGGGCTTTGCCGCGGCCAAGACCTACGACATCGAGGTCTGGCTGCCCGGGCAGGACCTCTATCGGGAAATCTCGTCGTGCAGCAACTTCGAAAGCTACCAGGCCCGGCGGGCGTCCATCCGCTGCCGCCGCCCCGGGGCCAAAGGCACCGAACTGGTCCACACCCTGAACGGCTCCGGCCTGGCGGTGGGCCGCACCATGGTTGCCATCCTGGAGAACTACCAGCAGGCCGACGGGAGTGTGGTGATACCCGAAAAACTGCGCCCGTATATGGGGGGGATGGAGAAGATCGGTTAAGGATGGTTGCCGTTTTTGAAAATAGATCACGGGGCAGGTGTGCTGGAAATCCGATTTGGACCGTTTAGAAATTATCAAATGACCATAAATATCGCGGTTGCCAAAAAGTCCGATCTTGTACCAGCAATCCCCGCTGACCCCCCTTTATAAAGGGGGGCTAAGGAATCTATAAAGTTCCCTGTTCTGAACAAGCATGGGATTGATAAGAACTGCGGAAAAGGATTGATGCAGTGCTACTGTCATTCTGACCCATCGGTTAAAAGCCAGCGGCCTAGTAGATCTTGCTGCACCAATGACAAAATCTTTTGATTGACCAAACCTGGTCCCGGTTTTTTGCCGGAAACTGAAACCCGCCCTACTTGGCCGGCTTCACCTTGTCGTTGGCCTTGAAGGGGCCGCCGTTCAACGCCATGGCCACGGCGCCGCTGTTTCCCAGGAGTTCCGTCACCTTGACTTCGCCCTGGGGGACATCCGCGGTGTAACCCAGGACCGAGTGGGTCTTGGGGTTGACCACCTCTTTGCCCGGTTCCACCACCTTGAGGCGGTCGCCCACCTTGAGGCCCGAATTCTGCCCCAGGCTCAGGTAAACCTTGCCTTCCTTGACAAACTCCACCCGCCCGAACCAGGCAATTCTGCTGAGGTTGCCGGCCACCCGCAGGTAATTGTCCTGGGCGAACTTGTTGACGCTATCGGGCTTCACTCCGCCCGCGGCCGCGGGGGCCACGATGGCATCTTCCTGGAGGCCGGTGAAGGTGTCATAGACCTGCATGACCATGGCCCCCTGGGTGCCGCCCTCCGGCGGCATGATCCCCGTAAGCACGATCCCCTGGACCCCCAGGGCATCCCCCAGGGCCTTGATGTTGGGGGCGAGGGTCAGCTTGCCCGCCACCGCGGCCTTGCGCAGGGCCTCCTGCACCGATTCCGGCGAGCTCACCTTGAGGTCTTTCGTCTTCCCCAAGGCGCTGCCCACCGCCATGGCCAGGGTGCGGTTCAACCCGTCAGTAGCTTTTGGGCGTATCCAGGTCGGGGATGACCGCCACGGCCCGGCCGACCACGGCCGAGGCTCCCGCCTTGCCCTGGGAGACAAAGCCTCCCAGCCCCTGCTCCTTGAGGATGCGGTCCACTTCGGTCCGCACCATTTCCTGGAGCTTATCCGGCGGGATCGTCTTGCCCGCGGCCTTGGCCTGTTGCATGCCCGACGGCCTTGGCCAGGCAATTTGATCAGGTACTGCTGGGCCCCCACGAACTCCGTGCCCTTTTCCACGTAGAGATACTCGGGGGCCTGGGGCTCGGTGAGCCAGTAGGGGTTTTTGCTGCGGACATAGGGCTTGCCGTCAATCATGACCGTTTCCTGCTGGGCCTCCGGGGGGGCCGTTTCCTCACCTTCTTCATCACCGGTCCTATAGCCCGCCCACTGCTTCACCGTGGTATAGCCGAGCACCCCGCAGCCAGCTAATCCCAGCGCCGCAGCCAAAAGCACCGGCAACCCTAACCGCAAAATTTTTCCAAACTGCATAGAACCCCACTCCTTATGCCGAATAAACAAAAAGCCCACAGGGATAGTACCCTGTGGGCTGTTTGAAGTCAACCGATTTTGGGGTTAGAAGTAGAAGAACCCGACGAACTCTACCCGGTGATTGTCACCGAAATTGGTGGTATTCAGCGTTGGCAGCAAACCAGGATACACCAGTCACCTGGTAGTAGTTGGCCGCGAGATACGAATACTGCAGGCCAAACTTGATGGCCTGGATGGGACGGTACCACAGGGTGACAGCTCACCTGCTGGATCGTTGAGGGCTCAGTCTGCCAGCTCAAGGCACACTCCTGCCCGCCGAGACCATTTATAGCCGCCAATTTGATAGGACGGAACCGGGACACGCCGAAGGCCTTGCTGATGCCATAGAGGGCATTGATGAACCACTGGTTGCTGAAGTAGTACTGGCCCTCGACAAAACCGCCGAATTTATTCAGCAGCTGGTCTCGTAATTGAGGCTAGTTGACGCCGTTGATACATGGTGTCTGTCAAACTTGTAATTTGGCGCCAACGCCGGTAAACCCGAAGGCATCGACGCCCTGGCCGATCCACCACTGGGTGAGGATGGAGGCGGTGCCGGCCAGATTGGCGGAATGAGTCGGGATGACCGGGATGAACAAGGATCCCATGACCATCCAGGGGTTGAGATACGGGTTCTGACGTGAAGACATTAGCACCAGTAGTCGCCGCAAATTGCCCTAAAGCCACGGCGGTGTTGAAGGCGTGTCCGCATGACATTACGCTGCCAGCCGGCCGACGATCTGGGCGGTGAAGGGAATGGGCTTGCCGTAATAGGCGGCCTTACCCCAGAAGTCGTGGGCGTACTGGACTTTCCCCTGGAGCTGGGGGTTTCCGCCGACTGACCGTTGTTGATATTGGCTGTTATATAAAGCTAGCCATATCGAACGCCAGTCTGGTTCGGGTCGCCGATCGAGGCGGCCACGGTCCAGTCGCCTGGAACTTCTGGGTGAAGCGGATCTGGGCCAGTGCGGGCGGTGGGCGTGCCGGTCATCTGCAACGGGCCGTCTTCCGCCGACTCAGCATACCATTCGCAGAACATGGACCAGTACTGGCCGAACAGCAGTTCGGTGGTGGGCCAGTTGAACCGGAACATGGCGTGACGCAGGCGAGGCGTGTAGGAGTTGGAAGCGGTAAAGGACGTGCCGGCAACGGGTCGTTTCCGCCGAGTCAAAGTCCATTTCGATGAAGCCGGTGATCTGGGCGCCCCAGAGTTTGGGTCCCTTGATGGTGAAGTTGAAGCGGGAGCCCTGGGCCGTGAACTTCATCCGGCCGTGGTTGGGAGCGTTAAACCCATTGTTGCGACGCCGGCAAACCATTCATGTTTTTGCCGACATGCGGCGTCGGAATCCCACATGGCGTCCATTTTAATGAAGCCGCCCAGGGAAAATTCCGTGGCCGCGACCATGGCCATTGCGGGCACCAGTAAAGCCAAAACTACCGCAAAAACTATAAACTTTTTCATTGTTCCCCCCTTTAATTTAGGAAAGTGGTTACCAGTTTCTCCTTTCCATTTTCACCTAACTACGGATTATGCTTGGCTTCTCTCCGCACCTCCTTTCCGTTACCGGTTTTATCCACGGCCATATTAAATTGGGTCAACCCTTTTGTCAATAAAAAATTGCAAAAAAAATGCATGGCCCGTAAACTTATTCCCCCGGGGTTTCGGGTAGTTGCCGACTGAGGCCCGGGCCCGCCGATAAAAAAATCCGGCCGCCGGGCCAGGGGCGGTTCGCCATACCCGGCGGCGGCACCCCTTGGTCCCGCCCGAGGGCAAGTTTAACACCAGGTTACTCTCGAAAGTCCAAATCCGGTTTTCAAGGCATTAAAGGAGGGTGTCTAGACCAGTTTGGTGCTTTGCTCCGCTACAGGGCAAATGGCTTTCGAGACGCCTGTTCGCTAACACTTTTCCGGCTCATAGGATGACGTTATACGGGATCCCAGATGAAGGCCAGGACCCCGGCCAGGATCATGTTGCCTTCCACCAGGGACTCCAGCATGAGGCTCGACTCCATCAGGCCCCGGTGGTAGAGGATGAGATAACCCAGCATATAAAAGCCGGACAGGCTCAGGGTGTAGCCCAGGGAAGGGATGACGCCCGCCCAGGCGGCCACCAGCAACATGGCCACAAAGGCCAGGGAACCGATGAACAGCAGGGTGAAGGTGCGTTCTTTGCCCAGGGCGATGGCCAGGGTTTCCTTGCCCACCACCCGGTCCCCTTCGATGGCCATGATCTCAAAGAGGCCGGAGCGGATGAAGATCATGCCCGCCACGAAGAAAAAGGCGATGGCCGTGGCGCCCGAGATTTCCTGGTCGGAGCACACCACCGGGATGAGGGCGGCCAGCACGCCCCAGGCCACGGCGGTGAACATGGTTTTGGACCCGGGGATCTCTTTGAGCCGGTATATGCCGGTGACCTGGGCCAGGCGCTCCGGGATGATCTTGAAGCTGTACATCAGGCCGATGCCGCTCATGACCAGGATAAAGATAAAGGGCAACGGCCCCAGGTAGGCTCCAAGACCCAGGGCGATAAAGGCGGAGAGGAACCCGGTGACCAGGAGAAAGCGCCGGTGGCGGCCGTAAAACATGGTCTGGACCGGATCGTTGAGTTTGGAGGCCTTGTCGGTAAAATGGTTGAGGAGATGCATGGCGTAGACGTAGAAAAACGCCACGAAAAAATAGGTAAACTGGGGCTCCACCTGCTGCAGCAAGGATGAGGTGTAGCTCAGCGACCCGGCGCCGATGGCCACATAGAGGTTGGATTTGAGGAAAAAGCGCCAGGCGCGGTACAGGTAGTTGGTCCAGGACCCGGGCCGGAAGGCCCAGGCATGCTTCAAGGTGTTCACCACGTTGCCGATGAGCCAGTTGGGAGTGGAGGCCCCGGCGGTCACCGCCACGGTCTGGTACCGGCTGATTTCCACCAGATCCAACTCCTGCTCGGTCTCCACGTGGTAGGTGGGGATGCCGGTCGCCTGGGAGATCTCCACCAGCCTCTGGGTATTGCCGCTGTTGCGCCCCCCCACCACCACCAGGGCCTCCGCCTGCCGGGACAGTTCCTGGACCTCGGCCTGGCGGGAGGCGGTGGCATCGCAGATGGTATTGAAAATCTGCGCCTGGGGAAACCGGGCCTTAATTTCCCGGACCCGGGCCTCGAACTGGGACTCGCTCTGGGTGGTTTGGGCCACCACGATCAACTCGCTCAGGTCGGGCAAGTCCGCCACATCCTCGGAGGTGGACACCACGTAGCCCCGCCCCTCGGTATATCCCAGCAGGCCCCGGACCTCGGGATGGTCGGCGTCCCCCACGATCAGGGTGGCGCACCCTTTGGCGGCCCAGCGCCGGATGATGGCCTGGACCTTGGCCACCCGGGGACAGGTGGCGTCGATGATGCGCCCGCCGGCCTGCTCCAGCAGGCGCCGTTCCTGAGGCGGGATGCCGTGGGCCCGGATCACTACCAGTCCCGCCGGGATCTCTTCCCCGGGCTTCAGAATCGTAATCCCCCGTTCCCGCAACAATTCCAGGACCTGGGGATTATGGATCAGCGGTCCATAGGTGTAAATCTTGGGCTGGTTTTCGTTGATGGCCTTTAAAACCATCTCCAACGCCCGCTTGACGCCGATGCAAAACCCGGCGGTTTCGGCCAAAACTACCTTCACCGGAAACCCCCTCCCAGACGGCGGGTGTGCACCGGGCTCTGGTCACGACCCCCAGCCGGTAATTCGTGTCTGATTGTATCACAGAGTCAGGGGGAAATCAGCAGCCGGAGGGCCGGGGCAGGGCGCCGTCAGCCGGAAAGTGGCCAGACGCAAGCGCGCCGCAGGCTGGATTAGGGCCTCTGCGCCGCCGGACCCAACTCCCAGCCCCCGATTGACCGTAAAACCGGCTTTGTGGTATGGTTGCTGGTCAAACCACCCCGCAGCCGAGGGGGTGGTTGGCGGCAACGTTGAGCGTGCGCCTGCGCCATCCCGTTAACGGTGCAATCGCGCACTTGTCTGAAAATGTGAGAAGCAGCGGTATGGTCCACTTTTTGGGGCTCCTGGCGGGCACCGTCTGGCTGAGGCCCTATGTGTTCATCTTTCTGGGGGCCTACCTGCTGATCGCCATCTGGCACCTGGGGGCCGGCCGGGCCCTGGCCTTCCTGGTTCTGGGCTATCTCATCTCCTGGGCGGCGGAGTTCTGCTCCATTCACTGCGGCTTTCCCTTTGGCGAGTACCTCTATATCCCCGCCACGCTGGACCGGGAACTCTGGGTGGCCGGGGTGCCCTTCATGGATTCCCTGTCCTACGTCTTCCTGGCCTATGCCAGCTATTCCCTGGCGCTGGTGGCGCTGACCCCGGGCCGCTGGGAGGGAAGACGGTTTTCTCTGGAGGGAGAGCCCGCCTTGACGGGATCGTGGCGCCCCGTCTTCCTGGGGGCGGTCCTGATGGTGACCCTGGATATCGTCATCGACCCCCTGGCCCTCCGGGGGTACCGCTGGTTTCTGGGGCAAATCTATGGCTATCCCGAGCCCGGGGTCTATTTCGGCGTCACCTTGAGCAACTTCGGCGGCTGGTTCCTGGTGGCTCTAGGACTCATCGGGGTCTTGCAGCTTCTCATTACCCGGGCGCCCTCCGTCCCCCTGGTGGGATTGGGGCCGGCGGCACTTTCCCTCCCAGGCCCTCCTGGGCCCCGGTCTCTACCTGGGCATCCTGGGCTTTAACCTGGCCATGACCTTTCTCATCGGGGAGACCTGCCTGGGCTGGGTGGGGATCTTCATCTACCTGCCCTTCCTGAGCTGGCTGGCCCTCAAGCTCGCTCCCCGGCAGCCAGCAATAAAGGCCACAGGACCAGTCAAGGCCCGGGCCAGCTTCTGGGCGGCGTCCCGGCTCCGGCGCCAGAGGGCCAGGAGGTCGGCAAGCCGCCTGAAGTCCGCCGCCAGCCACCGGAGGGCCGCCCCCACCCCGACGGTCGGCCCCTGGTCCCCGGCGGCATGGAGAAATTCCGGGATCTCCTCTCCGGCCGTATCGGTAATGGCCCTGAGGCTCAAAAAGGCCAGACCCCGAGCCGCGGCCAACTCCGCCAGGACGCCGGTTTCCAGGTCCAGAACCGGCTGAGGCAAACCGGCCAGGGGCTCTCCCTGACGTCCCTTGTGAATGATGCGGCTGGTGGTGACCAGACTGCCGGTGACCGCGGTGAGCCCCGCCTGCTTCAGGGCGCCGCAGAGGCGCGGCAGGGGCCGGGGAGGAGCCGGATGCGGGCCCGCCTTGAGTTCCCGGGTGTCGGGGTTATAGCGCCAGAAGGTCTCTCCCAGGACCAGGTCCCCGGCGGCCAACCCCGGGGTCAGGGCGCCCCCGAACCCCAGGGAGACCAGGAGCTCGGGACGGCAGCGGCCCAGCAGGGTCTCCCCGGCCCGGCGGGCCGCAGCCGCGCCCATCCCGGACAGGGCCACCACTGCCGAGCCCGCCTCCCATTCCCAGGCCGGCAGCCCCAGATCCCGGCGAGCCTTCCCCTTGACCCGGCGCAAAAAAGGCCGCACTTCCAGGGGCAGTGCAGCCATGATAAGGATTCGGCCGGGCCGGGCGGCGCTTATGGCCCCCCGGCCCCCAGACGTCGGGGGCATCAAGGTTTGGGAATCGGCAGGTGGTCCGGATTGGCCGGCTCCGGAGCATACAGCTCCTTCTGGCCCGGGGCCGTCCCCACCTGCTTGGGCCCCCGCCAACGCCGCCCCTTCACCAGGAGATTGCCGTTCTTGTGGAGCACGGTCTGGTCATCCAGGATAATCAAGCCGTGTTTGGCGGAAATATCCGAATAATATTGATATTTCATGTGCTTATGGTTGAGACGGTACTTAAAAAAGAGGAAGAACGTCATATAGATGACCACGATGACGCCCAGTCCGGCCAGGACATAACTCAGGAAGCGGAAGGTGTCATAGCCCAGGGTGCGCAGCCAGGCCATGATATGGTTCATGTTATAGAGGGCGAAAATGGTCACCAGCAACAGAAAGAGCAGGCTCAAGTAGGGCAGGCGCTTGATCTGACCGATCACCGCGTCCATCTGGTTGGCGGGCGCCTCCCCGCCATCCTCGGTAACTTCCGCCTCGCCTCCCAGGAAATAGTTAAACCCGGTAATGATCACCCCCATGAGGAAGGTGAAGACGATGGGGAAGGCGAAGGCCACAAAGACGTATTCCCGCCAGGGGAAGGCGGACTGCACCCGGTGGTATTTATCGTCGGAAGCCCACAGGACCACCACGATAAAAATGACGATTTCGAGGATCCCCACGAGCTTGAGGTAATCGAAAAAGAGCTTCTTGCGGTCAGCCTTGGTGAAGTAATTGGCAAGTTTGGACATACTGACGCCCCCTGGGGCAGAACATTCTTATGATACAAAATAACAATAAACGCGGCCCTGGTCAACCCCCTTGATGGCGACCAGGCCTCGGAGAGTGGAGAGAAACAGGGATTTTAGGGGCTCACCGGCAGAATACGGCTCAACCCGCCGGTCCTTTGAGCCCGGCCAGGAGAAGGCAACACCGGGGGAACGGCGCCACCGGGGGGAAACGCCCGGGCGGGGCCGCGGCAAAGCGACCCCCACGGGCTGGTGGAATAACCGGACCCCGGGGGCTTTGGACCCCCGGAGCCCTGACCAATTACCCCTTAACGCCCAAGCTTGATGACGTTTTGGGCCTGGAGTCCTTTAGCGCCCTGGGTTACCTCAAACTCGACCGCCTCGTTTTCCTGGAGAGACTTAAAACCTTCCCCCTGGATGGCGGAATGATGCACAAAGACATCCGTACCGTCCTCTTGGGAAATGAAACCATAACCCTTAGCATCATTAAACCACTTTACCGTACCCTTTACTCTCATGCTGAATCAATCCTCCTGAAAATTGCCACCCTGCCGGTGGCGGCACAACCGTAAAGAGCCGCCAGAAAAAAGGAACGGTGCGTGCCTCCCGTTCCGATTCGTATCCAGGGCCTCGCCCTGACTTCAATCTGACATGCCTAATCGTCTTTTTAGTTATCTAGCCTGCCGATGTCAAGGTAAAATCACACCCTGGACATCATTTCTGCAAATCTTCCTGATCATGGGCCCCAAAGCAGTGGCGGCGCCCCCAAAAAAGGGGGCAGGAGCCTGTAGTCAGCCTCCCGCCCCTGCTGAAGCGATGCCTCTTGCCCCGGCGGCCGGGCCCGGGAGCGCCAACCGCCGGGAACCGCCGCCTCACGGTTCAACGCTGCGGTAAAGAAATCACAAAATTGGAACCGCCTTTTGTCGCTTCATACCAGATGTCGCCACCGTAGTTTTGGATGATGTCCCGGCTCAGGGAGAGTCCGAGACCCATACCCTGGCGACGCTTCTTGGACTTTCTCTGGACCGGCGAGAAGAGCATGGAGCGCATGGCCTCAGGGACAGTCTGGCCGGTGTTATACACCGTCAAGCGGGAGGTGGACCCGTGCATCTCGCAATCCACCACAATGGTGCACCCGGGGCCCCCGTATTTTATGCCGTTGTTGATGAGATTCCGGAACACGGATCTCAACCCCAGCTTGCTGCCCCTGACCGTAATCAGTTCTTGCCGATCATGATGCAACCGGCTCACCAGGGTTATGTGCTGGGCCTGGATTTCATCGGCCAGTTCGGCCAGGACCGGGTCGACAATATCTTCGGTCAAGTTAAGGACGTCTTCATCTGTAGCGGCAAGATGGTCCGCCAGGGACCTGCCGAGAGAATCCTCAATCAGGTGAATCGCAGCTTCGATCCGGCCAGCGGCTTCATGAAGTTTGGCCTTGGCGATCTCGTTCAGTTCCCCATACGTGCCCCGGGCCATGAGCTTCAACGACGCCGCCGTAGCTACCATGGCGCCCCTGACATCGTGGGACATGAGCATCATCTGCGGTTCCGCCGTAGCGCTCCTCCTGGCACTGGCCGTCCTCCGCTCCGGTTGGAGGTCCAGCACGTCCCGGTCCTCCAGGCAGCGGCTCACCCGCCGCCACAATTCCGCGGGGCTCACCGGCATCAGGATGTAATCGTCTATGTCAAGCTCGTAGGCCTCCAGGGGAAAGACGGCCGCGTTGTCCCCGCTGACTGCCATGATCTTGACTTCCGGATTGAACCGCCTGGCCCGCTTCAACATGTCCAGGCTCTCCCGATCATCCATGCTGAGCCTGGCAATTACCAGGTCATAATTCTTCTTCACCATGGCTTCCAGCGAGGCCTCCGGGCTGGCCGTCACCTTAACCGCAAAACCTTTATAGTCTAAAACCCAGCCGATCGTCTTAAGGAGGTTAGTGCCGTCGCCGATCAAGAGAATGTCGTACTTAGCCATGTGCGTGCTCCTTATCGTCCCCCGGGTTGGTGATGCATCTTGCCGTTCAAGCCGTATGATACAGATTTTCAGCTATTCAACCTCAACTGACGGATCAGGTCAATCCGCCAAACTACCTATTCTCCCCTAGGCACAACTGCCTATTAAACTTTCTTCCCTAAACCTAAGAGCATTCCATGCCAAGCCCTGGAGAAAATTGGCCTCGGTTATCCGGTAAAAAATCAACGACATTTATGGAATGAAGCAAAATTATGGCTACCGGCTTCCAGGTTTTCCGTCAGAATTTTTACAGACTGTAAACCGGAGCCGATGCTCAGGCACCATAGAATTACCGGACGAATCTGAATTTCCGGCTATGAGGGGATTATCGCCATTTTTACCCGTTGCCCCAACCGGCCAGGTCAAGCCCCGCACCCGTCGCCACGGGCATTCGGGGAGCACTGGTCCCCGGAATCCGGGGCGGCAGATAAATTTTCCCCTGGCGCACCGCGGTGATGGCCCGGGCCATTTGTCCCGCCACATATTGTTTCGGCAAGACCCCGGCCGCACCGACCGCCAGTCCATAGGCCAGGTATTCGCGTTCCGGAAACAAGACCGTAAGCAGGACCTTGGTTTCAGGGGAGTACATCTTGATGAGTTGAACCCCTTCCCCGGCCCGGAGATCGGGCATCGACATGTCCAGGATCACCAGTTTCGGCGGGGATTGCCGCAACAATTCGAACAGTTCGCGGCGATTGCCGGCCTCACCCGTGACTTTCACGTCGGGGATCTCTTCCAGAATCTTCCTTTCTTCCCGGCGAAAACCCACATGGTCGTCGGCCAAGAGAATATGGTAGGGGCGGTCCATGGTTCTGTGCTCCAGGTTGATCTGCTTGAGCCCGGCGTTTCTGCCGGATAACACTCTGGCTCATAGCGTAGCGCACCGGTGCACAGAAGAAAATTGGCACTTTTGCCTATTTTCCCATCGGCACAAATACCCAGACCGTCCTATCACTATCGGGAAAAAGTGCACAACCCATAAATTTCGGGGGGACGCAACGAAGAGTGCGGTGACCGCGGGGGGTTCCTGCAAAAACCTCGGGCCGGGGAAGCGGCAGAACGGTTAAAAAACCGAGGCCATGACGTAACCTTTCTGAATAGCGTACTTAACCAGGTCGGCTGTCTTCTTGAGGTTCAATTTTCTCATGATGTTGGCGCGGTGGTGTTGCACCGTCCGGCTGCTGATAAACAGCAGGGCGCCGATCTCCTTGCTGGATTTCCCTTCGGCGATGAGCTTGATGATTTCCCGTTCCCGGACGGTAAGAGGTTCCTCCGGCGCCATCCGGGGCTCACCCCCGTCCCGGAATTTCTCCACGAAAATGTCGGCCATCTGGGCGGACAGCAAGGATGAGATGAAGGTGCCGCCCTGGCGCAACGTCTCGATGGCCGAAATCAGCTCCCCGTCCGCATCTTCCTTGAGCAAATAGCCCTCGGCGCCGGCCGTCAAGGCGTGGTAAAGGTATTCCCGGTCCTTGTGCATGCTCAGGATCAAGACCTTGATTTCGGGGTCAATGATTTTTATCTCCCGGGTGGCTTCCAAACCCCGGAGGTTAGGCATGGAGATATCCATGATCACCAGGTCGGGGTGAATATCCCGCAACAGCGCCAGGAGTTCGAGCCCATCACCGGCTTCTCCCACCACTTCCACCCCGTCCATGCCTTGAATCAGACTCCTGACACCCCGGCGAAACATCACGTGGTCATCAGCCAACAAAATCTTGAAAGGGCTCTCCATCGCTCTCCTCCATCCATCAACCTATGGCCGGAGAAGGGGGCCGGCAGTTCTGTCCAAGGCTCTGGCAAAACCTTCTTGCCCCGGATGGTCCCGGCCCACCGGGCCCCAACCTCGCACTGTTCCGGTTCTTGGCCTGACCGAGGCCGCCGCCCGAGGCCGCCAGTCCTTGAATTAATTGCCCGTGGCCTCTCCCCTTCTGATCAACGGGAATAACCAAGTCAGCCTGGTGCCGGACCCCGGCTGGCTCCGGATCTTCAGCGTCCCGCCCAGCATCCGGGCCCGCTCATCCAGGGCGGCTAAACCCATGCCCCGGTCGGCGCCCCGCCGGGCCGCAACCTGGGCCGGATCGAACCCTGCCCCGTTGTCCTCCAGCACCAGGGAGACCAGGCCATCATGTTCTTTGATGGTAATCGAGACCTCGGTGGCGCCGGCATGCTTGGAGATGTTGGTCAGGCATTCCTGAAAAATCCGGTAAATAGTAATATGGGCGTCAGCCGGGAACAGTTCATCCAAATCTTCCACCTCAAAGGCATACCTGACCCTATAATGCTTGCTGACCCCATCGATCAAATATCTCAACGCCGACTGCAGGCCCAGGTCTTCTAAGATCGCGGGGCTCAGGTCCCGGGAGAGGCGGCGGACATCGTCAATCACCCCGTCCAGGTAAAGGAGCAGTTCCAGGCACCGGTCTTTTAAATCCTGCTGCCCGCTCTCCAGGCCCCGTTCAATGGCCCGGATTTGGAGCTTCAGCAGCGCCAGGCTCTGCCCCAGTTCATCATGCAGTTCCATGGAAATCCGCTTCCGTTCCCGTTCCTGGGCGCTCAGAAGCTGAGAGGTGAGATAGCGCAGCCGCTGCTCCGATTCCCGCAGGGCCTCCTCCGCCCGCCGCCGCATGGTGATGTCAAGGCCCACCTCTCCGATGAGAGTCGGCCGGCCGTCTTGGTCCGGAATGGGAAATCTGGTGACCAGCCAGTTGTGAATGCCATCGTCCTGGGGAATCTCTTCGATGGTTTGTACCATTTCCCCCTGGGCGATGACCTGGAGGTCGCCCTCATAAATTCTGGCAGCCAGTGTCAGGCGGCCACACCTCCGCGATGGTCTTGCCCTCCCAGTCCTGTCGCGTTCGCTGCTGGACCCTTTCCCAGACCTCGTTGGCAAAGAACTAGCGGCCCTTAAAGTCCCGCATGACCGCGGTGCCGGGGGCGTGCCGCATAAAAGAGGCGAACCGCGCCTCACTCTCCCGCAGGGCCTCTTCAGCGCGGCGGCGCTCGGTGACGTCGAAAAACACCCCGCTGACATATTCCACCCTGCCGTCCAGGTCACAGATGATCTGGCCCCGGTCCTGGATCCAGATGACCTCTCCGTCTTTTCTCCTGATCCGGTATTCCCGGACATATGACCCTGATTCGTGCAGTCCTTTCAGAAAACCTTGTTTAAACTGCTGGTAGTCTTCAGACAGCAAGAGGTCATCCCACTTCATTTCCCGGGTATCGAATTGTCTCTTCTGGTAGCCGGTGAGTTCTTCCACTTTCTCATCGATGAAATCCACCTCACAATTCACATAGCCTTTATAGACCACGGCCGGGAGGTTCATGAGCAGGAGACGGTATCTTTCCTCACTCTCTCTCAAGGCGGCCGCAACCTGGCGGCGCTCCCGGCGCTCCGCGGCCTCCCGCAAGGCCCGCTCCACCGCGGTGCCCAGGCGGGTTATGCGGTCTTTGAGGACATAATCCGTGGCCCCGCGCTTCACCGCGTCGATGGCCACCTCTTCACCCATGGCCCCGGAGACGAAAATAAAGGGCGTATCCGGGCAGGTGGCCTGGGCCAGGGCCAGGGCCTCCAGGCCATCGAAACCCGGGAGATTGAAGTCCGACAGGATGACATCCGGCCAATCTTCTTCCAGCGCCGCCACAAAATGCTCCCGGTCGGCGACGCGCCGGTAAGAGTGGAGCGATCCCGGCTTGCCGCAGTTCATAGACCATCAGCTCCGCATCGCTGGGCAAATCCTCCAGAATCAAAATACGCAGGGCCTGTTCCATGAATCTCTCCGACTCCGATCCAAATTTCTGCTGGTCTCCGGCGGCGCCTGGGCCTGGCCGGTTCAATGCGGCACTTTATTCAACAACAGCCAGTAGAGGCCCAACTCTTCCACTGCCTGAAAAAACTTGTCAAAATCCACCGGCTTGACCATGTAGCTGTTCACTCCCAGGTTATAGCCCATGACGATATCCGACTCTTCCTGGGACGAAGTCATGATTACCACGGGAATCGTTTTGGTCCGCTCATCCGCTCTGATTTTCTCCAATACTTCCAGGCCATTGATCCGGGGCAGTTTCAAATCCAGCAAAATGACCTTGGGGCGCACCGCCAGGTTCCGTCCGGCATACTCCCCGGTACCGAAGAGAAAGTCAAGCGCTTCCACCCCGTCCGTAAAGGTGAGCAGCTTGTTGGCCAGCCCCCTGTTTTTCAAGGCTCTCTGGGTCAATTCGGCGTCGTAGGGATTATCTTCCACCAACAGAATTTCCACTTCGTTCAGCTTATCCAAAGCTTTTCTCCTTCTCGGGACCTGCCAGATTAAGACGCCTCTGTTCACGGACTGCTGGCCTGATGGCCGGAGAAGGCCGCCGGGATTACCGGCCCCTCTCCTTCCCCGGAGAAACCTGTCTGACACTCCTGGGACCTGCACGCCAACTGCCGTGGCGTTATTTTCTCTATACCACATTTTTTATAGATCGTGCAGTTTTCCGCGTCAATACGGGCACTAGTTCGGGAACAGAGCCCACCCCCGGTCCCGGAAGCTGGTTAACCGCCCTCCCGGGATGGTTCTCCCGGTCCGAAAATCTGGTATACTTTTATGGTCAGGCGGCAATCAGTCGCATCGTCGGGAGGTTCCCGGCCAGAAGGTAAAGCGGCGCATGGCGATTCCCGAGACTCTGGCCCGAAAAAGGCTCCAAGTAACCGGCGTGGTGCAAGGCGTCGGCTTCCGGCCCTTTGTCTACCGGCTGGCCCGGCTGCATCACCTGGCCGGCTGGGTGTGCAACACCTCCCAGTGCGTCGAAATCGAGATCGAAGGCCCCCCGGCCTCCCTGGCCACATTTATCGGCCAGCTGTCGCGGGAGGCCCCGGCCCTGGCCCGTATCGACGCGGTGGTGAGTCGCGCCGCCCCGCCCGAGGGCAGCGCCGGCTTTGCTATCCGGGAGAGCCGGCACCTGGCCGCCACCGCGGCCCTGATCCCCCCGGACGTGGCCACCTGTGACGACTGCCTGGCCGACATCAATGATCCCGGCAACCGGCGCTACCAGTATCCCTTTACCAACTGCACCAACTGCGGCCCCCGGTTCACCATCATCCGGGCGGTGCCCTATGACCGCCCCCACACCACCATGGCCGTCTTCGACCTCTGCCCCCAGTGCCGGGCGGAATATGAAAATCCCGAGGACCGGCGCTTTCATGCCGAACCTACCGCCTGCCCCGTCTGCGGCCCCCGGGTCTGGCTGGAAGAGGGGGGCCGGCGCCTGGACCGGGAGGCCATCCCGGCTGCCGCGAGCTTGCTGAAAAACGGCCGGATCGTGGCCGTCAAAGGCCTCGGAGGCTTTCACCTGGCCGCCGACGCCCGCCATGACGGAGCCGTTAAAACCCTGCGGGAGCGCAAAGGCCGGGTGGCCAAACCCTTTGCCCTCATGGTCCGGGACCTGGACGAGGCCGAGCGGTTGTGCCACCTGGGCGACCTGGAACGGTCCCTGCTCCTTTCCCGGGAACGCCCCATCGTCGTCGCCCGGCGGCGGCCGGACGCCGGCGTCTCGCCCCACGTGGCCCCGGGCCATCGGTTCCTGGGGCTCATGCTGCCTTACACCCCGCTCCACTTTTTGCTCATGGACCACGGCCCCGCCGCCCTGGTGATGACCAGCGGCAACCTCAGCGAAGAGCCCCTGGTGCACACCAACATTGATGCCCGGGGCAAATTAGCCGGCCTGGCCGACGCCTTTCTCATGCACGACCGGGACATCCAGGTGCCCTGCGACGACTCCGTGCTCCGCCCCGTGGAGGCCGCGGCCGTCATCCCCCTCCGGCGGGCCCGGGGTCTGGTTCCGGCGCCCATCCCGATGCCTCTTTTATCCGAGCCCATCCTGGGCGTCGGGGCCGAACAGAAGAACACCTTTTGCGTGGCCGCCCACGGCGTCGCCCTGCTCAGCCAGCATATCGGCGACCTGGACCGGGTGGAGACTTTCGATTATTACCAGCAGGCCATCACCCATTTCAAGGCCCTGTGCCGCCAGGACCCGGCCCTCGTCGCCCATGACCTCCACCCCCATTATCTCAGCACCCGCTATGCCCGGGGTCTGGCCGGGGTGCGCCTCATCGGGGTCCAGCACCATCACGCCCATATCGCCGCCTGCCTGGCGGAAAACCGCCGCACCGAAACCTGTATCGGGGTCGCCCTGGACGGCACGGGCTACGGCCCCGACGGCGCCGTCTGGGGCGGCGAACTCCTGGTGGCCGACCTGGCCGGCTTCACCCGGGCCGGCCATTTCGCCCCCGTCCGCCTCCCCGGGAGGCGAAGCCGCGGTCAAGGACCCGGGCCGCATGGCCGCCGCCTATCTTTACGGTCTCTGCGGCGAGGACTTCGGCAACCAGGCCCGGCGGCTGGGCTTGCAGTATACCCCGCTGTCAGAGCGCATCCTGCGCCGCCAGCTGGCCGAGGGGCTGAATTCGCCTCTCACCACCAGCGCCGGACGCCTCTTCGACGCGGTGGCCGCGGCCCTGAACGTCTGCCGCCTCCGGACCTACGAAGGGCAGCCGGCCATGGAATTGGAAATGGTCGCCGACGAGACCGAAGACGGCTTCTATCCCGCCGCCGTCAAAGCGGCGCCGGACGCCCTGGTCCTGGATACCCTGGCCATCTTCCGGGGCGTGGTCAGCGACCGCAACTCCGGCGTGGCCGCCGCCGCCATCGCCGCCCGCTTCCATAACTCCCTGGTCCGGCTCCTGGCCGACGCCTGCGCCCTGATCCGGGAGCAGACCGGGCTAAACCTGGTGGCCCTGTCCGGCGGCGTCATGCAGAACGCCATGCTGTTCACCCGGCTTAAACGCGCCCTGGCGCGGCGAAGCTTCGAGGTGCTCACCCATACCCTGACGCCGCCCAACGACGGTTGCATCGCCCTGGGCCAGGTGGCCGTGGCCGCAGCCCGACGGGAGAAAGGCGAATGACGGCTTTGGAGCCATCGTGAGAGGCCCACGCCCGCTGCCTTAATTATAAACTCTCCGATAAATTTTCTTCCCACCTCTTTTGGACATCTTTACTTTGCCTAGAATAGCGTGCTATTTGGTAATTTGTAAGAGATGTACCTAAAATTGAGGAGGTGCGCACTATAGAGAGCGTTCCGAGGTCACCCCGACTGCTCGCAGCCGGATTTATGGCGGGAGTATGGTTGCTCCTGACCGGTTCCCTTTGGATCCCGGTCCCGGCCCACAGTCAAGCCCTTAACCCTGAACCGCCCGCTTCCCCGGTGCGGCTGGTGTTCATCCATCACTCGGTGGGGGAAAATTGGCTAAACCCTGACCCGGAAGGTGGCGGTACCCTGCTCACTGCCTTGAACGGCAACCAGTATTTCGTATCCGACACTTATTACGGCTGGGGCCCTGACAACCCGGATCTGGGTGATAATATCGGCTCCCGCACCGACATCGGCAACTGGTACAACTGGTTCCTGGGTCCCCATGCCGGCGATAATTTGACTGCGCTCTATGCCCAAACCGGCATCTATACCAACCCGGAGTGGGTCAATAGTATTGGCGACCCCGGGGGCCCGAATGAGATCGTCATGTTCAAATCCTGTTATCCTAATTCCGCGGTGCTTACCGGCAATCCCGCCGACCCGCCCCGGATGAGCAGTCCCGGGAACCCCAATCCCATCTGGGGGCAGGGCACGAATGATGTTACCGAAGAAAATCAGCCCTACAGCGTCAGCAATGTCAAAGGCATGTATCGCGACCTGTTGCCTTACTTCGCCGCCAATCAGAATAAGCTGTTTATCTTAATCACCTCTCCCCCCGTTAACCGGGATGAAGAAACCATCAGCGGTTCCGTGGGCCGGGCCCGGGCCATCAACACCTGGCTGGTGTACCACTGGCTGGATGACTACCCCTACAATAACGTGGCGGTCTTTGACTTTTTTAACGTGCTGACCTCCAACGGGGGCACTATCCATACCAACGACCTGGGGGCGGCGAGCGGCAATCACCATCGCCTGCGCCACGATAAAGTGCAGTACACCGTCCAGACCGGCAACAACTATTCCGCCTATGCTTCCGGCGACAGTCATCCCACCGCGGCCGGTGGCCAGAAAGCCACCGGGGAATTCGTACCGCTCCTCAACATCGCCTACCACGCCTGGAAGGGGACCGGGGCGCGGCCGTGGTACATGGGCCGCGGGCCCCGGGCAGCCCCGGGAGTGTCGTTGTTGTTGCTCAATTAACCGGGGCGCAGCATGTCGGTTGCCACCTGTCCCGGGCTTCACGCTGACGACTCCAGGCCCCCGCCTCATTCATAAAATGCAGGTTATGGTATAATGAAAAATTAGCTGCAGGAATCGGGTTTGTCTACCATTAACCATAAAGATACCATACTGTAACTTAAGGTAAAATCCATGTGTCTTGCCATTCCCATGCGTGTCATTGAAATCGACGGGGTCACCGCCGTGGCCGAAGTGGATGGGGTGACCCGGGCGGTGCGCCTTGATCTGCTCCCGGAGGTGGTCCTGGGGGATTACGTGCTCATCCACGCCGGGCTGGCCATCGCCCGGGTGGATGCCGAGCATGCCGAAGAAACCCTCACCTTCCTCCGGGACCTGGCCGATGAAGTTTATTGACGAGTTCCGGGACCAGGCGCTGGTTCAGGAACTGACCCGGCGCCTGGCAGCGCTTACGAAAAACCCCGCCACCGTCATGGAGGTCTGCGGCACCCACACCATGGCCGCGGCCCGCTTCGGCCTCAAATCCCTTTTGCCCCCAGGGGTAGAACTCATTTCCGGCCCCGGCTGCCCGGTGTGCGTCACCGACCAGTCCGACCTGGACGCCTTCCTGGCCCTGGGAACCGAACCGGGCGTAGTCCTGGTCTCCTTCGGCGACATGCTCCGGGTCCCCGGCACCCACACCTCCCTGGAAGGCCTCCGGGCGCAGGGGGCCGAGGTGCGGGTGGTTTACTCCCCCCTGGATGCGGTGGAACTGGCCCGGGAGACCCCGGACCAACACCTGGTATTTTTCGGGGTGGGTTTCGAAACCACCATGCCCGCCACCGCCCTGGCCATCCAGACCGCGGCGGCCTACGGGCTGGACAATTTCTCCATCTGTTGCGTCCACAAGACCATGCCCGCGGCGCTCAAGGCGCTCTTGAGCTCAGGCGAAGTGCGGGTTTCCGGGCTCCTCTGCCCCGGCCACGTCACCACCATCATCGGGACGGCAGCCTACGATTTCATCCCCGCCGAATTCGGCCTCCCCTGCGCGGTGACGGGATTTGAACCCGTGGATATGCTCTTGGGGATCGAATCGATCCTGGGCCAACTCAAGGAGGGGAAGGCCTGCGTGGACAACGTCTACACCCGGGCGGTTCAGGTTCCCGCCAACCCCCGGGCCCGGGAGCTGCTGGCCGAGGTCTTTGCCCCCGAGGACGCCGCCTGGCGGGGCCTGGGCGTTATCCCCGGCAGCGGCGTCAGGATTCGCGGGCCCTACGCCCGGTTCGACGCCCGGGCCCGGTTCCCCCAGGTCTGGGAGCGCCTCACCCCGCCGCCGCCGTCGGCCTGCCGCTGCGGCGAGGTCCTCCGGGGCGTCATGCGCCCGGCGGCCTGCCCCCTGTTCGCTAAAGCCTGCACCCCGGCCCAGCCCCTGGGCCCCTGCATGGTCTCCACCGAAGGCGCCTGCGCCGCGGCGTACCGGTACGAAAGGTAGGGGGGTCCGTTTTCTGTTTTCCGTTTGGACTTCAATTGTGAAGGTAAATGGTCTATCTATAATTTAGGTTAGCAAACTATCCGGGAGTTCTGAGAGCTATGAAAATTCGATCCACTTTTTTCCCTGATGCCCTTCAAGCTCCACGATTAGGCTCCGGCATTCTTCTTACTGCTCTTGCCAATCGCGGTCTTTTTGCGGAAAACCGAAAACGGAAAACGGAAAACGGGTTTAGAAATAACGGATGAAACGTATTCTCTTAAGCCACGGCGCCGGCGGCCGGGAGATGGCGGCCCTCATCGACGAGGTCTTTCTGGCCCGGTACGGCGACCCCAACCGGGTGGGCGACGACAGCGCCACCGTGCTGTTGGGTTCCCACCGCCTCGCCTTCACCACCGATTCCTTCGTGGTGGACCCGCTGTTTTTTCCCGGCGGCGACATCGGCCGGTTGGCGGTGGCGGGGACGGTGAACGATCTCCTCACCGCCGGGGCCCGCCCCCTGGTCCTGTCGGCCTCCTTCATCCTGGAGGAGGGCCTGGAAATCTCCGTATTGCAGACCATTGCCGATTCTATGCGCGTCACCGCCGCCGAAGCCGGGGTCCCCATCGTCACCGGGGACACCAAGGTGGTGCCCAAGGGTTCCGCCGACAAGGTCTTCATCACCACCGCCGGGGTGGGGCTGGTGTTGCGCGCCCGGGGTGTCCGGCGCCGCGGCCCGCCCCGGCGATGAGATCATCCTCACCGGCACGGTGGGCGATCACGGCACCGCGGTGCTCCTGGCCCGGGAAAAGCTCTTGGACGGCGAGGCCATCAGGAGCGACGCCGCCCCCCTCACCGGGCTGGTCCTGAACCTGCTGGAGGAAGGGGTCGAGATTCACGCCATGCGGGACCCCACCCGGGGCGGCATCGCCGCCTCCTTAAACGAAATCGCCCGCCAGTCCCAGGTCGCCATGGAAATCATCGAGGCCCGGGTGCCGGTGGCGCCCGCGGTGGCCGCGGCCTGCGAGGCCCTGGGCCTGGACGTCTTCCAGGTGGCCAACGAAGGCAAGATGCTCATCATCGTGGCCCCGGAGGATGCGGCCAAGGCCCTGTTCATCATCCGGCGCAGCCCTTACGGCGAAGCGGCCCGGGTCATCGGCAAGGTGAGCGCCGCCCCCCCCGGCCGGGTAACGGTCAAGACCGTCATCGGCACCGCCCGCCTCCTGGACCCGCCCTCGGGGGATTTGCTGCCGCGGATATGTTGATACATATAGCGTTTGCCTTAAATTCTTTCCCCTTGGAGGTTCCCAAATCCCCCTAAATCCCCCTTTTTCAAAGGGGGACTTTGACAGCAATTCCTTATAGTTCCCCCCTTTATTAAAGGGGGGTTGGGGGGATTTGTGGATATCAAGGATCGGAAAAAACTTTTCGCAATCCCTATAACTATCAGTAACCGGTTGTCCCGCCGTTGGCATTGCCAAAATATTTTTTTCTTGCCCTATCGTATCCTATAGGATACATTAAATCGATGGTGGAAATCCGCCAGACCGAAGCATATTCTCAATGGTTCAATAACTTCGCGACCGGCAAGCACGGGCGCGCCTCGATGTGCGTATCCGTCGTTTGTCGCTGGGCAACCATGGGGACGTCAAGCCGGTGGGAGAGGGCGTCTCGGAACTGCGCATCGATTATGGCCCCGGATACCGGGTGTATTTCGTGCAACGTGGGCAGACGTTAGTGATCCTCCTCGCCGGTGGTGACAAGCACACGCAGCAGCAGGATATCAGGACGGCCCAGGAACTGGCCCAGAAGCTTTCGGAGACTGTCATGGCAAAAATTCAAACTCGACCTTGGGACGCCGCGGAACATCTGGAAACCGATGAGGACATGGCCGCCTATCTGGAGGCCGCCCTGGAAGAAGGCGACCCGGCGCTGGTGGCAGCCGCCCTGGGGGACATCGCCCGGGCCAAGGGAATGGCCCAAATCGCCCGGGAAACGGGTTTAGGACGGGAGAGCCTTTACAAGGCGTTGTCGCCGGAAGGCAACCCGGAGTTTGCCACCGTCCTCAAGGTGGTGCGGGCGCTTGGCCTACGGTTCGCGCCACCCCGGCACACGCCTAAGTTGTGTGCCGCCAGTCATGGACGTCTTCCAGGTGGCCAACGAAGGCAAGATGCTCATCATCGTGGCCCCGGAGGATGCGGCCAAGGCCCTGTTCATCATCCGGCGCAGCCCCTACGGCGAGGCGGCCCGGGTAATCGGCAAGGTAACCCCCGCCCCCCCGGCCGGGTAACAGTCAAGACCGTCATCGGCACCGCCCGCCTCCTGGACCCGCCGTCAGGCAACCTGCTGCCAAGGATTTGTT
>CAVVFW010000023.1:0-213586 GCA_963747645.1 uncultured delta proteobacterium | reverse complement strand
CCGCCACCAGGCGGTAGATCTGGGGCCGGTAGAGGTAGGGGGACGCTGCGGTGTCGAAGTAGACCCGGCTGAGGACCTCGGGACCTTCCTTCTTCATCAGGCCGTAGAAGGGCAGGCCCCCGCCCCAGTGGGCCAAAATCCAGTCCACCTCGGGAAAGGCCTTGATGGCGTTATACAGGGCCGGGAGCGACAGGGCGCCTTTGCCCGGATAGAGCGGTCCCACCGGGTCGTTGGTGTGCAGCAGCAGCGGCACGCGGTAATGGGCGCAGAGTTCGGCGAAGGGGGCGAGTCTATAGGTGAGGTCATCTCCCAGGTCGGCTTCGTACCAGGCTAACTCGCCCACGCCCTTGAACCCCGCGGCCAGGCAGCGCTCCACCTCCCGGGGGGCGCCGGGCTCCAGGATGTGCACCGCACAAAACCCGATGAGGGTCCGGGGGAAGCGGCGCATGGCTTCGAGGATAACTTCGTGCTGGCGGCGCCAGAGGGCTTCCCGCCGCCAGGGAAAGCCCATGACCACCGCGGCCTCAACCCCGGCCTCGGCCATGGCCCCCACCATCTCCTCCGGCCCGATCAGTCTGGATTTGGGAGATTCGTAGAGCAGGCGGAAGGCCGGTTCATCACTGAAGTAATCCTCCCGGTGGCGGCAGACTTCCTCCGGGAAGACATGGGTGTGACCATCCAGAATCATCCTTATACTATGGCCTTAAACATGCAAAGGCGCAAGCCCTTTCTGGGCGGATAACCATCGGGAAAAGCTGATTATTTTACCGGGCCGGCGGCCGGTGGCCGCCAGTCGGCCCTTTTCCCTTGGTTTACGTGCTGTTATTCGGTAAAATATCCATAATGTCAATGAGCTGGAGAATTTTAGCCCTGTTCCTGCTGGAATGGCTGATTCTGGCCGGAAGCCCTGCGGGTGCGGCTGGACCGTTTACCTACCGCTTCCCGGCGGGTCCGGGAGTGGACCCGGCCGCGATCACCGTGGTGGGCCAGCCCCAAACGCACCACATCGTGCGCTATGAGAATCTCTACAAGATCGCCCGGCAATACGACCTGGGGTTCTGGGAATTGGCCCGCTTTCACCGCGCCATGGACCATTTCTATCTGCCCTGGGACACCGATATCGTCATCCCCACCCAGTGGATCATCCCGCAAGTCTCCAATCCTCCCGGCTATCTGCTCAACGTGGCGGAACTGCGGGGCTACCGGTTTTTTCCGGATAAGCACGAAGTCTGGACCTTCCCCATCGGCGTCGGAGTCCTGGATTACAAGACCCCCTTCAACAAGCGCTTCCGGGTGCAGAACAAGGCGGTCGACCCGGGGTGGCGTATTCCCAAGCATCTCCAGGCCAAATACGGCATGGCGTATATGCCCCCGGGGGAAGATTGTCCCGTGGGCAACCGCTGGATGGGCCTGTCCCACTATGGCCTCCACGGCACCCATGCCCCCATGGGCGTGGGCCGATTGGTGAGCCACGGCTGCATCCGGCACTACCCCGAAGACATCGTGAAGCTCTTTGACATGACTCCGGTGGGCACCTCGGTGGAGCTCATTTATGAGCCCGTGAAAATCGGCTTCCTCCAGGGGCGCACCTATGTGGAAGTGCATCAGGATATCTATTTCAAGATCCCGGATATGCTTCGGTACGCCATGAAACGTCTGCAGGACGGGGGCCTGGCCGGGCGGATCAACTGGCTGCGCTTCCTTAAGGCCGTGGAAGAACAAACCGGAGCCCCGGTAGATATCAGCCGATAAATCCTCTCCCGTTACGCCTCCCTGGAAGGTGCTTGCCGCTGGCCGCAGAATGGTCTAACCGGGCCGGGGAAGATGCCATGAGTTGATGATACCTTTGAAGCCGGCATCTCAAACCGGTAAGTCAGAGAGCAGAGGCTCGGAGCGATGAGGCTATCTGCGCCAGGATAGTGCAGGCTATGGAAAAACTCTCTCACCTCAAAGATGTGCACGCCTTATTGGATGAAGTGCTCCTCCAAGCCCGTCGGTTGACCCGGGCCGACGCGGGCTCCATCTATCTCATCCAGGATAAGGTCCTCAGCTTCAGCAACATTCATAACGATACGTTGTTTGGCGCCTCCGGCGTCATTCGTTATTTTTATGCGAATCATACCCTGCCGGTGGATCACCATTCCCTGGCCGGATACGTGGCCCTGACCGGGGAGACCCTGATTGTCGACGATGTTTATCACCTTCCCGACGGGCTGCCGTTCACCTTCAATGACGCCTTTGACCAAGGCTCAGGCTACCGGACGCGATCTGTTCTGGCGGCGCCGCTGGTCACCGGCAACCACAAGACGGTGGGGGTGATAGAGATCATCAATCCCCTGAACGAGAGCCGGCAACCCTCAAACTTTACCCCTGGCGACCTGCCGCTGGTCCAATACTTTGCCGATGACGCCGCTGTCGCCATTGAACGCGCCATGCTGACCCGGGAGATTATCTTAAGGAGGATCAAGAGGTGCGAACTGCGGGACCCGGGGGAAACCGGGGCGCATGCCAACCGGGTCGGGGCCTATGCCGCCGAGGTCTTTCATCAGTGGTCCCTCAATCGAGGCGCTGGCCGAAGCCGATATCAAGCGAGACAAAGACTTGCTGAGAATTGCCGCCAGGCTGCACGATCTGGGGAAGGGGGCCATTTCTGACCTCATCCTGAAAAAACCCGACCGGCTGGATGCCGAAGAATTTCGGATCATGCAGTCCCACACGGTTCAAGGGGCCCGTTTGTTCCAGGATCAGGAGTCTGCCCTGGAGGCGCTCTGCGCCGAAATTGCCTTGAATCATCATGAGAAATGGGATGGCACCGGATATCCAGGCAAGATCGATGATATTGACCAGGACCACCTCCCCTGGGGGGCCGGGAAACGGGGGGAGGAAATCCCCATTGCGGCGCGCATCGTGGCCCTGGCCGACGTCTACGATGCCCTGGTGACCCGAAGGGCCTATAAAAGCCCCTGGTCCGAAGAAATGACCCTCACTTATATCAAAGATCAGTCCGGCAAGCACTTTGACCCGGAAGTGGTGGACGCCTTCCTGGCCATTTACGAGGTCATTGCTGCCATTCGAGAAAAATATCAACAGTAGGACACGTCTTCTCGCCCGACTGCCTTTCATTAGCCGCCCGGCCGCCCCTCCGACGTTCAACACCATCTTCTCACTTTGGTGCGTCAACGCCTCTTCGCCATCGCCCTGGGCTGCGAGGACAATAATGAAGCCTCCTGGCTCGCCGCTGTGCCCTGACCAACCGGTTCCGGTTGCTCCCGCATAAAGCCCTGATGGCCGGTTTGGGCCTGCTACGCCACTTTTTTAAAAAATAATGCGTGCCGTCGTGTTTCTCATGGGATAATTTGACTATACCAAGAAGTGGTTGCCCGATAATCTCAGGTTATGGGAAGGCAGGCGCCTGTCTGAGGTAGCCCCCGGGAGCTGGTGGCCCTGGCCGACCCGGTCCCGGGAAAGCGTCCGGCTTAGCATTACCTTAAGCCCGTCGTCCTGGCCCGTGAGATAGCACGAGGTAATCCGGTTCAACGAAATGGCTCCAGAGGGTCGAGAACACCTATGGAAAAGATAAAGCGAGTGGCGGTCAACCTGGGATTAATGGCTCTCAGCCTGGTCTTGATTCTCCTGGCGCTGGAGATTGCCTTGCGATTTACTCCTTACGCCTCCATGATCGAAAAGGACAAGAAGCTCCGGTACTATTACCGGGCCGATGCCGAGAAGGGGTATGACATCAGCCCCAATGTCAAGAAGATGCGGACCTCGACGGATAACAATGCTTTTGAATATGACATCTGGTCTAATGAGCTTGCCTGTTTTGATGAACCCTATCGCGGGGAACAGGATTACGTGCTGCTGGTGGGTGACAGCTTTACCCATCAATTTGCGCCTTTCAAAGCTATGTGGGGCACGCTGATGGAACACCTGCTGGAACGGCGGGTGTTAAAGTGCGGAGTTTCCGGCTACGGGACGAAGCAGGAGTACCAAAAGGCCCAGGCGGTTATTGCCCAGACCGGGAATAAACCCAGCCTCATCATTGTTGGTTATTGCCTGAATGATCTCGACAGCGACTATTTTGGGAACAATTTGACCGTCCATCAGGGGTTTCTGGTGGGAAGATCAAAGGACCTGGAAAAAAGGTTTGCCCAGTGGCAGAAGTTTAATCTCCCGGATTATCCCTTGACCTTCTCTGAAACGATCCAATACGCCCTGGACCGCCATTCTATCCTGGTTAATATGTTTAACCACCTCCACTCATTCTCCAAAAAGCACAGTTACTTGAGCCCCTTAGACTGGACGACCTTCGCCGACCCGGACGCTAAACAAGAAGCATTGGCGGGTTCACCTGGAGAATCTGATACTTTTCAAGAAGTTGGCGGAGCACTACCATGCCAACTTGCTGATTGTGCTCATCCCGCTCAATATTCAGGTTTATCCATCGCTCATCGACTGGGGCGGCATCGACCCTGAAAGGCCCAACAAGGTCCTGCGCCGCTTCCTGACGCGGGAGGGGATACCCTATATCGACCTGTTGCCCTCCTTTAGAAGCTATGCCGACCAGAAACCCCGGAAGTTTCTCGACTCCGAAAAGGACCTTTACTGGCGCGCCAACTCCCACTTCAACATCAGGGGGAACCAATTGGCCGGTTTGCTGGTGTCACAATATATTATCGAGAACAACCTGGTTGAGGTCAAAGATAAACCGCGCCGCTTGGAAGATATTAACAACAAATTAAAGCAATTTAAAAGTGGTAAATAATAAAGCTGGCTGCGACCCCGCAATTAACGTAAGCAGATTTACCGGGAGCATTGCCTGTGAAGATCGCTGCACTCGCAGCACGGTTTCAACCGAACTAGTAACTATCCGACCCGTTTTCGTACAGGCAGGTTGTTTTCGCTCGACAAGGGAAATATCCCTTAGCAGTGAAAAAACTGGTCTCATACTCGGTTGCGTTCAAAAGGCAATTATTTGCAGATGCAGGCTTTACCATGAAACTTTAAATCCCCCTTTAAAAAAGGGGGACTTTAAGGACGCCGCAGATTTTCCCCCTTTTATAAAGGGGGGTAGGGGGGATTTTTCTCCCCGGGAGTGACCAACTCTGAGGTCATGGACGTTTCGTTTGCGCCAGCCCGGGCGAGACACCTTTGTCGCCAAGTGATTGCGACTCGGTCTCAACTCGCGGTTGGAGTTGAGCCGGCGAAGCCGCAGGCTCCCTAGCAAAAGGGGCGGCCCCGTGCGGGACCGCCCCTTTCTTAGTATCTTGGTGTGAGGCTTTCCTATTCCCAGGAGTCTTCCACCTGGGTGAGGATCGCCAGTTTGACGGACTGGATCTTGCGGTAGACCTGCTCCGGGGCCCGGAGGCGGGCTTCCACGGTGAGGAGGTCTGCTTCGATGGAAATGCCGAAGAGGCGCTCGTTTTCCTGGAGATACGGCAGGATGAGGTCCCAGTCGGCGGCGCTCAGCGGCACGATCTCGCCACCGTTCAACTGCTCCTCCACCACCTGCTGGTAGGGGTCCCGGATGAAGATGGCGCCCCCCGAGGCCAGGGAGAAGAGGTTGCCGCCGGGGTAGGGGGTGCGCTGGGCCCGGAGGCGGCCCCGGGAGTCGAACTCCAGACCGTTGACGATGATAAAGCCGCCCCCGGCATGGGGGTTGCCCGCCATGAAGGATTCGGCCAAAAAGTCCAGGGCGGTGCCGTTGATCACCACCCGGGGTCGGCCCACCGCGTTGATGAAGGGCCGGCCGGCGGCGTTGCCCAGGACGTAGACGTCCCCGCCCTTGGCGCCGTACATGAAGGTCTGGCCCACGTCGCCATAGACCACCAGCTTGCCCCGCTTCATGATCTGGCCCAACTGGTCCTGGGCGTTGCCGTGAATGGCGATGGACATGCCGTCGATACCCGAGGCCAGGTAGTCCCCGGTGCTGCCGTAGGCGTCGATCTTGACGTCGTCGGTGTCGCCCCCGAAGCCGCAGCCCAGGAAACGCTGGCCCTTGTAGCCGTAGGTGAGGAATTGCCGCCACCCGAGTTCGAAGGCCCGGCACAGGAAACGGGCGTCGCAGTCGTCCCCTTCCGGGGGGAAGCCGGCGGCGTCCAGGATCAGCACCGTGTCGGCCCGGGGCGGGGCCTTCAGCCGGTCCTGGGTCTCAAAATCGACCCAGCGGTAGCGGCTGGCGCTCTTTTCGCCCAGGCGGGGGGTAGCCTGAAAAATTTCGGTCAGGCTCTCCATGAGCAGGCGCTGCAGGTGGCTCCGTTTCTTGTCGCCGGGATCGTACCGCCGGTCCAGGAGCAGGGTCAGGCCCGCCGAGGGCCGCGGCCTTGGGGCCGTCGCCCCCCCTGGCCTGGGCCGCAATGACCGCCAGAGCTTCCCGGAAATTGGCGTAGGACCAGATGGGGAGGTGTCCTTTGACCCACTGGAAGAGTTTCTGGCCGGAGGCGTCCTCCAGGTGGGACCGGATCAGCCGGCTCAACTCCGAATCCGCATCGATGGTGATGGGAAGCCGGGTGCCGTCCCAGGGACGCTGGTGCCAGGGCACGGTCTTGGGCTTGCCGAACTTGTCGTGGCAGGTGAGGGTCCGGTGGCCGTTGTTGCCTTCCAGGGAGAAGGTGAAAGAGCCGCCGTCGGTGGCGCTGCCGCCCCGGGCGTTCCAATAGAGGTCGGCCACCGGGCAGAACCGGGAGTCTTCCGCGGCCAGGCTCTCCAGGGTGGCGTCGATGGCCTGCTTCTCGGAGCAGACCAGGCCGATCTGCACCTCGCCGTCCTGCAGGGCAAAAACCTGGGGCCGGAGCATGGACGTGTCGGTGATGCCGATGAGCTCGAAGCGGTTCCGTTCGGGGTCGGTCCGGGCGATGATGAAGAACCAGGGGCCATCCGGGGAGCCGTGGATGTTGGTGGTCTGGAGATGCCGGTAAATCCGCTGGCGTTCCGGGTCCAGGAGGTCGAAGTCCCGCTCCGTGGTGGGGGCCATGGACTCGATGACGTATTCCAGGGGAAAGCCGTAGAGACGGTGCCACAGGTCGAAGGTCAGGACCGCCACCTCGGTATCCGTGAGGAACTGGGGATAGAAGTGGCGCTGGCTCAGGTATTCGCTCACGGAAAAGTAGTTGGCGAAGTCGCCGTTGTGCACCAGGGCGGTGTTCAGCGCCGCAAAGGGGTGGGCCCCGCCGGGGTGCCACACCCGGCCCCGGGTGGGGTAGCGCTGGTGGGCGATCCAGATGTGGGCCTTGAAATCCAGCAGATCGTAATAGAGGGCGGCTTCCTCGGCGTAGCCCACGATCTTGAGGATCATGATGTTGCGCCCCTGGGACAGCACAAAGGCCTTTTTCTCCCCCAGGGAGGCATAATAAGCCCCATTCAGCTTGTAGCAGTTCTGGGCCACGAACTCGTCTTCCACCTGGCGCCCGGGGATATGATAAAGCTTGTTCTTCAGGATGAAATGCTGGAGCACCTCGGGCTTGACCCGCACGAAGTACTGCCAGACCTCCGGGGGTTTGACCATCAGGCCCGGCAAATCGCGCCAGTCGCCGATGGTGGGTTGGCGCCGGGCGTGGTCCACCCGGAAGGCCTCGGTGATGAACCGGGCCTCCACTGTCGGCCCGGGCCTCGGCGTCCAGGTAGGCGATCTGAATCAGGTAATCGTCATCCAGGATTTCCTGGGACACCCCCAGGGTGCCGGCATCCAGGCCCACGGCGGCGATCCCGCCGCCCTTGCCGTTGCCCCGGTTGTGCATCTGCACCGAGGGCTGGAAGATGTGGCGGCCGGCCACCGGGATGCTGCAGGCAAAGCCGGTGACCCCGCAGCCGCCTTCTTCATCGGCCTTATAAATCCGGCCGGGAGGGAAAGGGGAGGTAAAATCGCGACGGGTGTCAAGCAGGGCCAGGCCCGGGTGATTATTCAGATTGACATTGGACTTCATGTAGTTCCTCTGGAAAGTGAGCAGTAAGCAGTGAGCAGGTTAAGAGCCGGTAATCATGCTCTTGATGCTCTTAACTCCGACTTATTCCTCACCTTGCTTTTATTCTCTCATTCAAATGTTGGTATTAGGCATAGGGCGTGCCGTGCACGCCGAATCCCGGCGGCCACGGGCCGCTCTAATTAATGCCGCTCACAGGGCGACCCACCGGGTCGCCCTAGGTTCACTTCCTTCAAGAAACTAGGGCGTGCGTGCACACCGATCTCCGGCGGCCGCAGGCCGCCCTATGACTTTGAACTTCGAACCTTGACCTGTCCCTCAGATCGTCGTCCACCGGGCGGTCGAAGTAGTCCAGGTGGGCCAGGACGTCGGTGCGGCCCACCAGCTCCCGGATGCTCCGGAGACCCAGGCGGCGCAGGATTTCCTTCAACTGCCAGGTCCAGGCATAATACAGGTTGCTGATGCGGTTGACGCCCCACTGGACGGTCATCAGGTCCACCAGTTCCTCATCGGTGGTGGCGATGCCCCGGGCGCAGCCCCGGCCGGACTCGCAGTTGTGGCAGCGGAGGCATTCCAGGGCCACCAGGTCGGCGGTGCCGATCTGGACCCCGTCGGCCCCCAGGGCGATGGCCTTGGCGATGTCGTAGGCGGTGCGGATGCCGCCGGAGGCGATGAGGGTGACGTGGTCCCGGATGCCTTCGGCCCGGAGGAACTGGTGCACCTTGGGGATGGCGTACTCCACCGGCATGGCGATGTTCTTCTTGGCGATGTCCGGCGCGGCGCCGGTGCCGCCGTAGCTGCCGTCCAGCTGGACCACGTGGGCGCCGGCGTAATAGCTGCCCACGGCCACCATGTCCACGTCGGTGGGGGTGGACACCTTGACGGACACCAGGGCCCGGGGATTGATTTCCTTGATCCAGTCGATGTGCTTTTTGTGGTCTTCCACGGAGTAGACGCTGTGGAAGGGGAAGGGCGAAAACAGGGAACTGCCCGCCACCGATTCCCGCATGCGGGCCACGGAGGGAGTGACCTTTTCCCCCAGGAGATGGCCGCCCAGGCCGGGTTTGGCCCCCTGGGCGTACTTGAATTCCACCATCCGCACCCGCTGGATGGTCTCCTCCCGGACCCCGAAGAGCCCGGTGGCCACCTGGGTGACCATGTTATCCTCATAGGGGTAAAGCGCTTCGGGATAGCCGCCTTCCCCGGTGCTCACCATGGTGTTGAAGCGGATGGCGGCCTGGACCCGGGACAGGATGGTGTTGATGGAGACCGAGCCGAAGGACATGCCGCCGCCGTACCAGGGGACCGACAGCTTGATCTGGGGCCGGCCGTCCCCCCGGCGGTTGAGTTCCACCTCCAGGGAGATGTCGTCGTGGCTCAACTGGAAGTCGGGCCGGGCCTTGGGGAACAGGAAGCGCAGCTTGTCGAAGCCGCCGCCGGAGTCGCCCAGGCGGTAGTCCAGGTCGGTGTAGGACAGGGCGCCCGTCTCCGCCTGCCACCAGTTGGACAGGAGCAGGTCCGGGGTCCAGCGGCTGTCGCCCAGGGTGTTGAAAACCGGGGAGATACTGACCCGTAGGGCCTGGACCGGGCACTGCTTGACGCAGTAAAAATCATTGTTCTGGCAGGACGTGCCCAGGCACCGGTAACTCTTGGGGCGCCGCAGGTAACTCCCGGCCTTGGAATGGACCCCGTAAGGGCAGACTTCGACGCAGCGGCCGCACTTGATGCACTTGCCTTCGTCGCGGTAGACCCGGTACTTGCTCAAGGCATTCTTGAACCGGGACGGGGTGGGAACGGGCTCCCAGGGTTGGCCCGGGGACCAGGACTCGATGGGTACTACTTTTTTTGGTTGTGCCATAGTTATATCATTCTCTAGTCTAGTTGATATGTCGCTGATCTGTATTGAGAAAATTCGAGATTTCTTCAGTCCCCTTTTCGGTAAAGAGGGTTAAAAATGCTCAGCTCATTGCTTATGATCCCCCTTTAGTAAGAGTGGGACTTAAGCAGGCTGCCGGTTCTGTCTTTAAATGGCGCAAAGACGCCTGACCCAAACGGAAAACCGATAAACATCTTATTCCCCCACCCGCCGGCTCTCCCCTTCGGGGCGGGCGAACAGGGGTGCGAAGATCTCTTTATCCAGGTCTTCCTTGAACATGGCCCGGCCCACTTCGCCCCGCAGGCGCCGGACCTCCCGCATGCCCATGGCGCCCAGGATCTCCAACAGCTGGTTGTTCCAGGCGCCCACGAGGTTGACCATGCGCTGGGCCCCCCGCTTGACCGGAAGTTTATCCAGCTCGATGGGACAGGAATCGCCCCGGCCGTTCTGGCAATCCCGGCAGAGGTGGCACTCCAGGGACAGGAGCAGGGGGATGTCGACGATGATGCCGTCGACGCCGCAGATGATGGCCTTGGCCACGTGTTCCGCCAGGGCGATACCGCCGCTGGCCAGCAGGGTGACCGCGTCCCGGAGCTGGTGCTCCACCATTTTGAGGTGAACGCGGCGGATCAAGTCTTTGAGATGCAGGTCGCCGGCGTCATTCAGCCCCCGGGCCTTTTCCGAGGCCACCAGGTGGATGACCTCCGCCCCGGCCGCGGCCAGGGCCGCCACCCGGTCCGGGGCCTTGAGGTCGCCGGGCACCCTGATCCAGACGATCAGCTGGGGATAACGCTGCTTCACGGCCTCCAGGTGGCTGATGACCTCGGGGTGGTCCGTGAGCTCCACCGCCCTGACCTGGGACAGAAGCGGATCAGAAAGGTCAAGCGGGCCCGCCGGGAATTGCGGCACCAGGGAGGGAGCCGCGGCCATCAGGTCGGCAGTGACGGCGTCCCGGGCAATGAGCGCCAGAGTGCCCAGGGTCTGGGCCGCGCTGGCCATAATCTGGCGCATCTTTGGGGGGCTGGACCCCACCGGCGGCTCCGCCAGGACCACGGGCAAGGGGAGTTCCAGCAGGGACGGCGGCTCGAACATCAGGTTGCCCGCCTCGTCAAAGGCCAGGAACATGGGCTTGCGGCCCAGGTCGATGGCAGTGCTGATATATTCCCGGCCATGAATGCCGTCCCGGGTGGGCCGGACGATCTCCGACATGTCGGTCCACAGGGAATCGAAGCCCTCGCCGGCGAAGACGCCGCCGTAACCGGCGCCGGAGACCGGGATCTTGCCGGTTTCCGCCTGGTACCAGGTGGTGGCGATGATCTCCGGGGTGTAGTAGTCGTCGCCCAACTGGCGGTACTGGGGGTTCAGGGCCTTGAAGACCAGTTCCTTGGGGCAGCCCTGGACGCAGCGGTAGCAGCTCCGGCACGTCTCGTCAATGGTGTCGACAAATTGCTTCCGGTCGAAATCCCGCTTCTTGTAGGCGTCCACCGGGCAGACCTGTTTAACGCAGCGCTCGCACCGCAGGCACCCTTCATTCCAATCGATGATCGTGGTCTTGGCCAGGGGCGACAGCCGCGGCGGCACCCGGCGCACGGGGATGTGATATTTGGCTGGCAAAACTTCCTCCGATAAAATCTGGGGCGAAAACGGGAAAAGGCGAAAGAAAATGGCGGGTAACTTGCCTTTTTGCCTGGTTAACGTCTTTGCCTCTTTCAGTCCTCAGTCAATACGTCGGGAAAATTGCAAAGGGTGGCTTGAAGTCAGGGTTTTTTCCCCTTTTGGCCCTTTTCCCCCTTCGCCTTTTTCCCCGGTTTTTTCAGCGGGCTGGGCCCCAGGGCCTCGGCCTTGGCCTTGATGTCGGCCACCACTGCGGCCAATCCGGGGGCGTCCCCCGGGATCACCACCGAACGTCCCACCCGGGCGCTCTCCAGGCCGACCTCTTCCAGGTAGCGCCGGGTATAGGCGATGCGGCTCCCCAGGCGGTGGCTGCCTTCGTTATAGCGGCAGAGGTCTTCGGCGCAGCCGATGACCCACACCAGGTCTGCGGGCGTGGCCAGGGTCCGGAGCAGCTGAAAAGCCTCGATCTTGCTGCTGCACGGTTCGGGGAGCACCTGGAGCCGGATATTCTCCTTGCCCCACTGGGTCCTCACAAAATCCGGGTTGGGGACGGCTTGCTGACAGGCGTAAATTACTACTTCCGTTGCCATAGATAGTCTGCCTCAAAAGGCCGGCCGGGGCTTTCCCTTGGGAAGGCGCCCGGCTGCCTATAAACATAATTTATCCCAAGTAAATATTATGTCATCCGATGCCGCGGCTTGCAACAAATTAAGCGAATATTCCCCGGGATTAAATGCCGGGTTGTCCCCGGCGGCTCAGGTCTTGGTGTGATGCTTGCGTTCGTCAATATCCCCGGGGTACATCACCGCCTCGTGGCCCCGTTCCCGGGTACGGATGCGGATGGCCTCCTCCACCGGGAACACGAAGATGAGCCCGTCCCCGGTTTGGCCGGTGGAGGCGGCGTCGAGGATGGTCTCGATGGTCTCTTCCAGGTTATCCTCGCTCAAAATGATGTTGAGCTGAATCTTGATGAGCATGTCCACCTGGTAGCTGCCGGAGCGGCCCACCAGGGTAATGCCGCCCTGGCGGCCGTGGCCGCGGATTTCAAAGACGTTCAGGCCCACGATGCCGATCTCCCGGAGGGCCTCCTTGACGTCGTTGAGCTTGTCTTCCCGAATAATGGCTTCGATTTTTTTTAGCATGGCAAAAACCTCTTGGCCGTGAATAAACGCCGATTAAAGAGTATCGTTCATCTTATCGGCGCCTCTCTGCGTTCATCGGCGGTTGGATCAAGAGTACGATCTCTCGCCGTGGGCGCTGATGTCCAGCCCCACTTCCTCTTCCATGGTGGTGACCCGCAGGCCGATGCTCATATCCAGCACCTTGGCGACCACGTAGGTGACCACGAAGGTAAAGACTATGGTGACGACCACCGCCAGGAACTGGATGCCCAATTGCTTGGGGTTGCCGTGGAACAGGCCGTTGGCGCCGCCGCTGTTCACTTCCAGCGTGGCAAACAGCCCGGTGGCGATCATGCCCCAGGTGCTGGCCATGCCGTGGCAGGCCCAGACATCCATGGATTCGTCCAGGTTGCGGTTCTGGCGGAACCGGATGGCGTAATAGCACAGGGGCGCGGCCACCGCGCCGATGAGCATGGCCGCCAGGGGGGTGACGAAGCCCGCCGCCGGGGTCACCGCGGCCAGGCCCACCACCATGCCGGTGGCGATCCCCAGGGTGCTGGGACGGCCGTCTATCCAGCTCAGCACCATCCAGACCAGGCCCGCGGTAGCCGCCGAGGTGTTGGTGGTGAGCAGGGCGTTGACTGCCACGCCGTTGGCCGCCAGGGCGCTGCCGGCGTTGAACCCGAACCAGCCCACCCACAGGAGGCCGGCCCCCAAAACCGTGTAGGCGATGTTATGGGGTTCCATGGGGATCTTGCCGAAGCCTTTCCGGGGCCCGATGACCAGGGCGAAGGCCAGGGCCGAGTAGCCCGCGGCGATGTGCACCACGGTGCCGCCGGCGAAATCCAGGGCGCCCAGGACGTTCAGCCAGCCGCCCTTGCCCCAGACCCAGTGGGCCAGGGGATCATAGACCAGGGTCATCCAGATGAGGCTGAAGATCAAAAAGGACTTGAAGCGCACCCGTTCCACAAAGGCCCCGGTGATCAAAGCCGGGGTGATCACCGCGAACATCATCTGGAACGCGGCAAAGAGCCCGTGGGGTATGGTCTTGGCATAGTCCACGTTCGGCAGGGCCCCCACGCCGTTGAACCCGAGAAAGTTGAGCCCGCCGATGAGGCCGCCGATATCGGTTCCGAAGGCCAGGGAGTAGCCGTACAAGACCCACTGGACCCCGGCCAGGGCCATAAAGATGTAGCTCAGGGTTAGGGTGGAAAGCAGGTTCTTCCGGCGCACCATGCCCCCGTAAAACAGGGCCAGAGCCGGAGTCATCAGCAGGACCAGCGAGCAGCACACCAAAAGCCAGGCGGTGTCGCCGGAGTTCAGGGCCCCCTCCATGCCGTTACTCCTTTCACTTTTGTTTTGAGAATGGCTAAATGGACAATAAAGGAGGTGCGGGCCTTAGTGACCCTCTGGCCGGCAGAGCTGTAAGCCCTTGCCTAACCTGCATTTCCGGTCACTTCTCGCCGCCGCTCCCTGCACTAATGTAATAAAAATCAGTGAAATGACATTAATGTTACATTTTTGTCAGGACATACGAGTAGGCTGGGGGAGGAAGACCTCCCCGCAGCCTTATGGATAAATTAACCGAACTGTCGCTTTACCGGAACGGTTTGCGGCGCTTACAGAATCGGCAGATAACGGTCGATCTCGTAGTCGCTCACGTGCATCCGGAAAGCGTCCCACTCGATCTTTTTGTTTTCCAGGAACTTGTTGAAGATGTGGTCGCCCAGGGCTTTTTTGACCACGGCGCTTTTTTCCACTTCCACGATGGCCTCGTGGAGGCTGCCGGGCAACTCCTGGATCCCCATCTTCTTGCGTTCGGCCTGGGACAGATGGTAAATGTCCACTTCCACCGGGTCGGGCAGCTTGTAATTCTTCTCGATGCCCTCGAGGCCGGCGGCCAGCATCACGGTGAAGGCCAGGTAGGGGTTGCAGGCCGGGTCCGGGGCGCGGTATTCGCACCGGGTGGCGGCTTCTTTGCCGGGCTTATACATGGGCACCCGCACCAGGGCCGAACGGTTGCGCCGGGACCAGGCGACGTACACCGGGGCTTCGTAACCGGGGACCAGGCGCTTATAGGAATTGACCCACTGGCTGCAAATGCCGGTGATTTCCCGGGCATGCTTCAGCAGGCCGGCGATGTAGCTCTTGCCCATGGCCGACAGGTTGTACTCGTCGTTGGCGTCGTGGAAGGCGTTCTTGTTGCCCAGGAACAGGGACTGGTGGGTGTGCATGCCGCTGCCGTTGATGCCGAAGATGGGCTTGGGCATAAACGTGGCATAGACGCCGTTGATCATGGCGATGGCCTTGACCGTGGCCTTCAGGGTCATGGTCTTGTCGGCCATGCGCATGGCTTCGTCGTAGCGCATGTCGATTTCGTGCTGGGAGTCGGCCACTTCGTGGTGACTGTACTCGATGCGCACGCCCATGCTCTCCAGGCCGAAGATGGTGTGGCGCCTCAGGTCGTTGGCCATGTCCAGGGGCGGGGCGTCGAAATAGCCGCCCCGGTCCAGAACTTCGGTGGAGGTGTTGTCGGCGAAATAGAAGAACTCCAGTTCCGGTCCCAGATAACTGGTGAAGCCTTTCTCCGCGGCTTTGGCCAGCATGCGCTTCAGGGCATAACGGGGGTCGCCCGGATAGGGGGACCCGTCAGGCTGCAGGATATCGCAGAACATCCGGGCCACGGGTTTCTCTTCGGGGCGCCAGGGCAGGATCTGGAAGGTCGTGGGGTCGGGTTTGGCGATCATGTCGCTTTCTTCAATACGGGAAAATCCCTCGATGGAGGACCCGTCAAAACCCATCCCCTCAGTCATGGCCTCTTCCAGTTCGGAAGGGCGAATGGAAAAACTTTTCAACACTCCCAGGATGTCGGTGAACCAGATCTGGATAAAGCTAACCTCTTTATCCCGGACAATGCGGAAAACATCCTCTGCAGTTTGGCAGGTTTGGCAGTGCACAGTATTCCTCCTGAACAGAAAATTTAATTACCTCACAGCAAGTATTATACCAGACTGATTTTTAAGGAAAATCAAAAACTTAACCAATCCACAGTTTACATTATTGTAGATTTGCCGAAAAAAATGCTGACAAGTTTGTCAATGTTTTGTGCCAATCCAGGGGAGGAACAATTCCCGGCTAAGCCGGTATCAGACGGATGAGGGGCTGGAACGGGGGCGCGGGCGGGAGCGTCGGGGGTAAGGGCCGGGGGCGCCCCAACTCCCGGTGCGCCCCGGTCCCTGGTCAGGATTAACGGCGATAGCCTAGAATCCTCTCCACTTCCGCCGCATCCGCATCCATGACATAGGGGATGCCGGAGACTTTGGCGGCTTCTTCGGTGAGGGCAAAGAGATCGTTCCGGTCGATATACTTCAAGGCGAACTTCCGGGCCCCGGCCATGAACTGCTGCAGCCCCTGGGTCATGCGGCTGATATAGCTGTACATCCCGATGGCGCCGGCGGGAATCCGGCCATACTGGCTCAGGGGATAATCCCGGCGCAGGGTGGCGGCCTCGGCGAAATGCTCCACGTAGGCCTCTTTGCAGTCCCGTTCTTCCCGGAAGCACACGTCTTCCAGTTTCCGGCCCTCATTGGTGCCCACCATGGCCGCGGTCATGATGGACCGGCCCATGCACACCAGCTTGACGAAGGGCGCGCCCAGGGCCAGACCCTTGAACACGTGGTCTTCCAGGGACAGGCCCCCGGCAATGGCGCAGTCGGGCACGAACCGGCCCTGCTGTTTGAGATGGTTCAGGTACTCGTAGAGCAGGGACTCGATGTAGACGGTGGGGACGCCCCATTCGTTCATCATGCGCCAGGGGCTCATGCCGGTGCCGCCGCCGGCCCCGTCCACCGTGAGCAGGTCGATCTTGGCCTCGGAGGCGAATTTCACCGCCCGGGCCAGGTCCGCGGGCCGGTAAGCCCCGGTCTTCAGGGAGACCCGCTTGGCCCCCACGTTGCGGAGGTGCTCCATCTGTCTTATAGAATTCGTCTTCATCCACCATGCCCACCCGGGAGTGGCGTTCGAATTCCTTGATGCCCTTGGCCAGGTAGCGTTCTTCGGTGGCCGAGTCGGTGGGGTCGGGGAGCACGATGTAGCCCCGGCTCCGGAGGAGTTGGGCCCGCTCCAGGGTGTGCAGCTTCACTTCGCCGCCGATGTTCTTGGCCCCCTGCCCCCACTTGAGTTCGAAGAACTCGATGCCCAGCTTTTCGATGACGTATTCGGGGACGCCCAGGCGGCCATCCTCAACATTGGCCTGAATGATGATGTCGCCCTTGCCCTGGTACCATTTCCGGAAAGTTTTGATCCGACGCTCCATTTCCGGAGAGCGGATGATGCGGCCGCCCTTGATATCGGCATGGGGGTCCATGCCGCAGACGTTTTCCCCGCACACGATGATAATGCCGCTGATGGCGGCGCCGATGGCCATGGATTCCCAGTGCACCCGGGCGATCTCGGTGGACCCCAGGGCCCCGGTAAAGGCCGGGAACGATAATTTGACTTTTTCTTTTACCCCGATTTCCGCGCTGATATCCACTGCCGGGAAGATGGCCGTATCCGAATCGGCCTTGATGCCCATCGCGCCCACGCAGGTCCCCTGGACGTTGAAGTGGGAAAAATCTACCGGATAGTCTTTATCCGCCCCGGCGGTGACGTTGCCGAAGGGTTGGGGATAGAGCATCTCCCGGCCCCGGATGGCCGAGCGGCCGATCTCGCAGGGACCGGGGCAACTGTCCAGGCAGGTGACGCAGATGCCGGAGCCGGGGGCGGCCTTTACCCGGTTTTTGGTTAAGGTGGCGGGACTGCGGTTGGGATTGCTGAGACTCATAATTCGCACTCCTTTGGCTGGTTTTTTTAACCATCAAGGGTGCGAGGCGGACCAGGGGTGAAACCTAATAATTATTGCAAGAAACAAACCAAATAGGGCGATAAAGATAAATTAAGATTAATTACAGACAGTTATGCGAAAAAGGCTTGGATTTTAAGGTTAAAAAATCATACATAGTTGTTAGTTTTAGCTAATATATTGCCCCAAAAATGTTAAATGTCAAGCTGATAATTAAGTATAACTAATAATCTGGGGGCACAGGGTGGCGGGCCGTGCCCTGCTTCTTGACGCAGGCCCATGATTTCCTTATGATATTTAAAATATAATTATTTCGGCCCGGGAGAGAAAAGTGGTATCGCCGCAACAACGAGTCCCCTCAGGGGTCAGCCGTCTGGACCTGCTCTTAGGCGGGTTATTCATCGGGGACAATGTGCTCTGGCATGACGATGCCGGCAGCCTGGCCCCGGTTTTTTGCCTCAATTTTCTTCAGGCCTCCCAGTTGCAGGAGAAACCCATCATTTATGTGAGTTTTGATCGCTCTCCCAAAAATCTCCTGGACAAACTGGGGAACCTGGCCAACTACCCCGGCCTCATCATCCTGGACTGCTTTACCAACGGCAAGGGCGGCGGCTCCGACTTCTTCCTCAAGTTTTATGGAGAGCCCGAGGCGCCCTGCCGCATCATCAGGGTGGATGAGCCTCGCCAGCCTGAGGAATTCGAGGCGGCCCTCTATAAAGTCCACGCCTCTCTTGAAGGGACGTGCGGTTTATTTTCGAGAGCCTCACCGGCATGCAGGAACTCTGGGGGAGCGAAGACCGGCTCCTAACCTTTTACTCCCATTCCTGTCCCCGGCTCTACGATTTGCACACCATTGCCTACTGGGTCCTGGAAAAAAACGCCCATTCCTCCCGGTTTCGCGCCCAGATCAACCAGATCGCCCAGGTGGCCATTGAACTCACCATCAAGCGCGGCACCACTTCCCTCACCATACTGAAGGCGGAAAACCGCAGCACCGAAGAATTCCATAAGCCCCACACCTATTGGACCAAAGACCTCACCGTCGGGTTTGACGACGACCGGGGGACCGGCGGCCGCATCGACCTGGGGCTGCGTCTCAAGGAATTCCGCCGCCGGCGGGGCTTGTCCCAGACCGAACTCGCCAGGCTGGTGGGGGTCACCGCCAGCACCATTTCCCAGGTGGAGAGCAACCTCATCTACCCATCCCTGCCTGCCCTCATGAAAATGGCGGAGGCCCTGGCCGTGGACCTCGCCTCTTTCTTTGAGGATCGCCAGGAAGGTGGCGGGCGCCTGATTTTTACCCCCGCCGACACGGTGGAGGTTAAATTTCCCAACCTGCCCGAGGGCGCAGTCCAAGCCCGGCTCCTCTATCCGGTGGATGTTGAGGTCAAGGCCGAACCCTACCTGATTGAAATTACGCCCAAGGCCACTCTTCCGGCCCATTTCTTTTTCCATAAGGGGAAGAAGTCGGTTACGTGTTATCCGGAAGATTGCAAGTGCGGGTGGGCAAAGGGGTTCACCACCTGAAAACCGGGGACGTCATCTACCTGACCTCGGAGATCCCCGGCGAATGGCGCAACCCGGGTCCTTCCGTGGCCCGGCTCCTCTGGGTGAAAGTGAAGTAGAACGGTGTGCGGTTAACTGATTCACTGGTAATATCAATACTCGAATCGGCGCTCCGCTCTTTAAAGCGCGCCATCATTCTCCTGCCCGGATCATATCCGGCATATTTCCTGCCCCACTCGGATCTCTTGACTTTGCACATGAGGAGATTACCTTGCATACCAAAATCAATGCGCCGGGGGCAGGAGCCGTGGCTTCCTGCCAGGCTCGGAGATTTAAGGTGCATATAGTCTCGGCCTCCCTTTAATCTCACCCTTAATGAGCGGTACTGGCCCGGGATCTTTAAGTTCCACCGCAATAATTAATTTTTTCTTAAAAGGCAGGTAACGTTATATTAAGAAAACAATGTTTTTATCGATATAATTGCTTGACAAAGGCAGATAAATTTATGTAAATATGCCAATTACTAGAAGAAGTGGGCTTCAAGGGGAGAAGCTTGGGGGGATTTTCTCAAGATAAAGAGGTCTCCAAAACCGTTTTTGGACAGCGTAGGTCTAACGCCTGACCCCGGTCCGATACGTGAAAGCCAAAACCCTGAGAAGCCATTGCGAGGATAACTTATTGATTTTTTGGGAAAAATCGCAAGACATCTTCTAGGCAGAAAAGGTGGGGAAAATAACCAAACAACCGAAGGGGGAGAGATCCATGATTAAACGATTGGTAGTGATTTGCTGCATTTTGTTGTTACCGACCATCGCCGCCGCCGAAGGAACTACGAACTATGGCGATTTCTGGGTGGGTGGTCAAGTCGGGGGCGTATTTACTCCTAACACGGACGTGACCGTCTCGTCGCCGCTGTTTCCGGGCCTCGAGGCCACAGGCAGTATGAAAACTGATGCCGCGTTTTCAGCTGGCGCCATTGTGGGCTACAACTTCTGCATGCCCTACCGGCAGCCCTGGGAAAGGTATTTCGGCGTGGCCCTGGACTTCCAATGGAACCAGTTCAACCACCCCGGGGAAGACTTAGGAAATGGGGGCGAATTCAAGATTAAGGGGAACCAGTTTGCTCTCTCTTTCCTGGGCCGGCTCCAGTATCCCCTCATGGGAAGTGAAAGGTTCACCCGGGGCCGGATCGTGCCGTTCCTGATGTTTGGCCCGTCCGTGGTCTGGACAACTCAAAAGGTTTCCGACACGATATTTTTTAACGGCGGCAGCCAGACCTCTACCAACTTTGGTCTCGTTGCTGAGGTTGGCGTGGAATTTTTCATTTGCCCGCAACTGTCCATCGGGCCGTCTTTCCGTTACCGTCATGTCTTTGGGCCGAACTACTCGATCGGGCCTATCGATATTGACACAAACCTGAACCAGTTCATGGTCCTGGGTCGTCTGGCCTACCACTTCTAACCGGAGGGGGATGACCAACCTCCGGCACCCGGCCTCCGAGGCGTTGCCGAGGCCGGTGCACTACCTGACGATGGTCTCGTTCCTGGCGAACGAGCTGGAAGTTCATATCGGCTGATGTAAATAGGCCAGACTCAATTTAACTAACGGAGATTATCTCGATGAATAAAAAAATTATGTTCCTGATGTGCGTGCTCATGGCAATGGTTTGGACTGCGGGTTGTTCATGTCCGGGACCCCGCGTGGCCGCGGCGCCCATTCCTCCCGTGGTGGAACCCGCCCCGCCGCCGCCCCCGGCGCCCGTGGTCGTACCTCCGCCGGTGGAGGAGCCCGCTCCTTCGAAGAAGCTGAAGAAACGCGTCACCTATTAAAGCCCCGTCCTGCTATTTTGCGGGGGAATCCCGGTTGAGAAAGCCGATGGCGGAATGAACCGGGACAGGTAGAAACTTCCTGCTGACTTGTGGCAAGGTGAATTAAAAAATTCATAATGTGCCTTGCCACAAGGAAGTGGGTTTGTCACGGCAGGGAACCGCCGTTCGAGGACATTTTCCTCCATTACCTTGATAGAAGAGGTAATGCACCCATCCCACTAAATTCCCGATATCCCGATCGCCCTGGAACCCACCCGGTTCAATCCCTTGCCCCGGAGTATATGGATTTTCTTTCCATCCTTGGCGCGAGTTTTATTACGCAAAATTGACGGGACGTTTCCGGTCAGAAGGTTGAATATTTTTATGCCCTGGGGAAAGGTAAGCTCAACCGAAAATTCTGGGTAGGATTCGAGGTCAAGGGTCAGGGTACCTCCAGGCGAAGCTCCGGCCTTGAAATCGGTTCGGGAAATTATTATGTTATTAAGATACGGCATGTTAATAAGCTTAATCAATAGGAAAAAGAGCGGATGAAAAAATATATTTGGTTATTTTCAGTAGTATTGCTGACTAATATGCTTATTTCTCCAGCCCTCGCGGAAGACAGCTTCGAGGAGGACATCAAAGTAATTTATATCGATCAACTTAAGCAAGTGGGCTCAGCTTATGAAAATGGGAAAAAGGTCATGGAGTTTCCGGTGCTGACCGGCGACGCCGAAACTACCACCGACCCGGGCACTTATCTGGTGCGGGTGAAAGATGAAAACTATTATTCGCGGAAATACCAGACCCCCATGCCTTACTCTCTATTTTTTAATTACACAACGAGAGCCGCGATTCACGAAGGACTAGTCCCGCCGCCCAAGAAGAAAATAAGTTTAGCCACCCATGGCTGCGTGCACGTGGAGGAGCCCTACATGAAGCGGTTATATGATTGGGCGGAGGCAGGCAGAACCCTGGTGATTATCGTGGGCCGGAGAACGGAGGATTAAAGATAGTTATCAGTGAGCAGTTTCTGCTTAAAAGGTCCCCCGACAAAATCCCCTATTAAAGGTTTCTATCCATATGTGCAACACCCCACTCGATACGTAGTAGGTTTGATAAAGTTATCGTAACTGCATCTCAAACCCAAGTGGGGTTATAATCCTGAATATCCGATTTGATGTGCTTTTGATTGGAAAGTTGTCAGACCCAGATGGAAAGATCGCCCCTGGAACTGATCTAAGGGGCCGAGAGGGACCCCGATCTTCATGGGTCAGGGTCTCTCCCCCAAGCCTGTTCTTGCAGGTCTTACCATCCTTCATGATCAGGGCGAGGTGTTTCGCTTGAGGGCCTCATCAATCACGCTTCCGTTTCATCATGGCGCGAGGAACTTGAAGGGTGTGGCCGGCTCGAACTTCGAGGAGACCTCGCCGCCCAGGTTCCCGGGAACGGCGAGCTTGAGCTTCATCGGCTTCGCGCCAGGGGTCAGATTGACCTTGTCGAGGTCCACCCAGATCACCGACGGGTTGATCACGGAGTCGAAGTAATAGCGCTTGGTGTCGTGGTCGATCACGGAGCGCCACAGCGTCGAGGAGATGTTGGGCTTGTCGGGATCGCTCATGCCGAGCGGCACACCGATGGACCGCATCTGGGAGAACACCGCAGCGACCGCCGTGCGCCGGTCCTTGAACTTTGGCGAGACCTTGAGGGCGTAGCTGGCGCGGACGAAGCGATCGGCGGCGCTGATGGTTCCGGGCAGGAAGTTCTTGCCGCCGACCTGATCCCAGTAGGCGTTCAAGGCCAACTGCTGGTCATAGACCGGTGAGTTGGTCATCACCTTGTATTCACCGCCGTGGTGTATCTTCAGCTTGCCGCCAATGTACTCGAGGATTGCCGAATCACCGGTGGGATCGGAGATTGAGATGTGTACGCTGGCCGGCCTCCCGTTCGGAGCGTTGGCGGTCACCACCGTGAAGGGATCAGACCTGCATCGCCTCGACCGTCTCCGCAACGGTTCCGTAGTTGTCGAGCAAATACTGGAGCCACGCGCCCACGGAGATCGTCGGCTTTTTGCGGGCAGCCGGGTCTCCGAAATCGGACTCAGCCAGGTAGAGCAAGTTGCCGGCCATCCCTGCTTCGTTAATCCCGTCGGAAGTTGCCATGTCATAGATGCTGATGGTCACCGAGCCATACTTTGAGGTCCAGGTGACCGAGCCTGGCCCGACGCCGCCGTCTCGCTTCATACCACGGGGGAAGATCCAGAAGTCTGTCTCCATCTTCAGGTCGTTCCAGTCCATGCTGCGTCCCACGATGTAGGTCCCGGTGCCGGTCTCATAGAGAACGCGGGTGCAGGCCTCGGCCTGGGGCACACCGATGGTGATCAGCGCGAATGCAATGAACATGGTCAGGCAATCGGTCATCCATTGCATCGCGTGACTCGTCTCAGTCCGTTTCATTTCTTTCCTCCTTTATGTGATCGTGTTCTTGTAGATCTTTCGCTTCTTCATGATCACCACGAAGTTGGTCTCCGGCATTGGGATCAGTGCTGGACGGGCATCCTCAAAGGCTCGCCGGGGTAAACGCCTTAATCCACTTTGAAGTCCTTGGCAGTAATCCTACCGTCCTTGATCCAAACATTAGCGGTTTGGTCGTATTGTTTCCGGGTCCATTCCCCGGCCGTTGTTGATGACAAGGTCATAATCGGCAGCCATGGCCGGTACCTCATTCTGAGAAAATCGCATTGGAAACGGAGCCCCGGCAGGTCAACGCCCCAAGCCACATGGCGTATGAAAACCGCGGTTTTTGGTTATTGCTCTGGTACGGGAAATATTGAGTACTCGCTAGACCTGCGGAACTTCGAATGGCTGGCAAGCGGATTATTGCATCCCTATTAAGCGGATTAATTCATCCCCATTATTATGAAATTAAGAACCTGGATGCCACCTTAATCCATAGGGCCTAACGCATCAGAACCGCGTGTTGAGCTGCAATCCCAGTACAACGGGGTGTTACCATTGAGACTTCCCTTTGGAGGGTTTCCTTTTCGGGTTCAGCAATGTAGTTCGCGGCCGGGCCCACGCCAATTGCAGATTACGGCTATATATGTGCAACCGGCTAACGCGGAGATAGTATATTGATATGCTTATGATAACTGCACCTTAGACCTAGATGAATAAAAGGCGGGCCAGGCCCGCCTTTTTGTAAAGGTTATATCGAGGCCGCCTGAGGAATCCCGTGAACCCCATTGACCTCTAGCCAATCTCCGGGCTCCTGCCAGATCACGCCGCCCGGAAGCGCCGGGCTTCGATGCTGTACTGCTTGATTTTGTAGCCCAGGATGCGGAGGCTGGTGTCCAGGATTTGGGCCGCCTGGCTCTGGTTGCCCCGGGTCTGGCGCAGGGCCTCGGTGATGAGTTCCCGCTCCAGGTGCTCCACCTGGGCGGACAGGCCCCGGCGGTCCCCCCCCGGTTCCTGGCGCTGCAAGGTGGGAGGCAGGTGGACGCTGAGGATGGTGTCTTCGTCGCACACCAGCACCGCCCGCTCGATGATGTTTTCCAGTTCCCGGACGTTGCCGGGCCAGGGGTACTGCATGAGCAGGTCCAGGGCCGGGGCCGACAGGCGCTTCACCGGCTTGGCGTGCTCCTCGGCGAACTTGAGCAGAAAGTGTTCCGACAGGGCCGGGATGTCGGCCATGCGCTCCCGCAAGGGGGGCAGGTAGATGGGAAAGACGTTGAGGCGGTAGTAGAGGTCTTCCCGGAAGATGCCGTTGGACACGGCCTGCTCCAGGTCCCGGTGGGTGGCGGCTAACAGGCGGATGTCGGCCTTCAGGGTGGCCGTGCCGCCCAACCGGGTGAACTCCCGCTCCTGGATGACCCGCAGGAGTTTGAGCTGCACATTGAGGCTGAGGTCGCCGATTTCATCCAGAAAGATCGTGCCCCCCTGGGCCAGTTCGAAGCGGCCTTGCTTGCGCTGCATGGCCCCGGTAAAGGCGCCGCGTTCGTGCCCGAAAAGCTCGCTTTCCACCAGGGTTTCCGGCAGGGCCGCCAGGTTCACCTTGATGAAGGGCTTGTCGGCTCTGAGGCTGTTGTAGTGGAGGGCCGAGGCCACCATCTCCTTGCCGGTGCCGGATTCCCCCCGGATCAGGATGGTGGCGTTGCTCTTGGCCACCCGTTCGATCATCTCGAACACCTCGCGCATGCGGCCCGAGGTGCCGATGATATTGCCCATCTGGTAACGCTCCTGCAGTTGGCCCTTGAGCTTCAGGTTCTCGTTCTGGAGGCGTTCCTTCTCCCGGTCGATGAGCAGCAGGTTGTTGACCGTCTGGGCGATGATGGAGGCGATGATGGTGAGCAGCCTGAGGTCCCGGTCCAGGTCCAGGTCGCTGTGGAGTTTGTCCACCGAGAGGGCCCCGATGACCTTGTAGTTGATCTTGATGGGGACGCACAGGAAGGAGAGTTCATCTTTCTCCCGGGAGCCCCGGGACCGGGTCCGGTTGAGAAAGAGCGGTTCCTGGCTCACCCGGGGGACCACTGCCGGTTCCCCGGTCTCCACTACCCGGCCGGTGATGCCTTCCCCCAGCTTGTAGCGCCCCCGGCGCCGGGCTTCCGCGGTGAGCCCGTGGGCTACCTCGATTTGCAATTCCGAGGTCTCCGGGTTGAGGATGGTGACGGTGCCCCGGCGCATGCCGATGCTCTGGGCCAGGATCTGGAGCACTCGTTGCAGGATGCGGGGCAGGGGGCCAAGGGTCCCCAGGGTTTCGGTAATCTCGTAAAGCAGGTTAAGGTCATTCATAACGATACTCGCTGACCGCCGCTGATAAAATTTGGCTTAACGCCCTGGCGTGATCTGAGAAAAACCACCGGTTACCCGGCCCCCCCGTCCTGCCATCAGACCTGGGGCCCGAATGGCGTCCGGGTCGAAAACCTCGGGACCGGTGCAACCGGGGAGTTACCGCCCGGCCCGCCGTCGATATTAATCTCTGGCAAAATCACCGCTTAGCCTCTGGTTCCCCAAGGCCCCGCCGATGGCCGCCGGGGTCCTGCCGGCCGACTGGCAGCATCTATCTCTATTCTATATATTCCAATTTCGTATATTTAGCAACAATAATGATAACAATTTTATACGAAATTGTGATCAACTTTTCCTTTGCAAGGAAGGGGAGGCCTGGGGGCCCCGCCGGGGCTTTCCCCTTGACATGAGGGTAATTTTTAGGTAGTTTTAGCCAGTTGTGACCCATGGCGCGGCGTCGGAGGTCAGGTTGCCCCGGACACATCTGTTCTGTCCGTGAGGGTTGCATGGGGCGAGGCTGATGAAAGAGGGCTTGTTTAATCGGGCCGGCCATCAAACGATGGCTTTCGTCGATTACATGGGGGACTTGTTCCTCTTTTGGATGGATTCGTGCCGCAGCCTGCTCCACCCCCCCTGGTTCATCCGGGAGGTTATCAACCAGATGTTCCAGTTGGGGGTGAAATCCTTCACCCTGGTGGTGGTGGCCTCTTTTGCGGTGGGGTTGGTCCTGGCCATGCAGGGCCTCAAGGTCCTGAGTTGGTTCGGGGCCTCCAACTATGTCGCCACCAGCGTGGCCATGTCTTTTTTCCGGGAACTGGGTCCGCTGATGGCCGGCATCATGGTGGCGGCCCGGGGCGGCGCCGGTATGGGGGCCGAGCTGGGTTCCATGCGGGTTACCCACCAGCTCGACGCCCTCACCGTCTCCGCCGTCAACCCCATGAAATACCTGGTGGTCACCCGCATCATGGCCTGCATGCTGGTTTTGCCGCTGTTGACCGTGGCCTCCAACATCGTGGGCATCCTGGGGGGCATGGTTATCGGGGTGACCCAGGTGGGTATGACCCCCACCTACTACTACACCTTGACCGTCAAGTACCTGACGCTGAAGGATGTCCTGCCGGGCATCGGCAAGACCTCCATCTTTGGGCTGATTGTGGGCACCGTGGGCTGCTATCACGGCTATAACACCGAACATGGCACTTTCGGGGTGGGCCAGGCCACCAAGACTGCGGTGGTGCGGTCCATCCTGCTGATCCTGATTGCCGATGTCTTTCTCACTAAACTCACCATCCTCACTCTGGCCTTAAGGGGGAAGGAGCCTCTGCCGGGGTCGGCCCTGGGCCTGGTAGTCCCCTGATTTCCTTCCGGGGGATACACAAATCTTTTGGGGAAAATGCCGAAAATAAGGTGCTTATCGGCATAGACCTGGAGGTCTACCCGGGGGAGACCATGGTGATCTTGGGCCGCAGCGGTTCCGGCAAGACCGTGTTGACCAGCATGGTGGTGGGGCTGAACACCCCGGATCAGGGGGACATCACGGTGGAAGGGGTGGAAATTACCGAGTTTGCCACGGATACCGACTGGAGGAGCCTGAGACTGAAGACCGGCTACCTCTTCCAGGGTTCGGCCCTGTATGATTCCATGACCGTGGGGGAAAACGTGGCCTTCCCCATGGTGCAACATACCGATTGGAGTAACGCCGAGATCGAGCGGCGGGTGGCGGAGAAACTGGGGCAGGTGGGGTTGGCGGGGGTGGAGCCCCTGGAACCCTCGGAGCTGTCCGGCGGCATGCAGCGCCGGGCCGCCCTGGCCCGCAGCCTGGCCCTGGACCCCCAGATCATCATCTATGACGAACCCACCGCCGGCCTGGACCCCATCACCGGCGATGAGATCGGCTCCCTGATGCAGCAACTCCGGGACGCCCTCAAGGTCACCTCCATCGTGGTCACCCATGACCTGCGCCTGACGGAACTGGTGGCGGACCGGCTGGCCCTCCTCCACGAGGGCCGGTGGGCCTTTCAGGGGACCTACGAGGAATTTCTGAACTCCTCCCATCCCGAGGTCCGGCGCTTTTTACACCGGGAGCCCCAGGGGGAAACGACCCCATGATCGCACGCAGATATGAAACCATCGTCGGCATTTTTGTCGTGGCCTCAATGGCGGCCCTTCTGGTCATGGTCCTGATCGTGGCCCAGCAGGAAGGACTCTTTCAGGAGTACGTCACCTACCGGACCATTTTCAAGAATGTCAGCGGTCTCAAGGCCGGCTCCGAGGTTCACCTGGCCGGGGTTACGGTGGGCAATGTCCTCACCACCGCCATCAACCCCGAAGGCAACATCGTGGTTACCTTCCAGGTGTTGAAAAAGAACAGTGACCGGATTCGGGAGGATTCCCGGTCCACCATCGGTTTCATGGGGTTGCTGGGCGACAAGAGCCTGGACCTGACCTCCGGTTCCCTCAGTAAGGCGGCGATTCCCCCGGAAGGCCTCGTGACTTCGGTGGAACCCCTGGATATCACCCAGCTCCTGGCCAGGGCGGCCCCCACCCTGGAGGATCTGCAGAAAGTTATCAGTAACCTGGTGTCCCTCACCGATTCCCTGGCGGAACCGGGAAGCGATACCAAAACGATCCTCTCCGAAGTCAGGGACATCGTCACCAAGGTCAACGCCGGCAAGGGGAGCATGGGAAAGCTGGTGAACGATCCCGCCCTCTACCGGGATACCGCCGAGACCATGGCCCAGTTGCGGAAATTCGTCGGCGACCTGGACAAAGGCAAGGGCCTGATCGGCACCCTGTTGAATGACAAGGCCTTCAAAGACCAGGCCGTCAAGACCCTGGCGGAGATGCAGGCAACTTTTGCCAATCTCAATAAGACCACGGCGGATCTCAAAGTAGCCGCGGCCCGGCTGCCGGACATGGCCAAGAACCTCGAGAGTTTCGTGGTGAACCTGGACCGGGCCGGCAAGGGGCTGCCGGGATTGGTAACCGAGGGCCAGACCCTGTTCGGGGACGCCGACCAGGCGGCCAAGGCCGCCAAGCAGATATGGCCGCTGAGCCGCTTCGTCACCCAACCCCAGGAGCACACCATCCGGCTGGATGCGGCGCCGGGAAAGGATTAGACGTGACTGACAGGTGGTGGGGGCTGTGCGTAATCTTCCTGGTGCTGGGCTGCGGCGGGCCCGCCAAGACCGGCGTGGACCTCCAACGCCAGGCCATCGCCTTCAACGACGCCGGGTATCAGTATTACCGGGAGAGCCGCTTCAACCTGGCCCAGGGAAAGTTTGAAAAGGCCCTGGAATACAACCGGCTCATCGACCGGCGGTCCGGCATCGCCTCCAACCTCAACAACCTGGGGGTCATCGCCCAGGCCCAGGGGGACCAGGGTGAGGCCGTGCGCCGCTTCCAGGAAGCCCTGGCCGTGAACCGGGAACTCCGGGACCCCGCGGCCATCTGTGAGACCCTGAATAACCTGGGCCTGGCTTATCAAGGCCAGGGCCGCCTTAAGGAGGCCGACGCCGCCTACCTGGAGGCCCTGGATCAGGCCCGGCAGCTGCCTCCCGGGCCGCTCCTGGCCTTGACCCTGACCCACCTGGGGGATGTGGCCCGGGCCCATAAGGACTATATGCTGGCCCTGAACTACTACCAGCAGGCCGTCGCGGTCGACGCGGCCGCCAAAGACCGGCGGGGCCAGGCCCTGCGCCGGGAGCGCCTGGGGCGCACCTTCCTGGACCTGAAGGACTATGACCGGGCCGCCATGTACCTCAAGGAGGCCCTGGGGGAATTCCGCCGCCTCCAGGATACCGACGGCATCGCCGCCGTCCTGAAGGATTTGACCCTCCTGGCCCTGGCCCGGGGCGACCGGCGGGAGGCGGAACTCAACGGCCAACTCCTCCTGGGCATCTACCAGGCCCGGGGCCAGGAGCAGGAAATCAGAGACCTGAAGGCGCTGCTGGATAAATCTCCTCAGAAATAGAATCCCAATAGAAAAACCAGCAGGTTACCGGCACGATTGGCGCGGTGAGAACCAATCCGCACAGGTTACAAACCTGTGCCACCAACAACTTTGGTTGGAATTTTTAAGGCTGAGAAGTGGAGGTTTTCTTCGGTTAATAATGACCTCTCAGTAAGCTGAGGCGGCTATGGATAAAGATAAGTTAAAGAGTGATGGTGGCACAGGTTTTCAACCTGTGCAATCTTTTCAAATCACCAGGAGGAATCTGCCCCACTGGCAGGAGCCTGGAAGGGTTTATTTCATTACGTGGCGTTGTCAGGATGGTAAATTTCTTTCTCCGGAAGAACGCACGATCACCCTGGAAGCTCTCTGTCATTGGGACAATAAGAAATGGATTCTGCATGTCGGGGTGGTTTTACCTGATCATGTGCATGTCTTAGCGCAACCTTTATACCGGGATGATGGTGGCGCTTATGATCTGGGGGAAATTCTCCACAGTATCAAACGCTTCAGCGCCAGAAAAATCAACCAGGCAAGAGGAGATCAAGGCTCCCTTTGGCAAGATGAGCGCTATGACCGGATAGTGAGGGATGACGCAGAGTTTCTGGAGAAATGGCAATATATCAGAGACAACCCGGTGAAAGGGGCATTAGTTGCTGTCCCGGAAGATTATCCCTGGCTCTATGAAAAAGGCTCATGATGTATAGGCGGGAAGCCTGTGCATGGCCCAGGTTCTGGCAACGTTGGTATAGAGGACAGCAATATGCACAGGTTTCAAACCTGTGCACCAAAACCTTCGGTTGGAAATTTTAGGGCTGGGAAGTGGAGGTTTTCTTTAGGTTAAAAATGACCTCTCAGTATACTGAGGCGGCTATGGAGAGAGATAAGTTCAAAAGAGAGGGTGGCACAGGTTTTCAACCTGTGCAATCTTTTCAAAATGTGGAGCAATGACGACTACGGTGGACCTGGACTTAACCCGATTCACCACAAGGTTATGGCATAAATCATATAACTTGCTAAAATAACCTTAGATAAGTGGTCGCAACCATCAACGTATTTTTGGCAATACAGATTAGATTATGAAGCATCGCCAAGATAAATCTGCAAAAATCCCCCCTCTCCGCCTCCTGGCCTGGGAGACCACCCGGCGCTGCAACCTGGCCTGTCTGCACTGCCGGGCCGCAGCGGGGGCGGGCCCTTATCCGGGCGAGCTGACCACCGCGGAGGGTAAAAAGCTCCTGGACGACCTGGCGACCATGGGGCAGATAGTGGTGATCCTTACCGGCGGCGAGCCCCTGCTTAGGTCCGACATCTTCGAGCTGGCGGCTTACGGCAACGATTTAGGGCACCGCATGGTCATGGCGGTAAACGGCACGCTTTTGACCCCGGAGGTGGCCGCCCGTCTCAAGGACGCGGGCATTCAACGGTTGTCCATCTCCATCGACGGCGCCACCGCCGCCTCCCACGACCGCCTCCGGGCCGTGGACGGGGCTTATGAGGGGGCCCTGGGCGGCATCGCCGCCTGTAACGAAGCCGGGCTGCCTTTTCAGATCAACACCACCGTCACCCGGGCCAACCGGCTTGAGCTTCCGGCCATCCACGATCTGGCCCTGAAGCTTGGGGCCGCGGCCCACCACGTCTTTGTGCTGGTGCCCACCGGGCGGGGAGACCTCATCCGGGAGGAGTTGGTGTCGCCGGCGGAATACGAAGAGACCCTGAAGTGGCTGCTGGCCCGGCAGCAAGACGGCCGGCTGTTCATCAAGCCCACCTGCGCCCCCCAGTACTACCGGCTCTGGCGCCAGGACGCCGCGGACCGGGGCGAGCCGATTACCGCCGCCACCCACGGCATGGAGGCCATGACCAAGGGCTGCCTGGGCGGCCAGGGCTTCGCCTTTGTCTCCTACCGGGGGGAGGTCCAGCCCTGCGGCTACCTGGAACTGGCGGCGGGGAACATCAGGGAGACCCCGTTTCCGGAAATTTGGGCCAGCTCCGAGCTGTTCCAGCAACTGCGCCGGGTGGACGACTACCACGGCAAGTGCGGCGCCTGCCAGTACCGGAAGGTCTGCGGGGGCTGCCGGGCCCGGGCCTACGCCCTGACCGGGGACGTGCTGGGGGATGACCCCATCTGCCACTATGCCGCGCCAGAGTGAAGTTGAGGGGAGAGGAGTGAAGGGGAGGGGGGTCAGGGCGAAAACCACTCCGTGGCTTTTGCCGAGCCCGCCTGGGGATGAAGGTTGAGGCCGTAACTTCGGCAGATCGGATGGCTTATACCAATCTGGGCTCAAAAGGGTAATTCCCTTCATATGGTGCGTTTTACCCACCAGGAATGGCGGGTGATACCAAGCTGCGATCATCCAGGTATCTGTCTGGTGTTGGGGCGGACCCGTGTGTCCGCCCTCAAATCGACGCACACGCTGGTGTGCCCCTACAGAACGAACGCCTCTCTTCTGCTTCCTATGAATGCCACCCGGCATGAGACGCACCCCACGGATTTTTGTGCCTTGGAAAACCATTCTCCGGACTTGAAATACTTTTCTGAGGGCAACCATTTATTATGACGCAGGAAATTCGCATCCGGGAGGCCGGGGTAGAGGAACGACATGAAGTGGAAGACCTGGTGAAAACCGTCTACCGGGAATTTCAGCCCCTCATGCCGCCGGCCGCCTGGAACGGGTGGATGGAGAGCATCAGGGAGGCGATCCATTCCGGCGAAGGCGCACTGCTGGTGGCCGGGGAACCGGGCCGGGTCGAAGGGGCGGTCAAGTTTTACCCCGACGCCGCCCAGGCTCACCAGGGAGAGTGGCCGCCCGGGGCCGCGTCCATCCGCTTGCTGGCTGTGCATCCCGCCAGCCGGGGCCGGGGTTACGGCGTCCGGCTGACCCAGGCCTGCCTGGACCGGGCCCGGGACCTAAAGGTCCCCACCGTTTTCCTCTATACCGGGACCTTTATGACGGCCGCCCGTCATCTCTATGAAAAGCTGGGCTTTAAGCGAGCGGTGGAATTTGACCGTGACCCCGGGCCCATCGCCTACCGGCTGGACCTTTGAGGCCCTTCTATCAATATTTTCTTATGCGCCTATTGAAGCAATAAGCGTTAGTTCATTTTCATAGCCAATGGGGGAGAAGAGATAAACCTTTGCCTTTTTAGGCGGAGCCTCACAAAGTTGCCATGCGCGGCACGCTCTATTATTTAAACAACGAACTCGACTAGATGATCCCTTGGTTTTGCCCTTAAAAGATCGACGAGTCTAATGTCTTGCTTTGGCACAAACGCTATAAGGTCAGTTTTAACCTTAAATACTTTATGATAAAAAGCTCTTTCCAATAAATTACCAATAATAAATTGTATAAATGCCAAGAATTGAAGTTGATGATTAAATAATATTTCTGTTTTGTTATCCCCAAGGTTGTATTTCTTTATTTCACAAAAAATAACTTCTTCTTTATTTGGATTATTGCGCAAAGATCAACATATATGTTATGACATTGAATGAGGATATTCGTTCTATTAATTTTATCTCTGCATAGTGGGATGACCCCGTACCCTTTTTTGCCTGATTTAAAATTGACTGTCTAGGTTTTACAACATCTCCGCATTTATCCAGCAGAGAATCGACGGTACTTTTATCTTCGGGGTCGCACCAACGCTGCCATTCTTCCCAATCATACAAAAAAGGCTTCTCTTGAAAAGACATGAGAATTTTTTTAGGCATGATATGTCCTTAGTAGATGAATAAGAAGATAGGGTAAGAGTGCCCACCTTAAAGTTTTTTCAGCAGCACCACCGCGTAGGCGGCCATGCCTTCGCCCCGGCCGGCGAACCCCATGAGCTCGGTGGTGGTGGCCTTGACATTGACGTCGCCCGGCGTCAGGCCCAGGGCGGTGGCCAGGTTCGCCTGCATCAAAGGGATGTGGGGGGCCAGCCGAGGTTCTTGGGCGACGATGGTGGCGTCCACATTCACCGGCTGGAAACCCCGGTCCCGGACGATCACCATGATCCGCTGCAGCAGGATGAGGCTGGAGATGTTTTTGTAGGCCGGGTCCTTATCCGGGAAATGGGTCCCCAGGTCGCCGGCCCCCACCGCCCCCAGGAGGGCGTCCCCGACGGCGTGGCTCAAAACGTCGGCGTCGGAGTGGCCCAACAGCCCCTGGGCATGGGGGATTTCCACCCCTCCGAGGATCAGGGGGCGTCCCGGCACCAGCCGATGGGCGTCATACCCCAGGCCGACTCGCATGCTTTTTCCTCCGCCGCAGGGAGAAGATGACCTCGGCCAGTTCCAGGTCTGCCGGGGTAGTGATCTTCAGGTTAAAGGGCGAGCCGGGAATGACCGCCACCGGCTGGTGCAGTTCTTCCAGCAAGGAAGCCTCATCGGTGCCGTAGAAATTGCGGCTGTAGGCCTCGGTGAAGGCGCGCCACAACAGGGGCGCCTGGAAGGCCTGGGGGGTCTGAATCTGCCAGATATCCTGGCGCTCCAAGGTCTGGTGGACCTTGCCTTCGGAAGTCACTCTTTTCAGGGTGTCCTGGGCCGGCAGCCCCAGGACCGCGCCGCCGTGCTTGCGGGCGGCGTCGATGACCTGGCGGATCTGCTCCGGGGTCACGAAGGGCCGGACTCCGTCGTGCACCAGGATGATTTCCAGCTCATCCTCGTTTTGCAAGGCCTTGAGGGCGTGATAGACGCTGTCCTGTCGTTCTTTGCCCCCGGGCACCAGGCGCAGCACTTTCTTGAGGTTGTAGGGGGCGATGACCGTATCCTGGCACAGGTCGAGATCTTCGGGATGGACCACCACCGTGACCTCCCGGATTTCGGGCATGCCCTCGAAGATCTTTAAGGTTTGGGCCAGGATGGGTTTCCCGGCCAGGTGGAGATAGGGCTTGGGGATGTGGTGCCCCATGCGTTTTCCTACCCCGGCGGCGGCGATAATGGCGGCAATCATGAAGGTCGTGCCTCTGATAATCCCTGGCAGGAGACGTAACCGGCCCGCCCGGGGAGACGTTGGAAGTTGACCTGGGCTACCGGCACTATGTCCGGTTCCTTCAGAAGTTCCCGGGCCCAGTCCTCCAACCGGAAAAACTCCACCCCCCGCTCCCGGCAATGGGTCAGCAGGCGGGTGAACTCGGTGAGGAAGGGGCCGCCTTCCATCTCGGCGTGGATGGTGAGTACCTGGGGCAACCCCTCTGCCAGGCGGGAGAGGACCAGGCGGGTAAAATCCCGGGGGCGGCAGCCGTGAAAACCCAAAAGCTCATCCAAGGTGGGCAGGGTGGTGGGAATTTCCAAGAGCTTCGTCACCGTATCCCCGAAGGCGGGGAAGTACGGGGAGGCGCCCCGGGTGTCGCTGGCGTAAAGAAAATTCCGGGCCGCCAGGACCGTGCGGCTGCTTAAGGTGCACTGCCACCCGGGTGCGGCAAAGGAGTAAGCGGGTTTTCCCATCAGCGCCGTGATAGGTCTCTTGCGCCCGGTCGATTTCCCGGGCCACTTTTTCCGGGGGGAGGTGCCAGAGGTGATCGTGCCAGCGCACGTGGTCGTAGCCGTGCAGCCCCACCTCGTGGCCGGCCGCGGCCAATTGCGGCGCCAGGTGCGGGGCGGCGGCGCCGATCCGGGGGCCCGGCAGCAGGGTGCCGTAGCACATGGTCTTAAAGCCGTAAAGGGCCGGAGCCCGGGTGCGCCACATCTTTTCCAAAAAACCTCGTTGCCGGAAGATCCGGAAAATGGCCCGGCCGGAGTTATCGGGGCCCAGGGCCAGGAAGAAGCTGGCCTTGACTGCCCTGGCCTTCCAGCACTTCCATGAGGGCGGGCACTCCCCTACAAAAACCCTCCAGGGTGTCCACGTCGACTTTGATGGCTAAGCGCGGTGCCATATGGTTTCTTGCCGGGTTCACTCCGGTAGGGCGGGTTTGAAACCCGCCCCTACGCCTTAAAGCTGCTCGGTCTTGGCCTCCTCCAGGAAGGAGTCCAGGGTGATCGAAATTGACGTGGTGAGGTCGGTAACCGGCTCCCAGCCCAGGAGCGAGCGCGCCTTGGCGATGGAGGGCTTCCGGCTGGTAATGTCCTGGTAGCCTTTGCCGTAATAGTCCTCGTGGGGGGTCTCGATGATCTCCGAGAAGACCCCGTCGTTCTTATGGTCCGGGTGCGCCTTGAAGAGATCGCGCAGGAGATGGGCCAATTCTTTGATCGAGGCTTCGTTATCGGGGTTGCCGATGTTGAAGATCTGGCCGTCGGCGACGCCGCCGTCATTTTCGATGATCCGCATCAGGCAGTCGATGCCGTCCTCCACGAAGGTGAAGCAGCGCTTCTGGTAGCCGCCGTCCACCAGCTTTATGGGCTCCCGCTCGAGGAGGTTGAGGATGAACTGGGTCACCACCCGGGAACTCCCTTCCTTGGCGGCGTACAGGTCGTCCAGCTTGGGTCCGATCCAGTTGAAGGGGCGGATGGCGGAAAATTGCAGCAGCCCCTCCTGGCCGTAGGCCCAGATGACCCGGTCCAGGAGCTGCTTGGAGCAGCTGTATATCCAGCGCTGCTTGTGGATGGGCCCCAGCACCAGGGTGGAGTCGTCCTCGGAAAACTCCGCATCCGGGCTCATGCCGTAGACTTCGGAGGTGGAGGGAAAGATGATGCGGGTGCGGTACTTGACGCACTGGCGGACGATGCGCAGGTTTTCCTCGAAGTCCAGTTCGAACACCCGCAGGGGTTGCTTGACGTAGGTCATGGGGGTGGCGATGGCCACCAGGGGCAGGACCAGGTCGCATTTCCGGATGTGGTATTCGATCCACTCCTTGTTGATGGCGATGTCGCCTTCCAGGAAATGGAACCGGGGATGGTCCAGGGACTCCCCCAGCTTGTTGGAGTAGAGGTCCATGCCATAGACCTCCCAGTCCCGGGTGGTGAGGATGCGCCGGGTCAGGGCGTTGCCGATGAAGCCGTTGACGCCTAAGATCAGGATTTTCATTTATATCCTTAGCTCTTAGTTATTTAAAATTATTACCGCTTGATCAGAACTACATAACCTTCCTGCTCAAAATGTTTATCATTAGTCAAAACTTCGGTTATAGATTCGTTTGCCATTACATTCATCGAAATACAATCAGTAAAACTATAGCCTTTGTCAGCTCGCTGCTCATACAACTCTAATCCCTTTAAAAATGAATTTCGGCTTTGTGGGATAACTCTAATATTTGGATTATCTAATATCTTTTTAACCATTTTAACAGCGGTCTTTCGTATGTGGTCCCCTCCTGATGATAAAGCATTTAAAAATTCTGTTAGAACTTCATCCGTGCTAACCATAAATACGTTACCTATCGATGCCTTAGCTTTTTTAGCCGATATCTGCCAGGAATCTCTCGGACGGACTATTGCCAACCAATAAAGAGTATCAACAAATACCTTCTTCATTTTGGCGTTCCATATAGATAGTGGTCCAAATTATCAGTTAGATCAGAAGGTAATTTCTCCCATTCCTCATCCGGAATCTCATTGGCCAAATCTGAGAGGATATCCTCGATTGGAGAGGTCATAAGATTTAATAATGTTGGTTCACTTACAGGCTTGGTCCAACATTCTGAAATCTCTGTAATTCGTTGGAGCTTTCCTTGCGGCGAATATTCTCCTTTACCCTTGATATACAGGTGACATGTATGATGATCCTTAAGGGCGCTTGTTACCCTTTCTTCAAGTTCTGGGGTGAAATTTACCGTTATTCCCGTTCCTTCATCTATCCATAACTGACAGCGACCCAATCTAATGTCAGCTGCGAAAACTTCCCCTTTAACTTCCGCCTCCGCCTCATACGGAGTCTCAGCATAAGTCACCAACCGTAAATGTGCCTTCGGAGTCAGTCGAGCTGGCTCTTTCCCAGGGGGGATGATCTCGATTGACTCACCCTCTGCCAAGTCTTCGCCCCATTTTTCGAAATCGGGTAGAAGGCTTTTGGGGAAATTATCAGGAAGTGGTTTGTCGTGCTCTACTGCAAGTATCGTTTTGTGCACTAATTCGACTGCCTCTTTGAGTTCAACAGGTTCTTGTTCGAATAATTTATCGTCCTCTTCCAAGAACGATTCTAGAGGGGCAAGTGCACTTCCCGGCTCAATTCTTCTAAGATAAAGTTTTGTGCGGCCCTCAAAATGCCTCGGAAGCCTTTCCTTGCGATTGGCTTCTCGCCAAAGCACTTTAGCTGTTTCTGCCACGATTTTCTGGAAACGGATTATCTCAGAAAGCGCATTAACATCCAGAGCATGATCCTCAAAGCGTTTTCCCTTAAAAGCGAGCTTGACAACCTCTATCCATTGGCCCTTCATGGCATTGCTCCTTCTCTCAAAAAGCTTCCCAATTTCAAAAATAAATTGCAGAGTCAAGTTCCAAGCTGCACCCCCACCAGGTGGTCCCAGGTGGCCACTACCGGCCCCAGGAATTCCGGCTCGCCCTCCCACTGGGCCCGGGCGATGAGAAAGTGCCCCGCCCCCGTCGCCACGAGGAGGCCCTCTCCCGGCACAACATCTATTATCTGGCCGGGGTCAGAAGACGCCGTAACCGGGGCTGTCATGACCTGGCCGGCCCAGACCAAGAGCTTCCGGCCCTGGAAAAACGTAAAGGCCCCGGGGTAGGGATGGGTCACGGCCCGCACCAGATTATAGGTTTGTTGGGCCGAATGCCGCCAGTCAATGAGGCCGTCCGCCGGAGTGCGGCCGCCGTAATATGAGGCCTGGTTGTGGTCCTGGGAAAGGCGAGGGGCGGTGCCGGCCCGCAGCGACGGGTAAGTTTCCCGCATCAGCTCCGGCGCCGCCGCGGTCATTTTGGCAAACAGGGTCACAGCCGTGTCTTCATAGGTGATGGGGACGCGCTTGAAGCCGACGATATCGCCCTGGTCGGCTCTTTCCACCATGTAGTGGAGGGTCACCCCGGTTTCGGTTTCGCCATGGACCAGGACCCAGTTGAGGGGACAACGGCCCCGGTAGCGGGGCAGCAGGCTGCCGTGGAGATTCAAGGCCCCCAGGCGGGGGAGATTGAGCAGGGGCTGCTTCAGCATGTGGCGATAATAGCACGAAAAGAGCAAATCCGGTTGCAAAGCCTGCATGGCAGCCACGAAGCCCGGGTCATTGGGGTCGGCCGGCTGATAGACCGGCAGGTGATGGTCGAAGGCCAGCTGCCGCACCGAGGCGAACCAGATATTTTCTTGGGGGTCGTCGGCATGGGTGACCACCGCGGCGATCTCATCGCCCGACTCCCGGCAGAGCTCGATGAGCGCCTCCAGGCAGGCGTAGCCGATATTGTGGTAACCCAGAAAGATGAGGCGCATGTGATTTCCCGGGACCTCTGACACCAAAAAGCGATAAACAGACTATTATTTGTCATTCTGAGCGCCAGCGAAGCATCTCTCTTTTTAGGCCGCCGAGATTCTTCACGTGCGGCGCGGCGTTCAGAATGACATAAATATCCAATGTCTTTTGACTGCAACTTCGTCGTATGAATATAAATCAGGCGCTCAGCTGGGAGGCGGGCAGGGACGGCCGCTCCACCGGCAGTTATTAACGTGCAGCCAGCGGGCTCGAATCCTTACGGCCAGGCCGGCGCAGGCTCAAGCCTGAGGCTACCAGGGTCCGTTTTTCGCTCTTCATTATACCGGATTTTGCCGGAGGGGAAAGGAAAGAGTTGCTTTATGACTCGCGGCCCAGGGTCTTACGGATGACGAAGCGCGGCCGGCCTCGTACTTCCCGGTAGATGCGGCCGACGTATTCGCCAATCAGGGCTAACCCCAAGGTATTGAGGCCGACGAAGACGAACAAGATGGCGAACAGGGTGAATACCCCTTCCACTTCCGGCCCCACGAAGATCCGCCGAATGATCAACATAAGCCCGAAAAAAAGTCCCAGGAGGGCGATGGCCATCCCCATGAACCCCACAAAATGAATGGGCAGATTGGAAAACCCGGTCATCAGGTCAAAGTTGAGGCGCAGGAGCTTGAACAGGCCGTACTTGGACTTGCCGCGCTCCCGCTCGGCGTGGCCCACGGGGATTTCCGCCACCCGCTGGGCGAACAGGTTGGCCAGGGCCGGGATGAAACTGGAGGATTCCTGGCACTGGTTGATGCTATCCACCACCGACCGGCGATAAGCCCGGAGCATACAGCCATAGTCCCGGAGTTTGACCCCGGTGACCCGGGACATGACGGTATTCACCAGTTGGGAGGGGAGCCTCCGGAAGATGGAGTCCTGGCGATTCTCACGCCAGCCCCCCACGGTGTCGTAGCCCTCATCCAGCTTGGCCACCAGGCGGGGGATTTCCTCGGGGGGGTTTTGCAGGTCCGCGTCCAGGGTGACCATCACCTGGCCCCGGGCCGCCTGAAACCCGGCAAAAATAGCCTGATGCTGCCCGAAGTTGCGATGGAACTGCAGGGCTCGGATGTACTGCGGATATCGGTCGTTCAGGTCGCTCAGGAGCTCCCAGGAACCGTCGGTGGAGCCGTCGTCCACGAAGATGATCTCAAAGGGCCGGCCCATGGCGGTGAGGGTGCGGATCAGCCTCTCCCCGAGCTCCGGGAGATTGTCTTCCTCGTTGAACACGGGGATGACCACGGAAATCTCCGGGGCAGGCGCGGGCTCGATCACGGGGAGAATTTGCGTGGACATGGCTCCTTACCTTTATCATACCGGATGAGGAACTGGAAACCCATTCCTCTGAACGGCGGCCAGGGACGGCTGCCCCACCGCTTTGGCGGGTATGGAGGGGCAGGCCTCGGTGACCGTAGCAATTCCAGCTAATGGTGCGCAGTGCGCACCCGACGAAAGACTATTTTGAGGCTTTCTTATGAAAAAACCACCGGCGCGTTTGGACCGGTGGCCCCAAAGGAGGCGCGAAGCAGGCCGTAAGCCGAGTTCTGTCCCGGGTTGCCCCGGTGATGATCATTCCTCTATGGCCCCGGTTACCCGGGGCCTCCAGCGACCTACCCGGGAGCTTCGGGCGGGCCACCCTCAAACGCTCCCCTATTTGGTCTTGCTCCGGGTGGGGTTTTCCAAGCCGGCAATGTCGCCACTGCCGCTGGTGAGCTCTTACCTCACCTTTTCACCCTTACCGTGGACGTACCACGGCGGTCTGGTCTCTGAGGCACTTTCCCTAGGGTTGCCCCCGCTGGGGATTACCCAGCACCCTGCCCTGTGGAGCTCGGACTTTCCTCCGGCGGCTAAGCGCCGCCGGCGATCATCTGGCCTGCTTCGCGATCCTGTGGGGTAAAACCGTTGGAGTGCGGTGAAACCTTACCCCTTAACCGTAGTTTACCCCGCCACCGCCTTTTGGTCAATGGCCCGGTTAGCCGCTTCGTCGGCCAGGTGGTTCTCCTCCCGGGGCACATGGGCGATGGCCCAGGCTTCAAACTTTTTCAAGGCGCTGAGGGCTTCGCGCCACAGGGGGATGAGGTGGGGGGCTTTCACCCGGTACCGGCCGTTGATCTGCTTCACCATGAGTTCGGAATCGGCCAGGACCCGGAGTTTCTTAACTTCCAGCCGGCGGGCCTCTTCCAGGCCCAGGAGCAGGGCCTGATATTCCGCCACATTGTTGGTGGTTTCTCCCAGGTAGCGGCCTCTGTTGGCCTGGAGCCGGCCCTGGGGGTCAAAGAGCACCATGCCGGCGCCGGCGGGCCCGGGATTGCCCCGGGAGGCCCCGTCGCAGTGGAGGCGCCAGAATCCTTCGCTCCGGTCCCGGTAGAGGGTGGCGGCGTCCCGGAACAAGTCCTGCAAGTCCCCAGGCGTCAGGCCAAAACGCGCCTCGACCCCGGGGAGATCCAGTCCCTGGGCCAGCGCCGCAAAGATGGCAGCTCGCTTGTCCAAACAGGTTTCCTGGCCGCCTCAGGAGGCCGGCTGGTTCCCGGCGCCTGCTTCCGCCTCTTCATCGGCCCAGTAGAGAATGCGTTGACAGTGGGGGCATTGGAGGATCTCCAGCCCTTTCTGCAGGTCGATGAACTGTTGGGGAAGAATGTTCATGTGGCAGCCCAGGCAGACGCCTTCGTGCACCGGGCAGACGGCGGAGCTGTTGCGCCGCTGGCGGATGAATTCGTAGCGCTTCATGAGGGCCGCGGGCACGACTTTGCGCACCTTCTTGCGCTTTTCCTCCAGTTCGGCCAGTTCCTCCTGCAATTTTCCCACCTGAACCGCCACTTCTTTCCGCTGTTGGACCAGGATGGACTCCTGTTCCTCAAGCTGGGCGACATGCTCGGCGATGAGGCGGTTCTGGGTCTCCATGAGTTCCATGAATTCCAGGAGCCGGGTCTCCCGCTGGTCCTTCTGGTCCTCTTTAAAGGCGATCTCCTTGAGCATCGCCTTGTATTCGATGTTGCTTTTGATCTCCATGAGGCGCTGGCGGCTGGTTTTAATGCTCTCCTCCATGTCCGCCATTTCCATTTCCGTGTCCCGGCGCCGGGCCTTAAGCTCCTCCAACTCCTGGAGCCGGGCTGCATGGGAGGCTTTCAACGCTTCCTGGGCTGCCTCGCCGGCCTTGAGCTCCTCCGGGAGCTTGGCCAGATCCTGGGTGACCTCCTGGATCACCTTGTCTATTTCCTGGACATCGATGAGTCTGCTTAACTCCGTCAGCAAAGTTCAACCTCCGTATTTCGTCACGCGTTTGGCCTTATTCCCCAGACAGTCGGGGCGTCCTTCTTCGCTGTCACCGGGAATAGTGGTTGCAGTCAAAGTTATCAAAGCGAGAGTTTCCTCACCTGTAGCAGCATGGGGGTGGCTGAGTGGCGGCCACCATGACTTCAAGCTCCAGACCCGCCTCCTGGAACAGCTCCCGGAGCTGCCGGGCCCAGGGTTCCATAAACACTACTTCGCTGGCAAAATGGCCCACCGCCACCACGGCAAAGTCTTCCAGGAGCCCGGGCGGGACCTGGTGATGACGCACTTCCCCGGTCAGGTAGACCTGGGCGCCCCGGCCCAGGGCGTCGTCCAGGAGGTCGCCGCCGCTGCCGCTGCACAACGCCACCCGCTGCACCTGCTGGGGCGGGCGCCCCCACACCTGCACGGTTTCCACCCCGAAAATCTCCTTGGCCGCGGCAATCACCTGGGAAAAGGGGCGGGGCTTAGGCCAGGCGCCGATGCGCCCCAAACCCAGGGGGGTGCCGGGATGCCGCACGGGATAAAGATCGTAGGCCACCTCCTCATAAGGGTGGGTCTCTTTCAGACGAGTCAGGGCCAGGGGCAGCAGGGACTCGGGGGCCAGGATTTCCAGGCGGACCTCCTCGGCCCGGGAGAGCTCTCCCGGTTCCCCCTTAAAGGGCCGAGCCCCAGGCAGGGGGCGATACGTACCCTGCCCCGGGGAGGCAAAAGAACAGTGGGAATACCGGCCGATGACCCCCAGACCGGCCTCCCCCAGGGCCTGGCGCACCCGGTCCTCGTAGCCCGTGGGGACGAACACCGCCAGCTTGTACCAAGGGTCCCGGGTGGTGGGGGTCAGGACCTCCACCCCGGTCAGGTCGAGTTTCCGGGCCAGGTAATCGTTGAGCCCGCCGGGGGCGATATCCAGGTTGGTGTGGCAGGATACCATGGCCAGCCGGGCCCGGATCAGGGCCGCCAGCAACCGGCCGCCGGGGCGGTCCTCCCGCACGTCTTCCAGGGGCCGGTACAGGAGTGGGTGGTGGGTCAGGAGTAGCTGGGCGCCCCGGTTACCGGCTTCGGCGACCACGGCCGGGGTGGCCTCCAGGGCCACCAGGATGCCTGCCACCGGCTGGGCGGGGTCACCCACTTCGAGGCCGACCCGGTCCCCGGGCACGGCCCAGGCCGATGGATAGCGGCTTTCCAGCAGGTTGACGATGTCTTGTAGGGTTGCGCTCATAGAACATAAAAAAGGGGTGCGCAGAGAGCACCCCCGGGGTTAAACCCCTGTGAAATCAAGGCTCTATCTCGTTCTCGCAAAATACCCGCTGCTCCCGGATGCCTGGTGGGCCCACCCGGATTTGAACCAGGGACCGTCCGGTTATGAGCCGGTTGCTCTAACCGCTGAGCTATGGGCCCGCGCCTATCAATCATCGGGGGGGCATCCCTGCGGATCGGGCCAATCTGGTTCAGTCCGCCCCCCAAATAAGTTATTATAACTCTCCTCCTCAATTGTTCAATAGCAGACTCCCCCGGGATAAAAATCATGTCTCGATAAAACTTTTCAGCCGGGTGCTCCGGGACGGATGCCGGAGCTTCCGCAGGGCCTTGGCTTCGATCTGGCGGATGCGTTCCCGGGTGACCTCGAAGTCGCGGCCCACTTCCTCCAGGGTATGATCGGTTTTCTCGCCGATGCCGAACCGCTTGCGCAGCACCTTTTCTTCCCGGGGCGTCAGGGTGGACAGCATCTTCCGGGTCTGGTCCGCCAGGTTGAGGTTGGCCACCGCCTCGATGGGCGTCGAGATTTTTTTATCTTCGATGAAATCGCCCAGGTGGCTGTCTTCTTCGTCGCCGATGGGCGTTTCCAGGGAGAGGGGTTCCTTGGCGATTTTCAGGACCTTGCGCACCTTCTCCAGGGGAAACTCCATCTTCTCGGCAATCTCTTCCGGGGTGGGCTCCCGGCCAATCTCCTGAACCAGGTAGCGGGAGGTGCGGATCAACTTGTTGATGGTTTCGATCATGTGGACCGGGATGCGGATGGTGCGGGCCTGGTCGGCGATGGCCCGGGTGATGGCCTGGCGGATCCACCAGGTGGCGTAAGTGCTGAACTTGTAACCCCGCTCGTATTCGAATTTCTCCACGGCTTTCATGAGGCCGATGTTGCCTTCCTGGATCAGGTCCAGGAACTGCAAGCCCCGGTTGGTGTACTTCTTGGCAATGCTCACCACCAGGCGCAGATTGGCTTCCACCAGTTCCCGCTTGGCCTTTTGGGCCTGGTACTCCCCCTTTTCCGCCTTGACCAAAGTGGCCAGCAGACGGCCGGCGGGCATTCCCACGACGGTCTCGATCCGGCGCAGCTTCCGGCGGTTCTGGGTCCAGACCTCCTCCAACTCCGCCAGTCGCTCGGGAGTCAGGGACCGCGGCAAATCCGGGGGCGGCCCACCATTTTTCAGTTCCCGGCGCAGCTGGCGAAACCGCGTAGCCGACAGGCCCGCGGCCCCGAGACCCTTTTCCAGCTTGTGCTGACAATCCCGGACGATAAAGCCGAACTGGCGCAACCGCTCGAGAATGTCTTCCAGGTAATGGCGCTCCATCCGGAGATTTTTGAAATGCTCCACCATGCGCTGGCGGTGTCCGGCCAGCTTCTGCTCCAACTGGAGACGGGCTTCGTCGTTCCGGGGCAGGGCCGCCACTTCTTTCATCATCTGGCGGATTTTTTCTTCCTGAGAGCGAAATTTATGGATCAATTTAAGGATCCGGGACTTTTGGGTGGGCAGGTCCACGGCCGGATCATCTTCACCGAAATCATCCAGGGTGTTCTGGGGTGACAGCTTTTCCTCCTCCAGCCGGTTCACCAGCCCCATGATCTCCTTAAAGGTAAGGGGCATCTCCAGCAGGGTGTGGAGCACCTCTCTTTCCCCCTCTTCAATGCGTTTGGCGATCTCCACTTCCCCTTCCCGGGTGAGCAAGGAGACGGTCCCCATTTCCTTTAAGTAGAGGCGCACCGGATCGTCGAATTTGGCGGCGCTATCCGCGTCCAGGCCCAAATCCCCTTCCCCTTCGCGCATGCCTGGCTGGGAGGGCAGGGCCATGCTGGAGGCCTCGGGAGGGGGTATTTCCAGGTCATCGAAGATCATGATGTCCTTCATCTGCGTGTTCATGAGGCTCTCGGGAGATAGGGAGTCATTCAGGTCATCCACGGTGATCAAGTGTTCATCATCCCCCATCGGCATGATTCCCTGAAAGCCGTCCATTCCCATTCCCTTATTCATCCATTCTCTCCTTTTGCTATACAGCCGATAAGTCTTTCAATTGCTGATCGATTGTCCGCCACTGCACCTGCAAGGCCACTAGGTCATCATCCCCGGATGCCCTTGCCATCATTGCTTTTAACCTGGTCTGGGCCTTCTTCAGGTGTCTTACTTTAAGATTGCGGCGCCAGTCGTCGGCCAGAAAATCCCCCAAGTGACCGCGTGAGTCGTCCTCCTCTAAGGTCAACGCACAGATGTGCTGCCGTTGGGTTTCTCCCGGTGCCTGCTGCACCAGGAGACCATGATCCAATCTACCGTGTTCCCGATAACAAGTGATAATTAGTTCCAAAAGCCCTTTTAATTCAGGATTCCTAAACTCCTCGATCCATTCTTCCAACTCCTCCGAGTCTACGGCTTCCGGGTGTCCCAGGACCCAGCGCAGCAACTTTCTCTCCTGGTCGACCACAATGTTCCGAGTCTGGTCCAGCCGGGCCGCCGAAATGGGGGCCAGGGAGGTGAGGCTTTTCCGCAGCGCCGCGGCATCCACCCTTAAGCGCTCGCTGGTGGCCCGGAGCCACAGGTCCTGCTCCACCGGGTCCGTCAGGGCCTGGACGTAGGGGCGCAGTTCCTCCAAAATCCGCACCCGGCCTTCGATATCCAGGCCGTGGGTGGCGATGAGGTCTTCCAACAGGTAGCTGAACCAGGGGTGGGCCGCGTCCCAGGCGGTGCGGAACAGCTCCACCCCGTGGGCCTGGGCGTAACTGTCCGGGTCGAGCCCCGCCGGCAGCGGCAGGGCCCTGACCGCCAGATTCTCCTGGGCGAAGAGCGGGAAAGCCCGCTTCATGGCCTTGGCCCCGGCGGCGTCGCCGTCATAGACCAGGACCACTTTGTCCGCCACCGCCTTGAGCAGCCGCACCTGCTCCCGGGTCAGGGCCGTGCCCAGGGTGGCCAGGACGTTCGCCACGCCCTGCACCTGGAGGGCGATGAGGTCGAGATAGCCCTCCACTACCAGGGCCACGCCGGTGGCCCGGAGGGCCTCGGCCGCCTGGGGCAGGCCGTAGAGGGTGCGCCCCTTGGAATACAACGGACTTTCCGGGGAGTTGAGGTATTTGGGTTCGCCGTCGCCGATGATGCGCCCCCCGAAGGCGATGACCCGGCTCTGGCGGTCGAAAATGGGGAACATGATGCGGCCCCGGAAGCGGTCGTAAAAGCCGCCCCGGTCCCGGGGGGCCAGGAGGCCCACTTCCTGGGCCAGGTCCAGGGAGATGCCCCGGTTCTGGAAGTGGCGCCGGAGGGCGTCCCACTCATCCACGGCATAACCCAACTGAAAGGCCCGAATGATCTCCGGGGTGAGGCCGCGTTTTTTCAGGTAATCGCGCCCCGGCCGGCCCTCGGACTGGCCAGGGTGGCGGCATAGAAGGCCGCGGCGGCGGCGTTGGCCTCATAGGCCTTGGTGCGCTTTTTGGCCTGCTGGGCCCCTTCCGGCCCCAAATCCTTCACCGACACCGGGATGCCGTAGCGCCGGGCCAGTTCCTGGACCGCCTCGGGGAAGCTCAGGCGGTGGTACTGCATGAGGAAGGAAAAGACGTTGCCCCCGGTGCCGCAGCCGAAACAGTGGAAGATGCCCTTCTCCGGGGCCACCGTGAAGGACGGCTTGGTCTCGGAGTGGAACGGGCAGAGCCCCGAAAGATTTCGCCCTTTCTGCGTCAACTTGACGTACTGGCCCACCACCTCCTCGATGGAAGCCGCGTCTTTGATCTCCAGGAGCTTGTCTTCAGGGATAAATGCCATTTAAAAGCCGGTTTTCCGTTTTCAGTTTTCTGTTTTCGGTGAAAAGCTTTTTTAGATCCCCCCTAAATTCCCCTTTTTCAAAGGGTAACTTTTAATCCCCCCCTTTATTAAAGGGGGGTCAGGGGGATTTTATGCCTAGCTGATCGCTACTCTTATCTACCTCTCATAGGGCGGCCCGTGGCCGCCGTCTTTTCTGGCACCGGCTTTCCGACCGGTTCTTTTCGGTGCGCGGTGCGAACCCTACATTTTCCCCCTACTCTTTCAAATCCACCACGGTGACGCCGGGGTTGGCGTCGGCGTGGAGTTCTTTTACCAGGCCGTGGTGTTTCAGGTGGTCCCACAGGGCGCGTTTCAGGCGGCCGGTGCCCACCCCGTGGATGATGTCAACCTTCTCCTGGCCGTGGAGCACCGCCTGGTCGATGAGCCGGTCCACCAGGGGCAGGGCCTCGTCCACCCGGAGGCCCACCAGGTTGAGGCTGGGGAGCCAGGCCGGGGCCCGGTGGTAGCCCGAGGCGGTGCCGCCTCGGATGGCCTTGCCGGCCTCGCCCCCCACCGGGGTGACCTCCTCGGGGCTGACCCGGAGATTGACGCTCCTGGCCTGGACCTCAAGGCGGCCGTCCCGGGGGTCAACGGCCATAATATTGCCGGTCAGGCCCAGGGCCGGCAGGAAGACCTGCTGGCCGGGCAAAAACCGGGGCGCCGGGGCCGGGGCCGGGGCGGGTTGGGGCGTCAGGTCCGCCAGCAATTTCGCCTGGCGTCCGGAAAACTCCTGGCGCAGCTTGCCCCAGGGCTCGCGGCCCTCTTTCAGCCGCCGGACGATGGCCTTAAACTCGGCCTCGGCCTCCTTGATGCGGGCCAGGGCGGCGCTCTTCGCCTCGTTGACCAGCCGGGTGCGCTCGGCCTCAAGCTCGGTCTGGCGCGCCGCCAACTCATGTTGGTGCCCGGTCAACTCCGCTTCCCGCCGTTTGAGCTCATCCTCCTGGCGGGCCAGGTCCTGCTGGGCCGCCTCCACCGAGGCCAGGAGCCGGTAGGCCCGGAGTTCGTCCTGGTTGAGGTAGCCCTCGGCCATCGCCAGGATCTCCGGGGCCAGGCCCATCTCCCGGGCCAGCTTCAAGGCGTTGGAGGCCCCCACCACCCCGTAAGCCAGGCGGTAGGTGGGCCGCCGGGTCTCCTCGTTGAACACCACCGCCACATTCTCAAAACCATCGGTCTTTTGGGCAAAACTCTTGAGGATGGGCAGATGCGTCGTGGCGGCGCCGTAGGCCCCCTGCTTAAAGAAGGCCTGGAGCAGGGCCAGGGCCAGGGCGCCGCCCTCGGTGGGGTCGGTGGCCGTGCCCAGTTCGTCCAGGAGGATGAGGGATGGCTCCGGGAGGTTGGTGAGCATCGTCAGGGCCCGCTTCAGGTGGGCCGAAAAGGTGCTGAGGCTCTGGGACATATCCTGGGGGTCGCCGATGTCGGCGAAGACCGCCCCAAAGGGGCAGATCTCGCTGCCCTCGTCCACGGGAATGGGGATGCCGCTCTGGGCCATGAGGGTCAAGAGGCCCAGGGTCTTCAGGGCCACGGTCTTGCCGCCGGCGTTGGCCCCGGAGATGATGAGAAAGCGGTGCCCGGGGTCGAGTGCCAGGTCAATGGGGACCACGTCCGGGGCGGCAGCTTATTCTCCCGGCGCTGCTGCACCAGGAGGGGGTGGCGGGCCTGGCGGAAATCGACGCCGCCCTGGGTGCGCCAGATGGGCTCTCTGGCCCTGAACTCCTCGGCAAATTTGACCTTGGCCTGGATGGCGTCCAGTTCGCCCAGGGTGGCAAGGGTGAGGCGAATTTCGTCGAGATGGTTCCGCACCAGGTCGGTAAGCCTTCTCAGCACCGCTTCTTCTTCCCGCTTTTCCCGGTTGTGGAGGAGATTCAAGGCGTTGTTGTGCTCCACGATGGCCAGAGGCTCGAGAAACAGGGTGGCCTTGGTCTGGGACTGGTCGTGGATGATGCCGGGAATGGCGCCCCGGTGGTCGGCCTTGATGGGAATGACGTAGCGGCCGTGGCGCTGGGAAATGAGGGGGCTCTGGAGGGCGTCCTGAATAGGCCGGCTGGAAAAAGTCCTGCTTGATCTGGCGGTTGACCCGCTCCCGGGTGTCGGTCAGCTCCCGGCGCACCTGGGCCAGGCCGGGGCTGGCCTGATCCAGAATAAAGTTGTGGGGGCTGATGCACTGTTGCATGACCTCGGTGAGGGGGGTCAGGTCCTTGAGATCAGCGGCCAGGGCCGACAGGCGCGGGGTCAGATTGCCCCCCAGGCCGATATAGTGCCTGAGGTGCCGGGCCAGGCGCAGCACCTGCAAGACCTGGTTGAAGGCTTCGGCGGGCAGTAGGCTGCCCCGGACGCCTGCCTTGGTCAGCCAGGTGGTCAGCAGGGGAAAATCGGTAAAGGGGATGGGGCCTTCACGGTACTGGAGTTCACGCAATTCCTGGATTTGCCGGAACGGCGCCTGGATCTGGTGCAGATCAGAGAGGGGCTTGAGCGCGCCCAGAAAATCCCGCCCGAGGTCAGAGACGGCGTAAGTCTGGACCACCCGGAGAAGCTGAGGGAACTCCAGGGCGGTCAAGGTTGGCTCTGGCATAGCACTCCAGGTTTCCGTTTGAGGGTGGAAGGTCTATGAACCCAGACGCTGCTGCGCGATCTCTCGAATCACCTTGCCGTCAGCCCGGCCGGCGAGGCGGGCCATGGCGTTTTTCATTACTTTTCCCAGGTCGTTAGGGCCGGTAGCCCCCAGTTCGGCAATGACCGCGTCGACTTCGGCGGCCATTTCTTCGGGGCTCAGTTGCGGTGGCAAAAAAGAGAGGAGGACACTAAGTTCCTCCTCTTCCTGTTTGGCAAGTTCGGGTCGGCCGGCCTTGGTGTACTCGGCCATGGCCTCCCGACGCTGCTTTACCTGCGTGTTAAGGGTTGCCTGCAGCTCGGCTTCGGTGAGCGGACGTCTAACGTCCACCTCGCGGTAACGGATGGCACTTTTCAACAGCCGCAAGGTGGACGTCGCCACCGGTTGTTGGTTTTTGATGGCCTCTTTTAAGGCCTGATCCAGCCGCTGATAAAGGGACATCAATTGCCCTCAATTTTCCGCAGCTTCTTCAAAGCCCGCTTTTTGGCCGCCAAAATCTTCTTCTTTCGCTTAATGCTGGGCTTTTCGTAATGCTCCCGCTTGCGAATCTCAGAGAGAATCCCGGCCTTTTCGCACTGTTTCTTGAAGCGCTTTAAGGCGACCTCGAAAGGTTCGTTGGGTTTTACCCTGACGCCGGGCATCCATCTCGCCTCCTCCCGTTGTCAGATAGCACCGTCGTCCCCGCCCTCTTGCTGCAGGTGAATCAGGTACTCCAGAAGATTGGTGGGGCCGACATGGTGATGATGCTTGAAACGTTTATTGTTTATCATCTATTTCAAAACTGTCAAGGGGTTTTGTGTGGAAACTTAAGGGACCAAGAATTTTCCCGGGTTCAAAAAAATATTTGGCGCAAGTGGGTCTGGTTAGCGTATCATGGCGCCATTATCTTACAAATTTAGCCCCGGGGGAAGGTATGCGGCGTCTGACAATGTGCTCCTGGTCTGGCTGCTGGTGGGGGCTGGCTGCGTCACCGTCAAGGTGAGCCTGTTCGAAGAGCCGGGCCCCTTGAAGGAAAAAACTATCTCGGGCTACGGCCGGGACAAGATCCTGCTCATGGAGGTCACCGGCGTCATCCTGGAAGGGCCGCACCGCATCCTGGGGCTGACAAAGGGGGTGACTTCGCCCAACCGGATCAAGGAAGAACTGGAAAAAGCCGCCAAAGATGACCGCGTCAAGGCGGTGGTCCTGAAGATCAATTCCCCGGGAGGCACCGTGAGCGCCGCGGATGTCATTCTCCACGAACTCAAGGCCTTCAAGGCGGCCAAAGGCGTGCCGGTGGTGGTCTGCCTCCAGGGCCTGGCCGCTTCCGGGGGCTACTACGTGGCCCAGGCGGGGGACACCATCATTGCCTATCCCACCTGCATCACCGGTTCCATCGGGGTCATTGCCATGAAGTTCAACCTCCGGGGGCTGATGGACAAGTTCGGGGTGGACGACGATGTAGTCAAGACCGGCAAATGGAAGGATTTCTGGTCCCCGTTCCGGGCCGCCACCCCGCAGGAGAAGGAGATGATGCAGCAGATCATCGATGACTTTTACCGGGAGTTTGTGAACGTGGTGGCCCAGGGGCGGAAATTGAGTCTGAAAAAGACCCGGGAAGTGGCCGACGGCCGGATCTTTACCGCCTCCCAGGCCCGGGACCTGGGTCTGGTGGATCAGTTGGGCTACCTGGACGACGCCCTGGAGTTGGCCAGGGTCAAGGCGGGCCTGGACCCCCCCCGGGTCATCACCTATCACCGCCCCGGCAGTTACAAGCCGACGATCTACTCGCTGATGCCCGACCTAACTGGACATGGCGGGACCCCAGTTCTTGTACCTCTGGTGGGCCGGAGGCGTCTGAGGTGAGAGCCGCCAACCCGGCGGATGAATTATTTTTAAGGTCTGCGCCCCGCAACCGATAAGGAAAGTAAGAATCATCCGGTTTGAGGGGGCAAGAAGGGGGCGGGAGTACAGCCCTATAGGTTATGGCGAGATGGCAGCGCTTTACTTTGGGTGAGAACAAAATTGCATTGATTTTTAACTTTCTTGAATACACAGTTACAAATAGAAAGATCGCACCGCTTAACTGGTCCGAGATTGTGGCAAAGTTGCCACCTGCCCCCGAGGCTACCGGGGGGGGGGTATTAATAGACAAAACCATTGATTTATTCGTAAAATAACATGAAGAAACCGAAGAAACCAAAAAAGGCCCCGGAACCGGGGTCCGCCAGCAAGCAGAAAGGCAACGGCAGCCGAAACCGAGCTGTTGCTGGCCACCTGGCCCGGAACCCGAACTTGCAGAGGAATGACCAGTTGATTGAGCAGGTCCGCCAGATTATCGCCGCAACCCCGGAGGTCCGCCCGGAGAAAGTGGAGCCGTTGCGGGAGGCCGTGGAGCAGGGACCTACGAGATCGATGCCCGGAAACTGGCCAATTGCCTCATTACCAAAATCATCCTGGACTCCTGATATCCGGGCGGTTCAGCTCTCGAATCTTCCCGCGGGTTCGCCCGGCTCAGTTACGATCCCAGACCCGAAAATTCCCTCTGTAGTGAATGCCAATCCAGATTTTCCGAAGCCTGGCGGGCACTGCCTTTCTCCCAGCCACTCTTAATCAGCAAATTGGCTGAGCGATTTCTTAAATTGAAGGTAGTCGTTGTAATATTTATTATAAAACTCTTTACTTTTGTATTTGATGCCGAAGACCAGTCTGGTGGTATCGGTGGTTTCGTCTCTTATGGCCCGTACGTAACTGTTATCTTTTGCTTTAACCAGCAATGTCCTGATTGTCTTGATATTCCCCGCCTGCTCCTTCTCTTTCCTGACATTTTGCTCGATTAATACTTCGCGATTCGGATTGATTTCCATGTCGCTTGGCGCGCTTTCCCCTGCCACTGGGGCGAGAAAACATAGAATACGACGTTCTTGTCGGGTGAGACAAAGTAAGCGCTATCATACCCCTCCTGGCGGGTGGCGCTTTTTTGGCCGGGCTTGACCTTAAACCCTGGCGGATACTTGATTTCAAACCAGGCCCCTTTTATAGGTACTCCAGTTTTCCTCTCCCCCGGACACGCCACTGATCAAAAAAATCATTACGAGACCCGCAAAGGCTAATTCCATGAATCGAAAGGGTTTCATGTCACAGCCCGCCTTTATTTTGGTATTTATCCATTATAGGACTTTTTTCGAAAATATATTGGTAAAGAACCAGCCCCAATCATCCCGCCATCCAGAGGCAATCGGTAAAAGGGCTTGATCGGGCCTATGAGCCCGGAGGCGCCGGCGCCTAACCCGGCCTTGAGTTGCCAGGGGAACCGGGGCTTGACTCCCGGCACCCATCAGACTGGGCCTCAGGCAAACAGGATGCCATGACGGCTAACAATAATGGTTTCCTGGTGACCGCTCCTTCCCGCAAGGATGTTAAAGCAATGCCGACTACATAGTTATTTATTTTGCCTTTGTCGCCCCCGCCGACGTAAAATAGGGGCTGACGGTGGTTTGTGCTGATTGAACCGGTCACCCCGGGGCCCGGGCCACGGACCCCATTGATGGCTGCCCGCCCGAGAGTCTGCCCGGTGGCGAGTAGTCCGTCGGCCGGAGATGGAATGATCCGTAAGGCGGGATGCGCTTCGCTTTCCCGCCCTACGACCCACCATTGGGCTGGGGAATATCAACGTTATGGTCAACCGCGCCCGCGTCCGCCCCTTGAATCAGGCCCGCCCCGGCCAGGGGCCGGTGGTCTATTGGATGAGCCGGGACCAGCGGGTCCGGGACAACTGGGCGCTTGCTCTACGCCCAGGAACTGGCCCTCAGCCTGGGGCAGCCCCTGGGGGTGGTGTTCTGCCTGGCGCCGGCGTTTCTCGGGGCCACCCGGCGCCAGTACGGCTTTATGCTCAAGGGGTTGCAGGAGGTGGCCGGGGACCTGGCCGCTCTGAACCTGCCGTTTTTTCTCCTGACGGGGGAGCCGGCCCGGGAACTGCCCGGCTTTGTGGCGCACTACCGGGTCGGGGCCGTGGTGAGCGATTTTTCGCCGTTGCGCCTGGTGCGGGGTTGGAAAACCGCGGTGGCTCGAGGAGATCGGGGTTTCCCTGGAGGAAGTGGACGCCCACAACGTCGTGCCGTGTTGGCTGGCCTCCCCCAAGGCGGAATACGGCGCCTACACCTTGAGGCCCAAGCTGAAAAGGCTCTTGCCGGCGTTTCTGGAAGACTTCCCGCCGCTGGCCCGGCACCCGGTGGACTGGGCGGGCGACACGGCCGGAAATCCCCTGGAAGGACCTGCCCGCCAGCCCTGGCCATCGACACTGCCGTCCCGGAAGTGACCTGGCTCACCCCCGGGGAGCGCCAGGCCCGGGCGGCGCTGGATCATTTTCTGGACCAGAAGCTGCCCTTCTATGGGGAGCGGCGCAACGACCCCACCCTGGACGGCCAGTCGGACCTCTCCCCCTACCTCCATTTCGGGCACCTTGGCGGCGCAGCGGGTGGCCCTGGAGGTGGAGAGCCGCCGCGGCCATGACTCTTCCCGGGAAGCCTTTCTGGAGGAACTCATCGTGCGCCGGGAGCTGGCGGATAATTTCTGCTTCTACCAGCCCCACTACGACACCTTTGCCGGGTTTCCGGCCTGGGCCCAGAAAACCCTGAACCAGCACCGGCGGGATAGGCGGGAGTATCTCTATACGCGCGGCAGAGCTGGAGTCGGGCCGGACCCATGATGAGCTGTGGAACGCGGCCCAGGGGCAGATGGTGCAGCGGGGCAAGATGCACGGCTATATGCGCATGTACTGGGCCAAAAAAATCCTGGAGTGGACCGCCTCCCCGGAAGAGGCCCAGGCCGTGGCCATTTATCTCAATGACCGCTACGAGCTGGATGGCCGGGACCCGAATGGCTACGCCGGCATTGCCTGGAGCATCGGCGGGGTCCATGACCGGGCCTGGTTCGAGCGGCCGGTTTTCGGGAAGATCCGGTATATGAGCTACAATGGCTGCCGCAGCAAGTTCAAGGTGGAGGCTTATATAGCCAAAACCCTGAAGAACCCGGCCCATAGGGATCGCGAGATGTTTCAGGGAAGCATGAGGCTGTCTTAGGCAGTTGCTCATGGGGCAGTGGCTACCAATAAATTTTGAAAAGAGCGGTAAGGATGGCCGTTTCGCCCGCCTACGAAAACTTTTCGCAACAGGGGAGGAGCGGATGAGCGATACTTCCGGAAACGCTGGCGGTTATCAGGAACCTGCTGGAATCGCAGCAACTGGCGGTGCTGTCCACCCAGGACCACGGCCAGCCCTACTGCAATCTCATCGCCATCGCCGCCACCGCCGACCTGAAGTATCTTCTCTTTGCCACCACCCGGGCGACCCGCAAATACGCCAACCTGATGGCCGATTCCCGGGTGGCGGTGCTGGTGGATAACCGGCAGAATGACCTCGGCGGATTTTACCGAGGCCGCGGCCCTGACCGCCCTGGGGAAAGCCTGGGAAGTGCAAGGGGCGGAACGGCAGCAGTTCTTGAAGGTGTACCTGGAAAAGCACCCCTATCTGGAAGAATTCGTGACCTCGCCCACCTGCGCCCTGCTCCGGGTCAAAGTGGACAAGTACATCGTGGTGACCCGGTTCCAGGAAGTCAGGGAGATCCAGATCCCGGCCTGAGCCCGGTTTTGATGCCTTTTCCGCCTGAGCCCGGGCCGGCTTGACAACGGCGATGATTGGTCTATGATGAACCACCCTTGACCTTGAGGGTACAGGGCCGGGGGCGGCCCATGTAAAGCGATTGCCAAAGGTTTTTTCACCGAGGGCACCTGCTCCAAGGACCTAACTCCCCCCTAACCCCACTTTTTCAAAGGAGGGGACTTATTGGAATGTCTGTGAAAGTCTCCTTTGAGAAAGGGAGATTTAAGAACCATCAAGGGGTAAGGAATTTTTAGCGAACCCTAGACGCCAAAAAGAGACAAGCTTGGTGAGGCCGGTGACTTCGCCGGAGGCCGGGCCGGGAGCCAAGGAGCAGAGAACTGCAGTGAGGAGGAAGGCATGATGGCGAACTGGAGGCGGGCCGGATCGAAGACGGCTATCGGTTTTATTTTGGTGCAACCCTGATGTTCATGCGGTGGCGGCGGGGGCTCAGTCCCGGGGGGGTGCCCCCTGCAGTCGCAGGTAATCGACGAATACATCCTGACCAAGGCCGGATTTAAGCGTATAAGCCGAATATGGAAACCCCCAAGACCCAGGCGCTTCTGGACGCCCTGCCCAGTGGGCAAGTCACGACTTTCAGGGGCGACGGCAAAGTTTATCATGCCTATCCGGATAAGGGGGCCAACATCCTGTACGTGGGGGATCAGGCCGCCTACGACAAGTATGTCTCCATGGCCCAAGGCAAAAAAGTTTGTCAGCGGGTAGACGCCCCGGACTCGTCGGGATTTTGGGGTTGTTTTCAGGAGATGCAGCAGCAGGGCGCCAGATAGGCGGCAGTCCATCCGGCTAAAGCTTGCAGATGCCGTGGATGGAGTCGCAGGTCTGGACATAGAGCCGCTCGAGCCAGTCTCCCTGCCGGAGGTAAGGCGCCGCGGCCGCCCCGGCCGCCGCCTGCTTTCCGGCCAGCCGGCGCAAAATCCGGTGGACCGTGGCAATATAGGTGGCATGGCTCCAGGTCAGGGGTGACACGGAGATGGACTCCCCGGTCAGCGGGTTGATCTGCTCCGGCAGTACCCCCGAGGGCAAGGCGTGGGCGGCCACCCAGGACAGCAGGTCCATGGCCTGGTTCAATTCGTCGTCACTGCCGTTTTTCTCCACCAGGTAGTCGGCCAGCCACAGGGTGCAGATGAACCAGGGGTTGCCCGGAACCTCCCGGCTGACCCGGTGATAGTCGTCGTTTTCATAGCGGGCCAGGCCGCCGATGGGGGTGTTGACCCATAATTTCTCCCGCAGGGCCGTCATGGTGGCGACCAGGCGGGGGTCATCGGCATGGTAGAGGCCGAAGGCAAACAGGCCCCACAAGCTGGCGTCGCAAGCGCCGTCCACTTCCCAGGGACCGCCGTGATTGCGGTGGATCATGCGGCAGAACCTGTCCAACTCCGGGCGCCAGAGATGGGTTGAGGCGGCATCCCGAATTTCGGCGGCAACCTTTTGATAATAGGCCGCCTTCTCGTCCTCACCGAAGACCTGGCAGAACAGGGAGGCGGCGGTGAGCCCGCCGAATACCGTGCCCACCGTGAAGCTCAAGATGCCCCGGCGTTCTTCCCAGAGGTCATAGGATGGGGCCGGCAGGCCGGTCTCGGCGTCCCGGTACTGGCACATGAAATCCGCCGTCCTTTTCACCAGGGGCCGGTACAGAGGCTTGATGAAGTCCAGGTCGCGGTAGAGGACGAAATGCTGCCAGAGGGCCCAGACCACCAGGGCGGTGGAGTCCTCCTGGATGGGCAATTGGGCCTGGCCCTCGTGGTACCAGGGGTGCCAGGAGGAGGCCAGGGTCCCGTCGGGATTGAACTTGTGCAGCAGGCACCCCTCCGGCTGCAGGAGCCCGGAGATGAACCGGAAGAAATTCCGGGCCCCGGTGGGATGGCCGGCCTGGTCCAGGGCGTAGGCCACCAGGGCGCCGTCCCGGGGCCAGACGTAGGAGTAGGTGTCCCGGTTGAAATAGACCACGTCGGAGTCGTTGGCCGCCAGGATGCCGCCCTGCCAGTCGATCTGGGTCCGGATGACCAGGAGACTGCGGCGGTATAACTCCGCCACCGGGTCGGGCAGGTTTTCCAGCCCCGGGGATTCCTTCCGGAGCCAGAGGCGCCAGTAGTCGGCGGTGCGTTTGAGGTGGTCCTGCGGGTGCTTGTGTTTGACCAGGCCATCCAGGCGCAGGACGTCTTCCCAGCTCTGGCCGGCGGCCAGCCAGTAGTAAGCCTGGCCCGATTCATAGGGAGGCAGGGTGAGGCTCAGGCCGATGACCGAATCCACTGACCCCTGGGCGATGGGGTTGCCGGAAAGCAGGCCGTCCTCGGCGTCCTTAAACGTGCCTTCCCAGCCCTCGTAGCCCTTTTGCCCCACGGCGAACTGGCTCAGCCCTTCCCCCTCCAAGGCCATGCCCCCGGTCAGGAAATAGCGGGCCCCCTTGTAGTGGACCACAGCCCCGGTCTTGGGGTCGTAGCCGGCGGTATCCCCCAGTTCGTTGCCGGAAATGCCCAGGTCGAGAGTAAAAAACAGGCGAATTTCCCGGGGGGTCGGGGCGACGTTGGTCACCACGATTTCCCGGAGATAGAGGTCCTCGTGAAAATCCACGGCGTCGCGGCACACCAGGGCCACCCCCAGACCCGGGTGGGCGAGTTTGACCTCGGTCACCAGGGTTTCGGGCTGATAGCGGAGCTCCCGCTCCCAATCCGGCCCCACCCAGGAGAACTGCCCGTCCACCCACACCCCCAGGCGGCAAAACTTCCCGCCGACGTGATTCTCCAGTCCCACGTGGGGAAAATAAAGCTCCCGGATGGAGTAGTTTTGGTCAAAACAGATGAGCAGTTTGCCGTTGCCCACGGGGAGATCGCGGGGCATGAGGTGATCCTCCGGAAAATCGTGGCGTATGCCTAAAAATAAGGCGGAGAGAGGTTGATTTCCAGGGTAATTATTATCCTTGATAATCCATGCATCATAGCATTGATAAGACCGAAGGGGGAAGGAATATGGAGGAAAACGCACGAGGAGGCCGGAGAAAGACGGCCTCAACGCGGTTGGCTTAAAGCCGGCCTGGTTACCTTTTCCCTGCTTTTGGACGCCTAAAGCCCTATGAAGCAAATCAGTAATTTCCCTAGGCAAGAGTCAGTGGATTCCCTGATTTCCCTCTCAGGGAATTCCTCATAAGATCTATTCTACGGATCGACCTCATAGTCGCAAAGGAGAGCCACGATGGAATTAAGCACGGTCAAAAAGGAATTTGAAAATCGTCCGGATTGCCCCTCACTGTGCGTCCGTCCCCAACCGTCTTCGATAGAAGATTTGGGGGTGCCGAGAGGTTTCCTGGCGGAGCTGGCCTTGAAGCATGCGTTTTATTTAGATGTCTTCGGCTTAAAGAGCCTGGCAGACCGAATGAAGGTGAATCTCGCGATCGTCAATGAACTGTCGGAGCAACTTATCCGGGACAAATTGCTGGAGGCCCGGGGGGCCGAAGCGCGCCATGACAAAAGCAGTTTTGCGGTCCTGGGAAACCGATATGCCCTCAGCGCGGAAGGGAAACGGCGAGGGTCGCAAGCCCTGGAGTATGACAGTTATGTGGGGCCGGTGCCGGTTTCCCTGGAAGATTATTGGGAGCAGGTCAGGGCCCAATCCATCCAGAACAGCCAATTCGAGATGCATCATCTGGAAAAAGCCTTTGAGGGTTTGGTGGTCCCCCACAGTCTTTTAGAGCAACTCGGACCAGCCTTGATGGGTGGCAAATCTCTCTTCTTATATGGCCCCACGGGGAATGGGAAAACCTCTATTGCGCTCCGGGTGGGAAAAATCTGGGACGATGGGGTGTTCATTCCCTACGCGCTCTATGTGGAAGGGCATGTTATCCCGGTTTTTGACGTCATCACCCACTGCCCCATAGAAGGATGGTCAGACCAGACTGGGCCGGGAAGGGGAGACCGCCGCTGGATTCTCTGTCATCGCCCTTGCGTGGTGGTAGGGGGCGAACTGGGTCTTGGCATGTTGGATCTGGCTTATGACTCCAAGTTAAAATTCTATGGGGCTCCTTTGCAGTTAAAAGCCAACAACGGTATTTTCGTGCTCGATGATTTCGGGCGTCAGCAGGTTCCCGTCCAGGTTTTGCTGAATCGATGGATTGTGCCTATGGAAAGCCGGCAAGACTTCCTCTATCTTCGCACCGGCCAGAAGTTTGCGATTCCTTACGACCAGCTCCTCATTTTTGCCACGAATATGGAGCCCGAGTCGTTGGTTGATCCGGCTTTTTTTCGCCGCATTCGGGCCAAGGTCAAGATAGAGGGCCCAGAGCGGGACCAATATAAAGAGATCTTTAAACTGATCTGCCAAAATTTCCAACTGGAGTATAACGATGCAGCAGTGAGTACCTGTTGGCCAAGTATTATGGCGACGATAATCGGGAGTTGTCAGCTTGCCATCCTCGTGATCTGGTGGAACAAATGTTGGATTACTGCCGGTTTAACAAGCGTCCGCGGGTTCTGGAGCCAGAGTCATTAGACCGGGTTTGCCAGATGTATTTCGCTAGGTGAGGTAATGGGAGCTTCGGGCAGGGAGGCGTGCGGCCGCACCCCGGCCTTTGATCTCCTCCCTGCCGATATTTCCCGTTTCTTCCCATAAAAAAAGCCCGGCTCCCGGTGCCGGGCTTTGGGGTATTACCTGAACGATAACCGCGGTATCTCGAGGGAAGCCGCGGCGCTTATTTGGCTGGTTTCTTCTGCGGTTCCCCGAAGGCCATCTCGGGTTTCCAAACCTTCCAGACCGCACCCACCAGTTCCGGACTCGGGGTCAAGGTGGCTTTGCCGGGTTGCCATCCCGAAGGGGTGGCCACGCCGGTGTTCCGCACCAACTGAAAAGCCTGCACCTGCCGGATCAATTCGGTCACATTGCGGCCCACTGAAGGGGTGAGTACCTCCATGGCCTGAATCACCCCGTCCGGGTCGATGATAAACCGGCCGCGCAAATCCACTCCTGATCCTTCGTCATATACGCCGTAGACCCGGCCGATGCGGCCCCCCGCATCTGAGAGCATGGCATAAGGCACCCCGCCCTTGACCATTTTCTCCAGTTCTTCGGCCTGCCAGATTTTGTGCGAAAAACGGCTGTCCGTACTCAGGGAGAGAACTTCGACGCCCATCTTCTGTAACTCAGGGTATTTGACGGCGACCGCCGTCAATTCGGTGGGTCAAACAAAGGTGAAGTCACCGGGATAAAAACACATGACCACCCATTTGCCTTTGTAGTCCGAGAGTTTGAGATTTTTAAAGCCGCCGTTCACCAGAGCATTGGCCTCAAAATCCGGGGCCGGCTGCCCTACCCGGGCCCTGACCTCCGTGACCGCCGCTACCGGTGCCGGGCCGCTTCCCGGCGTCCCTGCCGCGCCCACGGGCCCCTTCGCCGGCGCCACACAACTAACCCCGGCCTGATCCGTTTTTTTGTCTTTGGTCCCCTCGGCGCCCCCGATTCCGGGTGTGATTGTCAGGGCTAACACCGCCAACCCGGTCATAGCCAGGCCTGATTTCCACCATTGCATCATCATAGACCTCCTGATCGAGAGATAATGTGAAACTTTTCACACTTACTATAATAACCAATTTCGTAAATGCAAATCGATTACCGGACAAAATTCCTGAAAAGCCGGTAAACGTAGATGGAAACAAAATTGGTGCCGCCTCTTGGTCAGTGCCAAAAACTTTGGCATAACTGCCCATCAGAACCCGGATACCTCACCGTGATAGAGCTTAAAGGCCCCAAGGCCGGCAGCGCTCGGTAATGATGGGTTCGGGGGAAAGGGGAGGCCACGTGGATCTACCACCTCCGGGCAGGGAAATGGGCCAGGAGGCAAAAAATTGGGAGAGGAGGACAGGTCAGTCGCCTGCCTTGCCAATCGCCCCCGGTTTGGGTAGGATGAATCCATGAGCGCGGCGTTCAGCTTTTTTTTGCGGTTGTTTCTCTGCTTCGCGGCTGCTAAATTTCTCCTTCGGGCCATCGGGGTGGAGGGCCGGGATTACCTGGTGGGGTTGACCCTGCTGTTTCTGGCCAATGTGTACTGGTTCAGTTACCTGGTGTTCCGGGACCGGAAATCTCCCGCGGTCGAGGTCAGACCGGGACCAGCCCGGGAGCGTAAAGGCCGCGGCCCCTGAGGCGGAGGAACCCCCGGTCAACCCGGCGCCGCCCGGGGCCTGAATGCAGTTCCAGGTTCAAAGTTCAAGGTTCGGTTAAACAGCATTTCTCAGGCACACAGGTTGAAAACCTGTGCCACCAAAGGTAGGCGGGCCCGGAAGGCCCTGCCCCATCCGTGACTGAGGGCTGAAGGCGTCTCTCTGAATACCAGGCCGTACGGGGAGCGGCGCCTTGGAGGTTGCCGGTGGGAAGCGGCCGGCGCGGGGGCGCAAAAATAAAGCCGGGGGAGAAGTCATGCTATCCCGAAAGGTTAGGTGTAAGGGCGCTCTGGCGGTGATTTTTTCCTTGACACCGATTTTGTGAATGTTTTAACATTCACTAGCCATAAAGCTCTAATCCGGTTCTTGGGTGAAACGAAACCATCTGATGCAATTAGCCACGCACTTAGCTCAGAAAAAAGCCGCCATCCTGGGTTGCTGGCTCAATACGATTTACGAGAGCTATCCCCCGGAGACGGCGATTTTTTTGCGGAAGGAAAAGAACCACTTCGACAATCCGGCGGGATTTCGTCTCGCCGAGGGTCTGGAAGGGTTGTATGACGCCCTCGTCCAGGAGATGGAGAGGGAGAAGGTCCTGAACTGGCTCGATGAAATCATCCGCATCCGGGCGCTACAGAATTTCACCCCGGCCCAGGCCCTGGCCTTCATCTTTCTGTTAAAAAATGTGATCCGCCAGGAGCTGGCCGAAGAAATCCAGAAAGAGAACCTGGCGGCGGAGATGCTGGATATAGAGTCCAGGATCGACGGACTGGCCTTGCTGGGATTCGATGTTTACACCAAGCGCCGGGAAAAGATCTACGAGATCAAGGCCGACGAGGCGAAGAGAAGGATCAGCGCCTTTATGCGGAAATCGGGCCTCAGCAGCGACAGCATGTAGCAGGTGTTGGCAGCAAACGGTTAACTGAAACGAGGTGACAGTACATGGATTTTTTTAAGCGTCATTTCTTTGTGGCCTTGTCTGCGGTCCTGGGACTGATCATTATCGCCTTCGTGGGAGCCAGGGGCAATCTGCAACTCGTGTTTGGGGTGGTAGTGCCTTACATGGCGGCGCTCATCTTCGTGGAAGGCGTGGTTTACCGGGTCATTCAGTGGGCCCGGTCGCCGGTGCCCTTCCGGATTCCCACTACCGGCGGCCAGGGGCGGTCCCTGCCCTGGATCAAGCGGGACCTGGGGGAGAAGCTGGACAACCCCTCGGACTTCCCCCATCTCATCGGGCGCATGGCCCTGGAAGTGCTGGCCTTCCGCAGCCTGTTCCGGAACTTGCGGACGGAGCTGGTGAAGGACCCGGACAACCCCGAGGGCGCCCGGCTGATTCACTGGTCCTACAAGTGGCTGTGGCTGGGGGCCATCGCCTTCCACTACGCCTTCCTGGTGGTCATCCTGCGCCATCTGCGGTTTTTCACCGAACCCATGCTGTTTCCCATCGTCCTGCTTTGCCGAGGTGGACGGCTTCTTCCAGTTCTTCACGCCGGCGGTGTACCTGAGCGGCGTGGTGCTGGTGGTGGCGGTGGCTTACCTGCTGTTCCGGCGGATCACCAATCCCACCCTGCGCTACATCTCCCTGGCGGCGGATTACTTTCCCCTGCTCCTGATCCTGGGCATCGCGCTGACCGGGATCGGCCTGCGGTATTTTTTCAAGACGGACATCGTGGCGGTGAAAGAACTGGCCATCGGCCTGGTGACCCTGCATCCCCAGGTGCCGGCGGGAATCAGTCCCCTGTTTTTTGTCCACCTCTTTTTAGTGTGTGCGCTCTTTGCCTACTTCCCGTTCAGCAAGTTGATGCACGCCCCCGGGGTGTTCATGAGCCCCTCCCGGAACCTGATCTCAGCAACAACCGCTGGGTCCTGCACGTCAACCCCTGGAACTATCCTGTCAAGTTCCATTCGTATGCCGAATATGAAGATAAGTTTAGGGATGCCATGATCGAAGCCGGGATCCCGGTCGAAAAGGAGCAATGAGTTTATGGCCAAAACTCCGACACCAGCAGAGCTACTTCCCGGGTTAAGCTATAAGCCGCCCGAGAAAGGCTGGATGGACGTCAAGCCGGACTTCCGGCCGGGCACCTATTGTAACCCCGCCGCCCCCAAGTGGATGGAATGGATCAACTACCCCTACCCGGCAGCCCGATCGGTGGAAAACGATGAGTGGGCCCTGCCCCAGGATTGGAAGGAGATCGTCCTGCAGGGGATGGAAGACCGGCTGAAGCGGTTCCGGTCCCTGAAGGTCTTTTTCGATATCTGCGTCCGCTGCGGGGCCTGCGCCGACAAGTGCCATTTCTTCCTGGGCACGGGCGACCCCAAGAACATGCCGGTCCTCCGGGCCGAGCTCCTGCGGTCGGTTTACCGGCGCTACTTCAAGACCATCGGCCGGGCCCTGGGGGAAATCGCCGGCGCCCGGGACCTGACGGAAGACGTCATCAAGGAATGGTTCTTCTACCTGTACCAGTGCACCATCTGCCGGCGGTGTTCGCTGTTCTGCCCCTACGGCATCGACATGGCGGAGATGACGCTCCTGGGCCGGGAACTGCTGGCCTCCGTCGGCCTGAACATCGACTGGGCCATGGCTTCGGTAGCCCAGTGCTACGACAAGGGCAGCCACATCGGGGCCCCGCCTCAGGCCTTCAAGGACATGGTGGACTTCCTGGCCGAGGAAAACGAGCGCATCACCGGCATCACCACCATGCCGATCCATTAACCGCAAGGGCGCCGAGGTCCTCTTTGTCATGCCCTCCGGCGACTATTTCGCCGACCCCGGCACCTTCACCATGATGGGCTACATGCTGTTGTTCGAGCACATCGGCCTGGACTACACGCTCAGCACCTACGCGGCCGAGGGCGGCAACTTCGGCTGGTTCATCTCCCACGAGATGGGCAAACGCCTCAACGCCAAGATCTACGCCGAGGCCAAGCGCCTGGGGGTCAAGTGGATCCTGGGCGGCGAGTGCGGCCACATGTGGCGGGTGTGCAACCAGTACATGCCCACCTGGTGGGGTCCGGTGGACTTCCTGGAGCAGCCGGTATCCCCCATCACCGGGACCCGCTTCGAGAACGCCGCGGTCCACAAAATGGTGCATATCTCGGAATTCACCGCGGACCTGATCCATAACAACAAGTTGAACCTGGATCCCCAGCGCAACGCCCATGTCAAGCTGACCTTCCATGACTCCTGCAACACCGCCCGGGGCATGGGGATTCTGGAAGAGCCGCGCTACATCATCAACAACGTGTTGCCCGAGGGCAATTTTGTGGAAATGCCCCCCAACACGATCCGGGAGAAGGCCTTCTGCTGCGGCAGCTCCAGCGGCATCAACGCCAACGAGAACATGGAACTCCGGATGCAGGGCGGCTTCCCCCGGGCCAACGCGGTGCGGTTCGTCCACGAAAAGTACGGGGTGAACCACCTGGGCTGCATCTGCGCCCTGGACCGGGCCACCCTGCCCACCCTGCTGCAGTACTGGGTGCCGGAAGTGGAGATTACCGGCATCAGCGAGCTGGTGGGCAATGCCCTGATATTCCCGGACGAGTTGGAGCGCACCACCGATCTCCGCGACCGCGACCTGGTGGGCTTTGGCGAGCTGGCGGAGGAAGCCGGGGAGGAAGAGGAATAACATGGCCGACTACAAAAACGAATTCGGGTTTTTTGCAGAGCGTCCGAAGGTCGAAAAGAAGCTCTTCGACCGCAACAAGGTCATCGCCGGCCTGGTTATCTTCGTCGTGATGATCACCATCCCGCTGTGGCAAAACCTGGGGAAAACCGTGGCGGCGCCGGCCCCCAAGCTGGATACGCCGGCCATCCAGAAACTGGCCGAGAAAGATAGAAAGTGCGTGATGCCCACGGAATGGATGCGAGCCAACCACATGCAGATGCTCGTGGATTGGCGGGAAAACGTGGTCCGCACCGGGGAGAAGAATGTTACCACCAGCCGGGGCCGTGAATTTGTGGCCCCCGATGGGAAACAATACCTTGCCAGCCTGACCAAAACCTGTATGGAGTGCCACTCCAACAAGGCTGAATTCTGCGATAAATGTCACAATTATGTGGCGGCGGCGCCGAACTGTTGGGGATGTCACCTGGCTGAAGACAAGAAGCTGGTGGAGGCGAAGTGATGGGTATCGACAGAAGAGAATTTATCAGGATAGCCGGACTCTCCACCCTCTTGGGGCTTGGAGGTAAAGGGGCTTTTGAGTTATTGGCGCCCGGCCGGGTCGAGGCCGAGATGATCCCGGCCCCGGGAGTGATGAAAGCTAAACGCTGGGCCATGGTGATCAACCAGAAGAAACTGGATGATGCCACCGCCCAGGCCTGCATCGCCGCCTGCCACCGGGTCCACAATGTCCCGGATTTCCTCAATCCCCCGGATGACAAGCTGAAACTCAACCCGGCGGTGGCCCATCGCTACCAGATCAAGTGGATCTGGACCGAGCACTTCCACAACGCCTTTCCCGGGGAGGAGCAGCCGCACCTTTCGGAAGAAGCTGGAGCACATGAATTTTCTGGTCCTGTGCAACCATTGCGCCAATCCCCCCTGCGTCCGGGTGTGTCCCACCAAGGCCACCTTCCAGCGGGAGGACGGCATCGTCATGATGGATATGCACCGCTGCATCGGCTGCCGCTTTTGCATGGCCGGCTGCCCCTATGGCTCCCGGAGTTTCAACTGGAAGGATCCCCGCCCGTATGTCAAAAAGATCTCCCCCGGTTATCCCACCCGGGAGATCGGGGTGGTGGAAAAGTGCACCTTCTGCGCCGAACGGCTGGCCCAGGGGCTGCAACCGGCCTGCGTGGAAGCGTCCGGAGGGGCCATGGTCTTTGGAGACCTGGAGGATGAAAAATCCCAGGTGCGGGAGAGCCTCCGGACGTACTTCACCATCCGGCGGAAAGCCCATCTCGGTACGAACCCGCAAGTTTACTATATCGTGTGAGGTAGGTCATGCTTGAAAAGGCGCTGGTCGGTACGAAACGGTACTATGGATTGCTGGCAATCCTGGCGGGACTCTTCGCGCTGGGGTTTCTGTTCTATTTAAAGCAGTTAAATGTTGGTCTGAGTATCACCGGCATGAGCCGGGACGTGTCCTGGGGATTTTATGTGGCCCAGTTCACCTACCTGGTCGGGGTGGCGGCCTCGGCGGTGATGGTGGTCCTGCCCTACTACCTCCATAACTACAAGGCCTTCGGCCGGGTAACCATCCTGGGCGAATTCCTGGCGGTGGCGGCGGTGACCATGTGCGTCACCTTCATCACCGTGGACCTGGGGCGTCCGGACCGGATCTTGAACGTCTTGAAATATCCCACCCCCGGATCGGTCCTGTTTTGGGATATGATCGTCTTGAACGGCTACCTCTTCCTCAACATCGTGATCGGTTGGAACGTGCTGGAGTGCGAGCGTCATTCGATTGCGCCGGCCAAGTGGATCAAGGTGTTGAGTTACATTTCCATCCCCTGGGCCGTCTCGATTCACACCGTGACCGCGTTCCTGTATGCCGGCCTGCCCGGGCGGGGCTACTGGCTCACCGCCATCATGGCGCCCCGGTTTCTGGCCTCGGCCTTTGCCGCGGGGCCGTCACTGCTGATTCTCCTGTGCCTGCTGGTCAGGAAATACACCAAGTTCGATCCCGGCAAGGAGCAGATCCAGTCCCTGGCCAAGGTCGTCACCTATGCCATCCTGATCAACGTGTTCTTCTTTTTCTGCGAAGTCTTCACGGTGTTCTACAGTCAGCTCCCGGATCACATGGCTCACTTTAATTACCTGTTCATGGGCCTGGACGGCAAGACCCAACTGGTGCCGTTTATGTGGTTCGCCCTGGTGGGCATGACCGCCGCGGCCCTCTTCATGGTGAATCCCAAACTCAGGAAAAATGAGACCACCCTGGCGGCCCTGTGCGGCCTGATAATCATCACCACCTATATCGACAAAGGGCTGGGGCTGATTTCCGGCGGTTTCATTCCCAATCCCCTGGAACAGGTCACCGAGTACTGGCCCACCGTGCCCGAGGCGATTATCACCCTGGGGATCTGGGCCATGGGGTTCTTGATCCTTACCGTCCTCTATAAGATCGCGGTCTCCATCAAGGAAGAAATCAAGTCCTGAGGATATTGACTTTCTGTGCTCAAGGAGGTAAAGCGTAATGGGTTGGCGAGTCGAAGTGGATACCGATAAGTGCACCGGCGATGAAGAGTGCGTCAACGTTTGTCCCGTGGGCGTGCTTGAGATGCAGGATGATAAAGCCGTGGTGGTCAACGAAGATGAGTGCCTGGGTTGCGAGAGCTGCGTAGAAGTCTGCCCCTCAGGCGCCATTACCGTGACCGAAACCTAGATTGAACCGGTCAGTGATGAGACGTCGGCCTGGCAGTCCAGTTCGGCGTCTCTTTGTGTTTTCCATATTTACTCATAAATAAGGGAGGTGAGTTTCATGGGCTGGGAAGTCGATATCGATGCTGATAAGTGCACCGGGGACGAAGAGTGTGTCAATATTTGCCCCGTGGGCGTGATCGAGATGCAGGATGATAAAGCCGTTGCGGTTAATCTCGACGATTGTCTGGGTTGCGAGAGTTGTGTGGAGGCCTGCCCGTCGGCCGCTATTGTCGTGACCGAAACTTGAACTGATCATTCTGTTCATAAAAAACGCCGGTCTGGAATGCAGACCGGCGTTTTTTTATGGCGTTTGACGGCAAGGGGAGGGGGGCGGTGTGCCGTTCCGCCTGCCGCGGCCGCCGACAGGAAGTCCCCTTGCCCCTAAAGCCCTTGATGGAGGGCAATCCCAGGCGATCGAAGCGGCCGCCTGAGGGAGACCGTGCCGGGGCCGTCCCCGGCCAGAATCCTTTACCCCCGGCTCATTCGTTATAAGGATTGACCAGGTGGACCGGCACCGGGGAGTTGGCCATCACTTTTTTGGCCACGCTGCCGAAATCGGTGCTTTTCTGGTCGAGCTCATCGTGGCCGCGGCCGTGGCTGGTGAGGACCACCATGTCAGCCTTGGCCTTCTTGACCATCTTCAGGATCTCGCTGGCGGCGTCGCCCTGCACCACCTTCACCTCGATATTGGGACAGGATTTCAATTCCTTGGCGCAGACTCCCTCCAGGTGTTTTTTGGCCTGCTGCATTTCCCAGTCGTGAAAATGCTTCACTTGATCCCCGCTGGGAGTGCCGTAAGCCGGAAACATGGACATCAAATCCACCCCGACGTACAGGAGAATGATTTTGGCCTGGTACTTATCGGCCAGGGATGACACATGTTTGGCGGCCTTGATCGAATTCTTGGACAAATCGGTGGGCCAGAGAATGGTGCGTACTTCCATCGAGGACCTCCCTAGTACGGTAAATGTCCTAACAATATAAGCATATCACCCGCAATTGGAAAGGGGTTTTATCCGATTCCGGCCCTTTTTTTCCGGCCTTTACCCTATCCCTGCAAGGCGGTGGGGAGGGGAGTGGTCGGGGCGTGGGGTTCAGCGGTTTTCGCTGCTGCCCTGACCTCAACTTTACCCAGCCCTCGGCGGCCGCCGGTCTTAGCTGATTGACTTTTTGCGCAGGCGGATGGATTGGGGGGTGACTTCCACCAGTTCGTCGTCGTTGATGAACTCCATGGCCTGCTCCAGGGTGAACTGGCGGGCCGGCACCAGGCGGAGGGCCTCATCGGTGCCGGAGGCCCGCATGTTGGTGAGTTTCTTTTCCTTGGAAATGTTCACCACCATGTCATCGGGGCGGGTGTTTTCCCCCACGATCATGCCCCGGTAGGCCGGATCATTGGGTTTCACAAAGATGGTGCCCCGGGGCTGCAGATGGAAGATGGCATACGGCACCGCCCGGCCGGCCCGGTCGGCGACGAGGACGCCGTTGATGCGGCCGACGATCTCGCCGGCATAGGGGGTGGTGCCCACCAGGAGGGCGTTCAACAGCCCGGTGCCCCGGGTATCGTTCAGGAACTGGCCCCGGAAGCCGATAAGGCCCCGGGAGGGGATTTCAAACTCGAGGCGGACCCGGCCGGAGCCATGGTTTACCATCTTCATGAGGCGGCCCCGGCGGCTGCTCAGCTTTTCGGTGATGATCCCCACGAATTCCTCGGGAATATCCACCACCGCCAGTTCCAGGGGTTCCCTCAGCTCACCGTCGACTTCCTGGGTCAGGACCTTGGGCTTGGACAGGGACACTTCAAACCCCTCCCGGCGCATCATCTCGATGAGCACCGCCAGTTGGAGCTCTCCCCGGGCGCTTACCTGGAAAGACTCCCGGGTTGGGCCCGGCTCTACCCGGATACTGACATTGTAGAGCACTTCCTTGTCAAGGCGCTCCTTGATGTGGCGGGAGGTCAACAGCCGGCCCTCTTTGCCGGCCAGAGGCGAGGTGTTGACCGAGAACATCATGGAGATGGTGGGCTCTTCCACGGTGATCACCGGAAGCGCCCGGGGGTCGAGGGGGTCGCCCAGGGTGTCGCCGATGAAGGCCGCCGGCACCCCGGCTACCGCGGCGATATCCCCCGCGGTGATGACCTCCCGGGGGGTCCGGTCCAGGCCGTCGTAGCTCAAAATCTGGCTGAGATGGACCTTGCCGGCCTCCTCACCCTTCTTCATCAGGACCACTTCCTGGCCCTGGCGCATGGCGCCGTTGACGATTTTGCCCACGGCAATCAGGCCCACGTAGTCGCTGTAATCCAGGTTGGTGACCAAAAACTGCAGGGGGGCCTCCGGGTCGAAGGTGGGGGCGGGGATGCCCGCCAGAATCGTCTCAAACAGGGGCACCAGGTCCTTCCCCTGGCCTTCGGGGTCGGTGAGGGCGATGCCGGCCTTGGCGTTGGTGTAGATCACCGGAAATTCCAACTGCTCCTCGGTGGCGTCCAGGTCGATGAACAGGTCGTAGACTTCGTTCAGGACTTCCTGGATGCGGCGGTCCGGGCGGTCGATCTTGTTGATGACCACGATGGCGGGCAGTCCCTGCTCCAGGGCCTTGCCCAGGACGAACCGGGTCTGGGGCAGGGGCCCTTCCGTGGCGTCCACCAGGAGCAGGACGCCGTCCACCATGTTCAGGGTGCGCTCCACTTCGCCGCCGAAATCGGCGTGGCCCGGGGTATCCACGATGTTGATTTTGACGCCCTTGTAGGTAATGGCCATGTTCTTGGCCATGATGGTGATGCCCTTTTCCCGCTCCAGGTCCATGCTGTCCATGACCCGCTCCACCACGGTTTCATTTTCCCGAAAGATGCCGCTCTGCCAGAGCATGGCATCGGCCAGGGTGGTCTTGCCGTGGTCGACGTGGGCGATAATGGCTAAGTTACGTAAATCTTCGCGTATTTTCATAACATCTCCGATAACTTCAAAGAAACCTTATGGGTACAGCAGGCTGTGTTCAGCAGGATAATCGCCAGCCCGGCCCACCAGGTAGGGTGCGCACCGCGCCACCGATCTATGAGCGTTTACAATGAGATAACAGCGAATCCGGGCCGAACTAAGGGAGAAGGCCCGGCCATTAGGTCTTGGCTGGCTGTGGTCCGCGGCAGGTTCCCGGCAGTAAATTTCTTAATCTTTAATTATAACGGCTGATAGGCTATTGTGCAAGACCCTATGAACTCGCGGTCAGAAGACGCGTCAAGCAGGAGCTTGACGGCCATGAGCGTTCCCAAGCGAGAGCTTGGGAACGAGAGGAATATGCGCACCTTTATTCCTGGCGGCATTTCCTTTTTCATAAACACACTGCTGGAACACCGCCGGGAGATGGGATAATGCCAAAAGGCGGGATGCGCTAGGCTTTCCCGCCCTACGAACTGATTTCCCAAGGCACGAATATCCGTAGGGCGCGTCTCACGCGCCATTTTTGGTGCGTAAGACGCACCCTACGCAGGGAAAGTACCTTTTTGAGCGCAGAGGAGTCTTTAACGGCCCCGGGGCCGCGCCGGAGCTGCGGGGCGCGATGGAAAGCCAGGTCAAGCCGCCGGCAGGCCCAGTTCGGTCTTGAAGGTATCCAGGCCGATGTCGTCGATGATGCGGCCCAGGCGCTTTTTCTGGTTTTTCTCCTTGTACCAGTCCAGCACCCGCTCGGACAGGGCGATGACCTCGGCATCCGTCAGGTCGGTGGCGATGAGGTCCGCCAGGCGCGGTTTAAGGCCCGACCCAAATCCGCCGGCCAGCACCCGCCAGCCTTTGCCCGCGCCCACCAACCCCAAGTCTTTGATGCAGGACTCGGAACAGTTGTTGGGGCAGCCCGAGACCCCGATCTTGAACTTGAAGGGCAGGGGCATGCCGTGATACTTTTCGTCGAGATGGAGCCCCACCCCCACCGCGTCTTGCATGCCTATGCGGCAGAAGGTGGTGCCGGGGCAGATCTTGATGGAGCGCACGCAGAGGCCGATGGCCGCCCCGGGCACCATGCCCAGTTCCTGCCAGACCGGGTCCAGGTCTTCGAGCTTGAGTCCCACCAGGGCGATGCGCTGGGCCGAGGTGAGCTTCATAGCCTTGACGCCGTATTTTTCCGCCACGTCGGCTATCCGGCGCAGCAGGTTGAAATCGGTGATAATCCCGCCGGGAATATGGGGCGCGACTGCGTAGGTTTCTTTGTCTCGCTGCACAATCGCCCCTTTTTCCAGTAAATCTTCAGCCATGAATTTCCTCCTGATTGGCAATAGCTAATATCAAATAATAATAATCCCTATTCAAAAACTTGCAAGGCCTGTGGAATTTTAAGACGTCTCGGTTGTCTTGTGGTAATTGACCCGTGAGTGTGCTATAATAGACTTTGGAGCCGTAATTCCTTTCGATGTTTATGTTTTCGACTAAAGCATTATAGCATTGATTGGCGGGGCTGGGGCTGTTTTGCCGAGAGACTTTCCAGAGTTTCCCTGGCGACAGGCACGTTGACCTGGAATGACCCCCCTGGCGGAGTTGGCAGCGCGATTTCACGTGTCGGGGTTTCGCAGCAGCAAAGTGGACGTTCTGAGTTGCTCTGTGGACACAGCGCACCGCGCCCAAGCGGCCTCGGTAGTTCGGATATGCCCCGACAATCCCCATTCCACTCAGGAGATTGACCGCTTGATAGCATTCTATTCGGCAAGGATAGAGCAGGAGGGGAACCCTGAACGACTCTATGCCTTCAATCACCTGCCGGCATTGGGCAGCCGCTATCCGGATGGTTTATGGGCAACGAATCTTTCCCTGCCGTTGCCGGAGCACCTCGCCGACCAGACGGCATCTCCTTATGACCGGGAACACGTAAGCCATTATTTGTGGAAGCATCCGGAAGATTATGATATCCGCATGGTTCCGGCCTCCCCTGAGATTACCCATCCCGAGATCAAGATAGACATGGACACTCCGGAAGATCTGCATTGTCTTGGGTTATTCTGCGGACGGCTGTCATTACGCAGTTCAGGTTTAGACGCGGTCCCGGCCTACCTCAAGCAGTCCGCAGTTACCTGACTTCCATGTTCCTATCTACCACGGCCTTAACCGAATTGTGGGATCAGTCCCAACCGATTCTCTTTCTGGGTCCCTGGTGCACCCCCTATGCCCAAAAGGACAGGTGGGCCGCTCTGGATTACCGGATGATGCCCAATCCCTGGGACGATCAGGAGCGGATGCATCAAGCCGGTCTTTATTGTCAGGACGTGGGTGAGCAGTTGCTTGCAGAGTTGAGCGTGTTTCTGAATAAGGTTCACAAAGTCGAATTTAACCAGAAGTACTGGCGAATTTTGCTCGGCCCCTGGGTGTTTCTTTATGTGGATATTTTCTATGATCATTATGTCTGCATCAATGAGGCGTTCAGGCTCTTTCCCGAGCTTCAAACCTGGTTGCTTGACGAGCACGATTACCGGATTCCCTATGATTTTCATGAATTCAGGGGGATGCAGCAGGATGATTTCTACAATTTACAACTGTATTCTCAAATAATCCGCGGTCTGGGGCACCTCTTCCCCAGTAAAAAGGCGGCGCCCCCGGCCGCCATCTCGCCGCCATCTGCTAACCCTAAAGGGAAATGGTATAGTCATAAGACTTTACTTAGAAGGATTGTTCGGTTTATCAATACCTATTATCCCGCCTCTCATGAAGTGATATTTCTCGAGATCCAATGTTGCCCTCCGAATGAAATTGGGACTCTGGAGCACTCCAGGATTTCGTGCTCGCTTTCTGGCGGAAACGTTTCCTCCCGAATGGCAATTTGAGAATGACCCGCCGAGCAAGCATCGTCCGGGACTTGCCTCACTGGTGTCTTCAGATGACCCTTTTGTCAGGATGCTGGTGGACAGCCTTCCGGTCAATTTTCCCCGGATCTATCTGGAGAAGTTCGGCTCATGCCGGAGTTGGCTGTTGGGCCAGTTTCAGGGCGAAGGGCTTCCCAAGGTCTTGGTGCATATGGCAGGGTTGTGGGCTAACGAATTTAACAAGTTCCTGGGTGCAGAGGTTTCAGCTCAAGGCGGCAAGATTGTCGACTGCCAACATGGCGGCGGTTACGGTGTCACCCGAGTTCTAAAACTGGAATGGCATGAGCGACAGATCTCGGATAGATTCTATTCCTGGGGGTGGGCCGATCAGGAGACGGATACGAAGTTGGATAACCTGGCCGCTCCTAAACTGTCGATAGGCAAACGGCAACCCGGCAAGTCTTCCCGCCTAAAAACTATTTTGCTGGTGGGAGATACTTTTCCCCGATATTTGGACCGATTTCAAAGTTGGCCCAGGGGTCTCCAATTGGAGGAATATTTCCAGAGCACCATGAAGTTTCTCCAGGAGGTCGGCCCGGAATTACAGCCGCATATCGTTTACCGCCCATATATAGTTGAACATGGCTGGCAGGTACCGGAACGTCTCCAAGAGCGTTTCCCTGGTTTGATAATTAACAATCATTGTTATTATCGAAGCCTGATGAAACAATCGCGGTTGATGGTTTTTGACCATTTTTCCACCTCCACCACCTTTTTGGAGGCGATAGCTGCCGATGTGCCATCGGTGGTTTTCTTTGACCCCCGTCTGTGGGAAATCCGGGAGGCCGTCCAACCGTATCTTGACAATTTATGCCAGGCCGGGATCTTACACTACGACCCGAAATCTGCAGCTTTGCAGGTCCAAAAAATTTATGACAATGTTGAAAATTGGTGGTTTTCCGATCAGGTGCAGCGAAGTCGTGAGAAGTTTACCAACCACTATGCCCTTAATAGCAAGGGTTGGAAAAAGCAGTGGGTCGAAATGATATGCCGCGAACATCGCGAAAAATAAGAATGATTATTTCAGAAATGTTAAGAGGTTATCATACCCTTAACACAAGCAGAAAACTCAACGAAACACGTTGCCGATGGTCCAGACTTACTCAGCCTCTTGGCACGCTAATCCCTGAAGAACCTATAAATTAATGGATAGTAAGGCTATTCTTAACGACGGCTTGATGTTGTCCGGACGGCGTTTTTGGACCATGGGGTTCGGCGTCGTGTTTACCTATATGTCTGCCAGCCTCCTGGGGCCCAAAGGTTTCGGATTGCTGGCCATCCTGCGCCTGATCCCTGCCCTGGCCGTGATCCTCGGTGTCGGCTGGGTGGATGCGTCGTGCCGGGAAATCTTGCACCTCAGGGGGGGTGGAAGTGAAAACGTGACCCGGCAGGTGCGTGACGTAGCCTATACCGCGGAGGCCGGGGTAAGCCTGCTCTGGTTGCTGGTTATCCTGGGTTATTCGATCTTGGTGTCCGACCGGGTGGTGCGGGTCGGGCTGTGGATTGCCGGGATCTCCCTGGTCCTGACGCTGCTCATCCGCCTGATGGTCAATGACATTGCCATCAACAAAGACTTCCAACTCAGGGCCCGGGTGGGATTCCTGACCGCGATCCTGAACTTCGGTTTGGGCCTCGTGGCGGCCTGGTTATGGGGGGCTCTGGGGTTATTCGCCGCCCTCACCCTGGTCCAGTTGGTGGAAGCGTTGATTTATCAGAGGGCGATGAAATTTTCTTTCAGGCTCACCTGGGATAAGAGCGTGTTAACCAGACTTACCCGGATCGGCTTGCCCCTGGCCCTGTTTTCCTTCTTTGGCTCTGCCATAGGCGTCAACCTCTGGATTGAGCGGGGCATCATCGGTTCCCAGGGTGGGCTGGAACTCCTGGGGGTGTTTGTTTTCAGTATCGCCGTGGTCAGACAGATAGAACTTTTGATTGGAGAAATAACGATCTCTTATAAATCCCATTTTTGGGAAAGGTTAGGGGAGCATCCGATTGGCGCGGAAATCTTCGTCCTGGTCCGCAAGCCCTCGTTGGTCCTGGCGTTCATGGCGGCCATCCTGGGGGTCTTGGTACTGGCCATTTTGCCGCCGTTAATCTTCACCTTCCTGGCCAAGTACCGGTCAATGTTGGGGGCCTTGTCGATTTTTGTCGCCGGAGCGTTGGTGGGCACGCTCTATTTCATACCCTCGATTTTCCTGCGCTCGACCTATGCTAATCGGCAAACATATCTTATGTTTGTCCAGATGGCGGGTTCGCTGTTGTACGCCGGGATGCTCTGGCTCATGATCGCCAAACTCCAACTCGGCATTCCTGGGGCAGCCTGGGCGGTCCTGTTTTTCCAAATTACCATGTGCATTTTTACCCTGGCCAAGGCCTATCCCTATTATATCGAGAGCTTCCGGGAGGGTTTCCGGTTTTTGGGAGAGCAATTGCTGCCCATGGCCGTGGTTGGGGGTGTCTATGGGTTGTGCCACTGGGCGGTGATGGATTCGGGATATCTGCGGTCAAAAAATGAATTGGCCAATATACTTATGGTATCCGTGCCGATGGCCATGATATCGTTAACCGTTCTGATTATTTGGATGGAGCGCAAAACTTCAGTGCTCAATCACTTATACCGGCTGATCAGGGAGCGGAATCTGGTGTCTCAGGTATTTTCTCCCCGATAAGGCAACTTGCCTTTGACCAGCGCTGGCGCTAAAATAATACAGCAGAGAGAACCGGGACCACGGACGGCTCCAGCGAGAGAAGAACGAATCTCTGGCAGAAAGAAGTCGCGTCTGGGTCGCGCTGATTGCCGGTTATCGGAAAGTCCGAACTGGTCTTCACTGCACCGGCCCCCTCAAGTCATTAAGGGTTGAAATCGAGAGGCGGAGACCTGCACATCTTAATTTTGAATGCGCCTAGCTGCTGATCTCAGAAAATAAGGTAATAAAGAGTTCCTGAATTTTCCCTAGGTCTAACGTGCAGAGCCATGTTCGAGCATAGCGGCAATATCATCTGGCTGACCGGGCTGCCGGCGTCTGGGAAGACGTCGATTGCCAATGCGTTATGTCAGCGCCTGAAGGCGGGGGGGGCCAGGGTGCAGGTTCTGGATGGCGATATCATCCGGGCCATGACCGGCGGCGCCATCGGCTTTAGCCGGGAGGACCGGGCCAAGCATGTGATGCAGGTGGCGAATGCCGCCAAGATGCTGGCAGACCATGGCATTATCTCCATTATCGCGGTGATCGCCCCGTTCCGAGACATCCGGGAAGCGGTAGTGAAGCGCATAGGGGCACTGGAGATTTTTATCGATGCCGCGGTGGAAGTCTGTAAGACCAGGGACCCCAAGGGACTCTATGCCCGGGCCCTGCGGGGTGAGATTAGTAATTTTACCGGCGTGGATGACCCCTACGAGCCGCCGCTCAGCCCCGATCTTCACCTGCGGACCGACCAGGAATCCATGGGGGAGTCAAGCGAACGACTCTTCAATTTTCTCTGCAGGCGGGGCCTGGTGGATGATGAATACGAGTATTTTGCCGCAGTAACGCAGCCGTATTTTTTTGAGCGGGTCTTTTCCTCCTATCCCCTGGGTTCCCTGCTGCTCTTCAGGAGAATGGGTTTCACCAAGAAGGCGTGCAGAGCCTTTCTGGATGACTCCCTGCAGTTTTTTCGCCTGCGTCGCTACCCCTATGAACGGAAAGTGCTGTTTGTGGCCGGACTGCCTAAATCCGGGACAACCTGGATGTCTAACCTGCTCGGTATGATCCCCGGTTACTATGAAAGAACTCTTTATGATCCGAGTAGAATGATGAAGTTTCATGATATTTCTTCTATGGTATTTGAGTTGGTACCTCATTATGCGCATAGTGTTATCAAGTTACATACAAAATACAGTTCACAAAATTTTGCAGTAATTCAAAGGTTTTTGGATAAATTTATTGTCATGTATCGGGATCTGAGGGATATGACCGTCTCCCGTTATTTTCATGTACTTAATGAAGAGTCTCACCGTCATCATCATCTCTATCAGGAAATGTCGCAAGAAGACGGGATCCTCCATTCTATGAACATCGTGCGCCACGACTTTGTAAGCTGGGTGAAAGACTGGCATGAAATGGCGCTGGCCCATCCCGACGCGATCATCGAGGTGAGGTATGAAGAGATGAACGCCGACGTCAGGGGGACCATGAACAAGGTTCTCAAGTTCTTTAATATTCCTGTCGGGACCAGTTTGCTGGACCAGATGGCCGCCACCCAACTCAAGACTCCGATGAATTTGATGGAATCCTTATCCCATGGCGATACCAAGCGGAAAGGCATTGTCGGCGATTGGCGCAACCTTTTCACCCAGAACCATAAGGATTACTTCAAAGAGGTGGCTGGTCAATTGTTAATTGACTTGGGGTATGAACGAGACATGCACTGGTAGGGCCAATTCATCAGCGGTTAAGGAAGGGTGGTCATGATTGCGGCATTATTGCTTGGGCGCAAAGGCAGTACTGGATTTCCGGGGAAGCATCTCTACCCCATTTTAGGAAGACCGTTGATGGTCTATCCGTTGTTGGCGGCGCAGCACGCCCGCCTGGTGGACCGCGTCTATGTCTCCACGGATGATGAGAAAATTATGGCAATTTCTCGGGAGCAGGGGGCGGAAGTAATCGTCCGCCCACCGGAACTTGCCACGAAGGAAGCATTAGGGGAAGACGCTTATGTTCATGGTTACCGGGTGATCCGTGAACAGGCGGCCATGGCTGGTCAGCAACTGGAGATGATAGTCCTGTTGTTTTGTAATACCGCCACGGTGCTGGCCCGGACCATTGACGAAGGCGTCGAAATCCTCCGGGCGCATCCTGCCTACGACTCCGCCGTCACCGTGTCCCGTTACAACATGTGGAGCCCTTTGCGGGCTAGAAAGATTGGGGAAGACGGACTGCTGCACCCATTTGTCCCCTTTGAGACCTTTGGCGACCCCAAGACCCTTTCTTGCGACCGGGATTCCCAGGGCGATGTCTGGTTCGCCGATATGGGAGTTTCGGTGGTGCGCCCCGCCTGCCTGGAAGAGATGTCCCTTGGCCTGCTGCCGCAAAAGTGGATGGGGCAGAGAATTTATCCCTTAAAGCAGGAAGCGGGTTGCGATATAGACTACGAATGGCAGGTCCCCGGGGTGGAGGCCTGGCTGAAAAAGCGCGGCTTCTCTGAGACCGGCACCCCCTACGTATAGGAGATCCAGATGGTCAAGGCAACTCCCAATGTCAATTTTTGTTCCCTCGGGGGACGCTCGGTCCATGACGTGAAGGACGCCGAATACCAGGAGTATCGCCGCGCCTGGTCGGAAAACCCCGCCAATTTTATCGTGCGGGACTTTCCCTTGCACCTGGATGTTGAGATTACCAACCGCTGTAATCTGCGGTGCACTTTCTGCGATAAATTGCCGCTCCCTCTCCAAGGACCAGCAGGGGGATATGAGCCTGGCGCAGTATAAGAGGATTATCGACGAAGGCCGGGCCGGACGGCTCTGGGGATTAAAGCTAAGTTATCGCGGCGAACCCCTCCTGCATTCCGATGTGGTGGAAATGGTGGCTTACGCCAAGGCCAATGGGGTTCTGGACCTCTACTTCAATACCAACGGCATGTTACTGTCGGAAAGCCTCTCGATGCAGCTCATGGATGCGGGGCTGGATCGCATTTCCATCTCCGTGGAAGGCACTGACCCGGTGGCGTTTGAGCGGGAGCGGCGTGGCGCTAGTTTTCGCCGGATTTTGGAAAACCTGGACCGGCTGATGTCACTGCGAACCCAAAAAGGCTATGACTCATCCCCGGGTTCGGGTCCAGACCGTAAGATTGCCTGACCTTGACCTGGAGGACTACCGGCGTTTCTGGCTGAACCATTGCGATGAAGTGGCGGCAGTGGACTATAATGACGGCAGCAACCGGGTGAAGGGGCTGGAGTGCCGCGATTGGGCCTGCCCGCAATTGTGGCAACGGATGACCATTGAGTGGACCGGGGCGATCATGCCCTGTAACAACGATGGTTACCGGCGCTTATGCGTAGGCAATGTCTAAGGAGAGGAGCATCGCGGCGTGCTGGCACGATCCCTTGGTCCAGAAGGCCCGGGAGCTCCATCAACGCGGCCAATCCCATCGGGTGGAGGCCTGCGACGGCTGCCCCTGGCGCACCGCCCAAATCAACAAACTTAGCTCGTAGCAGTAAGGTGGCGTCCGTTACGTCGTCAGCCCCGCGAGAAGAGAACCTATGCCAAAACCGAAGAAAGCCCTGACTGATCTCCATAGAACCAAACCGCCCCAGTATTCCCGCCACGATTATCTGCGGCTGGACATGAATGAGGGCGTCCCCGGGCTGCCCTCCAGCTTTGTCAAGGGGATCTTGACGGGCATCGACGGCAAATGGCTGGCGACCTACCCGGAATATCACACCCTGGAGGGCGAGCTCGCGGTTCATAACGGTCTGGCCCCGGAGAACCTCATTTTATCGAATGGGTCAGACGCCGCCATAAAATATATTTTTGACGCCTACGTGTCACCCGGAGACCGGATACTGCTCACGGACCCGACCTTCGCCATGTATCCGGTTTATTGCCGCATGTTCGAGGCGGAGCCCCTGGTGGTGCCATACCGGCCCGATCTCTCTTTTCCCTGGCAGGAGTTTCTTGACCAGATGGTCCCGGGGGTGCGCCTGGCGGTGGTGGTGAATCCCAATAACCCCACCGGGTCGGCCCTGCCTGCGTCCCGAATCATCGAGATGATCCGGCACGCCGCTCGACACAAGATTTTGTTGCTGGTGGATGAGGCCTATTTTTATTATTATCCCGAGACGGTAATTCAGGCGGTTAAAGAGTTTGAGAACCTGATCGTGCTCAGGACCTTTTCCAAGCTGTGCGGCATGGCCGCCCTCCGACTGGGATATGCCGCAGCCTGTCCAGCCGTCATAGAAAATCTGCGGAAAGTCAGGCCAACCTTTGATATCAATGGACTGGCGGTGCTCTTCGGAGCAAAACTTCTGGAAGAACCGGCCCTCATCCAGGGATTGATCCAGGCAGCCAGGGAGGGCAAAGATTTTCTGATGCAGAAACTCTCGGAGGCCGGGATCCCCTATGTGGCCGGTGAGGCCAATTTTGTGTTGATTAACTGCGGCGGTAGAGTCGATGAGATCGTCAATGACCTGGCGGAGGCGAAAATCTTGGTCAGCGGCGGGTTCAAACACGACTTTCTAAAGGATTACGTGCGGGTAACTGTGGGCCGTAAAGAAGTTATGGAGTAGTTTTGGCAGGCTTTTTCGGGAATTTGGGGTTCCAGATGATTAAGGCCGCGGCCAAAGGGATGGTAAAGGCCTTGGGTTGTGAACCCAGGTGGATTTATGAAAAAATTGAAATCGCCTCCCTCCGCAAGGCGTTGAAAGAGAGGTGCCAGACCGGCTTGGCGGCAAAATTAGCGACTATTGTGCCTGATAGAGCCAGGCAATATTCCCGCACCCAGGAATGGAGCGACTTTTTAGAAATCGAGGTGCGGGGCATGTATGCCTTTCAAACCAGGCTGATGCTCAAGGCCCTCCGATCGCCTCCGCCTCATGAGGTAACCGTTGTGGACATCGGCGATTCCGCCGGCACTCACATGCGCCATTTGAAGGAAGTTTCCCAGGGTCATCTTCGGGTGGACACTATCAGTGTTAGCCTTGACCCACGGGCCGTGGAAAAAATTAAAGCCCAGGGCCTCAAGGCCATTCCCCGCCGAGCCGAAGCCCTGGATGTGCCAGGGGTCGACATTGAGTTGCTTACCTCATGTGAAATGGTGAAACGCCTCCACAACCCGGCATCCTACTTTTATCGGCTGGCCATAAGATCATCTTGCCATGAGATCCTCATAACGGTCCCCTATCTGAAATCCGGCCGGGTCGGATTACATTTTGTTCGACGGAGCTCCCGGAGGTTACTTTTGCTGAGGACGAGCAAATCTTTTTGCATTGAGTCCGGAGGATTGGACTCTGCTTATGGTTCACAACGGTTGGAATGTGGTCCATAGTAAGGTATATTATCCATATCCCCGCAAGTGGCCGATCATCAACCGGCTCATGGCCTACTGCTGGAGAACCCGGGATTATGAAGGCTTTTGGGGCGCGATCCTGGAAAAAGATCTTACTTTCGCCAATCGCTACCAGGATTGGGAGGATTAATTTAAATATTCTTTGGAGAAGTGGAAATGACTGGCAAGTTTAAAGTATTATTTGTTTATCCCAATACGGAAATGGCTACTTTAGTACCCTTAAATTTATCTCTCCTGTCGGCATGCCTGAAAAAGGCAGATATCGCAGTGCAACTCTTTGATACAACGTATTATAAATGGGAAGACATCAATTTCGAACAAAAAAAGGTTGAGTTATTGCAACTAAGACCTTTTAGTTATGAGGAAAAGGGAGTAAATTATAAAGAAACCGATATGAATGATGATTTAAAGGAGATGGTAAAAGAATATAAACCGGACCTTATCGGGATTACGTTGGTGGAGGATACGTGGGATCTTGGTAAGTCCCTCCTGGCGGCTATAGATGATTGTCAAATTCCCGTCATCGCTGGTGGCGTATTTGTGACATTTTCCCCCGAAGAAGTAATCGAAAACCCGAACATTGATATGATTTGCATCGGCGAAGGCGAAGAAGCCCTGGTGGAGTTATGCGAGAAAATGTCCAGGGGAGAAGATTACAGTTCGGTGCGGAACATTTGGTTGAAAAAAGGTGGTCAGATAATAAAAAATCCGATGAGAAACCTTACCAATATAGATGAAATTCCCTTTATCGACTATGATATTTTTGATAAGAAGAGACTTTTTAGGCCCATGCAGGGAAAAATATACACTATGATCCATGTGGAAATTGATCGGGGCTGTCCCTACGATTGCACCTATTGTGAAGCTCCCCATCTCAGAAGGCTTTTTAAAGAGAAAGGTTGTGGGGTTTATTACAGAAGGAAAAATGTTGATCGCGTCATGGAAGAGATTAAATTGCTAGTGCAGAAATATAATCCCGATTATATAAATTTTAACGCTGAATCATTTCTTGCAAGACCTTTAGTGGAACTTAAAGAATTTTCTAAAAAGTATCGGGAGGTCGGGCTGCCGTTTTGGTGTCAAACGAGGCCTGAGACTGTGACGGAAGAAAAGGTTAAACTGCTTAAAGATATGGGTTGCCAAAATATGCAATTCGGGATAGAGCATGGTAACGAAAAGTTTAGGGAGCAGATATTAAATAGACATTATTCAAATAAGACAATGTTTGAAGCCTTTATGATTATTGAGAAATACTCCATAGCTTATACTGTAAACAATATTATTGGATTCCCTGATGAAACCAGGGAGTTAATATTCGATACTATACGTGTGAATAGAGATATAAATCCAGCAACTATGAATGTTTATTTATTTACTCCTTATAGAGGTACTAGGCTCTATGAGTATTGTCTGCGTAAAGGCTATTTAGAGCCAGGAGACAAGGTGCACCAATTGCTCGATGGGGCTCATCTGAAAATGACTAGCATCAGCTATCAGGAATTAAAGGGATTACAACGGACCTTCCCGCTTTATGCTAAATTGCCTGAGAATATGTTCGACCAAATAAAGCTTGCGGAACAATTCACCATTGAAGGTAACAAGATGTTCGATAATCTCAAGAAGATATTTTATGAAAAATATTTCTAAGAAATGTGGAGCGGGTGCCTGGCCTCGGGTTATGCAATTAATGATAATGTGGGGTCAATAGAGTGAAAGTCATTGTCTTCGGAGGCTCGGGCTTTCTAGGCAGCCATGTTGCTGATGCCTTGACCGCGGCCGGTCATGCGGTGACGGTCTATGACCTCCAGCCCTCCCTCTATCTCCAGCGCTCCCAAAAGATGATCCTCGGCGACATTCTTGATGAGAAACTGGTGAGAGAGGCGGTGAAAGGGCAGGATATCATCTTTAATTTTGCCGGCCTGGCCGATATCGACGACGCCAAAAACAAGCCGATTGAAACGGTGCAATACAACATCCTGGGAAATGTCATACTCCTAGAAGCAGCCCGGCAAGAGGGAATCAAACGGTTTGTGTATGCCAGCACTGTATATGTTTATAGCGACTCTGGGTCTTTTTATCGGTGCAGTAAATATGCGTGTGAGTTATATATCGAGACTTATCAGAAACAATATGGACTTGACTATACAATATTGCGCTACGGCACATTGTATGGCACCCGGGCTGACATGCGAAATAGTGTTTATCGGTACGTAGAGCAAGCAATGTCGGAAGGGAAGATAGCGTATCCGGGTACGGGGGACGAAATCAGAGAATATATCAATGTCCTGGATGCAGCTTCAGCGAGTGCAGAAATCCTGAATGATGAATTTGCGAATCAGCAAATTATATTTACCGGCCACCATCCGATGAAGATAAGTGATCTCTTTACTATGATAAAAGAAATATTAAAGAAAGATATTGATATTACTTACTGTATGCCGCAATCCAAGGATCCAATAAATCACTATACCATAACACCTTATACCTTCACGCCGAAAATTGGCAGGAAATACGTGAAGCATTATTATGTTGACATGGGACAAGGCCTGCTCCTTTGTATGCAGGAAATATTCGATAAGTTGTATAATAACCACGAAAGCTCTTAAAACTCATTGCGTAAGCGGATTGTGTCCCCGGTAGGCAGCGGCAATGCAGGAGGACGGGCGCACCGCATTCCTCGAATCCTTATGGCAGAAAGAGCGAAAATTATTCTGGCGACCACTTCTTCGTTTGGAACTGGATTTTCAGATGCGAAAGTATATCTGGAGAATCAGGGCCTCCATCTGGAGTCAAATCCTTTTAAACGAAAGCTGACCGAAGCGGAACTCCTGGGCCTGATCGAGGAATACCACCCTGTGGGCTTGCTGGCGGGGACCGAGTCTATCACCAGGGAGGTGTTGGAGGAGGCCCGGGGTTTCCTGCGAGTAATTTCCCGGGTTGGCGCCGGTTGGGATAATGTGGACCATGCCGCCGCGGCGGAGTTTGGCCTGCGGGTGTTTCGCACTGCCGGGGTACTCACCCAGGCGGTGGCGGAGCTGACCATAGGTTTGATCCTGGCGGCCTTGCGGTCTATTGCCCTCCAGGACCGCAACCTGCGTGAAGGGTTGTGGAAAAAACGCATGGGCGGCCTGTTGCACAATAAACTGGTGGGCCTCATTGGCTTTGGGGCCATTGGGCAACGGGTGGGGGAATTGACCATGGCCTTCGGTTGCGAAGTGGTCTACCATGACCCTCAGCCCCACTCGGTGCCCTGGGCCAGGGCCGTCTCCCTGTCCGAGCTGCTGGCGGAGGCCGACATTATCTCCCTCCATGCCAGTGGCAAGGGATGTATTCTCGGGGCCGGCGAAATGAACTCGTTAGGGAAACGAGGCGTGCTGCTGGTGAATACGGCCCGGGGGGAGTTGATCGATGACGAGGCCTTGTGCGTCTGCCTGAAAGAGGGCCGGATAGGCTACGCGGCTTTGGATGTGTTTGCCGAAGAACCTTACCGGGGGCCGTTATGCGCCCTGGAAAATGTTATCCTCACCCCGCACATCGGTTCTTATGCCCTGGAGGCCCGAAAACTCATGGAAGAAACGGCGATCAGCAATCTCCTGCGAGGCTTGCGCGAGGCGGGAGTTTTGTAACTGCTCCCTGCTTCCGGCCTCGTGGTTTACCCAGCCCCGACCTAGGGGCAAATCGTCTCTGGAGTGAAAGAGTGCTGACAGTAACCGGAAAAGAACGTTGGCCAGATTGGCAAGCCTTATTTTTTGACTTCGACGGCGTGCTGGTTGATTCCGTGGAGGTGAAAACTCGCGCCTTTGCTCGCCTCTTTGAAGAGTTCGGTCCAGAGATCATGGCGAGGGTGGTGGACCATCACCGGCGTTACAGCGGGGTCACGCGGGTGGATAAATTCCGGCACTATTACCAGGAGTTCTTGCACCAGCCCCTATCGGAAGAGGACCTGGCGGAGTTGTGCCGGCGTTTCGCCCGCTTGGTGGTGGATGAAGTGGTGGCGGCTCTCGAGATTCCCGGGGCTGAGGCCTTCTTGCGAACGGTAGTGGGACAGATCCCTTGTTTCGTGGTGTCCGCCGCTCCTGAAGGGGAGGTCCAGGAAATCGTCGAGCGGCGCGGCTGGCGAGAATATTTTAAGGAGGTCCGGGGGGCGCCGCGCAGCAAGCGGGAAAATCTGGAGATGCTGGTGCGCACGTACTCCCTTTCTCCCCAGAACTGCTGGTTTTTTGGCGATGCCGAAAGCGACTACCGCGCCGCCCATGCCTGCGGAGTCCATTTTCTCGGGATCGTCCCCGGTCCGGAGGCCCCTCTGTTGCAAGTTGTCCCGGATATTACTTGGGTACGGGATTTTACCGGGAAGCTGCCTCTTGAGTCCGGGAGTTGATACATTCCGGCCCGCCTCGCCATATCCGCAGGTTATTTGTCCAGGACGAAACCAAGGTGCCAGCCCGTAAATTAATCATATCCATTCCGGTAAAAGATCCCTCGAAGCTAAAACAGTCATTTCCTGCAGGGACCTTGACCTATTATGTATATTTGGGCATAGATTTTTTTAAGATGAACGGATTGGAGCGCCGACTGGGCAGCCGTTTCAGCCGTCTTGATATTAGCGAACTGCATGACCGAGTGGCGCGGGAGATTAGATCAGAACATATTCAATGGATAGATCAACTCAATCGCCGCTATGGTCAGGAGATTGAATGGTGGTTTAATCCGGTTGCTTCACGGAATAGTTATGTGAGTAATTTATTCCAATATTCCTGTTACCTGGAAATCTTGGAAAGGATATGGAAGGATTGGGATGCAAAACCGGAGTTGATTTTTGTTGAAACACCGGCGCTCGCTGCGGCAATCCGGAAGTGGGCGATTCACCGGGGCATCGCCGTTCAAGTTAATTTTGCTAAACCAGAAAAATTCTATCAGTTGTCATGCTATTGGTCATCCGTGTTAAGATACGGGTTTTTTGCGGTTACCTTGTTAATGCGACGCATTGCCGCTTATGCTTCCAGGAAAAAAAATCGTTGTAAAATTTCTCCAACTGGCAAGTTAGCCATCGTTGATGTTGCTTTGCTTGACGTGTCTTTGAATGAGCAGGGAGGATTCAATGATATTTATTTTCCCCACCTTTATGAATACTTAGAGAAAAATGGTTATCAAATCATGGTTCACCCGGTTTTGTATGGTTTCTCTTTTAACTATTTTTCTATTTACCGGCGCATGCGCAAAAGTGCTACTCATTTTATCATCCCAGAAGACTATCTCAAGCTTTCGGACTATATCCATATATTGATGTATCCCCTCAGGGCCTATCGGCTGAAAATTACTGCCGATCCGTTTCGCAACTTCGACCTTTCCGACATCATTAATGAAGATCAGTTAAGGGGCTTGACTGATAATTTGAGCCTGCTGGCCGGGCTCATCCAGCGGGTGATGGTGAGGCTGGGGCAATCGGGGCTGGCACCCCGGCTGATTATCAGTTGGTACGAAAATCAAGTGATTGATAAAGCCCTGGTCGCTGCTGCCCGTCGGGCATTTCCTCAGGCTATTATAGTTGGTGCCCAGATATTCATTTTTCCCTCCAACCTGTTATATTTATTTCCCATCCAATCTGAGGTGGAGGCGGGAATAGTTCCGCATCGCCTCCTTGAGATGAGCGAGCATCTTTGCAATTTTGCCCAAACTTTCACTAAGGATATTCCGTGCTACCCGGCCGCCTCATTGCGTTATGCTCATATCTTCCAGACACAGCAGAAAGCCGGCCCGGCCAAGACAGGTTCCACGGTGTTGGTGCTGCTGCCTTATGCCCTCGCAGAAGCCGCTGAGATCCTGGAGGTTCTTGTCATGGCGCTGGACCGCATTCCAACGGCCGTCCGCCTGTCGATCAAATGCCATCCCACTTACTCTCCGCAAGAACTACAGCGAGTCGTTGACAGGAAGAATTGGCCGGGGCGGTTTGAATTTTGCCGAGGCACCCTGGCGGACGCTCTTAATGAGGCTGCTGTAGTTATTTCATCCAACTCCAGCTCAATTGTCGAGGCCGCCGCCCTGGGAATTCCGGTTATTTTTCTGGGCAGGCAGACGGCACTCAATCAAAATGTTCTGGGAGATGTCAAGAACGAACTTATTATAGCATGCTGCACCGCAGACGAACTGGCGGCGGCAGTGAACAAATCCCTGACTATCACTCCCGAGGATGATAAACACTATAAAGTCCTCGGAGAAGAAATCAAAAAGTTGTTTTTTTCACCGGTGACGTCTGAGACGATGCAACCATTTCTGGGAGAAGATGATGTCTGATTTTTCCCTGGACGACTTCAAGACAGGGAGGGGGCAAGTCCATTGAACCCAGCCGCGCTTAAAATTTAGCCCAACTGCTGGGGGCCGAATGGTGAACTAAAGGTAATCGGAAGCCGGAGGTGAACGGAGAGGCACTGCAGGACCACTGATGGCCGGTCAATTCGTACCCACCAGGTTGATAAGTTCACACCTTGCCAGTCGCTGATAACCGGAACGCCGCCGCCGAAAATGAGAACCGTTCCCTGACCTGAGTAATAACTTGTGGTGATCGCCTGACTATTTTATCTTGTTGTCAAAGCTGAATCGACCGGGCCAGAAAACAACGTTTAACGGGATTGAGGGGATTGAATGATGAAGGCGGTAATTCTCTGCGATTATCGCATCGACAAACTTACCGCAATGGGTTCCCAACCTCGCAACGATTTTGTGGCGGAAATAGATGTCAACTTGCGTTTTTGCCGGGACCTAAATGGAGCGCCACCGCCATGAACACCGTCCACCCGGCCATTACCGTGGTTATTCCCACCTATAACCGTGCGCCTCTGTTGCGCCTGGCCCTGCAATCCCTCCGGGAGCAGACGTTTGGGGAGTGGGAAGCGGTCATTGTCAATGACTTCTCCCAAGATAATACCGTGGAGGTGGTCGCATCTTTTGACGATCCCCGGATGCGCTTAATTAATTTCCGCAATTACCGCATCATCGGGGCCTCAAGAAATGAAGGGGTTCGCCAGGCCAGGGCTGACATCTTAGCCTTCCTTGATTCAGATGACACCTGGTGCAGCCGCAAGCTGGAGCGGGTTATGTCAATTTTTCGCAGCCAGCCAGGGGTTGACCTGGTGTGCCATGACCTGCTCATGACTGGCGAAGTGAAGAAAGAGCGCCTCCTGCGATGCGGCCCGGGCAGGGACCATAAAAGTCTCCTCTTCGGAAGGACCCTCCTGTGTAACTCGGCCGTGTCGCTGCGCCGTTCCCGGTTCCTCGAACTCGGGGGATTTTCCGGAGACCCTGGATTCGTTGGCGCCGAGGATCTCGATCTCTGGCTGCGCCTCACCAAGGCAGGGTGCCGTCTGGAATACTTGCATGAAGTTCTGGGCACCTACCGCGTTCACGGTCAAAACTTTACGGCAAAAGTTGAAAAGTTTTTGAAAAACAGCCTGGCGGTTCTTGACCGGCATTTTCAGGAGTGGCAGCCGAAAACTCCATTGTATCAGTACTTGATGCGCCGGCGGCGGTCAGATGTAATTCGTGGAGCTGGTCTTACCTGTGTGAAGCAGGGGAATTTTCCCCTAGCCAGAAAATTGCTGTTGAAGGCCCTGGCCGAGGACCCCATTTCGTGGAAAGCCTGGGTGCTCCTGTCCTTGAGCCTCATGAAGGTTAGACTCTCCTGAGGGCTCGCCTTATTTCACGGCCCCTTGAGGGGAGAGGGTTGGGACGGGTCTGAAAAAAGTGATCTGGGATTGTGATAGGTTAATCGAAATCAAGCTCACCCAACCCCGGACGCGGAAAATATCTATGTGTCGAACGACAAAATGAAGGTAGCGATAATCAATTTGACCGGCGGTGGTCTGAGCCATGGTTATATCAATTACCTGTCCGAGGTATTCCCCCGGATGCTCCGTCACCCGCGAGTGGATCAGGCTTACGTATACGTTCCCCCCGGGTATGCATCCTGCTTCACAGGGATATTCCCGCCGGAATACCTGGGGCAGTGCGACAATAGTTTTAGGGGGCGCCGGGAATTGCGTCGGGAAATCTCGCGAATTTCACCAGATGTGGTGTTTTTCCCGGGGAACCGGTGGTTAAGCCTGGGCCAGATTCCCTCCGTGGCCATGGTTCAGAGTATGCTGCCCATGGCGATGCCCTTTGGTGGGAATGGCTGGCAGGATATCGCCAAAAATATTGAACGGGCTCATGCGACTAAGGTTGCCTGTAGGCGTGCCAACCGGGTCATCGCCATCTCCAACTATGTGCAGGAATTTCTGGTGAATTCGTGGCATATTGCCCCGGGACGGATCGGGATGGTTTATCATGGGGTTAATCCGCCGCTGCCCCCTGAGGCCCAAAAAATTCCCGCGCCTGTCCCCCGGAAGTGGAGCGGTGAATTTTTATTTACCGCGGGTTCCATGCACCCTTATCGGGCCTTGGACGACGTTATTAACGCGATGGCGGTTCTCGCCTCTCAGGGGGTGCGGCCGCTTTTGGTCATCGCCGGCGGAGCGGATCGGACCCAACTGCCTTACTGGCAGCGGATGCAGAACCTCGCCGAGAAATCAGGGGTTCAATCACAGATTGTCTGGACTGGCCACCTTGAGGCGGCAGAAATGTCCTGGTGCTACTCCCACTGCCGGCTCTTTCTGATGACCAGCCGGGTGGAAGCCTGTCCCAACATTGCGCTGGAGGCTATGAGCCACGGGGCTTTTTGTCTGGCTGCGGATAACCCGCCATTGCCGGAAATATTCCAGGCGGCGGCGACATACTACCGTCCGAAATGTGGGGAAGCGCTGGCCCAAGCCATCAATGCGGCCCTGGCTTATTCTCCCGACGCGGCTGGGGTTATCCGTGAGCGGGCCCAAAAGCGGGCCGGCGATTTTACCTGGGAGGAAACCACGGATCATACCGTTCGTGAGCTTGAGCTGGCTATCACCCGGAGATAAGCATCGCAACAACCTGTCAGGTGGATCGATAATAGGGAAAAAGTCGTCCCCGGTTATTTTTCAATCCATGCTGCCGGGCGGTTTGAAAAATTCCGCTTTGTTTGAATGGGCTCGCCCCATAACTATGGGGGTCAGATGGCAAAATTCTGGTCACCGCGGGCCTGTCATGGCGATAATTTGGTGAAAAATTGATTTTTTTTCTAACTTCATGCTATCGTGATTCTGAAGAGAAGCTTGGGCTCAGAGAAGATGAACTCCTTCAGGGTTGACCGCGGCAAGAGAGATCAAGAATATTACCTGGCGAGAGAAACGGCCAAAGCTACCGGACAATTACAACTGCATACAGCTGACAACAGGCCCGAGCGGATACATGCCCTTCTTCCGTCTTGACAAGTGGGACCATACCGGGTTTGACTATGGCCGACCCAAGTTTTTCGTCTTCCTGTGGTTTCTTTGCCAGGAGACCTTGTTCCGCTTTTCTCCCCTGCCGTGCTATGGTTTCCGCCGGAGCTTGCTAAGAGCTTTCGGTTGTAAGGTCGGCACGCAGGTATTCGTGCATCCCCGGGCCCGGCTCCATTTTCCCTGGCGGATTGAGATTGGCGATTATGCGTGGATCGGCGACGATGCCTGGCTCTATTCCATCGCCCCGATAAAGATCGGCGAGCAGACCATCATTTCGCAGAAGTGCTTCCTTTGCGCCGCGGGTCATGATCATCACGATCCATACTTCAAGACCACCCCGGACCCCATAACCGTCGGAAACGGGGTCTGGATTGCCGCAGACGTTTATGTGGCCCCCGGGATTACGATTGGCGACAATTCGGTCATCGGGGCTCGATCGAGCGTATTTCATAATATGCCGGCAGGGATGGTGTGTTATGGTCATCCCTGTCGCCCCGTAAGACCCAGGGAGCAATGAGGGGTGTATCGCTGGGGGAGCTGAACCGTCCTTCCCTTTTTTGAGCACCGGCCTTGGTTGAGGGGAGATTACCCGGAGAACCCGACCTATGGCGGTCCGGGACCACCGCCCGAATCAGCGTATCCCCCTGCAAAACTCGACAGGCCCGCGGTCGGCGGGCCGGAGAGTAGCAGGTGCGGTGTCCTTGCAGAAGGTCATCAATCCGAGATATCGTGCGCCGGCATTTCCGGTCTGATGAATCGGCCATGACGCCCCCAGGTACTGACCTTGCAGCCGGGATACCCGTGGCGCTGTTCAGCTTTAGCCCGGCACGGTTCTTAGCTCCGGCGCCTCAGATGATTTATCCCCTTCCAGGGTCAGGTATTCTCCGGCCAGTTCCCAGAAATCCAGGCATATCAGTTCCGAGGGCTTTTCCGGGGGAAGGAAAATCTCCTTGAAAACCTCGTAGGCCCTGGATAGATATACTATAATCTGCATGAGGTATCTCCCTGCTGGTGCCGCGAGGCCCTATCCTGGCTCGGGGAAATTCTTTCACGAATGCACGGCAAAACCCCTAACCTGGAAAGGCTATGGAAAAAATATTAGTAACCGGCGCCAGTGGATTTGTCGGGCGGCAACTTTGCCAAACCTTGAGCCACAAGGGGTTTTTGGTGAAGGGCGCCCTGCATCAGACCGCCATCACCGCGGCCGGGGCAGTAGAATATGTCCCGGTGGGTGATATTGGACCGGATACAGATTGGACTGAGGCGTTGCGAGAGGTTGACCTGGTGGTCCACCTTGCCGGTCGAGCGCATATCAGGCGGGATCGCGCCTCAGATTCCTCGGCCGAGTATGAACGGACCAACACCTTAGGGACCATGCGGTTGGCCCAAATGGCCGCGGCGGCTAAGATCAAGAGATTTATTTTCCTCAGCTCGGTTAAGGTGAACGGTGAAGAAACCCATGATCAGCCTTTTGTGGAAACCGATCGACCGGCTCCTCTGGGAGCTTATGCGGTGTCAAAATGGCAGGCTGAAGAAGGCCTGCTCCAGCTCTCCCGGCAAGGCAGTCTCCCGGTAGTTATCATCAGGCCCCCCCTGGTATATGGTCCGGGGGTGCGGGCCAACTTCCTGCAACTCATCCGCTGGATAGATTCCGGTTTACCGTTACCTTTGGGAAAAATTAAGAATAGACGCAGCCTGGTTGGATTGAGGAATTTAATGGATTTTATTATAATTTGCCTCCATAATCCGGCTGCGGCCGGAGAAATATTTTTGGTAAGCGACGGGGAAGACTTGTCGACTCCCGACCTTATGCAAAGGATTGGGGGCTTTTTGGGGAGATCGGCGCATCTCATGCCTATTCCCTACCAGTTCATGTCAATCGTGGCCCGCATCATGGGGAAGAAGGATCATTTTGACAAATTATGTCATTCTCTTCAGGTGAACGTGGAAAAAGCCCGTAAGGTGCTACATTGGCATCCCCCTTTTTCAGTAAATGAGGAATTGGAACAAACCATTAACTGGTATAAAATACAATATAAACATAATTGATTAGGGATCTTCAATAATCAATAATTTATGATAATCGTCGATATGTTGTTATTCAAGTTATTCAAAATCATATGATTTTAATGAATTTATATACAATATTAGCTTTGGGATCTATAATAATAGTGCTCTCATATTTTGGAGTATTAGAGTACAGCAAGTGGGCGATCAGAGCAAAAGTATTGGATATCCCTAATGAACGCAGTTCTCATACAGAACCTATACCCCGAGGTGGGGGTATAGTCATTGTCGTTCTTGCTTTTTGTGGTATATTTATTTATCAAGTATTAGGATGTTGCAGTTCATGGAAAGTTATTTATGGGTTCATGCTCGGGGCCTTCATGATTTCCGGAATAAGCTGGGTTGATGATCTTTATTCTCTATCGATCGGCATTCGTTTCACGGTGCAATGTGTGGCCGCTTTGATCGGCATTGCATCATTCGGATACTGGCACACGATAAGTTTCCCGCTCATTGGGCAAATTCACCTGGGCCTGGCAGGGTTGCCACTCACTTTTATGTGGGTAGTAGGTTTGACCAACGCTTTCAATTTTATGGATGGGATAGATGGGATAGCAGCAGCCCAGGCCACGGTGGGCGGCTTGTGGTGGGCTGTTTTTGGGTGGCTCTATCTCCAACCGCTGCTGCTGGTCCTGGGGCTATTGCTGGCTTGCAGCAGCCTGGGATTTCTAGCCCACAATTGGCCGCCGGCCCGAATCTTTATGGGGGATGTCGGGAGTGCGTTCCTGGGTTATACTTTCGCCATCTTGCCGCTCATGGCCAATGATTCTTTGGGCCCCACCGGGGGGTGGGATGGCAGCTTCCTGGCCGGAATTCTCATTACCTGGCCTTTTTTGTTAGATACAACGTTTACCTTTTTTCGACGCCTCTACCATGGCGAGGATGTGGTGCGCTCTCATCGCAGCCATATTTATCAGCGTCTGGCGATAGCCGGTTATAGCAGCTGTTTCATAAGTCTCATATATATGGGGCTAACTATAGTGGGTGGAATCACTGCGATGCTCTGTTTTGTCCCGCAGGTTAGTCCGTAAGGGAATGCTTATGCTGTTGCGTATACGTAATAGATTATTTTTAATCAGCGACATTATCTTAGTATTTTTATGTGTGTATATGAGTTTTGTTATTAGAGTAGAAATGTTTTATCTCAAAATGTTTTGGTCAGGTTTGTGGTTGTTTGCATTTTTAGCCATGATTATATTTCCAATTGTTTTTTACTTAATGGGCATTTATTCAATTTATTGGCAATATGGGTCTATAGACTCAATATTAGTATTGGTTAGTGCTGAAATAGTTGCTACAATATTGGTGGCATTCATCAGTATTACATTGTCTGTAATAATCCCCCATGAGTTTATCATTCCTCGCTCAGTTCCCATTATTTTTTTATCGTTAGTTATGATTCTCATTTCTGGTTCCAGGATCATGTTGCGCTTAATTGCTCACTACCAAGGCAATGGTCAAATTATCTGCACCAATCCTATACAACATGTTCTCATCATGGGGGCAGGGAAAGCCGGTTCGATGGTGGTTAGAGAAATCAAGAGAAATCCTCAACTGGGAATACATGTTATTGGATTTCTGGATGACAATTCTGACAAGCACAATATGGCAATTCATGGCGTAAAAGTGTTAGGGAATAAGGAGTCTATCCCACTTTTAGTGAGAAAATATGCAATAGATGAAATTATTATAGCCATGCCAAGTGTTCATGGAAAACAAATCAGATCTATTGTGACTATCTGTAAACAGTGTGATATTAACGTAAGAATAATGCCTGGTATCTATGAGTTATTGAACGGCAGCATTGGTATTAATCAACTCCGCAATGTTCAAATCGAAGATTTACTGCGAAGGGAACCGATTCAAACTGATCTTAACAGTGTTAGAGCCTTGATTCAAGGTAAAAAGGTTATGGTTACCGGAGGAGGAGGGTCCATCGGTAGTGAACTCTGTAATCAAATAATCAATTTTAATCCAGACGAATTGATAATTTTAGGACATGGGGAAAATAGGATCTTTGAGATTAACAAGCGATTTATGCGTAACCGAACCTTTAAAAATAATTGCCGTATCATCCCAATAATCGCCGATATACGCTTCGCATATCGCATAGAATCAATTTTCGAGGAGTATCGGCCGGACATTGTTTTTCATGCTGCCGCCCATAAACATGTGCCTTTGATGGAACTGAATCCCACCGAGGCTATTATTAACAATGTCATAGGGACCCGCAATCTCTTGCAAGCTAGTCTGTCTACCGGTGTCGGTAAATTTATTATGATATCTACGGATAAAGTGGTTAATCCCACAAGTATTATGGGGGCCAGTAAAAATGTTGCAGAACTGTTAGTTCAGCAAGCCGCTATTGATAGTGGGCTACCTTTCATAACCGTAAGATTTGGTAACGTTCTCGGGAGTACTGGCAGCGTAGTCTTAACTTTTAAGGAGCAAATAGCTGCGGGTGGTCCAATAACTATTACTCATCCAGAAATGAAACGTTATTTTATGACTATTCCCGAGGCAGTACAGTTGGTTCTGCAGGCTTCGGTGCTTGGAAAAGGAGAGGAAGTTTTTATCCTGGATATGGGGGAACCGGTCAAGATCGTCGATTTAGCTAATGATCTGATCCGGCTCTCGGGCTTTTCGGCGGACAATATTGAAATTATTTATACCGGCTGTAGGCCGGGCGAAAAACTTTATGAAGAATTATTTACAGAAGGTGAGGTGCAGGTCGGAACGGTTCACGACAAAATATGCCTGGCTTCGAAGAGCGGCAGCAAGCGTCACTCGAATCTCAACAGAGAAATTGAATTATTGGAATTGGCGGCTCAAAATAACGATAGGGCTGAAATTGTCAAAATCTTACAGGATCTTATTCCCGGATATCAACCTTATCATAATGTGGTCTAGACAGATAAAGTCCCGGGGATTCGACCCCAATGGATGTCTTGGTTCTGGCGGCCGCTTTAAACGATCATGATCTTATATCTGGTAGACCGGTTTTTCTGGCCTGATGAGTCAGCCGTTTCGTTGCTGCTCACCGACCTCGCCGAAGACTTGCAAGCCCTTGGTCATGAGGTGCATGTCTTTACTTCCCGGCAATTATACAATCACCCCCAGGCCAAATTACCGAAGGAGGAGATTTGGCAGGGGATCAGGATACACCGCCTGGAAACTAGTTGCTTCGGCCGCCGGCGTTTCTGGCTGCGCCTGGTGGATGCACTTACTTTCCATCTTGCTTTAGGTGCTGCCGGAAAGCTCAGCGTCAAGCCGGATGCCTGGTTCGTGATGACCGAACCGCCGCTTATTTTAAATACCGTGATAAGGCTGCAGCGGCAGCTGGGTGGCCGCATAATTCACCATGTGGACGATCTCTATCCTGATCTGGCCATAGCCCTGGGGTCCCTCCCCCGGCGGGGCCCGATCCCAACTCTCCTGGGCCGCTGGGCCAGAGAGGGGCTGGTCAAGTGTGATCACGTCCTGGCCCTGGGAGAATGTATGGCCAGAGTTCTGAAGCAAAAGGGAGTTGTCGATGAACGCCTGACGATAACGCCGCCGTGGGCTGACGGCAATAGGCTAACTCCCCTGGACCATGGGAAAAATGGGTTTCGGCGAGAAATTGGCATTGCCAGTGGCCAGTTGGTGGTGATGTACTCCGGCAATATGGGGATTGGCCACCGGTTTGAAACCATATTGGCGGCGGCCCTATCCCTGTCTGCCAACGACCAGATCCAATTCGTCTTTATCGGCGATGGGGCCAAAAAGACCCAGATCGAGGCCTTCCGCCAGGCCCATAACCTGAAAAACATCATGATGTTGCCCTACCAACCCCGGGAAAGGCTCAGGGAAACCTTATCCGCCGGTGATATCCACCTGATTTCCCTGGATGCGAAAGTTCAAGGATTTATCGTGCCCAGCAAGCTGGCCGGGATACTGGCGGTGGGTAGACCGGCAGTATTTGTGGGGGATCAAGAGAACAGCATAGCAGCAGCGATTCTCAGGGAAAACTGCGGCTACGTTATCCCCGAAGGCGACGCCGGCCAACTCGCGAATATCCTCGAGGGTTTGCTTAAGAGTCCGGAGGACCGCAGGCGATTAGGGGAATCGGCCAGAAACCTTTTTGCCCGGGAATATGACCGGGCCGTAGTTGTACCTAAAATTATTGCTTGCATTGAACATAGTTAGCGGAATTATGACGTTAGCATAATTACGCAATTTTTGTTATTTCTGTAAGACATTATATTTATTTTATTAATAATATATTGGATAAGTTGACAGAAATATCTCATTAACGAACATTGTCCTTTGTGGTTATATGTATCATAACGATATAGTGCTATAAGGAATAGCCTGATTTTGACGTAATTGATTTATTTATTATATTTGTATTATTACATTTTGTGTTTATTTTCTTTATATGAGGCTTATGTTTTAGGAAGGATAGTGTCTTTGATTTTCGTTACAGTGATCCGTTAGCCACGAGGTTTTAAAGACTGCCACGCCTATTGAGGTTGGATGGCTGAAAAGCCAAGAGGGATTAAAGGGAGTTTCATGATGAGTCGGGGGAAAAAGGCGCTGGTCACCGGGATTACCGGGCAGGACGGGAGCTATCTGGCCGAGTTCCTTCTGGGCAAGGGTTATGAGGTGCATGGCTTGGTGCGTCGTTCCAGCACCTTCAACACCAGGCGCATTGACCACCTGTATGTCGACCCGCATGAAGCGGGGGCCCGGTTTTTTCTTCATTATGGGGATTTGACCGACTCCGGGCAGCTCAGCCACCTGATCTACAACATCCAGCCGGACGAAATCTATAACCTGGCGGCCCAGAGCCATGTGCGGGTCAGCTTCGACATCCCCGAATATACCGGGGATGTGACCGGCCTGGGGGTTACCCGACTCCTGGAGGCTACTCGGCGGAGCGGCATCAAGGCCAGGTTTTACCAGGCCTCGTCCAGCGAACTGTTTGGCGACTCCCCGCCGCCCCAGAATGAAGCGACCCCCATGTGCCCCCGGAGCCCCTATGCCGCGGCCAAGCTCTATGGCTACTGGATGACGCGCAATTGCCGGGAAGGCTACGGCCTTTTCGCGGTCAACGGCATCTTGTTCAACCACGAATCCCCCCGCCGGGGGGAGACCTTTGTGACCCGCAAAATCACCCGGGCGGTGGCCAGGATCAAATTTGGCTTTCAGAAGAAACTCTACCTGGGGAACCTGGAGGCCCGGCGTGATTGGGGCTATGCCCCGGATTATGTGGAAGCCATGTGGCTGATGTTGCAGCAGGATACCCCGGAAGACCTGGTGATTGCCACGGGGGAGGCCCATTCGGTCCGGGAGTTCCTGGAAGAAGCCTTTTCCCATGCCGACCTGGACTGGCGGGAATTCGTCGAGATCGACCCGAGGTACTTCCGGCCCACGGAAGTGGACTATTTATTGGGAGATGCCGGCAAGGCCCGGCGCCTCCTGGGCTGGGAGCCCCGGGTCAGCTTCCGGGAACTGGTACGCCTCATGGTGGATGCCGATATCAAGGATCTGATGGAGCTGCGCCAGTGCCAGGACGTGATGCAGCAGTTGCGGCAGGAAAACCTGGGTTCCCGAGGCGAGACTGATTCCCGGGATTAGCCGGATGAGAAGGCGGCCTGGCGTCGCCGCATAGTGGGGAGCGGATCAGGCGTATGCTGGAATTAGATGCAAAGATCTATGTGGCCGGGCACCACGGTCTGGTGGGAGGTGCGATTTGGCGGCGTCTGGAGACCGCCGGGTTTAAGAACCTGGTGGGCCGCAGCTTAGACGAATTGGACCTTCGGGATCAAGCTGCGGTGACCGATTTTTTCAGCCGGGAACGTCCTGAATACGTCTTCCTGGCGGCGGCCCGGGTGGGGGGGATCAGGGCCAATGCCACGTTTCCGGCGGACTTTATTTACGACAACCTGATGATTGAAGCGAACCTCATTCACCAGGCCTACCGCCATGACGTCAAAAAGCTCCTGTTCCTGGGGAGTTCCTGCATCTACCCCCGGCTCTGTCCCCAGCCCATGCGAGAGGACTATCTCCTGGACGGCAAGCTGGAACCCACCAATGAGCCCTACGCGGTGGCGAAAATCGCCGGCATCAAGATGTGCCAGTCCTATAACCGGCAGTACGGCACCTGTTTTATCTCGGTGATGCCCACCAATCTCTACGGTCCGGGAGACAATTTTGACCTGCTGGACTCCCACGTCATCCCCGCGATGATCCGGAAGTTCCATCAGGGCAAAACCGCAGGCGACCCTGAGGTGGTGGTCTGGGGCACCGGCACCCCCCGGCGGGAATTTCTCTATGTGGATGATCTGGCCGACGCCTGCGTCTTCCTGATGGAACGCTACCAGGATGGAGAAATCATCAATATCGGGGTGGGAGAGGACCTGCAAATTCTGGAATTGGCCCGGGCCGTGAGCGCGGTCGTCGGCTTTAAGGGGCGGATTGTGCTTGACCCCACTTATCCGGACGGGACCCCCCGGAAACTGTTGGACGTCAGCCGCCTGACCTCTCTGGGCTGGCAGGCCCGGACGCCCCTCGCTGAGGGCCTGCAAAAGACCTATGACTGGTTTTGCCGCAGCCCCTGGGTTCAGAAATCCTGAACCAGGGCTCTTCTCGCGGCCAGGGCAGTCGGCCGGCCCGGCTGCCACCCCTGACAGGCTTCTACCGCATGTTTACAATCAAGACCCTCCAACAGCGCCTGATAATCTGTTTGATTCTGCCGGTGGCGGCCTTCCTGACGGCCATCGGGGTCGGGGGCTATTTTTATATCCGGGGCAGTCTCTATCAGGAGTGGCGGGAATCCGCCATTCTCAGACTGGAGCGGGCGGCCCATCATATGGATATGCGCCTGAATGATCCTTTGCAATGGATCGAGGCCCTGGCCAACACCGGCGGTGACCGTCAGGGGACGGACAACCAGCACTGGATCTTGAAAAAGTTGCGGGAGCAGCCGGGGGTGAGCCAGGTCAGCCTGGAGTGGCGGGAGCCGCGGCCGGGCCGCGCCGGGATTGTCCAGGAGGGCAGGGGGGGCGGAGACCTGGCCCCCCGGGTGGCCAAGGTCGCACCGCCCCAGTTTTTTTATCCCCCGGATCATAAGACCGTCAGCCTGAGATCGACGCTGCTGGATGGGGCAGGTCATCCCCTGGGGCGTCTGGATGTGTCGATAAAACTGGATTATCTGATGGAAGGGGTGCGCGCCGCCGGCTGGCTTCACACCTACATGGCCTGTCTGGTGAATGACAACGGCACATTTCTGGCCCACACCAACCCGGCGATGGAATCCCGGCACTGCCTGGGCGAGACCCAAAACCCCCTGGAATTGGCCATGCTCAAGGAGATGAAGGCGAAGCCTTATGGGACGGTGGTGGGCAGCGACCAGGTGATCGGGTTTTATCGGCTCAAAGGGGCTCCCTGGGCCATTATGCTCCATGCCCAGGAAAAACAGATTATGGCCCCCATTCTGCACTTTCGTTTTTACTATATTCTGGCCGGCCTCCTCTGTCTGATGGTGAGTCTGGTCCTCATCCGCCTGGGAGTGGGGCCCCTGGTCGCAGCCATCCGGCGGATCTCCAAGAAAGCGGTCCTGGTAGCCCGGGGCGAATACGGCGAGCCCCTGGAGGTTCGCTCCCAGGACGAGATCGGCCAGTTGACCCTGAGCTTCAACGACATGGTGGCGGGCTTGAAAGAGCGGGATTTCATCAGCAATACCTTCGGCCGCTACGTGGACCAGGAGATCGCCGCTAAACTCATGGAGCGGCCGGAAGCCAGCCGCCTGGGCGGAGAAAAACGGCAGGTGGTCATCATGTTCTCCGACATCCGGGGGTTTACCCCCATTGCCGAGGCCTTGAGCCCCGAGGCCACCATTCAACTGGTCAACGGCTATTTTTCCCGGATGGTGGAGGTGTTGCGCCCGCATCACGGCATCATCGTGGATTTCCTGGGGGATGCGATCCTGGCCTTTTTTGACCCCCTCGACGGTCCCCTGGCCCCGGTGGGGCGGAAGGCGTTGCAGTGCGCCTTTGCGATGCAGCAGGCCATGCTGGGCGTCAACCTGGCGGGGATCGGCCAGAAATTGCCGCCTCTCCGCATGGGGATCGGCCTCCATGCCGGGGAGGTGGTGGTGGGCAATATCGGTTCGGAAACCCGGGCCAAATATGGCATTGTGGGGTCAGCAGTGAACCTGGCCCATCGCATCCAGGCCCAGGCCCGGGGCGGGGAGGTGGTGGTTTCCCAGGCCATGTACGACTTGGTTCAGCATGAGGTGACGATTTCCCGTGAGTTTGAGGTCCGGCTCAAGGGGATCCATGACCCCGTCACCCTGTATGCCCTGGGGCAGGTGTAGCTTCTTCCCTAAATCCATTTTCACTGGCTCATTTTTAAATCCCCCTCAATCCCCCTTTTCCAAAGGGGGACATTTTGATGCCCAATGACCAAGGCCTTGATACGGCAGCAAATTTCGTGGGTAGAAGTTACTGTTCCGCCGGGGATTATGGCTTTGGAGTCAACCAGGGGCGCATATCGATGAGGCGCACATGCTGATCCAGGGCCACAGATCGGAAACTGGGGTCGGAGAGCAGGGCAAAATGATCTCTGCCAGCCGTAAGATGGCGGATCTGCTCGTCGAACGGGGCAAAAAACGGGCAGTAAATCCGTTCGGCCAGCCCCCTGGGTACCCCGGGAAGGTGGGGCTTATCCCCGGGAAAGAGAAAGTAGCCGCCCTTCAAGAAGGCCGGGGTGAAATGCCGGTCATCGACGATGAGAAAGGCGATGCCGTACTTCCGGCAGAAAGCCACCACCTCCTGGGGGTCGGCGGCGTAGTAGGCTTTAAAGAGATCAGTCAGGCGGGGCTGGAGTTGGGCCCATAAACCCCGGCTCCAGGGGTGGGCCAGTTCATAGGTGGCAAAGGCCCGGCGTTGGGCGAAGGTGGGGATGGTGTCCATCAAGTTGGGGTGGCCGGCCATGAGGGCATCCTTGGGAGTTTCGGCCAGGGCGGCATAAACGGCGCGGTAGGCCGAGTAATCTTTGAGCCCGACCCCCTGGAGGCGCCAGGCGCCCAGGGACGCGGCCGTCACCAGGGCCAGGATCGCCACACGCGGGGCCAACGCGACACCCTCAGCGCCCCATGCACACCCAGGGCCAGCCCCAGGCAGAAGAAGAGATTCAAGGTGTAAATGAGATAACGGTCGGGGACGAATAACTTCAGCAGGAAGAGCCGGGCCAGGAAATAGAGCGCCAGGGAGGCCACTCCCAGGTACCAGGCGGGCTTGAGCCGTTGCCGCCAGGCAGGCCAGTCCAATCGCCGCAACCCGGCCGCCATGAGCGCCAGCAGCCCCGCACAGACCAGGCCGCCGGCCACCGGGCCCCACTCCCGAAACGGGGCGATGGATTCCCAGGGGCTGATGAGTTCCCACCAGAGGGAACCCTCCGGCAGGATACGGTAACGGCCATGGGCGTAGAACTCGGGGCGATTGACCATCTCGGCGGCGCTCACCAGAGGTCCGTAGCCGCCGGCGCTGAACTGGAAGTTCATCGCCATAACCAGTGCGGCTCCCAGGGCCAGAAGGCAGAAGTGGGCGGCCTGGGCCGGGAAAGGCGGCGGGCGGTCCCGGCCCAGGCGGGCCATCAGCCAGGCCAGCAACGCCGCCGGGGCCGCCACCAGGAAAATGTAAGGAATGAACAGGGCCTGGAGCAGGAGGGCCGCGCCGGTGACCCAGGGCCGCTGCGCCAGCCAGCCCAGCCAGAAGAGGGCCAGGAGCGGGGCGGCGAAGGAGCGGGACAGACCCCCGGACAGGTTGTCCAGGAAGAAAGGCATCAGCCAGAAGCAGGCCACCAGCGTCCACCCCAGGCGGCGGTCGGCCAGGCGGGTCCCGATCTTAAAGAGGCAGATGGCCAGGACGACGAACAGGAACCCGGGGAGGAGTTTGGAGAAGTACAGCGGCGACACCCACCAGGAGGCCAGCCAGTAGAGACCCTTGACGCCCCAGGGGACGTAGGCCTTGGCATAGCCGGTGAGGAAGTCGCCCCGGAATAAGGCCGGGTCCCCCCATTGCTGCATCCAGTAGAGCTGCTGGCGGACGTCGTCATTAATGACAAACGGCTTGACCAGGGCCTGGAAGTGCGCCAAAACGAAGACGGCCCCGGAAATCAGGGCCACCGCCAGTTCGGGCCAGGGGTCCCTGGTCCAGCCTCTCTGGAGTTCCACGGTTTCAGATGGGTTTTTCAAAGACGCGGAAGACCTTGTAGCGCTGGCCGCCCACGGCCATGATAACCTTGATCCAGTGCTTGAGGTTGGCCGGGATCAGGGAAAGATCAGCCATATCACAGGGAGTGTGCTTGACCAGGTAGATATAGGAGCGCAGGAGCAGGGCCAGATGCAGGTGCCGCCGCTGGTAGGGCTGGCTGATCCCCACCACCATGGCCCGGATCTTGTGGACCGGCCGGTATTTGGCCCAATAGAGCAGGCGGAGTTTGCCCCAGAGCGTCAGACGCCCGTTTAACTTCCGGATGAGGGGATTGAGGTCCGGCAGGCTGATGGCGAAGCCGGCCACGCGGTCGTCATCCAGGAGGACATAAGCCATTCCCGGGCGCAAACAGGGTTTGACCATCTCGAACATCTCATCGAACTGGCGCCGGGTCAGGGGCACGTGTCCCCAGTTGGGGGCCCAGGCCGTATTGAACAGGTGAAAGACCTCGTCGGCGCGGCGGTCGACATCTTTGGGGTTGTAGGTGGCGATCTCGATATCCTGCCCGTGCATGATCTTGTCATACTGGCGCTGCATGGCTTCCAGGTCGACCTGCCGGTTGGTGATCTTGTAGGCATGCCAATCCATGGCCTTGACAAATCCCAGGGAGGTCAGGAGGTCCTGATAATAGGGCGGGTTGTGGGTCTGGAAGAGGACCGGCATGGTCTCAAACCCCTCCACCAGCAGCCCCATCTCATCGTAGATGCCGAAATTCAAAGGTCCGACCAGGCGGGTTTTGCCGCGCTCCCGCAGCCAGGCGGCCGCCGCCTCAAACAGGGCCGCGGCCACGTCCTGGTCCGGGATAGACTCGAAGAACCCGAAGAAGCCGGTTTCCGGGCCGTGACAGGAGTCATGGAGCCGATTGATGTGGGCGGACAGGCGCCCCACCGGCCTGCCATCCTGGTAGGCCAAAAAATACCGGGCCTCGCCGATCTCAAAGAAGGACCCGCGCTTGGGGTCCAGAAACTGGCGCTGTTGGGAGAGAATAGGGGGCACCCAGTAAGGGTCCCCTTGATAGATATGCCAGGGCAGGCGGAGAAATTCCCAAAAGGACGCGTCATTCTGAACGGGAGAAACCGTAATCTCCCCGCTTGACTTCATCAATAGACCTCTTACTCGGATTTGCCCAGAACGATGCGAGCCTTCAAGCCTTCTTTTAATTCCAGGTCGGGGTTGGGGACGCTTAACTCCACTTCATAGTAGGCAGGCTGGTCAGGGCCGGTGGTGATTGAGGACCAGGAAATGCGGCTGACCTTGCCCTGGAATTTCTTTCCCGGCAGGGCGTCCAGGGTCACCTCGGCCGGTTGGCCGATTTTGACCTGGAGAGCCTCGATTTCAAAAGCCTGGGCCCGCAGGAGCATGGGGTCCATCACCCCTACTTGAAAGGCGGCCGGCATGGGGGGCAGTTCAGCCCCCACCCGAATCTCGGGGTTGACCCAGATAACGTAGCCGCTGATGGGGGCCTTCAGGCTCACTTCCCGGGGGACCTGGCCGGACTTCAACGAAGTACCCAACAACTCACCCAAGGCCTCGCGGTCTTGGTGGGCCATTTGGCGGTCCTTTTTCAGCCTATCCTGAAGGGTCGCCTTGTTCCTCTTGAGCAAATTGCAGTTGTTTGTTATTCTGGGCCAGGCTATCGGCAGGGGCCATATGTTTCTGGACCAACTGGGAGAGTTCCCGTTGTTTGCTTGCCAGAGGGACCATATTCCGCTGCACTTCCGCCAGTTTCATCTCCGCCTCAGCCAGTTGCGGCGGCGAAAGACGCTGTTGAATCGCCATCCGGGCTTCCGGGGCCAGGCGATAAGTCGCCAGGATATCCCCGGCCTTTACCTGCTGTCCGGAATGGGCCTGCAGGGAGGTGATAATCCCCTTGAAGGGGAGATCGATGCGGCGTTTCAGGGAGCAGAATAATTTACCGGTAAAGATGATTTCGGACTCGCCGGATGAAGGAGGCGGGGTGGTCTGAGTGACCGGGGTTTCTCCGGCGAATCCCGCGCCCGGGATGCTTAATCCCAGGTAGATGGCCAACATCCAGCCGCCTAAGACCGCCCACTTACTTCTGCCAAGAGTTCTCATCCACATAGGTATGACCTAAGTCTCCAGAATTTTCCCGAAGTTGCAGAACGGCCTTGTCATAATCCAAGCCTGCGGCGCAGCGTGTCCTTGCGGATGGTCAGAACCTCTTTGCGACTTTCCAGGACTACCGTGAGGGGCGCTTCCCCGGATTGGTAGCGGACATCGTTCTGGCTGGCTTTGAGCTGGGCCAGATTTTCGAGGGTGCGGGAATTTTTTAGGGTCACGCTATTTTCTTGAATCGTCGATAAATTGCTCAGCCACTTGTCCTGCAAATTATTTTCTTTTACCGCTTTTTCGGCCCCAATCTGCTTCAAGACGGTTTTTTGCCGGGAGACGTTCCGGATGCGCTTGAAGCCATCCCACACCGGGATTTGGAGACCGAGGCCGACATAGAGGCCCGAGCCGTTGGTAACATTCAAGGGGGAGGGCGTCTGTGTGGTGAAGACAAACGTGGGCAACACCTTGGATTTGGCCAGGCGGATATTATAGTCCTGAAGTTGTTTTTTCAATTCGTATGCCTTGAGTTCGTAAGAGCGGTCCTTGGCTTGCTCCAGGCTTGCGGTGGCCGGGTCGAAACTGCCCAGCACCTGGCGCCTACTGTCCCTTAAGTCGGGAGTGAAATTCTGAGTGGAGGGCAATCCCAGAAAACTTTTCAGGTCGGCTAAAATCCGCTTCGTGGATAAGGCGATCCCCTCTTGTTCTCCCTTGGCCAGTTCCAATTGCTGCTGGGCCACCTTGACTTCCAGGGAGGTACCCGTTCCGATGCTCAGGCGGTTTTCCACATAGGTGAGGTTTTCCCGGGAGATCTGAACCAACTCCGTCTGACAGGCGGCCTGCTTTTGCAAGGTGTCCAGTTGCAGGTAGTAATTCCCCCAGTTGCTGCAGACCTTGGGAAATCGCTTGGAGGTGGGTCAGAATAGCCACTTGCGTGACCAACTTCTGGGCCTGGAGGGTAAAGTAGGCCCCCAAGGGGTTATATGGATCCGTAGAAAAATTTATACTGTAAGGCTTGCTGTTGCCGGTATACGAGGGGCGATTAACATAATACGTGGTGGTGAAGGTCAAAGGGGGAACCATGCCATACCGGCTGTCGGTTTCGTCCATCCGCCGGACGTCGATCTCGAGGGAACTTTTGGTAAAAAACGGAGAATGGGTTATGGCGATCCTGACGGCTTCATCAAAGCTCAACTGGGTGCCAGGGGGCAGGGTCACGGCCGCCGGGGCCTGGTCGGCGGACCGGGCCGGCTGGCACCAGCCCATTACGCCGCCGGCCATCACCAGCATGGCGATAAGCAGGCAGGTCTGGGTGGCGGTAATCCAGGGGGCGCAACCCAACAAGGCAGGGCGGAGCCCCCGTCCCTGTGCGGCGGGGTCAACCATAGCGTTTCTAGAGCAACCGTCGAGGCCGGTTACGGTGGCCATGCGTGCTGGGGTTTTCTGGGTAAGCAGGTTCATTGTTCATAAAGGACGCCATCTCGTATCGAGCTAATCCGGGTACACGCAGTGGCAATTTCGGAATCATGCGTTACTACTATGATGGAAGTCTTGCCATCACTAACGATTTCCGCAAAATGGTCCATGACCATTTGGCCATGGCTCCGGTCGAGCTGGCCGGTGGGTTCGTCCGCCAGGATGACTCGCGGTTGGTTGACCAGGGCCCGGGCTACGGCCACCCGTTGGCGCTCGCCCCCGGAAAGGCGATTGGAAGAGTGATGAATCCGGTGCCCGAGGTTGACGCGTTCCAGGGCGGCGGCAATAAGCTCGGGTCGCTCCCGCCGATCAATTCCGGAATAGATTAACGGGAATTCCAGGTTCTCATAGACGGTGGAGTTTTCCAACAGGTCACAGCTCTGAAAGACAAATCCCACTCGCCGGCGGCGAAATTCCGCCTGGGCATTGCGATCCATGCCGAGCACATCCTGACCACCCAGAAAATAGAAACCGCTGGTGGGATGGAGAAAGATTCCCAGGATGAAGAGCAGGGTGGACTTCCCGGACCCGGAAGGACCCATGATCGCCATGATCTCTCCGGGGAAGACCGTCAGGTTGACGTTTCGGAGTACGTGAATCTGATCGACGCCGTTGTCATAGGTCTTGCACAGGTCGGTCACCCGGATCAAGGCGCCGTTGACCTGGCTGGCAGAATCCAACTCATTCATAACGGATGGCGGATACCACTTCCATGCGGCTGGCCCGGATTGAAGGATAGAGGCCAGCTCCTACGCCAATGACCACCGCGAACAGAATGGCCAGGGTCACCCCGAATAAAAAGAGATCTTCCGGCGGACGGCTCCCGATGACGTGACTCAATATCTCCATCATGATGCGGCCAAGCCCGGCCCCTAAGAGGGCCGCGCCCAGGCTCAGACAGAGAGCCTCGGAGAGAAATTGCGCCAGGATATCTCGATCTTCAGCGCCCATGGCCTTTTTCAACCCGATTTCCCGGGTGCGGGAGGAGACCGCGGCCATCATCACATTCCAGATGCCGACGCCCCCCAGGAGAAAGGTAGCGCTGGTGGCCAGGTAAATTAAGAACTCGATCCACCAGGCCAGCAGTTGGACTCGTTTTAAGGCTTCCCAACCGACTTCGACGTGAAGTTCCTCGGGGGATTGGTAGGATTTTACGACCCCGGCAATTGCCGCCGCTACGGGGCCGACATCATCCCAGGTGTTGCAGCGCAGATAGAGACGGTCGGCCAGGAGCCTGCCCGGGAACCGGTCCTCGGCGGTGGTGAGGGGCAGAAAGGCAGCGCTGGCCAAGGCGCTATCGGTAACTCCCCCCAACACCCCGGAAATCCGATAGATCTCCTTGTTGATCTCCAGGTCTTGGCCCTGGATATTGGTGTTGCCGAAAATCTTTTTGGCCAGTTCGGCCCCGAGAACGACCTCCCGTTTGTGCCCGGCCACGGAGTCCGGACCGAACAGTCGCCCGGTAAGGGGCCAAAAATTGCGCACCTGCCAGAAACCTTCATCCACCGCGATGGTGCTGAAGGTGATAGTGCTGGCCTTGGAAATTGGTTTGGCCGTACTTGAAGGAGGTGAGACTTAATTCCTTCACACCGTCGAGGCGTTTAAGGGCGGCGACGGTCTGTGACCGGAACCATTGCGGCCGGTAAGACCGCTGATTATCGAAATAAACCCTTAGGATGGTGACCCCGCCGATCAGGTCAAGATTCTCGTTGAAGTTTGACTTGACCTCCCGGCTCATGGTGACGATATTCAGGAACCCAGCTACGCCCAAAGCGATAGCCAACACCACCCCGATATAGCGGCGGCGATGGCGCATCACTTGGCGCAAACTAACCCGCATGAGGTCATTAAACCTCATTAGGCCTGGTCCCCCCTCATAATATCCAATTAATCGCCCAGCATGTTGATGGCAGTGCCATTAGCACCGGGATAGGTCGTGGTAAACCCACTCTCCTCCAAAAAAGCGTCCTGCTGCGTCAAGTCACAAGCCCGGATACGATGTTTTTTTGCCAATTTTTCCAGGATTTCCAAGACGTAGCTAATCTGGCTTTCCTTGTGAGTGCTCATGTATGCGGTGCGGATTACTGCCTGCCCCCGAGGAACCGCCGGGTAGATCGCGGGCAAAGCAAAAACTCCGTGATCAAACATGTCACGCGCAAAAAGAGCCGCTTTCTCTTCCCCTCCGATGTAGATGGGGATAATGGGGGATTTTGAGTTTTTGGTGATGAGCCCGATCTCCCGGTATCCGGCGTGAACATGCCGGGTGATGTCCCAGAGGCGTTTGACCCGGTCAGGGTCCTCTTCCAGGATATCCAGGCACTTCAGGACGGAGGCGGTATTGCTGGCCGGAAGGGCCGCGGAGAAAATGAGCGGTTTGGAATGATGCCGCAGATACTCCAACACGGCGTCGTCGTCGGCGGCGATGAATCCACCGATGGAAGCCAGGGCTTTGCTGAAGGTGCCCATGATAAAGTCAACTTCAGGTGTGAGCCCGAAATGATCGGCCGTTCCCCGACCCCCCTGGCCCATCACTCCCAACCCATGGGCGTCATCCAGATAGACCAGCAGGTCCGGGTGACTTTTCTTCAGCGCCACCAGTTCGTCGAGAGGCGCCAGATCCCCGGACATACTGAACACACCTTCGGTGACCAGGAACAGGCAACCGTTGGAGTTTTTTTGACGGGCTGCCGCCAACTTGCGGGCTGCCGCCGACGCATCGTTGTGGGCAAAGGGAATCAACCGAGCCCGGGAGGCCTGACACCCCTCGAAAATGCTGGCATGGTTTTCCCGGTCACACACGATGATGTCTTGGGGGGTCAGCATACAGGCAATGGCCCCCAGATTAGTGGTGAACCCGGTAGCATGGACCACCGCCTTTTTCTTACCGACAAAGGCGGCCAGTCGATCCTCCAGGGTTTCATGCAAGGTCAGGTTGCCGCACAGGAATCTGGATCCCCCGGGTCCACTCCCCCAGCGACGAGCAGCCTCGCCCGTTGCTTCAATCACTCTGGGATCGTGAGTAAATCCCAGGTAGTCGTTGGACCCAATCATAATCAGACGCCGGCCCGACACCTCCACTTCCGTGCCCCAAGATCGGTCTATGGGCCGGAAGTAAGGATAAAACCCCTGTTCCCTGGCGTCTTGGACCATAAGAGCAAAAGGTTGGCAGCGATTTCTTAGTTTCATAAAAGGATTCTACCCCCTCCCCCTCCGGTAGGTTTACACCTTTTTATTTCTATCTTGAGAAAATGTCAATGGGATTTGTATTAATCAAAGAGATAAACTCCCCCACCCCATCCATTGACATCAATGCATACTACCACAAGTGAATCCAATTTTTGGCAAAAAAAATCTCTTTTCTCAGGATATATCGGCAAATATGATGAATCATAACATTTTTTTGTTGGTTTGGGTTCCAAAAAAATTTCCCGGGGGGCTAAAGTTCCGGCCCAGGCCCCGGCGGAAAGTGAAATTTACCGTACAATTCGGAGGCCTGTCCCGGCTTCGCTCTCCCGGGCTCAGCACCAGAAAACGAGTCACCCCCGCGTCTTTCGGCTCAAGACTTAACTCATTAGACCGCAGCCGCGATCCAAAAGTTAAGCACCGGGAGCCATGATCCGGTTTCCCGGCCTGCACCGCGGCCATCCCCGCACGCCTCGACCCGGGTAGCCCTGGCATCCGGAAAAAATCATGACGGCCCCGGGACCCCGCCCAGCAGGCGCCGTATGCCGCGGGCCTGGCCGGGGGTGATGGTGGGATAGGCATCGGGACAAAACTTCCGGAACTCTCCGCCGTGATGGACTGGGGGTCAGGTGGCTCGTGGTTGAGCACGACATAGCACTTTCTGGCCAACTGGCTCATCTCCAGGAATTTGGCGGTCCAAATCGGCAGGCTGCTGAGTTGGCCCCATACCATCACTGCCAGGATAACCCCTCCCAGGGCCCCGGCCCACCGTCGGGACGGCAGCCTGGCGGCCAGCAGGCGCCAGGCAATGCCGATTAACAACAGGGCACCGATCAAGGTGAAGATGTCGTAACGGGGCACAAAAGCCTGACTCACCGAGCGCTGATACCGGGTCAGGGAGACCAGGAAGAAAGGCAGGACGTTGGCCGACAAGGCCCAAATGGCCAGGCGTTTGTCCGCTTTCTCGCCCCACAGCCAGATTGCCGCCACACTTGCGGTCAACAAGCCGACCCCGGCGATGTAAGCCGGGATGGGAAAGTGGTAATGACCCCAAAACAGGTACAGGAAGGGGGATACCAGGGCGCCGCATAGGAGATGCGCCAGATAGGCGGGGCCGGGCAGACTGGCAAATACCTGAAAATTACGGCTGGCGGCGGCGTGGAGACCCGCGAACCGGAAATAGCCGATAGCGAACAGGAGGCACACCAGGCCGACCACCCCGGCAACGGCCCAGAAGGCCCGCCAGGAGACTTTTCCCCCATGAGGAGAATATAAAGGGGTAAAGCCGCGAGCCCGAGCAGCGGGTAATTGTGGGAGAGGATGGACAGGGCGGCGCACACGCCGATGCCCCAGAGCTTGCCCCCCGAGGGGTCGTGCAGGTACCGGTCGGTGAGGAGCAGCGCCCCCAGAAAAAACCCCAGGCTCACAAGATAGCCGAAATAAAAGGCATTCCAGGCAGTGGCGTGATGGACCGCGGCCATGACGTAGAGCAGACTCAGGGTGAAAGCCAGGCCAGGCTCCCAGTGCCGCCGGAAAAAGTTATAAAGCAGAAAAGCATTGACGCCGGTACCCAGACAATTGATCAGAACCAGGAGAGAGTAATTTTCTCCGGCAATTTTCACCAGGCCATAGTAAAGCAGGTGAAAGAAGGGGAACCATTGTTCGCCATCCGGGGTGACGAGGTATTGTCCGAAAGGAAGCTTCGCCATTTGGATGAGGGCAGTCCAATCATCCAAAATATAAAAAAACCCCGGTCTCCAGAAGATTATTACCGGCACCGCCAGCAACAGGAGTAACACCAGGAGCGGGTTAAGCTTTGCCGGCGCCGGTTTTAGGTCCCCGGGGTGCGGCGCCGCACCCGGCTGAATGTTTGATGGTCTGGGAATGGTTATTATCCAGTCAGCGTTTTTGAACTACCAGGTAAATCTCTCCCGGTTCTGAGTTCCGCAATGACCGGGCATACCGCGCTTGCCGAAGACAACCGCCATAATCAAGGTGAGAAAGCCCCACAGGCCCGAAAACAGGGTGGATCTCTCCCCGGCCGCCAACAAGAAGGACGGGCCCTGCAAGGCCAACTGGCAGCAGGTGGCGGCAAAAAAGATCCAGATAATCTTTTCCGACCTGGTCATGGCCGCCGGTTCGCCGGGGATTGCCACACTGTTAACGTCCAGAGATTTGCATTTTAGGAAAAATCTTAGTATGAACTTCAGATAATAGGCCGGAGTTACCAGACAGGATCTTTCTGCCCGCTTGGCTTGAGCTATCCGATTACTGGTCAGGTGCAGGAGATTCGCCGTGTCGGCCCACTCATAAGCATTATTAACCTTTATTTATATCAGGTAACCAGGAGAAAGTGAAGTATGTTGGCCGGGAAAAAAGTGTTGGTGGTCATGCCTGCCTATAACGCCGCCCAGACCCTGGAACGCACCTTCCAGGACATCCCCTTTGATGTGGTGGATGAAGTCCTGCTGGTGGACGACGCCTCCTGTGATGAGACGGTGGAGGAGGCCCGGAGGCTCGGCATCCGCTGCTTTTTGCATGAGCGGAACCTGGGTTATGGCCGCAACCAGAAGACCTGTTACACCGAGGCCCTGAAAATGGGCGCCGATATCGTGGTGATGGTGCACCCCGATTATCAGTATTCCCCCAAGATCATCCCGGCCCTGGCCGGTCTGGTGGCCAGCGGCGAATACGACGTGGCCATCGGTTCCCGGATTTTGGGGGGCAAAACCCGGAAGGGGGGCATGCCCGCCTATAAATATGTCTTCAACCGCATGCTCACCCTGTTCCAGAACCTGCTCCTGGGGGCCAAACTCTCCGAATATCACACGGGTTTCCGGGCCTTTTCCCGGAAAGTCCTGGAGACTCTTCCCCTCTGGGAGAACTCCGACGATTTTGTCTTCGACAACCAGATGCTGGCCCAGGCCATTTACTTCGGCTTTGCCATCGGCGAGGTTTCCTGTCCCACCCGCTATTTCGAGGAAGCCTCTTCCATCAATTTTCCCCGGAGCGTGAAATACGGCCTGGGAGTGGTGGCGACCTCGGTGAAATTTTTCCTGCAGAAGCGGGGCTGGGCCCAGTGCCGCATCTTCTCCCCCCAGGGCCAGGGGCTGATGCCCAAGGATTATTATACCGAGCCGGCCCCGGACCAGGCCAGCCTTGTCCCCCCGCCGCCGGGGGCTTCCCCTGAATGAACTGGGAGCCGTCACTGCGTTTCAGATCGTGTGGCCGGCAAATTTCCGAGCCCGTGAAGGGCAGGTTCAAAGGTCGGTGGGGCCCTTGAGCCCGCTAATCTGACTGGCTCCCGCTTTCCCCGTCGCCGCCAATCTTCCCCCAACGCCGCCAGAGTCACCCCCTCCACCGGGCCGGTCTCAACCAGCCAGGTGAGGAAGGTGCGGATCTTCCCGACGAACCGGCTGACCGCGGCCTCGGTGGGAAAGAGCCGGCTGGCCCCGGGCTGGAGTTCCGAGGAGTGGAAAAACAGGGTGAGCACCCGGCCCCCCCGACGGCGGTGGAGGCGGGCCGCCAGTTGCATGGACGCCAGAGGATACCAGGCCGGCTGCACCCCGGCGACGGCCCCATAGCGGAAGAAGCTTTGGAGGCGGTGCGCCCCAGGCTGGCGGCAGGGTGGCGGCCAGGCGGGCGACCAGCGCCGGGGTCCCGGCCACCACGGGCACCATGGTGATGGGGACCTCCAGGAGGGGCTGGCCCGCCGGCCCGGCGTCGCCCAGGGGAAAGGGGTCCGCCGGGGCCAGGAAAAACCGCGGATCGGGATTTTTGCGGGTCAGCGGCGCCACGCTGCTGTCCACCTCCAGGCCGAACTCCGGCAAGAGGCTGAAGACCTGGGGGCCCGCATCAAACCGCCCCATGCGGAAGGACCGGGGCGTGACCGCCAGGGCGTCCTTGACCTGGGTGGTCAAGTTGGCAAATTTGTCCCGGAGGAGTCCCCGGGGCAGGCGTTCGGAGCGCACCGGTTCCGGGTCGGGCAGGTCGGCAAACGGCGGGGTGTTCCAGGGATGCAGATGGAGGCCGATTTCGGCGCCGTAGCGATCCCGCCAGTGGGCCAGGACCCGGCAGGCGGCGGGGTCCCGGGCCACCTGGTAGGTGACCAGGAGCGTCAGGGGCAGGCCGAAATCCCGGGGGATGAATTCAAGGCGCGACAGTTCCGCCACGTTGGTCACCCCCGGAGGCGTGCGGGGATAGCGGCCGAAAAACAGCCCTTCTTCTTCCACGTCGATGGAGATCACCAGTTTCATGGGTGATCCTGATGTCCTCAATCCCTCAGGTCCAAAACCACCTTGAGGCTTTGATGGCGGCGCTTGTCAAAGGCCGCCTGAAAGGCCCGGCGGTAATCGGCGAGCCGGAAGCGGTGGGAAATCAGCCCCTGGCAGGGATAATCCCCCCGGGCCAGCAACTCCACGGCCTTTTCGTAGGTGCGGACTTTCTGGCCCTGAAAGACGCCGTGGGCGTACATGGAGGAGCCGGTGAGCTTGAGTTCTCGGAACCACAGGCTGGAGAAGTCCACCGGCCCCAGGGCGCCGGCGGTGCCCACCAGGACGTAGGTCCCCCGGCCCCGGAGGGTCAGGAGCCCCTCTTGCAGGGATGTGGTGCTCCCCACGCAGTCAAAGAACAGGTCGGCGCCGCCCTCGAGGTTGCCGCCTCCCAGGGTGGTGGGCACCAGGCGGGCCCCCACGGCCTCTCCCAGTTGGGCCCGGCCGGGGCTGGACATCACGACATCGGCTCCCCCGGCTGCGGCCAGTTCTGCCTGGAAGGGGTAGCGGGCCACCATCGTCACCCGGGCCCCGGAGCCCAGGGCCCGGAGCAGGCGGACCAGGTGCTGGCCGATGATGCCGGCGCCATAGACCACCACGGTGTCCCGGTCGGCAGGGCAAGTTGTCCAGGACCGGCTGGAGGGCCGAGGCCACGGAATCGGTGAGGACGGCCACCTCATCGGGGAGGTTGTCCGGCACCCGCACCAGCCGGCTGGGGTGGGCGGCCATCATGTCGGCCATGCCGCCCCCCACGCCCCGGGTGAAGCCCAGAACCGCCCCGGGGGCCAACTCGCCGTTAAGAAAGTTTTCGCAGAGATTGTAGGCTCCCTCGGCGCAGTAGCGGCACGGCGGCACCCCCCTGACGGCGCAGGGGAGGACCGGCTCCACCACCACCCGGTCGCCGGTCCGCCATTCCGACCCCGGGGGGGCCTCCAGCACTTCGGCCACCACTTCGTGCCCCAGCACCGCCGGCATGGAGGCGTAGGGCTCCAGCAAAAAAGATTCGGCCCCTTTTAAGAGCCTCAGGTCCGAGCCGCAGATGCCGCACAGGCGGGGGCGCAGCACCACCCAGTCGGGCCCGGGGGGGCTGAAGTCGATCTCCTGTAACTTGAGGGGCGCCACCCCGGCAAAGAAGGTCCGGGGCCAGAAGCGGTTCAGGCCTTTGGCCAGCAGGTAGCGGATTACGGAGCGATGATAGACCAGGGCCAGCATTTTAGGGGCACATCCCGGAGGAACCAGGGTAGTTGAATCCAGTAGTTAAACGTCCATGAACCACCAATGCTTTACCCGCGAGGCTGAAAAATCCCCCCGCCCCCTTTTTTCAAAGTGGGGGAGTAAAGTCCCCCTTTTGAAAGGGGGGTTTAGGGGAATTTGCAGTTTGCGCACCTTAACGCATATGGAGGCAATGATAATTTCTCTCTATTAACCAAGGGGGACTTAAGAGCAGCCTGCGAAGCCGCGAATCGCCGTATTGGCCATCATGAGGCGGCGAGACACCGTCACCACCCGTTGCTAAGGACTCTGTCCCGGGCAGGGGCGCTTGTCAAGACCATTCTTTCCCCACTGTCGCAAGGGGGTTGGGGATTCCGCCGTCTTGGAGTATAATGGCTGGCAAATCGGGACTCGCGGGGCCCCGCGCCGTTTATTATAACAAAATAACTAATGCCGAGGCACAAGGTTTTCATGGGCACAAAGAGCAGGATTTCGCTGGGAGTGATAGTTAAAAACTTCCGGCGTCTGGCGAAGCATCCCTGGATCGGCTCCAAGCTGGCGACTCTCCAGGGCGAAAAGTGGCTCTTCAATGTGCTCTATCCCCGGGCCCAAACCGGAGAAGCCAACAAAATCCGGCAGTTGAGCTTCCGCATCACCGACCTCTGCAATCTGCGCTGCCACACCTGCGGCCAGTGGGGCGACCAGGGATTCCTGCACGGCCAGAATCTGCGGCATTTGAAGCAGAGCGAAGTCCCTCTGGAGCGCTACCTGGAAGTCCTGGGGGATCTGACGCGCTCACGGCCACCACCCCTTTGTCTACCTCTGGGGCGGCGAACCCATGCTCTACGAGGGCTCCCTGGAGTTGATCGAGGCGGCCAGCGCCCTGAGGCTGCCCACCGCCATCGCCACCAACGGCACCCGGATTGCCGCGGCGGCCGAGCGCCTGGTGCAGGCGCCCATGTTCCTCCTGCAGCTGTCCATCGACGGCCCCGACGCCGTCACCCACAACCAGGCGCGGCCGGGGGTGGGGGGGGCCGACAACTTCGGCGACATTCAGGCCGCCCTGGCCGCGGTGGGTGAGGCCAAGCGGGCTTACGGCAGCACCCTGCCCCTGGTGGCCTCGCTGACCACTATTTCCCAGGCCAATTTCCGGCACCTGGTGGACATTTACGAGGCCTTCCGCGACAAAGTGGACCTGTTTGTCTTTTACCTGTCCTGGTGGATCGATGCGGAGCGCTGCGAGGCCCACGAGGTGGACTTTCGCCGGCGCTTCGGGTTTACGCCGGCGCGGCCCCGGGGCTGGGTGGGGGGCTGGAAGCCGGATGACTACCGGGAACTGAACCGCCAGCTCGAGGCGGTGGTGGAGCGGTCCCGGCCGGGGACGGCGCCGGCGGTCACCCTGATCCCCGCCATTACCGGGGAGGACAACCTGCGCTCCTACTACACCGAACACCAGAACTACTTTGGCTTCAATCAGTGCATCTCCATCTTCCAGGCCGTGGAGGTCAACAGCAACGGGGACCTCTCGCCCTGCCGGGACTACCACGACTATGTGGTGGGGAACATCAAGGAGGCCACCATCACCGAGCTCTGGAACTCCCCGGCTTACCGCAAGTTCAGGCAGAGCCTCACCACCGAGGGATTGATGCCCGTCTGCTCCCGCTGCTGCGGACTGATGGGATATTAGTGGCGTGTCACCTCATGGGCTTTGCATCTGAGAGCTTCCGGTCCAGGATTTTGCTGCATCAGGAGAATCCGTTATGGCGCCGGCCCCTGATACCTTCTATCGGACGATAGGGTAGTCGGTGACTTCCCCCATAATCCTTCCGTCAATCCATCGCTTCCAGGCCGCCCGGCCCGGCTGGTTTTTCTCCTCCAGGATTTGAAATTCGGCGGCACCCAGCGCCAGGCGTTGCAGTTGGCCCGGCTGCTTGACCCCGCCCGGTTTCAGGTGGAGGTCTGGCTGCTGGCGGCGGGGGACGAACTGGCCCCCCTGGCCCGGGATTGGGGCCTTCCCCTGGTCCGGTTGGGCCGGCAGGAGCACGTGGGGCCGGCGGCCCTGGCCCGGCTATGGCGGCGGCTGAGGCAGCAGCCGGTGGACCTGCTCATGCCCCTTACCGTGGTGCCCAATATCTGGGGCCGGGTGCTGGGCCGGATAGCCCGGGTGCCGGTGATCGTGGGCAACTGCCGGGGCGGCGGCGCTCCCCGGCGGCAGCACGAACGCTGGCTCTGGCGCCTGGCGCACCACATCATTTGCAACAGCGCCGCGATCAGCCAGGTGCTCACCCGGCGCTGCGGGGTGCCCGAGGCCCGCCTTACCATGATCCCCAACGGGGTGGATACGGATTATTTCCAGCCGGCCCCGGAGTCGCGTCAGCCTTATCCCGGGGTGGTGCTCTGCGTGGCCCGGATGGTGCCGGACAAGGACCACGACACCCTGATCCGGGCCTTTGCCCTGGCGGTGGCGGCCTTTCCCCAGGCGCAACTGTGGCTGGTGGGGGATGGGCCGGGCCTGGCGATGGCCCGGCGCCTGGCCGAGGCCACCCTGCCGCCGGGTTCTTTCCGGTTCATCCCGCCCCAGGCGGACCTTAGGCCGCTGTTCCGGCAGGCCGGCCTGCTGGCCCTGAGTTCCCGTACCGAGGCGCTGCCCAACGTGATTCTGGAGGCCATGGCCGCGGGCCTGCCGGTGGCGGCCACCGCGGTGGGGGGCGTGCCGGAGCTGGTGACCCCGGGCCGGACGGGCTGGCTGGCGGCGGCGGGAGATGTCCCCGGACTGGCCGCGGCCCTGGGCCGGCTGCTGGGAAACCCGGAGCAGTGCCGGGCCTTCGGCCAGGCGGGGCGCCAGCGGGCCGAGCGTGATTTTTCCCTGAAGACCATGGCGCGGCGCTACGAAGACGTCCTGGGCCGCCTCCTGGCGCCGGTGGGAGGCTCGTGATGCCAGGACCCCGGGTGGCCTACCTGCTCCTCTGGTTTCCCGAACCTTCCCAGACCTTTGTGCTGGACGAAGTCAACACCCTGGTGCGCCTGGGCCTGGACGTCAGGGTTTACACGCTTTACGGGCCGCGGCCCGCCGCCGCCACCGCCGGGATGGCGGAGGTCCTGGCGCCGGTGCGCCACCTGGGGACGGCGGCGCTGCCCAGCCTGGTCCGGGACCGGCTGCGCCTGGGCCGCACCTGGGGGCCGGAGGCGGCGGCGTTTTGGCGCCGGGTCATGGTGCGCCGGTGGCGCAGCCTCGAGACCGGGGGTGAGGCCCTGTGGGCCGCTCTGGCCGGGGTGCACCTGGCCGGGGTCATGACGGCCGACGGGATCGGCCACATCCACGCCCCCTGGGCCAACGGCCCGGCCACCGCCGCCTGGGTGGCCTCGCGGCTTTCCGGCCATTCCCTTCAGCTTCAGCGGCCGGGCCCACGACCTCTATCCCCCCGACGGGGCGCTCACCGAGAAGATGGCGGCGGCGGAATTTATCCGCACCAATACCCGCACCAATCAGCGGTACCTGGCGGAGCTCTGTCCCCGCCTGGCCGGGAAAGTGGTGAACGTCTATAACGGCGTCTCTTTGGCGCCGGCGGCGGGGTCCCGGCCCCCGGCGCGACCGCCGTTTCAGCTGCTGGCCCTGGGCCGCCTGGTCCCCAAGAAGGGTTTCCCGGTGCTCCTGAAGGCCTGCCGCCTGTTGCAGGCCCAGGGGGTGGAGGTTCACCTCACCCTGGCCGGCGATGGCCCGGAGCGGGGAAAAATCCGGGAGGTGATCCACCGGGAGGGGCTGGCCCCGCGGGTGAGCCTGCCCGGGGCGGTGCCCCATCGGGAGGTGGCCCGGCTCATGGCCGGGGCCGATCTCCTGGTCATGCCCAGCCTGATTGCGCCCTCTGGGGACCGGGACGGCATCCCCAACGTCATCCTGGAGGCCCTGCTCTGTGGGGTGCCGGTGGTGGCCAGCGCGGTTTCGGGCATCCCGGAGGTCATTCGAGACGGCGATACCGGCTGGCTGACCGCCCCGGGGGACCCCGAAGCCCTGGCCCGGGCCGTGGCCGCGGCCCTGGCCGACCCGGGGGAAGCCCGGCGCCGGGCGGAGCGGGGCCGGGACCCTGGTGGCCCGGGAGTTCGACTCCCGGAAAAATTACACGCGCCTGAAGGCGCTTGCTGGAGGGGGCGGCGCGGCCGCACCAGGAGCCCTAGGCCGGCTCAGTCCAATGCGTCTCCAGGGTGCGCAGGGCGCACCCTCCGTGGCTTTGAGGGAAATGGTCGGCCGGAAGTCTATTGGTACCGGGGCGCGGTCACAAGGATTAAAAGGTTGTCGGGGCGCTACTGGCGCGGGCGACCATAAGTTGGGGCGGAACATGAGTGCATCCTAGATTCTAGCGTTCGCCTCAGATCAGTTGGATTGCACAGGTAAGCCTTCAAAGGACTTCAAAGCCACTGTCTTGGCCTATCTTAGGCGGACAGTGGGGGATATGGCTGCCCGGATTTGCCATTGAGCATTTTGCTTGGTATTACGCAATCCATCAAGCACTGAAGTATTTTCCCCCCTCAATAATCCAGTTTCTTCTCCCGGATGAACTGATCCACCAGGGCGAATATCTGCTGGTTGCCGCAGAAATTGCCGGTCTGGATGTTGGCGCGGTAGCGGTCCAGGCTCGCTTCGAAGGCGGGGATGATCTCGGGCGGGGGACGAAAACCGGTGAAATAGCGGCCGTATCCCAGCCGGTCGATATACAAGGCGTTCAAAAATTGCTCGAAGGCGTTCTTGATGGGGAAGGAGATCACCGGCTTGCCGTAGAACAGGGCCTCGGAGGCCAGGGTGTGGCTGCCGCCGCAGACCACGTAGCGGCAGGACGACAGGTCGTCCAGGAAGCCGGTCTCGGAGTTTTTCTTGAAGAGGAGGTTGCCTTCGGTGCGCTCCTCGTTAAAGCCGTAGACCATCACCTGGGAGGGGATGGCGCTCAGGAAGGGGAAAAACCGCTTGAAGGTGGTGTAGCCCTGGTAGGCCACCACGTGGTCGCCGAGGCTGGGGCGGCGCTCCAGGACGCTTTCCCGGAGGAGCGGCGGCAGAATTTTGGCCCGGGCCCCGGGTTTCACCGGCGCCTGGAAAAAGGAGATCACCAGATAATCCGTGGCCCGGCTGAACAGGGAGCCCACGGCGTAGCTGGTGGAGCGATAACTGGGATACTGGGTCCAGGGGACCCGGTGGCGGCAGCACGTGATGACGTGCTGATGATCGATGGAGAGGCAGGGGATGCCGGCCTGGCGCGAGGCCCGGGGCAGAAAATACTCATAATCGGTCATGGTCACGTCAGGTTGGAACCGGTCGATGAGGTCGAGAACCTGGCGCAGATAGCGGCGGGATTGGCACTTGACCTTGAGGCTGGCGAACAGGGTGGCGGCGACGTCCACCCGGTGGCCCCTGACGATGGTCGGCGGGTTGGGGCATTCCTCCACCGGGAATTCCTGGCCCAGGATAGCGGCCCCGGTATCGTGGCTGAGAAAGAGAAACTCGTGCTCGGGGAAGTGCCGGGCAATGGTCAGGGCCCGGACGGCGTGGCCGTGTCCGATGCCGTGGACTCCGTAGAGAATTTTAGCCATAGGGTCAGGACCGGGCAGCCGGGGGAGCCCGGGGTCAACCGGGGTAAGGGGTGGCGTGAGGTCTTGACAGATCCGGATGCATCAGGGGTTCCTTTCTGGTCCCGGTTTGAGGATAATTTGCCGGACCCTGCCGCCCCAGGCTACCCGGTAGGAGATGCCGTGCCAGGCGATGGTATCGGTGCGCCAGGTCTTGAGGTAGCACCAACAGGCCATGAAAATGTTGACATAGAAGGCCAGGAGCCAGGGCCCCAGGGGGGGCCGCGGGAGGACCAGGGTGCGGCACCAGGCCCCGATGGCGGTCAAGGCCAGCAAAAACCCCAGACTCACCAGGGCCAGGTTCGGGGACACCAGGCCGGCCAGGCCCCCCAGCCCGGCGGCGGCCGCCAGGAGAATGGGCCCGCCCAGCACCCACACTACCAGCGCCGAGGGCAGCCAGACGCTGGGCAGGCAGTACTTCAGGTATAACAGTTGCCGGGTCAGCCAGGTGTTCCAGTCATCCAGGCTCTGGCCGGCTAGATGGGTGTCCAGGATGGCGGTGGCCACGGGGACCGCCCGGATGCCGAAGCGCAACAGGCGCTGCCCCAGGGGAAAGTCGTCCAACACCTTGGTCCTGAGGACGCCGGCGACGCCATAATCGTGGAAGGCGGACCGGAGCATGGCGGTGGCCCCGCCCCAGGGCAGGGCGATAAAGGCAAAACCGTGGAGCAGGTGCAGGGTCAGCACCGTCTGGAGCCGCCCCAGGGTCGGCACCCGGGCATCGCCGGGAATGATGCGGTGGAAACCGGTGGTCAGGCTGGCCGCGCCGGTGACCAGGGGATGAATAAGGTCCCGGAGAAAGTTTGGCCGGGCCTCGTGGGTGCTGTCGCAAAACACCAGAATTTCCACGGAGTCGTCCAGGGCCCCGACCCCGGCCAGGATGTTGTGGTTCTTCTGAGAGCAGCCGGCCGCCGGGCCGCTGACGATGTGGCGGCTATGGGGGTGACGGGCCAGCAGGGCCCGGACCAGGGGAATGGCGGGGTCCTCCGGGTCCCGGGTGACCAGGACGGTTTCATAGTTGGGGTATGGCTGGCTGAGCAGAGATTCCAGGGCGGTCTCCATTGCCGGCGAGTTCCCGGTCAGGGGGACAATGAGGGCGACCCTGGGGTAGGCGGGCCAGGCGCCGGACTCCGGGGTCCCGCCCCGGAAAACTCCGGCGCACGTGCGGGCCGCTGTGAATCAGCAGCACCAGCAGGAGCGCAATCTCCAGGGCCATGGAGACCAACATCAGGGTGGCCAATCAAGTTCTCCTCGTGAGTGTCATGCTCCCCGACGGGAGCGCCTCACCATAAAATAAAGGCCGGGCGCCTCGACCCGGCCAAGCCTTGCAACCTGAAAATCACTTACCAGATAGCCTTCAGGCCTGTCAAGGAAAATACCGGGGGCTCGTTAAGGCCAGGAGTAATGAGTAACCTTTCTTACCCCTCATGCCAAGTCCCCGTTGAAATGCAACCAATCATTCAAATAACCTAGTGACATCACCCGTAGGGGCGGGTTTAAAACCCGCCCCTAGAAAACGAACCCGGTATAAGCCGTGATTCTCAGGGCGTTTCTCTCCGCCGGAGCCACCACCGCCCCGCCAGGAGCAGGGTGGGGGCCAGGGCCAGGGCTTCGGCTACTTCCCGGGGCAGGCGACCGTGACCCATCAGGTAGAGCAGAGCGCCCACCAGGACGGCCAGGCCCAACTGGAGCAGGGGGCGCCCTAAAATGAGCCCCAGGCGGCGCTGGCAGAAAGACACGGTGAGGAAGGCCACCCCGCCCTTGGTGAGCACCATGGCCAGGGCCGCCCCCATGAGGGGGTACCGGGGCATGACCAGGCTGCACCAGGCCAGGTTGAAGGCCAGCCCGCCCAGGTAAAAGATCAGGAGCAACCGCTGGAGACGCATGCTGATCATGAGAAACGCCGCCAGGTTGTGCATAAAGGCAAAGACCACGGTCACCGCCAGGAGCTGTTGCAGCCAGATGGCGTCCGGGTATTTGGGGCCGTAAACCAGGGTGATAATCCGGTCGCTTTCGATGAACAGCACGAACATGACCGCCATGGCGGCGGCCAGGAGCCAGCGGGCGGTATTCTGGGCCAACTGGGAGACCTTGGCGCGGTCCACCTCCCAGAGCTGGACGAAGAGCGGGAACAGGATGCTCTGGAGGAGCACGTTGGAGACCAGCCCGGAAATGCCGTCCACCGTTTGCCAGGTGACGCTGTATTGGGCCACTCCGTGGGCCCCGGCGTACTTCTGGAGGAAAAAGAGATTGGCTTTGTTGTAGAGGATGGCCGAAACTTCAATGAGGGCAAACACCAGGCCCAGTTTCAGGGTGGACCCCAGCCGTCCCAGGGAGGGCCACTTGAACCGGAAGCGGGCCCGGGTGCGCATCATGATGAAGCTGCCTCCCAGGTTGACCAGGCTCTCGATAAGCTTAAAGGCGGCCACCACCAGGGGGGCGGCTCCCAGGGCCAGGGCGATGAGGCCGTAGCCAAAGCCCAGGCTGGCGGCCAGGGCCTTGATCTTGCCCTGGAGGTCCTGGCGGCCCCGGACCTGCAGCGCCACAAAAAAAGAGTTGGACAAGGCTTCCAGGCCCACCCCGGCGCTGAGCATAAACATGAGGCGTTTGAGGGACAGGGAGTAGTCCTGCCACTCCATGAAGCCCAATACCCCCACGAGGGCCAGGAGCAGCAGCGCCCCTTTGAGGAGGGACACCTGGGTCAAGGCGGCGTCCTGATCCCCGTCCTTTTGGCCCAGGAGGGACACCAGGGGCAGGTTGAGACCGAATTCCGCCACCAAGAGGAGGATGCCGCCCAGGCCGATGGCCAGCATAAACTCCCCGTAGGTGGTGGAGCTGAGCCGGGCCAGGTAGATGAGGAAGACGGCTTGCAAGGCCTCCCGGACCCAGCGGGCGCTGAGCAGGTAGGCAAACTTCTGGAGGATGCGGGGAGGGGGGACCTCTCCCGGACCGGGTAGGGTAGGGCTGCTATCGCGCATCAAGGGACCGACGCTGGCCTTCAGGTTAATTATTTTAAGCCCGGAGCTCCCAAGGCGTGAGCTTGCCGAAACCTCTTCTATATACCAGATATTGCCGCCGCCGGTGCGGAAAAGTCGCCGTAAGTGAGGGGCCGGGGCCAAAATTCCGGCCGGAGCGCGCCCTGGCCTTCCGGGGTTGGGCACCGTTCAGACGCACTGCCCGGGCAGTGAAAGTGATTGCCATGCCCGGTCCCTTGCTTTATCATCTTCCCAGGTAAAGGCGCCATCGGCCCGGACAGGTTGCCGCCCGGCGCCGGTGGTGGCGGTTCAATCACTGGGGAGCCAATTTCAGCACGACGGCAAAATTACCCAGAGCTATTTCAACAAGTTGATACCATGAGCTTCGCTCAGGATGACAAAAAAACGGTTTGGCGAGGGCTTATGGGATCGCTCAAATCCCAGCCAGGACCGATTTTTACCCGGGAATAGACCATGACGACGGACCTCCGTAACGATACCGGCGCAAACTGGTTCCAGCGCCATCCCAAGAAAACCCTGGCGACGGTTACCCTGATTGTCATTCTGGCCATAGTCTTCGCCGCCGAGAAATTCCTGGAATTCAACAACCGCCAGCACGGGATTTTCCTCGAGGCGGAAGTTGAAAGAAGGTATGCCAAGTTAAAGGAATACCGCCCCGGCACCCGCCTGCTGCTGACCTTTCCCCGGAATCACCTGCCCTACACCGACAATGTCTTCACCAAGAAGTACCGGTTTAACATAGATAACAACGGCTTTGTCGCCCCTTCCCGGAAATATGACCGCCCCGATAAGGTCATCGTGTTCCTGGGCGGGTCCACCACCGAGTGCATGTTTGTGGATGAAGACCACCGGATGCCTTACGTGGCGGGGCAGATCCTGGAGCAGGAGACGGGGGCCAAGATCAACTCCTACAACGGCGGGATGTCGGGCAACAACAGCCTGAACGCCATCGATATCCTGATCAACAAAGTGATCCCCCTGAAACCCGACGTCGTGGTCTTCATGGAGGACATCAACGACCTGAGCACCCTCCTGTACGAAGGGACTTACTGGAATAACAATAAGGCCCGGTCGCCCGTGGAGACCCTGAAGAAGCGGCCGCTGGTGGGCAAACTCCTGAAAGAAATTTTTATCCCCAATCTCAACTACGCCTATAAGACGATGAAGAAGAGCCTGTTCAAGCCGAAGGAGGACGAATTCTCCAGCTCCCGGGGCAAAAAGCTGATCGTCGACCAGGCCAAAATGGTGCACGATTTTGCCGCCGACCTCCAGACGATCGTCTGTATCTGCAAGGCCTGGGGCATCGTGCCGGTGCTCATGACCCAGGCCAACCGGATCACGGCCCACCCGGACCCGGTGGTGGCGACCTACATCGGCCGGTACGGCCAGGAGACCGGCATCAGTTACCAGAAATTCAAAGAGGTATATGACGCCTTCAACGACACCATCCGGGAAGTGGGCCGGAAAAATCAGGTCATGGTCATCGACCTGGCCCGGGAAGTGCCCCAGAACAAGAAATACCTCTATGACCTGGTCCACTTCAATGACACCGGGTCGCAGCTGGCGGCGCAGATCATTGCGGCCCGGTTGAAAGGGATTTTGGCGCCGCAGTAGGCGGCGGCCATGATGCGGGGGGCAGCCTTCCTTGCCTGTGACGATTCCGAATAAGAGAGGTTGTTGGGCGCAGAGGCCCGCCCCACCAGCAAGTTATTGCTGTTGGCCGGCAACTTGAGACCTCTGCGAAATTACCCCCACTTGTCATTCTGAGGGAGCGGAGCGACCGAAGAATCTCGTATAAGTGAGTCCTTCGCTTCACTCAGGATGACAAAATGGCTTTCCGCCGAGGTCTCAAATCGGATGCCCCTCCATTTACCAGAGCTTGCCCGGCTGCGCCAGCTTGACCGCCAGGGCCAGGCCGTCATGTTCCGGGGAGTGGCGGGGCAGAAAGCTCAGGAGGTGGACGGCGCGCCAGGCGGGATTTTCCAGGATTTCCCGGTTGAAATCCGCGGCCCCGGAGAAGGCGACGTTGTCGGCCACCAGGAGGCCGCCCGGGCGCAGGAGCCGCCGGCAGAGGCTCAGGGCCGGCAGGTAGGATTCCTTGTCGATGTCCAGGAAGGCCAGGTCGAAGGTGTCGGACATCTCCGCCATCAACTTCAGGGCCTCCCCCACCCGGACCTCCACCACCTCGGTAAGCCCGGCCCGGGCGAAGTTGCCCCGGGCCCGTTGGGCCATGGCCTCATCCAATTCCAGGGAAACCACGCGGCCCTCTATCCCGGCGCAGGCCCGGCCCAGAAAGATGCCGGAATACCCGATGGCGGTGCCCAGTTCGAGGATGCGGGCCGCCCCGGTAGCCCGGGCCAGGACAAAGAGGAGTTCTCCCACCACGGGGCCGACAATGGGGATGGACTCGCGCTCGGCCTCGGCTTCCAGCTCCCGGAGCAAGGCATCGCTGTCCGGCGCCAGGCCCCGGAAATAGCCTTCCAGATCGGGTATCATGTTGGTCATGGTCCCTCCTGCGTCTCCTGAAATGATCGGCGAATTTCACGCATTTTTTATGAAGTTCGGTTACTATTATGCCAGGAAACCGGCGGGAGGGGAAGGCAAAGGCGCCAGCAAACCGGCGGACCGGGCTTTCCAGTCCATGCGAACGAAGGCTGAACGGGCACGTCCTGGCAACGAAAAATCCCCCCTATCCCCCTTTTCCCAAGGGGGGAGCAGGACCCCGGTTTCAAGTCCCCCGGTGAAAAGGGGGATTGAGGGGGAGTGTCCGGTTAGGTTTTTGCAAAGCAATAATGCTCGTTAAACGTCGTCCAACTATTCATAAATTTGCTCATGTACTTTTTGCTGAGAAGATTACTTCCCCCTCACCCTGACCCTCTCCCCCATTGGGGAGAGGGGAAAAGTGGTTAGATTTAATATGTTATGGTTACTAAACCTGGCAAAATCATCTACTCCCTCTCCCCATGCTTCGGGGGGAGAGGGCTGGGGTGAGGGGGCGGACCTCCCAGCAATTTCCTAACCGGACACTGCTGGGATTGAGCGGGATGTGAGCGGTTTCGCGCCAAAGCCGGCGGCGGCAATAAGTCCGCGCAGTGAAGCCAACGGCAGCTGAAAGTCTGAAAAACCAAGGATTAGCCCGACCTTTTGAGAAGTGGACCAACCGGGGCTCCCCCTCCTGGACCGGGTCTCTGACCCTTGCGAAACATTGCGGAAAAAAGCCTATTCATGATAAAATTAAAAATTGGGAATAGTCTACTGTAGAGGAGAAGCATGGCGACAGAAAAGCTGAAAGGCGGCAACCCCGTGGCCCGGTGGCTGAAGTCCACCCCGGAGCAAGCCAAAGATACCGGGATGGCCATGGTGTTGATTTGCCTGCTCCTGGGATATTGGGGCAAGTTTCCCAAGTTTCTGCCCGTAAGCCTCGTGCTGCTCATCATCACCATGGCCTGGCCCAAGGCCTTTAAGCCCCTGGCCGGGCTCTGGTTCGGCCTCTCCCATCTCTTGAGCAGCGTCATGTCCCGGGTACTCCTGACGGTGGTGTTCTTCCTGATCGTGACCCCTATCGGGGTCATCCGCCGCTGGACCGGAGCCGATGCGCTGCAATTGAAGAAGTGGAAACAGGGCCAGGATTCGGTATTCGAGGTGCGGGAGGGACCCGTCCAGGGGAAAGATATGGCGAACCCCTATTGAACCAAGGCGTCGGGGTTTAATCCTCCCTGACCGGGGTTTCCCCTCGCCCCCCGCTGCACCTGAAAACGGGGCGATTCGGGGAAAGAATCAACCAAAGCGCGGCATTGAGAGGTCTTAGAGCCGAGCACAAGGAGTTTTACCATGGATTTTGTTAAAGATTTGTGGGGGTTCCTCAAAGTGAGGAAAAAGTTTTGGCTGCTGCCCATTATCTTGACACTGTTGTTTTTCGGGGCCTTGATGGTCTTCGCCAGCGGTTCGGCCATCGCCCCCTTCATCTACACCATCTTTTAAGGGGATAACAGCTTGTCCGAAGCGATTCTTGGCCTCTCGGCTTTTTATCACGACAGCGCCGCGGCCCTCCTGGTGGACGGGCAGATCATCGCCGCGGCCCAGGAGGAGCGGTTCACCCGCAAGAAGCACGACCCCGCTTTCCCGGCCAACGCCCTGGCCTATGTCATGGCGGAGTCGGGCCTGGCGCTCTCCGACCTGGCGGCCGTGGCTTTCTATGACAAGCCCTACCTCAAGTTCGAGCGCCTGCTGGAGACCTACCACGGGTTCGCCCCCCGGGGGCTTCGGAGCTTCCTGTCGGCCATGCCGGTGTGGATCAAAGAAAAGCTGATGATGCGCACCATGCTCCGAGAAGAACTGGCCAAGGTGGGGGACGGCGACCCCCCGGTCCTCTTTCCGGAACACCACCTGTCCCACGCCGCCTCGGCGTTTTATCCGTCGCCCTTTCCCGAGGCCGCCATCCTGACGGTGGACGGGGTGGGGGAGTGGGCCACCTCCACTATCGGGTTCGGCCGGGGCCGGGAGCTCACCATCCTGCGGGAGCTCCATTTTCCACACTCCCTGGGCCTGCTCTATTCGGCCTTTACCTACTACACCGGCTTCAAGGTCAACAGCGGCGAATACAAACTCATGGGGCTGGCCCCCTACGGCAACCCCGAGGCCGAGCAGGTTAAGCGCTTTAAGTCCCTGATCCTGGACGAACTGGTGGACCTCAGGGAAGACGGGTCGCTGCTGCTCAACATGGATTATTTCGACTTCGCCACCGGCCTCACCATGTGCCGGGACGATAAGTGGGAATCCCTGTTCGGGGTGCCGCGCCGGCCTCGGGAGACCTTGCTGGACCAGCGGCACATGGACCTGGCCCTGGCCGTCCAGCAGGCCACGGAAGAGATCGTGCTGCGCCTGGCGGAGACCGCCAAGAAGCTCACCGGGGCCGACTACCTGGTGATGGCCGGCGGCGTCGCCTTGAACTGCGTGGCCAACGGCAAGTTGATCCGCCGGGGCACCTTCAAAGACATCTGGATCCAGCCCGCGGCGGGGGACGCCGGCGGCGCCCTGGGCGCGGCCCTGGCGGCCTGGCACATCTGGCAGGGTAAAGAGCGCCTGGTGCCCTATCCCCGGATGGACAATATGCAGGGCTCCTACCTGGGGCCGGAATTCGGAGCCGATGAAATCCTCCGGGTGGCTCGGCGGCACCAGGCCCCTTATCAGCGCTTCCCCGATTTCGCCGACCTGGCCCGGGACGTGGCGGCCCTGTTGGCCAAGGGGCAGGTGGTGGGCTGGTTCCAGGGGCGGATGGAGTGGGGGCCCCGGGCCCTGGGCAACCGCAGCATCCTGGGGGACCCCCGGCACCCGGAGATGCAAAAACGCCTCAACCTGAAGATCAAGTATCGGGAGGGTTTCAGGCCCTTTGCGCCGTCGGTCCTCCACGAGGAAACGGCCAACTACTTCGAACTGGACCGGCCGTCCCCCTACATGCTGCTGGTGGCGCCGGTCAACGAAGCGAGGCGCAACCCCCTGCCCCCCGGCTATGATGACCTGGACCTCTTTGACCGCCTCTACCACCTCCGGTCCGACGTGCCGGCCATCACCCACGTGGACTACTCGGCCCGCATCCAGACGGTGCACCAGGAGACCAACGAACGCTACTGGCGCTTGATCCGGGCCTTTAAGGAGCTGACCGGCTGCGGCCTCATCGTCAACACCAGCTTCAACGTCCGGGGCGAGCCCATCGTCTGCACCCCGGAAGACGCCTACCAGTGCTTCATGCGCACCGAAATGGACTACCTGGTCCTGGGGGACTACCTGTTCAGCAAGCAGGACCAGCCGGCCTGGCAGGATACCAAAGACTGGCGCACGGAGTTCGAACTGGATTAAGCGGCGGCGCCGGCCGCGTTGATTTTCTAGAGGGGCGCGGCTGCTGCGCCCTTTTTTTATTAAAAACTGAAATCTGTCAGACAGGTCTCAGGCGCCCTGCCGGTATCAAACCGAGTTGCGTTCAAAAGGCAATTATTTGCAGACGGGCTTTACCGTACCTTTAATCCCCCTAATCCCCTTTAAAAAAGGGGGACTTTGGACGCCCGATTCCCCCCTTTATAAAGGGGGGCAGGGGGATTTTTCTCGGGAGTGACAACTCGAGGTCATGGACGTTTCGCTTGCGCCAGCCCAGGCGAGACACCTTTGTCGCCAATTGATTGCGACTCGATATCAAACCGACAGAGAAAATGAAAAATCGTAGGGGCGGACCTGCGACTGGTCCCAGAAGCTGGCGGACACACGGTCCGCCCCTACGGGAAAATTGCCGCTGGCTGGCGAGTGGCTATAAGGCTGCACGACGCACCTTTCTGCGAGGAATTCCCTTTATGACAGCCGGGGGCGGCTGTCCTACATGTCATCTCCGAGGTCGATGGCGCGGCAATTCCATACTGCGTTTTGTCCATAGGGAGATGATCGTTGGTGTGAAGCGGGATTTTTCATTTCCTCAGGGGCGTCGGGGTTGTGGTATAGTGGGGCATGACGGGGTAACATATGACCGGAAACGAGATGAACCCACGCCCATGAAGATCACCCTGGCCCAACTGAATCCCGTGGTGGGGGACGTGCGCGGCAATCTCGCCAAAGTTGTCGCCACCCTGGAGCGGGAGCATCAGAACTCCGACCTGATCGTCTTCACCGAGCTTTTCCTGGTGGGCTATCCGCCCCGGGACCTGCTGGAAAAGCCGGCCCTGCTGCGCCAGGTCCAGGAGGCCCTGGCGCACCTGGTGGAGTTGTCGGCCCGGTATCCCGACACCGGCATCCTGGTAGGGGCGCCCCAGCCCACCGGCCGGGACACGGGCAAAGGCCTGTGCAACTGTGCGGTGCTGATCCACCAGGGAGAGGTGCGGCTGCGCCAGGCCAAATCGCTTTTGCCCACCTACGACGTCTTCGACGAGACCCGGCACTTCGATCCCGCCGGGGAGGTCAGGGTCGTTCCCTTCAAAGACGAGGTCCTGGGGATCTCGGTCTGTGAAGACGCCTGGTACGATCCGGAGCTGTGGTTCAGGCGCCTCTATCCCCTGGACCCCATCCGGGTGGAGGCCGAGCGCGGCGCCACGGTGCTCATCAATATTTCCGCCTCGCCCTTTCAGGTGGGCAAAGAAGAGCTGCGCCACCGGCTGCTCCAGCCCCACGCCCGGAAATACGGAGTCCCCCTGGTCTATGTCAACCAGGTGGGGGGCAACGACGAACTGATTTTTGACGGCCGCAGCCTGGCGCTGGATAAGGCAGGGGAGGCCATTGCGGTGCTGCCGGGATTCCGGGAAGCGGTGGTCACCGTGGACCTGGCGCAACCCGGCGCCCCGGGCCGGTACCAGCCCCAGGAGAAGATTGCCACGGTGTACGAGGCCCTGGTCCTGGGCCTCAGGGATTACCTGGGCAAGTGCGGCTTTAAGCAAGCCGTGGTGGGGCTGTCCGGCGGGGTGGATTCGGCGGTGACCTGCTGCCTGGCCGCCGCCGCCCTGGGCCGGGAAAACGTCCTGGGGGTGTTGATGCCCTCGCCCTACACCTCCCGGGACAGCATCGACGACTCCCTCATCCTGGCCCGCAACCTGGGGGTTAAAACCAGGACTATCCCCATCACCCCCATCTACCGGAGCTACCGGGAAGCCCTGGAGGGGCCCCTTAAGTTGGGGGAGATCGAGGTGACCCTGGAGAATATCCAGGCCCGCATCCGGGGCAACATCCTCATGGCCATTTCCAACAAAGAGGGCCACATGGTCCTGTCCACCGGGAACAAGAGCGAGCTGGCGGTGGGCTACTGCACCCTGTACGGGGATATGAGCGGCGGCCTCGGGGTCCTGGCGGACGTGCCCAAGACCATGGTCTATGAACTGGCCGCATACCTCAACCGGGGCCAGGAGATCATCCCGGTGCAGATCATCAAGAAGGCCCCCTCGGCGGAGCTGCGCCCGGACCAGAAGGACCAGGACACCCTGCCGCCGTACGACATCCTGGACCGGATCATGAATTATTACCTCACCGAGGGCCGGGCCTACGACGACATCGTCAAGCTGGGGTTTGAGCCGGAAACGGTGCAGTGGGTCATCCGCACCATCGACAGAAGCGAGTACAAGCGGCGGCAGGCGGCCCCGGGCCTGAAGATCACCTCCAAGGCCTTCGGCATGGGCCGGCGCATCCCCATTGCCGCCAAGTTCGAGTTATAATAGCAAGATGAGACTGCTGCAAAAGTCCTCTTACCTGCCATTCTGAGGGAGTGGAGCGACCGAAGAATCTCATAAGTCACGCAAAAAATACGAGATCCTTCGCTTCACTCAGGATGACAAAATGGCTCGCCGCAGAGCTATCAAGATGAGTTGTCTGAGGGGATGACCGGGAATTTTTCGCACGTCAACGCCTCGCAAACCCTCCTCTTCACCACCCATAGTCTGTTATAGAATAAAGGCGCACACCCAGGTGCGCCCCTACCAATAACCGTCGCAACGGTGGGAAGGCACCGCCCTCACATAACCCTGGGGGGCGTGGCGGGGGTTTTCGGCCCCTCTGGGCTGGCGGGCGGGGCGGGCCCCGGCTCCGGGGAAGCCTGCTCCCGCGGGGTAGCCAGCGGGATGTCGATGATTTTGGCCTTGGGCGAGGTCACGGACTCCCCGGGGGTTGCGGGCGCGGCCGGAGTTTCTCCGGCTTTTTTCGCAGTCTTAAAATAGGTGGGACCCACCTGATAAAACACCTCGGGAACCTTCTTCACCGATTTCCAGGGTCCTTCGGGCCGGGGGCCCTGGTAAAAGAAATTCCCCCAGAAAAAATAGTATTTGCCGCGGTAGCGGAAAACGTCGGTGGGAAGGTTGGGGGCCCAGGAGACCTGGGGCGCCCCGGGGACCTTGGTCCACTGGGGTTTGGCGCCGGGCGGCACCGGGTTGATGCGAATGTCCTGGGCCCCAGCTGCCAGGGGGGCCGCCACCATGGCCAAGATTACCAGAAGCTTGAGAAAATGCCGCATCGCTGCAATCCCCCCGGTCTGGTGGTCAGGGGAGGGCCACTGGACCCCTCGCCACGGATATCGTCATCCTGACTTATCGAACCGAGAAATATAAAGGCCCTCGGTAAAAATTTCATAACTTCCCCTCAGGCGGGAATACTCTTTTGCCGGCCCACGGACAGGTCGTGGAGGGGGATGAGGATGTCCGCCACTTCTTTGACCCGCCGGGCGCTCTCATAGGCGTCGATGAGATTGAGGTGGACCCCCGAGGGAATGGGCGGCCCCGAGGCGGGGAAGTTGACCTCGTTGCAGCAAAACCCGGTGATCACCGCCTGGCCGGCCCGGGTGTTGACCACCACGGACTGGCCCCCCACGGTGTGCCCCGGGGTGAGGATCACCCGGATGCCTTCGACAATCTCCGCATCCCCGTCCACCTGAATCACCTCGACGTCATCCAGGAGGTCGGGGAAGTAGCGGTGGTCCACCGGGTGGGGCTCCCGAAAAAATTCGTACTCCTTCTTCTGGACGTAGACCCGGGCATTGGTGCACTTGTAGTCGTTTTCACAGTGGTCGTTGTGCAGGTGGGTGTGGATAATAATGTCGATGTCTTCGGGCTTGAGACCGAAAGTGTCCAGGGCTTCTTCGAACTCCTGGATTTTGATGCCGTACTGCTCCTCCACTCCGGCCGGCACCATGAACTGCTCCAGGCCGGTGTCCACCAGGATCTTCTCGGGCCCTCCCTCCAGGTAAAACACGTAGATGGGAAGCCAGATGCGCTTGCCGTAGCCCTTGAGATAGGTCATGACGCCCTGGTCCGTTTCATTGACCCCCACCACCAGAGGGTGGATGACATATTCCTGCATGGCGCTCTCCTTGGATGAGGCTGGTTTATAAATCTATTATAGGCCCAAAGCGAAAATATTTTTACTATCTTTTGAAAGGAAGTGCATTAAAAATGGCCGGAAGGCAGGGTCAGAAACCCGAGGCTCGCAGACTGGTGAAAGTCGGGAGGAGCACATTTTCTTCTTAATTCTACGTCCCCGGCCGGGGAACCGAAAAAAGGCTTGGCGAAGCAGGATTGACGATGGACCCGCTTGACACAGGAGATCCACTGCCAAGTTATTTGATGATAGATGTCAGACGGGATGCCAGGGCAATAACCAATTGAGCCATAATAACAGGTAATTTTATAAAGAGCTCTAGGCACTTTTGCCTACCTGAAATTAGGTACTTTTGCTAACTTCTTTGGGATAGGTTGATGATTATTATATGGCTTAAGAGAAATGTTGGGGCTCCGTTTCACCAGCTTGGGGCCGCCAGCAGTCATCGCCCCTGAAGTTTAGATGAGAAGGAGGCTTGTCATGGTCCTGACGGTATTTATCGGCGGGATGTTTCTGGGATTTTTTTTGGGGTTTATAAGCATGGCGCTGCTGGCTGTCGGGAGCCATAGTTGTAAAAGCGAAAAAGGTGACGCGATCGATGATTTTGATGCCTGCGCCTGGCCTCCTGTTCACAAGTTCGGCCCTTAGCAACGGGCCGAGTCGCAGGTCTGAGGGTTTTGCTGATGCCCCAGGCCTGACAGGGGAGTAAGCCCACAGCGGGAGAGACACGGGCTAAACGGTGAGTTGAGGCTTTGACTCTGCAATCTCGCCGATCCCGCCGCCCCGGCGTCATGACTGCCCGGCTAGCAGAGCCAGCAGCCCTGCTCCCGGACCTCCTCGTACCACTTGACCAGAAGCTGGCGCATTTGCTGCTTTTTCCACCCCGAGGAGCCGGCGCACCCCGGCCATGTCAATGAAGCCGCCGAAATAGGCGAACTTCACCAGGCCCTCCAGGTTTTCCGGGGAGCACTCCCGGGCCCGCTCCGGCACGCGCTCCCACATCTCTTCGGCCCGGATAATCTCCCTGACCTGGTGAAAATGGGCCTCAAGCTGAGCGGCCCGTTCTTCCGGGGTCACCGCTTACTTCATCCAGGGGGCGATGATCTGCCGGGCGATGTTGATGGGGATGGCGAAGCCGATGCCCTGGCCCTGGGCCGAGATCATGGAGTTGATGCCCACCACCTCGCCGTTGATGTTCAGTAAAGGCCCGCCGCTGTTGCCGGGGTTGATGGAGGCGTCCGTCTGGATGAAGTCGCCGTAGGTCCCCTTGCCCAGGCCCCGGCGGCCGGTGGCGCTGATGATGCCCACGGTCATGGTCTTTTCCAGCCCGAAGGGGCTGCCGATGGCGATGGCCCACTGCCCCACCCGGATCTTGGTGGAATCCCCCATTCTTACCGGTCTCAGGCCCTTGATGGGCACCTGGACCAAGGCGATGTCAAACCGGGGGTCGGCGCCCACCAGCCGGCCCGTCACTTCCCGGCCGTCGTTCAGGTGCACCTGGAGTTGCTGGGACCCGGCCACCACGTGGTTGTTGGTGAGGATGTAGCCCCGGGGGTCGATGATGACGCCGGAGCCCTGGCCCACCATGCGCCGCCGGATGGGCTGGCCGCCCATCTCCCGGAACACGCCTTCAAAGGGCGTGCCCCGGAAAAAATCCTCCGGGGGGCCCAAGGGCTGCACCGTCACCACCCGGATGGCCTTGAGGCTCACCACCGACGGCATCACCTGTTCGGCCACATGGATGAAGTCCTCTTGCAGCCCCAAGGCGCTGACGCCCAGGGCCGGGTGGGGGGCCGGCGGGCAGATTCCCAGCAGCAGGAGCGCCGCCAGACCCAAAGCAAGCCCTAATTGTCTTAAACGCTGACGCATGGATGTCCTCCAGTAAGGTGCTCTATCTTAGAGCATTTGCCGTGAATTCATTCCATAGAGAGTCGATTTAACTATATCATTTTTTTCGGCGCGGTCATTCGGGGTAAAGCCCCTGGCGCCGCCTGAAAAAGACCGGCGAGTTAATCTCCCTCCCGGCAATCGATCAGGACCTTGAGCACCCCGGGGCGCTGGGCCCAGGCCAGGGCCTCGAGGCCCCGGGACAGGGGGAAGGTGCGGTGGATGAGGGGCCGGGGGTCAACCCGGCCGTCCCTCAGGAGGCGCAAGGCGCCGGCAAAGGGACCGCAGCGGCATCCCACCAGGCTGACCTCCGGGACCACCAGGGCCGCCGGGTCCAGGGGATACCGGCCCACGTAAGTGCTTTTCATGACCACCGTGCCCCGGGGCCGGACCCGGGCGAGGGCCAGTTCCAGGCCGGTGGGGCTGCCGCTGGCTTCCACCACGATGTCGTAGTCCCCGGCGGGGAGATCGGTGGACAGGAAGGTGGCGACCCCCCGGGGCCGGGCCAGGGCCAGGTGCTCGGGGTGGTGCCCCGCCAGGTGGACGTCGGCGCCGCTCAGGGCCAGGACCCAGGAAATCTGCAATCCCAAGGAACCGTCCCCCACCACCAGGACCCGGGCCGCGGGGGACACCGGCGCGGTTTCCAGGACCCGGAGGGCCGCGGCCAGGGGTTCGGTGAAGACCGCAAAGACGTCGGGGACTTCCGGGGGGACGGCGTGGAGGTTGGCCGCGGGCAGGGTGAGGTAGGGGGCAAAGGCGCCGTCGTGGTCCTTGAGCCCCAGGACCCGGCGTTGCCGGCAGTGCCCGGCCAGGCCCCGGCGGCAGAGGTCGCAGGCCCCGCAGCCGAGGTTGATTTCCCCCACCACCCGTTGGCCCAGCCAGGGGGAAGCCTCGGGGCCGGCCACCTGGCCCACGAACTCGTGGCCCATGATGCCCTTAAAGCCGTGGTAGCCCTTGAGGACTTCCAGGTCGCTGCGGCAGATGCCGGCCAGCTGGACCCTGACGAGAACTTCGCCGTCGCCGGGTACGGGACGGGGCACTTCCTGGAGCTGGGGTTGTCCGTCAAAAGAGAGAGCAAGCATAAGAGTTGTCAGCTTTCAGCGGTTAGCCAAAGACCGGCTGGTTAAAATCATCACCCGGTTGCTGGGCCCGGTCCCGAAAAGTATAGTGTCGTGTCCCACAGATGCCTGGCAAGATGTCGGCTCCAATAACTCCCTCCTGTGCACCCATGGTGGGTGGACAGCTTAGGTGGCGACCCTGCCAGGGATAAATTAAACTTGAATGACCAGTCACGCTTACGCCTCATGCTCAGCCCCTCCTGCCATCAAGGGGGAGGGAGGAAGACCGTTGAAGCACTGCCTGATATGTAGATCAGTCCTCCGCTCAGGACGATAAACATAAGCCTGGTTGTCAGAAGATCTAACCTGGTGTAAGTAAAGATCGCCGACCCTACGGCCCCACCTCCGCCAACACCTCCAGGGTTTGGGCCACCGTCGTCTCCCAACTGAGGCTGGCCACCGCCTCGGTTGCAGCCCTTCGCACTTGTGGGTCAGGGCCCCGGGCCAGAAAAGCGGCCAGGGCTGCCGTGAGGCCCACGATATCGTCCGGCCGGGGGAGGATAACGCCGTTCTCCCCGGGGGTGATGAATTCCGCCGCCCCGTTGGCCGGGTGGTGACCGCAGGGATGCCGCAGCCCAGGGCCTCCAGCACCACGTTGCTGCACGGGTCATAGAGGGTGGGCAGGGCCAGCACCGTGGCGGCCTGATAAAACGGCGCGGTCTCGGTCACCGGCCCCCAGAATTTGACCCGGTCCGCCACCCCAAGCCCTTTGGCGGCCTGTCGGTAGAGAGCCACATTTCCTTTGCCCACCACCCATAACTGACTGGTCTTATCCTTTAGACTGCCGAAGGCCTGAAAAAGATAAGGCAAACCCTTCCGTTCAAAGCCCGAACCCACGAACAACACCACGGGGCCGTTCTCCGGGGCCCCCAGGCGGCGGCGGAGAGCGGCGGCGTCGCCCGGGTCCAGGGGGTGAAAGCGCTGCCGGTCCAGGCCGTTGTAAATGAGCCGGAGGCGGGCCGGGTCCACCCCGTAGAGCCGGAGAATGTCTTCCCGGACCTGGCGGGAGTTGGCGATCACCCGCAAGAGTCCCGGGTCGGCGAAGAGCCGCCGCTCGATGCTGAGCATCACCTGGTGAAAGAGGCTAAAATTCTGGGCGGCCCGGGCCGGGGAGGAGAGGTAGGGGGCGCGGCGGGCCAACCACTCCCGGTGGCAGCCGTCCCCGGCGCGGTAGACCGCCAGACCCGGTACTCGCTCCAGGCTGAACCCCACCTGGGACCCGGCCTTTTGGATGAGGCGGCGGGTGTTCAGGGCGAAAGAGATGAGCCTCAGGGTCTTGCCGCCCCAGACCGGCACCCGGACATAGGCCACCGATGGCCCCAGGGCCGCCCGGGCCTCGGGCTCCCTGTCCGTGCCGTACACCGTGACTTCGTGCCCGGCCGCAACCATCCCCCGGACCAGGTAACCCAGGGTAGTCTCGGCCCCGCCGGTGGCCGTCACCCGCTGTCGTATGAGGGCGATCTTCATATGATTATCACGTGGTGGATCGGCCTCTCGCCGGTTGCCGGCGCAGGTTAAGCGGGCATGAGCCAGTGGCGGTTCATCCCCGGCCATGAAAAATCCCCCCTGCCCCCCTTTTCCAAAGGGGGGGAAGGACCCCGTTTTCAAGTCCCCCTTTGAAAAAGGGGGATTTAGGGGGATTTGAGCAGGGTGTTTCACGCTCAAGCCTGCGGCTACATCCTTTATTTATAAGGGATTGAGGGAGGGGGACAGGGCGTGAGATAGCCCCTTGCCTCCTCTCCCCAAGGGCCTAAACCCCGCCCTTAAGTTCGGCGAAGGCGGCCTGCTCGAAGGCCTGGGCCTTGTCCGACCGGGGCATCGAGGCCGGCCCCTGGACCACCCGCTGGGCCGGGGAGGTGTCTTGTTTGACCTTGGTGACCTGCATCTCCCAGATGGCCATGGCGTCACTCATGGCCATGGGCTCTCTGACGAGGCGCATGGTCCCCTGGACCCCCATGACCAGGTCGTCCGGGCCGATGATTTCCAGGGAGACCCGGCCGTCCCGGCGCAGGTTGGCGGAGGTGCCGCTGTTCCGGAGCAGGCCCACCAGCAGGGTTTTCTCGTCTTTGGCGTAGATGAGAGAAACGGGGCAGGTGTTGGGGGCGCCGCCCTCTCCCACGGTCCCGGCCACCACGATGATCTTGTTGGGGTTCTGGTTGAACAGGGCCATCAGGTCGATGATCTGCTCTTCCCCGGGTTTCCGGGCCACATTGACTTTCAGTCCGTCTCCCACTACTCTGGCCATGGTTTGCCTCCTGGGCCGCTACGCCTGTTAATCAGGGTTAATCGAATCAAACGGGTTATCTGTCCACGGACAATTTTTGTAGGGGGGGACCTGTGTGTCCCCCCTTAGGGCGCCACACAGGTGCGCCCCTACGTTTGCCTTTATCTTTATTGATCGCAGTGGCATAAGGGCACCCCTGGCAGGGGATGCCGCCTCGCCTGCCATAATAGTGGCGAGTAGCACCTAGGACGCTTGCCCTTTGGTCGGCCAAGGCCGCCCTATATTTGGCCAAAATGTTGCGCCATCTGCGCCAGCACCTCTTCCGGGGTCAGTTCCACCAGGCAGCGGCTGACCTTGGTGCCCTCACAGCCGTCCCGGCCGCAGGGCAGGCAATCCCAGTCTTTTTTGATCACCAGGTGGCCCTCGCCCCAGGGACCCCAGTTGAATACCCCGCTGGGGCCGAAGAGCGCCACCGCCGGGGTGTTCACCGCCGCGGCCAGGTGCATGGGGGCGCTGTCCATGCCGAAGAAGAGGCGCGCCTTGCTGATGAGGGCCCCCAGCTCCTTCAGGCTCAGGCGGCCCGTCAGGTCGACGGGCGCGGCCCGGCACTCCCGGTGCACCGCGGCCAGCAGTTCCTGCTCATGGGGGGCCCCCGTCCCGGTGAGCACCACCGGCAGGCCCCACTCTCCCTGGAGAAACTCGATCACCCGGGCGTAGCCCGCGGGGGTCCAGCACTTGAAGCGCCAGCCGGCCCCGGGATGCATCACCGCGAAGGGCTTGTCGGCCAGCCCCAAGGACGTAAGCCGGTCCCGGACTTTCTGCTCCACGGCCGCATCCCAAAAAAACTGCAGCCGGGGATTCAGGGGTTCGATACCCAGGGCCCGGACGGCCGCCAAATTCTGGTCCACCAGGTGCATTTTGACCGGCGGGCGGGGCAGGAGCCGGGTGAAGGCAAGGCGGCGCTGCCAGAAGGGCTGCCGGGGGTGGGCAAAGCCGAGGCGTGCTCCTCGCCCCGGTGAGCCAGGAGTAGAAGGCGCCCCGGTCGCCGCCGGAAAGTTCCAGCACCAGGTCGAAGCGCTGCCGCCTGAGGTCCCGGATGAACCTGAGAGCCTGGCCCCAGGTCTGGCCCCGGCGGTCCACCACCAGGAGGCCGTCCAGCCCCGGGTGGCCGGAGACCATATCCTCGGTGCCCTTGGGGACCAGATAGGTCAGGTGGGACTCGGGCCAGGCCGCTTTCAGGGCGGCGATCACCGGGGTGCTCACCAGGACGTCCCCCGGCTGCTTGAGCTTGATGACCAGGATGCGCTTATAACTCGCGGTCGGCATCGCGGGCCTCTCTGGGACCCATGGCCACGCCCCGTTTGGCGGCCCGGATGAATTCCAGGAGGTGGGCCACTTCCGGGGTCGGGTCCACTTCCTGCTCCACCCGGGCGCAGCGCGTCTTTGAGGTTGCCCCGGCGGAAGAACAGCAGGCGGAAGGCCTGGCGCAGGGCGGCAATGTTGGGGGCAGCCAAACCGGCCCGCTTCAACCCCACCAGATTGACCCCCTTGACCGTGTGGGTGTCGTCGATAATGGCGTAAGGGGGGAGGTCCCGGGAGGCCCGGGAGCCGCCCCGCATGATGGCCAGGGTGCCCACCCGGATGAACTGGTGCAGGAGACAGTTGGCCGAGATAAAGGCCCGGTCCGCCACCTCGACGTAGCCGCCCACCAGGGCGCCGTTGACCACCACCACGTGATTGCCCAGGCTGGAGTTGTGGGCCATGTGGCTCAAGGCCATGAGAAAATTGTGGTTGCCCACCCGGGTGGCGCTGCCGGGCTTGGTCCCCCGGTGGATGGTGACGTACTCCCGGATCAGGTTGTGGTCGCCGATGAGGGTGTAGCTCTCTGCCCCGGTAAAGGCGTAATCCTGGGGGTCGTAGCCGACGATGGCCCCGAAGCCGATGAGGTTGTGCGCCCCGATGGTGGTGTAGGGGCCGATGTAGGCGTGGGCCAGGATGCGGGTGCCGGCGCCGATGGTGCTGGGGCCGTCAATGATCACCCCGGGCCCCACTTCCACGTCCGGCGCCAGTTCCACCCCGGGGGCGATGCGGGCGCTGGGGTCAATGGCCATCAAGATCCCTCCCCCGGGCAAGCTCCCGGAGATAGTAGTATTTCAGAAACTTGTACATGCTCATCAGCACCGCCAGGGTATAGCCCGGCGTCCCCTCGAGAAACCCCAGGCGGATGAAATAGAGATGGAAAAAAGAGAGCAAGGGCCGGAAGAATAATTCTCCCGGGCAGGGGCGCCGCCCCGCCTTGGCCAATTCCTGGGCCGCCAGGCGGGCGTAGCGGTCCATGCGGGCGACGTAGTCGCTGACGCTCCGGTAGCTGTAATGCTCCAGGGGGGTCTTGAGGGTCCCCAGGGGCCCGTCCACCACCACCTCCTCGTGGACCTCCCGGTCCCGGAAGCGGCCCCGGCCCCGGCGAAAGAGGCGCAGGGTGTAATCGGGGTACCAGCCCAAATGCCTGATCCAGCGGCCGCAGAAATAGTTCTTCCGGGCCACCCGGTAGCCGTCCAGGGGGCCGCCGGCGGCGACCGTGGCCAGGATTTCCGCCTGCAAGGCCGGCGGCACCCGCTCATCCGTGTCCAGGCTGAAGACCCAGTCGCCCCGGGCCTGGTCCAGGGCATAGTTCTTGGTGCGGCCGAAGCCCTGCCAGTCAGTGGTCAAAACCCGGTCAGTGTAGGCCCGGGCCAGCTCCACGGTGCGGTCGGTGCTGCCCGTGTCCACCACCACGATTTCGTCGGCGAAGCTCACCGAGGCCAGGCAATCGCCGATGTTGGCCTCCTGGTTCAGGGCGATGATGATGACGGAGAGTCGAGGCATGGGAGACAGTAGTCAGTTGTCAGTAGCCAGTAGTCAGTTGTCAGTTTTTGCATCTTCCGGCAACTGACCACTGGCTACTGACTACTATTTCAAGGGTTTGGCCTCGTCAATGAGCATGATGGGGATGTCGTCCTTGATTTCATAAACCAGGCGGCACTTGTCACAGATGAGGCCGTCGCCTTTCTCGTTCAGGCGAATGTCCCCCTTGCACTTGGGGCAGGCCAGGATTTCCAGGAGTTCTGGCTGATGGGCATGAGTCCTCCAAATTGGGTGGGGTCATCTTTTCAAGATAGAGCAATCACAAGAACATTATTTGTCATTCTGAGCGTAGCGAAGAATCTTGTTAAGCCGCCGAGATTCGTAACAAGCTGCGTTTCGTTCACAATGACATAAATATTACCTCTCCATTGACTGCAACTTCGTATCAGATACCAGCCGAGGTTGAGACCGGGGAAATTCCCTCAATATCCTGCATATTATCAGCTAATGGGCCGGACAGACAAGATTTTCTCGCACGCGGCCCTCACCATTTCCGGAGAGAGTTCGTTGAGGCACCGGGGGTCGGGGCAGTGGCGCTTGAAGCAGGGGCTGCACGGGAGCCCCAGGCGGACTACCTGGTGGCCGGCGCCGAAAGGCCCGGTGCGCCAGGGGGCGGTGGGGCCGAACAGCGCCGCAACCGGCGTTCCCAGGGCGGCGGCCAGGTGCATGACCCCGGTGTCGGTGGTGACGGCCAACCGGGCTTTTCGTAAGATGGCGGCAAGCTGCGCCAGAGAGGTGCGCTCCGGCCAGATTAATGAGCGGCGCCCGGCATTGGGCGGCAATACCCGCGACCAACTCCTGGTCGGCGCGGCTCCCGGTGACGGCCACCTGGAACCCCTGGCCGTGGAACCACTCCGCCAGGCGCGCCCAGGACGCCGGGGGCCAGAGTTTGGAGGCCCAGCGGGCCCCGGGATGGAGCACCGCCAGGGGCCGCCCCGGTTTCTGCCGGGATCAGGGCTGAAATATCCGCGGCCGCATCCAGTCCCAGGCGGAAGCGGGGCGGGGTAGGGGGGGCCCCCAGATAATGGGCCAGGTTGAGGTAGCGCCAGACCGCGTGGGCCTCGGGGTCGAAGGGCGTCACCCGCTCGGTGAGGGCCAGGTAGCTCAACTCCCGGGTCTGGTCATAGCCCACCTTGCGGGGACTTCGGGCCAGGGCCACCCACACGGCGCTCTTGAGCAGGCCCTGGACGTCCACCACCAGGTCGAAGGGGCGGGCGCGGAGCTGCCGGACGAGGCGGCGCAGCGTGGCCGGATTGGACCCGGAGAAAAACTCGGCCGGGCGCAGCCGGGGGGCAATCCAGACTTCGTCCAGGGCCGGGTGGCCGGACAGCAGCGGCGCATACGCGGCCTCCACCAGCCAGGTGATGTGGGCGGCGGGGTAGGCGTCCCGCAGGGCCTCCAGGGTGGGCAGGGCATGGAGCACGTCCCCGAAGGAACTGAGCTTGACCAGGAGAATCCGGATCGGCGGATAGGGCGGCTGACCGGAAGATTTAGATTCGTGGATTCGTAGGGTGCGCACTGGATCACCTCTGGCTAAGACATCCAGCGGCTTCTGCAACTTTCAATGAACCAGAGGGTCCGTGAGGGCGACCCACCGGGTCGCCCCTACGAGGGATTTCTCCCCAAATCCGCCAAAATCCACTCCACCGCTTCCAGGAGGTCAGGCGCCACGTGGGTCGGCGGAGCGGGCCAGGTGTGCCGCCCGGAGATATTCGTACTCCCCCCGGCCGTAGCCGGTGAGCACCAGGATGCCCTTGGCCCCGGCATTGGCTGCGGTCTCCACATCTTTATAGCGGTCGCCCACCAGATAGGAACGGGTCAGGTCCAGGTCCAGGTCCCGGGCCGCCTGCTCCAGCAGCGCGGGGAGGTTTGCGGCAGGCGCAGCCCTCATCCGGGCCGTGGAGGCAGGTGTAGATGCCGTCCAGATGCGCGCCCCCGGCCGCCAGGAGTTTCTTGCAAGAGGGCGTGAATCTCTTCCACCAGGGAGGCGGGGAAATAGCCCCGGGCCGCCCCGGACTGGTTGGTGACCACCACCACCTTGACCCCGGCCGCATTGAGGCGGCGGATGGCCGGGACCGCCTGGGGCAGCAGTGACGAAGCGGCTGAGGTGATTGATATAGCCCATCTCGGCGTTGATGGTGCCGTCCCGGTCCAGGAAGACTGCCGGCTGACTCATGAGGCGTCCTTAAGCCAGGCCCGGGCCGCGGCGGTGACTTCGTCCACGCTGATGGCGTCCAGGCAGGCATAGCCGGTCTCGCAGGTGCGCTTGAAGCACGGGCTGCACGGCTGCGGGATGGCGAATCACCGTGGCCCGGGAGGTGAAGGGGCCGGTGGCCCCGGGGTCGGTGGAGCCGAACAGGGCCACCAGGGGGACCGAGAGCGCCGCGGCGGCGTGCATCAACCCCGAGTCGTTGGTAACCAGGAGATTGAGTTGGGACAGCACCCCCAGGGCCTGCCGGAGGCTGGTCCGCCCCACCAGGTCCGCCACCGGGCCTTGAAGCTGGTCTTTGACCTGATCGGCCACCGGCCGCTCGTCGTCGCCCCCCAGCAGCACCAGGCGGGCTCCGAACTCCCGGTGCAGTTCCCGGCCCAGGGCGGCGAAGCGCGCCGGGTCCCAGCGTTTGGCCGGGCCGTAAGCCGCACCGGGGCTCAGGCCGACCCAGGGGCCCTGGCCGGGGAGGTCGGATTCCGCCAGGATCTGGGCTCCCATGATCTCTTCCTCAGGTTCCAGGTAGAGGGTGGGGGGGTGAAGGTGGCCACTCCCCCCAGGGCCTTGAGTAAGCCCAGAAAATAGAAGACGGTGTGCAAACCGGCCAGTTCCCGGTGGTTGGACACGGCCTCCTTGAGAAAGAGGCGGCGGGCGTCGGTAGTATATCCCACCCGGGCCGGCACCCCCACCAGCCACAGTCCCAGGGCGGATTCCATGGAGTTGGGCAAGGCCAGGGCCACGTCGAAGCGCCGGCGCAGCTCCCAGAGGACCTGCCACTTGCCCTTATCCGACGGGTAGGGGATGACCGCGGTCACCCCCGGTTGGGCCACAAAGAGGGGAGCCACCCGGGGCGCCGCCAGCACGGTGATCTTGGCCAGGGGAAAGAGCCGCTTGAGCCCCATCAGCACCGGCAGGCTCATGACCGCATCCCCTACCCAGTTGGGGGATCGCACCAGGATGCGCCGCACCACTTCGGGGTCCCGGGCAAACCGGCGGGACACCTGAAGCTGCTGGAACCGCTCCCGGACCTCGGGAGGCAGGGGGAGGTCGGTAGACCTGGGGGGAGCTTCTTTAGGGGCGTCAGTCATACCGGGAGGCGCAGTCCATGGGGAGCCACGCCCTCTCCTTGGTGGGGTAAGATATCGCGGCTGGGAAAGATTTCTTCCGATTGCTGATGGTTAAATCCCCCTGAATCCCAGCAGTGTCCGGTTAGGTTTTGGCAAAATAATGATGCTCGTTAACCATCGTCCAACCATTCATAAATTTGCACACGTACTATTTCCCGAGAAGATTACTTTCCCCTCACCCTGACCCTCTCCCCCATCGGGGGAGAGGGGAAAAGTGTATCGGTTTAATACGTTATGGTTACTAAACCTGGCAAAATCACCTACTCCCTCTCCTCACGCTTCGGGGGGAGAGGGCTGGGGTGAGGGGGGCGGAACCTTCGTATGCAATTTCCTAACCGGACACTGCTGCCTAAATCCCCCTTTTTCAAAGGGGGACTTCTTAAAGCAAATCGGCCCATTTCCTCCCTAGCGCAAAGGGGGTAGGGGAAATTCAAATTCTTGGAGCATGGTTATAACGGAAAAACTTTGGGCTATTTCCTCTAGATCCGCTGAAGTATTGTAAAACATTTTCACCGGATACGATAGGGGGTGCGGCTGACCGGGGTGCGGCCTGACCTTGCGTGCGGCCTCATGGACACCGGGCTCCGGTCCAGGAGTTCCAGGACCGGCCCGGCATCCGCCAGCCGGGCCTCCACTTCCAGGACCCACAGGGGGAGTTCCTTATCCCAACGCTCTCCCAGCCGGGCCCAATCCTTGCCGGTGGTGACCAGGCCCTCGGCCCCCAGGGCCCGGGCCGCGGCCAGCAAGCGGTCTAGTTCCGCCGGGCTATAGGCGTGATGGTCGGGGAAGGCCTGGAAGCCTTTTACATCCACCCCCAGCTCCTCCAAGGTGGCGGCAAAGACTTCCGGGCGGGCCAGGCCGGCGAAGGCCGTTAAAGCCCGGTGGCGAAGGGCCGCGGGAGCCTCGGCCTGGCCCCCGGGGTAGATCGTGACCCCTACCGGCACGATGGCCGCGGTCAACACCGTGTGGTCCGGGAAGGCGGCGCGGATAGCCGTAAGCTGGGCCTGGTGGCGAGAGGGCTCGAACCGGGTCAGGATGAGGCACTGGGCCGCGGCCAGGGCCGTGAGGGGTTCGCGCAAGGGTCCCCGGGGCAGGAGAAAACCGTTGCCGAAGGGCGAGGCCGCGTCCAGGAGCACCAGGTCCAGGTCCCGGTGCAGCTGAAAATGCTGGAAGCCGTCGTCCAGGAGAAAGAGGTCCGGCTTGAACTCCTTCCAGGCGGCCAGCCCGGCGGCATAACGGCAGGCCCCGGTGTAGACCGCCACCCCGGGGAGGTTCCGGGCCAGCCAGTAAGGCTCTTCTCCCACCTCCGGGGGTTTTTTATACGTGTGCTGGCCGTCGGAGATGCAGGTGACGTCGCGGCTTTGCCCGCCGTAGCCCCGGCTGAGGATGGCCACCCGCTGCCCCCGGTCTTGTAACAGCCGGGCCAGGCAGGCCACCACCGGGGTCTTGCCGGTGCCGCCCACCGTCAGGTTGCCGACGCTCACCACCGGGGCCGGCAGTTTTTGCGTCCGGAGCCAACCCCGGGCGTAGAGGCGGCGCCGTAACCCGGCCCCCAGGCCATAGAGCCAGGCCATGGCCCCGGCCACCGCGGTCAGGGAACACCTGGGCGCCGCGGCGGCCTCGCCCTGTCCCTGAAGCCAATCAAACAGCTGATGCCAGTAAGGGTGCATGGTTTAGGTTAGAGACGATTTCAGTGCCTCCTGGAGCGGGGTGTCGTCGTGCGTCGGCAGGGTCGGCCTCCTCCTCCCGGGCGAACTGCATTTCGTAGAGGCGGCGGTAGAGGCCGTCGGCGGCCAGGAGTTCGGCGTGGGTGCCGATCTCCATGATGCGGCCGTCTTCCATGGCGATGATGCGGTCGGCGTTCCGGACGGTGGAGAGGCGGTGGGCGATGACCAGGGTGGTGCGCCCGATGATGAGCCGGTCCAGGGCCTGCTGCACCTCCCGCTCGGATTCGGAGTCCAGGGACGAGGTGGCCTCATCCAGGATCAGGATGGGCGGGTCCTTAAGCAGAGCCCGGGCGATGGCCAGGCGCTGGCGCTCGCCGCCGGAGAGGCGCACCCCCTGTTCGCCGATGAGGGTGTCCAGACCCTGGGGCATGGCCGTGACAAAGTCGTGGGCGTGGGCGTCCTTGAGGGCATTGACGATTTCGGCCTCAGTGGCGGTGAGGCGGCCGTAGGCGATGTTGTGGCGCACGGTGTCGTTGAACAGGATGGTCTGCTGGGTGACCACGCCGATCTGGCCCCGGAGCGAGGCCAGGGTGACGTCCCGGATATCGTGGCCGTCGATCCGGATGGCGCCGCCGGTGGCTTCGTAGAACCGGGGCAGGAGATTCAAGCAGGGTGGATTTGCCGGCCCCGGAGGGACCCACCAGGGCCACCACTTCGCCCCGGCGCACGGTGAAGTTGATGTCGTGGAGGACGTTTTCCCGGCCGTCGTAGGCGAAGCTGACCCCGGCGTAGCCGATCTCCTGGGCCAGGGGAGCCAGGGTCGCGGCCCTGGGGGCGTCTTGAATCTCGGGCTCCCGGTCCATGAGGCCGAAGACCCGCACCGCCGCGGCCAGGCCTTCCTGGAAGACGTTCTGCACCGAACTCAGGCTCTTGATGGGCTGGTAGAGCATGAGGAGGGCGGCCAGAAAGGAGAAGAAGGTGCCCGGGGTGGAGGCGCCCTGGATGACGGCGTTACCGCCGTACCAGAATAATCCCGGCCATGCCCAGGGAGCCTAAAAACTCCATCACCGGCGGGGAGAGTTCCCGGGTGGCGTTCAGTTTCATGCGGATGCGGAAGTAGTCCCAGTTGGCCGTGAAAAAGCGCTGTTCCTCGTAGTCCTCCCGGGCGAAGGCCTTGACGATGCGCTGGCCGATGAGGGACTCCTGGAGGACGGTGTAGAGATAGGCGTTGGCCACCTGGGTCGCCTGGGAGATGCGGCGGACGCGTTTGCCCAGGTGCACGATGATGAGGACCGCCAGGGGGAAGACCACCATGGCCATGAGGGCCAGGCGCCACTCCTGGTAAAAGATCACCGCGGTGAGGCCGATGACGGTGAAGGTGTCTTTGAAGAAGCTGGTCACCACCCGGGTCACCGCGTCCTGGAGCAGGTTGACGTCGTAGGTCAGGCGGCTCATGAGCACCCCGGTGGCCTCGCCGTCGAAGAACGACAGGGGCTGGCGCTGGAGGGAGGCGAAGAGCTCATCCCGGAGGCGGGTGACGGTGGCGTTGCCGATGTAGCTCATCTGGTAGTTGTGGGTGTAGGACAAAAACCCCTTGACCAGGTAGAGGACCACCACCAGGCCCGACAGCAAGTAGAGCATGTTTTCCCGTTTGGCGAAAAAGATGTCGTCCAGGACGGGCTTGACCATGTAGGCCAACAGGGCGGTGAGCGCCGAGACCCCCAGCATGGCGGCGATGGCCGCAATCATGCGCCATTTGTGGGGCTTGAGGTACTTGAGGAGGCGGAAGTAAAGCCGCAAGTCAGCCAGGTTCATCATAGGGCGTGTGAGACTGAAGGTTTGCATTTCCCCCTATATACTTTATTGGCGGGCACTTTTCCAATAAAATCCGGGGAGTGGGGGACGGGGGAGGCCGGCAAGAGCCGTGAGCCCGCGCATAAATCAGGGCGGTTATCCCTCTTGGCAACAGGGCTTAGGGGGGAGCGTAACCGGAGACCTGGCCTCGGGTCGCCCCTAACCAGTCATTCCGGGAGGAGTGGAGCGACGGAAGCATCTCGTCACCACAAGAATAACCCGGCGGTGACCTGCGCTCCGCCCGCGATGGCAAGATGACTGGCGCAGAGCCTTCAACCGGCAGAATTCCTGATCAATTCCCCTCTGAAAACAATGGACTCAAGCCGCGGCCTCAGGTCAGGGTGATGACCTTGTCGGCCAGCTGCATGGCGGTGATGATGTCCAGCATGTTGGTGGTTTCCCCCACCTGCTTGGCTTCCAGGAGCTCAAAATGGTTGAGGCAGGTGCCGCAGACCAGGAGCCTGACCCCGGAGTGCTCCAGGGCCAGGAGACCGGGCAGGACCTCGGAGCCGCCCACGGCCAGCTTCACCCCGGCATTCAGGATCACGACGCACCACAACTCCGGCCCCATTTCCTTGAGGGTGGACGATGAAATTGGCCATGAGTTTGGCTCCCAGGAAGTCATCGCCCCGGCCCAACGGTCGCTCCCCATGAGGACGAGAATCTTGTGGTGGGTCTCCGCCCGCGCTCCGGACGATGATCTGACAGGCTCCGGCGGCCGCCGCGGGAGCCGCTGACCGTGAAGGCTTCCCTGGTTCTCCTCACCTGAACCTCAAAGCCGGCGCGCTGGAGAAAGCGGCTGACGTTTTCCTGGGCGGCGGGATTGTCCACCAGCACGGTGAGCTCTCGCACGTCGCCCTGGTCGATGAGTTCCTTGGTTTTGATCACCGGGTTGGGGCAGGCCAAACCCCGGCAGTCCAGTGGTTTTCCCGGCATAGCGTCAGGTTCTCCTCTAGTTGATCCCGGCTCGCAGTTGCCCGGTCACCGGAAACGCGGCCGCGATAGTTTACTTCAGGATAGTGGCAGGTCTCGAGATGAGAGACAAGAGAAAAATCTGTCTTTCCTCCCCTTTCCTCAGGAGGGTCCCGGGGTTGGCTCTAGATTCTCCCAATGTTCACCGGGGGATTTAACCTGTCAGGTACGGAGCTCCGAGCCTGATTTGCTGTCCAGCTAATGATGATCTATGAAGATTAGTATAACGCATCATGAAGGCTCAAGGTCTTTTTTTCGTGTCACCGGCCAGTCCCGGTGTTCCTACCGGGACGAGCCGGGTTGCAGGCGAGCCTGGGGCTCGGGGCTTATTTATCGCCCTTGGCCACCGGGTAGCCGGCCTCATCCCAGGCCTTGATGCCGCCGGGGCAGCGGTAGACGTTTTTGTAGCCCAGCTTGACCGCCCACATGGCGCCGTTGTGGCTGCGGGTGCATTTGACGAAACCGCAGTAGAACACCAGGGTCTTATCCTTGTCGGGGCCTAAAAATTTCTCGAATTTCGCCTTGGCGGCGGCGTCCATCTCCTTAACTTCCGGGATGGGGAACTCATACTGCACCGCCCCGGGGACGTGCTGTTTCTTGTAGCTGGCTTCCAGGGGCATGGTGTCGATGATCATCATGGGTTTCTTCTGGTCGATCCAGCCCTTGAGTTCCGGGGTGGACACCAGTTTGTAGCCGCCCCGGCTGGTCTCCCGGGATAAGTTGACCCCGGAGGTCTCAGTCGCCAACTCTTTGCCGGACCAGGATTGGCCGCAACCCACCAGGGCCAAGGCTACGATAGCCATGAGCCCACCCATGAAAAATCCGTGCCTGTTAGTCATTTTGTTGGTTCTCCTTTAAGGATTCGGTTTATTTTGCCGATCATAAAACTGCGGGGCGTACGACTCCGCCGCCGCCAATACAGATACAGAGTTGCCGCGATCATCATGAGGTCGCGCCAGAACGCGGTGTTGACGTGGTGTTGGGCGTCCAGTTCATCAATGGTGAAACAGCCGCAGTCGATGTCCAGGTTTTGCCAGACGGCGTATCCCAGGATCACCAGGAATATCAGGAGTAAGATCGCGATGAGGGTGAGACTGCCCCGGACTTCGAAGATGAGGCCCAGGCCGGCCAGCAGTTCCAGGGCCGGCAGGCCCACGGCCACCAGCGGCAAGAGGCCCTCGGGTATCAAGTCGTACTGGGCGATGGCGTGGGCAAAGGCCCGGGGATCGAGGAGTTTGATAAACCCCGCATAGATGAAGATGCAGGCCAGACTTAGCCTCAGGAAGTGGTAGAGCCAGGTCAAGCCGACCTCCCAACCGGGGTCGGGATGCGGCCGGGAGCGGCCGGAGTCGCTGGCCGTGGAAATTTCCCGGCAGGTATTGAGATTTGAGGCGGCGTTTCGACAAATGAATCACCTCATGAGTTATGAAAAGCCGACTCCTGGTCATTCTGAGGAAGCAAGCGACCGAGAATCTCCAGTTGAGAAAAGGCGAGATCCTTCGCTCCGCTCAGGATGACAAAAGGTTTTTGCGATGTCTCCTTACGGGTTCGGTGACCACCAGGCCGTTTGGGCCACCCGATCATGAATTCCTAGGGGTTGCAGAACGCCCAGGGGTGGACTTTCACCGTAAAATCAGCTGGCAACCGGCCAGGGCCGGAATGCGGCCTCGGGCCTGGTTAAGGCGGGTAAGGTCTGGGATCGCAGCCGGGACCGGACCCCGGGATGGGGCCTGGCCGCGGCCGGCAACCGGGCGCGCAGGGGTGCGGCGCCCTTCACTGCTTCCGAAGAGAGCGGCGTTTATGTCGGTAGGCCGAAAGAATGACGGACGAGTCTGAAGGGTTACTGCAAGGGGGGAATTGAACCAGGACTAAGGCTGTGAGAAAGTTCCCGGCGATCAGGCCCACCCTTGTCCGGCCTCCGAATCCAGAGCCTTACCAAGGCTCCCCGGACGCCGCTGCTTCAGGATTTCAAAGGTGTAAAAAAGAGCGACCGATGCACCAGGATCACCTCCTCGTCGAGAATTTCTCTGCAAAGCATAAAAGAGAAGAGGCCGGGAATCAAGAGATTTTTTCCCTCAGCCGCCGGATGCGGGCAGCCGGGATGGAATCTCGCGGTTAGGCTGGGCCCGAATAAGCCCCGGCCGGTTGTCAATTTCCCGGACTTTCCGGTACAATCGACAGATAATTCTCACTACCTTATGCCGGAGGCCATGATGGGAACTGCCATTAATCTCAATTATTTTTTGGCCATGGGGCTCCTGGCCCAGAATTATTTCCTTACCCACATCCTGGTCTGGAACATGCTGATACAGCTGATCGTGGTGGGCTGCCTGTATCTCCTGGCCCGCCTGGCCGCCACGGGGGTGCGGCCGTGGCTGCGCCGGCAACTGGCGCGGCACCCCCTGGTGGAACACTCTCTGCCGCACCTGACCAGGGTGATTACGTCCAGATTACTCAGTCCCATCTTCGCCGTCGTGTTCCTGTTATTCGCCTATGGCGCCGCCAGCCGCTTGCACTGGCCCAATCACGGCATCCGCATCTTCCTGAGCCTGTTCCTGGCCTGGGTGATCATTCGCCTGCTGACCTCCCAGATGAAAAACCGCACCCTGGCCAGGCTCGTCAGCTTCATCATCTGGTGCGTCGCCGCCCTGGATATCGTGCATGTGCTCATCCCGGTCCTCGACCTGCTCGACAGCATCGACCTGAGCCTCGGCAGCGTACACCTGACCGCACTCAGCCTGATCCAGGGCGGCCTCATCCTGGTGGTGCTCTTCTGGCTGGCCAAGAAAATTTCGGTGTTCTTCGGGCACTGGATCAAGACGGTGCAAAATGTCACCCCCTCGGTCCAGGTCCTGTTGCACAAGCTGTTGGGCATCCTCCTCTTTACCCTGGTGATTGTCTCGGTTCTCTACTACCTGGGGATCAATCTCACGGCCTTCGCGGTATTCAGCGGCGGCATCGGGCTGGGCATCGGTTTCGGCCTGCAAAAAGTTTTTGCCAACCTGATCAGCGGCCTCATCATCCTGGCCGACAAGTCCATCAAGCCCGGGGATGTGATTCAGTTGGGAGATACCTACGGCCGGATTAATTATCTCGGCGGCCGCTATATCTCGGTGGTGACCCGGGACGCCAAGGAATACCTCATCCCCAATGAAGAGCTGATTACCGGCCAGGTGGTCAACTGGTCCTACAGCAACAACCTGCTGCGTCTCAAGATTCCCGTGGGCATCGGCTATGACTCCGATATCCCCCAGGCCATGCAGCTCATGCTGCAGGCCGCCGGGGCGGTGGACCGGGTCCTGGCCGACCCCAAGCCCGCCTGCCTGCTCATGGGTTTTGGCGACAACTCCGTCGACTTTGAGCTCCGGGTGTGGATCCGTGACCCGCAAAACGGCGTCGCCAACGTCAAAAGCCAGGTCCTTCTGGGGGTCTGGGAGCGGTTCCAGGGAGCATGGCATCGACCTGCCTTTCCCCCAGCGGGTCCTGCATCACAAGTCCGTCCCCGAACTGGAGGTGGCCGTCCGGACCCAGGCGGGGGCCGCAGGGCTGGACCCGGAAGGCGAGCCGGCGCCGCCGGTCTGAGGGGACGGTGGCCCCGGCGGGTTGACAGACCTCTTCCGGTGGGATACATGCTTTACGAACGATATTCTTTTGACCATCAGGATTACTCTTTATGGCGCTGATTATCCTCTTTGTGCTGGCCGGCCTGTGGCTGCTCCCCGGCGGGGTGGGCGCGGGTCCCGGCCTGCCCCTGGGGCCGCCGCCCGCCGCCCCCGCCGAGTTCGTCTCCTTTCCCAATTTTGCCGCCCCGGCCCAGATGTTCCTTTGCGGCGAGCCGGTACCCCTCAATGAACCGGACGTCAAAGAGGCCCTGGACCGGGAGTTCACCGTCGAGGTGTGGAGCCGGGCCCAGACCACCATGTGGCTGAAGCGGGCCCACCGCTACTTTCCGGAAATCGAACAAAAACTGCGGGCCCGGCGGCTCCCCTTGGACCTGAAATACGTGGTCCTGGCGGAGAGCGACCTGCGGCCCCTGGCCCGGTCGAGCGTCGGCGCCCTGGGCCCCTGGCAGTTCATGGCCCCCACGGCCCAGCAGTTACAGTTGCGGTGCGACAAAGCCATAGATGAGCGCCTGAATTTTGGCGTCTCCACGGACGCGGCCCTGACCCACCTGGCCAGGCTGCACCGGTTGTTCCACAACTGGGCCCTGGCCCTGGCGGCCTACAACGCCGGGGAAGGGCGGGTGCAGAGGGCCATCGCCGCCCAGGGGGTCAATAGCTTCTACCACCTGAGCCTGCCGGAGGAGACCGAGCGCTATATCTTCCGCATCCTGGCGGCCAAGATCATCATGGAGGACCCGGGCCGCTACGGCTTCGCCATTCCCGAGGACCAGCTCTATGCGCCCCTGGGTTATGACGAGGTCCAGGTCACCCTGGCCCAGGCGGTGCCGGTGAGAAGACTGGCCGAGGCCAGCGGCACGTATTACAAGGTCATCAAGACCCTCAACCCCTGGATCAAGGGTGATTCCCTGGCCCCGGGGACCTTCCGCCTGAAAATTCCCCCCGGGTCGGCCCCCCGCTTCCAGGCGGCCATGCGCCAGGGGGAGCTGGCGGCGCCAGCGGCGCCAGCCGCACCGGCCGCGCCCGGGCCCAAAAAATGAACGCCGGCCGCAGCCCCGTGCATTTAGTGTTGTGTACCACGTCTGCCATGACAATGTTTCGGCCTTAGCCCCGCCCTCCCGCCAGGGGAGGGGGAATAATTGGTCTGAACTTTGGTAAGATAATCCCGAGACACGGGATTGGACTAGACCATCCTCCAGAGGAGAACAGGATGTCTGAGGTGGGGAAAGAGCAAGTTTCCCTGATCATCCAGGGCGCCTGGGTGTTGACCATGAACCGGGAGCACGAGGTGTTCTCTCCCGGGGCGGTGGCCCTCCAGGGCGCCGAGATTGTGGCGGTGGGGCCCCCGGCGGAGCTTCAGAAGCGCTACGCCCCGGATCGGGTGCTGGATTATCCCCAGGGACTGATCCTCCCCGGCCTCATCAATGCCCACACCCACGCGGCCATGGCCCTGTTTCGGGGCCTGGCCGACGACCTGCCCCTGGAAGAATGGCTCAATGATTACATTTTTCCCGCGGAGCAGCGCCTCAACGGCGATTTCGTCTATTGGGGCACGAAGCTGGCGGTGGCCGAAATGTTGCTTTCCGGCACCACCACTTTCACCGACATGTATCTCTTTGCCGATCACGTGGCCCGGGCCGTAGCCGAGACCGGCATCCGGGCGGTGGTGGGCGAGGTGCTCTATGACTTTCCGTCGCCCAACTATGGCCCCCCTGCCGCGGGCCTGCAGTTCAGCGAGGACCTCTGCCGCACCTTTAAGGACCACCCCTTGATCCGGGTGGCCATCCAGCCCCATGCGGTCTACACCTGCTCCCCGGAATTATTGCAGCAGTGCGGGGAGTTGGCAGCCAAGTATGACACCCGGCTCATCATGCATCTGTCCGAAACCCCCAGGGAGGTGGTCGACTGCCAGTCCCGGTACGGGGCGACGCCGGTGGGGCATCTTTACCGGCTGGGACTCCTCAACCGCCGGCTGGTGGCGGACCATGCGGTGGTGTTAAGCGCTGCCGACCGCATGCTCCTGGCGGCCAGCGGGGCCGGGGTGGCCCACTGTCCGGAGTCCAACATGAAGCTGGCTTCCGGGATTGCGCCGGTGGCCGACCTCCTGCGCCGGGGCGTACCGGTGGGGCTGGGGACGGATGGCTGCGCCTCCAACAACAACCTGGACCTCATCCAGGAGATGGATACCGCCGCCAAACTCCAGAAAGTGGACTGCATGGACCCCACGGTACTGCCGGCGCCCACCGCCCTGCTGCTGGCCACGGGCGGCGGCGCCCGGGTCCTGGGGCTGGAAAACGAGGTGGGGGCCCTGGCCCCGGGCCTGAAAGGCGACCTGATCGTCCTCGACCTGGACCAGCCTCACCTTACCCCCCTCTATGACCCTTATTCCCACCTGGTTTACGCCGCCACCGGGGCCGATGTCCAGACGGTCCTGGTGCATGGCCGGGTCGTGGTCCAGGACCGGCGTCTGCTCTCCTTTGACCTGGAGGAGACCCTGGCCCGGTGCCCGGGAATTGGCCGGCGGCCTGCTGGCCAAAAAGGTTGGAAACCTGACGTCGCGTCAGGGATAAGGCGCCCCTGGCGGGTCCCTGGCCGTGGGGCCTGAGGCGCGGTTCCCTCCACCTCCTTCCGGTGACTGACGGTGTTTACTGCCGGGTGGCTGGTCAGAAATGGACGGATGAAACCCGGGGGCGCACCTGTGGGTTCGCCATCCTGGGTGCACACCGCAGGTCCCCCCCCGACAAAAATTGTCCCTTGACCGCTCCATTGAGATCAGCCGGGTCGGCGCCTCTCGCCAATAATTCCCCAGCATCCTTGAGAAAAAGCCGGGGCCTGCCGATAAGTCTATCGTCAGGTGCGGCGGTAGGGGCTGAGCCCTGCCGCATGGCCGGGCAATTCCTCTGGGGCAACCCTGGGGAGAACTGCGGATTAAGCGGCGGGAAGGGGTGAAGGTGACGTCCTGGCCGCAATGAGGGCGCCTATGAGTGTTAAGGTAATCACCCGAAGAGTTGATGGACGCAAGGTGAGCATCAAGATGGTGGATGGTTCCCTGGTCCAGGGGAAGGTCAACGTATTTCACGATGAAGATACGGTTCAGCGGGTGAGCGACATCTTCACCAAGCTCACCGATCCTTTCGTGGTGGTATTCGAGGCCACTGCGGAGGGCAAAAGCGGGCGGGTCTTAATCTTGAATAAACGTAACATTGCCTGGGTATCGCCGGAGGATGACCTGGTGCGCCCGGAGGCTGAGAGACCCGCAGAGTCCCGGGGCTCCTTGATGGACCGTTTGCGCCGGACTTAGGTCGAACCCCTCGGCCGGATCATCCGCCAGCGCCGCCGAGACTGGAGCCTGATTAGCCATTCTCCTTGGAAAACCGCGCCCCCTGCCGGGCGAACCGGGAACCAGGGCCGCCGGCTCAACGCCGGAGAAGTCCGGCTCCCCGTCCCCTAAACCCCTCCGGGCCCACCTAACTCCGGGCAATCAAGAACACCCCCAAACAGGTAATCAAGATGCCCGCCATGCGGGTGAGGCCCACCGCTTCGCCGAATAAGACCCGGGCCAGGATGGCGGTAAAGACGTAGCCCAGGCTGATCAGGGGATAAGCGTAGCTGACTTCCGCCTTGGACAACACGATGAGCCAGACCATGAACCCCAGGCCATAACAGAGGAGTCCAAAGAGCACCGGGAGATTGGTGGCCGCCTTGAGAAAGACCGGGGGCAAGGTCGACAGGGAGATGGAAAAATTGCCGATTTTGGTCATGCCGTATTTTAAAGACAACTGCCCGGTGACATTGAGGAAGACATCCAGTAAGATCAAGATCAGAACTGTGTATTTGACCATTTCACCGTCCCTTGAGAAAATAGAGTATCTCATGAGTATTCATCCGGAAACTCCTCAAAACTCCCCTGGGGAAAGGGGGGCCGGGGGAAATTCGGTAAGCCTTGATAAAGCCTCCTTTTTCAAGGAGGAACTTTAAAAACCCCTTGTCAGCATGAGGCGTTTCCGGATAGATACTAATTAAATTTTGATTTTCGGAAAAGTTAAGTCCCGATGCAAGGAAATAAATTTTCCGGGGCCCCTCCGGGCCTTAACTGGGTGCGCCGCCTCGATCCCCGCACCAAGCTGTGCCTGTTGATGGCCAGCTTCGTCATGGTGCTGTTGCCCGAGAGTCCCCAGGTGGCGGCCCTGGCGACCCTGGTGGTGCTGGGGCACGTGACCCTGGCCCGGTCCTGGCGGGCTTTAAGGCCCATCCGCTGGCTGTTGGCGCCCCTGGCGATCTTCAGTCTCGGGGTCTGGGCCTTCTTGGCGCACGGTCCCACCCCCCTGTTCTGGGGCGTCAGCCGGGAGTCCCTGGCCTTTGGCGCCGCCAACTTTCTGAAACTGGCCACCATGATGGTGGCCGGCCTGACGCTGTTGGCCACCACCCCGGCGGCCGAGCTCTTTCGGGGGCTGGTGAAGCTGCGGTTGCCGTACCCCGGGGCCTTTGCCTTTGCCCTGGCGCTGCGCTGGGTGCCCGAGGTCTTCGCCACGGCCATGCGGGTCAAAGAGGCCCAGGAGGCCCGGGGGCTGAGTTGGGACCAGGGAGGTCCCCTGGACCGCCTGAAACGTCACCTGCCCCTGTTGGCGCCGATTTTTCTCCTGACCCTGCGGCGCAGCCAGTCCATGGCCTGGGCCCTGGAGGCCCGGGGCTTCCAGATGAGTCCCCGGCGCACCTATCTCCTGGAGACGCACATGGCGGCCAGGGATTGGCTGGCCCTGGCCCTCGCCGGGCTCCTGGTGGCCGGTTTCATCACCCTCCATCTGCTCCACTGGGACCGGATTCCGGGGCTGAGGGTATAAACAGGCAGGTCGCGTCAAAGCTTTTAACCCGGGCCTTGCAGCACCACCGGAACCATCTGCATGAGGACATTATGATTTCCGTTACTGAGCGCAGATTTGTATGGTTGTCGTTGATCGTATCAATTATCCTGGCCGTAGTCCTGGCGGAATTTTCTTTATGGGTTATGGAAAAGTATCAAAAAAGGACCACCCCTGATTTTGGCGATGTCAAGCGCCCCCAGAAGTTGGGGTGGGGAGGGTATCTGAAAGAGAATTTTTCGGCCCAGGTGACCGACGGTTATGGCGGCAGGGTGCAATGGACCAACAATGCCGAAGGATTTCGGAGTGATCGAGAGTTCACTCGAGAGCCCCGGCCGGGAGTGCTCCGCGTTCTGTCGTTGGGGGATTCATTCACCGCCGGCTACCGGGTGGGCCAGCATGAGACTTTTTCCTCTTTACAGGAACAGTTGATCAACCGGTATTATGGCAAAGCCGAGGTCATGGTGGCCGAAATTTCCGATCCGGCTAACGGCTTGTATTATCTGGACCAATTCGGGCTCCGGTTGAAACCGCAGATTGTCCTCCTGGGAATCACCCTGGGAAATGATATTTCCCAGACCTACCTGACTCTGGACCCGCATGGCAGCTATACCCTCACCCTGGAGGATGGCAAGGTTCATCTCGAGTCCACTCACAAGGGTCCCCTCAGCTATAAACAATTCGTAACCCATAAAATCCCGCCAGAATATCTGGTATCCCAGACCCCCGGGGAACGCTTCGTCAGGCAGATCAGCCGGTGGACAAAAAGGCGGCGCATATTGCGGCGTTTCTTTCAGGAACAGGAGGCGATCACCACCGGGGGCGACTGGCAGCACCCGAGTCTTTTCGACGCCACGGACGGTCTCGGTATGTTCACCAATCCCCCGCCTCCTGAAGTTGTAGAAGCCTATGCGAGGCTGTTCCGCTGTTTGGAGGCCTTTTCTCTCATCTGCCGCCAGCACCACATTATTTTCGCGGTGCAGATATTTCCCCAACGATACCAGGTGCAACCCGGGGACTGGGACAAGGCCGTCGAGCAGTATGGCTTGAAGAAGTCCCGGTTTGATCTCATGGCTCCCAACCGCAGGATCGGCGCCTTCTGCCGTGAACATGGCATAACGTATATTGACCCCACGGCGGCCATGGCGCGGCGATATGCCGAAACCCGGCAGAATATGTATTATCCCCGGGGCGACATGCACATGAACCGGATAGGGCACTCCGTCTTTTTTGAATGTTCCCGCCCGGCTTTTGCACAATTGGTCCAGGCGGGCTTCAAGCTGGTCGAGGGGGGTAACCCCAAAGCGCACCGGATCAGTGCGGGAGCCGGGTTGCCATGAGAGGCGCGGCGACGCCGTGGCTCCCGACCGCACCGGCTGCCACCGCACCGGGAAAATCGCGGCTAAACCCGAACGTTTCCCGCCGGGCAATGATGAAAAAATACCTGGCAAACTTAGGCATACTCCTTCTGGGCTGCCTGGTGGCCCTGGCGGCGCTGGAAGTGCTGCTCCGGGTCTACAACCCCCTGGAAATGCGCTTCCGGCCCGACCGGATCGTCTTGCCGGTCAACAAAAGATATATTTTTGACAACACGGAAAAATTTCCCACCAAACTGCCCAAGACCACGACCCACACGAAAAATTCCCTGGGCTTCCGGGGGGACCCGCCTCCCCGGGATTTCCCGGACTACCTGACCATCATCACCATCGGCGGCAGCACCACGGAGTGCTTCTATCTCTCCGACGGCCGGACCTGGCCTGACCTCCTGGGGCAGCAACTCTCCCGGGGGTTTAAACGGGTGTGGATCAACAACGCCGGCCTGGATGGCGCCACCACGTATCGGCACCTCATCCTGATGGAGGATTACGTCGTTAAACTGCGGCCCAAGGTGGTGTTGTTCCTGATCGGCATCAACGACGTCGGCGCGGGGGACATTGCCGCGGCCGAGGCGCGCCGGGGTCATGACCTGAAACACCGGTGGCACGCCCTGCTGTATCGCAGCGAGGTCTATGCCCTGGGGCAGAATCTCTGGCGCTACTTCATTGCCCAGAGCCGGGGCCTGCACCACACGGAAATTGACCTGAGAGCCGCCGGGAGGCTGGATCACCTGCCGGCCGGGACCGCGTCCAGGATGTTAAAGGATTACGAGACCAACTCCCTGCCCTTTTTTGCGGCACGGCTGGAGCAGCTCGTCAAGGTCTGCCGGGACTATGGGATCGAGCCGGTCCTGATCACCCAGCCGACCCTCTATGGGCCGGGGATTGACCCGGTTACCGGCGTGAATTTGGAGACTGTCAAGATAGGGGACCAGAACGGCAGGTTCCTGTTTCAGGCCATCGACCTCTACAACGAGGTGACCCGGCGGGTGGCCCGAAAGGATGGGGTGCTCTTGATCGACCTGGCCCGGGAGCTGCCCCGGAACTCTGCGTATTACTATGACTACCTCCACTACACCGAATCCGGGGCGAGGGCAGTGGCCGGGATTGTCGACCGGCACCTGGCGCCCTGGCTGGCGGCCCGCTATCCTGCCTTCAAGAAAGAGTAAATTGCGATCTCTGTACAAGCCTTGAGGGGGAGGGGCCAAGGCCGACGAACCCTGGCCCCTCTCCCAAACCAGCTCCCGCAACCCCCATATAAGAGGGGAGGGCGGGGGAATTGACTTTCCCCGGCCCTCCCCTCAAAATTATTTCCTTCTATCAACTCGTTACTTCGGTTCCGCCGCCAGCACCTCCGGCTCGACGTTGGCGGCGTACTTGGTGAAATTCTCCCGGAAGCGGCCCGCCAGGTCCCGGGCGGTGGCCTCATAGGCCTGGGGGTCGGCCCAGGTTTTCTGGGGGTAGAGGATGGCGTCCGGCACCCCCGGGCAGGTGGTGGGCACGGTGAGGCCGAAATAGGGGTCCCGGTAGGTGGGGACATCATCAAGCTTGCCGGACATGGCCGCATGCAACAGGGCGCGGCTGTGGGCGATCTCGATGCGGTGTCCCACCCCGAAGGGCCCGCCGGTCCAGCCGGTGTTCACCAGCCAGCAGGTGGGCTTATGCCGTTTCACCTTCTCCCGGAACAAGCGGGCGTAGACCGCGGGGGAATCGGCAGGAAGGGGGCCCCGAAACAGGTGCTGAAGGTTACCTGGGGTTCTTTGCCCAGGCCCCGCTCGGTGCCGGCCACCTTGGCAGTGTAACCGGAGAGAAAATGGTAAGTGGCTTGTTCCGGGGTCAGGCGAGAGATGGGAGGCAAGACCCCGAAAGCGTCACAGGCTAACATGAAGATATGGCTCGGGTGGCCCCCGACCCCGGCGCGGATGATATTGTTCAGGTGGGTGATGGGGTAGGCGGCTCGAGTGTTTTCCGTCAGGCTGGCGTCATCCAGGTCCAGGCGGCGGGTGGCCAGGTCGATGCCGACGTTTTCCAGGATGGTGCCGAACTTCCGGGTGCATTCGTAGATCTCCGGTTCGGCCTTGGGGCTCAGGCGAATGGCCTTGGCGTAGCAGCCCCCTTCGAAGTTAAAGATGCCGTCTTTGCCCCAGCCGTGTTCATCATCGCCGATGAGTTTGCGCTTCGGGTCGGCGGAGAGGCTGGTCTTGCCGGTCCCGGACAGGCCGAAGAACAGGGCGGTAGCCCCGTCCTGGCCCTCGTTGGCGGCGCAGTGCATGGACAGCACTTCCTTTTGGGGCAGGTAGTAGTTCAAGATGGTGAAGACCGATTTCTTGATCTCTCCGGCGTAGGAGGTGCCACCGATGACGACCAGCTTTTTGCCGAAATTGACCATGATGAAGGCTTCGGAATTGGTGCCGTCCAACTCCGGCACCGCATGGAAGCCCGGGGCGCTGATAATGGTGAAATCCGGGCCGACATGCACGGGTTCGCCAGGGCCCACCGGGGCCGGGAACATATTGCGGGCAAAGAGGCTTTGCCAGGCCGTGGCGGTAATCAGGCGGATATTCATCTGGTAATTCCGGTCCGCCCCGGCGTGGCGGTCCTGGACGAAGATCTCCTTGCCCTGAAGATAGGCCAGCAGCCGGTAATGGATGAGATCGAATTTTTCCGAGGAAAAAGGCTGGTTCTCTTCCCCCCAATGAATCTGGGCGGAGCTGGTGGGCTCTTCGACAATGAATTTATCCTTGGGAGAGCGGCCGGTATAGGCGCCGGTGCGCACTACCACCGGCCCCAGGTGGGCGATGAGTCCTTCCTTCTGGTTGACGATTTTTTCGTACAGGGCCGAGGTGGGCAGGTTCCAGTGGACCGCAGCGACGTTTCTGATGCCATGATGCTTCAGGTCTTTCTTCATGTGTCAACCCCCTGTGGGCCTCGCCGAGCGAGGGTAGCTGAGAATGGGGTTATGGCCAACCGGTAATTCCCGGATTATGGCTGGTTGCGCTGAATTTCTCCTCTTTGCGCCTGTAACCGGATAAACTTTTTCTGTAATTTATGGTCAATCGTAAGATCGGGGGACCCCAATGCCGCTCTTGATGAGATGCGCATTGATAAATAGACGATTTTTCAGATAAACATATCCAGCCCGCCCAGCGGCGGCGCCGGCCTGATCGCCTTTGACGAAGACGGTTTTTCCCAAAATCCGGGTTCTCAAATAATCCAGGGTCTCGGCTTGCTTGTCGATCCGCACTCCCAGGAAGGTGACCCGGGCGCCGTTATCCATGGTGATGGTGCTGCTCATCAATAACCTGGGTAACCTTGTGCAGCCGGTCGGGACTCAACTGCGGGCGGTGGCCATCCGGCCGGGCTGCGGCATCGCGAATTGCCGGAGTATAATCGATTTCCGGGAGTTCCTCAATTGTTTTATTGGGCTTAATTATCTGGATTTCGCCGATAAAACGGTAAGCAATCCCTGCCGCCGATTTTTTGGGGGACCGCCTCCAGAAAATCCGGGTTGATTTCATAGCCCACGGCATTCCGGGCCGCCTCCAGCGCCACCTTGACCGTGGTGCCGCTCCCCAGGAAGGGGTCCAGCACCGTATCGCCCTCGAAGGTGAACATTTTTATGAGGCGCCGGGGCAGTTCCTCGGGAAACATGGCCTCGTGACCCACCTGGCGGACCCCGCCGAAATACCAGTGCCCGGCGAAATACTCCTTCCACTCCTCCTTGGTCAGTCGTGAGGCTGCCTTGATTTCAGGGGAGACTTTTTTGCTCTTCCCCGGCTTTTTGAAGATCTGGATAAACTCGTAGTCGATCTCGACGATGCCGTTGGGGGGAAAGGGGTAGGAGCCCATGACCACCGCCCCGCCGCTGGGGTTCATGGTGGTCTTTTTCTGCCAGATGATCGCGCCCAGGAAGTCGAAGCCGAGTCTCTCGCATTGATTGATGAACTCGGCGTGCAGGGGAATGACCTTGTAGCGGCCGTAGACCGCGGCCCGGGCGAACTGGTCCCCGATGTTGATGCACAGCCGGGCCCCCTCCCGGAGGACCCGGAAGCACTCCCGCCAGGTGCGGTAGAGGTCCTTGAGGTATTCGTGCAGGCTCTGGCCGTAGCCGATCTGGCCGGGGACGCCGTAGTCCTTGATCTGCCAGTAGGGCGGCGAGGTCACCGCCAGGTCGATGCTGGCGTCCTCCACTTCCGTCATGGCCCGGCTGTCGCCGAGATAGACTTTGGCCCAATTATGCATGAATAATCCATTATCACATTGATCGCAGCTTGGGAAGGAGTGAACCCTGGTTCGGCTTCCCCGGATTGCCCGGAAGGGATGGGGAGGGGGTTTGGGGGTTTTCTTTAAGGGCTAAAGGCCGCACTTACGAAGAACGCCAAACGAAACAGCCTTAATGTCGCGTCCCTGGATAGACTTATCTGCGATAACCAAGATCTGAGCTGACCATCATCAATCTGAGGATAGATTAGACCTGACACTTGCGACTAAAACTTTACCTGCTGTTAATGTCTTGGATACAGCTATCATATCCATTTCAACTCACTTTAACGGATTTAAAAAGAGAGGATAGATAGTAGTACTCTATCTATTCGCTTTGGATGCTCATTAACGCTATTTCTAAAGGGAACTGATTCACCCAAACCAGACCCCCTCAAATTTCGAGACCCAGCCAACCAGCGGCTTTGCAACTGCCAATGATTTCCTTGTAACCCGTAGTCCCAAACAGATTATTATCCAGAGAGAAATCAGGGTCTTTCCCCCCTCAAAATCAGTATTTGTCCTGAGTTACCTTCATCAGGAAATGTTTTAAATAAGATAAACGTTAAAATTACTTAGAATCAGAATGAATTCGGCCTAAAAAAGTTTACTGATTTGCGAGCGAGAAAATTAAATAATGGAGAAGCCAATGATTAAATAAATAGAATATAGATACCGTTAGCAGCATGCCTGATAAAGCCAAACCCGGTGTGAATCGGGGACGGAAAGCCACGGGTCTCCAGCATGGATTTGAGACAGCCGGGTTGCCTGGATGGGGCAGTCCGGTTTTGTTGTTTTGCGGCGGATATGACCATGGGCGGACCATTTCCCCCTGATTAAATCGGCCAGCAAACGTAAAATCAACAGGAGCGCCGCGAGCCGGGGAGGGAAAGGCAATCAAGCCTTCCACAAGACAACTTGGAGAGGGAAAAGGGAACCATTCTAAAAATGGACTCAGGCCATGAAAATAGCCTGAGTCCACTACAGCAACCTCTCACGTTGACAAAAAGCCACCTAACACTTTATTCCAAGGAGGGTATCACTATGAAGTCTCTAATTATCATCCTATGGTCGTTATTCCTGATTTTAGGGGGCATGGGTTCTGCGTTTGCGTACAGCTTTACTGATAGTTTTGAGGGGAGCACCCTCAATTCGTTTTGGACAGTTGAAGCAGAACATTCGAACGCAGAATACGTTCTGTCAACAGCCCAGGCCACGGAAGGCGCTCAATCTTTAATGTTGTATTCGACAACTAGTGGTCAAAGGTACATTATTCTTGGTCACCAATTTGATCAAGCTATGTGGGGAACCGTTTCTATCAAGTTTTTTGATAATGACCCCAGCCAGGCTCTTTATGCCGGTATAGGCTTTAATAATAGCGCAACTGTTACGTCCATGGGGATAGGCGTGACTGATTGGGATCACATCTACTATCACGCAAGCGCAGGAGTTGACGAGATACCTAGTGGTAGTGATGCTGGCCAAACGACACTTCGTAGGACTATAGGTTGGCACACGCTCGAGGCAATTTATGCAAGTAATGGAGTAAGTTTGTCGATCGACGGGCAACTTGTCCGCTCTACAACTGACAATACTGGCTTTGACTATGTACGGCTTTACTTGTCTGGTCCTTCTGGTAATGGTGCGTTCTATTTTGACCAATTCTCCGCCAATGTTAATCCCGTTCCAATTCCGGGTTCCTTACTACTCTTGGGTAGTGGGCTCCTGGGGCTGGTAGGGTTGAGAAGGTCCAGGAAGGTTTAAGCAGGTACTTCCTCTTAGTGATAAACCAAGGCAGGGTCAGCAATGGCCCTGCTTTTTTATGGGCAACCTAAAAAGCAAGATAGAGGATCGCTTGCCATTAGAAAGCATTTCTCAGCAAAGCCGGATAGTTGAATGCATGATCTGGATAGCGAAATGGGGCTTTGTGGGGGAGATTCTCACTTCGCCAAGGACTTCAGGCTCTGGCGCAGCAGGTCTTCGATGGTTCCGGCGCCCAGGGCCCGGGCCGCGTCCAGGGCTTTCTCCGCCAGGTTTTTGGAATACCCCAGGTTGATCAGGGCCGAGAGGGCGTCCTCCAGCAGTTTCTCTCCGGCCGAGGCCGGGCGCGGGCGCCGGGCCGGCGGCAGCTTATCTTTGAGTTCCAGGACGATCCGGGCGGCGGATTTCTTGCCGATGCCGGGAATGCTGGCCAGGCGCTTGTCATCGCTGGCCAGCAGGGCCTGGGCGAAGTCCTCGGGGTTGATGCCGCTCAAGATGCTCAGGGCCGTCCGGGCCCCGACCCGGGGAATGCCCAGGAGTTGCAGAAAAAGGTCCTTTTCTTCCAGGGTGTTGAAGCCGTAGAGGTGCAAGGCGTCTTCCTGCAGGCGGGTATGAATCTGGAGGGCGACGAAGCCCGGCGGCTCCGGCAGGGCATAAAAGGTGGACAGGGGAATGAAGACGCGATAGCCCACGCCCCCCACCTTCACCAGGATCTGGTTCGGGGACTTGTCCAGGAGCTGGCCTTCCAGGTAACCGATCATGGGGAAGCGCCGGGCCAGCGGCTGTGAAAGAGGTGGCACACGCCCACCGCCAGGGCGTCGGCGGCGTGCTCGTTTTTCAGTTCGACCCCCAGGAGCTGCTTCACCATCAGCTGCACCTGGGACTTGGAGGCCCGGCCGTAGCCCACCACCGCTTTTTTTACCACCAGGGGGGAGTAGTGAAAGATGGGCACCATGGACCGGGCCGCCAGCAAGAGCACCACGCCCCGCACCTGGCCCAGGACGAAGGCGCTGTGGACGTTGGTGGCCAGGAAGATCTCTTCCAGGGCGATGGCCTGGGGCTGATGCTGCCGAACCAGGTCCGAGAGGCCGTCAAAAATCTGACAGAGACGGGATTCCAACGGGGGCCGGGAGCCGGGATTGATGCTGCCGGAGGCCAGGTGGAGGACCTGGTTCCCCTCCCCCTGGACCACCCCAAAACCGGTAAACCGGGAACCGGGGTCCACCCCCAGGATAACCGGGCTCACATCAAGGCCTCAAGCAGTTCGTCCGGGATGTCGAAATTGGCGAAGACGTCGTTGACGTCGTCGTGGTCCTCCAGCAACTCCACCAGTTTAAGCACCTGTTGGGCGGCCTTTTCTTCCTCGATGTGCACCGTGGTTTTGGGGTGCATCTGCAACTCCGCCAGGATAGGCGTAAACCCCCGGGCCTCCAGGGCTTCCTTGACTTCAAAGCAGAGGGTCGGGTCGGTGAGCACCTCAAACTGACTCTCATCCCCTTGCAGGTCGTCGGCGCCGCTTTCCAACGCGGCCTCCATGAGTTTTTCTTCATCCACGCCTTCCCGGTCGAGGACGATAACCCCTTTCTTGTCGAACATCCAGGCGACGCAGCCGGGCTCCCCCAGGCCGCCGCCGTATTTGGTGATGAGGTGACGGACGTCGGACACGGTGCGGTTCTTGTTGTCGGTGAGGCTTTCCACCATCAGGGCTACCCCGGCCGGCCCGTAGCCTTCCAGGGTTAATTCTTCCAGGGCGGCGCCGCCGCTACCGCCTTCACCGCGCTTGATGGCCCGGGTAATGTTGTCATTAGGCATGTTTTCGGCCCGGGCCGCCGTGATGGCGACTTTGAGGCGGGGATTGCCGGTGAGGTCGCCGCCCCCCAGGCGCGCCGCCACGGTAATTTCTTTAGCCAGCTTGCCGAAGAGTTTCCCCCGTTTGGCGTCCGTAGCGCCTTTTTTCCGCTTGATCGTACTCCACTTGGAATGACCGGACATCTGGGCGGGCTCCTTCTTGACTTACCGCGGCTGCATATGCGGATGCAACCGATAAGATATTTAAGTCATTGATAAAATTATTTTAATTGTCGTAAACGATTTTATTTCCGGGCGGGCTCACGACCGCCGGGGTTCGGATTTGGGTGACCGGGAACCGGCCGCGGCGTCCAGTTTCTTGAGGCCCAAAAGATAGATTTCCCGGCTGGCAGGACGGGATCCGGCTGGCTTTATCGACCGGAAGTTACTGAAATTCCGCTTCACGACTGCCGCCAGGACAGCGGTATCCGGCCCCTCGAAGATCTTGACCAGAAAATGGCCGCCTTCACGGAGCAGCCTCCGGGCCCACTCCCAGGCCAGGGAGGCCAGTTCCAGGGACCGTTGCTGGTCCACCTGGCGGATCCCCGTGGTTTTGGGGGCCAGGTCGCTCAGCACCACGTCGAACGTCGGGCTGAGGGCAATTATGGTCTCTAAGTCTAGACTTGTGATCTCACCCTGGACAAAGTATAGGGGCGGGACCACCTCGATGGCCAGAGGGTTTACATCCACTCCCACCACCAGGCCGCCGGGGCCAACCCGGGAGGCGATATATTGCAGCCATGATCCCGGGCTGCACCCCAGATCCAGGACTCGCTGGCCCGGCTTCATGAGGTGGTATTTTTCATCCACCTCCTTGAGCTTGTAGACCGCCCGGGCCACGAATCCTTCGGCCCGGGCCCGGCTCCGGTAGTAGTCAGGCTCCCCAGGGCGAGGCATACGGCTAAGTGCCTATCTTAGTAAATTAACTCAGTATTCTTTTAGCATAGGTCCTCACCTTTGGCAATGAAAATCCTCCTTGTGTCAAAAATCTGACGGATTCGGTTCTCCGGACCGGGGCTTGGCCTCCGCCTCCCGGGCGATTCTCCGCTGCCGATTGACCGGCGCCGCCCGGGCCCCGGTAACCATGAAGCAGAAAATCTTGTGCAATTCAAGCAGGTTAATCAAATCAGCCCGGGGGTCTTGTTTAAAGAAGTCACCGACATTTGGCGGTCTTCTGCTCTTTCTATGAGGTTATTTTAACGCGTTTTGAAGCTGGCACAATCATTGCTGTTTAGGAGGACAGAGATTGCATTGAGGGCTGAGTCTGGGTTGGTCGAGAAGATGAGAGTGCCGGGTGAAGAATCAAAGGGCCTGACCGGCGCCGCCCCCTTAGGGAAATTGGTCTTGAGGCAGCACAGGCTGAAAGAGGGAGGGAGGAGATGATCCAGGTATTAACCTCGGAAGAAATGACGGCCCTGTTGGAGGGGTTGCGGGAAACTGAGGCTGAACCAGGATCCCGCCATCGCGACTTACCCGAGGGGATCAGGTCAAGAGGGCGGGTCTTCCCTGAAGTCGATCGAATGGTAATGAGCGGTTGCCAAAATTTTTCTAACTGGCTGATGGAACTGGCCGATTTACGTTGGCCTCACTTATAAGGATTGCCAGCATGGAAGCGGACATCAGACCGGCAGCGTGCGCCACCGAATTGTCTGAAGTGCCCCGGGGAATCACCTCTCCCCAAAGATGGGAGAGGGCGGGACCCCTCAGGGTTATTTCGGTAACCTCCGGCAAGGGAGGGGTGGGCAAATCCAATGTCGTGGTGAACCTGGGGCTGGCCCTGGCCCAGCGCGGACTCAGGGTGCTCCTGATCGATGCGGATTTAGGGTTGGGCAATCTGGACATCCTGCTGGGTCTAACCCCTCAACTCACCCTTCATGATGCCCTGGCCGCCCAACTCCAACTCTCCGAAGTGATCGTGGATGGCCCGGGAGGTCTTAAAATCCTGCCGGCCTCCTCCGGGATCGCCGAAATGGCGATGTTGGATGAATTCCAGAAGCTCTTCCTGCTCAACGAAATGGACCATTACACCGAAGATGTGGATGTGGTGCTGATCGATACCGGCGCCGGGATCTCGCCCAATGTCCTGTTTTTCAATATAGGGGCCCAAGAGCGCATCCTGGTGGTCAACAACCAGCCACCCGCCATCGCCGATGCTTATGCCCTGATCAAGATACTGGTGTCTCAGCACGGGGAGACCAGTTTCAAGCTGTTGGTGAACGGTCTGACCCACCCGCGGGAGGCAGAATTAGTCTATCGTACCCTACTCAGGGTGGCCGACCGTTTCCTGAGCCGTGAGATCACTCTGGATTACCTGGGTTTTATCCCTTTCGATCCAACCTTGCCCAAAGCGGTAATGAGACAGCAGCCCGTCCTGGCCCTCTATCCACAGTCTCCGGCCAGCAGGTCTTTTGTCATGATTGCGCAAACTCTGTGGGAAACCAAGCCCCAGCCTGCCCTTGACGGCAATATCAAATTTTTCTGGCGTCGCTTGCTCTGATCGCGCTCAGTACGTGAAAACGGGGAAATCATGGAAGAACTATCGTTAGTCAGGGACAATACAGAATCCATCCCTAAATATGGTGCCGCAAAACTGGATCCCAAGTGGCAGGAGCAGATGGTGCTGCAATATGCGCCATTAATCAAATATATCGCCGCTCGCCTGGCGTTGCGGCTGCCGTCCCACATCTCCATGGAAGATCTGATCAGTTCCGGCATTATCGGTTTAATTGACGCGGTCCAGAAGTTTGACGCCTCCAAAAACATAAATTTTAAAACCTATGCTGAATTCCGCATCAAGGGGGCGATGCTGGATGAGCTGCGGAGTCTGGACTGGATCCCCCGGTCCGTGCGCAAGAAAACTCATATCATCGAGGACGCCTACGCCAAGTTGCAGAGAAGTCTGGGGAGGCCGGCCGAAGCCGAAGAGGTGGCCGAATTCATGGGCTTGGGGTTAGAAGCGTTCTACCAACTCCTGGATGAAACCAAGACGGTTTCCTTGGTAGCTCTCGAGGAAGGCAGAAAAAGCGCTGGTGGGCATACGGGCTCATCTGGAGCATGAGGTCCTGGCGACTATTCAGGATGAGAATGCCCGGGATTCGTTACTGGCAGTACAATTTTCCGGACTCCAGGAAATTATGGTCCAGGCCATCGAAGCCTTGCCGGACAAGGAAAAGTTGTTGATTTCATTGTATTATTATGAAGAACTGACCATGAAAGAGATTGGTCAGATCATGGGTTATACCGAGTCCCGGATCTCCCAGATGCACACTCAGGCCATGTATCGCCTGAAACATAAGCTTCGGGAATACTCCCAGGATGTTTAGAGGCATCCTGGCATTGATTTATTGCCCGGAAGCCTGAGCCCTGGTGCTGCCGGACTATTCATAATTGCGGGTGCGTCTGCCGAATCAGCATGAACCGGGAACGACTTGACCGCCTGGCAGCAGTCCTGCCGGTCAGGAGCGGAGGAAGGCCATGTCTCTTTTTTTCTATGGGGTAATTATCCTGGGGATGGTACTGGGGGGGGTGGTGTTGCTGGTCCTTTTCAGTCTGTTGGCTATGGCCCAAAAAGGCGATGAATGTCTGGATCGACTGGAATTAGAAATGCGCAAGACCTTCGAATACGCCTCTCCTTGCCGTAAAAGCGAAAAATCCGAAGATCTTCGTGTGCCGGCCACCCCCGATTTGTACCACGGCGGCACCACCTGAATGCGGGTCTTTATCAGACGGTGAGCACGGTCCCTTGGTTGGGGTCCCCAGGTTTCTCTTATGTCGATTCGCCAGGATCCTGGGATGCGGTGAGGAAAAGCGGGTTGATAATCCCTTCTCATAAGTGCCGGCCCTGGAGCAGACCCCGGCCGGGGCTGAATCCACCCCTGATTACAACTTTTGGATAATCCACCCCGCCATGGTAGCCGGTTTCCCATTCCCGGAAACAATAGCCTGGTCCCCGTTGCATCAACCCGGCCTAAACCCCCACTCCAGGTCAGGCCATAGCTTCTCCGCATTGCGCCGCCGCCTATTTTCCACTAAACTGCCCCATAGTAAACCTTAGGGACGTAATCCACTAAAATAATTGGGACCCTTATGTGGATGGAGAGATTGCCAAGACGGCTCCAGGCTGCCCGGGGGGAAGTGCCGGCGGAACTGGTGCTCACCGGCGGCCGGCTGGCCAATGTCTACACCGGTCAATGGCAGGAAACGGATGTGGCCCTGTTCGACGGGATCATCGTCGGCCTGGGGGATTATCCCGGCCCCAGGCTTGACGTGACCGGGCGCTATCTGCTGCCGGGTTTCATCGATGGCCACCTCCATGTGGAGAGCAGCATGCTTACTCCCCGGGAACTGGCCCGGGCCCTCCTACCCCTGGGAACGACCACCGTGGTGGCCGACCCCCATGAGATCGCCAACGTCTGGGGCACTGCAGGCCTGGATTATTTGCTGGGCGCCAGTGAAGGCCTCCCGGTGGATTTTTTCTTTATGCTGCCATCCTGCGTGCCCGCCTCTCCCCTGGAAACCTCCGGAGCGCACCTGGAAGCCGGGGATCTGGAACCATACCGGCGCCATCCCCGGATTCTGGGGCTGGCTGAGGTGATGAATTTTCCCGGCCTGGTGGGCGGCGACCCGGGACTCCTGGCCAAACTGGCCCTTTTCCCCGAGGGTCCGGTGGATGGCCATGCCCCGCTGCTTTCCGGGAGGGCTCTCAACGCCTATCGCCTGGCCGGTATCGGCTCCGACCATGAATGCACTTGCCTGGCAGAGGCCCGGGAAAAGCTGGCATTGGGGTTTTACCTTATGCTCCGGGAGGGCAGCCTGGCCAAAAACCTGGCCGACCTCCTCCCGGCCGTGACCCCCGCGTGCCTGCGCCGCACCATGCTGGTCACCGATGACAGCCACCCCGAAGACCTGGCCCGCACCGGGCATCTCGACCACCTTCTTCGCCAGGCGGTATCCCTGGGGCTGGACCCCCTGGCCGCGGTGACCATGGCGACTTTAAACCCGGCGGAATATTTCCGCCTCCGGGACCGGGGCGCCGTGGCCCCCGGACTGGCGGCCGACCTGGTAGTGGCGGAGAACCTCAGAGAATTTCGCATTGACAAGGTGTTCAAAAACGGCAAACTGCTGGTGGATCAAGGCCGGCTGCTGGAGGAGCCGGATGTCCCCCCCGGGGTGGCCCCGACCTCGCCCATGCACGTGAAAGACCTGAGCCCGGAGGCGTTCTCGCCTCCCACCGCTGGCGGTGTGGTCAAGGTTATCGGTCTGGTTCCCGGCCAGTTGCTCACCGAAAAGCGCTTCCGGCCCGCCCCCGTTAGGAATGGCCGGTTGGCGACGGCCCCCGGCCAGGACATCCTGAAACTGGCCGTGGTGGAAAGGCATCACGGCACCGGCCACCTGGGTCTGGGATTGGTGCAGGGGTTCGGATTGCCCCAGGGCGCCCTGGCCTCCTCCGTGGCCCACGATTCCCACAATATCGTCGTGGTGGGGGCTGATGAATCGGACATGCTCCAGGCGGTTCGCCATCTGGTGGACCTGGGGGGCGGCATGGCGGTGGTGGCCAACGGGAAAGTATTGGCCGACCTGCCCCTTCCCATTGCCGGGTTGATCAGTCCCTGGCCCCTGGACCGGGTGGCCGCGGCCTATAGCTGTCTCAAACAGGCTTACCATGGCCTGGGGGGCGTTTTACCAGATCCCTTTATGGCCCTGTCATTTTTGGCCCTGGCGGTCATCCCGGCCTTGAAACTGACGGACCTGGGGCTGGTGGACGTGGACCGCTTCCAGATAGTTTCCTTATTTGGAGAAGATGAATAACCGGCAAGACGCTCAAGACACCCTCTGGCGGCTTGGCGGGACTATTTTTCATAAGCCGGGGTTGAGCCCTCTCTTGAGCGGTTCGGAAATCCGTCTCATTATGGATATGGGTTTGGCCCTGGCCGAAGTCACCGAAGCCTTCCGGGCCCCGCGGTGAGGGTCGTGTATCTATGCCGCCCAAGGTGCATCTGGTCTTGCCCCGGGGGTTGGCCATCCAGGACTTGGCCCTGGGTCTGGCAATCTATCGCCGAGCCCAAGAAATGCGGTTAGGGGAAGTTAAAGAATTTTGGCGGTGAGCAGTGAGCTGGGAAAGGCATCCACACATCAAAATGGTGAAGGACACTTAATTTTTTCACAACGGTTCGATGAGTTACGGTGCCTCTGCCACAATAGTGCGGCCAGGCTTTTCCTGACAATTAACTACTGCTTACTCTTTACGGAGGGGATATGAGCTTAGTTCTGACCGGTTCCCAGGTGATGCAGGTGCTGGATATGGACCTGGCGCTGGCGGCAGTTGAAGAGGCTTTTCGGGCCTACGGCGAGGGCCGGGTGAATATGCCCCCCAAGGCCTATTTAACCCTGGCTCAGGGTGACTTCCGGGCCATGTACGGCGAGATTTTTCTGCCTCGGGACCACATCTGCGGGTTGAAGTGGGTCAATGTGCATCCCGGCAACCCCGCCAGGGGCTTGCTGACGGTGATGGCCAAGATCCTCCTGAATGACCCGGACACGGGCGTGGAGTTCGCCGATCTGGATGGCACTCATATCACCGACTACCGCACCGGGGCGGCGGGAGGGGTGGCTGCCAGGCATCTGGCCCGGTCCGACGCCACCCGGTTGGGGCTGATCGGCGCCGGGGCCCAGGCTCGCACCCAGGTCGCCGCCATCATCAAGGTGCGGCCCATCCGGGAAATCGTGGTGTTCGACCGGCACCGGGAACACTCGGAGGCTTTTGCGGCCGAAGTAGCGGCGGCCTACGGGGTGAAAGGCCGGGCCGCCACTGAAGCAGCCGAGGCGGTGACCGGTCAGGATATCGTGGTTACCACCACCCCCAGCCGGAGCCCGGTGGTGGCCCGGGAGTGGGTGTCTCCGGGGACCCATATCAACGCCATCGGGGCGGATGCCGCCGGCAAACAGGAACTGGACCCGGCGATTCTCTCCGCGGGCAAAGTGGTGGTGGACGATTGGGTCCAGGCGTCGCACTCAGGCGAGATCAACGTGGCCCTGGCCCGAAAAGAGCTGACCCCGGAGCAGATTTACGGCTCATTAGGGGAGATTGTGGCCGGGAAGAAGCCGGGGCGGGTGACTCCCGAGGAAATCACGGTGTTTGACTCCACCGGCCTGATTATCCAGGACCTGGCCCTGGGGCTGGCGGTTTACCAGCGCGCCCGGGAAAAGGGCCTCGGGGAGGAGAAGGATTTCTTGCTATAAGAATTGGGGGAAGGAGCCAGGAGCTCTTTTGTAAGGACTTCGCCGGACCCTCCCCGCGATTTCATTCTGGCAGGCCCAGAAATGCCCGTACCTTTTTGAGCACCTCGGGCCGGGTGGCGGGCTCGAATTCCCACAGGGTGGTTTGCTGGGGGGCGTCCTTGTCGTCGTCCTGGCAGTCGCCGAAGCCGCAGACCGACGGCGTGGCCTTGGGGGGCCCCAGGATCTGGGCCAGGTGGTCGGTCACGTGAGCTAACTCTCCCTTGACCGGCCAGACGCTCAGGACCAGATGATCCCGGGCGATGCGCACGTGAAGATTGGAGGCCCCTTCCGGATCGGCGGGCCCGGCTTCGACACCCTCGAAATTCGTTCCCCTGCGGTCTTCGTGTACCTTGAAGTCAAATTTCACCGGTAACATAATTTTTTATCCTTTTCCGGAGCAGCGCTGGCACAGGAGCCCCTCCGGGGTCTCATGATGCCAGCCTTGGAGGACCACGGCGCCGCAGTGTGAGCAGATACCCAGGATAGTGGGTGAACCCTGGCCCCAAACCGGCTGTCCCGCATTGCCCAGACCCAATTTTTGGAGGAGACGCCGCCACCATTCCCGGAGAGATGGAAATTCCATGGCTTGCATTATAGCAGAGTTGCTGCTATTTTCCATAACTCCGGCGCCTGGGAGGATTACCCGGCCCCAGGGGCGGGTCCCTGCCAACCTGGAAAAGGGGCGGAGTTGGCAGGAGTTATGCATTTGCTTTTTACATTTTTTCACGCTAACATGAAAAATCCGGATACCGGAAAAAAGCGGACATGATCCGAAAATAGATAGAAAGGAGACAGGTGACATGGCCAAGGCAACGAAAAAACGCTATTGCTATGCCTTCGAGGAAGGCGACGGGACCAATAAAAAGCTGCTGGGAGGCAAGGGCGCCGGACTGTGCACCATGACCCAGATTGGCCTGCCGGTACCTCCGGGGTTCTGCATCACCACCGAAGCCAACATTGGATATCTGGAAGGCGGCGATAAGTTTCCTGAAGGCCTCATGGACGAAGTCCATGAATACATGGAGGCCCTGGAGAAAAAGACCGGCAAAGGCTTCGGCGACCCCAGCAAACCCTTATTAGTCTCAGTGCGCTCCGGTTCCGCCCTGTCCATGCCGGGCATGATGGACACCATCCTCAACTTGGGGCTCAATGACGAAACCGCCAAAGGCATGATTGCCCTGACCAAGAATGAACGCTTCGTCAACGACGCCTACCGCCGCTTCCTGCAGCTTTTCGGCAAGATCGGCTTGGGAATTGAGCCGGACCCCGCAACTAAGGAAGATAAATTCGATAAGATTTTTGACGAGGTCAAAGAAAAGTATAGCGCCCATGTGGACACCGAACTCCCTGCAGAGGCCCTGGCGGAGGTCGTGGAGAAATTTAAGGATTTGATCAAACGCGTAACCGGCAAACCCTTTCCCCAGGACCCCTGGGCTCATCTCTTCCTGTCCATGGAGGGCGTTTTCAAGTCCTGGATGGGTAAACGGGCCGTGGACTACCGCCGCCAGTTCAACATCACCAAGGATCTGGCCTACGGCACCGCGGTAAACATCTGCACCATGGTCTTCGGCAACATGGGGAACGACTCGCGCCACTGGCGTCGGGTTTACCCGGGACCCGGGTACCGGCGAAAATAAACTCTATGGCGACTACCTGATCAACGCCCAGGGCGAAGACGTGGTGGCGGGTATCCGCACCCCCCGGCCCCTGAAAGAACTGCGCACCGACATGCCCGCGGTCTTTAAGGACCTGGAAAGGATGCACAATATCCTGGAAAAACACTACCGGGAAGTCCAGGACTTCGAGTTCACCATCGAGCAGGGCAAGCTCTACATGCTCCAGACCCGGAACGGCAAGATGAACGCCTGGGCCCTGGTTAAGACCTCGGTGGATATGGTCAAGGAAGGTCTGATTTCCGAAGAGGAGGCCCTGCTCAGGATCGAGCCGGACATGCTGGAGCAGTTCCTGCACCGCCGCATCGACCCGGACTTCAAGCATGAGGCTCTGGGCGTGGGCATCTCCGCCTCTCCGGGCGCGGCCATCGGCAAGGTGGTCTTCGACGCCGACCGGGCCGAGCGCCTGGGCAATGAGGGAGAAAAGATCATCCTTACCCGCATCGAGACCAAGCCGGAAGACATTCACGGCTTCTTTGCGGCCCAGGGCATCCTCACCAGCCGGGGCGGCAAGACCTCCCACGCGGCGGTGGTGGCCCGGGGCATGGGCAAACCCTGTGTCTCCGGGGTCGAAGGCCTGGACATCAATTATGACCTGAAAGAAGCCCGGGTGGGCAACGTGGTCATCAAGGAAGGGGACATCATCACCCTCGACGGCACCAACGGCAAGTTCTTCATAGGTACGGTGCCCATGTTGGACCCGGAGCTGCCCAAGGACCTGGCCAAACTGATGGAATGGGCCGACCAGAAGGCCAAAATCGAGGTTTGGGCCAACGCCGACACCCCGGACATGGCCGCCAAGGCAAGGCATCACGGCGCCAAGGGCATCGGGCTGTGCCGCACCGAGCGCATGTTCAACGAAGGGGACCGTCTGCCCCAGATGCGCAACCTGATCCTGGCGGACTCCCCGGAGGAACGGAAGCGCTGGGCCGACAAGCTCATGCCCATGCAGCGCAGCGATTTCGTGGAAATCTTCCAGGCTATGGAAGGCCTGCCCGTCACCATCCGGCTGCTGGACCCGCCGCTGCACGAATTTCTGCCCAGCGTTGAAGAGCTCCTCAACGAAGTCAACCGGCTCAAAGAATTCAGCGCCATCATCAACGCCCTGGAGCAGCTGCCCGGCACCGTCTCCATGCTGGACCCGGAGCTGTATAAATTCGTCCCCTCCATTGAGGCGGTGGCCCGGGAGTTAGGCGAAGTCAAGGCCAAGGGCCTGGATCAGAAACTCTTGGAGGATAAAGAAAAGGTGCTGCGCCGGGTCCGGGTGCTCGTCGAATACAACCCCATGCTGGGCAACCGGGGGGTGCGCTGCGGCATCTCCTTCCCGGAAATCTATGACATGCAGATCCAGGCGATCTTCGAGGCCGCGGCCATTGCCCTGCGGGACAAGGTCGACGTGCGGCCGGAGATTATGGTGCCCAATGTCTGTACCCGCCAGGAGTTGGTATGGGTCAAACCCCGGGTGGAGAAGATTCATCAAGAGGTGGAAAAGCGCTACAACGTAAAAATTAAATACAAGTTCGGCACCATGGTGGAAATTGCCCGGGCCTGCGTGCGGGCCGCCAGGATCGCCGAGATGGCGGAGTTCTTCTCCTTCGGCACCAACGACCTGACCCAGGGGACCTTCTCCTTCTCCCGGGAGGACGCGGAGAACAAGTTCCTGCCCATTTACAACACCGAAGGCATCCTGCGGCACAACCCCTTTGAAATCCTGGATGAGCTGGGGGTGGGCTGGCTGATGCAGTACGCCGTCACCGAAGGCCGCAAGACCCGGCCTGATTTGAAGATCGGCATCTGCGGCGAACACGGGGGCCAGCCCCAGGCGGTGGAGTTCTGTCACCGCATCGGGCTCAACTATGTGTCGTGCTCGCCCATGCGCATCCCCATCGCCCGCATGGCCGCAGCCCACGCCATGATCAAGGAGACCAAAGGCGGCGGCGGCCGCTCCAAGGCGCTGTGAAGATGATTCAATGTGAAGCAGGGGCAGGGGCTTTTTCGCAAGTGCCCCGGTCCCCTGGCTCGACCCCATGTAATGAGGCCGGGGAAGTCGGGCACACCCTGACTTTCCCGGTTCTATAAATTATAAGAGTAAATCACAGGGTGCGCATCGCGCACCCTGCCTTTCTTTAGGCAAGCTCCGTCTGATACACTTTCACCTCCCGACGTATTTTCCCAGGGTCGCCCAGATAGGGAAAGGCGCTATGGTACAATAATTAAATCATAAATTATTTTCGCCTAGATAGACATGTTATCAAACCGCATCCACCGAATTCTGCTGGAAAAAGAGGCCGAAAGTTATCCTATGACCCGGCGGATTCTGGCGCGGCTGAAGGGCGTGCCGGTGGAAGTCATCCAGGACCGGGAGGCCCTGAAGACATCAGGGCGAGACCGGGCTGCCTGGCTGACCCAAGCCAAGACCACCTTGCTGCTGGCGGTCCAAAAAGGACCTTTCTGGCGGGCGTGCCCCGGGACCAAAGACTATATCTGCTGCGGCTACCAGGTGCTCCAGGTCACGCTCAACTGTCCCATGGACTGCACCTATTGCGTGCTTCAGGGCTATGTCAACGTCCCGGCCATCACCGTCTTTGTCAACGTTGAGGACATGCTGGCTGAACTCGAGGCCCGGTGGGCAGAACACCCGGAGAAGGTTTGGCGCTTAGGCACCGGGGAATTTGGCGACAGCCTGGCCCTGGACGGTCTCATGGGTCTCAACGAGGTACTGATTCCCCGGTTTGCCGGGCAGGGGCAGGCCATCCTGGAGATCAAGAGCAAGTGGCCACAGCTTGAGCATCTTCTCTCCCTGGGCCCCAACCCCCAGGTTATCTTCGCCTGGTCCCTCAATCCCCCGGAGGTTATTTTAGGCGAAGAGAACTTTGCCGCGTCATTAGAGAGGCGCCTCCAAGCCGCGGCCCGGGCCGTGGCGGCGGGATTCCGGGTGGCTTTTCACTTCGATCCCCTGATCTATTTCCCGGGCTGGGAAGAGGCTTACCAGCGCACGGTTGAACGGCTGGGAGCGGCGGTCCCCGCTGAGGCCATCGCCTGGATCAGCCTGGGAGGCTTGCGCCTCTTACCGCCGCTGCGCCAGCTCATGCTGCAACGTTTCCCCCAGAGCCGCATTGCCGCCCAAGAAATGGTCCTGGCCCCGGATGGCAAGCTCCGTTATTTCAAGAGCCTGCGGGTCGAGATGTACTCCCGCATGCGGGAGTGGCTGACCCAGGCGACCCCGGGGGCGCTCCTCTATCTCTGCATGGAAAGCCCCAGGGTCTGGCAGGAGGCCTTCGGGTTTACTCCTGACGGGCCAAGCCTTGCCCGCCTACTAGATGGACGAGTCCTGCCCCATCCCTGAGAGCGAAGGGCCCTTCTGGACAGACTTGCCCTTGGCTTTGCGGCTTTGATTGCCATCCCCGGGGGAGGGAAAGAGCTCCTGGAGGCGCATGCGAACCCCCAAGGCCGTCAGGTGATCCTGCTCCAGCAAGCGCTTGATGGCTTTAACCCGATTCAGGTCATCGACGGTGTACTCCCGCCGGTTGGAGTGGGTCCGGGAGGGCTTCAAAAAGTCATCGAAGGATTTTTCCCAATAACGCAGGGTGGATTTGCGAATTCCGGTGATTTGGGAAATTTGATCGATGGTGAGCATTAAGTCGTAGCCAAAACGTGCTTTTTCCATAACTCTCCTTTCTCTTGGCAGCCCGGTTTTGGATTTGGATTATCTATGGTCCGGTCCCCACCCCAGGAAAATCTTGCCCTGGCTGGGCCGGCATCCTTTTCCCTGGGGGAGAAACTCAGCAATTACTGCCTGAAGGCCAGATATCCTCGCGGACGGCAACGGTTTACCCGGATTTTTCCCCTTCTGGGGGTCTGCGGTTATCCTGAAAATGCTTCATCTGCCCTGTTAACCTTGGCGATCTCCTCCCTTTTACCGTGGCCGGCAGTTTTCTGGAGTCTGGTTCAGCTTCTTTATCAGCCTCATGAGCCACCTATCACTCTTGTCGAAATTTTCGGGGAGAAACTTTAAAATAATTTTATGGTCAGGTTCATCGGTTGCTAGGAGGGGATCCGGTTCGCCCAAACCGGAATTCTGCCACCTTTACGGAGTGGGTGCCGGGCAGCCTTGGCCAGGGATAGGCGCCAGACCAGGGAAAGTTCTTCCCGAAAATATTCCCTCCTGCATCCGCTGCAAGCGCGCGCTGAAAAAGTTCCTAGTACTGTCCTCATTCAGCGAAATGTGGCGCCGGTGGTTGCGCAGGGGTCCTGCCAATGAGGACCAAGGAGAGGTCTTTTATCTGGTAAATTGATGGGCCGGGTCAGGCGGAACAGGCCGGACATTGGGGATTGGTGCGGATGGTTTTTTCGGTGAAGATGAACTGTTCCCCCTTAAAGATCAAGACGCGGCCCAGGAGCGCCGGTCCCAGCCCTCCCAGGAGGCGCAAGACCTCCAGGGCCTGGAGGGCGCCCATGATTCCCGGCAGGGGGCCCAGCAGGGCAGGGGAGCTGATGGATGGGGTCTCGAGAGACGCGCACGCCAGGCAAGGGCCGCGTCCCGGCCAGCAGGTGGTTAACCGGCCGGTCATTTCACTCACCCAGGCATGCACCAGCGGAATCTGCTGCCTGACCGCCGCCAGATTGAGGAGGGATCCCGTCTCGGCGTTATTGCTGGCGTCGATCAGCACGTTGCAGCTGGCCGCCAGGCGGAAGACGTTGTGTTCGGAGAGTACCTTGACATGGCTTTCCACCGTGACAAAGGGATTGATTTCTTTGAGACGGCGTTCGGCCATGGTAGCCTTGGCCTTGCCCAGGTCTCGTTCCCGGAAGAGCACCTGTTGATTCAGGTCGGCGAGGGATACCCTGGAGCCATCCACCAGGCGCATGGCGCCCAGACCCCCGGCCATAAGATAAAGGGCGGTGGCGGAGGCCAGGCCGCCAGCCCCGGCAATAAGAACCTGGGAGGATTTGAGGCGTTCCTGAGCTTCCCGGCCCCACCCATCCAGGGCTATCTGGCGGGCATAACGGGTTACTTCGGCAGGGCTTAAATAGGAATTAACGGCTCTTCTCCCCGGGTTAGAGCCGACCAAGGAAACAATGGACCGCGGGATTGACCCCGACGGCCCCTCCCAACCACCCTGCTTCCCTGCCGCACCTACCCCTTGATCATATCGGTAAACCGGTTGAGAAACTTTAAATTCACGGGTGGGGCAGGTATAATGAAGAGGCTGGCAGAATAGGGGAGATGATAGGTGATCAAGTTAGTGGAGGTAAGCAAGGTTTATCACCGGGGGCCCGAGGCGATCCCGGCCCTTGACCACCTCAACCTGCAGATCGACTCGGGGGAATTTGTGGCCATCACCGGCAAGAGCGGTTGCGGCAAGAGCACGCTCCTGCACATCATCGGCGGCCTGGAGCCCGTGAGCCAGGGCCGGGTATTCCTGGACGGCCAGGACCTGGCGCGGCTGGTGGAGCCCGAACTGACCCGGTTCCGCCGGGACCGGGTGGGGGTGGTCTTCCAGTCCTTCAACCTGCTGCCCCTCTTGACGCTGGAAGAAAACGTCGCCCTGCCCCGGGTTCTCCAGGGAGTTTCCTACGACCAGGCTCAACAAGAGGCGGCGGACTGGTTGGGGCAGGTGGGTTTGAGCGGCCGCCGGGGCCACAAGCCGCACCAGGTTTCAGGCGGAGAGATGCAGCGGGCCGCCATCGCCCGGGCCCTGATGAACCAGCCGGCGGTTATTCTGGCCGACGAGCCTACCGGGAACCTGGATTCCGTCACTACGGCCCAGATCCTGGAACTCTTCTCAGACCTGCACCACCGCTGGGGCAAAACCATTGTCCTGGTGAGCCATGCCCCGGAGGCCGGGAGCGCCGCCGACCGGGTGCTGCGGCTGCAGGATGGCCGGTTGCTGGCATGAGACCCTGGCTTTTCCGGATTTCCCTGAGCCATCTGGCCCAATATCCCGGGCGCACCCTCCTGGGAGTCCTGGGCATTGCCCTGGGGACCGCAGTCTATCTGAGCATTTCCCTGGCTGCGGCCAGCGCCTTGCAGAGCTTTCACGTTGGGGTCCGGGCCGTGTCAGGCCAGGCCCAGTGGCGCATTCAGACCCCTGGGGTCCCTCTGGACGAATCCCTGTTCGTCACAGTACGGCGCCTGCCGTCGGTTGCGGCCGCGGCACCCGCAGTGGAATCCGTCCTGGAACTCGCCGGGGTCCACAAGGGCCCCGTCCTGCTCCTGGGGATCGACCCATTCTCGGAGGGGCCTTTCCGGGATTACGCATATTCGCAGGCGGCCGGCCTGAGCGAGACGGCCTGGACTGACGTTTTGACCCGGCCCGACGCGGTCCTGGTGAGCCGGCCGTTGGCGGCGCGCCTGGGGTTGAAGGTCGGGGACGCCCTGCCGGTGATGGTGGGCCCCCGGCGGCCGACTCTCAGGGTAGCCGGCATATTCACCTCCCGGAGCGGCCTCTATCCCCTGGACGGGGCGGTGCTGCTCATGGATATCGGCCCGGCCCAGGAACTCCTGGAGCGGGTGGGGGGCCTCGACTATATCGACGTGATTGGGACCGGGCCCCCGGCCGAGGTCCAGAAACGCCTTAAGGAAGCGCTGCCACCCGGGGTGGAGGTGGTGCGGCCGGCCGCGGGGGTAAGCCGCACCGAGGGCTTGGTGGCCTCCTATCGTCTCAACCTGGCGGTCTTGAGCGCCATCGCCCTGTTCGTGGGGATGTTTTTGATCTACCAGTCCGTCACCCTGTCGGTGGTGCGCCGCCGCCGGGAGATTGGCCTGCTCCGGACCCTGGGCATGACACCGGGGCAGGTGCTGCTCCTGTTCCTGGCCGAAGGCCTGGCCAGCGGCCTGGTGGGCGGTCTCCTGGGATTGATTCTGGGGGTGGGTCTGGCCCGGGGCGTCCTGGCAGTGATGACCCAGAACCTCTCTTCCCTGTATATGCCGGTGGTGGCCCAAGAGGTCTGGGTCCGAAGCGGCCTCTTGCTCCAGGCCTGGGGGTTGGCCGTGCTGGCCACTCTTTTGGCGGCCCTGCTGCCGGCCCGGGAGGCGGCCCGGACCAAACTCCGGGCCGTGTGGCATCGGGAAGAACTGGAAGAAAAAATCGAGAGCAAAGCGGGGCTCATCTTCGGGTTTGGTCTGATGGCTCTGGTCCTGGCCGGGGTGGGAGCTGGCTGGAAGATTGACGACGGCCCTCCCTGGCCGGGATTTGTGGCGGCTTTCCTCATCCTTCTGGCGTTTGCCCTCTTCACCCCCCTGGCGGCCCGCCGGTTGGGGCAGGGCCTGCAGCCGGCGTTCCGGAAAATCCTGGGCCCGGCGGGAGACCTGGGCTGCCGCTACCTGGCCGGGTCCCTGAGCCGCAGCGCCGTGTCCATCGCGGCCCTGGCCTGCGCCCTGGGGATGCTCATCGCGGTGACGGTGATGATCGGCTCCTTCCGCCGGACGGTGAATGACTGGGTAAGCCGGGCCATCAGCGGGGACATTTTTTTCGGGCCTGCGGTCTTCTCCACCGCGGCTTATGACCAGTACCTGCCGATGGAAGTCCTGCCGGAACTGCGCCAGGACCCGGACGTGGCCGACATCTACCTCTACCGCTGCGTGCGCATCCCCTATAAGGACCGCTATATCCTGGTCATCGGCGGCAGCTTCGAGGTCCTGGCCCGTCACGGCGGCCTCTGGTTCCGGCAGGGGGACACGGCGAAGATTATGCGGCAGGTTGGGGGAGGGAGCCAGGGGCCGAGCTCCCCGGCCCCTACGAAAAACTCCTCCACAGCTCCTCCCCAAACCCGGTTCGGAGGAGCGGAAATGGCGGGGCGGGTTTTAAAGCCGCCCCTGCCGGGACCGCTAACCTAAGAAATTCTGGTGCTTTCCCCTCTCCCGGCTCTGCAAATCCCCCCTACCCCCCTTTAGAAAAGGGGGGAGAAAGGATCAACCCTGGTTGGGGGAGAGGGTCCGGGATGGCAAGTCCCCCTTGGCAAAAGGGGGATTCAGGGGGAGTTAAAACGCCAACCGCAGGTCAGGTGGTGATCTCGGAGCCCCTGGCCGAGACCTTCCATCTGAAGGAGGGCGGGACCATCATCTTGCCGACGCCCAGCGGCCCCCAAGCACTCACCATCGCCGGGGTGTTCTACGACTACCGCACCGACGGCCCCAGCGTCTGGATGGACATTTCCCAATTCCGGCGCTTCTGGCATGACACCCACCTGAACGCGGTGCGTCTCTACCTCAAGGACCCCCAGAAGGTACCCCTGGTGCAGGCCCGCCTGAAGGCGCGCTACGGCGATCGCTACCGCCTCTTGACCCTGTCCCACCGGGACCTCAGGAACGGCATCCTGAAGATCTTCGACGAGACCTTCGCCTTGACCTATGCCCTGGAGGGAGTGGCGGTGGTGGTGGCGATCTTCGGCATTATCACCACCTTCCTGGTGCTCATCATGGAACGGGAGCGTGAGCTGGCCCTGCTCCAGGCCATAGGCGCCTCCCGCCGGCAGATCCTGGCTATGGTGCTGGTGGAGTCGGGCCTGGCCGGTTTCTTGAGTTTTTTGTTAGGCGCGGGGTGCGGTTCGGTTCTCTCTTTATTGCTGATCTTCGTCATCAACAAGCAGGCCTTCGGCTGGACCATCCAGGTTTACTTTACCCCGGCCATCTACTGGCAGACCCTGGTCCTGGTCCTGTCCCTGAGCCTGGCGGCGGCGGCCTACCCGGCCTGGCGGGCCATCCAGCCGCACCTCGGGGCGATCTTGAAGGAAGAGTGATAGGGGAGGAGAAATACCGTGGCGCCGCCTTTGAGGTCCAACTCTCTTCAGGTTGTCCGTTTTGAGGAAAAGGAGCCTCGTCATGGCCAGGACACTATTGAGCCTCTTGACACTGGGAAGCCCCGTAAACGGCGTTTTCGCCGTGACCCCCCAGCCGTCGCCTGGAGTGAACGAAAGACCGGGATGAGCTTGCCGGGCCATCCAGTCCCGTTACAATACTGAGGGGTAAAGCACTGCGAAAACCCAGCCTCGGGGGTTGGTGTCCGCCAGGAGGGGGGCTTGATTAAAGGCGATAGATTAATTTATGATCTTGGGAGCAGAAATCCAGGCACCGGCCTTCAGTCTCCCGCCCTGGCAACGCACTTCGATCCGGCGAAGAGGGACCTTATCTTCAAAGCCACAGGAACGAGGCGCATGACTTAAGTCATTTGTCGATGACCCGGGTTGCCACTTACATGAGTGAAAAGCAGGAGCGCCAACTCCGCCCATAGTTTCAGATTGATTGTCGGTCGGTTACCGTGGCATAATCCGGGCACCCGGCAGGTGGCGCAAAGAGTCGACACCTACGTCTTGTCCCAATCTCCGGTTGGGCAGGCCATTGCCGGGAAGCGGCGTTTTCCGAGGGGCCAGGTGCGATTCGGGGCGGGGGATACGGCCATCTTCGTCATTAACCCCCAGGCCGGTGACGGCCTGCCCGGACTGGCGGGCCATCCAGTCGCACTTCGGGGCGATTTTGGGGAAGAATAGCGGTGGCCAGAAGCACGCATAAAAAAACCGTGTAATAAGTGAGATTTTCAGATGATCGGGGACATTATAAAATACTTCGACAGAAATACAGTCATTTGTGTGATAGTTACGTCAATCATTTTGGCGTTTTATTATTATATAATTTCAGCTATCTATATATTAGGATTAATAATAATTATTATAGTAAAATATAAATTTAATATTATTGATTTGAAGAAAATGAATAGTGGTCTGAAAAATGTAGCTCTTACAGTGATCACCATATTTATCGTGACTGTTTTGGGTGAAATCTGGTTACATTTATATCCGCATCACTTCACCGGCATCGATCGGATTGATACCGTCGGAGAGTTCAGTGATTACACTTCAAGGGGTTATTTAACTGAGGATATATTTAAAAAGAGACCTGACGCATTCAGAATATTGGGGATAGGTGATTCATTTAGCGTGAACTTATACAGTAAGGGAAAAAATTATAATAATTTCTTGCAGAATAAATTTAATGCCACGGGTCGGGGTGATGTGGAAATCGTCAATGCCGGCATGGAGGCGATAGGCCCAGGATACTACTGGCATATTCTCAGTAAATATGGAAAGTTATTCAAACCTGACCTGGTCTTGGTGGGGTTTTTTGTGGGTAATGATTTAGAAGAAGCCGAATTTGCAATTAACATAGGAAATTTTATTAGCGAGCCTAACGATTTAGTCAAAAGATATTCGAGATATTATAAATTTAGAAATTGGAGATTATACAGACTTTTAAGGAATAAATATAATCGTTATCGGGATGCAACAACTGAAAAAAGAAGAGATCAAACTCCATGTTACACAGCAAGTAGGATCATTTTCTCAGGAAAGCTTTTTGGATGTGGAAAGAACGAGGAGTTGGATATTTGATAAAAATAAGCGAGATAAGTTACAAAAAAAATGGCGAGAATGTTCTGAGGTTCTGTTAAAAATGAAAGATTGGTGTGACCGGAGGGGGATAAAATTAGTCATAGCCATTTTGCCTGACCAGTTTCAGGTTGACCGGGAATTAAGAGGGCTGGTTTACAAGAACTATAAGAAAATTGTCGAGAAAAACATTGATCTGAGCCAGCCGAATACGCTCATCGAGAATTTTTGCCGGGCTCACAACATCCATTGCCTGGACCTGCTGGAGCCATTCCAGGAGCAGGGCAAAACCCGGGTATTGTATGCCTTGAGAGATACCCATTGGAATGAAGCCGGCAACCGGTTGGCGGCCGACCTGATATTCGACTATCTTGAAAAAAATCAATTAGTAGCACCCCGGGCGCGGCGATAGATCAAAGGATACTCCGGCTTTTGTCTCTGGGCGTACTTCTCCTGGCCAGGGGAGGCGGCCCCGGGCCTTCCGGGAAATACAGACTTGCCCTCAGGGACCAACGTCCGGTCCCGGGGCCGGCGTCCGATGGCCAGGGATGACCCAGGTCCCGTGACAAAGCCGGTTCCCAATGATATGCTTACCCAATGTTAAAACGGACTTTCATGCATCTGCCCGGGGTGGGGCCCCGGCGGGAGACGCACTTCTGGCGCCAGGGGTTGGTTACCTGGGAGGATTTTCTGGCTGCCAAACGGGTCCAGGGCCTGTCCCGGGACCGGCTGGATTGGCTGAAAGGTGAACTCGCGGGGTCCCTGGACCACACCCAGGACGCCGCTTATTTCGCCGCCCGGCTCCAGGCCGGCGAGCACTGGCGGCTCTTCCGCCAATTCCGGCCCCGCACTGCGTATCTCGACATCGAAACCACCGGCAAAGTCTGGCCGGGTCTCCTGGTGACGGTGGCGGGCCTCTACGACGGCCAGAATATGCGCCAGTTCGTCCAGGGCTTTAATCTGCAAGAGTTTCCCCAGGTTTTGTCCGAATTCGACCTCCTGGTCACCTTCAACGGCACCCAGTTCGACTTGCCGGTGCTCAAGGCCTACTTCCCCGAGTTGAAGGTGCCCGCGGCCCACGTGGACCTGCGTTTTCTCATGGCCCGCCTGGGGTTCAAGGGGGGGCTGAAGAAGATCGAACCCCGCTTCGGCATCCGCCGCCCCAAGGCCGTGAACGGCATGGACGGCTACATGGCGGTGCTCCTGTGGCAGCGCTACCAGCGGGGGGATAAAGGCGCCCTGGACCTGCTCCTCTCCTACAACCGGGAAGACGTGGTCAACCTGGAAGTGCTCATGGACGGGGCCTATCGGATGGAGCGGGAGCGGCTCTTCCCCACCGGCCCGGGGCAGAGGAGTCTGTGCCAGGCGGCCCGGCCCTAGATCAGCTTGCCTGAGCAGGGCAGAGGGCCCTCCGACACCCTGCTGAACGGCGGCGACTTGTAAGCCCCGAAAATACCGATGCCCTCATGGCGGGCTCGGAAGTGCGCCCCGCCGGTACGCTCCACCGGTTGCCAGTCGGTGGGGCGGCCGTCCCTGCGCCACTTTTCCCCTGGTTCCCAAGCGGCGCTCAAAAAGGTCATTTCCCTCCCTGCGTATTATTCCGATCCTCATCACAAAACGCCGCATTGTCGGGGCGCGTCTGCTGGTGTGCCCTCAATCCAGGGCCGACACCCAGGTCCGCCCCTAGAGAAAGATTGCCGTTTGTCTGCAGTTCGGCATTACGCACCAGGCATGGGGCGTGAGACGCTCTCCATGAATTTTAGTTTCTCCTTCCGGGTTTCTCACCGACACCGCATCTATTCCAGGCATACATGGCCCGCCCCGGCCCTTCCAGGCGCCCCTGGGGTGGCGAGGAAGATAGTTCGTATCGTTCATAGCGTAAGTTCTTCATATCGCTGGACGCATGTGGTAAAATAAAGGTTGGGGGACTTATGCTCTTTTCGCGACTGCTGATACCGACTTTGAAAGAAAACCCGGCGGAGGCCGAGGCGGTTTCGCACCGCTTGCTGCTCCGGGCCGGGATGATCCGCAAGCTGACCTCGGGGATTTATAATTACCTGCCCCTGGGCCTCAGGGTGCTCCGCAAGGTGGAGAGGATCGTCCGGGAGGAGATGGACCGGGCCGGGGCGCAGGAAGTACTGATGCCGGCGGTGCAGCCGGCGGAGCTGTGGCAGGAGTCCGGCCGCTGGCAGATTTACGGCAAGGAGTTGCTGCGCTTCCAGGACCGCCACGGCCGGGACTGCTGTTTCGGGCCCACCCATGAGGAAGTGATCACCGACCTGGTGCGCAAGGAAGTGCATTCCTACCGGCAACTGCCCCTCAACCTCTATCAGATCCAGGTGAAATTCCGCGATGAAATCCGGCCCCGCTTCGGGCTGATCCGGGGACGGGAATTCATCATGAAGGACGCCTACAGCTTTGATGCGGATGAAGCCGGGGCCGAGGCCTGCTACCGCCGGATGTATGAGGCCTATAACCGCATCTTCAGCCGCTGCGGCCTGTCGTTCAAGGTGGTGGAGGCGGATTCCGGCCCCATCGGCGGCAGCTTTTCCCACGAATTCATGGTTCTGGCGGACACCGGCGAAGACCTGTTGGCTTCGTGCACCAGTTGTGACTATGCCGCCAATCTGGAGAAGGCCGAAGTGGCGCTGGAGCCGGGCTCGCCCGAGCCGCCGGTGGGCGGCGCCCCGGAGGCGGTGCCCACTCCCAACGTGCGCACTGTAGAGGAGGTGGCGGCCTTTCTCAAGGTGACCCCCGCCGACATCGTCAAGACCCTGATCTATGAGACGGAGGAGGGGCCGGTGGCGGTATTGATCCGCGGGGACCACGAAGTCAATGAAGTGAAGGTGAAAAACCGGTTGGGGGTCACCGACCTGATCCTGGCGGGGCTTATCCGGGTCCAGGAGTTGACCGGGGCTGAGGTGGGCTTTGCCGGCCCCGTGGGCTTGAAGCTGCCCATCTATGCCGACCAGGCGGTGGTCCGGATGAACGCCATGATCACCGGGGCCAACCGGGACAACTATCACCTTAGCCAAGTCAACCCGGGCCGGGATGTGAAGATCACCGCGGTAGCGGACTTTAGGTCGGTTACCGCCCAGGACCCCTGCCCCCGGTGCCGGGGGGAGTTGACGCTCCTCCGCGGCATCGAGGTGGGGCACATTTTCAAGTTGGGCCTGAAGTATTCCAAGGCCCTGAAGGCCACCTACCTGGACGCCGACGGCAAGGAGCAGTATCTTTATATGGGCTGCTACGGCATCGGGGTAAGCCGCATCGTGGCGGCGGCCATCGAGCAGGGCAACGACGCCAACGGCATCATCTTTCCGGTGGCCCTGGCCCCTTTCCAGGTGGGTCTGATCCCCATCGCCCTCAATGATGCGGCGGTCAGGGAGTGTGTCGAGGGCCTCCACGCCGATCTCGAAGCCGCGGGGATAGAAGTGCTGTTGGATGACCGGGACGAGCGCCCGGGAGTGAAGTTCAAGGATTGCGACCTCCTGGGGCTGCCCTTCAGGGTGGTGGTGGGGGCCAAGGCCCTGGCCCAGGGAGCCGCTGAAGTACGTCACCGGCGGGCCCCGGACAACCTCATGGTCCCTCTCCGGGACCTGATCCCCTACCTCAAGGATCAAATCGCCCAGGAACTGCATGGCTAACCGGATCATTCGCCTCCAGGACATCGTGGAGGAGGTGCAAAAGAATCACCCGGAGTCGGATACCAGCCTCATTGAGAAGGCCTACATCTTTTCCGCCAAGGCCCATGAAGGGCAGTTGCGCCTGAGCGGCGAGCCCTACCTGTCCCACCCCCTGGAAGTAGCCTATCACCTGGCCAAGATGGGCCTGGGGCCCGTCACCGTCTCCTCCGGTCTGCTCCACGACACGGTGGAGGACTCCGCCGCCTCCCTGGACGATCTGGAAGAATACTTCGGCGAGGAAGTGGCGGATGTGGTCAACGGGGTCACCAAGATCGGCCAGCTGGTCTTCGGCGACCGGCAAACCCAGCAGGCGGAATATATCCGCAAGATGATCCTGTCCATGTCCCACGACATCCGGGTCCTGCTGGTGAAGCTGGCCGACCGGGTCCACAACATGCGGACCCTCGGGTTCATGGACCCCGGCAAGCAGAAGCGCATCGCCCGGGAAACCCTGGATATCTACGCCCCCCTGGCCGGCCGCCTGGGCATGTTCCGCCTCAAGGCCGAGCTGGAAGACCTGTCCTTCTACTACCTGGAGCCCGAGGCGTATCAGCAGATCCAGGAGGGCCTGGCCCGGAAGAAGGGCGCCCTGGAAAAGTACGAGCAGGACATGTGCCAGTTCCTCCGGGAAAAACTGGAGGAGCACCACGTCAAGGGGGAAGTGAACGGCCGGGTTAAAAACTTATACAGCATCTACCGCAAGCTCCAGGCCCAGCAGATCACCCTGGATGAACTCTACGATCTCCTGGCCTTTCGGATCATCGTGGAAACGGTCCAGGAATGCTATGAAACCCTGGGGGTCATCCACGCCCTTTTCCGGCCGGTGCCGGGACGCCTCAAAGATTATATCGGCATGCCCAAGGGCAACATGTACCAGTCAATCCACACCACGGTGATCGGCCAGGACGGCGAACGCCTGGAGATCCAGATCCGCACCCGGGAGATGCATCGGGTAGCTGAAGAAGGGATTGCGGCCCACTGGAGCTACAAAGAGCGGCGGGCCTACCACGAAAAAGACGCCAAGCGCTTCACCTGGCTCAAGCAGATGGTGGACCTCCAGAAGGAATTGAAGAACCCCCAGGAACTCCTGGAAGGGGTGCGCCTGGAGCTGTATCCGGATGAGGTTTATGCCTTTACCCCCACCGGGGATGTCAAGGAATTGCCCCGGGGCGCCACCCTGGTGGATTTTGCCTATGCCATCCATTCGGAAGTGGGGGATCAGTGCACCGGCGCCAAGGTCAACGGCCGCATGGTGCCCCTGCGCACCGAGTTGGAGAATGGCGACACGGTGGAGATCATCACCTCGCCCCACCACACTCCCAGCCGGGACTGGCTCCAGTTCGTCAAGACCACCAAGGCCCGGCACAAGATCCGCCAGTGGCTCAAGGTGGCGGAAAGGGAACAATCCGTGGCCCTGGGCAAGGAGCTGCTGGAGCGGGAACTGCGGAAGTCCGGGGTCAGCCTGCAGAAGCTGGTGAAGGAAGGGGACGACCTCAAACAGATAATCCAGGATTTATCCTTTGTGGGGGTGGACGACCTCCTGGCGGCCATCGGCCACGGCAAGGTGTCCCCAGAGCAGGTGACTGGCCGGTTGTCCCGGCTCAACGCCCCGGCGGTGGAGGAGGAGGTGGTCCCCGAGGCCCCGGCGAAACGGGCCCGGGAGGAGCCCGCCGGCCTCAAAATCAAGGACCTGGATGATCTCCTGATGCGGTTGGCCAACTGCTGCCAGCCCATCCCCGGTGACCCCATCATGGGCTACATCACCCGGGGCAAGGGGGTGACCATCCATCGGGCCGACTGTCCCTATCTGGCCAGCACCGAGACCTTCCGGCACATTCCGGCGGAGTGGGACGGGGGCGGAGGGGGTGGAAAGCTTTATCCCGTGAAGATCCAGGTGGTTACCGTTGACAAGCCGGGCCTCCTGGCCGATATTACCAGCGCCTTGAAGACCGCCGATGTCAACGTCACCAAGGCCTCGGTGGAGACCACCGCGGAAAACAAGGGGGTGGCCCAGTTTACCATTCAGGTGGCGGACCAGAACCACCTGGAAAAGGTTTTCGGCGCCCTGAAGCGTTTGAAAGAAGTGATTTCCGTGCGGCGGCTGACGGGATGAAAAGCCGCGGTCAGCTATCAGCTTTCAGCAGTCAGCCAGGCAGGCAGTGAGATTACAGAGAGGTTTTCTGAAAATAGTTAAGGCAGGCACTGAGGCCTGCCCCACTCTTGATGTTCTTTTCTTTTAGCTGACCGCTGATAGCTGAAAGCTGAGAGCTTCTTCAAGCCGGTTTGATTACCTTGCCCGAACGCTTAGGCACCGGGTGCATACCTGGATATAGCGGACGGATCCCTGGGTCACGGCCCTGACCTTCCGCAGATTGGGTTTCCAGCGGCGTTTGGTGTGGTTGTTGGCATGGCTGACGTTATTGCCCACGGTGGGGCGTTTGCCGCAAATGTCACACATATAGGACATGACGCATCCTCCTTAAACTTTTTAAGTTTATAAAAATTTGCCCGGGAAGCAAGGGAAAAAGGCGGTTTTCGGATGGCGATTTGCAGTTTTCGGTAAAAAACTCAGGATAATCAATGAATTGCGAGAACCCCGAAAAATTTGTTTGGTCATTCTGGATCGCGGGTTTTGAAGATTCCGCGGTGGCTGGCACCCTCCGGATGACCTGAAATCTGACTTTATTTACTCTCCCTGGTGGGGCGGGGGGAAGGGAGTTTGACGAAAAAGATGATATCCGTCAAGGCGAAATATATTTGGGGGGTGGCGCTGGTTCTGGGGTTGGCCCTTTTAGGGACGCTGGCCCAGGCCCGGAGCCTGGACTCCCGGGAAGAGGCGGCCCTGTTCTCTCTGGCCGACCTGGGGCCGGTGGACCTCTCCCCCAAGACGGTGACCGTGGAGGTCTATGTCGCCCCGGACGGGGAATTGGCCGACTGCCGGCGCATGCTGGCCCAGGTCTGGGAGCAGGTGCGGCAATTCTATGCCAGGATGAACGTCAACCTGGTGGAGGCGTCGGGCCAGGCGCAGCCCGGCCCCCTGGCCCCGGCCAAATACCTGCGGATCGAACTGTTGACCGACCGGCAGTGGCTGAATAAAAGCTTCAAGGCCTTCGAGGTGGCGCCGCCCTTTCAACTGCGTTTCCTGCAGGTCTGCCTGGACAAGTGCGCCTTCGCCCATCTGCAATTATCCACCATCCACATCTCCTTCAAGCGTTTCAAGAAGGCCGAATTCTCCGCCGATTCCAAAGACGCCGGCCTCAACCGGCACTGGCTGGCCAACCTGCTGATCCACGAACTGGGCCATTTGCTGGGCCTCTACCATTCCTTTGAGTTCACCGACGACCCCGTGGCGATTGAGGCCAAGGCCGCCAAGACCCCGAACTTCATGAGCCACGACATCGCCTTTAAGAGCACCCTCGGGTTCGTGGACTTTCAGAAGCGCCTGATCCACAGCTACCTGGGGGGTGGCCGGGTCTTCGAACAGTACCGGCAGTGCGGCTTCGATGCCCTGAAGTACCTGGAAATGGTGAAGCGCTACAACGGCTTCCAGGAGCCGCCCCCCACCAAGACTGTCAAGGCCGGCAAGATATCCTGCCGGGTGAAGTCAGATAGAATCAAGACCTTTGACGACTGATGACGAGGACGATGAGGACTGAGAAGGAGCAGGTAGCAGTAAGCGGTCAGCGGTTAGGGAGCGGTGAGGTGAGACAGGCAGGGCGGTCCCTGCCCGCCGCCTTCGATGCACAGGCTGGAAAGCCTGTGCCACCAGCAGAAAATATTTGATCCTCGTTCCCAAGTTCTCCTTGGGAACGCACCTTGCCGCCCAAGCTCTGCTTGGGCACCTCATGAGGTGCGGCAGATGTTAGGCAAAAAAATCCTGGCCGGCGTCTTTGCGGCGCTTATCCTGATTAAGCTGGCCTTCCTGCTGATCAGTCCGGGGCAATGGCTGGGGGCGACCCAGGCCTTCCTGGGGCACTACACCCTGGTGATGGGCATTTACCTGGTGCTGCTGGTCATCACCGGCTATGTTGTCTTCACCAGCCTCGATCTCATCGACGTGGCGGTGGTGATGCTGTTCACCGGCATCCTGCTGGGCCTCAGCCTCATCCCCTACCTGGCGTCGATGCCCAAATTACCGGAAGCCATCATGAGCGTCGGCTTCGCCAAGGCCTGGCCCGCCTGGATCATCTGGGCCGCCATCGCGGTGGCGGTGTTGTATCGGGTATTGGGAGGCAAAAAGAAAAAGCGGTAAGGTGAGCGGGTCTGGCCCGCCGTTTTCTTGACGTGGGGCGCGGTGCGCACCCTCCATTTTCTCTACCAAACTCCGCAGGGGCGGGTTTTAACCCCGCCCCTACAGATTTTTCCCTACCCTTACCGGGGGTTGGGAGGGGAGTTTGAGGGGAGGGTGGGGGACTGCCTACGAAAAATCCCCCAGTCCTCCCCTCAAGATATTCTCATCAATGCTTAAAACACCGCTGGCCGGTGAAGACCATGGCCACGGGGGGGTCGGCTTCGTTGCAGGCTTCGATGACTTCGTAGTCCCGGACGGAGCCCCCGGCGTGGGCCACGGCGGTAGCGCCCTGGCGGATGCCGACGTCCACCCCGTCCCTGAAGGGGAAGAAGGCGTCCGAGATCATGGCCGAGCCGATGAGGCCGCCCTTGGCCTCCTGGGTGGCCACGTCGATGTCGGTCTGGTCGGAGGAGTCCCGTTTGGCCTGGAGGATTTCCATTTCCAGGCTCTTGTAGGGCATGCCGAAGCGCTTGAAGCACAGGGCGTCGGCGTACTTGGTGTAGGCCTTGAAGACGGCGATCTCCGCCACCCCCACCCGGTCCTGTTCGCCGGTGCCGATGCCCACCGTGCAGCCATCCTTGACGAAAATCACCGAGTTTGAGGTGATGCCCTGCTCCACCCACCAGCCGAAGAGGAGGTCCTCGTACTCCGCCGCGGTGGGCTGGCGGACGCAGCGGTATTCCTTGCCCTGATGCGTGGCCACGGCGGGTTTGAAGTCCTCTTGTTTCTGAATGATGTTTAAGGGCGACTGCTGGACGATGATGCCGCCGTCCACCAGGCACTTGAAATCCACGAAGCGGTGGCGGATCAGGTTTTGGAGGCGATCGAAGCGGGGTATTTTGATGATCCTCAGGTCCTTGGCCTTTTTGAGGATATCCAGGGTGCCGGCCTCGAAGTCCGGGGCGGCAAGCACCTCCAGGTAATTTCGGGACACCAGTTCGGCGGTGGCCTTGTCCAGGGGCCGGTTGAAGACCGCGGCGCCCCCGAAGGCGGCGATGCGGTCCGCCATATTGGCCTTGTCGTAGGCCGCGGCCAGGGACTCGGCCCAGGCGGCGCCGCAGGGGTTGTTGTGCTTGAGGATCACCGCGGCGGGTTTTTTCTGGAGCCACTTGATGATATTCAGGCCGTTGTCCAGGTCCGTCAGGTTGGTCTTGCCCGGGTGCTTGCCGGCCTGGACCATGGCGGCTTCATCGATGGCGCTGGTGAGACCGTTATTGGGGTCCAGGAAGTGGCACTCCCCCAGGGTCAGGTTACCCCCCACCAGTTCGTAGAGGGCGGCTTCCTGGCCGGGGTTCTCCCCGTAGCGCAGCCCCATCTCGATGACCTCGCCTTTGGCGTCGGGCAATTTCCAGGTGCGCTTGCGGTAGATGAGCTTCTGGTCACCGAAGCTGATGGTCATTTCCGGGGGGAAATGGTCTGCCATCACGGTGCGGTACATGGCCTTGATATCGCTCATACGGGTCTCCTCGATAGGGTTTGCGGTTTTCCGTTTTCTGCCGTGGAAAGTTCAAGGTCCAAAGTTCACAGTTAGGAGTATACCCACCGGGAACTTTTCATAATTTATGGGTGGTCCAAAGGCCGAGGTCGGATTGCTGAAAGCGTCAACCACACGTACGTTGAGTTCCTCTCTGTCATTAATCATCTTAACCGGCAAGTCAACCTCGGGACGGGTGGCCCTATTGTGGCACGAGTCCCCCTCCCTTGACAAGCGCCTTTCGGCGAACCGGGTAAAATTGACAGCAACCACGGGGAATGCTAATATTTCATGAGAATTGGGGACCAAAAGCGGATCACCCCAACTGGATTTTTTTACCGAAGTCTGAAAACAGAAAACCGGAAACCGTGTCTAATAAATCATGGAGATCAAACCCCTGGACTTCTTGATCGGCTTGAGCCTGGGTCTGGCCCTGGGCGTCGGGGGCACCATGCTGGCGGGTCGGATACGGGGCTGGCTGGGGCGCTCCGAAGTCGGCCGGCTGCGCTCGGAAAACCGCACCCTCACGCGGCGGCTGGCGGAAAAGGACCGGCACGTCGGCAAGATGCTGGCCGAGACCCAGCGCCTGGCGGAGCGGTTAGGGAAGAAGCAGGGCGAGTTGCCGGCGGAAGATGCCGGTTGGAAAAAAATTGATTAAAACGCCGGGATTGTAGGGGCGGGTTTTAAACCCGCCCCTACAGTTGCCCAGCGACTAAGGAGGCATCATGTCCAAGAAAGATTTTTCCGTCAACGGCGCCCTGGTGGGCGGCATGGCCGGTTGGGTGGCCGAGGTGGCCATCCAGGAAGTCACCGGGCACCACGTTACCACGGGTATTCTGGAGATCCTGGGGGCGGCCGCGGGCATGTGGCGCCTGGACCGCCGCCTGACCCGGTCCCTCACCGACACCCTGGCGCGGGCCCAGGATGGCCCGGGCCGCGATTACCAGGAGGTGAAGCGCCGCATCGACGAACTGACCCGGGACCTGCCGGAGTTGCGGGAGATCCTGGGCAACATGGTGGACGCGGGCATCTCGGCCCAGCAGGCTTAAGACCATGTTCGCTTTACCGGTAAAGTCCAAATCCCCCTAAATCCCCCTGTGCTAAAGGGGGACTTTAAAACCCCCCTTTGAAAAAGGGGGGCAGGGGGGATTTTCATTCTCCGTGGTGAAACATTTTCGGCTCATGACCGTTTAACATGGATCAAAGGTAATCGGTAACTTACGGCAATTTCAATCTATTTTAACGAAAAACCAAAAACCAAAAACGAAAAACGGTATTTAAGATGTTGGGTTTAGGCTTGTTGGTGCGCCTGGGGCGCCAGGTGCTGGCGGGGCCGGTGGCGGACTCGGGGGTGCTGCCCGCGAGCTACTACCGCCACCTGGTGCTGGCGGCCCTGGAGGAGGAGGATTTTCCCGGGGCCCTGCGCCACCTGAAGTGGGTCGAGGACCCTCTCCTGGCCCAGATCATCGTGCTCCGCCTCCGGCTCCTGAGCGCCGGGCACCGGCGGCAGTATAAGAAGGTCCAAGAGCTTCTGGCCGCGGAATTGGCCCCGGGGCGCCGGGAGCCCTACGAGTCCCTGCTGAGTGAGGAGGCCCGGGCCCTGGAGCTCCTTAAAGAATATGAGGCCAAGGCGTTGGGGCATCTATCCGGGGCAGCGAGCGTGTCGCTCAGACCGGCCCGGCCTGAAACTTATTTATCCGGAAGGCCGCATGCCGGCAAGCTGACTTTAAGGTCTACCCTTCCTCAAGGGGGCAGGTGAAGGAATTTCCGGATGGAACTGATATAGAATCATTCATGAATCCATCCAGGAAGAGACCGGCAGGGCCATCCGTGGCCTTGCCGGTTTTGTGGTTGCTACCCAGACTCACTCCGTTTAACCCCGAAATTCAAGATCGGCCAGGGCCGCATCATTGGGTGCGTGATTAAAATTCTTCGCGGCAGGCTAAGTGCTAACGGGACTCTCCTGCCTTTTAATTCATATTTGAGGGAATTCTGAGAAAACCATCAGGGTTTTCATCCTGAGTGGACCCCGATAGGATCTTGCCCTATTTTCAGGGAAAAGGGCCAGGAATTCAGCCGGGCTAATGTTCCTAAACCCCCTGTCCTGGCCGTCAGTTCAGGTTGACGGGTTGAAGATTGATCTTTTAAGAACATTAACGGTCAGCCATATTTAAATAATAATCATCAAAAAAGATTGATTGAAAAAAATTCTTGACATTATCGGAGTTAGTTTTAGGATAGGGGTGCGCAAAATAGCACTCTTGATTGCGGATGGTTCCCATAGGGGAGAGGGCACTTGGGAGGAAATCCGCCGCAGTTTTTCAGGTCCCCGGCCAGACAGCCGCAGTGAGCCGACGCAGCGCAGGGGTAAAATCCAGGAGACTGATCATCGGGGTGGCAAAAATTATGCTGACAGGGAAGTTAAGCAGAGTGGGTTGGCTGGCGGTATTGGGGCTGGCGTTGGTGATGGTGACCGCAAGCGGCGCTTTAGCCACACTAATTCCCATCGATAACCCCTCTTTTGAGACTCAACAGCCGCCAACCGGTTGGACCACCTCAACAGTAGGATATTATACTTCTCCGCCCGTTCCTATTACCGATTGGACCTACGGGGTTGAAACCGGTCATAGTGACACCTTTTTGGTCGTGCTATTACATCCCAGAATGACAGGTAGGAGAACTCTGTAGCAGAGGTCTCAATATTGTCCGTGTCGGCGGTTATTCTTACATGACCCAGATTCTCAGTACCAATCTGGCAGCAAACACCCAATATACGCTAACAGTAGAGGTAGGGGCCCGGAAAGATACTGGCTATCCATATGGTGGTTACGAAGTGCAATTGGGTGTTAACGTTGAGGGTACGTTTGTAGCTCTTGCAACAGACAATAATACCCAAACCGCCCCGACAGCTGGAAACTGGGTCATGTCAACGGTTAATTTTGATAGTGCCGGTAGCGGTTACGTCGGCAACCGTGTGGAAATCAGGCTGTATGACCCTAACACCTATTCGCAAATAAACCCTCAAACCTTCTTTGATAAAATTCTGCTTGATGCGACGGCCGTCCCCCTGCCCTCCACCTTGCTGCTTCTGGGCTCCGGCCTGGTGGGTCTGGGGCTCCTGCGTCGGCGGCGGAGCTTGAAGAAGTAAACTGCTCTCAAGTCTGGTAGATATTTCCCAGGCAGGGCTCGGGTGGCCCTGCCTTTTTTGTGGCCCCAGCCTCCCATTTTGCATTCTGCCGTATAATAAAAAAATGGAATCAGACGGTTATTATCTGGGACTGGCCCTGGAGCAGGCCCGGGAGGGGTTGGCCGCGGGGGAAGTGCCGGTGGGGGCGGTCCTGGTGGATGAGGCCGGGGAGGTCCTGGCCCGGGCCTTTAACCGGCCCATCGGCTTCACGACCCCACGGCCCACGCCGAGGTTTTGGCCCTCAGGGAAGGGGCCCGGCTCCGGGGGAATTACCGGTTGCCGGGGTTATGCCTTTATGTTACCATGGAACCTTGCATCATGTGCCTGGGAGCCATGATCCAGGCCCGGTTGCGGCGCCTGGTGTTCGGCGCCCCGGACCCCAAGGGCGGCGCCTGCGTGTCGCTTTTCCGCTTGCCCGAGGATGCCCGCCTCAACCATCGCCTGGAAGTGACGGGCGGGGTCCGGGAGGCGGAATGCCGGGCACTGGTGCAGGAGTTTTTTAAGGCCCGGCGCTGACGGGCAGAATCGGCAGCCCGCCGGTGGCTGGCGGGAAAAAAATTTTAGAAGCTCAAGGGCGGCCCATGGCCACCTTAGTACGGCGGGCCCGGCCCGCCCATAACTGAGGAGCCAATTTTCCCCTCCCCTGGTGGGAGGGGGTTAGGGGGGGGAAATTTCACCCCCACCCCGACCCTCCCCCATCAAGGGGGACGGAAATTATTTTACCGATCGTTAGCCGGAGGGGTACCGAAGAGGCCGTAACGGGGTCGACTCGAAATCGACTTGGGGGCTCAACACTCCCACGTGGGTTCGAATCCCACCCCCTCCGCCATAAAATAAGAGGCCAACCGGGCAAAAGAGAAAAAGGCGACAAGGGGAGGGCCGGGCACGGATTTCCCGCCGTGGCGGTCAGGAGGGCGAGCCCATGGGACTGACCTATATCAGTAAAGACTGTGAGATCTACCTGGGTGAGGACAGCCCCTACCGGGACGACATGGAGAGCCTGCCCCTGGATTGCATTATTAGCGCAGAAGAGTATAATGCGCTGCCGGAGGAGCAGAAAAAGGATTACGAGGTCCTGGTGCCCAAGCCGAAGAGTGAGCGGTAAGCGGTGAGCAGTAGAGAGCCCAGGCTGGAAAGCCTGTGCCACCAAAGACAAAGAAGAAACCGGAGAGATGCCCGAGAGGCTGAAGGGGCACGATTGGAAATCGTGTGAGGGCCTAATAAGTCCTCCGAGGGTTCGAATCCCTCTCTCTCCGCCATTTTTGGTTGTCAGTGGCCGGCTACCTGATGAATTCCCATGGCAGTCAATCTAAGACTCCTCAAAATAGAATTTGTCGCCATGGTGGTGGTTTTCGCCCTGGCCTTGTTTCTGGGGGCCGGCACCGTTTTTTGGCCGGCGGGGTGGGCCTACCTGGTGCTGTTTTTCGGTGCCGATGCCGCTTTAGGCCTGTGGCTGCTCCGGCATGACCCTGGATTGCTGGAGGAGCGCATGCGCGGCTTCGGCAAATCCGGTGAACCGACCTGGGATAAAGTGTTTTTTGTGGTACTGCAAGGGTTCTTTCTGGCCTGGCTGGTCCTGATGCCGCTTGATGCGGTGCGATACCATTGGTCGGAGATGCCGGGCTGGCTCCAGGAGGCGGGAGCTATCCTGCTGCTGGTTTCGTTCTATTTCTTCTTTCTGACATTTCGGGAAAACCCCTATCTGTCGCCCGTGGTCCGCGTCCAAAGCGAGCGCGGGCAGACGGTGATCTCCACCGGGCCGTATCATTATGTGCGCCATCCGATGTATGCCGCGGCGATCGTCTATATGGCCGGCACTGCCCTGATGCTGGGGTCCTGGTATGGGTTGCTCATGGGGTTGTTCTTCGTCGCCGGGATTGCCTTTCGAGCCGTGCGGGAGGAAAGCGTGCTGCGCGCCGAACTGCCCGGATATGACGAGTATATGGCCCAGGTGAAATATCGCTTCATCCCGCTGGTCTGGTAGCCGCGGTAAGAATCAGGCCGCCGCCTGCGCCCGCGGTCAGCTATTTCTACCCTTTTTTTATAAAAAGAGGAGATTGACATGTTTGGCGTATGTCACTTCGAAATTCCGGCGGATGATGTGGCGCGGGCCCAAAAATTTTACGGTGAGCTTTTCGGTTGGAAGATTGAGAAATTCACCGGCCCTGCTCCCATGGAATACTGGTCGATTACGACCGGCGCCGAGGCAGGGGGGATGGGCGTGCTTGGGGGTGGTATGATGCAGCGGCTGGCCCCCCAGCAACAGATCACTATGTATATAGAGGTCCCGTCGGTTGATGAGTACGTGGAGCGGGTCAAGAAGCTTGGGGGCCGGGTGTGCTTTCCCAAAGCGGCCATCCCTGGAATGGGATATTTTGCCGTCTGCCTCGATCTGGAAAATAACGGCTTTGGTCTTTGGGAGCTTAATGCGGAGGCGAAGTAATTTTGGTTTTCCGTTTTCCGTTTTTCGTAGAAGCCAAGACGAAAATTGGCGTTGATATCGCTGCCAGGCCCAATCAAAATATGCTAATATTATTAATGAAAAACCCTGAAACTAAAAACGGAAAACGGTAAACGGAAAACGGTCCCTTTTATGGCTTACCAGGTACTGGCCCGGAAATGGCGTCCCCAAAACTTTGAGGAAGTGGTGGGCCAGGAGCCCATCACCCGGACGCTGCAGAACGCCCTGACCGCCGGCCGGGTGGCCCACGCCTTTATGTTCAGCGGCCCCCGGGGCGTAGGGAAGACCTCGGTGGCCCGCATCCTGGCCAAGGCCCTCAATTGCGAGGCCGGCCCCACCCCGCACCCCGACAACACCTGCCAGATGTGCCAGGAGATCACCAACGGCTCCTCCATGGACGTCCTGGAAATCGACGGCGCCTCCAACAATGGTGTCGAAGAAGTCCGTAATCTGCGTGAAAAAATCAAGTATCTGCCCGCCCAGGGCAAATATAGGATCTATATCATCGACGAAGTCCACATGCTCTCCACGGCGGCCTTCAACGCCCTGTTAAAGACCCTGGAGGAGCCTCCGGCCCACGCGGTCTTCATCCTGGCCACCACCGAGATCCACAAGGTGCCGGTGACCATCCTGTCCCGCTGCCAGCGCTACGATTTCCGGCGGATTCCCACCGGGCTGATCCAGGCGCACCTGGCGAAGCTGGCCGAACAGGAGGGCTGGAACATCGATCCCGAGGGGCTGGCCCTGGTGGCCCGGGCCGCGGAAGGGGGCCTCCGGGACGCCCAGGGGTTCCTGGACCAGGTGGTGACCTTCGGGGGCGACGGCGTCAGCGTCCAGGAGATCGCCCGTATCCTGGGGGTGACGGACCGGGGGGCCCTATTAGGGGCGCTGACGGCCATCATCGACCGCCACGGACCGGACCTCCTCAGTCTCATCGAGGCCTTGTACAACCAGGGCCATGACCTGGGCCGGTTCTACCAGGACCTGCTCCTCTATGCCCGGCATCTGCTGGTGGCGGGTCTCCATCCCGAGGCCCGGCACCTGGCGGCAGTGGCCGACACGGAGTGGGACGCCCTGACCCGCCTGGCGAGCCGGACCCCGGCTGTCCACCTGCACAACCTCTTGAGCGTGCTCCTCCAGGGGGAAGAGGAGTTGAAACGGGCCCCGCAGCCTCGACTGGCTCTTGAGGTCCTGCTCCTCCGGGTGATTCACCTGGAGCCGGTTTTGCCCCTGGCGGAATGGCTGTCCCGGCTGGACACCCTGGAGCGGCGGCTGGAAGCCGGGCCCCGGGTGGCGCCGGCCACCGCCGGGGCCGCTGAGCCCCAGCCTGTCGCGGAAGTCCAGAACCCCAGCGAGCCGGCGGCCCCGGCGCCCCGGGTCCCGGCGGATGCCGGCCTCGACGACCAGTGGCAGGCTTTTTTGCAATTTGTCCAGGAAAAGGAAAACGGCCCCCTGTTCGGTAAACTGGCCCAGAGCCGGTTGGCGGGGCGGTCGGATCATTGCCTGAAGATCACCCTGAAGCGCCCCTGGAACGCCAACGGTGCCCGGCACGAAGCCCGGCTGCAGGAGTTGGCCCGGACCTTTTTCGGCCCCGAGACCACCCTGGAATTCGAGGTAGAGGCGCCCAAGACCCCAAAGAAAAGCCCGGCGCCCGCCCCAAAACCCCTGGATATGCAGAAGCTCCAGCAACAGGCCCTGGAAATTTTCGGGGGCGAGTGGCTTAAGCCCACCCCGGGGAAGGAGGAACCCAAGTGAAAGATTTGAGCGGTATGATGAAGCAGGCCCAGAAGCTCCAGGCCAAGATGATGGCGATGCAGGCGGAACTCGGTAACCGCACGGTGAGCGCCCAGGCCGGCGGCGGCATGGTGGAAGCCGTGGTCAACGGCCGCCAGGAACTGCTGACGCTGCGCATCGACCCCGAAGTGGTGGTGGCGGAGGATGTGGAGATGCTCCAGGACCTGATCCAGGCCGCCATCAACGAAGCCCTGAACCGGTCCCGGGAGATGATGGCCACCGAGATGAGCAAGCTCACCGGCGGCATGCAGATTCCGGGGCTGTTTTGAGAAGCGAGCGGTGTAGCAGTTAGCAGTTAAGCTGTCAGAATATAGGGCGGCCTGTGGCCGCCTTTCATGGCGCACACGGTGCGCCCTATAATAAAATTAAGGAATAATGATGTCAGGAAACGCCTACCCCGCCGCCTTGCGGCGGGTGATCATCAGCCTGAGCCGCTGGCCCGGGGTGGGGGAGAAGACCGCCTCCCGCCTGGCCATGCACCTGCTCCGGGCCCCGGAGTCCGAGGTGCTGGAACTGGCCCACGCCTTGACGGATCTCAAAGAGAAGATCCGGCTCTGCCGGCGCTGCTTCGCCTTTGCGGACCAGGAACTCTGTCCCCTGTGCAGTGACCCGGGGCGCAGCCAGGGCCAGCTCATGGTGGTGGCGGAGCCCGGGGACCTGTTGGCCATCGAAAAGGTGGGGTGGTTTAAGGGCCTCTACCACGTCCTGGGCGGGGTGATTGCGCCCCTGGAAGGGGTGGGGCCGGACGATATCCGCATCCGGGAACTCCTGGACCGGGTCCGGGAGGCAGGGGTCACGGAGGTGATCCTGGGCCTCAACCCCTCCCTGGAAGGGGAGACCACCACCACCTACGTGGCCCAGGAACTGCGGCCCCTGGGGATCAAGGTGACCCGCATCGCCTACGGCCTGCCCATGGGGGGCGAAATCAAGTACGCCGACCAGCAGACCTTAAGGGAGTCGTTGAGCCATCGGGTGGAGACGTGAGGCAGGTTGTCAGTTTTCAGTTGTCGGTTGTCCGGTTGAAAGGTTAAAGGTAATGGAGGGTTCATGGAAACGTCCATCGATGAAATTCTTTTCCTAAAGAAGTGCCGGTTGATTGCCGACGACCCCCAAGTGGCGAGTTTCTGCGTCAACTGGTGCGACCCTACTTTACGAATCGATGTTCAAGAGGAATTTGACCTGGAGCCGCTTACCGACGAGGACCTGGAAGCGATCTCGGAGGGTAATAGCAGAATATCGCCGCACGGTTGATAAATATCAAACCTTGGAAGCATATCGCAATAAAGCGTCGGGCCGTAAATAGTATGTGTCGAGATTTAACCATCGGCAATGCTGGAGCGGGAGGTTGAACTGACTGGTAAACCGAGACTGGCATGAACGCCTTCATACTGGATGCGGTTAAAGAAGTTGGCGATGTGACCGCTTACGTCGCCGATACCTGCGCCTTCAAAGTCTCTGAAGATGTTCCCCGGCATTCGCATCGCCACGAGTGTGGATATTGACGTATCCTCTATGAAATCTGACAGAATCGCGAAAGGTCTCGACTTAAAGTAACGGCTGATTCGGCCCCGGCCGCGAGGCTTACCGGAAATAGAAATGGTAGGACGGGCGCTCCCCAGCCTTAATCCCTTAGTCCGGTAGGGAATTGCCACTTTCCAGGCCTGACATGTTGGCAATCTATATTGGCACACGACCCGCAGATGTCGTAAAACGCATACGTTCCAATCATCTGTAGCTGGTAATATCGAAGGATCAGCTCTTCGAAAACATATTGCCATAAATAAAGGTTACTCACTGAGTAAAACAAGGCGGTGAGATAGTGGTTCCATTCGATTACGAATGCAATTTGCCTGACCCAGTCTGTTTGCGGGAACAAACAATCTCTGATTACCTCCGATCAGGTATCTGGAAGTTTGTTTTTTGCCGCCTCATATATAGAAGCTCATGATTTCCACTGGTACGCCATAGGCAAACTCCACCCCTTGTTAAACGTTAATTGTAAAAAACGCGATAGGCAACAGATATAATCGTTACGCAAATTTATGTAACTGCGCTGATAACCTCTACCTGGCTCCACTTTTGCCCAACTTGATGCAAAGCAGGTGGGCCGGGAGTCTATTTGCTTTATCACGCCGTGCTACGCATAAGCCGTTTGAGCGAAGATATTTTCGAATTCCAATGATATCAAATACTCGGAATTACTAGTTACCACTGACTGCTGACTACTGACTACTGACTACTATACCATGTTCGATCGCCGCTTAGTGCAAAATTTTGATTGGGTGCTCCTGGGGTTGGTGCTGATTATCTGTCGCCACGGGCATCGTCAATCTCTACAGCGCCGGCTACAACCGGGGGGAGGGGACCCCCCTCTACATCAAGCAGCTCTACTGGCTGGCCGTGGGCCTGGGCGTGATGTTCGTGACCCTGACCTATGATTACCGGTACCTGGAAAAGTTGAGCTACCCCATCTATATCATCAGCATCCTGCTGCTGGTGGCCGTCATGTTCGGGGGGAAGATGGTGGCCGGCTCCCGGCGCTGGCTCCCCCTGGGTCCCTTTGCCTTCCAACCGGCGGAACTGGCCAAGATCGCCATCATCCTGGCGCTGGCCACCTACTTCAACCGGCGGGCCCGACTTGGAGGCTATGAGTCTCAAGGACCTGGTCGTCCCCGGGGTCCTGGTGCTGATCCCGGTGGGGTTGATCATCAAGCAGCCCGACCTGGGGTCGGGAATCCTGGTGGCCCTGGTGGCCGTCAGCATAATTCTCTTTGTGGGGGTGCGGTGGCGGACTTTACTGGGGTGCGGCCTGACCCTGGTTTTGCTGTCCCCGGTGATTTGGCATTTTCTCAAGGATTACCAGCGCCAACGGGTCCTGACCTTTCTCAACCCGGAAAAAGACCCCCTGGGGGCCGGGTATCACATCTTACAGTCCATGATCGCGGTGGGCTCCGGGCCAGTTTTGGGGCAAGGGTTTTTTGCAGGGTACCCAGAGCCAGCTCTATTTTCTTCCGGAGCAGCACACCGACTTCGTCTTTTCGGTCTTTGCCGAGGAGTGGGGGTTTATCGGCTCCGCAGCATTGCTGCTGCTGTTTATGGCCCTGGCCCTGTGGGGGCTGTCGGTGGCCCGGGACTGCAAGGAGCGCTTCGGCCACCTGCTGGCCGTGGGCGTGACGGCCCTGATCTTCTGGCAGATATTCATCAACCTCTGCATGGTCACCGGCTTCATGCCGGTGGTGGGGATCCCCCTGCCCCTGTTCAGCTACGGCGGCTCCTCCCTGATCACCACCCTGTTGGGAGTAGGATTTCTCCTGAATATCCGCATGCGCCGGTACTTATTCGGGGGGTGATCATTTTTTTGCAAAAAAATTTTGACAGTGGGGGGAAAATAGGCTAAAAAGGCATTCGTGAAAAGTTACACATGGCCTTAACCTCAGGCACTATCCGCTTAAAGTTGTTAAGTATTTGATCTTAGTAAATAAAATACGAGGTGGCAGCCAGGAATGATTGACATTGATTGGACTTTGTACGCACAGATTATCAATTTCCTGCTCCTGGTCTTTCTTCTGAACGTGGTTTTGTTCCGTCCCATCCGCAATGCTCTCAGGGATCGGCAGGCCAAACTGCTGGCCCAAGAGGCTGAGATCAACGTGTTGGCGGATCAGGGCCGGAGCCTGGAGGATGAGATTAAGGAAGAACTGGCCGCGGCCCGGCGCGCCGGCGCTGGGGCCCGGGAGACCTTGAAGCAGGAAGGGGCCCAGGCCGAAGCCACCCTCCTGGAGGAAGTGAAGCGCCAGGTGGAGATGGAGTGGGCTACGGTGGAAAAGAAAATCAAAGCTGACATGGCCAAGGCCCGGAAGTCCCTGCAGACGCAGACTCAGAGCTTTGCCCAACTGCTGGCCACCAAGATTCTGGGGAGGGAACTCTCATGAACGGCGGACGCAAAACTGGCCGGCTGAGGATTGTGGCAGGCTTCTGGGGTTTAGGGGCCGGCCTGCTCCTGGCGGGAGTAGCCGCAGCCTCCGAGGCGGCGCATGGCGGCGGCCATGGGGGGGTTTCCCCGGAAAAGATTCAGGATCTCATCTGGCGCACCGTCAATTTTGTGGTGTTCGCCGGCATCCTGATCAAGCTGGTGGCTAAACCGGCCAAAAAATTCTTCGCCCAGCGCTCCCAGGACGTTGCTACGACCCTGGAGGAGGCGGAAGCCAGGCAAGCCGGCTGCCGAGGCCGCGGTGAAGGCGGCGGAGGCCCGGTTGGCCGCGGTTGCCAAAGAGCGGCAGGGCGTGATCCAGCAATTTGTGGCCGAAGGCGAGATGGAAAAGGCCAAGATCCTGGATAAGGCCAACCTGGTGGCGGCCCGGATCAAAGAGATGGCGGCCTTTACCATTGAGCAGGAAACCAAGAAAGCCGCCCAAGGTCTGAAAGAGGAAGTCGTGGGCCTGGCCACTCAGATGGCTACGGACATGATTACAGAGAAAGCTACCTACGCCGACCAGCAAGGTCTGGTGGAGGAATATTTGAAGAAGGTGGTGGAAACCCATTGATTGACATGACCGTTGCCCGACGCTATGCGAAAGCCTTGCTGACTCTGGGCAAGGAAGATGCTCATTACAAAGAGTATGGGGAGGGGCTCAGTGGTTTCGCCCATCTTTTGGAGCGGGAACCGGAGCTGAAGGATGCCCTGCTCAACCCCATCCATGGCCGGGAGGATCGCAACAAATTACTCCTGCGCATGATCGAATTGTTGCAACTGCCTCCCATGGTTTCCAACCTTCTTCAACTTCTCCTGGATAAACACCGGCTCAACGTGGTGGACGGCGTGGCGCTAGCCTATCAGGAGATGCTGGACGAGGTGGAAAACGTCCAGCGGGCCAAGGTTAAAACGGCCATTTTGCTGGATGACGCCACCCAGGATCGCCTCCGGAAGACTCTGGAGAAGTTGACTGGCAGCACCGTGGTCATGGAGGTGGAGGAAGATCCCGCCATCATCGGCGGTTTGGTGGCCAAGGTGGGGGACCTGGTGCTGGACGGCAGCGTGCGCACCCAGATTAATACCTTAAGAGAATCCTTAATAAAAGGCGAGGTCTTATAAATGGAAATCAGAGCAGAAGAAATCAGCCAAATTATTCGCTCTCAGATCCGGGATTATGAGAAAAAGGTGGAGGTCGCCGAAACGGGGACCGTGCTGTCCGTGGGTGACGGCATCGCCCGGGTCTATGGCGTGGAGAAGTGCATGGCCATGGAGCTCCTGGAATTCCCCGGGGGCATCTTTGGTCTGGCCCTGAACCTGGAAGAGGACAACGTCGGTGTCGCCATCCTGGGTGAAGACACGCACATCAAAGAGGGTGACATCGTCAAACGCACCGGCCGTATCGCCCAGGTGCCCGTTGGGGACGCAGTCCTCGGCCGGGTCATCGATCCCGTGGGCAACCCCATTGACGGCAAAGGCCCCATCGACACCAAGGAGTTCCGGCGCATCGAGGTCAAGGCCCCGGGCGTCATCGAGCGCGCCCCGGTAAATGAGCCCATGTACACGGGCTACAAGGCCGTCGACGCCATGACCCCCGTCGGCCGCGGCCAGCGGGAACTGATCATCGGTGACCGCCAGATCGGCAAAACCGCCCTCTGCGTCGATGCCATCATCAACCAGAAGGACTCCGGCATCCTCTGTGTCTACGTAGCCGTTGGCCAGAAGAAATCCACCGTGGCCCAGGTGGTGGACGCCCTGGAACGCCACGGCGCCTTGAAGCACACCATCATCGTCAACGCCTCGGCCTCGGAGCCCGCGCCCTTGCAGTACGTCGCCGCCTTTGCCGGCTGCGCCATGGGTGAGTATTACCGGGACAAAGGCGGCCACGCCCTGATCATCTATGATGATCTGACCAAGCAGGCCCAGGCCTACCGCCAGATGTCCCTGCTGCTGCGCCGCCCGCCGGGACGTGAAGCCTATCCCGGTGACATCTTCTACAACCACTCCCGGTTGCTGGAGCGGGCCGCCAAGCTGAACGATGCCCTGGGCGGCGGCTCTCTTACCGCTCTGCCCATCATTGAAACCCAGCAGGGTGACGTATCGGCCTTTATTCCCACCAACGTTATTTCCATCACCGACGGTCAGGTGTACCTGGAACCGAACCTGTTCTTCTCCGGTATCCGGCCCGCCATCAACGTTGGTCTGTCCGTCTCCCGGGTCGGCGGCGCCGCCCAGGTGAAGGCCATGAAGCAGGTGGCCGGCATGTTGCGTCTGGAAATGGCCCAGTACCGGGAACTGGCGGCCTTCGCCCAGTTCGGCTCCGAGCTGGACAAATCCACCCAGCAGCAGCTCAACCGGGGCGCCCGGTTGGTGGAAGTCCTGAAGCAGCCCCAGTATCAGCCGCTGCCCATGGAGAAGCAGGTGTCCATCATCTATGCCGGCACCCGGGGCTTCCTGGACAAGTATCCCATCGACGTGCTGGCGTCTTACGAACAGCAGCTCTATAGCTTCATGGAGTCGAAATACGCTGACCAGCTGGCCGCCATCAAGGAGCAGAAAGAGTTTACTACGGAAATCGATGCCAAGATGAAGGTCATCCTGGAAGAGTTTGATTCTGTCTTCCAGCCTGTCGTCAGCGCGTCATAAGAGCGGGGTATAAGCATGGCGACCCTACAAGATATCAAACGAAAAATCGGGGCGGTCAAGAAGACCCAGCAGATCACCAAGGCCATGAACATGGTCTCGGCGGCGAAACTGCGGGGCGCCCAGCTGCGCATGGAAGGGTTCCGGCCTTATGCCGGGGCCTTCGCCATGATGCTGGGCAATATGGCCGGCCGGGTAGAACCGGAGATCCACCCCTTCTTCCAAGCGGTCGCCCCGGTGCAACGGGTCGGTCTGGTGTTGATGACCGCTGACCGCGGTCTGTGCGGCAGCTTCAACGTCAACCTGATCAACACCGCGGTGAAGTTTATCCGGGAGAAAGAGGCTGCGGGGATCGAGGTTTCCCTCATCTGCGTGGGCCGCAAAGGCCGGGATTTCTTCCGGCGGCGCAAACGGGAAATGTTGGCCCAATACGTGGATGTCTGGAATAAGTTCGACTTTTCCAACGCGGTGACGGTGGCCCGGGAAATGATGAACGCCTTTCTGAGCGGAGAGGTGCAAGAGGTTCACCTGATCCATTCCAGCTTCATCAATATGGCGATCCAGCGCCCCAAAATGGTGCAGTTGCTGCCCATCCAGCCCTCCGAGACGGAAGCGGAAGCCGGGAGGCAGCACCGAGTATCTCTTCGAGCCGCCCATGGAGCAGTTCCTGGAGTACCTGCTGCCCAAGTATATCAACGTGCTGGTTTACCATGGCTTCCTGGAAAATTCCGCCAGCGAATACGCCGCCCGGATGACCGCCATGGACAACGCCCAGGCTAACTGTAAAGAAATGATCACCACTTTGAGCCTCATCATGAACAAGGCCCGGCAGGCGGCCATTACCAGAGAACTGATGGATATCGTGGGCGGGGCTGAGGCCCTTAAAGGCTAAGCCGCCCGTATGAGGAGGATTTACAGCATATGAATATCGGAAGAGTCGCCCGCGTTATCGGTCCGGTAGTGGACGTGGAATTCGAAGAAGGCAAACTGCCGGCCATTAAAAACGCCCTATGGATTACCAACCCGGCCATCGACGACATTGAAGACAACCTGGTCGTTGAAGTCGCCCAGCATCTCGGGAACAACATGGTCCGCACCATCGCCATGGACACCACCGACGGTCTGGTCCGGGGCATGCCCGTCAAAGACACCGGTGACCCCATCATGGTGCCGGTGGGCGAAGAGGCCCTGGGCCGGGTGCTCAACGTCGTGGGCCGCCCGGTGGACGGTATGGGTCCGGTGAATGCCAAGCACCATATGCCGATTCACCGTCTGGCGCCGGCCTTCGTGGAGCAGGACACCACGGTAAAGGTGCTGGAAACCGGGGTTAAGGTTATCGACCTGCTGGTCCCCTTCCCCCGGGGCGGCAAGATGGGCATGTTCGGCGGCGCCGGTGTCGGCAAGACCGTCGTCATGATGGAAATGGTCCACAACATCGCCATGCACCACGGCGGCATTTCAGTGTTCGCCGGTGTGGGTGAGCGCACCCGTGAGGGCAACGACCTCTACCTGGAAATGAAACACTCCGGCGTTCTCCCCAAGGCGGCCTTGATCTACGGACAGATGACCGAGCCCCCCGGGGCCCGGGCCCGGGTAGCCCTGACCGCCCTGACCGCGGCGGAATACTTCCGGGATGAGGAAGGTCAGGATGTGCTGCTCTTCATCGACAACATCTTCCGTTTCACCCAGGCGGGTTCCGAAGTATCGGCCCTCCTGGGCCGCATGCCCTCCGCCGTAGGTTACCAGCCCACCCTGGGCACCGACCTTGGTGAACTGCAGGAGCGCATCACCTCCACCAAGAAAGGTTCGGTCACCTCGGTACAGTGCATTTACGTGCCCGCCGATGACTTGACCGACCCGGCCCCGGCCACCACCTTTGCCCATCTGGACGGCACCGTGGTGCTTTCCCGGGCCCTGACCGAGCTGGGCATCTACCCGGCGGTGGATCCCCTGGACTCCACCTCCCGGATCCTGGACCCGCAAGTCGTGGGCGAAGAGCACTACTACGTGGCCCGGAACGTCCAGCAGACCCTCCAGAAGTATAAGGACCTGCAGGACATCATCGCCATTCTGGGCATCGACGAACTCTCCGACGAAGACAAGCTGACCGTGGCCCGGGCCCGGAAGATTCAGCGTTTCCTGTCCCAGCCCTTCTTCGTCGCGGCCCAGTTCACCGGCCAGGAAGGCAAGTTCGTGTCCGTGCCGGACACCGTGCGGGGCTTCAAGGAAATCATCGAAGGCAAACACGACGATCTGCCGGAGCAGGCCTTCTACATGGTAGGCGGTATCGAAGAAGCGGTGGCCAAGGCCGAACGGCTGGCGGCTGCCTAAGGGCAGGGGAGGCCAAGCCTATGGCAGAAAAACAACTCCTGTTGGAGGTGGTTACTCCCGACCGGCTGGTCCTGTCCACCGAGGCCGACGTGGTGGTGTGCCCCGGGGTGGAAGGCCAGTTCGGCGTCCTGCCGGGCCACATTCCCTTCCTGAGCGCCCTGGAAATCGGCGAGATGTACTATCGCAAGGGCGGCCAGACCGAGTACCTGGCGGTGAGCGGCGGCTTTGCCGAAGTCACCGGCGAGAAGGTGACCATCGTGGCCGAGTCGGCCGAGAAGGGCCGGGAGATCGACGTGGAACGGGCCAAGCGGGCCCAGGAACGGGCCGAAAAACGCATAGCCCAAGGCAAGGCCGCGGAGGTCGACTGGGTCCGGGCCGAAGCCGCCATGCGCCGCTCCCTGATGCGCATGAAGGTGGCCGGCCGCTAACCCATCATTCACTTAACCCGATAACTAAAGGCAAGCCTGGTTTCCCGGGCTTGCCTTTTCATTTTTGGAAAATTGGAGTATTTTAACGGCTACAGGGTTATCGGGCTGAGAAAGGGACTCGGTGGCAATATGCCTACCAAAAGGGTAATTATTACAATTCCTGACGAGGATCTACTCTGGCTCGACGGGTATGCCAAGGCACACAAGATTTCGGTGGCGGAAGCCGTTCGTCAAGGGA
>CAVVFW010000022.1:0-232244 GCA_963747645.1 uncultured delta proteobacterium | reverse complement strand
GCGAAAATGACCGTGAACCAGAGCCACAGGGCCACCCAGAAGATGAACCCCGCCGGCGCTTCCCCCGGCCCACCAGGGCCTGGACCAAGAGGCCGGTGGCCAGGAGACTTCCCACCCAGACGGTAAACATCACCGGATTGCGAATTTGCGCCCTGGGTGAAAGCTTTACCAGGCCCCCACCAGGGCCTGCTTCAACAAATGGGGTTCCCATAAAGGACGGGTTTTAGCTTGGTTGGACATGCACGCACCTTTAGATAGTTAATGCCCACTCATGAGCAGATGTTCTACCACCGGCCCCAGGGCCAGGGCCGGCATGAAGGTCAAAGCCCCCACTACCAGCACCACGGCACAGAGCAGGACCACGAAAAGCGGGGTATGCGTGGGCAACGTGCCTAAACCCACCGGAACGGTCTTTTTTGCCGCCAGGGAACCAGCAATGGCCAGGGTGGGCAGGATCAGCCAGAAACGAGCTACCAGCATGGCCACCCCACCCAGGAGATTATAGAAAGGCGTGTTGGCATTCAGCCCGGCAAAGGCGCTGCCGTTGTTGTTGCCCATGGAAGAAAAAGCATAAAGAATCTGGCTGAAGCCGTGAGCCCCGGGGTTGGTTGCGCCGGCCCGGCCCGCGGTGGTCATCACCGCCACCGCGGTGGAACCCAGGACACAGAAAAGGGGCAGGAGGATGATCAGGGAGGCCATTTTTATCTCATAGGCCTCGATCTTTTTCCCCAGGTATTCCGGGGTCCGCCCCACCATGAGGCCGGCGATGAACACCGCCACGATGGCGAAAACGATCATGCCGTACAGGCCGGAGCCTACCCCCCCGAAGACCACTTCTCCCAGCTGCATGAGCACCATGGGCACCAGGCCGCCTAAGGGAGTAAAAGAGTCGTGCATGGCGTTGACGGAACCGTTGGAGGCGGCGGTGGTGGCGGTGGCCCAGAGGGCCGAACCCACGATGCCGAAGCGCACCTCTTTCCCCTCCATATTGCCCCCGGCTTGCATCCGGTGATGCTGGAGGTCAGGCTGATGGAAAGCCGTTGGTTCCTGGGCGATGAATCCGGACCTTTCCCCCGGCTGCGCCCGTTGGTCTACCCCCAGAGCCTTGAGTTGCGGGTTCCCGGCTTGTTCGGCATTAACGCAGATAAAAAGCAAGCCGAGAAAAATGATCAGCATCGCCGTCAGGAGAGCCCACCCCGCCGGGTATCACCCACCATCTGGCCGAAGGTATAACAGAGGGCCGCGGGGATGAGCAGGATGGCCAACATCTCCAAGAAGTTACTGAGTGGCGTGGGGTTTTCAAAGGGATGCGCCGAATTGACGTTAAAATAACCGCCGCCATTGATACCCAGTTGTTTAATGGCCACCTGGGACGCCACCGGGCCCACGGCAATGACCTGGTCGGCGATGAGGGTAATCTCGTTCGGGGACTTTTCGCCTGACGGCAACCCGGCGGTTGCTTTTTGAACTTCCAGGGGTTGCACCAGGGTTGCCTGGGGAGAGGGCCGGAAAGATGGACCACTCCCTGGGAAACCCAATGCGGCCAATATCAGCGATAGGGGTAGAAGGATATAGAGGGCGCCGCGGTAGATATGCACCCAGAAGTTACCGATTTTGTCCGTCTCCCGCCGGACCAGGCCACGGATCAAGGCCGCCAGGACCTACCATCCCGTAGCGGCAGAAAGAAAGTTTTGTACGGTCAATCCCAACATCTGGGTTAAATAACTTAACGTTGTTTCCCCACCATAGGCCTGCCAATTGGTGTTGGATACGAAGCTGACCGCAGTATTGTAGGCCAGGTCCGGAGTAAAATCGCCCCCCCGCCATGCTTTGGGGGTTCAAAAGCAAGAAGGCCTGCAAACGCAAAAGACCGTACAATCCCAGGAACCCCAAAGCATTTGAAGCCAGCAAAGACACAGCATATTCCCGCCAGGCCATCTCCCGGTCCGGCCGGATGCCGCAGATGCGGTAGAGCCCATGCTCCACCGGGCCCAGAACACGGTCCAAGCCGCAGGTTTCGTCCCTGTAAACCCGGGCCATGTAGCCACCTAAAGGCCTGACCAGGGCCAGGAGGACGATCGATTGTACAATACACCAGGATTTGCAGGACGCCGATCAGGGTCATGAAAACGCCTCCGGATTAAATAAGGCTAACCCCAGGTAAACGAAGAGGCCCAAAACCACTACCCCGGCAATGAGGTATAACCAGTCCATCTTATAAATTCCTCAGTCTCTCCAGCCCGTTGATAATGAGACAGGAGCCGACGAAAAAAGCCAAAACCAGGCCCAGTGCCAAGCCGTCCATGTGAGAATCCTCCCGACCATCCTGAGGTCTTTTGGATAAGTGTAAATCAGAAAATATAAGAAGAATGTAAGATTTACCCCGGAGGCCGTAAAGATTTCGTAAAAAGGAATTATCGACCGGGCCCTGGGCAAAAAGTGGATGGGATAAGTTTATTTTTAGGGGTTTACCTGATGAACTTTAACTCCCACGGCATGCCTATTCATTACGCCAAAAGCGTCGTTACCCCTTAGTCTTTCTCTAAAATCTATTTTCAGGAATTGGCACCGGTGATGGCCAAAATGGTTGCTATCTGCTATTGATCCGACACTTATCACTGAGCCAAAAACCTTCCATATTCAAACCATATCGACTCTTTTCAACCTGATGGCCACCTGTCGTTCCCGCCGTTAATCTGGCGTTCTCCTATCAACGACATCTGAAATTTTCCTCCCCACAGATGTCAGTGCAAGATAATGAGATCATAGCGACAACTTTTAGGAATTATTGCGAAATGCAAGATCATGGCAAGCTGTACGTAATAGAATCTGTTTTTTCTATTGATTGTGGTTAGTTAGGTACTACTTTTTCTCGCATCATTTCCTTCTTGTCAAGCGGTTTTTCATGAAGCCCCTCCTTTCCGGAGGTAGTCGAGGCAGGGGGCGCCTGCGAGGATGAGCCCTAAATTGCTCGTCGGAGCAGGCGCCCCCTGCCGGGTTAGATGCGTAAAACTTTGGGTTTTTTAGTTTCGCGTATCATCCAGTTATCTGCATAATCGCCGCCATGGCCCGGTGATAGTCCCGCTGTACCTTGAGGTTGGACACCCGGCAGTACCGCTGGGTGGTCTTGATCCGGGTATGCCCCAGAAGATCCTGGATGGTCACCAGGGCCGCATCGGCGTTGAGGAGTTGTGTGGCCATAGTGTGCCGGAGCTGGTGACAGGACACCTTCGAGTCTCGCCTGGCGGGCGTAATACTCCAGGCGTTTCTGGATGCCCCGCACCGAGATGGCCTTGCCCCGGCAACGGCCTTTGTCCACCAGGAAGACCTCTTTGGTGCGGCTGGCCGGTCGCACCCGGAGATACTGGACCAGGGCCTCATAGGCGTCGTCACTCAGGTACACCACCCGATCTTTGGCGCCTTTGCCCTGATGGACAAAGACCTGGCTGCGGCGTAGGTCCAGGGCTGCCAGCTTCAGCCGGGATACCTCCTCCACCCGCAAGCCGCATCGGAGCATCAGCATCACCATAGCCCGATCCCGCTGGTGGTGGACGACCTGGAGAAGTCTCTCCACTTCTTCATCCCGCAGATGGCGGGGCAATGGCCGGGACAGCCGCAAGGCATAGCCGCGCTTCACCGGGTTAACCATGGCCACCTGTTCTTCCTCAATGAGGTAGTGGTAAAATCCCCGGATGCTGTCCAGGTGGCAGTTGATGGTTTTTGGTTGCAGCCCTCTATCCAGCAGGTGATCGAGGTAGGCCAGCAGCTTCTTATGAGTCACCGTCTCGATGGGGACATCCACCCAGACCACAAACTGCTTCAGCGTGTGCATATAGTTCTTAATGGTATGGCCGGAGTAGTTCCGGCGCTTCAAGAACTGGCGGTAATTCAGGATGGCGGCGGTAATGGCCATAGGGTTCTCCCTTTTCGATGATTGCCATGGCCCGGAAGTACTCTTCCCGGCGGGTGTTGTCCGTCAGCCTGGCGTAACGCCTGGTCATCTCGATACTGCTGTGCCCCAGGAGCTGTTGCAGACATTCCAGGCGCATGCCGGCGTTCAACAATTCGGTGGCACAGGTGTGCCGGAGACAATGGAGACTATAGCCCTTATGCGCCAGGCCGGCGGCCTCCAGGTATTTAGCGAACCTCATCCGGATGGCGGTGTAACTCAAGCTCTGGTCGCCCTTGACCGTAAAACAGACGGTCTTTGGTCAGGTCTCTCTGGTTCAACCACACCACTAACGCCTTACAGGCGTCCTCGCTTAAGTAGGCCACCCGGCCCACCCGGGTCTTCTGGGCTTCCCTGATCAGGATTTGCTTCTCCCGAGGGTTTACCTCACTCATCCTGGTAGCCAGCAGTTCCCCGATGCGCATCCCGGTGCGGAGTAATATGAGAATCATGGCCCGGTCCCGGGGTTTCTCAATCACCGCCAGGAGCTGCTGGATATCCTGCGGGTCCATGGCCCGGGGCAGCGCCTCCGGCACCTTGACCCGCAGTTTCCGCTTCAGCAGATCGGGATGGACCACTTCCCGATCTACCAGATACCGGAGAAAGGCATAGACGAGCCTCAACCGGGTGGACACGGTGTTGGGCTGCATGCCCCGGTCCTGCTCGTGCTCGATAAAGCTGCTGACATCCTCTCGGGTAATGGCTTCCAGGAAGGTCCTACCTCGCTCCTGCTTCAGGTAGGAGAGAAAAACCACCAGCGTCCCACAGTTACTGCGCATGGTATTGGGCCGGCAATTGCGCCGCTTCTGGTCATGCAAATAGTCCCGGACATACGCCTCCCCCAACAGTTCCTTGGCGGCCAACTGCTTGAGGTACTTTTCAATCAGATTGCACTCGTCCGGTTCTGGGGTCGGATTCTCAGGCGGCTGGAACAGCAGATGGTAGTCAAATTCCTCTTCAGAAACCTGCTCAATGGTCATCGCTACCTCCTTTTCCTCAGAAAAAACAGGTAGATGATGACCTTAAAACCTATTTTACGTCAATCATCTTTTTATTACGTACAGTGGCAAGATACTTTGAACTCAGAGGATAAATTGATTTTTGTGGTATCATGCTTATCGTTAAATAAGCCGTGGGCGCTGGGAAGCCTCCCGCTTATAAGCATTGAGCAACCAGAAACAAAGAGAGAAGATGGACAAAAAATCATAACCCATTCATTTTCGAGGAGAACCAAGAAATGATCGAGAAAAGGCGAACACTGTATAGACAATGGGTTCCTTTAGGGGCGGCGCTGGTCCTGTCCTTCTGCCTATTGGCCCCGGCCTGGAGCGCCGACAAGCCGGCAAAGGCCAAAACTCCGAAAATCGAGCCTAAGGCCGTGGAAGTTCTCCAGCAGATGTGCGATTATCTCAAAAACCTCCAGCAGTTTTCCGTGCAGGCGGAGATCACGGAGGACGTGCTGTTGACCTCCGGCCAGCGAATCCAGTACAGCAGGAATGTGGAGGCCTCGGTGCGGCGTCCCGACCGGATGCGGGCTGAATCCGTGGGAGGCGCGGATGACCGGCAGTTGGTCTATGATGGCAAGACCATCACTCTCATGGACCGCGCCAAGAACTTTTACACCACCATCCCCGCCCCCCCGGAGCTCGATGCCGCCCTGGAGCACGCTACCCAGGCCTTTAATCTCAGGGCCCCTTTGGCTGATCTGATCTATACCAAGGCCTATGAAAATCTCACCGCGGGGGTGATTTCCGGTTTTTACGTGGGACTAAGCAAGGTTCAGGGAGTACCTTGCCATCACCTGGCTTTCAGACAAAAGGACATCGATTGGCAGATTTGGGTCGAAGACGGCCCAACCCCCTTGCCGTGTAAATTTCTCATCACCGATAAGAAGGCCCAGGGGCTGCAGTTCACGGCGGTGTTTGCCAAGTGGAATACCTCGCCTCAGTTTAAGGAAGGCCTGTTCACGTTTGTAGCTCCCGAAAAGGCCGAAAAAATCGACATTCTCCCGGCGGCGGCGCCGGCTTCGCCTAAGAAAAAGTAGAAGGAATAAGGAGGGAGGATACAATCATGCAGATTACCAAGCCTAAGGCGATTTTGCAAAAAGCATTGCCACTGTTCCTGTCCCTGGCGATGTTGACAGGATTACTGCCAGTCAGTCCCCTGGGAACCACGCTGATAAACGATGCAGAGGCCAGGGCGGCGGTAAGCGGTCCCAGAGGCGGAGCCGCGGTAGCCGGCCCCAGGGGAGCGGCCGCGGTTGGTCCCCGGGGCAATGCCGTGGCCGCCACCCCGCGGAGTTATGTGCACACCGGCGGCGCCTCGGTGGCCGCGGGTCCCCGCCGAGCCTACGCAGAGGGCCCCCGGGGCGGACAGGCTTATGTGGGTCCACGGGGGGCGGCCGTCAGGGGACCCTACGGCGGCGGCGCGGTTGTCCGTACCAGGCCGGTGGGCGCCAGGGCCGTGGCTATTGCCGGGGCCACCTACTATGTGGCCAGCGGGGTTTATTACCGTCCGGTCTATGAGGGGAGCACCGTGGTCTACCAGCAGGTGCCGAATCCCCAGTAACAAGAGCACGTCACCCTTGCCCGAAAATTACCTGGGTGGGGTGGCGTGAGGCCCCGGCTGAAGTGTCTGGTGAAAAGGGAATCCTTTGAACCTCCTCCGGAAAATATTTTATGGGCTGGCCCTGCTCTTCATCCCCTTGGCCATCATTCTCGACAAAATCGGGGGTGTTCCCCAGCCCCGGCTGTTTTTTCTGGGCGCGGTGGCCATTTTCCCCCTGGCGGCGCTGCTGGTGCATGCCACCGAACAGCTGGCCACCTATACCGGGGACACCATTGGGGGACTCCTGAACGCCACCTTCGGCAACACCCCGGTTGATCATTTCCCTGGTGGCCCCCAAGGCCGGGCTCCATGACATGGTCAAGGCGTCCATTATCGGCGCCATTCTGGCCAACATGCTCCTGGCCCCAGGGCCGCCTTTTTTGCAGGAGGGTTGAAGCGCCACGTCCAGGAGTTCAACCCGACGGCCGCTCGCAATTACATGACCATGATGCTGCTGGCGGTCATCAGCCTGGCCATTCCCAGCACGTTTCATAACTTTGTCAGCGCGGAAACCATTAAGCACGAACAGTATGTCAACCTGGCCGTGGCGCTCACAGAGGGGTTGTGGGGTGGGGCCTGGGCCTCTAATATCCGGTGGCAAGAGTCCATACTGTTGAGAAAACCTACGGCGGCCTACCGTTAATTGCTTGGGCCCTTACAGGAAATAATAAACGAGGGTTGGACCCGGGACCCTGTCACTCTGTCCTTCATTACGGGCGACGCAGCCGGCACCCGGGGGGGTTAATAAATTTGTACATTGGTCAACCCCCGGTCCAACCCAATATGGTCTCGGTGAAAGCCAAGGAAAATGCTCCGAAAGCGAGGGTGCGCAGTTGTGTATGTCAAGTTCTGCAAATAGGTCAAGGCATACAGGTTTTTTAGTTTCCCCTCGCCGTTGAGTTAAGCAGCGGAGGGCCGCCGAGAATGGAGCACAGCGCCAGAGCGGTCAGGTGCAGCGCTTTGTTGAGCGGTCCTATTTACTCATGACGGTTTAATCTTTATCCAACAGCCACAATAGATGTCATAATCCTCTGGTAAGTCCGATACCTGTTCCAAAGGGCAAAACTTACTCATCTTTACGCTGAAAAAGTCTTCTTCACCACGTTCCAATCCTTCACACAACGCTTTGATCATTTCGTAATTATATATTCTGTGGGCATTAAAGGCTATGAAAGGAGCAGTTCTCGTTATTGTGGTGGTGAAAATCAAGATACCGTTAGGTTTCAACACCCTAACCATCTCGTTGAACGCCTTCTTATCAGCGTCCAAATCAAATTCGTCCCCATATCTTCCTAAACCGAAGTGCTCTAAGGCACACAACGATACAACGGCATCAAACGAATTCGATGGGATGTCTATTTTTTTTGCATCAGACACAAGAATGGTTTCATTATCTAATGAAGAGTTCATTTTTCTGATATCTAAAGTAGTTACTTTATAGCCTGCTATCAGCCCCAAGACGAAATGCCTGTATGAACCGACGTCCAGAATCGATGTCAAATTTCTCTTTGAAAGGTTTCGTGCTGCAAACTCACACTGAGAGTCAATATGAGATTTAGGATGGCTGCCGACATCATAGCGGATCGCCTTGACTATCTTAAATACCTTGCTATTCCTTCGTAGTTCATCCAAATACCGATTATATTGTTCTCTAAAATCCTTAGGGATATCTGACCTTCGACGAGTAAAAGATAGCTTGAGCCCTAGTAAGGAAAGTATTTTATTTATAGAATTGTATAAACTGCATAACACCTTTCTCCTGGCAATACGGTGACATTTGGCCGTCTAACAATAATTAGATTCGCATAATCGGCGGAGGTTCGGTTTCTTGTCCGTATAAGGCGCCATCGCATCGCGTGTACCGATAACCGAAATCTATAGATTTCATTGCCTTGCATCAAGGCTGCCCCTTGATCACGGCAACTTATGCGTACCTGCAGAATCCGAGATTATCCGGCAACGATGGCCACCGCAGTTAAACAAGTAGTTTTGAACCTGTCATCCGGGTTCAATCCCGAAAAAGTTTCTCCTTTTGTAACCGAATTTTCTATTGGGAGGGAGTATAGCAAAAATTTCTAGGCATTTGTCAACCAACCCGCCGGACAGGGTGGTTTTTTTACAAATTTAGCATACCTTCTCTCAGAACCCGGATACCTCATTGTTGGGAATCTCGCTGACCCCAAACCAGCCCTGCCTGGCAGTGATGAACTTGGGAAGAAATAAAGAAATTTTCGGTGCAGTCTGAACAGCTAACTTGCCCTACCGGCAATCTGAAAAGCACGCAGCCTTCTGGCTGCACCCCATCCATTACCTGCTAACTTCTGACCGCCCTCCCCCCTACTTCTTCTTCACCACCAGGACCGGGCATTTGGCGTGGCCGATGACCCGTTCCGCCACCGAGCCCATGAGGAGCCGTTTCAGACCGGTGCGGCCGTGGCTGCCCACGATGATGAGGCTGGCCTGCTTAAAATCCGCCGCCTTGACGATGCCCTCCTCCGGCCGGCCCATGGGAATCATGGTGTCCAGGGCGATCCCCTGCGCCGCTGCGGCCGCCTCCAGATTACGCACTGCGCTTCGTGGCCGTGGGGATGTCCCGGTCGGAGGTGGCCACCGCCACCCCGATCAGGGTGCTGCCCATGGCCTTGGCCAGGGTGAGGGCTTCATCCCAGGCGGCCTCGCTGAAAGGCGACCCGTCGCTGGCGACCAGGAGACGCTTAAAATCAAGGCGACTCCCTGGGGCACCACCAGGACGTGGCAGGGGCTGTGGCCGATGACCCGGGCGGTGACGCTGCCCATGAGCAAGCGGGCCAGACCGGTATAGCCGTGGCGGCCCATGATGATCAGGTCGGGCTGGGTTTCTCCGACTTCTTCCAGAATGCCCTCATAGGCCGAGGACCCGGTACGGACCCGGGGCGAAAGGCTTACCCCCTCCCTGGCGGCCTCAGCTCTCCTGGTCTCCAACCGCTCCTTCGCCGCGGTCTCCTGGACCTGCATCAATTCCAGATTGACCATCGGCGGCGCCAGGGTATCCGGCGACTGCAACTCATATCCCGCCAGGTAGAAGATCACTTCCAGGAGCATAACCGTGCTGCCGGTGGCCTTGGCCAGTTGCAGGGCCGCGGTGATGGCCCCTTCGCTGTCAGGGGAGCCGTCGGTGCACACCAGGATTTTGGGGAAAGGATTTGCAGGGCTGGCAGTTGACATAAGTTTTCTCCCAGATTGGCCTTACGGTGGTGAGTTCACGTTAATTCGTTCCAGGGGCCGCAACGTCAATGGGCCCGTTGGTTTGAGACTCCTCCGTCATAACTGGACAGACATTAAGATATGGCGTTTGCCAAAAATCTTTCCCATTGATGGTTACCCTAAATCGCCCCTTCTTCTAAGGGGGACTTTAAGAATGAGATTCCGCCTCAGTTCCGCCCCCTTTGGAAACAGGGGCATAGCGGCGGATTTAGGCTCTTGCAGCATGTGCCATAACGGAAAAAACTTCTGGCAATCAGCTATAATTGCAGCCCCCGAGGTGAGCGCCGCCCGCTCCCCGGGCCGTTCGGGTCCCGGCCCTTCCTCCCTTAATCCTTTTCAGTCAGATTTTTTGACCACCAGGATGGGACAGGGGGAGCCACCGATAACCCGTTCGGTAACGCTGCCCATGAGGAGTTTCTTCAATCCGGTGCGGCCATAACTGCCGACGATGACCAGGTCCACCTCGTTTTTGATGGCCTGCTGGACGATGCCCTCATCCGCTGGGACCCCCTGGGGATTAACCCCCTTAAAAGGCACCCGGGCCGCGCTGGCGGCGGTGACCATCCGGTGGATGATGGCCTTGGCTTCGATGATATCGCCTTCCTCCGGGGCCACCGCCACGCCGATCAACCGGCTTTTCGCCTGTTTGGCCATGGACAGGGCGAGTTTCCAGGCCGATTCGCTGTAAGGCGAGCCATCCGAGGCGACGAGGATCCGCTCGAAACCAATCATGCCGCCCCGGGGCACCACCAGGACGTTCATCGGGCTGTGACCGATGACCCGGGCGGTGACATTGCCCATCAGGATGCGGGCCAGGGCGGTTTTCCCGCACCGGCCCATGATGATCAGGTCGGGGCGGATCTCATCGGCGGTGGCCACGATGGTGGCATGCGGCATCTGGCCCTGGGGCGTCACGGTCTTGAGGGACACCCCCCGTTTGTCGGCTGCGGCCTTGATGACCGCCATATTTTCCTGCACCCCTTTTCCCAGGGTAGCCCGCAAATCCGGAGCCACCGCCTGGAATTCCGGGACGATTTGCAGTACCTGGACGGCATAGACCTGGCTGCCGCAGGCCTGGGCCAGTTCCAGGGCAGCCGCCACCGCGTTCTGCCCTTCGTCCGAGGCGTCGGTGCAGACCATCACTTTGCCCCATGCAGCCGGGCAGACCAATTTCGGAAAAATAATATCCATCATAGGTGCCTATCGCCGCCTGGCAGGGTCGGTTGACTCAACCCCGCCGGTTAATTGCCGGCCTCCCCGGATTCACCCTCTTCCCCCGGTCTTTCATAATGTCCGGCCAGGAAGCGCTCCGCCAAGACCTGGCTGATATGGTCATCCTTCATGAGCATATCCAGCTGCCGCACGTAAGCCATCAGGCGCCCCACGAGATCCAACCGTTCCTCCATCTCCGCTTCCGGACGCCGGCGGAAGCGGGCCCGGATCACATCGCCGAAAATCTCCATGTCAAAACCCAAACGATCCAGCACCGTGGCAATGAGCCGGATGCGGCGGATGCGCCTCGTATCGTCCGCGGCCCCGCCCTTGAAGGTAAAGTTGATATAGTTATTCCCGGGCACGTCGCCGATATAGCTGTCCACGCTTTGAAAATGATAACCCAGGCGGCAGGCGTAATTGACGTAGTTGGCCGCCACGATGGCATAGGTCTTGTCCCAGAACTTCTCCGGGGGATTGATGGCCGACTGCCCCAGCACCTGCAAGAAGCCGCCTACATTCACCGGTACCGGACCGGCCCAGGTGATGTTGGGATAGCTGATGCCCCGCCACAAGGCCCGCATGGGCCGGGAAAGGATATCCTCGGGAGGCACCGGGGTTACGTGGCTGGCCAGGCCATCCCCCAGGTCCACCAGGTGGAGGTTGAGTGGCAGCGCGGTTTTGAGCTTCAGGAGTCTCAGGGCCGGCACCCGGCCCTGGGCGACCTCGTCCATGAGGCCGAACATCAGCTGCATGGCCTTCTCCTGGGCAAAGCGGGTAATGTCGTGGTAAGTGCGGCAGTTCTCCGGGCGGAACTCGCGGCTGCGCCGGTCCACCAGGTTCAGGGGGATGATCAGGTCGGCCACGGCCCGGACCCGCAGCATGATCGGCGCATCAGGGGCATGCCGGCAATGGGGGGTCTGATAGATTAACAGGTCCTCCACCCGGCCTTGGTAAACCTTGCCGTGGTAGGCGTCCACGGTCACCATCTCCCCTTCGGGCCGGGCCGCCGCGCCCCGGGCCTCCACCAGGGCCGGTACGCCATATTCCCTGGCCACCAGGGTCAGGTGACCGGTGGCCGAACCCATCTCGGCCAGCAGGGCGGCTATCCGGGGCAACACCGGGGCCAGCTCCGGCGTGGTTCGGGGAACCACCAGCACCACGCCGGGAGGCACCTCGGCCGGGCTGCGCCCGGGGCCCAGGTAGAACAGCGGCCCCGCGGCCACCCCGGGCGAACCGATGTGGCCCCTCAGGAGCACCCGGGCTTCCCCGGCTGCCTCCGCCATGCCCAGAGGGGAGCACCGGGAATTATCGCCAGGCGCCAGGTGGCGGGATTGCACCACCTGGAGTTCCCCCTGTCCGTCCTTGACCCACTCCACACAATGGGGGCAGCCGCAATGGGCCTCCAATATCCGGGCATAAGACGCCAACCGCTCCAGGTCGCCCGCCGCCAGCACCGGGGCCTCCATCAATTCCGGCGCCACCGGGGCGTTCGACAGCCGCCCCTCCCGGACTTGGAGCACGTGTTCTTTACGGCCATTGCGGGCCTGGATCAGGTGGCCGTCCGCCTTGGCGACCAGGTATTCATCGCCGCCCATCCTGCCGGCCACCAGGTCGGCGGCCAGCCCCCAGGTGGCGCTGATCAAGAGGTGTTCAGGCGAACCGCCGGCCGGGTCGGTGGTTAACATGACGCCGGCGCTCCGGGCCTCCACCAGGCGCTGGATCAAGACCCCCATGGCCGCCTCTTCCAGGAGCAGGCCCTGGAGTTTGAAGTAGATGATGGCCCCCTCCCCGAACTGGCTGGCCACCACCCGGCGCCAGTGGTCGGGGACTTCTGCCGGCGCCACCCCCAGGAAAGTTTCGTATTGCCCGGCAAAAGACGCGGCGATATCTTCCCGACCCCCGCTGCTCCGCACCGTGAGCGTATGGTCGCCGGCCGGGGCCAGGCGCTGGGCTGCCTGGATGAGGGCGCCGGCGAGTTCCGGAGGAATCGGCTGGGCCAGGATCAGGTCCTGTAATTCGCGGGAAACTTCCGCCACCCGGGCATCGCTCGAAAGGTCCAGGTTATGCAGCCCCGATTTGAGCCGGGCCAAAAGCGTGCCGCTCTCCCCGGGCAGTTCCTGCTCCATGAAGAGCTTATAGGCCGAGAGGGTGGCCACCGCGCCGTCGGGCACCGGCAGGCCCAACTGGTTTTTGACCCGGGCCAGGTTGCCCGCTTTGCCTCCCAGGGCCGCCAGCAGCTCGGGCCCCGCGTCTTCCAGGCGCACCACCAGGGGGCTTTCGGGGAAGGGGGCCGCATCTTCCAGGCGTTGATGGATGGCCCCTTGGACCCGGATCCGGGCCGCCTCCAACTCGGGGTATTTACCTCCCGAAATCTTTTGCAACCCCGCCACCAGAGAGGCAAAATGCTGGTCCAGCAGCCAGATCCGGGAGTTAAGGTAGGCCAGGTCCAGATCCTTTTGGCTCACCAGCATCTCTTCCAGGTTGCCGATGAGGCCCATGACCTCGTTATTGTCGGCCAATATCTGCTGAAAACCGCACCAGATCTCCCTCAGCTTCGGGGCAGAGGCGTCGGCCCTCTTTTTGCGCCGGAAAAAATCAAACAGACCCATAGACTTTCCTGGTGGGATTCACCCTAACATCTTCTAGCAAGATAATACTTTTCGGATCAAAAGTAAGCTATTAAAAGGTGAGGTCATTCCATTTTAGCCGGAAATTTATCCCCGGAAAAGCCTCAGGTTTATTTCGCTCATCCGCTCCCTCACAGGTTTTACACACTGTAAAAAATCCTGACAGAAAAGGCCCGCCACCCTCTGGGAAAAAATGCCCCTTACCCCATGATTTATATTTGTTATCAGATAGTTACCTGATGCGACTTTTTCCCCCAGGGCTTGGCACGGGCATTGCCTAGACAGTTGGCAGGCAAAAAGCTTATCTGAGGCCGGTCTCTGCCGGCCGGCGGCGATCAGCATAATTTTCAGCACGGGAAGGGAGGTGGACGACATTGAAACGGCTGTCTGTCATCATCTGTAATTTCTTGTTATTGGGCCTGCCCGTCTTGGCCTGGGCCAGCGGCGGCGGCGAAAAAGCTACCGAACTGCAGCATAAGGCAGATCTGACCAACCTGAGCGGCGTCAATTTGATGTTCGCCAAGTGGTACAACGAAAATATCTGGCTGTACGCCATCATCGTCACGGTGCTCATGGGAGCTATCGGTCTGCTCATCGCCCTGGTCACCGACGTCATCTTGAAGATGATCGGCATGGAAGTCCACAAGATCGAGCATCACGAATAAAGTTCGGATAGGAGAGGTGGTTTATGGGAATTTTTGACATTTACCTGCCCATCGCCGGGATTCATTTCAATATCCTGATCTTGATTGGCATCGGCTTTGCGGTGGGCGTCCTCGGCGGCTTTTTCGGGGTTGGGGGCGCCTGGGTAGTTACACCGGCCCTTAACATCTTCGGCTTCAACATGGCCTTTGCCATCGGCACTGACCTGGCCCACATCTTCGGGAAATCCATCGTCGCCACCGCCAAACACCGCAAGATGGGCAACGTGGATGTAAAATTGGGGCTCGTCTCCATCATCGGTTCCGTTATCGGGGTTGAGATCGGGGCCCGCATGATCATGTGGCTCAGCGAACTCGGCAAAACCCCCCTGCGGCCGGGAGGCTATGCCGGCCCGGTAGTGCGCTATACCTACATGCTCTTGCTTTTCGGGCTGGGCATCTACATGCTCTATGATTATCTGACCAAGGATAAACGCGCCGCCAAGCAGGCCGCCAAGCAGGCCGAGGCCGCCCGGGCCGGGATCAGCACCGAACCCAAAAAACGGTTTCAAATACCGCCCATGATGCACTTCCCGACCTCGGGGATCACCATCTCCTTCTGGACCGTCACCGGCGTCTTTTTCTTCACCGGCTGGCTCTCCGGCTTCCTGGGAGTGGGCGGCGGCTTCATCCGCATGCCGGCCCTGATTTACCTGATCGGCTGCCCCACGGCCATTGCCATCGGCACTGACCTCTTCTCCGTCCTGTTCACCGGCGCTTACGGCTGCTTCACCTACGGCGTCAAGGGCCGGGTCGAGATCATCGCCGCGGTCGTCATGCTCATCGGGGCTTCGGTGGGCGCCCAGATCGGCGTTACCGCGGTCAAGTACATCCGGGGCTACGGCATCCGCCTGCTCTTCGCCATCATGATTCTCCTGGCCGCCACCTCGGTAGCCTTGAAGCAGTTCGGGGCCACCACCCTGGCGGGCATCGTGGTCATGGGCGCCGCCCTGGGCATGTGCCTGGTGATTATGATCAAACTGTGGAACGGCTTTAAGAAAGAACAGGCCGAGAAAGCCGCCTACGCCGGCAAAGGAGGGGCCTAACATGAAGATCCTGGTACCCGTGGATGGTTCGGCTTACTCCCTGAAAGCCGTGGAAACGGCCTGCGACCTGGCCCAGGCCAAGGCTCCCTCCTCCGTGGTCCTGATCGCCGTGGCCGTTCAAATCCCGGAGTTGGAAGAAGGCGTCTATATCGCCGAGAAGATGAAGGCCCAGGCCGAGATCGCCCTGGCCAAGGCCAAGGACGTGGCCCAGGCCCAGGGCGTCACCGCCGACGTGGTCCTGGCCATCGGCGCCTCCCCGGTCGATGAGATCGTCCAGGCGGCCAAAGACCGGCAGGCCGACCTCATCGTCATCGGCAGCCGCGGCCTGGCGGGCAAGACCAGGTCCTTCCTGGGCAGCACCGCCTCCCAGGTGGTCACCTACTCTCCCTGCTCGGTCCTGGTGGTCAAGCCCCAGGATTGACGCAGAGCTCTATCCCTTAGCGAAGAGGCGGCCCCAGCGGGGCCGCCTCTTCTGTCCAGAAAAGTTGTCAGTGGCCAGGGGAAAATGTCGGCTGGCCACTGCCCCCCAGCCTCATTGCCGCAGGCCCGAAGAATTCTTCCCTAGGGTGCCCACAGCGCCCCATCACCCCCGGAATTGCCAGACCCCGGAGCCCTGCCCCACCGGACTTGTCCTGATTGGCGGATAAGCCGACGGCCCATGGACGACTGCGATGGATCAGGCACGACCTCTCTGAAAAGTTCCTCCCACGTCGTCTTATAACCCCTTCTTCCCCCGGCGGGGGGAGAGGGCTGGGTGAGCTTCTCTCCACTTCCCAAGATTCTCCTTTGCAAAGTCTTTCCTGGGTGCCCCTCCGGCTCCCATAATTTCCCAGCCCAAACGCAGTAGGGGCGGTTCGTGTGAACCGCCCCGGCTCTTTTAGACTATGATTTTCAGCTAAAGCCAATCAGCAGATTATTTTTTGTCATTCTGAGCGGAGCGAAGAATCTCTCTTGTAAAGCCGCCAGATTATTTGGTCGCTCCGCTGCCTCAGAATGACATGTGGGAGTACTTTTGCCGAGGTCTCAACCCCGTATACGAAGCGCTCCGGCGCCACCTCAGTAAGCTATCAGAAGATAGACCATGGCCATGGCCACGGTGATCATCATGGGCCACCAGCAGGCCTTCATGTACTCCACAAAGGAGATGTGGTAGCCCGCCTTTTCCGCCAGCCCCACGGTGACCACGTTGGCCGAAGCCCCGATCATGGTGCCGTTGCCCCCCAGGCAGGCCCCCAGGGCCAGGGACCACCAGAGCACCCCGGACTCCGCCCCGGGAATGGTCTGGTTCAGGAAGGCGATGATGGGCAGCATGGTGGCGGTGAAGGGGATGTTGTCGATGAACGCCGAAGCGATGGCGCTCACCCACAGGACGATGATGATGGCCGCGGTGAGATTCCCCTTGGAGACGTCCCTCACCCAGTTGGCGATCATCTGGATCAGGCCGGTTTCTTCGGCCCCGGCGATGACCATGAACAACCCGATGAAGAAGACCAGGGTGGGCCACTCCACCTCTTTCTCCAGCAGCTCCACGATGTCCACCCTCGAGACGGCCACCAGCAGCAAGGCGCCCACCAGGGCCGGGATCGACACCGGCAGATGCAGGATGCCGCCCAGGATAAAGAACAGGATGGTAAAGCCCAGCAGCAGCAGGCTCTGGACCATCAGCTTCTTGTCGGTGATTTGGTACTCATCTTTCAAATAAGCGATGGTGCGCGGGATATCCTTCACTTCGGCCTTGAGGTAGTCCTTCTTATGCCACCACAGATAGTACAGCGAGGACACCCCCAGGCACAATGCGCAGACCAGACCCAGGTTCTTGACGAACTGCCCGAAGCTCAGGCCCGCATAGGAGCCGATGAGGATGTTGGGCGGGTCGCCGATCAAGGTGGCGGTGCCCCCGACGTTGGAGGCAAAGACCTCGGGGATCAGCAGCACCAGGGGGTTGATCTTCAGGGTGACCGCGATCTCGATGGTCACCGGCAGCACCAGGAGCATGGTGGTGACGTTGTCCAGGAAGGCCGAAACCACCGCGGTGATGACCTGGAGAAACAGGGACAGCACAAAGGTGTTGCCCTTGGCCAGGGCATAGGCTTTATACGCCAGGAACTGGAACATCCCGGTCCGCTTCATCACCCCCACGAAGAGCATCATCCCCATGAGCAGGAAGATGACGTTCAGGTCGATGGCCCCCATGGCCTCGTCAAAGGAGATGATGTAAAAGGACTTGTCCCAGTGCCCCAGGGTGTAGGTGATGAAGATGATCAGGGCCGCGCCCAGAAAGGAGATCAGGGTGCGGTGCATCCATTCGAAGGAGATCACCACGTAGACCAGCAGCAGGACGATGGTGGCGATCCAGAAGCCCGGGGTGATGGTGCGGTTCAGGGTCAGGTTCTGGGCCCCCTGGAACAGTTTGTTCCCCTGGGCGTCCACCCCGGCCTCCACCACCTTCACCGGGGTGGCCGGGACCGGCTTCCAGGAAGGCTTAACGGCCTTGACCTCCACCTTGGCGGCCGGCAGGGTCCCCGGGGGCAAAAAGATATCCGCCACAAAACCGCCGGGCTTGCCGGTGACAATCTCGGCATCCTTGCCCGTCGGCTTGACGTGGTGGCCGTTGACCAGCACCTCCACTTCCACTTCCTTGAGGCCCTTGCCCATGGGGTCGCTGACCCGCCCGGAGATGGTCAGGTGGTCCCCCGCCGGGGCCGGGGCGGCGCCAGCCGCCGAGGCTGCCAGCAATCCGGCGATTAACAGGAAGATCAGGATATTGAGAAAGGAAACCATCCTTTGACGCATTTTCAATCCCCTTTAATCATCAGCGTGATTTTCACATGGAGGGGAGGAATCCCCTAGTGGGTTCGGTGGCCCGGTTTCCTCCCCAAGCCCGGTCATACTTTAGGCGCCAGCACCGGCATCCCCATCATGGGCCAGATAAAATAGACAAAGAGCGCCAGCACCGCCATGAGCACCAGGCTGGGGATCCAGCCGTACCCGAAGAACTCCCCGGTAGTGAACTGCTTGCTCTCGTAAGCGATGGCATTGGGGGCCGCGCCGATGAGCAGGTTAAAGGGCATGCCCGCGGTCACCAGGGAGGCGAAGAGGATGACATGGGGCGCCACCCCTAAATACTGGGCGATGACCAGGGAGACCGGCAAGGAGATGGCGATGGCCGCCACGTTCATAATGAAGTTGGTCATTATGAGGACGAAGAAGGCGATGCCCAGGACGAACACCAGCCAGGGGGCGTTGAGGAAGAAGGACAGCCAGTGCACCGCCATCCATTCCGCCGCCTTGGTCTGCCAGAGGCAAAAGCCGATGGACATGGCCCCGCCGAACAGCAGGATGATATTCCAGGGAACGGTCTCCAGGTCCTCCACGGTGAGGGTGCGGGTGAGGAAGAAGAGCACCGTGCCCACCAGCATGATGCCGGCCCGGTCCATGTTCGTGAAGGCCTTCACCGGCAGAAACGCCTTGAGCATAAACAATGCCACGATGAGGACAACCGTGAACAGGACGACTTTCTCCTTGCGGTTCATGGGTCCCAGTTCCCGGGTCAGATCCTTGGCTTTTTCCCTCAGCCCGGCGATGACCGCCCGCTCCGGTTTAAAAAAGGTAATGATAATGAGCCAGATGGCCAGGACCATGATGAGGCCCACGGGCAGCATATAATAGATGAGTTCGAAAAAGCCGATGTCTTGGCCGGTGAACTCCTTGAACATGCCCGCCGCGGCCACGCCCCGGGCGGCGCCCAGGAAGGTGATGATGGAGCCGGCGCCCGCGGCCCAGGCCATGCCGATGAACAGGCCCTTGCCGAACCGGGTGGGCTGGTCGGATTCACTGTACAACGCATTGATGGCCAGCAACAGCGGGAAGATGGCCGCGGCCACCGCGGTGTGGGCCATGATCAGGGTCATGGCGGCCACCACCAGGAAGGTCCCCAGCAGAATCAGATTGGTTCTTTCCCCCACGATGGTGAGCATCTTGTAGGCCATGCGCTTGGTGAGACCCGAGGCCGAGAAGGCAGTACCGACAATCACGGACCCGAAGATAAACCAGACGGAGGGGTCCAGGAAGTCCCCCAGGGCTTGCTTGGGAGTCCGGATAAAAAAGAGCACCTGGAACAGGCCGATGGCAATGGCGGTGACCCCGATGGGCATGACCTCCAGGACCCACCAGATCCCGGCCATGAGAAAGAGGCCGATGGCCATTTTGCCGGCCCAGGGCAGCTTAAAGACTTTTCCCCCCGGGTCAACCGCATCCGGCAGACCGGGGATCAGGTAAAAACCGAAGAAAACTGCCAAACCCAGAATGATAAAAATTATGCGTTTATAGTCAATCACCACCTCTTTGGGGGCAATGATGATCTTTTCGGGCATCTCAGGCAGGCCGGCGCCTACGGGCATTTTCTTAATGTCTTCCGCCATGATAGTCAGCTCCTTCTCTTCTTTGCAGGTTTGGGGTCAGCCTTACTCGCCCAGCACCAGTTTCGTGATCTCAATAAACAGATCGCTAAGCCTGATCATGCCGGCCACTTTCCCATCCTGAATCACCGGCATCAGACCCACGTTTTCCTGGATCATCATGGAAATGGCCTTGGCCAGCACATCATTGCCCTGCACGGTGACCTTGATGGGGCTCATGACTTCGCTCACCGGTTTTTGCGAGGCCTCCCGCATGCCGGGACCGAAGAGATCGCCCATTAACACGGTGAGGTTGGGGTCGGCTTTGACCAGCGCGGTCTCGTGCATGAACCGCGGCTCCAGGCCCCGGATAATATCCCGCAGGGTCAACATGCCCAGGAGCTGATATTTTTCATCGAAAACCAGGACCGCCCGGGGCTCGAAGGAACCCTCAAACTTGATGGCCGCCTCCCGGACGATGGCCATGGCCTGGCGCAGCGTAAACCAGTAGGGGATATGAGGATAATCCTCCAGGGGGATCATCAGATCCTTGACCTTTTTTTGCTCAACCATGGGGTAAACCTCCCTCGATAAGATGAATGCCGCAAAAAATCTTGACGCTCCTTGGGGCCGTCTAGTGCCTCGATTTCACCATTTCCGTTATTAAAATGGGATTAAGATTGCTTGGGGGGCCGTTAAGATTGCATTAAGATTGCGAACAATTTCACAAAACCAGGAGTATTCGGGGAGGCAAGCCTTTGACAGGGGCAGGGTTTCAGCAGGGAAGAATAAATATTATGTGAGTTCTCCCAATACCTGCCTGTCATCCTGAGCGGCGCGCAGGATCTCATCTTTTTGAGATTCCTCCGTCGCTTCGCTCCCTCAGAATGACAACTATGGGGACTTTCCAGAGGAATCCCCTGGAAACTGTTGCGTAGGTACGCACCGCGGCACTACTGGCGAGCGGAACTTCCGCTGCACAGGGAAAAACGATTACTACCAGAGGCGCAACTTGGTTTGAGGAATAACGAAGCCTTCGGCCTACTCGTCCCGCAGGCGGTATCCCACCCCGGGTTCGGTGATCAGGTAATGCGGCCGGGTAGGATTTTCTTCCAGTTTGCGGCGCAGGTTGAGGATCACGATGCGGAGATAGGGGTTTTGTTCAATATACGACGGCCCCCAGACCTCTTTCAAAAGTTGCCGGTGGGTCACGACCTTGCCCCGGTGCCGGATCAGCACCGACAGCAGCTTGAATTCGATGGGGGTCAGGTTGATCTCCTCCATCCCCCGGGTGACCTTGCGCCGTTCCAGGTCCACCGTGACGCTCCCCAGGCTTAAGACTTGCTCCACCCTGCCCGGCTCCGGCATCCGGACGCGGCGCATGGCGGCCCGGATCCGGGCCAGCAACTCTCCCACCCCAAAGGGCTTGGTCAGGTAATCGTCGGCCCCCGCATCCAGGCTGGCCACCTTTTCCCGTTCCTGGCCCCGGGCGGTGAGGACGATGATGGGCACTTCGGACCACTCCCGGAGGCGCCGGATTACTTCCTTGCCGTCCATATCCGGCAGCCCCAGGTCCAGCAAGACCAGGTCAGGCACCTGCGCCGCGGCCAGGGCCAGGCCTTCCTCGCCGGTCTCCACCTCCAGCAGTCCATAGCCCTGGGTCACGAGCGTAGCCCGCAGGAAGCGCCGGATGTGGGCGTCGTCTTCAATCAGGAGAATCCTCAGGCTCATCGAGTTCATGGGTCACCTTGACGGTCAGGGGTTGGCCACTTCAGGGGCAGGCTCGCCCAGGGGCAGGGTAAAGGTGAACACCGCGCCGCCAGCCGGCCGGTTGGCCGCCCAGATCCGGCCCCCATGCGCCTCCACAATGCTCCGGCAGATGGTCAGCCCCAGACCGGCCCCCCTTGAGCGTCCCCGGGCCACCTGATAAAACTTCCCAAAGACCCTCTCTTCCTCTCCCAGCGGCAAGCCCGGTCCGTGGTCGGCGACTTCCACCTTGAGCCGGTCCTCCTCAACCCGGGCGCTGATGTGGATGGGGGCGCCCTCCGGGGTGTATTTTACCGCATTCTCCAAAAGATTGACCAGCACCCGCTCCATCAACATCTGGTCCATCCGCACCAGGGGCAGGTCCGCCGGGAGGTCGGTAATCACCGGGTGGTCCCTGAGATGCGCCTCCAACTGGGCCAAGGCCGCCCCCACCACCTCTTCCAAAGCCTCCCATTCCTTGAGCAGCTTGATCTCCCCGGCCTGCAACCGGCTCATTTCCAGCAGATTGTTCACCAGGCGCTCCAGGCGGTAGGCTTCTTCGTAAATCGCCTGGGCCAGTTCCCGTTTGGTCTCGTCATTTAAGTGGTTTTCCCCTTCGACGAGACTGCTGGCGGAACCGGCGATGACCGTCAAGGGGGTCCTCAGATCGTGGGAGACCGAACTGAGCAGGGCGCAGCGCATGCGTTCGGCCTCGATTTCCACCCGGCCTTCCTGGGTCTCCCGGAACAGGCTGTCCCGTTCGATGGCCAGGGCTATCTGGCTCCCCAGGGCTTCCAGGAACTGCAGCGAGGCCGGATCGTTCAGGCGCGGCGGGTCGTCCGATTCCAACCGCAACACCCCGATGACGGCATGGGAGGCCCTCAAGGGCAGGTAAAATCCCTTAGCCTTGGGAAGGGTCTGGGTCCCCAGTCCGGCCAGATGGCCGTGACGAAAAACCCACCGGCCCACCAGCTTTTCCCGGCCGTATTCATCGTCAAACGGCTCCCCGGCCCTGAGGTGCAATTCCCCCCCGGGGTCGGGCATCAGCACCGACACGCGGCTGCCGAAGATCGTCGCGACCTGGGCCAACACCGTCTGCAGCAAGTCCTGTAAACTGTGGATCGCCGGGAGGGTCCGGCTCATTTCATAGAGCACCGCGGTCTGCCTTTCCTGCAGGCGGGCCATTTGAGCCTGGTAGCGAATGCGGCTGGTCAACTCCCCAATCAAAATGCTGACGGCGAACATCACCGCCAGATCGATGGCATACTCGGTGTTCTTCACCCCGAAGGAAAAATACGGCGGCACAAAAAAGTAAGCCAGGGTGGCGACGCTGAGCAGCGACACCAGGATCGACGGCCCCCGCCCCAGCCGCGAGGCGGTGACGACCACCAGCAGCAGGTAGATCATCACCAGATTGGTGAGGGTCAGGTTCAGATAGGGATGCAACTTCCAGAGGAGGGCGGTGCTCAGGCCCACGCCTCCCAGGGCCACAGCATACCTGGACCAGCCGAAGCGCCGGGTGGCTTCCAGCAAGCCTCTCGCCCCTGACTCCGTCCTCCCGCCGACCTGGTTTGTGGTCAACATGCCCGGCAATCTTTCCGCCCTTCGGGGAAAATCTGTCTGAATCAGGTAGCGCCGCCATGAGGCGAACTCCGGCCCCCCGGCAGAGGTAACCCTGATTTTCTACTATAGTAACAATTAGTTGGAAAGGTCAATTCTTATCCCGGCCCGGGTTTCGGGTCTTCATCAAGTCCAGTGCCGGTTTTTTTCCCACCCTTCCCCCTCGACTTTCACGGTAAACCACCATGGCCAAGGGTTGGTCAGCTCCGGTGGATAAAAATGTGCCAACCATGGTCAAACCCGACGAACATGTAGGGTGCGTCTTACGCACCAAAAGATGGCGCGTGAGACGCGCCCTACGTTGGGCCGCGTTTGGGGAACTCTTTTGCTGATCTGTCATCATGCGGTGTGGCATGATCTTTTCATGCTAAAGCCTGCGGCTACCCAATCTCCCCCTCATATTTCCCTCAATTCACCGCCCCCCAACCCCACTTCCGCCCCGGCGCCCCCAATCCACACCGGGCTTGACCGGATGGGGCGAATCAGCTAAAATCCAAACAAAAATCGCAGCTTGTGATCAAAAGATACCTCTACCCACCCGATAACGCGAGGCCAGTGGTGACCACCCTGAAGCGCGCCTGGCAACGTCTCACCGGGGCCAACCCGGGTAAAACCCAGGCGGACCTGGCGGACAGATACACTCATTTCCAGGCGTTGCTCTCGGCCAACAACCAGGTCTTGAGCCTGATGGCGGACATGGAAGAGAAGCTGTCGGGGGACTACCTCTTTGACCTCCAGTACATCCGCGCCGCGGTCAGTCAACTCCGCCAGGAAACCGGCCGGTTGGTGGATGCCTTAAACGGGCTGGGGGCCAACCGCTATGGCGACTTGGCCGAGGCCCTGGACCGCATCAGCCGCCAGGTGGAGGAAGTCCTCACCCACCGCCGGGAAATCCCCGCCGCCCCCCTGGTGATTGACTTCGAGGACCTCCTCGCCGGCATGCATGAGGTGGTGGGGGGCAAAAACGCCAACCTGGGGGAGGTCAAGAACCGGGTGGGCCTGCCGGTCCCCGCCGGCTTTGCCATTTCCACTCACGCCTACAAGGTCTTCCTGGATCACAATCACCTGGCGTCCCGGCTGACGGAACTGCTGGGCCACTGGCGCCTGGATGATCTGGATAGCCTGGCCCGGGTCAGTGAGGAACTGAAGCAGATGATCCTGGCCGCCCGGGTGCCCCCGGAATTGGAGGCGGCCATCGCCGCGGCCTACGAGCGCCTGACGGCCCGGGAGAGCCGCCGGCCCCTGGTGGCCATGCGCTCTTCCGCCGTGGGCGAGGATCTCACCCTGACCTTTGCCGGCCAGTACGCCACCTATCTCAATGTCCCCCCCGAGTCCCTGGTCAGCCGGTATAAAGATATCGTCGCCAGCCTGTTCACGCCCCGGGCCCTGTTTTATTACAAGAACAAGGGGTTTAAGGAAGAAGAGATGGCCATGGGGGTGGTGGTGATGCCCATGGTCCAGGCCCGGGCCAGCGGGGTGCTTTTCACCCGCCAGCCCGACGCCCCCGAACAGGAGGCCGCCTTCATCAACGCGGTCTGGGGCCTGGGCAAATACGCCGTGGCCGGCGTCATCAACCCGGATTCCTACCTGGTGGCCTACCAGCCGCCGGGGCAGGTCCTGGAACAAACGATCCCCCCCAAGGAGGTCATGCTGGTCTGCCGGCCCCAGGGCGGCGAAGCCGAGGTGCCGGTGCCGCCGGAACTGGTCAGCGCCCCCTGCCTGGACCAGGCCCAGATTACCCGGCTGGTCCAGTGGGCCGCCATCCTGGAGGCGCATTTCGCCAAACCCCAGGACGTGGAGTGGGCCCTGGATGAAGCCGGCGAACTCTGGCTGCTCCAGAGCCGGCCGCTGCAGCTCTCCCCCCGGAAGGCCGCCGAGCCGCCGGCCCGGACCCTGAAGAATTACGTCGTGCTCATCGACCACGGCACCGTGGCCTGCCGGGGCGTGGGGGCCGGCCCCGTCTTCGTCGTGCGCCGGGATGAGGATCTGAAGAACTTTCCCGCCGGCGGCGTCCTGGTGGCCCGCCACACCTCAACCAAATATGTCACCGTGATGCCCCAGACCGCGGCCATCATTACCGACGCCGGCAGCCCCACCGGCCACATGGCCCTCCTGTCCCGGGAATTCCAGGTCCCCACCATTCTCAACACCGAAAATGCCACCCAACTCCTGGCGCCCGGACAGGTGGTCACCGTGGATGCCAACTATAACAACGTCTATGCCGGCCTGATCCCGGAACTCCTGGAACCCCGGGATAAAAAAAATGACCTGGCCGACAGCCCGGTGCTGCAAACCCTGCGGGCCGTAGTTAAAAAGATCGTCCCCTTGAACCTGATTAACCCCGAGGATGACGCCGCCTTCTCGCCGTCCCACTGCCGCACCATCCATGACATCGTCCGCTACGCCCACGAATATTCCATGCGGGAAATGTTCCGCCTCACGGAAAATGAAATCGACACCGTGGGCGAGGTGGTGGAACTGGAGTCCGGGCTGCCCATCAAGGTCAGGATCCTGGACCTGGGTGGCGTTCTGAAAAAGGGCTGGAGCCGCAAGGTCAGGCCCGAGCACGTGGACTCCCTCCCCTTCCAGGCTTTTTGGAAAGGCTTGACCGCCATGCGCTGGGCCCAGGCCAAACCTGCCGGGGTCAAGGGCCTGTCCTCGGTCTTCGTCAAGGGCGAGGCCGAAGTGGCCCAGGGCGCCGATCCCTGGCGGGACCAAAGTTATGTCGTCCTCTCCAAAAATTACATGAATTTCAGCATCCGCCTGGGGTATCATCTCTCCACGGTGGAGGCCTACGTCTCGGACCAGGTGAACGACAACTACCTCACGTTCGGATTCCGGGGCGGCGGTTCCACCCCGGAGCGCAAAGAGCGCCGCGCCCGGCTCATCGAGGCCATCATCGACCGGATGCATCTGAATCACCGGCGCAAAGGCGAGCTCATCGAGGCCCGCCTGGCCAAGTATCCCGCCGAGCAGATGGCCCAGCGCCTGACCCTGCTGGGCAAACTCACCCACTACACTAAACAACTGGACATGGTGCTGTTTTCGGATAGTATTGTAGAATGGTATATTAAGGACTTCGTGCAGGAACACGTGGGGAAATAGCAAAATTATGCGCCGCTTCCCGTTTCTCGCCTCCCGCTACGCCCTGGCTTTACTGTTAGGGGTCAATTTGGCCCTGCTGGGGATCAGCATCTATCTGGGGCTCAAGTCCGCCAACCAGATGAAGGAGATCGTCAAGGAAGACTTCAACCAGCAGCAGTTGGTGCTGGCCAAATATACCGCCAGCCTGCTGGAGCAGGATATCAACTTCCTCAAGCGGGAGTTGAGCACCCTCAACTTCTCTCCTTCCATCCAATACCTGGAGCCCCTGTCCTGGGCCAACCGCATGCGCGCCACCCTGGCCTCCGTCCGGGAAGAAGGCGTGGTGGAAATCCTGCGGATCAGCCCGGACGGCAACCGAGCCTACCAGATGGACCTCCGGGGGGTGGATCAGATCACCACCGGCTCCTTCAAGGACGCCCCGTTCCTGGCCTGGGCCGCCAAACCGGAACATAAAGGCCAGGTCCTGGTGATGCCGGTTTCCACCGACATCCCCCACTACGTCGGCCGCCTCATCACCGTCATGGCCGTGCCCAGCTATGAGATGTCGGTGGACGAAACCCATCCCCACCCCTCCGGGGCTTTCAGCGGGGTGCTGGTGTTTTATATCGATGCCCACACCCTGGCCAAAAAGTTTACCCAGGGGATCAGAAGCGGCAAGACCGGCTATGCCTGGATCATGGACAGCAAGGGCATATTTCTGGGTCATCCGGAACGCGACTTCATCGGCAAAAACGCCTTTACGGTGCGCAAAGAACGGATGCCCGCCATCTCCTTCGACGCCATCAACCAGATTCAGCGGGAAAAAATGCTGACCGGCAAGGAGGGCTGGGGCACCTATATCTCCGGCTGGCACCGCGGCATGGCCGGCGAGATTCAAAAGCTCATGGCCTATGCCCCGGTCCAGTTGGAAGACCAAAACCTGGTCCAGGAGAGTAAACCGGCCACCTCCTGGTCGGTGGCGGTGGTGGCCCCGGCCAGCGAAGTGGAGGGCGTCATCCATACCCTCTATACTCGGCAATTCTACCTCCAGGTCATCATCGGCCTGGTGGTCCTGTCCGGCACCATCGTCATGCTCAATTTCCGCTACGAGCAGCAATTTTCTTCCAGCCTGGAAGCAGAGGTGAACCGCCAGAAGGAAAAGTTGCAGAAATCCGAGGCCCGGTACCAGGGCCTGGTGGAAAACGCCGCGGACCTGATCTACACCGTGGACGGAGATGGCCGCCTCCTGTCCATCAACCGCTACGCCGCCAACCTCTTCGCCACGGCCCGGTCGTCAGTCAAACCCGCCACCCTCGGCGGCGTCATCGAGGGGACTTCCCAGGAGTTTGTGGGTCGCACCTTATACGACATCTTCAGCCAAAAATCCGCCGACTTCCACATGGAGTGGCTCCGGGAAGTCAAGGAGACGGGCAAGGTCAGGAGCAAGCGCCACCCCGTGGGCATCGGCGATCAGGAGTTCTGGTTTTCCACCAGCATCGTCGGCATCAAGGACGAGCACGGCGAGACCTTCGCCTACGAGATCATCTCCCGGAACATCACCGGCCGCAAGGCCATTGAAGACCGGATGATCAACATGGAGAAACTGGCCTCCATCGGCACCCTGGCCGCCGGGGTGGCCCACGAAATCAATAATCCCATGACCGTGATCCTGGGCTTCACCGAACACCTCCTGGAACAGACCGAGTCCCTGCCCGAGATCCACGAAACCCTTCAGGTCATCGAGGATGAAGGGCTCCGGTGCAAAAAAATAGTCGAGAACATTCTCACCTTCGCCCGCACCCCCCAGGTGAGCGAAACCAGCGCCGAGGTCACCGGCCTCCTGGAAAAAACCCTGGCGGTGGTGAAGAATACCCTGCTGACCAAAAAGATCCGCCTGGAAACCAGCCTGGCGCCGAACCTGCCCCGGGTCAAGGGCGACCCCCCGGAACTCCAGCAGGTCTTCATCAACCTGGTCAACAACGCCGCCGACGCCATGGCCGGCGGCGGGGTCCTCAAGGTCGTGACCATGCTGGCCCCCGACGCCAAACGCGTCGCCATCGAATTTAACGACACCGGCTCCGGTATCCCCCGGGAGGCCCAGGCCAAAATCTTCGACCCCTTCTTCACCACCAAGGAAACCGGCAAGGGCACCGGCCTGGGCCTGTCCATGAGCTACGGCATTATCACCAAATTCGGCGGGAACATCATCTTCTCCAGCTACCCCGCCGATGAATATCCCGAGAAGCATGGCACCACCTTTACCGTTTATCTGCCCATTATTTCCGGCCCCGAGGCCGAAGCGGCCGGCCTGGCTCAGGTCGCGTCGGATCAACACACGATCATCTCGTAAAGAGAGTAAGCAGTTGCTCGAGGGCCTTAGGCCCACCCGTAAATTATGAAAAGTATGCATGATGGGCTTACCCGCCAACCTTGAACTTTGAACTTTGAACCTTGAACTTTTTACAGACAGGAGGACAAGATGCCGGACCGGATACTGGTCGTTGACGATGAGCCCAATATGCTCAGATTGCTGAAAACTATCCTGATGGATAAGACCGGCTATGAGGTCACCACGACCAATAATCCCCTGGAAGTGAGCAAATTGCTCCAGGAAGGTCATTACGACCTGGTGGTCACCGACCTCAAAATGCCCCTGGTGGATGGCATCGACCTCATCGGCATCGTCAAAAATATCGAAGCCGCCATGCCCATCATTGTAATTACCGCCTACGGCACCATTGAGACCGCCGAAGAGGCCATCCAGAAGGGCGCCTACGATTTCATCACCAAGCCCTTCCGCAAGGAGACCATCCTCATCACCATCAAGCGGGCTCTGGAATGGAAGCGGATGCAGGGCGAACTGGCGGAGTTGAAGAAGCAGTAGCCAGTAGTCAGTTGCCAGTAGGGAGTTAGCCAATGGGTCAGTCATATCGGGATTTGGTCTGGAATAGGGCCATGGAACTGGTCATGGAGATTTACCGGCTGACCCGGGCTTTTCCGAAAGAGGAAATTTTCGGCCTCCTTAGTCAATTAAGGCGGTCGGCGGTATCGATCCCGAGTAACATTGCTGAAGGGCAAGGAAGGTTAAATTCCGGGTTTTTTAGGAAACGCCAGAGGGTCACTTTTAGAATTGGAAACCCAAATCCTTATTGCTCGGAAACTGAATTATCTTAATGAATCCGATGCAGACGGATTAAAGGAGCGCTCCTCTGAGGTTGGTCGGATATTAAATGGCCTGATAGGTTCGATGAAAAAACCATGATCAGCCTTCTTGCCCTTACTAACAACTAATAGCTAACAACTGACTACTGGCTACTGACTGCTATGTTTAAATTCCTGCGACGCTTTCTCAAAGACCCGGAAGAGAGCGAACAGGTTCGCTTGCAGGAAAAATTTATCCATTTCCGCCGCCTCCTCGACAACAACAACCTGGCCCTGGAAACCATGGCGGACATGGAGGAAAAACTCTCCGGCGATTACGTCTTCGACTCCAGCTACACCTCTTCCCAGGTGCACAAACTGGGTGACCAGGTGGAGGCCATGGTGACCGCCCTCAATCTCCTCACCCATAATCGCTATCAAGCCGACCTGGTGCCCATCTGCCAGCGCCTCCAGGCCGAGATGCTGGCGGAGTTGGAAGCGGTCCCCACGATCCCGGACACCCCGTTCATCCTGCCCTTGTCGGCCCTGAACCGGGAACTGGCCCCGGCGGTGGGCGCCAAGATGGCCAACCTGGGCGAGATCGGCAACCGCGTCGGCCTGCCGGTGCCCCAGGGCTTCGCCATTACCGCCGCGGCCTACAAGCGCTTTCTCGAATCCTCCAGCCTGGCGGTCGATCTGGGGGAAAAGCTCTCCCAGGCCAACATCGAAGACCTGGACAGCCTCAAGACCCTTAGCCGGGAACTCCAGGCCATGGTGCGCCAGGCCCCCCTGCCCCGGGACCTGGAAGAAGCCATTGTCCAGGCCGGCCGGGATCTGCCCACCCGGTGGCTGGCGGTGCGCTCCAGCGCCGTGGGGGAAGACACCGAATTCTCTTTTGCCGGCCAGTTTGCCACCCTCTTGAACGTCGACGCCGCCTCTTTACCGGGGCACTACAAGGAGATCGTGGCCAGCAAGTTTACCTCCCGGGCCATTTTCTACTGGAAATACCAGCAATTTTCCGTCAACGCCCTCCCCATGGCCGTGGGCGTCCTGGCCATGGTCCCGGCCCGGGCCAGCGGCGTCATGTTTTCCCTGGACCCCCACGCTCCCCAGGACGACACCGTGATGGTTTCGGCGGTATGGGGCCTGGGCCAGTACGCCGTGGACGGCACCGTCTCCCCGGACCTCTTCATGGTGAGCCGCCAGGACCCCTACCCCATCACCCGGCGCCGGGTGGCCGAAAAACCCGTGGCCCTCACCTGCACCCCGGACGGGGGCGTGGAGGAGATTACCCTGACCCCGGAGTTGGCCCAGGCCCCCAGCCTCACCGACGACCAGGTCCGGACCCTGGCCGACATCGCCCTGGAGCTGGAGGAGCATTTCGGCCAGCCCCAGGACATCGAGTGGACCGTGGGCGAGTCGGGCAACCTCATCATCCTGCAATCCCGGCCCCTCCGGATCAGCGCCCCGGCCTTTGCCGAAGAGGAGCGCCCCCCGTCCCCGAACCCATGGTGGCCCCCATTCTCCACCACGGCATCCGGGCCATGGGAGGAGTCGCCGCCGGCCGGGTCCACCTCTTCCTCCACGATGAAGACGTCAACCTCATTCCCCCGGGGGCCGTGGTGGTGGGCCGCCAGCCTTCCGCCCGCCTGGTCCTGGTTATGGACCGCATCGCCGCCATCATTACCGAGGTGGGCAGCCCCACCGGGCACATGAGCATCCTGGCCCGGGAGTTCCGCATTCCCACCCTGGTCGAAGTGGGCGGCGCCACCAAGACCCTCCACTCCGGGCAACTCGTCACGGTGGATGCCGACGCCGCCCTGGTCTATCCCGGCATCCTGCACGAATTGCTGGCGCGCCAGGTCAAGCCCGACGAAGAATGGCGCAGCGACCCGGTCTTTCTCAAATTGCGCCGCATCTTGAAGTCCGTCTCCCGCCTGAGTCTCATCGACCCCGGGAGCCCGGATTTTCAAGGCCGCCAACTGCCGCACCCTCCACGACATCACCCGGTTCTGCCACGAAAAGGCCATGGACGCCATGTTTGTCCCGGACATGGAAAAGGCCCTGGATTCCCACCACGTCAGCCGCCTCAAGACCGACCTGCCCCTGAACCTGTTCGTCCTCGATCTGGGGGGCGGCCTCAAGGTCACAGGCGCCGACCAGGTGACCGAAGACGACATCGCCAGCCGCCCCTTCAAGGCCCTCCTCCGGGGCTTTCACCACCCCGGCGTCACCTGGGCCGGCCAGGTGGCCCCGGACCTCAAGGGCTTTATCTCGGTCTTCGCCAACACCATGTACGACACCGCCAAGGCTGAGCGCGGCCTGGGTGGCAAGAGCTTCGCCATCGTTACCGAGTCGTACCTCAATTTCAACTCCCGCATCGGCTACCACTTCGGTATCGTCGACGCCTTCATCTCCGAGGAGAAAAACGACAACTACATCAGTTTCCAGTTCAAGGGCGGCGCCGCCCAGATCGACCGCCGGGAGCGCCGGGCCCGCCTGGTCAAACAGCTCCTGGACGACCTCGGCTTCAAGGCCCGGACCAAGGGCGACCTCGTCCAGGGCCGCCTGGTTAAGCTCTCCCTCCTGGAAACCGAGCAGACCCTGGAACTGGCGGGACTCCTCATCGCCTTCTGCCGCCAGCTCGACCTGGCCCTGTCCTCCGACGCCGTCATGGACCGCGTCCTCAACGCCTTCAAAACCGGAGACTACAGCCTCAAATGCCTCCGCCCCCAGGAAGCCGCCGCCGGGTAAAAGGGAGGCAGAGGAAGGCCATGTCACCCGCCCGACCTTTTAGGCTAAAAATTTTGGGGGTTCGCGAGACCGGGAGGGGATTTCTGCCGGGACCTTCCCGGAGAATAAAATCGATAGAAAAGAAAAACTTAAGGTTGGGTCCGGATCGGGCATATAAACAAAGGGGGACAGGGTCCCGGCTCCCGAGGTTGCCGATTTCGGGCCGGGGCTGACAATACCCCTCTTGAGGCGAAGCCAGAGCCCGGATCAGCCGCAGACAATTGGCTTCATTCGGGAAAATCCGCACCACCCTGGTTCTCCGTTTGATCTCCTCGTTGAAACGCTCCAGCATGTTGGTGGACTTCAGGTGCTTGTTTGTCGGCCTGGATGAGGCCCGGGAGAAACTCCCGGCCTGGATTGACTGCTCCAATAACAAAGGCGAAGCAGGTGGCCGAACCTTGCCTGAGGACGCCGCCGCGCGGCTAAACGAGGTTTTGAGTCAGAGAGGCACGTTGCCGCCGCGCGATCCAATAACCGACGCCTTTACACCTCCACCACCCGCCGGCAGGCGGTGAAATAGATTCCCAGGCGGATAGCCTCGGGCGCAATCCCCCTGGCTTTCGCCGCCATCTCCCGGTAGGCCAGGAGTTGGGGGCGGTACTTCTCAGTCTCCCGGGTGATAAAGGCTTCCCAGCCCTCTCCGGGAGCGGGGCGGGAGGACTTGAAGTCCAGGAGCCACCAGTCGCTGCCGTCGAAGGCCAGGCAGTCAATTACCCCCCGGCGGATGACACCCGGGCGGGGTTGGTCTTCCAGGAGCCACTCGCTGGCCGCCCCGGGGATATCCGGCCTCAGGAGGGAGGTGAGGAACGGGTCCGCCTGGCAGGCTGCGAGTTCAGCCTCAATTTCCGCCGCCAGGGCAGCGGCCGCGGGCGCGCGTCAGGCCCTCCTGCCGGAGGGCGGCGGCCAGGGAGACCGCATCCGGCCGCGGGTTCCCCCGGGCCAGGGTGGAGAGGGCCCGGTGCATGATCACTCCCCGAAGGCGGGCCGTGTCGCCCTCGGTGGCGGATTCGGTTGCCGGCCGGGTGGCAGTTTCCTCAGGGGGGGGCGCCAGGCTGGAGGGAAAACTTACCTGGTAGGGCGCGGCTTCCGGGTGAAAGTCCCAGGCCGCGGGCAATTCCGGGGACTGGGAGCCTCGCCGGTTTGGGATTGAACCGCGGTTACACGTTCCACGTCCATTTCCGGCTCGGGCCAGCTTACCGAAAGTTCTGCGGGCGGCAGGTCTCGCTGGTAATGCTCTCTGAGCCACGCCAGGGGACTGTCGCCGGAGCCCTGCCAATTCCCCTGTTTATCCAGCCGGGCGAGGCCGGACATGACCAGGCGCTGCCGGGCCCGGGTCACCGCCACATAGAAGACCCGCCGGGCCTCGTCCACCACCCGCTGATTTTTCAAGTCCCGCAAGATCAGGTAGAGGGAACTTTGCTTTTCCTGGATATAGGGCCGGGCCAGGGCCAGCCCGTGAACGCCCCTGCCGGGAATCTCCTCCAGGAGGAAGGGGGGGGTGTTGTCCTCACTCTTCAGGGGCTGCCAGTCCAGAAAGGGGAGAAACACCTGGTGAAACTCCAGCCCTTTGGCCCCGTGCACCGTCAAGATCTCCACCTGGGAGGTCTGGGCCTGGGGGTCCGGCGGCTGAAAAGCCTCCTTGAGGTTGAAGTCGGCCTTGACGAAGGTGGCCTCGGGGAGCCCTGCTTCCGCCCCGGCCAGGAGATCCAGGTAGGTCCGGGCATTGGCCACTCCCAGGGGGCCTTCCCGGGCGGCGATCCCGGCCCAGGCGCCCGTGGCCCCGAGCCAGTCGGCCAGGATGTCGGCCAGGGGCCGCCGCCCCACCTGGCCCCGGGCCTTCGCAAGCGACTCGGCCAGCCCGGGCAAGTCGGCGGGACAGTCATCCTCTCCGGCCGGCTCCGTAAAGCGGCGCAATTTCTCGGGCCACAGATCCCCCGGAATTTGGGCCACCCGGGCCAGGGTAGACAGGGGTTGGGGGCCCCAGGGACCCCGGAGCACCGCGGCCCAGGCCACCTCGTCCTGAGGCCGGGTCAGGGCCCGGGCCAGATTGTGCAGGTGGGCCACGGTGTGACTCTCGGCCAGCTTCAGGCCCTCCCTTACCCGAACCGCCAGCCCGGCATCGTAGAGGGCCTGAAGATACCGGGGCAGATGCTTGCGGGTGAAGAGAAGAATGCCGATTTTATCACCCGGCCCCAGGGTGGGCAGGGCCAGGGCCACCTGCCGGGCCAGCCAGCGGGCCTCGAGCTCCCTGGCCGCCAGGTCGCTGTCGCCGGTAAACAGCGCCAGATAGGGGGCAGGCCCCTCCGGCGCCCCGGGGCGGGGCTCGGCCCGATGGAACCGGGCCCCGGCGGTGCCGCTTTTCATGACGGTGGACCCGAACACCTCGTTGGCCCAGGTAATCAGGGTCCGGGTGGCCCGGAAGTTGGTGGTCAGCTTCAGAGGCGTCAGGGGCAGGGGTTCGGCGCCGCCGCAGGGCAATCCCTCCCGGGAGGCTGTGAACAGGCGCGGCTTGGCCTGGCGCCAGCCATAGATGGATTGCTTAGGGTCACCCACCACCATCAGGGTGCGCCCCGCGCCTGACTGCCAGCCGGCCATCAGTCGGCAGAGCAGCTGCATCTGGTTGACGCTGGTGTCCTGGAATTCGTCCACCAGGATATGCTTGAGGCGCCAATCCAGGCGGAGCATGATCTCCGTGGGGTCGTCCTCGGTGAGAAGATTCAGGGTTGCCATCTCCAGGTCCACGAAATCCAGGGCCCCCTTCCGGGCGCCCAGCTGTTCGTACACCCTCAGGGCTTCTCCCACCAGGATGACCAGGTCCTGGAGCGCCGCGGCCTCTTCCGGCGATGCCCCGGCGGGGGTCAGGTCCCGGCATCGCTTTAAAAGCCTGGCCACCGTCCCGGGCAAGTCCTGGATCAGGGGGGCCCAGTGCTTTTGATCAAAGCCCTCCGGAAACCCGTCTTTAACCGAGAGTCGCTTGCGGGGGGCTCCCTGCTTGGTGAGGAGAACTTCAGACACGGCTTGCCAGGCGGTTAAATCCGCCGGGGCCGACCCAGGCAGTTCCGGTGGGAGGCGGTCGCCGTGGTCAGACCCCTGCAGTGCCCGCCAGAACCCTGGCCAGGCCTGGCCTAAGGCGCAGTCCCCCAGGCCGGCCCGGAGCTCTTCCAGGGACGGCTGCAGCACCATCTTAAACCGGTCCTCCAGGAGCTGCCGGTAGGCCGCGGCATCCCGGCTGACCCGGGCCAGATCCAGAAAATCTCCCAGGCTGTCCCGCCGGGACACCAGCCCGGACAGCTCTTGAGCCAGGCGACGCCAGTCGTTGTTGAGGCGCACCAGGCGGCGTACCAGGGCCTGGCGCACCGGGTCCCGGGCGGGGCGGCCGTTCAGGCGCCGGCGCATCTCGTCCAGGGCTTCGACTTTGAGCCACCGGGCCTCGTCTTCTTCCAGCAGGGTGAACGTCAGCGGCGCCCCGGCCTCTTGAGGCGCCAGCTTCAGGAGTTGGGCCCCGAAGCCGTGGAAGGTCATAATGGGGAGGCGCTCCGGGGTCAGCTTGAGCTGGGCATCATCGGCGTGGCGCCGAAAGACCTCGGCCGCCAGTTCCCGGAGCCGCAACTCCAGGGGAGAGGCATCAGGCCCCGGCTCCTGCCGTTCCCAGAGGAGGGCCATGACCCGGGCTCGCAGCTCCCCGGCGGCCTTCCGGGTAAAGGTCAGGGCCAGCATCTCCTCGGGGGTGTCCACCCGGGCCAGCAGGGTGAGGAACCGGGCCAGCAGCACCGAGGTCTTGCCGGAGCCCGCCGGGGCCTCCAGGTGAAAACTCTCCCCAGGATCCAGGGCCTGGTCCCGGATGGCTTGATCGGCGGGCTGGGTGGGTTCTTTAGTGTGATGTTTCATAATTGCGATGATGTGCAAAGACCTACGCTTTTTACCCCCCTTTGTAAAAGGGGGGAGGGGGGATTTTAATTAACCTACTGAAATCACCTTAAATCCCCCTTTTTCAAAGGGGGATTTTCAACTCCCATTGGCCTAGTTTTTTGCTTGATTGAAGGCCATTCAGTTTACGAAACCCCTGGTCATGGCAGTCCCGTACCGGTTCGCGCAATTATTACAATTCCTCTGCCTCGGCCGGCTCCGGGGCAAAGCCGCAGACCAGCTCGTAGGGGCAATACTGGCAGGCCCCGCCGTGGGGCTTATCCGGGGCCGGGGTGGGGTCGGGAGGGAACTCCCCCGCGGCCAGGCGGCGGCCCAAAGCCGTGACCCTCGCCGCAAAAGCCGCGGCGGCCTCACGCCACATCGAAGGCGTCGCGCCAAAATCCTCGTGTTTCAGGTGCTGGGGCCGGGGCGACTTGAGGCCGATGAACCCGGCCCGCAGGTTGGCGGCAGCCGGGTTGACCGGCACCCGGCCCTGTTCCACGGCCAGGAGGTAGCAGGGCAACTGGGCCTCGGCCGCTTCCTCCAGGACTTGATTTTTCTTGGGGATTTCCCCGCTCTTATAGTCCCAGACCACCAGGTCGCCGGTTTCCGGGTTAATAGTCCAGGCGGTCGATGCGGCCGCGCAGGGTAAAGGGCCAGTCCTGGCCCTGGAGGTCCCGGAAGGCCACCTCGAAGCCCTGCCAGCGCCAGCCTGCCTCAAAACGCTCCCGTTCCCGGCCAAGCCACTCCCACAGCAAGCCGCCCTCCCCCAGCCAGCGGTCCGCCTCGGCCTGCCAGTGAAGATCGCCGCTCAGGGGGGCCAACACCCGGCGGGCGGCCTCCTGGAGCAGTTCCCGGGCTCGCCCGTGGTCCCAGGCCTGATCTGCCTCGAGGACCTCCCTAAAGTCTGCGGCGAAGCTGGCCAGAACTTCGTGGAGCAGTTGACCCCGCTCCCGGGGGTCGAGACCGGCCTCGATCTCCGGCAGTTCCCTGATTTTCAGCAGGTTTTCCAACAGAAAGCGGCAGGGGCAGGCCAGGGCGGTGCTCACCTGGCTCAAGGAGATTTCCCCGGGCAGGGGAACGGGGTGGGGAGGCTCAGGGCGCGGTGGCACGGCCGGCGGAGCCGGGGCGTGGAACACGGCCTGGACGGCGGGAGACCGCAGCCAGGCGGGATCGGGGCTGGTGAGCACCGCCATCTCGGCCTGGCCCCACTCCCCCGGATACACCGGAGTGCCCACCCGCTCCTCCTGGTCCACCGCCTGGGGCCGGGTCAGGGTGAGGCAGGCTGCGGTGCCCAACAGATTGTGAAAAAGTTCGGCGGCAAAGTGATGCTGGCTCTGGTACGTCCCGCCCAGGACCAGGCGTTTTTCGCCGGGGGAGAGCAGGGGCAGCGGCCGGGGCGGGGCCGGCAGGGTCCCGGAGTTCATCCCCAGGCAAAAGACGTGGGAAAAGTCCAACCCCCGCATTTCCAGGAGGCCCAGGACCTGGACCCCGGCGGCCTGAATCCCCGGTCCGGGCAGGATAATCCCCTGGGCCCCGATTTTCAGCCACTCCAGGAACTCCCCGGCGTCCATCACTTCTGCGCCCAGGGCGGTCTCAAGCTCGGGCAGGAGCCCGTCAAGGCGGTTCCAGGGCTCCCGGTCGGTCTCACCGAGCCCCCGGGGAAACCCCAGTTGCTGCCAGGCGGCCTTAAGAAGGCGGCACCACTGTCCCGCCGGGGCCGCCGGTAAATTCAGGGAGTCCCAGACCAGGTCCAGCCGCCGGATAAACGCGCTCTCGGCCTCGGGGGGCCGTGACCGGAGCACCGCCTGGCGCAGGGGGCCCCACCCCTGGTCCACCCGCCGCTCCCGGAAAATGCGATCCCAATGGGCCAGGCGACGGCCTTGGACCTGGACCTCACCGTAATAAGGGGACAGGAGCAGGGAGACCAGGTCTTCCCGGCGCTCCCGGGCGGCAATGAAGGTCAGGGGCAACCGCGCCGCTTGAAAGAGGGGGATTTCGGACAGGTTCGGCCCCTGGGAGAAATTGTAAGCCCAGCCATCCGGGGACTGGGGCGGCCCCAGTAATTCGGCCAGGACCCGGCGCAATTGCGGGACATAGGTATCGATGTTTGGGGCGGTGATGGCCAGCCGGTGCAGGGGCAGATCGCCCTGCTGGGCGAGTTCTATCAGCTTTGCCGCCACCCAGTGCAGTTCCTGGCCGGGGTCGGGAAGGGCCACCGCCTCCTTCACGTTGTCAAGGTCGCCCCGCACCTGGAGATGGACCACCTGGGTGCGGCGGCTGACCTCCTGGAGCCAGAGTTCTTCCATGGGGGCCGGGGTTTCCAGGCCTGCGACCAGCACCCGGGGGGGCAGTTTGATCTTGCCCTGCCTCAGGGCATAGGTGAGATAAGCCGGGAGTTCCCCGGGGCTCAACCAGCCCCCGGCCCGCAAGAGCTGGACATAGGTGCCGGTGACCCGCCGGCGCCAGGCCACCAGCATTGAGTCATCCGGCCCCGGTTGCAGCGGCGGCAGATTGTGTCGGCAGAGGAGGGTGTGGGCCTCGTCCAGGGCCTGGGCCCAGGTCAGCTCCGGGGTGGGGCTTGGCGGCGGCGGGGCCGTTTTCAGAGCTTGACGCCACAAGGCCAGGCGCACCAGGGCCGGGGCCAGGGCAACCGGGGACCACAGTTCCTTAAAGAGCTCGGACCACCAGGCATTGAGGGTCAAAAGAGCCAGCGGTTCCCAGGCGGGGCAGGCGGCGGCGAGGGCGGCGGTGCGCTGGCGGTGCCAGACCTGGTGGGCCAGCCGCTGGTGCGGGATGAGCCCCAGGACCCCGGGGCCGGAGTGGGCCAGCAGGTAGTCTTGCAGGGCGGCGCCGGTGGGGAAAAACTTAGTGGCGCTCAACCTCAGCGCTCCTGAGGGCGAGGGCCGGCGCCGGTTCGACCCTGGCCGGGACGGTTACGGGGGAAGGGGAAAAGGCGAAAAAGGATTTGAGGGGTTTTTCGTCGGGCGGGCGCTGCCCGCCGCACTCGGTGTCGTGCCCCACAGCAACCATGCAAAATGTTAGCCTCAATAACTTCCCCTCCCCTGGTGGGAGGGGGTTGGGGCGAGGGGGATAGGTTGAAGCAATGCCCAGCAATTTCACCCCCACCCCAGCCCTCCCCCATCAAGGGGGAGAGAAAAAACCTTCAACCGTAGGTTAAGATAATCCAGGGACGATACACTATTCGAAATTTTCATAGGCAAATTTTTGGTGGCACCGGTGTCTCGCCGGTGCTTGGTGAACGGTGCGCCGGGCGCACCTTACCATGGCGGGCAATGCCCGCCCTACATTACTACTTGACTGGTTTCTCCGGCGTGGCCGCTCACGGGTATCTATGGGTCGGCATCATAGTTCCTTTACATACTACGGTTCTTGACGCAAACCAGTGTAACGGATAATCATATTTTGCCCACTAAATTGTAGGATTTAGCGACCTTTCTCATCAGTCCATTATTGCTCATAGCCTCCCCTTCGGTTGCTCTTAATATGCCTCATTTCCATTGCTATCATTTCTCTGAAAATGCAGCGAATTTTGTTCCCTTTTCGTTTCCTGTCAAGGCACGACGCGACGATATGCGTTCTAATGCTCCATATCTGATGGACCTGTGCGGACGGTTAAAGTCTGCTTTCATGCTGCTCGCTTTAGTGGTCGCAACAATTGTGGTCTGCAAAGGATGCGGCTTAAAGTAATCGTGCCCAATGTACAACTGGGAAACCCATTGAGGCAATGGATTGCTTTGCTCATCAAAGGTGGCAATTTTGCCAGAGAAGTTCCCTCGGCTGTGCGGAGCTTTGGCCGATTCCGTTTTACATCCCTAATGTTACCGGACAGAGAATTAGATGTAGCAAGTACACACCACGGCGTCACGCCAATTGCCCAAGTATAATCTGCCGACATACCGTGGTCCTTTCTATATCCCGCCACGGACGATGGTGCGCAGGCATGCCTGCAGACTTCGGAGCACGGCCCGCCCTGCCTCAGCCTGGCCGGTCGCGCCTGGCCGTGGGAATTCAAAATCTCCCGCAACTCCTCGCCTTCCAGGACCTCTTTCTCCAGGAGGATCTTGGCCGCCTTTTCCAGGACCTCCCGCTCTTTTTCCAGGACTTCCCGGGCCCGTTGGTGGGCCCGGTTCACCAGCGCCGCCACCTCCCGGTCGATTTCCTGGGCCGTGGCTTCGCTGTAATCCTTGGAGCCGGGGGGCATCATGGTGTCCATGAACAGGGGGCGCCGCTCCCGCTCGAAGGTGATGGGACCGAGTTTTTCGCTCATGCCATACTCCCGGATCATGGAGCGGGCGACGTCCGTGGCCCGGTAGAGGTCGTTCTGGGCCCCGGTGGAAATCTCGTTGAAGGTCAATTCCTCCGCCACCCGGCCGCCCATCATCACGGCCATACGGTCTTCCAGCTCGGTTTTGGTCATCAGATAGCGGTCTTCGGTGGGCAGCTGCATGGTGTAGCCCAGGGCGCCGATGCCCCGGGGGATGATGGAGACCCGGTGCACCCGGTCGGTGGTGGGCAGGGCCTCGGCCACCAGGGCATGGCCGGTCTCGTGATAGGCCACGATCTCTTTTTCCTTGGGGTTCATGACCCGGTTGCGCTTTTCCAGGCCGGCCACCACCCGGTCGATGGCGGCCTCAAAGTCGTCCATCTCCACGGATTCCTTGTTTTTTCGGGCCGCCAGCAAGGCCGCTTCGTTGACGATGTTGGCCAGATCCGACCCCACCATGCCGGGGGTGCGGGCCGCCAGGGTGTGGAGGTCGGCTTCCGGGGAGATCTTGATGTTCCGGATATGGATCTGCAAAATATCTTCCCGGCCCTTGAGGGAGGGCCGATCCACCAGGATGTGGCGGTCGAAGCGCCCGGGGCGGATCAGGGCCGGGTCCAGGATCTCCGGGCGGTTGGTGGCGGCCATGATGATCACCCCTTTGCGGGTGTCGAAGCCGTCCATCTCGGACAACATCTGGTTCAGGGTGTTTTCCCGTTCTTCCGGGCCCCCCATGGGGGAAAGGCCCCGGGCCTTGCCGATGGCGTCCAGTTCGTCGATGAAGATGATGCAGGGGGCCTTCTCCTGGGCCGTGGCAAAGAGGTCCCGGACTCGGGCGGCGCCCACCCCCACGAACATTTCCACGAAATCGGACCCGGACAGGCTCATAAAGGGCACCCCGGCCTCTCCGGCCACGGCCCGGGCCAACAGGGTCTTGCCGGTGCCCGGGGGACCCACCAGCAGGACGCCCTTGGGGAGGTTGCCCCCCAAAACCTGAAATTTGGCCGGGGTCTTCAAGAACTCGATGATTTCCTTCAGTTCCTCTTCGGCTTCTTCCACCCCGGCCACATCCTGGAAGGTGACCTTGGTTTCGTCCTGAACATAGACCTTGGCCTTACTCTTGCCCACGGTCATGAGGCCGCCGGCGCCGCTGCCGATCTTCCGGAAGAAGTAGATCCAGATGACGATGAGGAGCGCAAAGGGGAAGACCCAGGACAGGAGAGACGTGAGCCAGGTTTTTTCCTGGACGGCCCGATAGCTGATGTTATTCTTGGCCAGGAGCTTCACCAGGTCCGGGTCTTCCAGCCTTACCGCAGAAAATGTCGGCTTTTTCTTCTCGAACTGCTTGGCCAGGGTCTGGGGCAGGTCGGGTTTCTTTCTCTCTTTGGCCAATTCGTCGATGCCTTTTGGCAAAAGGTCACCCGCGATGGTGTCGGTGCTGACGGTCAGGTCATCGACGCCTTTAATCTGCACCAGCTGGCGAAATTCGCTGTAACTGATCTCCACGGCCTGCTGCAGGGCGCTGTAATACTGGAAGATCGACAGCAACAGGATTAAGGCCAGCACATACCAGACGGCGTAACGGGCCATGGCGGAGGGCGGTTTCTCGGTCATGCTTACCTCATACCTCTATATTACCGGATAGTTCGCTCCACATAATATAACGATTGAGGCGGGATAAGCAACCCGATCTTCCCGGGGCCTTGCGCATGGGTCGCGCCCTTCTTATGGTATAAGTAAGGTCTTTTAGCCGAGCCGCAGGAAACCTTGATGGAGAGGGCGGGTTTAAAACCCGCCCCTGCAGGTGCTTGGTAGATTTAACTGAAGTACGATACCGACAATTTGTCATCTAAGGAGCGACGCATGGAAAACCAATTAAAGCAGCTGGATATCGATAAACTTCCCCTGCCCAAGCTGATGGAAGCGCTGCGCCAGGCCGCCAAAAGCTGCCAGTGCGAAGGAACCCGGGAAACCACCTTTACCGCCCGGGGCCGGGATAATGTCGTGAATTGTCTGGCGTGCGAACCGATCTATGATGCCATAGAACTGTTAGAAAAGGCGCTGAAAATCCTGCAACCGGGAAAATAGGGTTGGGGATAAACCAGAAAAAAACCGGCGGGCCGGGAGGCTCGCCCGATCAGCAAAGCCAGGGTGGGAGGGCGGCTGTCTCTGGCCGCCTATTCTCCCTGAAATAACGAGGGATGGCTCCCTCTTTTGGGAAGCTTGGCGAAATACTCCGCCGCCCGGTTGGTGGCCATGCGGCCCCGGGGGGTGCGCTGCAAGAAGCCGCACTGCATCAGGTAGGGTTCATAGACGTCTTCCAGGGTGTCTTCCTCTTCGCACAGGGCCGCGGCCAGGGTGCCCAGGCCCACCGGCCCGCCGTCGTACTTCTCCAGGATGGTGAGAAGGATCTGGCGGTCCATGCGGTCAAAGCCCAGCTGGTCCACGTCCAGCAGGGTGAGGGCGGCGTCGGCGCAGTCGCGGTCGATGCGGCCGTCAGCCCTGACCTGGGCGTAATCCCGCACCCGTTTCAAGAGCCGGTTGGCGATGCGGGGGGTGCCCCGGGAACGCCGGGAGATTTCCAAGGCCCCATCGGCATCGATCTCAATTCCCAGCACCTGGGCGGCCCGGCGGGTGATCCGGACCAGGTCCTCCACCCGGTAGAAATCCACCCGGAGCATCAGGCCGAAGCGGTCCCGGAGGGCCGGGGTGAGGAGGCCGGCCCTGGTGGTGGCCCCCACCAGGGTGAAGTTGGGCAGCTCCAGTTTCAGGGAGCGGGCTCCCGGCCCCTGGCCGATAATCAGGTCCAGGCGGAAGTCCTCCATGGCCGGGTAGAGGATTTCCTCCACCACCGTGGGCAGACGGTGGACTTCGTCGATGAACAGGACGTCCAGGGGGGCCAGGTTGGTGAGCAGGGCCGCCAGGTCCCCGGCCCGTTCCACTACCGGCCCCGAGGTGGACTTGATGCCGCCGCCCATTTCGTGGGCGATGATATAGGCCAGGGTGGTCTTCCCCAGACCCGGGGGGCCGTGCACCAGGATATGGTCCACCGCCTCGCCCCGGGCCCGGGCCGCCTCCAGGGCGATCTCCAGGTTGCGCCGCAGTTCCTCCTGGCCCACGAACTCGGTCAGATCCCGGGGCCGCAGCCCCGCCTCCAACCCCAGATCCTCCGCCTGGAGCCGGGGATTGACGATGCGCTCTTCCTGGCTCATATTGGGGCTAATGTACCCCAGCACCGCCTACATTGCAAGCGAAGGGTCCGGCCCTCATCCGGAAAACCTTGGCCCGGAGGCCCGGGTTTGATAGACTTATAGCGTTTGCCAAAAATTCCTGCCGTTTGGGGGTTCTCAAATCCCCCCAAATCCCCCTTTTTCAAAGGGGGACTTTAACAGCAATTCCTTGTAGTTCTCCCCCTTGTTTAAAGGGGGCAGGGGGGATTATAAGGCGTCCTATAACGGAAAAAACTTTCGGCAACGCGTATAGCTGAGGCCACGGGCGTGAATAATTGCTTGCCATAAGAAAGATAGGTGTGCCGTATGGAGGAAATAAGCAAAAATAAACCATCAGGAAAAGCTCGCAATCCTCGCGATCATATGGCCAATGAGAGGACATTTCTTGCCTGGATCAGAACCAGCATTGGCATAATGGCATTTGGTTTCGTTGTCGAGAAGTTTGCGTTTTTCATAAAACATATATCCGCATTTTTAGGAAAACCAATTGCGCATGAACCTACCACTTCTTCGGTAGGATATTCATCAATTTTTGGCGTTGTCCTTGTTGCTTTCGGGGCCGGGATGGGTGTACTTGCATTTATCAGATATAAAAAGGTCGAAAGAGAAATAGATGAAGAAACCTATCGACCGTCATTACTGCTCGATATCATGATTACCCTCCTCGTCATTGGTATGGGGGCATTCTTTGTTGTTTACATGATTTATAATCTTTAAATACTCCTCTCTATTTTTATCATGCCACTGGCAATATCAGCACAGGGAATCGGCAAAGGCTTCCGCACCGGGCTGTGGGGTCCGGTCAAGGAAGTGCTCCGCCAGGTGGACCTGGCGGTGCCGCCCGGGGCCATCTTCGGGGTGTTGGGGCCCAATGGCGCCGGCAAGACCACGCTCATTTCGATTTTGGCCACCCTGCTGCTGCCGGACACCGGCCGGGCGCAGGTCCTGGGGCTGGATGTGGTCCGGGAGGCGGCAGCCCTCAAGGAGCGCATCAACCTGGCGGCCAGCGGGGCCCATTTCCTCTGGTGCATGACGGTGGTGGACAGCTTGAGGTTCTATGGCCGGCTTTACGGTATGGGAGGCCGGGCCTTGACCGACAAGGTGGAAAAGCTCCTGGAGTTGTTCGGGCTGGCGGAACACCGGGCGGTCACCTTCGAGCGGCTCTCCACCGGCCTCAAGCAGCGTCTCGCCCTGGCCAAGGCCCTGATCAACGACCCCGAACTGCTCTTCCTGGACGAACCCACCTCGGGCCTCGACCAGGAGATGGCGCACCATATCCGGGAGGAGATCCTCCGGCTCAACCGGGAGACCGGGGTCACCATGCTCCTGACCACCCACAACCTGCGGGAGGCCGAGATGCTGTGCACCGAGGTGGCCTTCTTGAAAGGGGGGCAGCTGATCAGCGAAGGCCGCATCCCGGATTTGCAACTGCGGCTGGGGTTGGGGGACCACCTCAGCCTGATTTTTCAGGACTCCCCGGCGCCGCTGGACTACGACCGCCTGCCCGGGGTGCTCCGCCACACGGTAGCAGGACTCCCGGGTAGACCTGGTGCTGGACCGGGGGGAAGAGCGGCTGCCGGCTATCCTGGAGGCCGTGTACTCAACCGGGAAGAAGCTGGCCAAGGTAGTGGTCAAGCCCGTGGACCTGGAAGAAATCTACCATGAAATTACGCACTAACTTCAATAAGATCTGGGCCTTCAGCACTCGCAGCACCCTGGTGAACCGGCGGAACGTCTTCGCCATCTTCGAGATGGGGTTCTGGCCCCTCATCGGCGTTTTTTCCGTGGGTCTCCTGACCCGGTTCCTGAGCCTGGAAGGGGAAACGGTGGCCTTTATCCTCATCGGCGCCGTGACCATGAACACCATCCAAATCGCCCAATTGGACCTGTCTTACGCCCTGCTCTATTCCGTCTGGTCCAAGAGCCTGAAACATGAATTCATCGCCCCGGTGCGCCTGTTCCACATTCTTATCGGCTCGGGGGTGGTGGGGTTGATCCGGGGCCTGCTGGTCTTTGTGGTCATGGGGTGCCTGAGCGTCTATTTTTTTGACATGGATTTGGGCAGGCCGGGCCCGGCGGGGCTGACCCTCTTTCTTCTGGGCCTGTTCTTGAACGCCGCCATCATCGGGGCCCTGGTCCTGGCCCTGGTGCTCCGTTTCGGCCAGCGGGCCGAAGTGGCGGCCTGGGCTTTTTCCTACCTCATGCTGCTGTTGTGCGGCCTCTACTATCCCGTCAGCGTGCTGCCCCGGGGGGCCCAGTTCCTGGCGCAGCTCATCCCGCTGACCTATTTTCTCGATTATTTCCGGCACTTCTATGGCTTCCCGCTCACGTCGCCACACCCCCTGCTTTACGGCTTCGCCCAAAGCGTGTTATATCTTATCCTGAGCTACGGCCTGGTTTCCCTGACGCTCAAATCCGCCTGCAAACGGGGCACTTTGCTCAGGCTGTCGGATTAAGGCCGGTGGGCTGGCGGGCCGTCTACGGGTGCCCGCCAGCAAATCGGGGCACAGGCTTAGCCGTGCACGCGGTGCGCGGACCCTACGGCAACTTCTAACCGTAAAATGCCAAAACCGGAAAACCAGAATGAACGGTACTTCCTATGATCGGCGTCTTTGATTCAGGCTTCGGCGGGCTGGTGGTCCTCCGGGAGTTTTTACAGCTCCTGCCGGAGTATGACTACCTCTACCTGGGGGACAATGCCCGCATCCCCTACGGCACCCGGAGCGACCGGGTGGTGATCCGCTTCACCGAGCAGGCGGTGGATTATCTCTTCCGCCAGGGCTGCCGCCTCATCGTTCTGGCCTGCCACACCGCCTCGGCCCGGGCCCTGCGGCGCATCCAGCAGGTCTGGCTGCCGGAGCGCTATCCCGGCCTCCGGGTCCTGGGGGTGCTGATCCCCACGGTGGAAGAGGCCGTGGCCCGGACCCGGTTGAAGCGCATCGGGGTCATCGCCACCGAAGGCACGGTGACCTCCCAATCCTTCGAGTTGGAGCTGAAAAAACTGGACCCGGAGGTGGAGGTCATCCAGCAGGCCTGTCCGCTCCTGGTGCCCATCATCGAGAGCGGCGAGCAGGAGTGGGAAGGCACCACCCTGATCCTGCGCCGCTACCTGGCCCCCTTTCAGGGCCAAGTGGACACCCTGATCCTGGGCTGCACCCATTATTCCATCCTCAAGGAGCCGATCCGGGCCATCCTGGGCGACGGCCACGACCTGATCTGCTCCGGCCAGGTCACCGCGGCCAAGCTGGTGGATTACCTGGCACGCCATCCCGAGATGGAGACTCAATTGAGCCGGGGCGGCACCCGCCGCTACCACACCACCGACCTGACGCCGCGTTTTCAGCAGTTGGCCAGCCTGTTCATGGGCCACCCGTTGAGTTCCGAAGTGGTGGAGTTGTAAAGACAGTTGCCAGTCGTCGGCAGTCAGTTTCCGGTAAAAAAATCCTCCCCGAAAACTCTTTTTTTTCGGGAAGGGAACTCGGACTGCAGGAGGTCTGGGGTCAGGCCCAGGAGTTGGGCCGGGAGATCGCCGCCCGCCTTAAGGCCCATTGGCCATGTGACCGGCTCGAGGCAGGATTGCCGGCCGATTATTCGAGGCTGCCTGCTGACGAGAACCACCCGGAGTTCCCCAGGACCACCGAAGTTTCCGCCTGGCGGGGCGAAATGGACCAGTAGGTGTTGAGCAAGCGGTATTTCTCCGTCTGGCTAACCAGCCAGAAGCCGTGTTGCTCATAGAAGCGGATGGCCCACCAGGCCGCGGCCCAGGTACCCACCAGGACGGGGCCGGGGATCTCCTGGAGGAGATAGGTCAACAGTCGCCCCCCCACCCCCTGGCGCTGGGAGGCCGGGTCCACATAGGCATGGCGAATCAGGGTGACATCCTCAAGATCCTGGCGCCCCATCACTCCCACCAGACCCCCTTCCGTTCTCGCAGCCCCAGAAGTTGACCCCCGCGGCGATTTCCGCCCGGAGCTCTGCTTCCGGCATATAAGGCTCGTGCCAGCAATCCTCCGGGATCACCCCTTTATAGGCCAGGGCGGCCTGGTTGATGATCGACAGGGCCCGGTCAATTTCATCATCCTGGAGCGGTCGAATCAGGGGATAGGTCTCTGGCGCCGGTTCAATCGCCGGAGCTGGCTCGGGCTGGGTGGCCGGTTCAAGCGCTGGGGACAGCTCGGGCTGGCCCAGAGGTTCAACCCCTGGAGACGTTTCGGACTGGAGCGCTGGCTCCGGCGGCTGGGGTGGCGGGGGGTAATGATCTTCCTCAACCCGGTGGCCGCATTTAGGGCAGAAGGCAAAGTTCAGGGGCACGGTTTGCTGGCAGTAGGGGCAGGTGGATTCCCGGGGCCGGCGGCAGGGTCGGCTCCGGGGGAAAGCTGAAAGGGTTCTGATCCTGATACTGGCGGGTCATCTCCGTGGTGGCCTGGCGCATCTTGGCCATGAACCTTCCCAGGGTCGCGGCGTACTCCGGCAGCTTTTCGGGGCCAAAGAGGATAAACGCCAGAACGGCGAGGATGAGCAGCGTCTCGAGGTCGAGCCCCATCGCAAGACCTGTTGATTACGCCTTGGTCATCGGGCTGCCGCAATGGGGGCAGAAGGCAAAGTCCCCGCTCATTTCCTTGTGGCACTGGGGGCAGGTGACGGCTTGCGGCGCCGCGGTGGCGCTGGGCGGAATTTCGGGCCGCGGCGAGGCGGCGTCAGGGTCCTCGTGAGCCTTTTTGAAGCTCCGGATGGCCTTGCCGATGCTGTCTCCCAGTTCCGGCAGGCGCCGGGGACCGAAGAGCAAGAGGGCGATGGCCAGGATAATGATCATCGTGGTGATGTTATAACCAAACATGGGGGGCCTCTGCTTGCTAAGGATTTAATATTAATATAAGAAAAAAATCGGCCCACCGCAAGGGCGCGAGTAAAGAAAGGGGCCAGGGCGATGAAAATCGGAGCTTGAGGTTTTGAGGCCGGGGTTGGCGCCAGGCTGACCTGGGGGAGGACTCTGGAGCGTTTTTCCTTCCGACGGTCTCTTCCCGGCGTAATTTTATGGTTAAACTCATCCCGAAATTCTTTATTTACTGATATTATGTGACAGACTTGACCGTTGCTTTCAAAAAAATTTAGCCGGGAAGTCTTGAAGGGGTGCCTGAAGGGCCGTTTCAGGCTGCTGTTGCGCATCCCGTGTGACCGCTTGTTCTTGAAGGAGGCTCTCTAACCTGTCCGCTTGGCGAGCCCCCGGCAGTGCCCCATATTTTATTCAAGGAGTGCTTCGTGATGCACCTGCGTGTTCGATTGTCCGCCCGGATATTTGTCCCCCTGCTGGCCACCGCCCTGGCGGTGTTGTTCCTTATTCTGGCAGGCCTCACGATGGACCGGCCCGGCAACCTGGAGGCGGCCGAGACCACGACGACCGGACCCGCCACCCCGGCAGCCCCTCCGGTTAAAGCCCCGGAAGCCCCGGGGCCGCCGCCGTCAGCTCCTGTCGTTGCCCCCGCCGCCCCGGCGGCCCCAGCACCTGCTCCGGCTGCGGGCCCGGCTACTCCGGCAACCCCGCCGGCAGCTGCTGTCGGCGGCCCCGCGGTTGCGGCCCCGGAAACCCCGCCGGCAGCTCCGGCCAAAAACAAAAAAGCGGCGAAAGGGAAGAAGGGGAAGAAGGGCGCCAAGACACCTAAATGGCAACAGGCCGCCCCGCCCGGGAAAATCGCCCCCCCGGGCAAATACAACGCCGGCGAGGACCCCGAGTTTGCCAAACAGCACGGCTGGCCGGTGAAAACCCCGCCGATCCTGCCCGGTTCAATCCTGCCGGGGAAGCGTATCGTCGCCTACTACGGCAACCAGCGCTCCAAAAAGATGGGGGTGCTGGGCGAGTACCCCAAGGACGAGATGCTGCGGCGCCTGAAAGTGGAGGTGGCCAAATGGGAGAAGGCGGACCCGTCGTTGCCGGTACAGCCCGCCCTGCACCTGGTCGCGGTGGTGGCCCAGGGGGCGCCGGGTAAGAGCGGCAAGTACCGGATGATCCATCCGGACGCGTTGGTCAACGAGGTTTACGGCTGGGCCAAGGAGGTAAACGGCATCCTCTTCATTGACATCCAGACCGGCCATTCCGACATCCGCACCATTCTGCCGCGCTTCGAATGGATCCTGAAGAATCCGGACGTGCACCTGGGGATGGACCCGGAGTTCAACCTGATCAAGAGCGGCAAAATACCGAGCACAAAGATCGGCACCTATGACGCCGCGGATGTCAACTATGCCGCCGGCTACCTGGCGGAGCTGGTGAAAAAGTACAATCTCCCGCCCAAGGTGCTCATCGTGCACCGCTTCACGCGCAACATGGTCACCAATGCCGAAAAGGTCAAGCTCCGCCCCGAGGTGCAGATTGTCATGAACATGGACGGCTGGGGCGCCCCCTGGCTGAAGCGGGATTCCTACCGGGATTACATCGTGGCCCACCCGGTGGAGTATACCGGCTTCAAGCTCTTCTACCACAACGACACCAAGAAGGGCGATCCGCTGATGACGCCCCAGGACGTGCTGAAGCTCAACCCCAAGCCGCTCTACATCCAGTACCAGTAGCGGGGCGCGCCGGCGCCACCGTCAAAAAGGGAAGGCTCCCTTACCCAGGAAGCCTTCCCCTCTTTTTTGCGAGCCCGGCGTACCGCCGACGCGTCATTCCTCCACTCGGTCGGCAAAGCCGCCGATGGAGTCCAGCTTTTTCAACCCAGGGGGCAGGGCGAACAGCCGGTCCGGGACCTTTTCCTCCCTGATGCTCTTGTATTCCAGGGAAAATTGCCGCTCCCGGCACTCCATCTTGATGGGCAGGCCCAATTTTGGCGCCACCCAGTAGGTCTGTTTTTCCAGGTTGCGGCCGACGGGCACGCTGACCTCATATTTTTCGGTGTCGTAGCCGTTCAGCCGCTCCTGGCCCACCCGGTGCTTGCCCAAGGCCCTGGGGGGAATCTGGAGGAACTGCCCGGGGAGCTTGTGCATCAGGGGCATTTCTATATAGGTTCCCTGGAGGGGGAGGATCACGTAGACCACCTTCAGGTCCGGGCGGACAATCGTGATGGTCTGCCCCCGCTCATCGACAAATTCCTGGCGCATCTTGCCGTCGTGGACATAAATCTTCCCCGGCATGACCTTGGCGGCGTCTTTGACCATCATCGTGGCGGAAAACTCCGCTCCCCAGGCCACTCCCGGCACCGTCAGGACCAGCAGCAACCACCAGTATCCCAGTCGCTTGCCCCTCACCTTCCTGGTCTGCTCCATAACTTCACCTCCATCTCCCTGGACCCCCCGAGGTTGGATGGCCCGGAACCCGGCGAACCCTGGTCAGGACACCCCGGGGCCACATTAAACCGCAACTGTGGCGCTTCCTTGGGAAGACCAACACCGGGACGCGGCGGCTGCCGGTGCGCCCGGCCGGCGCTGGATTGAGAAAACTTACCCGACGGGTCGGGCCCGGTGGCCGGCCTCAAATTTCCCGGCTGCAGCCGATCCCCTGGCCGGTGAGGAGAGCATATTCTTCCCCGGCGCAGGTCAGGCAGACTTTCTGGCCGGCCTGGACCCTGATGCGGGATTCCATTACCCCCTCGCCGCAGCGTCCGCACACCTCCGTAGCCAAAATTCGGGCAAAGGCCGGCAGCTGGATGGTGCAAGTCTCGATGAGGAACTGCTCGGAGAGTTCCACCTCTTCCAACTCCCGCCGGGCCACCCCCTCCCAGAGGTGGTGGAAGCGGTGGTGGTCCTCCGGGGTGCCCTGGCGCTGCACCACCACTTTCTCGAACAGCGGCCCCGCCGCAGGGTAGCGGGCAAACATGCGCTCCCGGAAATCGGGGTGCACCACCAGGCGGACCGCGGCTCCGTCCTGGCGCCGGGCCACGGTGACCGCGGTTTTGCCCAAATCTTTATAAATCAAGGCGCTGTTGCCGAAGGTGCACCCGGTGACCACCTGGATGCCATCGGTGAAACAATTATTGCACTCCACGATGGCGACGATCTCCTCCATGCCGGTGTTCTCCTGATCCAGGTAGGTCATGGCGTACTGTCCGGCCTTGACCCCCAGGGCCAGGTAGGGGCAGCGGTGCCCGTGGATGGTTTCGGCGTGGCGCAGCAACCCTTCCAGGTCCCGGCTGCGAATCATGGTTTCTATGGCCCCGCGGGCCGAGGCGTGTTCGTGCATGGTGTGGCTCTCCTGCAGACGCTCATCCGGAGCAGGTGGTTCAGGAACCGGAGAGGCGTTGATTTTATGGTGAGTTTCCTTCTATTTAATAAATTTTTCAGCATTTGTCGATGCTTATCAATCGGGTTGAGGCCAGTTTGCCCCCGGGAGCATTTGGTGCTAAGATGGTGCCTCATGCCGGTTAAATCAGCCATCCTGTCTCTGTTAAGTCTCGAGGCCCTGAAAGAAGTCTGCGCGCATCTGGGCCTGGACCTCGATCACCGGACCAAGGCGCCCCTGGTGCGCCATCTCCTGGGCCAGGAGTCCGTTGCCGCGGCAGACCTGCTCCCTTTCTTGACCGAGGCGGAGTTGCAGGCCGTGTGCGCCGCCTGCGGGGTGCCCGCCACCGGCCGGAAGGCCACCCTGATCAAACGCCTCCTCCAGCAGGAGCGGGGCCCGAGCTTTGTGGCCCTGGACTTCGAGACCGCCGACTACTCCCCTGACAGCGCCTGCGCCCTGGGATTAGTGCGCGTGGAAAACCACCAGATCGTCCAACGCACCTATAGCCTGATCAAACCGCCGCGCAGAAAGTTTATCTTCACCTATATCCACGGCATCACCTGGGAAGACGTGGCGAACCAACCCACTTTCGGCGAATTATGGCCCACCTATAGCCCCATGCTGGAGGGTATTGATTTCCTGGCGGCCCACAATGCCTCCTTCGACCGTTCGGTGCTCCACAGATGCTGTGCCGCGGCGGGGTTAGAGCCTCCCGGGATTCCTTTCCGCTGTACGGTGCAACTGGCCCGGCGAACCTGGAACCTCAAACCCGCGAAACTCAATAATGTCTGCGATCACCTGGGCATCACGCTGAAGCACCATTTTGCCGCGTCCGACGCCGAGGCCTGCGCCCTGATCGTCATTGCGGCCCACCGGATTTCCCCAAGGTAAATTATTCACCTTAACCAGATAATATCGGGTCGGGGGGGACCTGCGGGTCCGCCCTCGGGGCGTAGGCGCGGCTTCGCTGTCCTGACAAAAAACCGCCTTACTACGGCTGAGTTTTTTCCGGCCGCCACAGGAGAAACGGGGCCCCTTCCCGGTTGAGCCAGCGGCGGCGGACGGCGTAGTCCGGCAAAACCCTGGCCACCTGGCCCCAGAACCGGGGGTTGTGCCCCGGCACTTTGAGGTGCGCCAGTTCATGGACGACCACGTAGTCGATGACCGCCGACGGGCACATGATGAGACGCCAGTTGAACTTGAGGGTGCCGTCGGGGTGGCATTCCCCCCAGCGCCGTTTCCAGCCCTTGAGTTCCACCGGCCCTGGAGTAAGGCCCATGAGGGCCCCAAAATGGCTCACCCGCGCCTGAAGCACCCCGAAGGCCTGCTCCTGGTACCAGAGTTGCAGGCTGAACCAACGACCGGCAGGGTCATGCCGGGGGACTCTGATTTCGTTCCCATGCAGGGACACGCCCTGGGCCCCCTGCACCGCGGTGAGTCGGCACGGCTGTCCCAGAAAATAGGCCTCCCCTTCCTGCATGCGGCCCCAGGCCGCTTGCCGTTCCGCCACCTTGGCCTCGATCCAGGCCCGGTGCCTGGCGAGGGCCTGGGCGAGGCTCTCTTTGGAGGTTCCCCGGGGCAGGGTGACCACCACTTTGCCTTCGGTGGTGACCATAATCCCGATGCTTTTGCGCCGGGGGCTGAGCCGGTATTCGATGTCCAGGTCTGCGAATTTCATTAGGTCATTATCGCATAGAAAGGTATCGTCGGGGCGAACTCGATGGATGCTTATTTATTGTGCGGCACACTGGGAGCGTCCCTTCACCCAGAATCTATGGCAAAACCTGTCATAGGCGACAAATCTATGCTCATAACCGGTTAAAGGTCAACAATAGAGACGTGCCAGTGGGGGTAAATTTTGGAGGGATGGTGTCCCGGATGGAGGCAGGATACCCTCTGCGACCAAAAAAAATTCTCGGCAAAATTTGGTGGGGTAATGGGGGTGCTCAGGTGTCGATCTCTGGGCTTGTCGGGGGCACCCCTCATTACCCGGGCCACCTCAGTGATGGCGCTCCCCAGAAAAAAACGTGAGCTCACTTAGGTGTCTTGATCCTGAAGCCATTCCTGAAACCTGGCCACCACTTCCCAGAAGTGGGTGATGGCCGCCTCGCCGGCTGGGGTGAGCCAAGCCCGGCCGCCGCTCTTGCCTCCGAAGGTCCGGGCCACCAACTCCTCCCCCGCCAGGCGGTTCATGTTGGCCACCAGGGTCCAGGCATGGCTGTAGGCCATCTCCAGGGAGCGGGCGGCGGCGGCGATGGAACCGGTTTCCCGAATGCGCTCCAGCAGCACCACCCGGCCCCAGCTCAAAAAGGTCTCCCCCTCCTTTTCAATCCAGAGGCGACCTTTGATTTGAGTCCCTTGCGATTCCGGGCTTTCGGCCAGGGCGGTCCCGCGACCGTGATTGGGTTTCTTGCCTTTCATGGGGGTATTTTTCAAGAAGAATAGACAAGACCTAGAAAAAAAACAACTTTTTTCCCAAAAAGAATGGACCGGCGCACTCGATTCCCATGGGCTGTTCGCCGGGAATTGCTCTCGGATGAGCTTGCCATAGTCCCTCAGGTCCTAGCCGCCAGGATGCTCTGTCCCGCCCAGCTTGAGGCCCTTGACCTGCTGTTTTCAAAATCCCTCGAATTTTTATAATTGACAATAAGCGTTTATCCGGTTATTAGATGATTATGAAAAAGGAAGCCCAACTCTTTAAGTCCCTGGCCGATGAGACCCGCCTCAAGATGCTCTGGCTGCTGATGGGCCGGGACGAACTCTGCGTCTGCGATATCATGGGGGTGCTGGGCATCACCCAATCCAAGGCTTCCCGGCACCTGCGCTACCTCTATCATCTGGGCTGGGTCAATGACCGGCGGGATGGGGTGTGGATGAATTATCGCCTGAGCGTCGTCCCCGGCAGCCCCGAGGATAAACAGCTCAAGCTGCTGGCCGATATTCTCAGTTCCCGCCCGGAGGCCCAGGCCTTGCGAGACCGATTGGACCAATGGCTGGCGGCCAAGGGGCAGGGCAAGGATGGGGCCGCCGCCTGCCAATGCTCCTGAGCTCATTCTCCCGGTCTTCTCTCCCGGAGTTTTTTATCTTGACTTACCCGGTTATCCGGTTATAAAGAAGTATCATGTCTTATCTTAAATCGGTTATCCGGATATTCACGAAATAGGAACACCGATGGCCGCCACGGTTGCCAAACGTCTGGGTTTTGTGGAGCGCTTCCTGACCCTGTGGATCTTCCTGACCATGGCTGCCGGGGTTGGCCTCGGCTATTTCCTGCCCGGCTTTACCAAGTTCTTGACCATCTTCCAGGTGGGCACCACCAACATTCCCATCGCCATCGGCCTCATTTTGATGATGTACCCGCCCCTGGCCAAGGTGCGCTACGAAGAACTCCCCCAGGTCTTCAAGAACTTCAAGGTCCTGGCCCTGTCCCTGGTCCAGAACTGGGTGATCGGCCCCATCCTCATGTTCCTGCTGGCCATCACCTTTCTCCGGGGCTACCCCGAATACATGGTAGGCCTGATCATCATCGGTCTGGCCCGGTGCATCGCCATGGTCATCGTCTGGAACGACCTGGCCCAGGGCGACACGGAATACTGCGCCGGTCTGGTGGCCTTCAATTCCATCTTCCAGATGCTCTTTTTCTCGGTCTACGCCTATATATTTGTCACGGTACTGCCCGCCTGGCTGGGGATCGCCTCGGGCCTGGAAGTCAAGGTCACCATCCTCCAGGTGGCGCAAAGTGTGTTGATTTACCTGGGCATTCCCTTTTTCGGCGGCATGTTCACCCGCTTCATCCTGGTCAGACGCAAGGGGCTCGAATGGTATGAAACAAAATTCATGCCCAAAATCAGCCCCATCACCCTGATTGCCCTGCTGTTCACCATTGTGGTGATGTTCTCCCTGAAGGGCGAATATATCGTGGAACTCCCCCTGGACGTGGTGCGCATCGCCATACCTCTGACAATCTATTTTTTCATCATGTTCTTTGTGACGTTCTTATATGTCGGCCAAGGCCGGGGCCGGGTATCGCATTTCCGCCACCCTGTCCTTTACCGCCGCCAGCAACAATTTTGAGCTGGCCATCGCGGTGGCCGTGGCGGTCTTCGGCCTCCAGTCGGGCCAGGCCTTTGCCGCGGTTATCGGCCCCCTGGTGGAGGTGCCGGTGCTCATCAGTCTGGTGGGCGTGGCCCTCAAGTTCAGACAGAAATATTTCACTCCCTTATGCTGTGCGGCTTGCGGCGTCGAGGCGACTGACGCCGCTCTCCTGAAAGGGCGGCCCCAGGATCAGGACTCGTACGTCTGTCCCGCCTGCGCCCAGAAACACCGAAGGGAATACCCATGTTTAAGACTATTGTGCTGGCCACCGACCTGTCCCCCGCCTGGAATGAGGTCGTGGCCTGCGCCGGGGAATTTAAGGCCCTGGGGTGTGAACAGGTGATCCTGACGCATGTGATCAGCGTCAAGTTCATGGCGGGGATGGAAGGTATCCTCCAGTCCACCGCCCGGCCTAAATTAGAGGCGCAGCAGCAACAACTTGAGGCCCAGGGGCTGCACGTGACCGTGGAGATACCCATGGGCCTGCCGGCCGATTCCTTGAACGAGATCGCCTGCCGCTATGGCGCCGACCTCATCGTGGTGGGCTCCCACGGCCAATCCCTCTGGCGGGAAGGGGTGCTGGGGTGCTTCACCTGTGCGGTGCTGCATAATACCCGCTACCCCGTGTTGCTGCTCAATGTGAGGCTAACAACGCCGGGAGAGCCGGGTTCGTGCCAAATCTCCCACAGTAAGGTGCTTCGCCACGTGCTCCTGCCCACGGACTTTTCGGCGATCTCGTCCCGGGCCCTGGAGTATGTGGAGCGCCTGGCGGGCAAAGGATTAACCCGGGTCACGGTGCTCAACGCCCTGGACGTGCCCGAAGGATATGCCGCCTATCCCCCGGGTTACCAGGAGATTGCCGAGGGGGCGGCCCGGGACCTGTTGGCGCAATGGCAGCAGCGCCTCCTGGAAGCCGGGATTCCCCAAGTCAACGGCCACTTCGATCCCGGGCATCCCCTGACTGCCATTCTCGGGGTCCTGGAAGCCCGGGATATCTCGCTAATCGTCATGGGCACCCAGGGGAAAGGATTCATCAAGGAGATTTTCCTGGGCAGCGTGGCCCATAATGTTTCCCGGTTGGCGATGTGCCCGGTACTCTTGATCCCGCCGGCGTCACGTTAATTACGGGGGTATGATTGACCCGAAGTTTTTGAGTTCCAGGTGTAGAAAGTTCATCGGAGCGCGCCGGTTTTACCTCCGGCAATGGTTTAATAGTTATAAAGCCGGATATCCGGTTATTAAGTCAGCGTGTCTGGCTTCAATTACTGCACTAAGGAAGGGTACCAATGAAATTTTTACGTGGAACTTTTATCGGTTTATTTTGCCTGGCGGCAGGTTTCTTGTTGGTCTGGCAACCTGTGCCGACCCAGGCGCAGGGTGCGGCTCCGGCCAAGGCAAGCCGGCGATGTACGATTTCGGCGCCAAGTACTGCGTCCCCTGCAAGGAGATGCAAAAGGTCGTGGCGGAATTGAAGCCTCAATATGGCGACCAGGTGGAATTTCGCATGGTTTATGTGGACGAGGAAAAGCCCCTGTTTGGGCAATACAAGATCGTGGCCATCCCCACCCAGGTGTTCCTGGACGCCTCCGGCAAAGAGGTGGACCGGCATCTGGGCGCGCTCTCCAAAGAAGAAGTCATCAAGAAGCTCCAGGAATTGAAGTTTATCCGCTAATTGATAAGAAGTTGCGGTCAAAAAACTATGCATATTCATGTCATTCTGAACGGAGTGCAACGGAGTGAAGAATCTTGGCAGCCTAAAAAGAGAGATTCTTCGCGGCGCTCAGAATGACAAAAATAGTCTTTTGATGGCTCACTGGTATGAGGAGACCATTCATGGCATGGAGTGAAACCTTGGGGCAGGTCATGCAGACCCGGCCCCTCCTGGCCTACGGCGCCAGCTATCTGGGCGGGGTGGTGGCCACCGCCAGTCCCTGCATCCTGGCGAGTATTCCTCTGGTCATCGGCTTCGTGGGCGGCTATGCCGGGGGCAACAAAAAGCAGGCATTTTTCTATTCACTCGTCTTTGTGCTGGGGCTGGCCGTGGTCATGTCGATCCTGGGCGCCATGGCGGCCCTCATGGGCACCATGTTCGGGGATGTGGGCGTTTACTGGTATTTCGTGGTGTCGGTCATCCTCATGGTCATGGGCCTGCAGTTGTCCGGCCTGATTCATCTCAAGCTGGGCGGGGCCTCCCAGAAATTCCTGCCCCAGCGGACCGGCCTGGTCGGCGCCCTGATTTTAGGGGGGCTGTTCGGCCTGGTCCTCTCGCCCTGCGCCTCCCCGGTGTTGGCGGTGATCCTGACCCTGGCCGCGGTCAAGGGCGAAGTGGCTTACGGCAGCTCGCTGCTCTTCGCCTACGCCCTGGGGCAAGGCACCCTGATCATTCTGGCCGGCACTTTTACCGGGGTGATCGAGAGTTTTCTGCAATCCAAAGGGGCCAAATTCGGCACCATCATGCAACGGGTGGCCGGATTTTTGATCTTCCTGGTGGGGGCCTATATTTTATTCCAGGGGATTCGCGCCTGGTAATTTTTTTTGATGAGAAAATTGTTTCTAAGGGATGTTAACCATGGATAACCGAAATCCACAAGAGCCGGCGGTGACGGCGGAAATTGCCCGCGAGGCGACCGAACCGCCGGTCAATCTTCTTGCCAGGATGAAAGCGCCGATTGCTGATATGCCGGCCAGGCAAATCCTCAAGCTGATCTTCCTGGGTCTGGCGCTCCTGGCCTGGTATCCGCTTTACAGCCGACTGGACCCCTTTTCCCGGTGGGTAGCCTATGACGTGTTCCACATCGCCGCCGGCACCCACCTGGGCGATGCCGTGTCCTTTTTCTGCCTGGATGTTCCCAAGGTCTTCATGTTGTTGATCCTGGTGATCTTCGGGGTCGGCATCCTGCGCTCCTTTTTCAACCCTGAGCGCACCAGGACCATTTTGGCGGGCAAACGGGAGCTTCTAGGGGACGTGCTGGCGGCGTTCTTGGGGGTGCTAACGCCTTTCTGCTCCTGTTCGGCGGTGCCGCTCTTTATCGGCTTTGTGGAAGCAGGCATCCCCATCGGCGTCACCTTCGCCTTCTTGATTTCGGCCCCCATGGTGAACGAGATCGCCCTGGTGCTGCTCTTCGGCCTCTTCGGCTGGCAGATCGCCCTGATCTATATGTCCATGGGCCTGCTCATCGCTATCGTTCACCGGCATCATTATCGGGCGGCTGAATATGGAGCGCCAGGTGGAAGACTGGGTCTATGAGATTCGCATGGGCCAGACCCCGGCTCAACTCCAGCAATTAAGCTGGCTGGGCCGGGTCGATTACGGGCTCTACCAGGTTAAGGAAATCGTGGGGCGCGTCTGGCTCTATATCGTGTTGGGGATCGGCGCCGGCGCCGCGATCCACGGCTACGTTCCCGAAGGCTTTATTGCGTCAATCATGGGCAAACAGGCCTGGTGGTCGGTGCCAGCCGCGGTTCTTCTCGGTGCGCCGCTGTACTCCAATGCCGCCGGCATCATCCCCGTGGTCCAGGCCTTGTTAGAAAAAGGCGCCGCCCTGGGAACCGTGCTGGCCTTCATGATGTCCATCATCGCCCTGTCCTTTCCGGAAGTCGTCATCCTCCGGAAGGTCTTAAAGCCTAAGCTGATCGCGGTGTTCGTCGGGGTGGTTGCCCTGGGGATTATCATCGTCGGCTTCTTATTCAACGCCATTATGTAATGGCGGGATTGAAGGAGTGAGAGCGTGAATGATCAGAACCTGAAGGATGTCATCAAGGACCTCTACGGCAAGATCGCCCGGGGAGAGCAGACTTCCTGCTGCCCCTCCTGCGGCCCGACGACCACCGACCAGTGCCTGGCCGTGGGCTATACCGCCGAGGATTTGCGCCTGGTTCCCGAATTGGCTGTTCTGGGGGTGGGCTGCGGCAACCCCACCGCCCTGGCGGACCTCAAAGCTGGCGAAACAGTCCTGGACCTGGGCTCCGGCGCCGGGATCGACGTCTTTCTGGCGGCCAAAAAGGTCGGAGCAGGCGGCCGGGTCATCGGCGTGGACCTGACCGAGGACATGGTGGCCCGGGGACGGCAACTGGCCCGGGAGCACGACTTTAACAACGTGGAGTTCCGCCAGGGCGATATCGAGCATCTGCCCGTGGATTCGGCCACCGTGGACGTGGTCATCAGCAATTGCGTGATCAACCTGACTCAGGACAAGCTGGCGAGCTTCAAAGAGATCCATCGGGTCTTGAAGTCCGGCGGGCGCATCCTGATTGCCGATCTGGTGACCGCCGGCGAACTGCCGCCGGACGTGCGGGCCAGCGCCGCGGCCTGGGCCGAGTGCCTGGCCGGCGCCATGGCAAAGGAGGCTTACCTGGAAACCATCCGAAAGGCGGGGTTTGCGGCGGTAGTCGCGGTTTCTGAGTCTCCCTATGAGGCCGGGGAGATGGACGAGCGCCTGCGCGGCAAAATCCTCAGCATCAAGGTCCAGGCCTTGAAGCGGTAGGGCAGACGGAAAGAACCGGAGGGCACATCGAGCTTTGGTTACTGATATTGAATATCCATGTCAACGGGATGGTACAAAAGGGCGGTTTCACCTGAACGAGCTGCCCCGACGCCGTGCGCGCCGAACTGCTCAAGGTTACCGGCGTCCTGGAGGTAGCCTATCACCCCGGGACGGACCGGTTCGCGGTGCGCTATGAATCCGTCCTGGTGGGGCTGGAGAAAATCCTGGCCACCGTGTCCCTGGCGGGCGCCATGATGGGAAAAACCTATGTTCCGGAGGTTGTGCCCACATCTTCAGAGCTGTGATCTTCAGGGGCAGGGCTTGGATGACAGCCAATAATGGTTTACATCACAAATTAACCGGGGGAGGAGTCATGACGAAAGGCAAATTCGGGGTTATTATGATCGTAGTTCTGGCGGTCCTGGGGGCAGCGGTGCTGGCCCAGGCCCAACCGGCCAAGGTGAGTCAGGTGATTTATATCACCAAGAGCAAGGCCTGCGGCTGCAGCGCCAAGAGCGTGCAAGCGGCGGACGCCTTGGTGAACCGGGTTTTCACCGGGCCGCGGCAGGCTTTGCTGAAGCGCATTGATTACGACACCGACCGGCAAGCCGCGGTGCCGTATATCGGCGAGTACCGCCTCATCCAGCTGCCGGCCCTGGTCTTCCTGGACGCCCAGCACCACATGCTCTGGATGGCCGTGGGTGAGGTGGCGAAAGAGGACGTAGCCGCAAAGCTCTCCCAATTCGGGGGCTGAACCACTTGCAAAGGAGATGAAATACCATGAAAAAATTACAGGTTTTAGGCCCGGGTTGCCCCAAATGCGTGGAGTTGGCCAAGCGCACGGCCGAGGCGGCCAAAGCTCTCGGCGGGGACTTATGAGGTGGAAAAGGTGAGCGAGCTGAGCAAGATCATGGCCTTCGGCATCTTTACCACCCCGGCCCTGGTGGTGGACGGCGAGGTCAAGGTGGTGGGCCAGGTGCCCAGCGTGGACGAGATCAAAAAAATGATCGCCTGACCGGGATGATGGTCGCAACTCATGCTGAAAGTCTTGTTTCTCTGCACCGAAAACGCCTGCCGCAGCCAGATGGCCGAAGGCCTGGTGAACCACGATCTGGCCGGGCAGGTTAAGGCCTGGTCGGCGGGGGTGCGGCCCAGCCGGGTCAACCCCCGGGCCATCCAGGTCATGGCGGAGCTGGGCATTGATATCCGCCAGCATCGATCCAAGTCGGTGGATGACCTGGCGGGGGAAACCTTCGACCTGGTAATCACGGTCTGCGACCGGGCCCAGCAGCAATGCCCCATCTTTCCCGGGGAAACCGAGGTCATGCACGTGGGCTTCCCGGACCCGGGCCAGGCCACCGGCACCGAAGCGGAGGTCATGGCCGCCTTCCGGCAGGTGCGGGACGCCCTGCGGGAGCAATTGGTGCCACTGCTCCGGGAAAAAGCCGCGCCGAAAAGTTAGAGAGAGTCGGTCCGGTTTTTCCGGACCACGGGACGGCGGGATTAACCAACGACGCATTTATTTCTGCCAGGGTCTTCGGGTGGCAAACCATGTTACTGGACCGGATCGACAACTTTGACATCTTTCGCCCGAAAATGAACGCCACCAAGGAAATTCTGCACGCCATCGCCACGTTCACGGTCGATATCTCTCCGTCTTTCCCCTATGTGAACGCCGAGTTAGGCGGCTGGGACTATGATCAAACCAATCAGGCGCTCCTGCTCAAACTGTCGGACGGCAAATGGATCACCCTGCACCCCCAAAAGATCGCCATTCGGGGGATCCGGGACCTGGAGGAAGCCCACGCCCTCCTCACGTGGATCAAGGGGCAAATCAACGAGGTCCATGCGCGCCGGGGGGAAATCACCCCCCGCTATACGGGCCAGGCCGGGCTCAAGGTCTTGGATATTTTGAGGCTGCTGCCCATGACCAACTGCAAGGCCTGCGGCTATGCCGCATGTATGGCCTATGCCGCGGCCCTCAGGGAAGGGGAGATTCGCCTGGAGGATTGCCCGCCGTTATGGGAAGAGAAGTTCCGGGAAAAGCGGGGAAAGCTTCAGGCCTACCTGGAAAGCTTCGGCTGGCGGGCCCTGGATGCGGAATAGCCTCGCCTGGCGGGGTTTAATCAGGATCGAACGGATAGCCCCATTGAACGTCAGACCATAAAGAGATGGTTTCACCTCCTGCGCCGATAAATTTGACCTTTGCCTCTAATCTGAAATATAATGATTGACGTTTGGAGCGGGGATTTTAGCCGGCCCGGTTGGCTGGCAACCGTTCCCCTCAATGTGGCCTGGCTTCTGCCGTCCCGATCTGGCGAGGCGGAGGCGGACGCCCTTTCAATGAAAAGCAACTTAAGGCAATCCTTGGTCTGCGTGCCATCTGCGCCGGGTTCCCCGGACCCATGACCCGTGGCGGCATCTCAAGTAACGCTGGCCACCGGGCCGATCTTGAAGCTTTCCGGGGAGACGGATCGGTCTCCGGTTCACCTGGAAAGCCATTATCACGTTTAGAGGGAACGCTTTCGGCATTTCCCCCCACCCGGGGCGATGCCGGCAGGGCTTCCTGGAGGTAGTGGATGCGGGTTCTGTTGATCTATCCTGAATTTCCCCGTTCATTCTGGTCGTTGCAGGAGTCATGCGAACTTTTGGGGCGCAAGACCCTCATGCCGCCTTTGGGTCTCCTCACCCTGGCGGCGCTCCTGCCGGGTGACTGGGAGTTGCGCCTGGCGGACTTAAATACCCGGCCACTCCGCCCCGACGACTGGGACTGGGCCGAGCTCGTCATGCTTTCCGGCATGATCGTCCAAAGGGAAGGACTGGTAGACCTTATCCGGGAGGCCAAAGCCCGGCGTAAAACCGTGGTGGTGGGCGGCCCCTATGCGACCTCGGTGCCCCAGGAAATCCTGGAGGCGGGAGCCGATTTTCTCGTGCGGGGCGAGGGTGAAATCGACCATCCCGCTCTGGCTGGCGGCGTGGCAGGCCGGTGAGACGCACGGCGTGATCGAGCCGGACGGCAGGCCGGAGATGACCATCTCGCCGGTGCCCCGCTATGACCTGCTGAATCTGGACGATTATATCCTCGCAGGCGTCCAGACTTCCCGGGGGTGTCCTTTTAATTGTGAGTTCTGCGACATCGTCAACCTGTATGGCCGCAAACCCCGTTACAAAAGCCCCGATCAGGTGCTGGCAGAGTTGGAAGCCCTCTTTAAGCTGGGGTGGAGGCGAGAGGTTTTTATCTGCGACGACAATTTCATCGGCAACCAGACCCATGCCCGGGCCATCCTCAAGAAACTTATTCCCTGGCAGGCGAGCCATGGTGAACCCTTCAGTTTCTGGACCCAGACGTCCGCCAATCTCGGGCAACATACCGCCATGGTGGACCTGCTGACCGAGGCCAATTTCGGCAATGTCTTTATCGGGGTAGAGTCTCCGGACGAGGCGGTTTTGGTCGGCAACCGGAAGTATCAGAACCTGAAGAATCCCCTGGGTCAATCCTTGACCAACATTTGTGCGAACGGACTGAGGGTGCTCCCCAGTTTCATCATGGGCTTTGATCAGGAGACCAAGGGCGCCGGCGACCGGATCTGCGCCTTCGTGGCCCAGCATAACCTGCCGGCGGTGATGCTGAACCTGTTGCAGGCGCTCCCCAATACGGCCTTTGGGACCGGCTCCAGCAGGAAAACCGGCTGACCGGAACCGGAGCTAACGCCGACATGATTGAGGCAAGCTTTAACTTTCTGCCGACCCGCCCGGCCTCCGAGATCGTGGCAGAGTACATCCGGACGGTGGACTACCTTTATGAGCCCACCAAATATCTGGCCCGGACCTACCGGTACTATCTGGCCATGAGACCGACCCGCTCCGCCGCCGGGAAGAACAAAAGCCCGGACATCCAGCAACCAGAAAAGCCGTTTACCGTTCCATGCCCGGCGCGAAGATCTGGTGGCGATGTTCAAGTTGTTCTGGCGCCAGGGAATCGTGGCCGACTACCGGTGGCAATTCTGGCGACAGTTGGTGGGAATTTACCGGCAAAACCCCAGCCGCATGCACCAAATATCTGACCCAATGCGCCATGGGGGAAAATCTCTTTCCGATCCGGGAAAGCCTGCTGGCCAAGGGTGGCCCAGTCCGGGCCGGGGAAAATGCCGCCGGCTTAACCGGGTTTCCCGGATGGCATTGGCGGCAGGTGGCCGCATCTGCAGCAAATCAGCTCTTAGAGCCTTTGCGATAAACTCATTCCACTCGCTGGTTTTTACATCCCCCTTTCCCAGAGGGGGACTTTAAAAGCAATTCCTTGTAGTTCCCCATTTGACCAGGGGGGGGTTAGGGGGGATTTTGCTTTTCAGAGCAGGTTCCATGACGGCATGAACTTCTGACTCTTGGTCGGTTGCCGGGCACCGCTCACCGCCCTCGGTCTCCTGCCAGCGTTTCCCAGGATACGCCCTTCCCTTTGTCACAAGATTGTATCTATCTTTTATTCATTTATGACAAAAATGTGTTAATCGCCGCGAAAAAGTTTACGGAGACAGGATCCCGCCACGGCCCCGAAGTCCCATAACTCCACGCCGCAGCACTATCTGCGCCCGGCTCCCCGGTCCAAACTGCCCCAGGCATATTTCTTGCTTCATTTTTGGCATATGGAAGCTAACCTCAATGAACTGGAATTAAAAGTTCTCTACGAGATTAGTAAGATTATCGGCCAGGCCCTGAATCTCGATCAGGCCATTCAAGCCGTACTGGCCATATTGTCCGATTCCCTGGCCATGCAGCGGGGCACGGTCACCCTCAAAGATTCGGAAACGGGCCATCTCCGCATCTGCGCCTCTCACGGCCTGAGCCCCGAAGAAAAGCAGCGGGGCATTTACCGCCTGGACGAGGGCGTCACCGGCCTGATCTTCCGCACCGCCCAGCCGTTTGTGGTGCCCGACGTGAGCCAGGAACCCTTGTTCCTGAATAAAACCAAATCCCGGGACATCGACAAAGGCCAGATTTCCTTCATCGGGGTGCCCATTATCCTTAAGGGCGCTCCCATCGGGGTCTTGAGCGTCGACCGCCTCTACGGCGAGGATATCGCCTTTGAGGAGGATATCCGGTTTCTCAGCATCGTGGCCACCCTCATCGTCCAATTTGTCAGCCTCAACCTCCAGGTCCGGGCCCGGGAAGAACATCTGCGCCAGGAAAACCTGTCGCTCCGGGTGGAACTCTCGGAAAAATCCCATGATCTGGTCATCGTGGGGAAGAGTCCGGCGATCACGGAAGCCCGGCAGTTGATCCAAAAAGTGGCCCCGGTCAGGGCCTCCGTCTTGCTGATGGGGGAATCGGGGACGGGCAAAACCCTGATTGCCCGGGTGATCCACGAACTTGAGTCCCCGGGCCAAGTATCCCTTTCTCAAAATCAATTGCGCCTCGCTGCCGGAAAATTTGCTGGAGATCGAGCTGTTCGGGCAGGAGAAAGGCGCCTCCCCGGGGACGGTCCGGGCCAAGCCCGGGCGCCTGGAAGAAGCCGACGGCGGCAGCGTCTTTCTGGATGAAGTGGAGGCGGTGTCCCTGCCCCTCCAGGCCAAGCTGCTGCGATTTCTCCAGGAACGGGAATTCGAGCGCCTGGGCAGCGCCAGAACCAGAAAAGTAGACGTGAGGATCATCGCCGCCACGACCAGCGACCTGACGGCCCAGGTCAACGCCGGCACCTTCCGGGAAGATCTCTCCTACCTGCTCAGCGTCTTTCCCATCCAGGTGCCGCCGCTCCGGGACCGCCCGGAAGACATCCCGCCCCTGCTGGATCACTTCATGGACAAGGTCTCGGAAGAGTATGGCCGCCGCTTTTATTTTACCCAAAAGGCCCAGGCGGTCTTGCAGGAATACAGCTGGTCCGGGAATGTGCGGGAAATGGAGAACCTGGTGGAGCGCCTGTGCATCCTGGTGGAGGGCTCGGAGATCGATCTCAAGGACCTGCCGGCCTATCTGTCCCCGGCCGGGGTCAAGGCGGACCCCGAAGACCAGGCGTTTCTCTCCCGTCTCAAGGAGATGGAAAAGCGGGAGATCGTGGCCGCCCTGGAGCGCAACCACTGGATCCAATCCCAGGCCGCCATGGACCTGGGCCTGACCCTGCGGCAGGTCGGCTACCGGGTCAAGCAGTTCGGCCTGGAAAGGCTGATCAAGGAGCAACGGGGCCTGGGGCTGGGAGGCAAGCTGAAGAGCATGGCCAACCGCTAGCGTCCACCGCTCCCTCCCCGGCTTACCCCGCTCTGACCCCGCAGCCCCATCTCAAGCCCGCAAAAAGGGTAGTTCTCTCCTGGCACGGCGTTCCGTCCGCCCCTCGATCTCCTGAGGCTTGAAACCAAAGCGCAACCAAAATTGTTGTCATTCTGATCCCGAGTCGCATTCAAAAGGCAATTATTTGCAGACGCAGGCTTTACCGTGAAACTCTAAATCCCCCTAAATCCCCCTTTAAAAAAGGGGGACTTTAGGGACGCCGCAGATTTTCCCCCTTTTATAAAGGGGGGTAGGGGGGATTTTTCTCCCCGGGAGTGACCAACTCCGAGGTCATGGACGTTTCGATGCACCAGCCCAGGCGAGACACCTTTGTCGCCAATTGATTGCGACTCGGTACGAGCGCTCGAAGCCTCGATTTTTAAGCCGCCGAGGTGCTTCACTCCGCAGAACTCCGTTCAGAGTAACATCAATATGCTTGTTGACTTAAGCTTCGGATGAACCCCCACCCAGAGAGTTGAGCTGCAGCGTTATGGGCTTGTTGTCCGCGGCGGGGCCGTCGAACTGAATGGGGCCGGGGAAACGGTAGTGATCCTCATCGGACCACTTCTGACGTTCCTGCGCCAGGAACTTGAAGGCCGGCGACTCCAGGTCCACTTTCTGCTTGGCGATCACCAGTTCCAGGCGGCCCTTGCGCTCCTCCAGGTGCATCAGGGGCGCCAGGGGGATGCCGATGGGCTGCCAGTCCGCCACCGGCAAATGCAGGTCTTTGATGGCCGCCATGTAACCGGTGGCGCCGTTGGCCAGGAGGCTGTAGGCCGCAAACCCCAGGTTATAGCCGTAGTCGCAGTCGAACTTGGTGGGGAAAGTGCCCCGGCCGTCATAGCCGTAGTAGTGATTCTGGGTGCGCAAATTACCCTTATAAATGCCTTTGGCCTTCTGCTTGCGCAGATAGGTGGCCACCATTTCCAGGAGGATGCGCTCGGTGTTGACCATGGAATACTGAAAGTTGCCGTGGCTGTCCCGGGGCAGCAGCAGCCCCTTCTGGAGCAGGGCCGGAAAGCCCAGGAAGACGCGGCTGTCGTAGTCCCGCCAGATGTCGCTGTTGTCGATGAGCTGGACCTGTTCCTCATAGGAAAGCTGGTGGAAGGACTCGCCTTCCGTGGCCTCCCGGTTGTAGCGGGCGATGATGTAGCTGATCTTGATGATCAGGATGTTGACTTCGTGGATGAACTCCAGGATACCCTCGGGAATCAGGATGGTGCCATAATTCTTGCCTTCCCGGGCCCGGTCCACGATGACGTCGGCGATGAGGCGCACCACGTTGTGGATGGTGAGTTCGTTTTCCTCGATCTCTTCCCCGATGAGGATGACGTTGGGATGGGTCTGAAAGGCCACCTCCAGGGCGATGTGGCTGGCGCTGCGGCCCATCAGGCGGTTGAAATGCCAGTACTTCAGGTCGGATTTGCAATCGGAATTGAGATTGCCCACTTCCGTGGCGAAGGCCATGCAGGCGGAGTGAAACCCGAAGGGGATCTGGAGCAGCCCCGGCACCTGGAGGTCCCCGTCGATGGTCTTGGGGATGCCGATGACCTGGGTGCCGATGCCCCGGAGATTTTCCGCCAGAAACGCGGCGTTGGTGTTGGAATCGTCGCCCCCCACCACCACCAGGCCCGAGAGCCGCAAGGCGGCGCAGGTTTCCCGGCACTGCTTCATTTTTTCCGGGGTGTCGATCTTATCCCGGCCGGTGCCCAGCATGTGGAAGCCGCCGGAATTGAGGTGGCTCGCCACCATGTCGGCGGTGACCTCAATGTGTTTGTCGGTGATAATGCCTTTGGGGCCGGCCAGAAAGCCGATCAGCTTGTTGTCGGGATGGGCCCGCTTGGCCGCGTGGAACAGGCCGGCGATGACGTTGTGGCCGCCCGGGGCCGGCCCCCCGGAGAGCACGACCCCCAGACGCCGGGGCGTTGCCTGGCGGGGCGGACCATCCGGGATGATTTCCACCAGCTTATTCTTGCTGACGAAGGGCAACTGATCCCGGGCCACCTTCATCACCTCCAGGTCAAAGCCCGGGAGGGGTCGGGTGAGGCCGGAACCCGCCGCCAGGCGCGGGCACAGGTCCGGCTGGTAGGACCCGGCGGGTCGCACGAAAAACCGTTTCGTTGCCAAGCAGTGCCTCGATCCTGGTCTGCCGGGGTTTCCCTGCCATCACCATCCTCCTTCCGAATTCCTGAGAATGCTCAGAATAAGCTTTTCATAATTATGGTGGAACGGGAAAAGCAGGTTTTTTCGCCCTTTTCTCAAGAGGGGCAGGGCGATTTTTTAAGAGATTGAAATCCCCCTTTTTCACAGGGGGACTTAACCTGCCGAGTCCAGCGCTCCAATCCTGCTTTTATGTCCATCACCATATGAAACGAGCTACTGATCTATCGGTGCGGCAAGCCTCTCTGCCTGCCGTGATTCTCAAGCCTTGACGGGCCTGGGGTCCCGGCTATTTCATCAGTTCCTTTAACCGCCGGACGTTTTCCGCCAGGGGCTTGTCGTTAAAGATGCCGGAACCGGAGACGAAGACGTCCGCCCCGGCGGCCACCAGGTCGCCGACGGTGTCCAACTGCACCCCGCCGTCCACCTGGATGAGAACGTCCAATCCCTGCTCGTCGATCATCCGGCGCAGGCGCCGGATCTTGGGGAGGACCCCGGGGATGAATTTCTGGCCGGAAAAGCCGGGGTTCACCGTCATCAACAGGACCATATCCACGTCTTTGAGGACGTATTCCAGGCAGTTGAGCGGCGTGGCCGGGTTCAGGGTCACCGTGGCCTTGGCGCCGGTTTCCTTGATCTGCTGGATGAGCCGTTCCAGGTGGACCGTGGCTTCGGCGTGGACGCCCAGCCAATCGGCCCCGGCCTCGGCAAAGGCCTCCACGTAACGTTCAGGATTGCTGATCATCAGGTGGACGTCCAGGGGGAGCGCCGTGGCCCGGCGCAGGGCCTGGGTCACCGCCGGGCCGATGGTGAGGTTGGGGACGAAATGCCCGTCCATGACGTCCACGTGAATCCAATCAACGCCGGCCTGCTCCGCGGACCCAACGTGCTCCGCCAGCCGGCCGAAATCCGCTGATAAAATCGAGGCTGAAAGCTTGCTCATGGGGGCTCCTGGGTTTTCTGGCAACCGAAGACTACGGTCTGATGATCAACTTTCTCCCGGTATCGGGAAAAAATCAAGCCGGGAATGGCCTCGAGACGGAGTTTTGTCTGAAATAATTTTCTGACCCGGTTCCCGGGTTAAGGCCTCAAACCGGTTTCGGCAGGGCGTGCACGATAGACGAGATCAGGCTCAGCAAGGATTCGGGCATGATCCCCAGCCACAAGATCGCCGCCAGGATCATAGCCCCGGCCAGACCGATGGCCAGGTCGGTCGCCGGGCACCGCGGCGCCGTCGCCTTTTTCGTGCATGTAGAGGTGGACCACCACATTAATATAATAATAGATGGAAACGATGACGGTGGCTATGCCGAGCACCGCCAGGATGATGAAGTTGGCATGGAGAACCGCCCGGAAGATCACCAGTTTCGCCATGAACCCGGCGGTGGGGGGCAGCCCCGCCAACGAGAGCAGGCAGACGGACAGGATGGCGGCGCGCCAGGGGTGCGAATAGCCCAGGCCCTGGTAATCCGAGAGCTCTTCCCGGTCGGTCTCGCCCCCGGAAAACGTCCCCACGATCCCGAAGGCCCCCAGGTCCATGACCGCATAGACCACCAGGTAAAACATCACCGCGGGGGCCCCGCCGTCCTTGACGGCCAGAAGCGTCATGAGCAGGTAGCCCATCTGGGCGATGGAGGAGTAAGCCAGGAGCCGTTTTATCCGGGTCTGGTAGAGGGCGGTGAGGTTGCCCACCGCCATGGTGAGGACCGCCAGGCCCCACAAGACCGGCCAGACGTAGTCCCACACCGGCGGGGCCGCCGCCAGGGCAAAACGCAGCGTGGCCGCGAACAGGGCCACCTTGGAACCGGTGGACAGAAACGCGGTCACCGGGGCCGGGGCCCCCTGGTAGACGTCCGGGGTCCACAGGTGAAAGGGCACGATGGAGAGCTTGAAGCCGATGCCCGTGAAGATGAGGGCCAGGGCCAGGAGGATCACCGGCAGTTGGCCGGCAGAGGTGGGGACCGCGGCCAGAGAACCCGCGATCGACAGGGTGCCGGTCATGGCGTAGAGGAGGGCGAGGCCGAAGGTCAAAAACGCCGAGGCCACCGCCCCCATGATGAAATACTTCAAGGCCGCCTCATTGCCGTAAGGCTCGCCCCTCCTGATGGCGATGAGGACGTAAAGGGCCAGGGACATCAGCTCCAGGCCGAGAAAGAAGATCACCCAATTGGCCCCGGCCACCACCAGCACCATCCCCAGGGCGGCAAAGAGCAGGAGGGCGTACAATTCATCCCCGGCAAAACCGTGGGTCAGACTGTACCGGCGCAGGAAGAGCAGGGAGATGATGGTAATCGAACATCAAGAGAGTGGTGAAGAACCGGAAGTAGCCGCCCAGGTCCAGCAGACCCTCCAGGCCCGGACCCAGGGACGGCAGCGCCAGGGTGGCGGCGGCCGCCGCCCCCGAGGTGGCGAGGGCCAGGGCGAAGAGCACCCCCGCCGGCCGCCGCCGCCAAAAGGCGCCGACCAGGAAGATGAGGGTGCCCCCGCCGCCCAGGATCAGGAACGGGAGCAAGCCGGTCCAATCAATTGACATACGGTCGGCTTCCCCTTACCCCCGGAGTTTTTTGGCCACGTCGGCCACCCGCCGCCCCAGGGCCTTGGCGATCGAAAGGTCCTCCGGGGCGGGTTCGAGGTCGTTCTGGCCCCCGGCCACCGTGGTGGCGCCGTAGGGGGTGCCGCCCCGGCCTTCGGTGTGGAGCATGCCCGGGGTGGAATAGGGCACCCCGACGATGATGAAACCCAGATGCAGCAGGGGCGCCATCATGGTGAGGCAGGTGGTCTCCTGGCCGCCGTGGGTGGTGGCCGTCGAGACCATGACCCCCGCCGGCTTGCCTTCCAGGGCCCCGGAGAGCCACAATTCGCCGGTGCCGTCGATGTACTGCTTCATCTGGGCGCACATGTTGCCGTAACGGGTGGGGGTGCCGAAGATGACGCCGTCGGCCGCCTGCAAATCCTCCACCGTGGCGATGCGGATGTCCTGCTGCTGGGCCAGCACGGCCTGGGCGTGTTTGCTGCCCTGGAGCTTGGAGAGGTTGGAATCCAGTTCCTGGACCCGGCGCAGGACCACTTCCGCCCCTGCCACCGTCTGGGCCCCTTCGGCCGCGGCCCGGGCCAGCTTCAACACGTGGCCGTACATGGAGTAGTAGACGATCAGGATTTTCATAATTTCGTACCTCGTTGAAAATTTTGTTCCAATAGGGGGTTTAGAGTAATTAAGGGGGCAGGAAAAAGATCACTTCCCCCTCACCCTGACCCTCTCCCCCACTGGGGGAGAGGGGATAAAACTGGCACTCCTTTGAGCAGGTTATCGTATTCCCCACCTCTCGCCGGTCTCGTCGCAGGCTAAACGCTCCCGGGGGAAGCTTTGGCCACTCTCAAACCTGAAAGCCCTTATAGAGACGAGGTTTAAAATCCGCCTCTACGGCTGACTCTTACGGTAAAGCCTGCGGCTGCAAAAAACCAGGGCACCGTGACTTGCCCTGAACCTCACCCCCCCAGGGCCAGAAACTGGGTCAGGAGGTGCTGCACCGGGTGCTCCAACAGGCGCAGGGCCGGCCCGGGATGCAAACCGATAAAGAGGATGGGGAGAGCCATGATCACCAGAATGACCACTTCCCGGGCGTTGACATCCACCCAATCGTGCGGTTTTTTCGGTTCACCGAACAGGGTGTCCTTTACCATGCGCAGGATATAAATCACCGTAAAAACCAGCCCGCCGAAACTCAGGATGCCGATGAGGGGCCGGGCCTGAAAGATGCCCACCAGCATCAGGATTTCTCCCACGAAATTATTCAGGCCCGGCAACCCCATGGAGGCCAGGGCAAAGAAGAGAAAAAAGACGCTGAAAATCGGCATCTTGCCCCAGAGGCCGCCCAACTCCGCAAAATCCCGGGAATCAATCCGTTCGCCGATCATGCCCACCATGACGAAGAGCGCCGAGGTGGAGATACCGTGGTTGAGCATTTGCAGGATAGACCCGTTCAAGGACAGGAGATTCCAGGTGGCGACGGCCACCACCATGAGGCTCATGTGGCCGATGCTGGAATAAGCCACCAGGCGTTTGATATCGGTTTGCGCCAGGGCGATCCAGGAAGTATAGAACATGCCCCCCAATCCCAAGACAATGAGCAGCGGGATGGAGGCCTGGGCGGCCAGGGGAAAGAGCGGGATAGCGAAGCGGAAAAATCCATAAAATCCGGTTTTCAAGAGTAAGCCGGCCAGATCCAGGCTGCCGGCCGTGGGGGCCTGGGTGTGAGCGTCGGGTAACCAGGTATGCAAGGGCACGATGGGGATTTTGATGGCAAACCCCAGCATAAAAGCCGCATAGAGCAAAATTTCCGTGCTGTAGCTAAAGTGCGTGTGCATTAACTGCGCTACCGAAAAAGTATAGACGCCGGTCTGCTGCCCATGGAGCACATAGAGGGCAATGAGGGCGATGAGCATCGGCAGACTGCCGCACAGGGTAAACAACACAAACTTGACCGCGGCATAGACCCGCCGCTCATGGCCCCAGATCCCCACCAGAAAAAACATGGGAATGATCTGGATTTCCCAAAAGAGATAAAAGAGCAGGAGGTCGGTGGCCATGAACAGGCCCATGACGCTGGATTCCAAAAAGAGGAGAAAGAAATGGAAGGAGCCGATCTCAAGCGTAATGGCGCGCCAGGAAACCAGGATACAGATGATGTTGATAAAGGCCGTGAGCAGCAGGAGCAGTTGGCTTATCCCATCCAGCCCCAGGCTGTAGCTGATCCCCAGGCTGGGGATCCAGGCGTAATTCTCCGCCAGCAGCCAAACTCCCGTAGGCCCGGCCTGGGGATGTAACCCCAGAAATAAGGTGGAAGCCACCAGGCTGAACTCCAGGCAGGTGGTCGATCAGACTGATCCAGCGACAGAGGAGGGGCCAGCGATTGCCGGTTGCCAGGGCCAGGAATCCACCCAAAAGCGGCAAAAAAATGATTATCGTCAGCAGCGGAAAATTCAGCATGGCTTGTCTCCGTTAGTCATACCACCCCCATACCAGGACCAGGAGAAAGGCAGTTAATCCGAGCAGCAACATCGTGACATAGGTGGAAAGCCGGCCGGTAGTCCAGTATCCCAAGCCGCGGGACAGGCTCAGGAACCCCTTGGCCCCTCTGGCGTAATTCCCATCTATGGTGCGGTCATCAACCTTGATCCAGAAAAAATTGGCCGCGTCCCAAAATCGGTGGTAGAAGTCGACGGCCGAAGTCACCACGCCCCGATCGATACCTTGTTCCTCCACGCGCCCCTTCATGAATTCGGCCATTCTTTGGTAAGGCCCGACGAAGACCACCTGATACAACCTGTCCAGATAGAGGCCGGAGAACAAGAACTCATGGAAGCCCTGCCTTAAAGGCTCCGGGGCCGGACGGCGCACATAGAGGACATAGGCCAGAATGAGGGACACCACCACCACGGAGGCGCTGACGATCCCCATGGTCCACTCCAGGGCCAGGGAGGCGCCCAAGTCGGGGCGGGCCCCGGGAACCGTGGCGAGGTAAGACCCCAGAAAGTTCTTGCCGAACCCGCCCGGGAGATTAAGCAGGCCGTCAAATAACGCCAGGATGGCCAGGGGCACATAACGTCCACACCATGAGGCCGGGGAGGGGCTGCACTTCTTCGGCGGTGCGCCCACCGGGGCGGGCCGTGAATATGATGAAATAAGCCCGGAAGGTATAGAACGGCGTTAAGAACGCCGCGATCAGGCCGATGAACCAAAAGAATTTATAAGAAACCCCGGGATAGATGAAGGTGGCCAGCAGGATACGGTCTTTGCTGAAATATCCCCCCAGGAGGGGAAAGGCGCTCAGGCACAAGGCGCCGGCCAGAAAAAGATAGGAGACCATGGGCATAAAACGGTGGAGATTGCCCATTTTGAAGATATTGTGCTCTTCCTCCATGGCCTGGATGACGCATCCCGCCCCCAGGAACAGCAGGGCCTTGAAGAAGGCGTGGGACAGGAGGTGAAACATGCCGCCGACGATATCCGCGGCCCCCACCGCCAGGATCATGTAGCCCACCTGGCTGATGGTGGAGTAGGCCAGCACGCGCTTCACGTCGGACTGGGCCAGGGCCGCCAGGGCGGCGTAAAGGGTGGTTATGGAGCCGATGGCGGCAATGACATAGAGGGCGGCGGGAGCCATCTGCACGATAGGAAACAGCCGCATGAGCAGATAGACCCCGGCGGTGACCATGGTGGCGGCGTGAATCAGGGCCGACACCGGGGTGGGGCCGGCCATGGCGTCCGGCAGCCACACCGTCAGGGGCAGCTGGGCCGATTTGCCCGCCGCGGCCCAGAGGAGCAGCAAGGCCAGGGTGGTGGCCAGGGGAGTCGTCAGGGAAGATACGTGACTGTCTATGTAGGTAATGGAAAAACTCTGGAACAGGAAGAACAACAGGGCCAGGGCCACCCCGAAGGCCACGTCGCCGATGCGGGTGACGATGAAGGCCTTGCGGCCGGCATTGGCATTGGCCACGTCGGTATACCAGAAGCCGATAAGGGCGTAGGAACAAAATCCGACCCCCTCCCACCCCAGGTAGACAAAGATCAGGTTGTCGGCCACCGTGATCACCAGCATGGCAAAGACAAACAGGTTCAGGTAGCTGAAATACCGGACATAATCTGAGTCTTGCCGCATGAACGCCACGGAATAAAGGTGGATGAGGCTGGAGACGAAGGTGACCATCAGGGCCATCATGGCGGCCAGAGGATCATAATAGACGTTCATGGCCGCAGAAAATTCGCCGACCTTAATCCAGGAGAAGAAGGTGAGGTCAAACGTTTGCTTCCCGGCCACCCCGATGGCGATGCCGGCCATCACCAGGGCCCCCAGGACCCCGGCGCAGGCGATGACCTCGGAGGCTCGCCGGGGCAGGAAACGGCCCACGATGGCGTTGATGAGGGCGCCACCCAGGGGGAACAGCAGTAAGAGCAGGAGAACCGTTTCCACGTCAGCCCTTCATGAGGTCGTAGCGGTCCGCATTCACCGTGCCGGTGCGCCGCTGGGAATAGACGATCAAGGCCAGGCCTACCGCCACCTCGGACGCCGCCACCGCCATGATGAAGATGACGAAGGCCTGGCCGTCCAGTTGCTGCCAGTGGAGGGAGGCGCCGATAAACGCCAGGCCCGCGGCGCTCAGCATGACTTCCACCCCGATGAGGATCATGATGAGATTGCGCCGGGCCACGGCGCAGCCGGCCCCCATCAGAAAGAGGATCCCCGCCAGGATAAGCACGTGACTGTAGGGCACGATGGTGGCCATGATTCAGCCCTCCGTTTTGCCGTTGCTCCGGCCCAGGTAGAGCGCCCCCACCAGGGCCACGAACAGGAGAAAAGAGGCAATTTCCACGCCTAACCAGTACTTCTGATAGAGAAACCGGCCGAAAACCAGGGGCGGCGACGGTGCTCAGGGGCAGAGGGCCCTGGCCGCCGGGTTCCAGCCAGATAAGCAGGAACATGATGCACAGCGACGTCCCCGAGAGCAGCAGGGCCGGCAACCATTGCCGCAGATAGGCCCCCAGGGGTTTCTCCTCCCCCTTGATTTCCAGCATCATGACGATGAACAGGAACAGCACCATGATGGCTCCGGCGTAAATGACCAGTTCCAGGACCGCCAGGAAGGGCGCCCCCAGGAGATAGAGGAGCAGGGCCGACCCGAAAAACGACAGCACCAGGTAAACAATGGCGTGCATGACGTTGCGGCGCGTGATGGCCAGCGCGGTGGCGCTGACAATGACGGCCCCCAGCACGTAGAACATAACGGCGTAGATGTTCATGGCATGGTCCTGGTTAGCGTTTGGGGGCAGCCCCCCACCCCTCAGGGGAGATTACTCTTGATATTTACCGGGCTGGCTTCGCCAATGTGGGTGCCCTTACCCCCCACCATATCCACCCCGGCGCGGCGATAAAAATTATACTCGTTATCTTTGCCGCCATGGTCCACCAGCAAATCCTGCTTTTCCGCCACCATGGTCAACAGGTCCCGCTCGCAAAATTCGAAATACGGGGTCAACTGGATCGCCAGGGTGGGGCAGGCCTCTTCGCACAGGCCGCAGTAAATGCAGCGGGCGAAATTGATGCGGAACCATTTGGCCCAGCGGCGGCCGTCGGCCCGTTCCTCCCCTTCCATGGAGATGCAGGACACCGGGCAGGCGGCGGCGCAGAGAAAACAGGAGACGCAGCGCTCCTCCCCCTCCGGGTCCCGGGTGAGGATGATCCGGGCCCGGGTGCGCGCCGGCAGCACCCGCTTGTATTCCGGGTACTCTTCGGTGACCGGGCGGCGGAAAAGATGCCGGAGCACGATGGCAAAGGCAGACGTGAGCCCGGCCACGGCCCGGCCGCTTAGCTGTAACCAGTTGCGTTTCTCCGGCATGGTTTCGATTCCCGCCTTTGGGGCTAACTTAATTCCTTTGGTGGCACCGGCTTTCCAGCCGGTGCGAGCGCAGGCTCAAGGGCATGAGCCAATGGCGGCTCACCCCCGGTAACCAGAAATCCCCCCTGCCCCCCTTTTCCAAAGGGGGGTTTTTAAGTCCCCCTTTATTAAAGGGGGATTTAGGGGGATTTGAGTTTTCACGTTAAAGCCTCCGGCTACGATTTCACGAACGTAATCAAGTAATTGTAAGGACCGAGCTTCACGGTCCGCTGCCGGGCGAACCCGTAGGGGGCCACCAGGGCTTCCACTTCCTCCGGGTCCAGCCGGATGTGCCGGGGGGGCCCCGGAGGGCCGTCGATCTTGTCGAATTCCACGATAGCCAGAAGCCCTCCGGGCTTGAGCACCCGGGTCAACTCCGCCAGGGCGCCGGCGGCGGTCCCGGCCTCCACCAGGTCATGGAGCACGGTGGCCATGAAGCCCACGTCCACGCTCCGGCTCTCAATAGGGATCCGGCCCGCCGGCGCCAGCAGGGCCTGGAGGTTGGCCCGGCCCTCCCGGGCCGCCCGCTCCTTAAGGGAGGCAATCCCCTCCTCCCAGAGGTCCACGGCATAGACCACGCCGGCCGGGCCGATGAGGTCCGCCACCGCCAGGGAGTAATTGCCCTGGCCGCACCCCAGGTCCAGAAAGGTTATCCCCTGAGGAAGATTCAGTTCGGCCCACAGGGTGCCCGGATCAATCAGATCATAACTGCTTTTTCCGACCCCCGGAAGTTTAGGGGGCACATTATGATTAGCCATTCTGCCACCGATCACTTTTGTCATGGGGGACCTGTGTGCCCTGCCCCTCATTCCGGGCGCACGCCAGGTGCGCCCCTGGCATCACACCTTATTCCTCAACGCCAGAATAATGCCGCCGGTGACGACAATGTTGATCAGAGCCACCGGGATCAGGAGTTTCCAGCCCAGGTGCATGAGCTGGTCGTAGCGCAACCGGGGAAGGGTGCCCCGGATCCAGATGATGACGAAGGCCACAGCGGCCAGCTTGATCAAGAACCACAGCAGCGGCGGCAGGAAGGGCCCCCGCCAGCCCCCCAGGAAGAACACCGCCACCAAAGCCCCCAGGGTCACCATGGTGACGTACTCGCCCAGAAAGAAGAGGCCGAAGCGCATGCCGCTGTATTCCGTATGATAACCGGCAATCAGCTCATGCTCCGCTTCCGGGATATCAAAGGGGATGCGTTTCATTTCGGCCACCGAACTCACGAAAAAGATGATGAAGGACACCGGCTGCAACAGGATGAAGGGGCAGCGGGCCTGGGCGTTGACGATGTCCACCAGGCTGAAGGATTTGGCCATCATGACGATGGGGACCAGGGACAGCCCCAGGGCCAACTCGTAGCTGATCATCTGGGCCGCGCCCCGGATCGCCCCCAACAGGCTGTACTTGGAATTCGAGGCCCAGCCGCCCAGGGCCACGCCGTAAACCGCCAGGGAGGAGAGGGCATAAACGTAGAGCAGGCCCACGTTGAGATCGGTGACGACCCCGGGGATGGGCTGCCCCCGATAGGTCCACCCCTGGCCAAAAGGCACCACGGCAAAGATGAGGATGGCGGTCGGCGGCCACCACCACCGGGGCGTAGAGGAAGATGACCCGGTCCGCTCCCGCGGGGGTCAGATCTTCCTTGGTCAGCAGCTTGACGGCGTCGGCGATGGGCTGGATCAGTCCCCAGGGGCCGGCCCGGTTGGGGCCCAGGCGGAGCTGCAGAAACCCCAGGAGGCGGCGCTCGACATAGATCAGGTAGGCGGCGAACAGCAGCAAAACCACCAACACTACCAGCAGTTTCACGATCAAGAAGGCGATACCGGCCACCCAGAGGCTCATGGGGTCATCCTTGCACCCGTTCGATGTGGTTGAGAGTCAAATAGACCGGCGTCCCGGCGAGCTTGCGCCAGTCCAGTTGGCGGTGCCGGGGGAGCACCAACACCCCCGGCGCCATGGCGGCCGCCAGTTTCACGGTGACGGCCAGGGACCCCTTGGGGAGGTGCAGGTTGGCCCGGCTGCCGTCGTCCAGGCCCAACTTCCCGGCGTCGTCGGGATGGATCAACAGCACCGGCGCCGCTTCCACCTCGGCATGAGGGCCGCGTAACTCGCCAGTTCCTCGGTGCCGAAGGTCCAGTCCACCAGCAGGAGTTCCACCTGATCGGGGGCCGGCCCCGGGGGCGGCGCCGGGAAGCCGGCAAATTCGCCTCCGGTTGGCGCCCCAGGCAGCAGCCGCACCCCTTCCGGGTGTTCGGCTAAATCCTGCCTTTGCCGGAAGACGGGATTTTGCCGGCCCAGCCAGGCCCACAGGTCCACGGGGGCGGGGTCTGCCAGCCCCGACAGGGCCCGGGTCAACTCCTGGAAAATCTCCGCCGGGGGCCGGGGGTCGCTCCCGGGGACGTGGTCCAGAAACGTCCGGGGCGGATGGACGTCGGGGCTGATGAGGGCCAACGGCGTCCCCCCCAAATGGACCGGCAACGCGGCTTGGGCCCGGCCCTCCTGGTTAACGAAGGAGCTTGCCGCCGCCTCGAACACCGGGACGGTGGGGAGCACCACGTGAGCCCGCTTGACCACCGCCGACGGCACATAGTCCAGGACGACGAGCAGCTCAAGTTCCTCCAGGGCCAAGGCCAGCCGCGCCTCGTCGGAGAAGGCCCAGAAGGGGTCGTTTTCCACCAGCACCAGGGCCTTGATCCGGCCCTGGTCGATGCCTTCCAGGATGGCGTCGGCGCTCAAGGCGGGTTCGCCCGGGCCTACCGGCTCCCCCAGGGACGCCGGTCCCCAGGGCCACTGGCCGCCCGGGCCGTCGGCCTGGTCGGGAGCCGAGATCAGCGCCGCGCCAAAGGCGTTGGCCCCGGGCAAAAGATAGAACAGCCCGGCCTCCTTACCGGCGGCCTTGAGGAGCAGGGCGAGATCCGCGGCCAGGGCCGGGGTGGTCTCCCGGACGATGTCGGTGCCGCAAACCACCACCGGCTTTTTACTCTTTCCCAGGGCCTCGGCCAGGACCGCCAGGCGCTCTGCCACCGCCGGGTCGCCCGGATACCGGCCGGGCAGGGCGTCATAGAAGCCCCGGGCGGGGTCAATGAGCCCCGCCGCGGCCTCGGGGGACAGGGCGCCTTTGACCAGGGCGCCCAGCGCGGTATCGAGCTGCCCGGGCGGTACCGCCAGGGGTTCGAACTCGAAGGGCAGAAAAACCGGGCGGGGGTCGAGGACCATGACCTTGGCCCCCTGACGCCAGGCCTGCCGCAGGGCCAGGGCCAGCATCGGGGCCTCGTTGACCGGGTCAGCGCCCACGAGCAGGATAAAATCCGCCCCACTGAGCTCGCCCATAGAGACCGCCAGGCCCTCGTCCAGCCGGCCCACCGCGGCCTTAACCTTGCGCCCCAGGGCCGGGTCCCAGAAGAACTGGGGGTCCCGCCAGCCCTGGGTGCGGCAGAAGAGTTTCAAGGCCCCCTGGGTCTCGAGGCTGCTGCGGGTGCCGCCCACGCAGGCCACGGCCATGGCCCCATGCTCCCGGCTGATCCGGGCCAGTTCGCCCGCGGCAAATTTGATCCCCTCGTCCCAGGGGACTTCCCGGCCGCGTAGCTGCGCCCGGCGGGGCCGCTCCGGGTGATTGGCATACGAAAAGGCATAACGGCCGCGGTCGCAGATAAAATAGCCGTTCACCGCGTCGTTTTGCCGGCCCTCCAGGCGCACCATTTCCCGGTATTTGGCGCTGCCCACGGTGTTGCAACCCAGGGAGCAGTGGAGACACAGGGACGGGCCCCGCTCAAAATCCCACCGCCGGCCCTTGAACCGGGAGGGCTTATCGGTGAACACCCCGGTGGGGCAGACATCGATGAGATTGCCGGCAAAGGGACTTTCCAGGGCCCCGTCGCTCAATCGCCCGAAGTAGGTGCGGCGGCCGATCTGCAACGCCCCCAGGTCCCGGTAGCCGGCATACTCCTGGTAGAAGCGGCGGCAGCGCCAGCACTGGATGCAGCGGTTCATTTCGTGCTGCACGAAGCGGCCCAGGTCCTGGTCCAGGTAGGTGCGCTTGGGTCCCAGGAAGCGCCGGATGCCGTGGCCGCCGGAGACGGTTTCGTCCTGGAGCAGGCAGTGCCCCCCTTCGTCGCACACCGGGCAGTCCAGGGGGTGGTCCAGCATGAGCCACTCGATGACGTATTTCCGGTATTCCATGGCGTCCGGGTGGGTGGTTGAGACCACCATGCCGTCTTCGGCCGCCACCATGCAGCTCATCTCCACGCCTTTGACCTTGCCTTCCAGGAACTTGACGGCGCACATGCGGCAGGCCCCCACCGAGCCCAGGGCCGGGTGGTAGCAGAAGCGGGGGACCATGATCCCCAAGCGCTCTGCGGCCTCCAGCACGTTGGTGCCCTGGGGGACTTCGATTTCCCGGCTATCGATGATGAGTTTGGGCAATGGTGATCTCGTCGTTTTCTCTTAATTATTAGCCCGCCGGTGGTGCGCGGTGCGCACCCTACGCCGCTGGGCAATGGCGGCCTTCATGCTGGCCGGGGAAGGCCACCCTGCCACTTACTTAAACGGACACTTCTTCTGAATAATGTGTTCCCGCACTTCGTCTTCGAAATACTGCAACATGCCCTTGACGGGCTCCGCCGCCCCGGGGGCGAAAGCGCAGTAGGCTTTGTCCATATGGCCGGCCATCTCCCGGAGCCGGGGGATGAAATCTTCTTCGCCCTCGCCGTCTTCCAGGCGCTGGAGCAGGTCCTGGATATAGGGCAGGCCCTGGCGGCAGGGGGTGCAGAACCCGCAGGATTCCCGGGCGAAATAATTAATCAGGTTCAGGGTGGCGCCCAGGATACAGGTGTTCTGGTCGAAGACCATGATGGCGCCGGTGCCGAAGCGGTGGCCCACCTGCTTCAAGGATTCGATGTCCATGGCCACGTCCAGGAACTTCGGGGGCATGAAGCTGGTGGAGGCCCCCCCGGGAATGAAGGCCTTGAGTTCGGACCCCGGCAGCATGCCCCCGGCCACCTCCTCCAGGATCTCCCGGAAGGGGATGCCCATGGGGAGCTCATAGCAGCCGGGCTTGACGACCTTGCCGCTGATGCAGTAGAGCTTGGTGCCGGCCCCGGTCTCGGTCCGGGCCAGGCCCTTGAACCAGGCGCCGCCGTTTCTGATCACCAGGGGCACGCAGGCCAGGGTTTCGGCGTTGTTGACGACGGTGGGCCGGTCCCACAGACCCGTGTCGGTCATGTGGACGGTTTTCTGGGGGTGGGGCCGTTTACCCATGATGGCCTGGACCATGGCCGTGGCCTCCCCGCAGATGTAGCGCCCGGCGCTGCGATGCACCGCGATGTCAAAGGAAAAATCGCTCCCCAGGATATTCTGGCCCAAAAACCCCGCCTCCCTGGCCACCTGGAGTTCCCGTTCCATGAGCTGGGCGTCCATCTCGTAGGTGGGGCGGACGAAATAAAAGGCCTTTTGGGCTTTAATGGCGTACCCGGCCAGGATGATGCCTTCGATGACCAGGTGGGGGTCGGTGTTGACCAGGACCCGGTCCTTGAAGGTGCCCGGCTCCATTTCGTCGGTATTGGCGCCGATGTAACGCGGGTGCGGGGCGTTTTCGTGCACAAAGCTCCATTTGCGCCAGGTGGGGAAGCCGGCCCCGCCCCGCCCCGACAGGCCGGACTCCTTGAGGAGCCCGATCAGGTCCTGGGGGGATAATTTATTGACCGTGTCAGTCAGGGCCTGGTAGCCGCCTCCGGCGCGATACTCGGCGAGGCTGGCGTGACGCCCCTCCTGGCGATTTTTGAATAAGGCTTGCTCGTACATTAACTCACCGGCACAGCACCAGGTCACAGGTTTCGGTCTTAAACTGCTCCAGAATTTCGTCGATCCGCTCCGGGGTGAGATGGCCGAAAAACTGGCCGTTGACCACCATGGCCGGGGCCTGGTCGCAGAAGCCGATACAGGCGGTGGGCAGCACGGTGAACAGGCCGTCGGCGGAGACCTCCCCGGCGCAGACCCCCAGCTTCCGGCACATATAGTCGAACAGCGATCCCTCGTGGAACATCCAGCAGACCACGCCGTCACAGACGTGGAGGACGAAGCGGCCCACGGGCTCCCGGTAGATAAAGTCGTAAAAGGTGGCCAGTTCCTCCAGTTCCAGGGGAGTTGCGCCCACCATGGCCGCGGCCTCGATCAGGCCCTCGTCCGTGAGATAGCCGTAATGCCGCTGGATCTCGTACATAACGTTGACGGCCTGTTCCCGGGGATTTTCGGCCCGGCTGACCTGGCTTTTCAGCTTCTCACGTAACGTTTCGGGTATCATGAGCCTGGATCTCTACCCTCTCACCCTGACTTCTCCACCTTGGGAAAGAGGGAAAAAGGTTAAATGCTTCTGTGACATTTTTAGTGGCACCGTCATCTTGCCGGTGCGGCGCACAGGCTGGAAAGCCTGTGCCACCAAGGTGGCGGCCAGGGACGGCCGCCCCACCTTCTTTTTCCCGGTAGCGGGCCGGTGGGGCGGGCCTCCGTGCCCGCCTTCATTGGACATGGCCTTCATGGCCGTTCCCTACCGGTCAATATCCGGCATGACGTAATCGATGGAGCCGATAATGGCGACAAAATCCGCCACCAGGTGCCCCAGGGTCATCAGGGGCAGGGCCTGGACGTTGGCAAACCCCGGGGACCGGATGCGCATCCGGTAGGCCATGGTGCCGCCGTCGCTGACCACATAGAAGCCCTGTTCACCCCGGGGATGCTCCGTGGCGGCGTAGGCCTCGCCCCGGGGCAGCGTGGGCCCCCGGCTGACGTTGATGAAATGGTGGATCAGGCTTTCGATATCCTTCAGGGTGTCCTCTTTCCGGGGGATGGCGTAGCGGTAGTCATCGGTGATATAGCGCCCGGGGGGCATCTGACTGGCCGCCTGGCGGATAATCCTGAGGCTCTGGCGCATCTCCGCCACCCGCACCCGGTAGCGGGCGTAGCTGTCGCCTTCCGGGGCCGTGGGGATCTCAAAATCAAAGGCCTCGTAGGCGGAGTAGGGGAATTTTTTCCGGAGGTCCCACTCCAGGCCGCAGGCCCGGAGGTTGGCCCCGGTCACGCCCCAGTCCATGGCCTCTTCCAGGGACAGACAACCGATGCCCCGGGTCCGGGCCTCCCAGATGGGGTTCCGGGTAACCGCCTTTTCCAGTTCATCGACCAGGGTAGCGAACCCCTTGACGAAGTCGTCCACCAGTTCTTTCCAGCCCTCCGGCAGGTCCGCGGCCACGCCCCCCAGCCGGAACCAGGCCGGGTGGAGCCGGCCCCCGGTGATGAGCTCGATGATGTCCATGATCTTTTCCCGGGCGGCGAAGGCGTAGAAGGTGGGCGTGATGGCCCCGGTGTCCACGGTGGCGGTGGAGAACCACACCAGGTGGTTGCTCAGGCGGAACAGCTCGGTGAGCATCACCCGGATGAACTGGGCCCGGTCCGGGACCTTGATGCCCGCCAGGGTTTCCACCGACTCCAGGTAGCTCAGGTTGTTGGCCACCCCGCACAGATAGTCGGCCCGGTCGGTGTAGGGGATGAACTGGAACCAGGACTGGCGCTCGCCGATCTTTTCCACGGACCGGTGGTGGTAGCCGATGTCGGTGTCCATGGCCAGGATTTCCTCGCCGTGCAGCGCCAGGATGAAGCGGATGAGGCCGTGGGTGCTGGGGTGGTGCGGCCCGAAGTTCAGGATAAACTCGTCGGCTCCCAGGCGGCCTTCCAGGTATTTGCCGGCATCCAGGGGCTGATAGTTGCGGGCGGACTCCCGGGTATAGGGCGGGAGACTGGTGCCCCGGTCCGGGTAGCTCTTCCGCAAGGGGTGCCCCTCCCAGTCGTGGGGCATGAGGAGCCGCCAGAGGCGGGGGTGGCCGTCGAAGCGGATGCCGAACATGTCGAAGCACTCCCGCTCGTACCAGTTGGCCGACGGCCAGATATCGGTGATGCTCGGGGTGACGGGGTCGGCCCCGTACAGGGGCACCTTGAGGCGCACCCGGGTGGGGGGCTCGAAGGCCAGGAGATGGTAGACCAGGGTGTAATCCGGATAGCCGGGCCGCTCCCGGCGGGTGGATTCGTCCACCGCGGTGAGGTCTTCCAGGCGCAAAAACCGGGGCGAGGCCTCGGTCTTGAGAAAGCGCAGCACCTCCTTGAGCCGGGCCTCGGCCACCGGATAGGTTGCCATGTCGGAGGTCTCGGGCGCGGGCTGTAACCGCGTCGCCGAATTTTTCCTGGAGCACCTGGGCCAGGGACTTGGCGCTCTCGCTCAATTCGATCCGGGCCGGCGGCGGGGTCCACATCACCTCGGAGCGGCTCTCCCAAAACCGGGGCGGGGTCACCGCGGTCCCCCGGGGTGGCGTGCCGTAATAGCCGGGGCCCCGGGGGTCCCGGGATTTGTTGACGCCGTCCACCGCCAGGGGCCTCTGGGTCCCCTGGGTGCCGCCCTTGAGGTGGAAGATTTTCCGGGTCGGCCGCTCGGACATCACCTTTTCCTGCAGCTTCACCAGGCTCTGCAGGACCGCCTCGGGCCGGGGCGGGCAGCCGGGGATATAGACGTCCACCGGCATGATCTGGTCCACCCCCTGGACCACGCTGTAGCAGTCGTACATGCCGCCGCAGTTGGCGCAGGACCCCATGGAGATCACCCACTTGGGCTCGGCCATCTGCTCGTAGAGCCGGAGCACCACCGGGGCGATTTTTTTGAAGACCGTGCCGGAGATGATCAACAGGTCGGCCTGCCGGGGCGAACCGCGCAGGACTTCCGCCCCGAACCGGGCCATGTCATACCGAGGCGTGAGCGCGGTGGATTCCTCGATAAAACAGCAGGACAGCCCGAAAAACATCGGCCAGAAGCTGTAGGCCCGGCACCAGTTGACCATGGCGTCGATGGGCCTCAGGATCAGGTTTTCGGGCTTCCCCGGCGGGGCACTGCGGTGGGACTCCAATCGAGTCCTCCTTTTTTCCAGATGTAGAAGAGGCTGAGGAGCAGGACGATAATAAAGAAGGATATCTGCAGCCAGCCGCGCCAGCTCAGGTCCTCCATGGCCACGGCCCAGGAAAAAATAAACGCGGCCTCCACATCGAAGATGAGGAAAAAGACCGCCACCAGGTAAAACGGCACCGGATACCGGAAGCGGGCCCCGCCGGTGGGAATCACCCCGCATTCATACGGCCGGGCTTTTTCCGGATCAGGCCGCCGCTCCCCCAGCCAGCTGGTCAAAAAGAGCAAGACGGCCAGCAGGGCCAGGACGATGGCGACAAACAGCACGAAGCTGAATAACCCCGGGGCCCAGGGGGATAGCATGACGGGCGCGACCGGATGCATAGGCGTTCCTGACCCCCAGTTCTTCTCCCGGATTGCCGTTACAGGGCGGGACCGGCTTTCCGGCCTGCGCCGCACGCAGTATTCATAAGCTGTACGGCGGCCCCTTATGTACCGCCAGGCCGGGCCCATGGCGATAATCACCGCTGAAATCCGGCCCATGGCGCGGATATATGCAAAACCTAAGAACCCGCGCCCTCCCTGTCAAGGTGAAGAACTCCGCCGCTGCCGAAGAAGTAGCTGTATTCTTTAAGTAATTTTGCTTAATTTTTAATGCCCCGCCTCATTTTGCCGCCGGAGGTTGGCTACCCGGCGCCACCTCCGGCCCGGGGCTCCTGGCCGGCCAGGGGCAAACGCAATGCTTGACAGGCCCCGGGCGGGCCTTATTATAATGATAGATATAAATATATTAAGCAACCCCCGGCAGAATTTATCAAAACCGCGCCAGGTGCGCTAAAAGGAGATGGCCCCCTGAACCCCGCATTGCCCCCGCTGGCCGGAGGATTCTCCCGGGTCAAGCTGTTTCTGGCCCTGTCCCGCACGCCCCATGGCCTGCTGGATTTGGCCACCCCGGCCCTGGCAGCGCTGCTTTGCTATGGGGGTCTGCCGCCCTTCGGGGTAATCGCCCTGGGCCTGTTAACCGGGTTTGCCGGCTACACCGCCGTGTATGCCCTAAACGACGTGGTGGACTACCGGGTGGACCAGGAGAAACTCAAGGCGGCCGGGCCGGGCCGGAAACCCGGCTATCTCGACGCCATCTTCATGCGGCACCCCCTGGCCCAGGGGCGGGTGAGTTTCAGGGAGGGGTTGCTGTGGACCGCCGGCCTGGGCCGCGGTGGCCCTCACGGGCGCTTACCTGCTCAATCCCGTGTGCGCTTATCTCTTTCTGGCTGGATGCCTGCTTGAGGCGGTCTATTGCTGGCTGCTCCGGGTCAGCCATCTCAGAACGTTAGTCAGCGGCCTGGTCAAAACCCTGGGCGGGGTGGCCGCGGTCTTTGCCGTGTCCCCGCACCCCTCCCGGGGATTAGTGCTCCTGCTGTTTCTGTGGCTCTTCTGCTGGGAGATCGGGGGGCAAAATATCCCCGCCGACTGGCACGATCTTAAGGAGGATCAACGCCTGGGCGCCCAAACTATCCCGGTGTACTGCGGCCCCGAGGGAGCCGGCGCCATGGTCCTGGGGGCCCTCGGCCTCAGCGTGGCCTTGAGCGCGCTGCTGCTCTGGGTCGCCCCGCTGCGGTTTTCGCCGCTCCTGGTGGGCCTGGCCCTGGCCGCGGGCGGCTATCTCCTCCTGCTCCCGGGCTATCGCCTCTACCGGACCAAAGACCCGGCCCAGGCCGCGGCCCTTTTCAACCGGGCCAGCGCCTACCCCCTGGCCATGTTAAGTCTGGCCCTGTCCAGCCTGGTGTAATAGAACCGTGGTTGCCAACGGAAAACAGATGCTTAGCCAACCAGCCGCCCCCGGGGTTACGGGGAGGGACCTCGGGTCCCCGACCCCGGATTACCCGGAGCTGCCGCCGGCCCTGGCCCGGCTCCTGGAGCGTTTTCCCCGGCTCCGGCGCCACCCCCATGCCTTGCTGGCCCATTTCCCCATCGTGTTCTTACTGTCCGCCACCTTCTTCAGCCTGCTCTACCGGTTCACCGGGAACCGCGCCTTCGATGACAGCGCCTTTTACTGCCTGGGAGGCGGGCTGCTCACCCTGCCGCCCACCGTGGCCACGGGGTTGTTCACCCAATGGCTCAATTATCCCAGCGGGGCGGATCGCACCGTGCGCCTGGAAAAAGCCCTGTCCTACGCAGTGACCTTCATCGCCACGGCGGCCTTTATCTGGCGCTGGCTCGACCCGCTGGTCCTTACCGACCTGAGCGGCATCAACCTTATCTACTTTTTCCTGGTCCTGTCCCTGGCGCCGCTGGTGACGGCCAACGGCTATTTCGGGGGTATGCTCACCTTCCCCCTGGAGGGAGAGGCCCCGGCGCCGGGCTCCCAGCAAGGATAATCGAATTGAGCCAAAAACTCTGACGAAATGACGGGAATTCACCCTGGCGGAACTGGCCGCCGGCTCCGGTGCGGATGGCCAGCCCATTTATATTGCCTTCCGGGGCAAGGTCTACGACGTCAGCGGCAGCGGCTTGTGGGCGGACGGCGACCACATGGGCCAACACCACGCCGGACACGACCTCACCGGCGAGTTCCCGGACGCCCCCCACGGGGAGGAAGTCTTCGAGCGCTATCCCCAGGTCGGGGTCCTCAAGGAAGAGGCTCGCAGCCCCCGAAGTCCCGGCGGCCAAGACCTCGGCGGCCCGGGAGTTCTGGCACCGGGCAGTGAAACGGGTACCGCTCCTGCGCCGCCATCCCCACCCCATGGTGGTCCACTTCCCCATCGTCTTCATGATCGCCGCCCCGGTCTTTACCCTGCTCTCTCTCCTCACCGGGGTAAAATCCTTCGAAGTCACGGGCTTCCACTGCCTGGGAGGCGGCGTGCTCTTCACCCCGGTGGCCATGGTCACCGGCTGGTTCACCTGGTGGCTGAACTACGAGTCCAGGCCCCTCAAGCCCGTGGTCATCAAGCTCATCCTGTCCCCGGTGCTGCTGCTCGCGGGGGCCTCCGCCTGGGTCTGGCGTTATCTCAACCCGGAAATCCTGGCGCAGTTCCCCGGGGGGCCCAGCCTGGTCTACCTGGGCTTGCTGTGCGCCTTAATGCCCCTGGTGGGCGTGATCGGCGCCTGCGGGGCCGAACTGACCTTCCCGGTAAAGCCATGAGTGAGCCATCTTTGTGCGCCCGGGATATTGCCAAATGGGGTTTCGTTCTTAAGTTTAAGAAAAGATACCGTAGTTGACTCTGAGCGGAGCAATATCTGCCATGCACGGTGACCGAGGCGAACGGTCCTTGTATTTCCTGATAGTTATAGGAGATCACATGAGAGTGAGCCGGCCTGCATCCCTTAGAATGACGGATTCGGGGACGCTCTTACCTGCGAGTAGGAATGTTTCGGTGTCATTCCTGATAAATAACACTCCCTTTAAATGCCGGTTCCCAGTCAGGCTTCTGGTAACCAGGCGAGTTCAAGCCGGCCCCAAGGAGGAGGTTTGACATGACCGAGGCGCAAAAGTTGGAGCACCTGGAGAAACTGGCCACCCTGATGCGGTACTCTATTCTCACCATGACCACCCAGGCCGGCTCCGGCCACCCCACGTCATCCCTGTCGGCCACCGAACTGATGGCCGGCCTCATGTTCGGGGGCATCTTCCGGTACGACCTGGATCAGCCCCAAGCACCCCAACAACGACCGCCTCATCTTTTCCAAGGGGCACGCCACCCCGCTCTTTTATAGCTTTGTGGGCCATGGCCGGCAAGCTGACGGCCGCGGAACTCATGACCTACCGCCATTTCGGCAGCCCCCTGGAAGGCCACCCCACCATGAGCTTCCCTTACACCGAAGCGGCCACCGGCTCCCTGGGGCAGGGCCTGTCCATCGGCCTGGGAGTGGCCCTGAACGCCAAGTACCTGGATAAGCTGCCCTACACCACCTATGTGCTCCTGGGCGACAGCGAAATGGCCGAGGGCTCCCAGTGGGAGACCATGCAGCTGGCGGCCCACTATAAGCTGGATAACCTGGTGGGCGTCCTGGACGTCAACCGCCTGGGCCAGCGGGGCGAAACCATGTACGGCTGGGACCTGATGGCCTACGAGAACCGCATCAAGGCCTTCGGCTGGGAGACCATCATCGTCAAGGACGGCCACTCCTTTCCCGAGGTCCTGGCCGCCTATGAGCAGGTCATGACGGTGACCGACAAACCCGTCATGATCATCGCCCATACCATCAAGGGCAAAGGGGTGTCGTTCATCGAGAACAAGAACGGCTGGCACGGCAAGACCCTGAATCAGGAAGAGCTGGCCAGGGCCCTGCCGGAGTTGGGCCCGGTGGATCACGCGGTCCGGGGCAGTCGTGAGCCGGCCCGAAGACCTGAAGCCGGCGGAGGTTAAACCCCAGGCCGCCGCGCCCCTGGCCTACAAAAAAGGCGATTCCCTGGCCACCCGGAAGGCCTACGGCAACGCCCTGAAACGGCTCTATCCCCAGTTTCCCCAGCTGGTGAGCCTGGACTGCGAGGTAAGCAACTCCACCTACGCCGAGATCTTTGAAGACGCCTATCCCCAAGCAGTTTTTCGAAATGTATCATCGCCGAGCAAAACATGGTGGGCGCCGGGCTGGGCCTGGCCACCCGGGGCAAGATCCCCTTTGTCTCCACCTTTGCGGCCTTTTTCTCCCGGGCCTTCGACCAGGTCCGCATGAGCCAGTACTCCGAGCCCAACCTGAAGTTTTGCGGGTCCCACGCCGGGGTCTCCATCGGCGAAGACGGGCCGTCCCAGATGGGCCTGGAGGATCTGGCCATGTTCCGGTCCATCCGGGACAGCGTGGTCCTGTATCCCTGCGGAGGCGGTGTCCACGGAGCGCCTGGTGGAGGCCGCCCTGGAACACCCCGGCATCGTCTATATCCGGACCACCCGCATGGGCACCCCGATTATCTACGGCCCCGAGGAAAAATTCCCCCTGGGCGGCTGCAAGGTGCTGCGCCAGAGCGACCGCGACGTGGCGACGGTCATCGGCGCCGGCGTCACGCTGTTTGAAGCCCTGGCCGCCTATGATGCCTTACAGCAAGAGGGCATCAACATCCGGGTCATCGACCTCTACAGCGTCAAGCCGGTGGACGCGGCCACGCTGCTTCAGGCCGCCCAGGCCACCCAAGGCCTCATCACCGTGGAAGACCACTATCCCGCCGGCGGCATCGGCGAGGCGGTCATGGCGGCCCTGGCCCCCAACCCGGTCAAGGTCTATGCTTTGGCGGTGACCAAAAAACCTAAAACCGGGAAGCCCGCTGAACTCATGGATTTCGAGGACATTTCCCGGAGCGCCATTGTCAAGTTGGTGAAGCAGATAAAGCAGGGAAAATAGCCGAAAGATGCGGTAGGGGCGGGTTTAAAACCCGCCCCTACCTCTAGTCAATGCGCCAACCGGCTGGTCGCGGGGTGCGCCGGCGACCCTGGCCATCAATCAGGAAAAGGGGAAATACCATGCGCCTGGGCATTGCCGCGGATCACGGCGGCTTCGAACTGAAAGAGCAGATGAAGGAAGACCTCAAGGCCCTGGGGGTCGAAGTGGTTGACTACGGCGCCCATGAATATGTGCCCACCGACGACTTTCCCGACCTGGTGGTGCCCCTGGCCCAGGCCGTGGCTCAAGGTGAGGTGGACCGGGGTATCGCCTTTTGCGGCAGCGGGGTGGGGCCTGCGTGGCGGTGAACAAGGTGCCGGGGGCCCGGGGGGCGCTCATCACCGATCCCTACTCCGCCCGCCAGGGGGTGGAAGACGACGACATGAACATCATCTGCCTGGGGGGCCGGGTGACCTGCTACGCCCTGGCCTGGGAGCTGATTCAGATCTTTTTACGGGCCAGCTTCAAAGGGTCCGAGCGCTTCAAGCGGCGCCTGGGCAAAATCAAGGCGTTGGAAAGATAGGAGATCAGATATGGGCGAGAATCCTTTGGTGAAACTGGGTACCTTTGGCCAGAGCGTCTGGCTGGATTATATCCGCCGGCAGATGATCGAATCCGGGGAACTGAAAAAGCTCATCGATGCGGACGGCCTCAAGGGGGTGACGTCCAACCCGTCGATTTTCCAAAAGGCCATTGCGGGAAGCACTGACTATGACGAGGCCATCCGCAGCCTGGTCCAGGCCGGCAAGTCCGTGAAGGAGATTTACGAGACCCTCACCGTGGAGGATGTGGGGAGGGCCGCGGATGTCTTCCGGCCCCTCTATGACCGGGTGGATGGCAAAGACGGCTTCGTCAGTCTGGAAGTCAATCCTCACCTGGCCCGGGACACCGACGGCACCATTGCCGAAGCCCGCCACCTGTGGCAGGCCCTGATCGCGCCCCAATGTCCTGATCAAGGTGCCGGCCACCAAGGAGGGCCTGCCGGCCATCCGGCAGCTCATCTCCGAGGGCATCAACGTCAATGTCACGTTGCTCTTCGGGCTGCCCCGCTACCGGGAAGTGGCCGAGGCCTATATCGCCGGGCTGGAGGCCCGGGCGGCCCAGGGCCAGCCCCTGAACCGGGTGGCGTCGGTAGCCAGTTTCTTTTTGAGCCGCATCGACGTGCTGCTGGACCCCGGGCTGGAAAAGCTGGCGGCCGCCGGGGGACCCCAGGCCCAGGCGGCGAAGGACCTGATCGGCCAGGTGGCCATCGCCAGCGCCAAGGAAGCTTACCGCATCTATCAGGAAATTTTCGGAAGCGCCCGGTTTAAGAAACTGGCGGGGTCGGGGGCCCGGCCCCAGCGCCTCCTGTGGGCCAGCACCAGCACCAAGAACCCGGCCTACCCCGATGTCAAGTACGTGGAGCCCCTCATCGGACCCGACACCGTCAACACCCTGCCCCCGGAAACCCTGGAGGCCTACCGGGACCACGGCGACCCCGCCTCCCGCCTGACGGAGGCGGTGGACCGGGCCGCCAGTTACCTCCAGCGCCTGCCGGAGTTGGGGATTGATCTCAACCAGGCGACCCAGCAGCTGGAGGACGAGGGGGTGGAGAAGTTCAACCAGCCCTTCGATTCCCTCATGGCCACCCTGGAGGGCAAGCGCCGGGAGGTCCTGTCGGGAGGCAAACCGTGAGCGCCACCTCCATCACCCACCTGTTTCTGGATATCGGCGGCGTCCTGCTCACCAACGGCTGGGACCGCCATATACGCCGGGATGCGGCCCAAAAATTCGGGCTGGATTTTGAGGACTTGAACGACCGGCACAAGATGAGCTTCGACACCTATGAGGAAGGCAAGCTCAACCTGGACACCTACCTCAATCAGGTGGTGTTTAACCGGGAGCGGCCGTTCACCCGGGAGGACTTCAAGGCGTTCATGTTCGCCCAGTCCAAGCCCAAGGTGGAGATGATCAACCTGGTGAGCGGCCTCAAGTGGAAACACCGCTTGAAGACCGCGGCCATCAGCAATGAAGGCCGGGAACTCACCATCCACCGCATCCAAAAGTTCGATCTGACGGCTTTCATTGATTTTTTCGTGTCGTCCTGTTTTGTCCACTTCCGCAAGCCCGACGTGGACATGTACCGCATGGCCCTGGACATCTCCCAGGCGGAGCCGGCCCGGTCCGTCTATATCGATGACCGGGCCCTGTTTGTCGAAATTGCCCAAAGCCTGGGGATCAACGGCATTCACCACACCGGCTTCGAAGCCACCCGCAACTCCTTGCAGGGCCTGGGGTTGGCGGTGGAGGATTGAGGCCTGGATACCCGGCGAAAACCAGAGATCTGCATACCAGGCGCAGGAGCGGACCTGCCTGTCCGCCCGCCAGGGAAGTACACCCGGGTGCGCCTTGAGAAGATTAAGCTAATCGGAGATCGTCTATGAGCAATCAGGGTTGTGACATCGGCCTGATCGGCCTGGGGACCATGGGGCGCAATTTTGTCCTGAACATGGCGGACCACGGGTTTGCCGTGGCGGTGTATAACCGCACCACCGAGAAGACCAAGGACTTCATGGAAAACGAGGTGGGCGCCCGTCCCATCCAGGCCGGCTATGACCTGAAAGAGTTCGTCGGGCGGCTGCGCCTGCCCCGGGCCATCATCATGCTGGTGGCGGCCGGGGATCCGGTGGACGCGGTGATCCAGGAACTTTTGCCTTTGCTGTCACCCGGCGACCTGATCATCGACGGCGGCAACTCCCATTTCACCGATACCAACCGGCGGGGCCAATTTCTCTCCCGCAAGCAGTTCAACTTCATGGGCATGGGAATCTCCGGGGGCGAAGCCGGGGCCCGTTACGGCCCCAGCCTGATGCCCGGCGGCTCCCGGGAGATGTACGACCGGGTGGCCCCCATCCTGGAGGCGGCCGCGGCCCACGTCAAGGGCGAACCCTGCGTCGCCTACCTCGGGCCGCGCTCCGCCGGCCACTACGTCAAGATGGTCCACAACGGCATCGAGTATGGCCTCATGGAACTCATCGTCGAAACCTATGATCTGTTTAAGCGGGGTCTGGGGCTGACGCCGGCCGAACTGGCCCCCATCTATGACCGCTGGAACCGGGAGGAGCTCAACTCCTTTCTGGTGGAAATCACCGCCAAGATTTTTACCCGCCAGGATGACCGCACCGGCAAGCCCCTGGTGGACATGATCCTGGACAAGGCCAGGCAAAAGGGCACCGGCATGTGGACCTCCTGGGATGCCATGGATCTCCAGGTGGGGACGCCCACCATCGACGTGGCGGTGGTCATGCGGGATATGTCGGGCTACAAAGAGGAACGGGAGAGCGCGTCCCAGTTCCTCACCGGGCCCACCTCCACCTTTACAGGTGATCGGCAGCGGTTAATCGGCCAGGTGAAAAACGCCCTCTACGCCGGCATGATCGCCACCTACGCCCAGGGGCTGGCCCTGCTCCAGAAGGCCTCCGCCACCTACGATTATGGTCTGGACCTGGAGGCCGTGGCCCGGATCTGGCGGGGCGGCTGCATCATCCGGGCGGCCCTCCTGGAAGACATCCGCAGCCGCCTACAAGGCCAAAGCGGAGTTGCCCAACCCCCTGATGGACCCCCGCCTGGGCAAGGAATTCATGAGCCGGGAGGCGGACTTGCGGGAAGTGGTGATAACGGCCGCCACCCTGGGGCTGCCGGCCCCGGCCTTGATGGCGACCCTGAGCTATTTCGACGCCTACCGCAGCGCCCTGCTGCCAGCCAACCTGATACAGGCCCAGCGGGACTTCTTCGGGGCGCATACCTACGAGCGCCTCGATGGCCCCGGCACCTTCCACACCGAGTGGGAAGAGAAGTGAGCGGGCAGATAGAATGGAGACTTAGGGGCGGTGAGTGCACCGCCGCTGCACGACCTATAGGTCTGGTTTAAGGAGTTCTTATGGGAACCGATCACCGGCCGGAGCCCACGGTCTTTGTCATTTTCGGGGGGGCCGGCGACCTCTCCTGGCGCAAGCTCATACCCGCCCTGTACAACCTCTACCTGGACCACTGGCTGCCGGAGCAGTTTTTGATCATCGGCACCGGCCACCGGCACACCAGCGACGAGGACTTCCGCCGGCATCTCCGGGAGGGCGTGGACAAATTTTCCCGCCGGGGGAAAACCACCGACGAAGAATGGCAGGGTTTTGCCGCCCATCTCAGCTTCATGGCCGCGGACCTGGATCAACCCGGGGTCTTCAACGAGCTGGCCAAGAAACTGGCGGACCAGGATAAGGCCTGGGATGCCAAGGCCAACCGCATCTTTTACCTGAGCCTGCCGCCCCGGATGATTGACCCGGTGGCCCGGGAACTGGGCAAGGCCAGGCTGAACCAGGACCGCAAGCGCTCCCGCATCGTGGTGGAAAAGCCCTTTGGCCATGACCTGGCCTCCGCCCGGGCCCTGAACCGCACCCTGGGGGAGATCTTTCAGGAATCCCAGATTTTTCGCATCGACCACTATCTGGGCAAGGAGACGGTCCAGAACATCCTGGCCTTTCGCTTTGCCAACACCCTGTTCGAGCCCATCTGGAACCGCCACTACATCGACCACGTCCAGATCACCGTGGCGGAGACCGACGGGGTGGGCAGCCGCGGCCACTATTATGACCATGCCGGGGCCCTGCGGGACATGGTGCAGAATCACCTGCTGACCATCATGTGCCTCATTGCCATGGAGCCGCCCAACTCTTTCAACGATAATGAGATGCGCAACAAGAAGGTGGACGTGCTCCGGGCCATCCGGCCCATCTTCCCGGAGGCGGTCCATAACCACGCGGTGCGGGGCCAGTACGGGGCCGGCAGCATCGATGGGCAACAGGTGCAGGGCTATCGCAGCGAAACCAACGTGGCCCCGGATTCCACCATCGATACCTTTGCCGCCCTCAAACTCTATGTGGACAACTGGCGCTGGGAGGGGGTGCCCTTTTATCTGCGCACCGGCAAAAGAATGCCCGCCAAGATTTCGGAGGTGTCCATCCAGTTTCGGGAGGTGCCGCACCAAAGCTTCCCGGCCGGGGCGGTCATGGATTGGCGGCCCAACCGGCTCATCATTGCCATCCAGCCCGAAGAGGGCATTTTCCTCCGTTTCGAGGCCAAGTATCCGGGCCTGACCATGCGCCTGGCGCCGGTGATGATGCAATTCTTCTACCGGGAGGCCTTTAAGATCGCCACCCCGGAGGCCTATGAAACCCTGCTGCTGGACGTCATGCTGGGGGATGCCACCCTGTTCATGCGGGCCGACCAGACTGAGGTGGCCTGGTCCATACTCATGCCCATTCTGGAGGCCTGGGACAGCATCAAGCCCACGGACATTCCCAATTATGCCGCGGGCACCTGGGGTCCGGAAATGGCCGAGACCCTGCTGGCCCACGACGGACGCAGCTGGGTGACCCCCACCTTTCTCCAGTGCCAGGAAGACCAGCCCGTCTGCCGGGTCACCACGGTTCAGCCATGATCGAAGTCTATCCCGACCTGGAGTCTCTGAGCCGGGCCGCCGCCGCCTTGCTGGTGAAGCAGGCGAACCTGGCCGTGGCCGCCCGGGGCCGGTTCAGCGTGGCCCTCTCGGGGGGCAGCACCCCCCGGCGCACCTATGAGCTGCTGGCCGCGCCGCCCTGGGTGGATCAGGCGCCCTGGGACCGGGTCCACATCTTCTGGGGGGACGAGCGTTGCGTGCCCCTCAACGATCCCCGGAGCAACGCCCGCCTGGCGAAGGAAGCCTGGCTGGACCGCGTCCCCATCCCCGCTGACCAGATTCACCCCCTGGACTGCGCCAATGACCCGGCCGCCGCGGCCCGGCACTACGAGGCGCAACTCCGGGCCTTCTTTGCCGGGCAGCCCCCTATCCTCGACCTGGTTCTCCTGGGCCTGGGGGACAACGGCCACACCGCCTCGCTGTTCCCGGGGACCACGGTGCTGGCGGAAAGGGAGCGCTGGGCCGCGGCGGTCTACCTGGCCGAGACCGACCTCTACCGGGTCACGTTGACGGCCCCCCTGATCAACCAGGCGGCGCTCGTGGCCTTCCTGGTAGCAGGCGAGTCCAAGGCCGGAGTCCTCAGGGAGGTCCTCCACGGCCCCCATGACCCCGAGCGCCTCCCGGCCCAACTCATCCGGCCGCAAAACGGCGAGCTTTTATGGCTGACCGACCTTGCCGCCGCCGCCCAGCTGCCGGTGGGGTCCACTTACCTGGCGTAGGCGAAATCTTGGCTGAGAGGATTTGAGACCTCTTCAAAAGTCTCATGTAGGACAGCCGCCCTGGCTGTCCATACTCTATTTAGGCGCAGGCGAGGGCGCCTACGCTACATTTTAATGAGAAAGGATAACGATAGAGATTTTCTGCAGGGGTCTAAATTTGCCATTCATTCAATTCCACCCTGCCACTTGTTCACGGTGGCGGGGGAGGCCAAGGCCCATGAACGGCGGCTAAAGGGGAAAGTCCCGCAACACCCGGAACAGCTCCGCCTCGCCGTTGCTGAAGAAATGGTCGGCGCCCTCAATGACCCGGATTTCAGGTGGCGTCTCTCCAGGGGACGGCTGGCCCTCCGCCATCAGCGCCCGCAGGCTCGGGAGGGGACAGAGTTCGTCCCGGTCCCCCACCATAATGAGCCTGAGCCCCGGCACCCGGGGGAGAAAACTCAGGTCCATGAAGGCGATGGGGGGCGCGACAAAGATGGCGCCGTCGGCGCTCAATCCCTTGAGCAGGGCCCGGCCCGCCACCGCGGCCCCGAAGGAGTAGCCCAGAACACAAGTGAGGGCCGGGAGTGCGGGACTTCAGGAACGCCAGGGCCGCGGCCACGTCGTCGGCCTCCTCGATGCCGCCGCCGTAAGTTCCGGTGCTCCGCCCCACCCCCCGGAAGTTGAAACGCAGCGCGGACATCCCCCGGGCCGCCAGGGCCCGGACCGCAGTCAATACCACGTTGTTGGCCATGTCCCCCCCGAACAGGGGGTGAGGGTGGGTGATGACCGCCCCGCCGGGCGCCGCGCCCACCGATAACCGGCCTTCCAGGGTGATTCCCGGCCCCGGGATGCTGACAGATTCTTCCATGCCCGTCCTCCGCTCCACGCAGCATATCACCGGACTTCAGGCCTGAAAGCTCCGGACAAAACCGCGGCCCGCAGGCCGCTGCCAAAGGGATAGAGGTTAGGCTTTATTTCATGCCGCCAAAGAGGGCCAGGGCCTCGGCTTCGCTGAACGCTTGCAGGGTCTCGGTTTTGACGCCGTATTTCGCACCCATCGGGATGAGGATTTTGGCTACGGTTTCGGCATTCGGGGCCTCCAAAATACATATCTCATCGTATTGCCCCATGAGTAAATACCAGCCCTTGATTTGCGCCCCCATATCCGTGACCATTTTCTTCATCTCCGCGGCCGCGGCGGGTGCATCTTTCATTGTCCCAAAAGTCTTCTCCGTCCATTTGGCCAAAACTACGAAAGTTGCCATTTTTGCTTCCTCCTGCTCAAATTTAATCCCTTTATGTCTCTTTAAGGTAATAATTATTAGCCTGATGTCAATTATTGAACATCCTTGGCAATATCAACTCCCGGCCCCGGAAGCGGGACGGTTTTTGATGGATTTGCCACCCTGAGATAATATATGATGCAGATAAATTGCCTGCTTTTACCTGAGAGCCGCACTATGACAGAAAAGAAAATCGGTTTTGTGGGGACGGACGGCAGGACCCTGCTGGCCGCCCTGGAGACCAGCCGCTCCCGGAGCGAGCTTTATCCCGGGGAGTATCGCGGGGTGGTCGTCAAAGGCACCGGGGCCATGGAGCCTTTTGCCCAAAAAATGGGCTGGCCCGTCGATTTTATTCCGGTGCCCGACAACTCGGCCCCATCCTATGCCGCGGCCCTGATTTCGGCCTTCCAGACCGGCGCCCTGGACGTGGCCCTGGTGATGCCGGAAGGCCTGCTGTTTGAGGGGCTGGTGGACCGGGTGACCGAGGCCGGGTTCGGGGACCGCATCATCGGCATGGCCGCCGCCGGGGTTTCGTATGAGGCCGACAAGATCGCCGGCAAGCGTTACTGTGAGCAGGCGGGGGTCCTGGTGGCCCCGGCCTGGGCCGAGGTGGAGGCCCGGGATTACCCGGCGGTGTTAAAGACCTGCCTGGCCTATCTCCACGAATTCGGCGGCGCGGTCTTGAAATACCCTTACAGCGCCGGCGGCAAAGGCGCCCGGATCATGCTCAACACCTGGGACGTCAAAGATGTTTACGACGGCCTGATGAAAGACTACAAGGATGCCTACAGCCCGCGGCTGCGGGAAAAAATCCCCCTGGCCCCTGCTCATCGAGGCCCGCATGTCCGGGGTGGAGATCAGCTTCACCATCCTGGTGGATAAGCAGGGCCATTATCAAATTCTGCCCACCGCCATGGATTACCCGGAACGCTTTGAGCGGCCCCCGGGCCTGGACAATCCCATCACCGGCGGCATGGGCGTCCATTTCGCCCCACCCCCTGGAATCCCCCGCCTTGCTGGCGCTGGCCGACGAGACCCTCGCCCGGCCCCTCATCCGGCTCATGGCCGAGCAGGGCACCCTGCGCCCCGGCGTGCTCTATCCGGGCTGTTTCGCCTCCTTCGACGGCAATTTTCAGCCCACGGCCATCCGGGTGTGCGAGATCAACATCCGCCCGGGGGAGCCGGAGTTCCAGCCCGTGGTGAAACGGCTGCGCAACCTGGGGGCCTTGGTTACCGCCATGGCGGACGGCACGCTGGATAAAGTCGTCCCGGAAGTGCGGTCCGACCAGGTCTCCCTGTGCATGGCCCTGGTGACCGGCCCCGGCGGCCCCAAGCAGCAGAAGGGCTACCCCTGGTCCCTGACCAAGGGCGAAGTGGTGGAGATGGACTTCGACTATTTCGACAAAAAGAAGCTCACGGTCATCCCGTCCGCCATGGATTATGTCGAGGGCCGGTTCAAGTCCGACGGCTCCCGGGTGGCGTATCTCCTGGCCAACGCCACCGTCAAGGCCGGGCACACCATGGGGCAGGCCGCCGAGCCCCTGCGCCAGAAGCTGCTCAACGCCTTCGACAACGGCAAGATCCGGGTGATCCCCCGGGAAGATGACCAGGGCAACCGCCTGGCCCTGCGCCGGGACATCGGGGTGCATTATCACCAGGCCGAAGCGCTGAAAAGCGGGGGTTAGGGGTCAGGTAGGTGCTCACGTTTCGGTGCTGAAAATGATATAATTAATTTTAATAATTGGACCAGGGTCAAGCCTATGGACAGAAAATCACGTTTTCCGATCAGGAAATTTGAGCGCCTTGAGGCCATGAAGGACGAGGAATATCAATACTGGCAGGGCAGGCCCGCCCGTGAACGCATTGCCGCCGTATCCGAGATAACCACCGAAGCTTACCGGCTGAAAGACCCCGCCATCAATGTATCAAGACTTCAAAGAACTCTTGTCGCGGTTCAACGGCCATAAGGTTAAATACCTTGTGGTTGGCGGCTATGCCGTTTCCTTCCATGCCCAACCGCGGGCAACCAAAGACCTGGACATTCTCATCAAGGCGGACGTTGCCAATGCCGAAGCGGTTTATGCAGCCCTGGCGGCGTTTGGCGCTCCGCTGCAAGACCTGACCCCGGAAGATCTTATCGAGCCGGGCAAGTTTTACCGTATGGGGCACCCGCCTCTGATGATCGATATTTTGCCGGAAATCAGCGGTGTCGATTTTAACACGGCCTGGGAAAAGCGGGTTGAAGTTGAGATCGACGCAGGCTTGAAGATTCCCTTTATCGATGCGGATAGTCTGATTGCGGCGAAACTCGCTTCAGGCAGGCCGGAGGATTTGGCCGACGTTGCGGCGCTCCGCCGGGCGGCACGCAGTTTGACGGGGGAGTAAGATGCGAAAGGCGGGATGCGCTTCGCTTTCCCGCTACGGCCCCGGGAAGAAGTTTAGCCACTCCAGAAATCTGAAAACTAGACAAAATGATGGAACGTGCCGGGCAGTAAGGGCCTTTTCCTGATCCCCTGACCCCTGACCCCTGCTCTCCCTACTGCACCTGCTCCTCTTCCGCCTCCACCTGGAATTTCAGGGCGGCCGGGCGGTTGGTGCTGTCGATGTAGCGGTTCCAGATGTCCCGCAGGTCCTGGATGGCCCGCTTCACGTCGGGCTCCAGCCCCGCCGCCCGGAGCTGCCCCAGGCCGTAATAGAGCTCGTTGAGCAGGCGGATCTGGGTGATGCTCACCACCTGTTCGAGGGCGTCTTCCCCCAGGGAAGCCAGGTCCAGCTTTTCCAGCTCATTGAGCTCGTTCAGGATTTCCAGGGCAATGCCGGTGAGCAGGTCCTGGTAGTACTGGGGGCCGCTCAGGTCGATCTGGCGGCCCCGGCTCATGGTGATGGTGGGGGGTGCGCCCATTCAGCCGGTGAGGCTCTGGTCCGCCAGGTAGCGGGTGATGGCCCCGTCGTATTCGTGGGTCAGCTTAAAGACCTTCCGGGCCAGGTTGAAGCGGGTGGCGAGGTTGGTGGCGCCCTGGTTGGCCTTCATTTCGGCCATGAGCTGGGGATAATCCGCCGGGTCCACCACCACGGTCACGGCCGGGTAGTTCTTGGCCGCGGCCCTGAGCATCGTGGGGCCGCCGATGTCGATGTTCTCGATGGCGTCCTCCAGGGTGCAGCCGGGCTTGGCCACGGTTTTTTCGAACTGGTAGAGGTTGACCACCACCAGGTCGATGGGGACGATGCCGTGGGCGGCCATCTGCTCCTGGTGGCTGATGAGGTCCCGGCGGCCCAGGATGCCGCCGTGGACCTTGGGGTGCAGGGTCTTGACCCGGCCGTCCAGCATTTCGGGGAAGCCGGTGAAGTCCGAGACCTCCACCACGGGGACGCCGTTGTCCCGCAGGAGCTTGGCGGTGCCGCCGGTGGACAGGATTTCTATCTGGTAGCCCGCCAGGAATTTGGCGAATTCCACCAGGCCGCTCTTGTCGGTGACGCTCATCAAGGCCCGGGATATGGGTTTCATGGGGTTCCTCCGTAAGGGATATATGTTGCATTGTTCTTCGCTGAGAGTGACAGGACTAGTGGTGCGGGCTTGCCGTACCCGCCACCTTTAGTGGCACAGGTTCCACCTGTGCCCCCTTGGCAAGAGGCGGACTAACAGCAACTTGTCCCCCAGAGAGAAAAAGTTGTGTGCCCGTAGGGGCGGGTTTAAAACCCGCCCTACAGCGGCATTCGTTATGCCTGGCGGTTGCTCCCTGAGACCAGCCTCGAACCAAAACCTACTATATGCGCCAAATTTCCGCAAGACCGGAAGTCCCGTGCTATTTTCCTTTCCAGAAAAGCGCAATCCGCGGTAAGATAAAGCATGCGCTATGTGATTATCGGGGCCAGCGCCGCGGGGTGCAAGGCCGCGGAGACGCTCCGGCGCTACGCCCCGAACCACCCCATCACCGTTATCAGCGAAGAAGCTCAACCCCTGTACAGCCGACCCCTGCTGACGTATGTCCTGAGCGGCGAGGTCTCCCGGGAGAAGGTCTGGCTCAAGGGCGAAGACTATTTCCGGGAGTGGAACTTCGAGCCCCTCCTGGGGGAGCCGGTGGTGCGGGTGGACCCGGCGGCCCACGCCGTGCACCTCCTGGGCGGGAGGGCCATACCCTACGACCGCCTGCTCATCGCCTCGGGGGCCCGGCCGCGCCTTTTGGGCCTTAAGGGGGAGGAGCTCTCCGGCGTCTACACCCTGCGCACCCTGGCCGACTGGCAGCGCCTGGCGGCCGGTCTGCCGCAAGCCGGCCGGGTAGTGGTGGTGGGGGCCGGCGCCGTGGGGCTCAAGACCGCAGACGCCTTGGCCCGGCGGGGCCTGACCGTAACCCTGGTGGCCCGGGGGGCCCAGCCTCTGTCCCGGGTCCTGGACGCCACCGCCGCGGCCCTGCTCCAGGCGGCCCTCACCCGGATGGGCATCGAGATTATTCACCATGCCTGGCCCGAGGCCATCTGGGGCGAGGCGGGCCGGGTCCGCGCCCTCACCCTCAACGACGGCCGGGAACTCCCCTGCCAGGCGGTGCTCTTCTCCATCGGGGTGGCCCCCAACGTGGAGTTCCTGGCCGGGACCGACCTGGCGGGGCCGGAGGGCATCCCGGTGGACCAGCAGCTGGGGACCGCCGATCCCGCACATCTTTGCCGCCGGAGACTGCGCCCACGCCTACCACCTCTTGACCGGGAAACGGGCCGGTTACCATATCTGGCCGGCGGCGGTGGCCCAGGGCCGGGTGGCCGGGGCCAACCTGGCCGGGGCGGCCCTCTCCTACGACGGGCTCCTGCCCCAGAACAGCCTGTCCCTGCGAGGTTTTCATATCATCACCGGGGGCCTGGGTCCTCAAGACGCAGAGGGCTGCGAGACGGTGAGCCAACTGGACGAACTGCCGGGGCCACTACCGCAGCTTCATCTACCGGGACGGCAAACTGGTGGGCCTCACCCTGGTGGGCGCGGTGGAGGACGCGGGGATTTATTTTCAGCTGATGGCGCAGCAACTGCCGGTCGCCGGAAATCTCAACCCGGGAAGGATGTGGGGATAAGAAACCATGGTAGGGCGGCCGTCCCCGGCAGCGTGCGGAGGCCCGCCCCACGGTTTTTCTGGTTCCCAAGCTCCTGGTGCTGCAGAAAGCTCCGCTTTCAAGATTCCAAGAGTAATACATGGCTTTTCATCATGGATGGGTGGCCCGACGGCCCAAGAAGGAGCTTGGGAACGAGAGTTAATAACCGGACAGTTCATGGTGAATCACATCCGATAGAGGGAAAAGATGAAAACCGTCATTGTTCGTCCCGAGCGGTGCGTCGGCTGTCTCCAGTGCCGAATCGCCTGTGCGGTGGAGCACTCCCCCACGAAAACCCTGGCCGGGGCCATTTTTGAGGCCACCCGGCCCCAGCCCCGGCTGCGCATCTATCCGGGAGGGCGGCATCTGGCCTTTCCCAACAAGTGCCGCCACTGCGACCCGGCCCCCTGCCAGGAGGTCTGCATCGCCGGGGCCATCCGCCGGGACGCTCGCCCGGGGCACGGTGGACATCGACCCCCAGCGCTGCATCAGTTGCGCCATGTGCGCCATGGCCTGCCCCTTCGGGGTCCTCACCTACGCCCCCCTCGCCGCGGCCCCGGACAAGCTGGCGGTAGCCCTGAAGTGCGACCAGTGCCCGGACCGGGAGAAGATGGGCCGGGAGCCGGCCTGTGTGGCGGCCTGCAAGGTGGGGGCCCTGACTTACGGTGACTGGCCCACGGCCCAGGAAGATAAAGGCCGGTCCATTGCCCGGGCCTTCTTTGCGACGCTCCCCGCCGCGGCAGACGCCAGCGCCACCCCGCCATTGATCCGCCTCTGGCGGCAGCTGGGGTGAGGATGGCAAGTTTTTTTGAGGAGAGGACCGGGGGACGTTTTTCGTCAGGGTCCCCCGCCCTCCCCTGAAACTCCCCTCCCCCAGCCCCCCTTTATCTAGTCGGCCGAGAGATCCTCAGCCACCTCGTAGCCTTCCACCAGGTTCTCGGCCAGGCGCGCCACTTCGGCCGGGAAGAGATGCAGTTGGGTGGAAAAGAAATAATACTGGGGCAGATAGCGCACGATCAATGCCGCCAGGGCCACGGCCTGGCACCGGTCCCGGGCTTGCTTCAAGGGCTCCCGGCCTTCCTGCTGGCTCAGCCAGAGCTTGTGGAGGGCCAGGGCCCGGGGGTCGGGAACCACCATGGTCACCGGGTCGCCCCGCCGGCCGATGACCACCTGGGAAAACCTGGGCGAGTTCACCAGGGCGGCCAGATCGCCGGCATCGGCGGGCACCGTGACCCCCTGGGCCTCTCTGGCCCTGAGCCGGTGCGGGGCCCGGACCGTTGGCGGGCTCAGGCAACTGACCCGAAAGCCGGTCTTGGTGACTGCGGCAAACTCTGAGCCGGGGAGGACCTGAAAAGAGCGGTCCGCCCGGCGCAGCCGGGCCAGTAGTTCGGCCGGAGGGATCAATGCCGGGGCCGCCAGGGTGAGCCGGCTGCCGGCCCCCGACCAGCCGGGCGAGGTCTTGGGAGTCTCGATAAAAACCCCCGCGGCAAACTCGTAGGCCGCCAGGGCCTGGGTGCCGATCACCATGAGCGGCGCCCCTGACAGGCCGCCCTCCGTAAGATAGCCGCAAAATCCGGGTGACGGGGTCGGGAACCCGATTAATCAAGGCCGCCCGGCAGAACCTGGCCGCCTCCGCCAGCCGCTCGCGTTGGGCGGCCAGGCGGGCGGCCGCCTCCCGGCGCTGCCGGGCAAATTCGGCCCAAATCCCCTCGGTGTTCGGCGACCGGGGCCCCAGGCTGTGCGCCGTGCCCGTAGCGATCCCGATATTTATAGAGGTATTCCCGGCCGCGTGATCTTCTTCCAGTGCATGCCGCCCTTGAAGGGCCGGCTGGCCTCCAGGGCCTCCAGATAGGCCTGGTGGGCCCGGACGGCCTGGTCCAGGGTGCGCTGCTGGTTTTCCTGAAATTCGTGGAAAGAATATTCGGCTGCCATTGTTATCCTTCAAAAATATATTTATGATTTATTGAAGGATAATTCAAGCGAGTAACTTGAAATTCAATTGCCAAGGATATATTTTTCTGCGATAAAGATAAAGATACTAGATTCTTGCTAAGGAGAAGCCCACATGAGACCCAGCACCGAAATCGATACCTTGCGCCAGCAGCTCCCCTACCGCCAGCTCCGGCAAGTCAGGAAGGGCAAAGTGCTGCCCATCGACTGGCCCACCGAATGGGAGCGCTTTGACGCCAACGAACTCTTCGCCTTCGACCTGGCCACCATCCCCCCAAAGTTGCTGGAGAATATGCGCAAACGGACGGACGTCCTGATGGATGGCAACCAGGCGGCCATTTCGGTGCTGACCCGCCTGGTGGACGGTCTCTGCGGCTATCCCATCACCCCTTCCACCCCCATCGCCGAGACCTTCGCCCGGGTGGCGGCCCACGGCCAAAAAAACCTCTTCGGCAACGAGCTGATGTATTTCCAGCCCAGCGACGAACTCTCGGCCATCGCCGCGGTGGAGGCCATGGCCTGCCAGGGCGGGCGCTACGCCGACAACACCTCGTCCCAGGGCCTGCTCCTCAAGACCAAGAACCTCTTTTCCGTGGCGGGCAAGCGCCTGCCGGTGTTGATGACCGTCATGGCCCGGGAAGTCAACAAGGGCTCCTTGAGCATCCACTGCGGCCACACCGACTTCTACGCGGTGCGCAATGCCGGCTGGGCCCAGCTGGTGAGCGAGGACAACCAGGAACTGCACGACCTGTTGCCCGTGGCCTTCAAGGTGGGCGAGCTCAAACAGGTGATGCTGCCCACCATGGTCATCGGCGACGGCTTCATCAAGAGCCACGCCATCGAAAACATCAAGGAACTCTCCGACGCCTTCCTGGAGTATTACGTGGGGCCGCCCAACCGGATCTACCAGCCCAACTTCGAGCACGGCACCCTCACCGGCACCTTCACCGACACGGACCTGACCATGGAAGGCCAGGTGTCTCAGGACCTGGCGTACCGCTTCTTCAAGCGGGGCTTCGTGATTGCCATGAACCATATGAACAAGATCCTGGGCACCAACCTCAAGGTGGTGGACTGCTACCGCACTGAAGACGCCGACATGGTCGTGGTCATCCTGGGCTCCGCCGCCGGCGTGGTCAAGGACGTGGTGGACTACTACCGGGACGTGAAGGGCTACAAGATCGGCGTGGTGCGGCCGGTGCTGTTCAACCCGCCCTGCTACGAAGAGCTGGCCTACGGCATGCGCAAGGCCAAGGTCATCTCCGTTATGGAGCGGGCCGGCACCACCCATAACCAGCTCCTGTTGGCGGACGTCCAGGCCTCCCTGCAAATCTCCATCCGGGCCGGCCGGGAAGGCAAGAAAGAGCACCGCATCTATGGCCGGGAAGACATGCCCACCCTGTTCCACGGGGTCTACGGCCTGGGCAGCAAGGACTTCAACAAGTACGACGCCGCCGCGGTGGTGGAGAACATGCTCTCCTTTTACGAAAAGAAGCGGCGGTTCCAGCGGGATTTTTACGTGGGGATCGAAGGCCCCATGACGCTCAGGCCCACCCCCCTGCCCGGCTACCTGGAGCGGGAGTTGGGCATGACCTTTATCGGCGTGGGCGCCGAAGGCGTCAAGACCGCCCTGGAGTCCGCGGCCCTCATCTATGCCCAGGACGTCGGCACGGGCAAGAAATATATCCAGTCCGGGGCCCGCTACGGCGCCGCCCGGAAAGGCGCTCCGGTGTTCATGAACCTGCGCCTCTCCTCTCAGCCCATCCGCAACAGTTCGGAATTGACGGAACGGGACGTCCTGGCCTTCTTCAATGAGAAGTTCCTCTCGGACCAGATCTTGAAGGAGTATGTGGGCGGTCTGAAAGAAAACGGCCTCCTGGTGATCAACTCGCCCAAGAGCTGCTACGACATCATGGCCACCTTCTCGCCCCAGGTGCAGTCCCTGATCAAGTACCGGCAGATCAAGCTCATGACCATCGACGGCACCCGGGCCGCCCTCCAGCACCTGAACCGGAACCTCCCCGGGGCCGCCTTCCTGGGCCTGATCAACCGGGAGATGGGCATCCTGCCCGAGCGCGATTTCGAGCAGCGCTTCAAGAAAATCCTGGAAAAGAAGCTGGGCACCAAGAAGCGGGAAATGCTGGAGTCCAACGTCTCCCTGCTCAAATACGGCGCCGAGCAGGCCTCCGGCCACGTCAGCGACAAGGCTCCCGGGGCCCTGGCCCTGGACGCCACCACCCCGGTCTATACCCCGCCGCTGCCGGAGAACTTCGGCCAGGGCCCCCGGACCGCGGGGCTCCCGGTATTCCTCAGCGACAAAGATCAGATGGGCATCATCAAGCCGGTGAACCTGACGGAGAACTACCAGGAGGTCTTCTACCAGAATATGGTCAAGCCCATCCTGGATGGCAAGAAGGTCCCCTGGGACCATTTCCTGCCCATTGTGCCCGCGGGCACCAGCCGCTACCGGGATATGAGCTACATCGGCGCCCAACTGCCGGTCTATGACGCCGCCAAGTGCATTGCCTGCGGAATCTGCACCGCCTCGTGCCCCGATTCGGCCCTCATCTCCACCGTCACTGACCGGTCGGTGGACGAAGCGACCCGGTACTTCAAGAAGTTTAAGAGTCCCCCCAAGGGCATCCCCTGGGAGCGCTTCGCCTTGAACATCAACGCCGACCCGGCCGCCTGCAAGGGCTGTGGGGTGTGCGCCCAGGTGTGCCCCACCGACGCCCTGAAAATGGCGGATAAAACCGCGGTGAGTGACGAGGACTTTCTCCCCGAGGCCTGCCGGGCCTGGGACAACACTGTCAACCTGGCCCCCTACGTGGACAAGCTCTCCCTGAACCACCAGGTGCTCTTCGTCTATTCCAAGCTCTTCCCCGGGAAGCACACCCTGTGTCCGGGCTGCTCCGAGGGCATCATCAACCTGCTGACCTTCTTTGCGGCGGAGTCCCTGCGCAACAATCCCCAGGGCATCGCCACCTTCTACCAGGGCCTCAAGATCCTGTCGGAGAAGAACAAGCGGGCCATCGAGCACATGCTGGATCACGGCTTCAACATCTACTCCATCAATGCCACCGGCTGCGACCAGGTCTCGGAACTGGTGAACCCCTTCAATACCCGGATGTATCCCTCGGGCCACTACGGCTTCGGCACCGCCTCCGCCGCCGCCCTGGGCGCCAAGTTCAGCCTGGACCAGGCCTACCAGAACCGCTACAACAGCGTGCTGACCAAGATCATCGTCTTTGCCGGGGACGGCGCCATCTACGACATCGGCAACGGCCCCTTCAACCATGCCCTGGGGGAAAATTTCGACATCACCTGGGTCATCTTCAACAACGAAGGCTACATGAACACCGGGATGCAGAAATCCGGGGCCACCCGTTTCGGGACCGACCGCTCCACCTCCCCCATCGGCAAAAAGTACGCCGGCAAGACTACCCTGCACCGCCGGATCATCAGCCAGGCCATGGCCATTTCCCACGTCTATGCGGCCAAGCTCGCCATCGACAACCCCTTCTACGCCATCAAGATCCTCAAGGAAGCCATCGCCTACAACGGCCCCTCCCTGGTGGAGTTCTTCTCCACCTGCCCCACGGGGCATGTGACCAACGACTGGGCCGGGCCGATGATCTCCCGGATGATGGTGGAGTCCCGGAAATGGCAGGTGGCGGTGCGGCGGCCCTTCCAGCGCATCGACATCTCGGGCAACCCGGCCCCGGACCTGATCTATCCCAAGGAGGGCAAATCCTTCAAACGGGGCATCAAGCGGGACCCCGCCACCTTTTACGACGTGGTGTCCATGCTGGGCCAGTACAACCAGCACATCAAGACCGTGAAGAGCGGCGACATCCCGGAGATCGTCCGGATCAACGAAACCGTCAGCCTCTTCCGGTGGCTCCGGAACCAATACATGGCCGGCTACCGGGACACCATGCCCTCGGAAGAGGAAGTGGAGAAGATCGTGGAGGAGCGCTACCGGTTGTAAGACCGGGTGGGGGGCAGGGCCAGGGATTTTTCCTATTTTTCATAAATGTCCCTGGCCCTCTCCCCACCCCCTCCCAACCCTTGACGGGGCGGATTGAGCCGGGCTTTCAGCCCAGAGTTAATCCGCCCTTTTTATGTGGTGATTCGACGGGATGAGGGGTCATTGGCCTGCCCTCATGGGTCCTCCCCGTGGCCCCGGTATTGGTGCTGGCCAGTTACTTCTTGACCCCTCAGCCCCTCAATCTGGTATTTAGCCGGGGCCTGTTGGGGGCCGTATTCTTGACCGTTTTGATCGGCGTCATGGTGGCAGGAGACGGCAAAGCTAATTGGTTTAAGGGAGTGCAATTAATTACAAATTACATTATCATGGCTGCCATGTTTTACTTTCTGCCCAGCGCTCACTGGAAGAAGCGTCAGAGGATGGTATCGTGACCGTCCTGTTGCATTGACAGACATTTTTCCCTATAGCTATCGCGTGAGAAAACCCGGCGCATGACTCCGTCAAGACTCCATCCCCGGCATTTCTGGGCCGATGAAACCGGGCTCACCAGCCTCCTGTGCGCAAGAATATCTCCGCCAATTAGCTGTGATATCGCCAGCCACCGGACGCTTAAACGCTGATAGATGTGAAGCGCGCCGCTCTGCTAACGTGCCGATAGGAGCAAAAGTGGGAATATGCTGTGGCATAAGTTAGTTCACCCATTTGCCGAAGGCAGGATGCGTTTTACTTTCCCGCCCTACGGCTGAAAATCCAAAAATGCAAGATTCGATAATTAAAGAGCTCGCCAGCATCGTCGGCCCGAAGAACGTCCTCATCAGCCCGGAGGAGCGCTGGGGCTATGCCTATGACGCCACGGACCAGGCCCATATGCCGGATCTGGTGGTCTTTCCCGGGTCGGCGGCGGAGATCGCCGCGATGGTGCGCCTGGCGAATGCGCACCGGTTTCCGGTGGTGCCCCGGGGGGCGGGGACCGGGCGCAGCGGCGGCTCGGTGCCCATAGAGGGCGGGGTTGTCGTAGTGCTGACCCGGTTGAACCGCATCCTGGAGATCAGCCGGCCCGACCTGGTGGCGGTGGTGGAGCCCGGCGTCATCCTCAGCCGGCTGAAGCAGGCGGTGGAGGCCGAGGGCTTATACTATCCCCCGGACCCGGCCAGCGCCGATTTCTGCACCATCGGCGGCAACGTCGCCGAGTGCGCCGGGGGCGCGGTGGCGGTGCAGTACGGGGTCACCCGGGATTATGTCCTGGGCCTTGAGGTGGTGCTGCCCACCGGGGAGATCATCACCGCCGGGACCCGGACCATGAAGGGCGTGGTGGGCTATGATCTCACCCGCCTGTTTCTGGGGTCGGAGGGCACCCTGGGGGTGATCACCCGGATCACCGTTGCGCCTGGTGGCCAAGCCTGCGGCCCGCCAGACCCTGGCCGCGGGCTTCGACACCATGGCGCCGGGCGGCCGAGACCGTGAGCCTGATCCTGACCTCGGGGCTGGCCCCCACGGCTCTCGAGTTCATGGACCACGTGACGCTGTCGTGCGTCAAGGAGATGCTGCCCTTTGCGCTGCCGGAGGGCACCGCGGCCCTGCTGCTCATGGCGGTGGACGGCCACCCCCGGGACGTGGAAGACCGGGCGGCCGGGATGGCCGGGTTCTGCCGGGAGCAGGGGGCCAAGCCGGTGCTCAGGGCCAAGACCGGGGAGGAGGCCGAGGGCCTCTGGCGGGCCCGGAAGGTGATTTCGCCGGCACTTTTGAAGGTGAAGCCCCACAAGGTGAGCGAGGACGTGGTGGTGCCCCTGGGGGCCATTCCGGCTCTGATCGCGGCCCTACAAAAGATTTCACGGCGGCGGGGGCTCATCATTCCCAGCTACGGCCATGCCGGGGACGGCAATATCCACGTCAACGTGCTCTACGATCGCCGGGTGGACCGGGAACGACAGGCGGTGCATCCTGGCGGTGGAGGATATCTTCACGCGTGGTCCGGGAACTGAACGGCACCCTGTCGGGGGAGCACGGCATCGGTCTCACCAAGGCCCCCTATCTGGGGATGGAGTTGCCTCCGGCGGCCATGGCCTTGCAGCGGCGGATCAAGCAGGCTTTTGATCCCCATAACATCATGAATCCGGGGAAGATTTTCCCCAGGACGCCCCCCGGGCCGTGATTGCCTCTTGACGGCGACGGGCCCCCATGTTAATGATAGGTTATAGGCGGGTATAGGAATTTTTAATGCTTGACAAAAATTTCACAATGACATACGTTTGAAAACTAAAAACCCGGCGATCAAAATATTGAAGGAGGATATCTCTGCATGGCAACCGTGGAATTCAAAGGTAAAACCTTTACGGTAGATGAAGACGGATTTCTGGAAAATCTGGATCAGTGGAATGAGGAGTGGGTGGAGTACGTCAAGGACTCCGAGGGCATCGCTGAGCTCAACGACGAGCATTGGAAAGTCATCAACATGCTCCAGGACTACTACAAGAAGAACGGCATTGCTCCCATGGTCCGGATCCTCTCCAAGGTAACCGGCTTCAAACTGAAACACATTTATGAACTTTTCCCCTCCGGACCGGGCAAAGGCGCCTGCAAGATGGCAGGGTTGGCGAAGCCCACCGGTTGCGTCTAAAGCTCACTCCGCAGTTTCAAAAGTCAAGTCGACAGAAGAAGCAGATTCCCCCATGCCGGGGGAATCTGCTTCTTCATGCTTTCCTCATGCCGCCCGCACCGAGAATTCATTTGACATTTGTGGGGCGGGCCCTTAAAGTAGCAGTAAGGAAAATCTTTATTTCTCTTAAAAGCCAGGTGTTCACCGGGTAGAGAAAATAGCCGGGGGAGGGGCTTTTTTTATCAGGATTTTGCCCCTGGGGTCAGGAGTGAAGTTCCAGGAGGAGTATCACATGACCCGGCCCATTCAGAAGGTATTGTTCATCGAACCCCGGTCTCCCCAGGAGCATATTTTTAGCCGGGTGGCCATTCCCCGGTTGGGGTCGCTGTTGTTGGGGACCATCTTGCAGCAGCAGGGCATGGAGGTCAAAGTGGTCATCGAGGAGATGACCGCCCCCAATTACCGCAAGCTGGACTTTCAACCCGACCTGGTATGCATCTCCAGCATCTCCTCCACCGCCCCCCGGACTTACGAGCTGGCGGACTTCTATCGCCAGCAGGGCCTGCCGGTGGTCCTGGGCGGGGCCCACCCCAGTTTTCTGCCCCTGGAAGGGTTAGAGCACGCCGATTATGTGGTCTGCGGGGAGGGTGACGAGGCCCTGCCGGAGCTGGTCAACGCCCTGAACAACGGCGGGAGTCTGGCCGACATCCCCAATCTCTGCTATCGGGACGGGGACACCATCCACCAAAACCCCTGGCGCCCTTTCCTGGGAGACCTGGATTCCCTCCCCATCCCCAATTACACGCTGATTCACGGCTGGAAGGCCCGAAACCGGCGGGGTGTGGTCTCCATCGCCACCTCCCGGGGCTGCCCCTTCAACTGCAGCTTCTGTTCGGTAATCATGATGTTCGGGCGCAAGCACCGGGTCACCTCCATCGACCGGGTCATCGCCGAGATTCGCCAGAACGGCATCCAGGCCCGGCATATCTTTTTCTGCGACGACAATTTTACCGCCGACCGCCAGCGCACCAAGGAATTGTGCGAGCGCATCATCGCCGAAGGTCTGAAGCTCGAATGGAGCGCCCAGGTGCGGGTGGAATCCGCCAAGGACCCGGAACTCCTGGAACTCATGGCCAAGAGCGGCTGCTTCGTGGTCTTCGTGGGGCTGGAATCCATCAACCCCGCTACCTTAAAGGCTTACAACAAGTCCCAGACCGTACAAGGCATCAAAGACTGCGTAAACAATTTCCACCATTACGGCATCAAGGTCCACGGCATGTTTGTCTTCGGCTCCGAAGAGGACCACTACCAGGTGATCCGGGACACCGTGGGGTTTTCCCGGCAGTTGGACCTGGATTCCTTGCAATACCTGATGCTCACCCCGCTGCCCGGGACGCCTTTCTACAAGGAGATGGAAGCCCAGAACCGGATTATCTGCCGGGACTGGAGCCAGTACGACGGCCACCACACGGTGTTCCAACCCCGGCAGTTCACTCCCTTTGAACTCCAGATGGAAACCACCCGGGCCATGAAGAAGTTTTATAGCTGGCCCTCGGTGATTAAGCGCCTCATCGCCCGGGACCTGTTTTTCGCCAAAATGAAGGCCTTTGGCCGCATCCTCCTGTGGCAGGCCACCCTGAAAAGAAACAACCATTTCGTGCAGCTTCAGGAACAGCTCTATGCCCGGGGCAACCAACTGCGCCAGTGGCTGCCCAAGAAAGGACGCCTGCCCCGAGTCGGGATTCCCGGAGATGTCTGGAACCTGTGCACCTGGGAGAAGGGTCCCCGGGATTTTCTCATCAAGTTTCTGGAACGCCTGGGAGTGGAGGTAGTTCAGGAAACCAGCCGGGAAAAGGCCGGGAGCGGCGGTTTGCAAACGCTCCAGGTGGTCCAGGCCGAAATCGCCCGGTTGCAGGAACAGTCTGACGTCATCCTGCTGCCCCTGTGGCGGGGCCTGGGGGAAGCCGCCCAGAAGATCAAAGACCTGCACCAGGATTTCAGCAAGGAGACCATGGCCCGGCTGCTGGCCCTGGAATTCAGCCGGGAATCCTTCTATAATGCCTGCATGGAACTGGGCCTGTGCTTTAACAAGCGCATGGGGCGCATCCGCCGCATTTATTTCCAGACCCTGGCCGAGGAGGGCACGCCGGTTTGAACCGCCCCAGGTAAAAGGGCTTGGCGACCATTGCGTCAGGGTCCTCCCCTGCCAACCCTCCCCCAGCCCTTCTGGTGGAGGGTTTTTTATGGATAAGGGTCGAGCCTTTCTTTGAGGATTCCGGTCCGCTCCGCCTCTAAATTTCCCATCCCCCCGCCAAAAATGGTCCTGGCGTTCTGCCGGCCATATCTTCAACCATTCATCATGGGGAAAGAGTCTTGGGCTGACGCCCGGAACCGACGATCCCCTGGATCACCTCGGCTAAGGTCTGGCTCCTCATCGGGTTACCCGGGAGAGGGCAACCCACCCCCCGGACCTGGAGCCTGTCATCCACGACAAAGCGATCGCTATTGATTTCTTAAGGAAATTAGTGCTAGAGTGGTTCAGACGAATATAGCGGTTGCCAAAAGTTTTTTCCGATCCTTGAGATCCACAAATCCCCCCTAACCCCCCTTTAATAAAGGGGGTAACCATAAGGATTTGCTGATAAAGTCCCCCTTTGAAAAAGGCGGATTTAGGGGGATTTAAGAATTGCCAAGGAAAAAGAATTTATGGCAAACGCTATAAGTCGGTCTCAATAAGAAGATCATTTCGGCCTTTAACCTCAGGGGCAAGGTTACCAGAAGCGAGATTGGCCAGGCGCCGCCAAGGCGGCTGCCTGATCTTGGGTTTGGGCTTGATACCGGTGAGCTTTTGGGGGAAGGAGGGGCTCATGACGCTATCTGAAAGGATCAGAGCCAAAGGTCCCAAACGCATCCTGGCGCTGGATGGCGGAGGCATCCGGGGTATCATAACGTTAGAAATACTTGCCAGAATTGAGAGTCTGCTGCGCGAGAAATCAGGACGTCAAGCTGATTTCGTGCTGGCGGATTACTTCGACTTTATTGCCGGGACCAGTACCGGGGCGATTATCGGCACCGCCCTGGCTCTGGGTATGACGGTGGCCGACATCCGCAGTTTCTATCTGGAAACCGGCCGGGAGATGTTCGAGCAGGCGAGCGTCTTACGGCGGTTCCGCTACAAATACGAAGACACGAAACTCTCCCAAAAGCTCCATGAGGTGTTCGGGGACAATACGACCCTGGGGAGTGACCGGCTCAAGACCCTGCTGATGCTGGTTATGCGCAATGCCACCACCGATTCGCCCTGGCCGGTCACCAACAATCCTTTTGCCAAGTTCAATCAAAGAGAGCTCCCTGACTGCAATCTGAATATCCCGCTCTGGCAGTTGGTGCGAGCCAGTACGGCGGCTCCGTGTTTCTTCCCCCCCGAAGTCGTCCGGGTCGGTGCAGAAGAGTTCATTTTCGTAGATGGGGCCCTCACCACTTACAACAACCCGGCCTTCCAGGCTTTTCTCATGGCCACGGTTGAACCCTACAACCTCAACTGGCCGGCGGGGGAGGACAATATCCTGCTGGTTTCCATCGGTACCGGCACGAATCCCAAGGCCAATGCTGACCTCCAACCCTGTGAAATGAACCTCTTGTACCACTCTGCTTCCCTGCCGTTGGCCCTGATGTTCGCCGCCCTGAACGAGCAGGATTTTCTCTGCCGGGTGTTTGGCAAATGCCTGGCGGGGGATCCCCTGGACTGTGAAATCGGCGATCTCGTCGGCAAGCAGGGGCCAGTGACCCCCAAACTCTTCACCTACCAGCGCTATAACGCCGAATTGACCTTTAAGGGACTGGCGGAGTTAGGCCTGGCGGACATCCAGCCGGAGGGGGTCCAGAAGATCGATTCAGTCGAGCATATTGACGATCTGCAGCGTATCGGCCAGGCCGTGGGACAACGTAAAGTTGACCCACAGCATTTTGCCGCCTTTCTTTGAATAAAAGATGGCGACTTCCACCGCGATGAGCCAGCCACCGCCAGGTTGGGCGACGGGCTCCCGTTATAGCCATTGATTATGATAGCCAGCCAGGAAACGGAAGGAAGGGACATAAGTGATTTTAGGGTTTTGTCGACGGTCTATCCCGAGAGAAGTGCCGCTAACGTGCCTATCCCCATCGTAAGAGGTTGGCTGATGACCATCATGAGGGGCGCGGTCATCGCCGCCGCCGGCGTATTCATGCTTGCCTGGGCTGCGGGGGCGAGCCCCTTGATCGCCAATCGGCCCAAATCCTGGGCGCAGCCGGTCACACTGGCAGGGGTGACGAACCTCTACCGGGTTTCCGACGCGCTCTATCGGGGCGACCAACCCAGCCCTCTCGGCATGGAAAACCTAAGGAAATTGGGCATCAAAACCATTCTCAACCTGCGTTCTTTCCACTCGGACCGGGATGAAATCGGCGGGACTGGACTGGCTTACGAGCATATCTACATGAAGGCCTGGCACCCCGAGGAAGAGGATGTGGTTCGCTTCCTGCAGATTGTCACTGACCCCAGGCGCGCCCCCGTTCTGGTGCACTGCCAGCATGGGGCCGACCGGACCGGCACCATGATCGCCGTGTATCGCATCGCGGTGCAGGGTTGGAGCAAAGCCGAGGCGATTCGGGAGATGACTGAGGGCGGTTTCGGATTTCACCGCGATCTGGAGCAATCTGCCTAAATGGATCCAGAAATTAGACATCGACCGTATTAAAAGGCAGGCAGACATTAACAACCTCCCGGAAAAGGCGCATTAAACCATCAGCCATCACGCATTGCTGATCGGCGATTCCCGGCTCACCGGGGCCTGGAGAGGAAATTCCCACGTGACGTTCAGCGCCATCGTCCAGCGACAGACGCGGGCTCAGGAGGAAGGGCGATGAAATGCCGCCAGGCGGCGAGAGCCGCTCTCCTCCCTCTTGGCGTGCTGCTCCTGGTGCTCCTGCACGGCTGCGCCACCATCCCGTATGACTATCCGCGCCCCGTCTCCAGCGCCCTGTACCGGCCCGAAGGGACCAGCCTGGGGAAGAGGATTCAGGCCCGGGCGGTTAACCACAAGGGGGTTTCGGGATTCACCCTTCTGCCCACCGGTATAGATGCCTTTGCCGCCCGGGCCTACTTGATCGATCAGGCGGAAAAAACCCTCGACCTGCAGTACTACATCATTCACGACGACCTCACGGGCAAGTTTGTGTACGACCGCCTCATGGCCGCGGCTGATCGCGGGGTGAGAGTGCGTCTGCTGCTGGACGATTGGCACCAGACGCCGGAGACGGATTGGCTGCTGGCCACGATGGCAATTCACCCCAACATCGAGGTGCGGCTCTTCAATCCCTTCGGCACCCATCGGAGAACTTTTCTGGCCCGCGCCCTCAGGATGGCCTTTGGACCCGAACGGCTCAGAGGGCGAATGCACAACAAGGCGTTCATCGCCGACAATAGTGTAGCCATCGTGGGTGGACGCAATATCGGGGCTGAATACTTCGGGGCGGGGGATGAATTCAACTTCTACGACGTTGATATCATGGCCTTGGGACCGATAGCCCGGGAGGTGAGCGCGAATTTCGACGATTACTGGAATTGCGTTCTGGCGATACCGGTCAGCGCCCTCGTCCCGCGCCAGCCCGACGCCGACGACCTCCGGCCCTACGCCGCAACCTCAAAACCCAGGCGGAATGTCTAAAAAAGTCGACCTACTGGCTCAAGGTCCTAGCCAGCGATCTCCCAAAACAGATTCGATGCCGGCCAGGTCCCCCTGGTCTGGGGGCAGGCGGAAGTCCTCTCGGACCATACGTTAAAGTGCATCGACCCCGATGACTCACGTCAAGCGGTTAAAATGGCCCAGAAGCTTAAGGGAATCCTGGAAGAGGCCCAGAGCGAGATGCTTATGGTCACGCCCTACTTCGTGCCCGGCCAGGCTGGGATGCGACTGGTTCAGGAAGATGCGGGGCCGCAACCTGACGATAAAGATCATTACCAACTCCTTCCTCTCCTCGGACGCACCCCTGGCCCAGATCGGCTATATGCGCTACCGCCAGGACCTCCTCCGCATGGGAGTGGAACTCTACGAAATAAAGCCTACGCTGGTGCAGCTCCAGCACGATCAGGACCGCAGGCAGTTCGGCGGCGATTTCCGCCGACTCTGCTCCTCCTTCATTCAGGGGGGCGGCGCCCTCATCCGGCGCGGGGCCTCCCGCATGCAGATCGGCGGCTCCTCCATCCGGTACGGCGGCTCGTCCCGGGGCGCCTTGCACGCCAAAACCTTCGTCCTGGATCGCCAAACGGTGTTCGTGGGCTCCTTCAACTTTGACCCGCGCTCCATAAAGCTCGATACCCAGAACGGTATCGTCATCCGCAGCCCCGAACTGGCTGCCCAGGCGGCCTGCCTCTTTGTTAAGGGCATGTCCCCCGCCCGCACCTACCGCGTGACTCTCCTGGGAGACGATGATCTGGTGTGGATTACCGAGGATGATGGACAGGAGGTGCGCTACTACCGGGAGCCCCTGAGCCGGTTCTGGCCGCGCCTCACCCTGCGCTGCCTTTCCTGGCTGACCCCGGAATCGATGCTGTGAGCCGAGGGCTCGCAGCCGGGATGGACGCCGCAGCCGACGGCCGGGACAACAGTTTTTTTCATTTTGCCCGAGGTAATCCTGGTTCCCAAGCTCCTGCTTGGAAACCAAGGATTACCTGCTGATTGGGTTATTCACCTCATATCGTCAATTTTTTCGAATCTGATGATAAGGGCGTCTAGTGGCAAGATAATCTCTATCCGCTCGATCTGGTGCCTTGCTGATTAACGAGCCATATGTCCCTTCCTGCAAAAATGCGGGGAGCAGGGGGCCCCCCCTGCTCCCCAAAAGAATAATTATCAAATAACTCAAATAATCCAATTAGCCAGCATCATGGACCGGCTCGCACACACCACACATAGTTGGCGCCGCTCTTAGCGTCGAGGGTCACGAGGCCGTCGAGGAAATACACGTGCCAGGCGACGGGGGTGTAGCCCTCGTAGGTACTCGACGACCAGTAGTAGTCCGACTGCACACCCTGGAAAGGATCACCTTCTACCCACTTACCTGTTCCCAGCGTATTTGGCAGGGCGGCATCAAAAAATGCATAATCGATGAGGCTCTGGAGTTCCCGGAGGTTGGGCAGGCGCCAGTCACCCGCTACCGAGCCGTCCGTGAGGCCACCAGAGCCAGACGCCAGGGTGTTGGCGGTGGTCAGGGCGGTGTTCCAAGTTTTCGCGCCGAAAGCATTGGCATTTTTCATCCAGATCAGTCCGGTAAGGTTATCAGTGACGGTGCCATTTTGATTGTCAGTAAACCGGGGAGTGGGCCAGGCCACGCCCTTCTGCAAGGCCCCGTCGTCTCTATCGGCATAGGAGGTGGTCTGGCCGGTCTTGGGAACCGGGGCATAGTTCCTTTTCGCACCGCCCCCTATTACATAAAACCCATCCTCAGCACAGGCTGCACTCCAACCGACCAATGCTAAAACCAACGACAGGAAAATCAACAGGACTCTTCTCAAGACCGATCTCCTTTTTCAAGAATGATTTGATCCTCTTTATGCGGCACGCTTGCTGCGCCTCTCCCACATTGCTGCTTGGGATCTCATTTCCCGGGTGCAACCATAAATCCCCTTCTGCCAAAGGCCAACCCTTTTCGTATTAGTCACCATAGCACAAAATGTTATCAGAAATTATTTTATGCGAAATTTCATTCGAAATTTAATGGTGCGCCCCGAATCCATTTTGCCCATTTTACCCATTCCTCAGCTGATAGAGGGGGTGACGCTCATTGATTTAACCATGGTTAGGTTATCACTTACTGCTATATCTCCGCTTCTAAAAATCATTTTGAAAGGTTTCGCATGCAGATCATATATTCAACTTATTGGAATCTTAGAGAAGACGCCGGGCCCTTCGGTCTAAACCGATATGTAGGGGGTGATCCGATGTGCGGAGGGCGAGTGAGGGCCCAGCCTGGCGGGTTAGGCCCTTTGACCCGACCGCCTCTTGCCGGCCCTAGCCGTCCTTCTTCGGTTCCAGGCCGTAGGTTTTGAGTTTGCGGTAGAGGTGGGAGCGTTCCAGGCCGATCTTTTCGGCCAGCAGGCTGACGTTGCCCCGGCATTCCTCCAGTTTGCGCCGCAGGAACTGTTTTTCAAACAAGGCCCGGGCCTCTCGAAAGGACGGCACCTGGAGAAAGGGGTCGATGAATTCGCCTTCGCCGCTCTCTTCCGGGGTCAGGCCCTGGGCGGTGAGGGGCAGGTCGGCCGCCTCGATGGTGGCCCCGGCGGTGAGGATGGCCAGGCGCCAGACGAAGTTTTTCAGCTCCCGGACGTTCCCCGGCCAGGGCTGGGCGGCCAGCAGTTCCAGGGCCTCGGGACTGAAAGTCTTGGCCGGGGCATCGTTTTCCCGGGCCAGTTCCTTGAGAAAGTGGGCCGCCAGCAGGGGGATGTCCTCCCGGCGCTCCCTCAGGGCCGGGACGATGAGGGGGACGACGTGGATGCGGTGGTAGAGGTCTTCCCGGAAGGTCCCTTTGGCGATCTCATCTTCCAGGTTCTTGTTGGTGGCGGCCACGATGCGCACGTCCACCTGGATGGCCTTTTGCCCCCCCACCCGTTCGAAGCGCTGCTCCTCCAGGATGCGCAGGATCTTGGCCTGGGTCTTGAGGCTCATGTCGGCGATTTCGTCCAGGAAGAGGGTGCCTTCATGGGCCAGGTCGAATTTGCCCCGGTGGCGATCCGTCGCCCCGGTAAAGGCCCCCTTCTCGTGGCCGAAGAGCTCGCTTTCGATGAGGTCTTCGGGAATGGCGGCGCAATTGACCTCCACGAAGGCGCGGGAGGACCGGCGGCTGTTGGCATGGAGGGCCCTGGCCACCAGCTCCTTGCCGGTGCCGTTTTCCCCGGTGATGAGCACGCTGGCGTTGGTGGGGGCCACCAGGTTCACGGCCTCCCGCAGCTTGCGGATGGCCTCGCTCTTGCCGATAATCTCCCGGATCGGCGCCGCGAACTGGCGCAGCCGCCGGTTCTCCTCGGACAGGCGGGCCAGTTCCAGGCCGTTCCGCACCGTTAAGAGGATCTTGTCGGCGTGGGGCGGTTTTTCGATAAAGTCATAGGCTCCCAGGCGGGTGGCTTTCACGGCGTTTTCCACCGAACCGTAGGCGGAAATGATCACCACCGGCAGGAAGGGGTAGTGGCGCTTCAACTCCTGGAGAACCTCCAGGCCGTCCATACCCGGCAGGGCGATGTCCAGAAGCACCAGGTCCGGGGCCTCCTCCCCCACCAGTTTGAGGGCGGTCTCCCCATCCGGGGCGGTGATCACCGCAAAGCCCTCGTCCTGAAGGATACCCGAGATCATCTGCAGGATCTGGGGCTCGTCGTCAACTACTAGCAGCGGTCCCGGCATAATCGGCCCTGTGCATGGGAATATAGATGATAAATTTGGTGCCCTGGGGCACGTTGTCTTCCACCCGGAGAAAGCCCTGGTGCTCCGCCACAATGGAGTTGACGATGGCCAGACCCAGGCCGGTGCCACCCCGCTTGGTGGAGAAGTAAGGTTCGAAGATGCGGATCTTGTCCCGGTCCGGGACCCCGACGCCGGTATCGGCCACAATGAGTTGAACCCGCTCCTGGGCCTGGTCCTCCGCAACCGACACGGTGATGGTGCCGCTCCCGGGGATGGAGCCCAGGGCGTTATCTATCAGGTTCAGAAGCAGCCGCTTGACCTGCTCCCGGTCCAGGAGCAGGAGCGGCAAGGCCGGGTCGGGGTGAAACGCCAGGGTGATGCGGGGCTGGACCTCCTGATAGAGCAGCAGGGTTTCCTGGACCAGTTGGTTGAGGTCCTGGGGGGCCAGGGTCAACTGGGGCAGCCGGGCAAACCGGGAAAATTCATTGACCAGGTTCTTGATCTCATCCGCCTGATTGATAATGACCTGGGTGCATTCGTCGAAGATGGGCTCAGCCTCGCCCAGGCGGCCGGCAAAGCGGCGCTGCAAGCGTTGGGCCGCCAGCTTGATGGGGGTCAGGGGGTTCTTCACTTCGTGGGCGATCCGCCGGGCCACCTCCCGCCAGGCCGCCAGCCGCTGGGCCCTTTCCAACTCCGTCAAGTCCTCGAACACCAGTACCACTCCCAGGTCCTGGCCCGCCTCATCCCGGAGCGCCGTAGTTTTGACCAGGAGATAGAGGGTCTTATCCGGCAAGACCAGGTGCAGGGGCTTCTCCACCATACCCCGGGAAGATTTCCGCGCCGCGGCCACCACGTCGGCCATGCGGTTAAATTCCCCGGGGGGCAGCAGCATCCGGCAGTCCTGGCCCAGGATCTCTTCCCGCTTGAGACGCAGCATCTGGGCGGCGGAATCGTTGATATTGGTCACCCGCCCGGCGGCGTCGATGCCGATCACCCCAGCCGCCACATTTTTCAGGAGGATTTCCATGTCCCGCTTCTGGGTGGAAATCAGGGCGTGGCTGTCGCTCAACTGCCGGTAGGTCGCGGCCAGTTGAGCCTGGCTCTGCTGCAAGTCGTGGGTCATCTTGTTGAAAGATCGCACCAGGAAGCCGATTTCATCCCGGCCTTCCTGATTGATGTGGATATCGTAATCCCCCCCGGCCACCTTCACGGTGCCTTCGGCCAGCTGGCGGATAGGCGTGGTAATCTCCCGGGCCATGTACAAAGCCAGCCAGATGGCGGCCATCATGGCGACGAGGGTGACGATGATCAGGGTCAGGTAATGGCTGACTCTGACGGGGCTGAAAAGCAGGTGCCGCCGGCGTAGGTCCTGAAGGCTCTTGGCCGCGGCGGCGCTCTGCAGGAGCTGGGATTGGGGGATGAGCTCCCGCACCACCACATAACCCGCCAGGGAGCCGCCGGCGTCCTGGAGAGGGACCGGCAGGGTCAGGAGCTCCCCTTGCGGGAGGGGCTGCCGGATGATCTTGTCCTGGGAAGCAGCGGTGGATTGGATTTCCGGCAAGGCCAGGGCCGGAAACGGCGGCGCCTGCGGCCCCGCGCTTTCGGCCATCGCGGCCCCCCGGGAATCGAGGATCGCCAGGCCAGTTAGCTGAAATTCCTCCAGGCGGGGCTTAAGGAATGCTGCCAGGGAATCCCCCTCTTCCTGTCGCCAGCCCTCTCTTTTGGCCAGCTCCAGGCTCACCAGTTGACCACAAGCCTTGAGCTTGCTTTTCAGCTCCCCGGAAACGGTGCGGCTCACGGCCAGGGCCTGCTCCAGAGACTGCTCCACCTGGCGGTCCCAGGAGTAATCCACCCGGCTGGACATCAGCTGCCAGGACATGACAAAGATAAAGAGGGTGGGCATCAGGGTCAAGGTGATGAAGGCCAGGACCAGGCGGGTCCGCAGGCGGGAGCCGAATACTTTGCGGCGCCTTTCCAAAAAGAGCTTGGACAGGTGGCGAAAGATGAGAAAGGTGAACAGGAGCAGGAGAAAGGTGTTGATATTCAGGAGACCGAAGGCCAGGAGACTACCGGTCACCGGCTGGCCGCCCTGGCGCACCAGGTGGACTTCCAGGGAGGTTATGGTCACCACCAGAATCAGCGATATGGCAATGAGGACGCGTTCCCGGCGGCGTTTTTTATACTCCTGGGGCGAGGTTCCGTAGTGAGGCGAGCCCTTACGCAGCATCAGCACCTTTTTTCGGCAGTCTCACCGTGAAGGTACTGCCACTTCCGGTGACGCTGTCCACCGTAATGGTACCGTGGTGATCGGTGACGATCTTGTTGATCACCGCCAGCCCCAGGCCGGTGCCCTTGTCCTTGGTGGTGTAAAAGGGATGGAAGATCTTTTCCTGGATGTCCTCGGACATCCCTTTGCCCGTATCCTGGACCGAAAACCACACCTGGGCGTCCCTGGCCCCGGTGCTCACCAACATAGTGCCTTGGTCTTCCGTGGCCTCCAGGGCATTCTTGACCAGATTCAGCAGGACCTGTTTGAGCTGGTTGGGATCGGCCTCGACGGGAGGCAGGTTGGGATCCAGCCGCCTTCCCAGAACTGATCCCTTTTTCCTGGATGGCTTCTTCCATCAAGGCCAGCACCTCGAGAATCACCTGGTTCAGGTCGATCATCTGTTTGCTGGGCGGGGCGGGGCGGAGAAAATCCCGCAGTTCCCCCAGAAAGGACTCCAGGCGCTTCACTTCGTTCTGGATAATCCGCAGTTTCTCCTGGGTCGCCGGGTCATCGGGGAGTCGCCGCTCCACCTGGCTGGCCAGGCCGCCGATGACCATCAGGGGATTCTTGATTTCATGACTGACGTAAGCGGCCGCCTCCCCCACCGCCGCAAAACGCTCCGAACGCAGCAGACGCTCATGGGACTCCATGCAATTCCTCGGTCTTCAACTCCACCTGGCGGCTCAAACTCTTGTTCCAGAAAAAAGCGAGGCCGATGAACCCGCCGGCGCCTCCCAATACAACGATGAAGAACAGGCCCACCAGGAACAACTCCTGATGCAGTACCTGGCTGACGCTGCCATATACTTCCGCCACCGGGGCCACCACCGCCACCCCCCAGAGATTGTGGGCCGGGTCCTGCACCTCCGTTACCCCGGTGATCAAGTCCCTTGCTAAATCTGATGGGGGTATAGGCTACCAGCTTGGGGATCTCCCCCAGGTGCTGGCGGTGCCAACCGGAGGTGTATTGTCCGGTGCCTTCCTTCCCCGACAGGATATCGGCCTGGATCTCCCGGAGACCCGTAAACGTGATGTTGGGATTGCGCTCCAGCCTGACTTTGATGGCATCCCGGCCGACAAAGTCTTTCTCATAGTGGGCCAGAAAGACGCCGTCCTGATCGATGATCCAGGCATAGCCGGTCTGACCGGACCGGACATCCGCCGTAACTCTCTGGCAGATAAAGAAGGGGTCGATGAGAAATTCCACCACTCCGGCCAATTCTGAGTCGGGTCCCGGCCAGTAAAGCGGCGACAGGAACCGCATGAGCCTCCGGCCCTTCCAGGGAGCATCAGGGTAAACGAAGGTTTCGCTCAGGAACAGCTTGCCTCGGTTCGCCGGATTTTTGGCCCAGTCCAGAAAGGTGGGCGCCAGGGTAAGGCTGCCGGGAGCGGGTGGGGTAGGGGAGGTGCTGAAGACCTGCACTGCAACCCCGGCAGCATTATAGCGGCGGATTCCGATAATCCCGAACCGCTGGTGCCGGGAAAATCTTTCTTCCAGGGCGGCATCCAGTTCCCGGTCCCCGGGTGAGGTCGTCTGGAACAAGCCGGCATAGCCCATGAGGGCGTTTTCCAGGAAGTCGAAATAGGACTCGACGTTGTCGGCGATTTTCCGAGCGAGGAACAACTGCTGCTGGTTGAATTGTTCCTGGAGAATAACTTCGACCTGACGATTGAGCCGCTGCCAGAAAGTATAGAAGAGGGCGGATAACAGAACGGCCCCGGCCACGATGATCACGATGATCAGGGTCAGGCGGATAGTTCTCCGAGACCGGCCGGCTGGCATAGCGCATTAACCCCTTAAATTCTTTGAATCTATCACCTTTCCCCGCCCTTGACAAGGATTCTTCCCGGGGAAAAATCTCTCTTGGGATAAGAGTCCGGACAGGCCCGGGTCTTTAGGGGGAAGAGGTTTTCTCCTTTTTGCAGGCTTCCCAAATGGCGTCCATCTCCTCCAGAGTGGCAGTCTCCGGGGTCTTGCCTGCCTTGGCCAGGGTGCGTTCCACCACGTTAAACCGCTTGATGAATTTGTAGATGGTGCGTCTCAGGGCCCCTTCGGAATCGATGTTGAGGAAACGGGCGACGTTGACCAGGGAGAAGAGCAGGTCCCCCAGCTCTTCCTCCCAGGCCGGAGTGGCGGGCTGACCCAGGGCCTCACGCAGCTCCTGCCATTCCTCTTCGACTTTGTCCAGGGCGCCCTTGAGGTCGGGCCAATCGAAACCCAGGCGGGCGGCGGCCTCCCCCAGACGCTGGGCCCGGACCAGGGCCGGCAGGGCCGGGGAGACCTGCCCCAGGGGCGGGGCCGCCGGCGGCTTACCCTCCTGGGCTTTGGCCTGCTGCCAGAGACGGCGCAGGTCTTCCTGGGTCTCGGCCTTGGCGTCCCCGAATACATGCGGGTGCCGGTGGATCATCTTGGCGGCGATCCCCGCGATCACTCCCGACAGGGAAAAAATCCCCCGCTCCTGGTAGAGGTCGCTCAGGAACACCAGGTGCAGCAGCAGGTCCCCCAGTTCCTCTTTGATCATCCGGGGATCGCCGCCGTCCAGGGCCTCGATTAATTCATACGCCTCTTCCAGCACGTAAGTCTTTAAAGTCTCCGGGGTCTGCTGGGCGTCCCAGGGGCATCCCCCCGGGCCCCGCAAGCGCCGCACAATGGCCACAAATTCATTCAGCGCCGCACCCGGGTCGCCATGTTTACCGGTCATGTTGCTCAGCTCCAGAATAGTCTGCTTGCCAAAAGTTCTTGCCTTGATTCCCCTCTCCGCCCAAAAGGAGAAACTCAGGGGGAAAGGGGGAAGAAGATAAACCTTTGAGCCACGAGTCTTGGATAAGCCCGCCGCTTCAGGCCCGGGGCTTCTTCCCTAAATTTGGCCAGGGTGCGGCCGAGGCCAGGAGCGCCGGGTCCGCCTGAGGCCGGGAGGCCTCGGCCTGGCGGCTTTCCCGGGGCCGGCGCCATTCCTTCAGGTAATCTTGCATACGTTGCTTGAAGTCCGGTGGAAGCAAACCCAAAGATTGGCGGGCGAGGGAAATGAGGCGGGGCGCGGCGACGGAGCCTTTCAACAGGTGGGAGTTCCGGGGCATCACCACCCCCAACAACATCAGACCGAATCCGATCAGCAATGCCCCCTTGGCCAGGGCAAACGCCCCCCCCAGGAGACGGTCGAAGAAATCCAGGTAGAGATGGTAGAGCAGGCGCTGGATGAAATGGGCCACCAGCCGGGTGAGCCAGTAGACCGCGACGAACACCACGGCAAAAGCGACCCACCGGGCATGCTGGGGGTCGGTGATCCAGGGTTGCAGCAACCCCGCCAGGCGGAGGTAGGTGTGGGCCGCCACCACCACACCTCCCACCACCCCCACCAGGACCGCCACCTCCTGAAACAGGCCCCGGTAATAGCCTCTCAGGGTGACCAAGCCCAGAAGAACTATGATCCCCAAGTCTAACACGTTCATAGACCGCCGTCCCTTCCCACGCACAGGCCTATCAGAAAAACCGCGGCCCGTCAAGGCAGGGAGCCGGTTTGCCATCTTACCCGGCGCGGTCAGCCACCGGTTTTCCATCCCAACCAACGATTGACCCGGGGCGCAGAGCACGGCCCAGGAAGAGTCGCCGGCTACACGGGGCGTCGGTGGTCTGCAGCATATCGGGGTTTTGCGGCGCCAGCTTTCAGGCAGTCAATGGTGAGCCCAGAGCTCTCCCGTAAACCATGAAAAGATTGGTCGGGCGTTCACTTCCCGCCATTTCCGATCATCACCGTAGGTCGCACCCCACGCCAAACTTGTCAGGCGGGCACCCGATACCCCAAGACCCGACTCATGGGGAACCAGGCGGAACCAACCGCATTCCCCTGGTTGCCACCCAGAAGTCTTACCCGGTTATCGTCCCAATCCTCCAGGAACCCCACATGGCCGGAATTGGGGCCCCGGGCCAGGATCACCACCACGCCCTCACCGAACTCGGCATCGGTGGGCTCCCGGCCCCAATCGAGCCAGGACCTCGCCCAGGCGCTATTGGTGCCCTCATACCCGGCCAGCTGCATGATCCGGTTGGCAAAGGCCGAGCACCAGGCCGTTTCGTCCGATTGATTGTCAGGCTTGCCGATGGTGGTGGATTCCAGACACTCCACGATAAAGGCGTTCGCCCCTGGGCCGGGGATTTCGTGGATACCAAGTTTCTTTCTGGCAATCGCCATCCACGGGTATTCGATCATGGCCTCCCTCCCTGTGCGGAGCAGGCGCAGCGCCTCCTGCCTCAGCAGGGAGGCGAGCAATGCCTCCGGTACGGTTCTCCCGTCGCCTCCCGGTCCCGGATGAGATCCATCAACTGGCGGCTGTGAAGTAAATACCCTCCCAGCAGCTCCAAAAAGCCCGGGTCCTGACCATAGACCGCCTCTTTCTTCAGCCGGATGAGGGTGAGGCAGGTCACGTGAAGATGGTTGACCAGACAATCCACCCGATCTTCGCTCATCGCACCACCCTCCCCCGCATGTCGTGGCTGTGGTAATTGAGGGCTTCCCACATGCCGTGGTGTTCCACCTCATGCTCGAAGCGGGGGACAAAGCGGTCTCCCAGCTCCTCGCGGCAACTGAAAAAATGGTGCGCCAGCTCGTCCAGCTTCTTCTCCATGCGCACCAGCATGCGCCACACCAAAAAGCCGCTCACCCCGGCAAAGAGGCCCAACAGAGAAACCAACGCCCCCACGTGCTCACTTAAATCATGGTAGTACATAAGGTGATTTTTCCCGGAATCCCTGGAGGGGAGCGTGGTTGCGATACCCGTCCCGCCCCGTTTCATCCCTTATACCTGGTTGAGCTCCTTGAGCAAGAGCGACCATACGCCGGTCGGGGCACAAGGTGTTGCAGCTGAGAGGTTAGAAAAATCAGGCTGCTTCATCAAAATTCCCTGTATGGAGGCATCCCGGTATTACCCGTTGGCGGCGATGCTGCACCCAGGCGTAGACTTGGCCGGCCTCGGGCACAGACCGCCGCCTCGGCCGGTGCCGCTTCCGGGGTCTGATCCGCGGCGCTCTTGGCTACCCCGGACCGCAGCGCCGCCAGTCCCAGGGACCCCAACAGACCGAGGATCAACTGGTACTGTTCCTTGGTCAGCCAGCCCATAGCCATGGCAAAACTGGCCAGGGCCGCCACCACGGCGGTGATATAGGTTTTCTTGCCATCCAGGATCATCATTCCCTCCAACCCGTGACCTTGACCGCCTGATTGGCGGTGTTTTCGTTGTTCAGATACACCCGGCCGCCATCCAATATCTGGCAGGCAAAGGGGATGGCCCCCCGCACGCCCTGGAAGTCGCCGGCCAGGCGGGCTGCCGTGGACCACCAGGGCCGGGGTGCTGCCATCGTAGGACACGGCCAGCTTCACATCAGCGCCCGCCGCAGCCGCGGCATACCCTTCCAGGCGGTATGCCGTGGGCGGCGCCACCAGACCCAGGTCCATCAGGGTGTAGCCATTAATGGCCCCGCTGCACAACTGCCGGGGGCTGCGGTAAGTGGTGCAGCCCCCTTCCTGGTAAAAGGGCGCCAGGTTGCCGCTGGCATCGTTGAACACCATGCCCAGGTACCGGAAATTGGCGTCCGGCAGGACCACGCCCCAATCCCCCTGGGCCAGGGTCAGGGCCGCGCCGCCATAGGTGATGGTGCCCCCGGTGCCGTTGTCGGCATTGTTGGCGGTGATGGCCCGGAGCAGGCCCCGGGAAGCCCCGCTGAGGATCAGGAGGCCGGCCCCCGCCAGTTCGTTAAGGGTGAACCCGTAGCCGATGTTGGCCCCATTGGCGTTGTTCCTCAGGGTAATCACCTGGCTGTCCTGGGAGGCCACCCGGATTGCCGGCATGGCTTTCAGGGAGAAGATGGTGTCATTGGCTCCCGCCAGGGCATAGACGGCATACCACTGGTCGGGCTTCTCGGTGCCCCAGAGATGGGCGGCGGTGGCCAGATTGAGGCTCACCGGAGCGGCGTTTTCCCGGTAGCGGCCGTCGCTCAGCCCCCCGTCCACCCAGTGGCCCCGGGCCAGGGGGGAAGGAAAGCCGCACAACATCACCCGGGCCTTGCAGTCAGCCGTGGCGTTGACCCGGAGGCTGGCGCTGTCCACGTATTCCAGTCCCGGCCCCCGGGTGAATGCGAAGGCCTCGGTCACCGCCTGCTCGATCTTGGCGAAATCGCCTTTCAAAATAACCTGGCGGCCGGTGCCGCTGCCCCATTTGGTCTGGGGAAGGTCTATCAGAGACATGGATTAACCTCGCTTTACCTGTTTGGAAAAGTTTCGCAAGGGCAGCGCCCCTGCAACGGCTTTTCATGGTTTTGGATGAGCCACAGGCCCATTCGCAACGTGCGGACATGACGGATCGCCGGGCGCTGACTCTCCCCGGAATTACCCGGCCTCAGCCCGAAAGGCCCAGTTGACATCATAGGAACTGGCCACGTCGATGGCCCAGGCGTCCCCGGCGCTTCCCGGGGCGTCCACGGCCCAGGACCAGGAGGTGTTCAGGGGCCGGTCCAGGCTCAGGCTGACCCCGCGCCCCCCCAGGTCCAGGTCTTTGCCGCGCACGGTAAATTCCTCCTGGTCCAAGCCGTGAAAGTCGGACGAGAGCGCCACCGTGTCTCCCAGTTCCAGGCGCAGCCCCTTCCAGCCAGGTCGAAACTTCCGCCAGTTCCCGGGGCGCCGCCAGCCGGGCCAACAGCCGGGAAGCCAGGAGCTGGGCCACCTCCGGGTCCTCCAAGACCACGCCGGAGCCATAACGACAATCCAGGTCCAGGGCCGCCTCCCCCCAGGCGCTGATGGCCGCCGCCTCCCGGGCCTCGGCATACTTATCGTTGTCCTGGTCGTAGTCGGCGTAGAGCACCCGCACCAGGTTCTTGAGGCCCGCCTGCTCATAGGTGAGGGTGAGGGAGCGAAGCTGGGCTGGAGACAGCCCCACCAGGTGATCCGCCAGGACAAAGTCCAGCAGGCGCTGCCACCAGGTCCACTCCCCCGTTGCCTTGCCATACTCCAGGGCCGCCCCCAGCATGGCCACCACCGCCTCCAGGGTCCCCAGCTGACTCATGGCCAGATAGTTCGGAACGTATTCCCAGATATCCGCCGCCTCGCTGTAAGCAAAAGGGATCAAATCGGCGTTGAGGACGTTGGGCTTCTCATCCCCGGCATGGGCGAATACCCAGGCCATCAAGGCGTCGAAATGGTCCCGGTCATCAGGGCCGGCCGGGAAGACATAGGCCTGGCCGGCCGCGCCCCGCGTCGCCATGCCAAAAGCCCGGAGCACCAAACTGTTGAGCCAGGCGTAATGATAGTCGCTCTTATAACCGCCGTAGGCCTGGTCCAGGCGGTTTTCCCGGAGGTCATCCAGGAGCCGCCGAGCCCAAGTGGCCGCCGTATCATGGCCATTCCGCAGGTGGATGAAGAGGCACCCCAGGGCGACGGCCGCAGTCTGCCCCGGGTCAACGGCCCCGTAGGTGAAGCCGAACTCCGAGAATTGGGCCGGAATCTTCCAGCCATTGCCGTCAGGCGCGCCATAGGCGTCGATCCAGGCGAGCCAATTGAGCAGGATGGCCTCGGCGGCATCATCGCTGGCTCAGGAAGAAATATTCCGCCAGGCGCAGGAAGGCCCAGTACTGGCCCAGGCCGCTGCCGACTTCCGGATAGGCCGAGCCGTTGGCGATGCCCTGGATGATCCGCCAGTTGTCCTGGAGTTCGGCGCCGCTTAACGCCCGGCCCCGGTGAACCCGGATCAGGTCGATCCGGCCCTGGAAAAAATCCGCCGCCGTCCCGGACCGGCGCCCGATGGTGAAGGCCTCACCGTTGTCCAGGCTGCCGGGCCGGGCCGCCGCACCGGTGCCCAGGGCGCCGTCGATACTGAAGGTGAATTGTCCGTCCCGGTCCACGGCCACGGCCAGGTAATGGTAAGCCGCGGTGCTGAGGGTGAGGCCGGGGCTGGGGGTCAGGGTGGAAGTGCCGCTGTCGTCGGCGATGATCACCTGCACCGCCCCCCCGGAACCCAGGCACACCTCAAAGCCTGATCCCCCCGCGGCCATCTTGCTGATGAGGCGCGCCCCGTCGGTCAGGGCACCGGGTTTGAGGACCATCTCGACGGTAAAATCCTCCGTCCCCAGGTTCAGATCGACGTCGCTCAGGCTCAGATAGTGGCTGCCGTCCAGGTCCACCGCGGTGGCTCCCGGCTGGCAGATGCCCTCGACATAGCCCGGGGCGCCGCCGCCCTGCCAGGCGAGGGTGTGGCCTCTCCCGGAGGCGTCGGTGAGGGCGCCGTTGAAATGCCAGAACCCCGCCACCTTGCCGAAATCCCGGTAGCGCCGCCACCAGGAGAACCGGAGAAAATCCTCCTCGCCGCACAAGGCGATATTTTCCACGTCATTGCGGGTATGGACCGGGATGATGGGGCCCGGCGCCCCGCCATAACGCCGGGTATATTCCCCCTGGGCGTCCCGGTGCAGCTCAAGATAGGTTTGGCTGAGGTCCAAGGCCCCCACCAGGTAGGGCGCCAGGGGTTGCGCATAATGCACCGGGGTGGGACCCCGCCAGGGATTCTGGCCGTAAGGGGTCAGGGAAATGGCCAGCCGGGGTGCATAAGGATAGGGGTCCGAAGCCGTAAGGTTCAGGGCCACTTCGTCCAGCCACCACTCGTGCTCGACCAGACCCTGCTGCTCCATCTTGAATTCCAACAACCTGAGGCGGCCGGCTGCGGCAAAGGTCAAATGCTCATCGAACTTGAGGTCGGTGAGATAAAACGCCCCGTTGGTGGGGGGAGAATCCGGGCACCCCACATCCACCACCTGGAGAGGATGGGTGAGGGGGTAGGCCCCCGATTCCAGCGTCATGTCCGCCAGGGTGACGCTCACCCGTTGCCAGGTGTCGACCTGGACCGTCTCATCCTGGTGAAATAGCTGCCCTGGGCGTCTTTGACTTTGACCCGGAGGGTGAGGGAGCCGGCGCCGCTCACCACCGGTTTGATGAGGAAGTTAAGGTTGACATGACCGGCGGAGTTGCACCGCGAAGTATCGATCCCGGCCCACACCCCGAACGCGGTGGCATAAGGGGACAGGTCCCAGGTGACCTGCCGCTGGGTATAGAAGGTCTCTCCCAGGAGAATTTCGGTCTCTTCCCGGGTGCCGATGGTGATGTCGCTGTCATCCGGTTCGGTAGCGGAGTACCAGCTGCCCCACATGGCCTGGACCCGGTCGCCGTCCTCGATGAGGTTGTCCCGGCGCCAGAACTGGCTAAACGGCACCTCAAAGGCGGTAGCCTCGGCAAAACGGTCCGGAATGGCGTGGACATAGGTATGGCCGGGCCCCCAGGGGTCCGCATCCGTCTGGCTGGAGTCGTTCAGGGTCACCAGGAGACGCCGGGGGTGGATGGCGGGCTCGCCCCCCCAAAACATCCATAAATCCCCCGCCATGAGGTCGGTGCCGCCCCTCCCTTCCCAGGCCACGGCCAGGTCGTCTTCCAAGGTGACCGGATGCTGCCGGTCCCCGCTCACCAGACCGGCGGCTACCCAGGTGAGCCCGCCGTCGTTGGACCAGCGGAAGGTGGCCGCGCCCACCTCCCCCGTGGTCTCCACCTCCACCACAAACCGCCGCTTCTCCTGCTTGGCATAGTCCCCCAGGAGCACCAGGGTGGCGCCGCCGCTGCCGATCTTGGTGAGGTTGTGCAGGTGGCTGGCGCCGCCCACCCCTTGCAAGGTGAAGGTGAGACGGTCCATGGCCTTAAAGGGGTCGGCGGCCAGGGACCAGTCCAGCCCGTAGCCGAACCAGGCCGCGTCCCCATTGGTGGGCAGCGCCGCCTTGACATGGAGCGCCCGGCCGCTCATGCCCGGGGTCAGTTCGCTTTGGAAGGCCTGAAACGCCGCCGCCCCAACGGTAGCGTCGCGATAGAGCAGGTGCGCCCCCCGGTCCCACTGCTGGCGCTCAAAGTCGTCATGCATCAGGGGCGGGGTCCGGGAGGCCTCCCGCTTCTCAAAAGCCTCCCAGAGGAACCGGATCAACGGGCCATAGTCCAGGCCCCGCTCCCGCCCCGCCAGGTGCAGCAAGACCATCAGGTCCAGCATCCGGTCCACCGCAAAATCATAAGTGTAATCGTCCCGGGCCCGATAGGCCCGGCGGATGCAGGGATAATTGTTCAGGGGCTCATACTTGACTGCCTGCTCACCGGTGTAATAAATATAGTAGAGCTGCACTTCGGTTCCGGCCGGCAGCGCCGTCCCCAGGGTGATGGTGGTCAGGTCTCCGGCATTGACATAGGACCCACCCGGGTAATAGTTGGTGAGATCCCCCCCCATGGGGTCGGCCCAAAAACCTTCCCAGGGGAACGTGGTGTCCGCCGCCCATACCCCCCGCACCCAGCAGACCTGGCCGGCCCCGGGGTTAGGCGCGGTGATCGTCACGCCGCCCGACTCGGCAACCGTGGCCACGGCCTGTTGCCAGTTGCCGGCCACCGCCTCCTGGAGCGGGGTCCCGCCCATATTGTCGAAGACCCAATTAAACTGTGAGGCCCGGGTCCATTGAATGCGTCCCATGGTGGTTCCTTCCTGGAAAATCGCTGCTCTCGGCAGCTAGGTGGAGGGTGCGCACTGCGCACCTTGTATCGGTACAGGAGAACTGCCTGAGGGTGATGGTGCGCCGTGCGCACCCTACATTTCCTTTTATTTTTTTACTGAAAACCAAAAACCCCCTCAGCCCTCCCCTAAATACGCCCTGATCTTGATCTCCCCAAAATCGATCCAGAGATCGTAGAGGCAGCGCCGGACAATCTCCCGGATGGCCTGGGCCGCGGTGAGGTTCTCAAAACTTATGCCGATGACGTATTCCGGGGTGAGGCTCTTGGCCAGGGCAAAGGAGTCCTGATGGATGGCCGCCTCGAGGCCGACTTCGGCTAAAATGTCGGCCACCATGTCAACCGGGTGGGTGGTGGTATCCTTGACCACCCGGGCCGAGACCGAGGCGTTTTTGCCGCTCACCTGGATCAGGCCGGTGATCGCGTCCTGTGTAACCCGGCCGTCGTCTTCTTCCCCGCTGAGATAGACCGAGGTGATGGCCTCGAAAGGGGCCCCAAAGACCTGGTAGTGGTAGATCGGAGGAAATGCCGTAAAGGTCCAGCGGTCCCCCGCCACCAGGTCCGACCCCAGCCCCGGTTCCCAGTAGACCGACAGGCCCTCATCCAATGCCACCAGGTTATCCGCCCCGCACGCCGCCAGACCCGCTTTCTCCCAGCTCTGTCCCTGATCCAGGGACCAACGGAAGGTGGCGCTCCCCACCTCGCCGCTGGTCTCCGCTTCCAGGAGATAATCCTGTACGATAGTCCCCCCGGTAGGTCCCCAGGAGGTGCACGGTGGCGCTGCCGCTGCCGGTCCAGGAGATCTCGCCGAGGGTGGCCTCAACGACCCGGATCAGCTCCCCCTGGGCCAGGTAGCTGCCCCGCATGAACGGCCGCCGCTCGCCCGTGTCGGCCGGGGCGCCGATCCTCTGCTTGAGCCCCGCCGCCACCCAATCCTGGCTTTCCAGGCTGACGCGATGCGGCTGGCGCCAACCGTGGGCCATCCCCGCCAGGCGCTGCACTACCCCCTGGTAAAGCAACTGCCAGGCCACCGTGCCGTCGGCCAGCTCCCAGCCGTGATAAAGCGCCAGTTGCTTCCGGGTCCAGTCCGGGTCTCTCAGATAGGCATTTTCGGCCCGGTTCAGCCATTGCCCCACCCGGTTGTCCAGGACCAGGACGTGGTCCCCGGCCCTGAGCTCACTGAAATCCCGGGCCAACTCCACCCGCACCCCGCCCGGATCGATGATTTCCCGCTCCGGCAGGGTGAGCCGCCCGGCCAGGCTGAAGGCAGCCAGACACCCCGGCCCTCCCGAGGCGTAACTCCCAAAACCGCCGTCCGGGTCCTGATCCACCGCATAGGCCGTGAACTCATCCGCCTCCCCGGGGTCGTCCAGCCCCCAGGCCCGGATGGTTTCGTCAAAGTCCACTTTCACCTGAAAATACGGGGACAGGGACAGGTCCTGCCCCGAAGTGAGCGGCGCAAAAATCGCCTGGGCCACCCCGGCCGGCGTCTCCCCGGTGCGGAGCCGGATCTCCACCTCCATGTGTCCTGCCGGCTCTTCCCAGGATGGGACCGCCTCGTCCAGGTAAGGCGAAAAACTTTGGACGACCGGGGAGGTCCAGGAACCAGAGGTAAAGTAGCCGTCGCCCATCACCAGTTTCCCCGGTTCGCCGCCATAGGCGGTCTGGATAAACTCCCCAGAGCCCGGGGCCAGCCCGTAATCCAGCTCATAGGGAGAGAGCACCGCCTTCACCCGGGGCCGGGCGCCCCGGCAACGACTTTCTTCCCGTAAATAATCCTCTCCAGCTTGCCGCATGGTTTCTCTCTATTCAGGGTCGTCTTATTCCCCCCTTTCTTAACGGGGGGTTAGGGGGGATTTGATTAACTCTCTAAAAATCCCCTAAATCCGCCTTTTTCACCAGGGGGACTTTATGCATCCCGGTTCTCCTAAGGTTGCAGGGCATGGTTCCTGCCGATTCGCTCGACGCTACCCTACACCTCTTCCAGCCTCATGCTCCCGGACCATAGCCCGGGAGCCACCTCCCGGAAATCCAGGTCATTGGTCCACACCCCGGTGAAGGTCCTGGCCCCGCTCCCATCCCGGAAAAAATCAATATCCGCCTGGGCCTGCTTGATGGCCACGAGGACCTCCTTCTGCACCGTGGAGATGAACTGGAACTGCAAAACCCATCGCTGCTTCAGCCCCCGGAGATAACTCCGCAAGGTGCCGTCCACGGCCCGCTCCCGGTCAGTCTCATCCTGGGCCAGTTCCTGATAGTCCCAGGTGAAGTTGACCGGCAAGGTATAGCTCTGGCCGCTGCCCCCCAGGGGGGTCCATTCCAACCGGGCGTTTGCCATCTCCTCTCCTTACCAGCGCCGATCCGCTTCTTGTCTAAGAGCCGGCAGCAGGTGCCGCTGCACCAACCGGTCCCAGTCCAGGCCCGCCACCCCGGCGGCATCCAAAGTCTGGACCTGTATGGTCACGTCATAGCGGGGCGCGGCTTGGCCCGCCGGAGGGGTCAAACCGGCCGGTTCTCAGGGCCTCAAAGTTTTTCTCCCCCAGGCGGGCCATGCTCTCCCGGGGGAGGACCCCCTCGCCGGCCTGGGCCATGATGAGCTGTTCGTCACCCATCAAGGTTCCCGGGGAAATCACCATCCCCTGGTGAGCCTCCACCACCCCGCCCTGGTGAAACCAGCCGCCGAAATCCAGGACCCCGCCCAAGAGCGACGACCAGCCATCCTGGGCGCCCCCCCGGCTCCCCACGCTTGACCCCCAGGCCGCCGCCACCTGCCCCATCGTCTGGAGGAATCCGGCCCCCCACTGCTCCACGGCCCCGGAGACCTCTGCCAGGTTTTTCTGCCAGCTCTGGGCCAGGAGCCCGGCCGAGGCCTCGCCCCGGGCGGCCATCTCTTCGAACTTACTCCCCGCCAGGGCCGTCATCTGCTCCAGGTTGCTCTGCCACTCCTGGGTGAAAGTGCTCCAGGTGTCGTGGAGGGCCCGGGCCTCGTCCGTCCACACCGCCAGGCGGGCCTGGCTGTATTCCCGGCTGATCTTGAGCATCTCGTCCTGGTAGGCGCGATAATCCTCCAGTTTTCTCTGATTCGTCCTGCTTTTCACTCCGCTTGTGGCCATGTTATCCTCGCTGGGGTCCTTCTAAGACCCGGCGCACCGTCCCCATGAGCAGCCAGGTTTCCAAACTGAGATCATTGGCCTTGAAGGGGTAGCCGGCCCGGCTCAACTGGTACAGGAAAACCAGGTGCCAGGTCCAGGGGGAGATGGCTTCCGGACGGACCCGCTCGGCACAAGCGGCGCACGCCCAGTCGGCAAAGGCCCCGCTCTCCGTGCGGCACCGGCGCTGCTCCTCCGGGCCGCAGAGCCGGCCGCTGGCCAGCACCTGTAGTTCTCTATCCAGGGGCCAGCCCTGGTGGTCCTCCCCGGGGGCCTGCCTCAGTCCCACTCCGGCTCCCCCCGGGATGCCACCCGCATGCCTTCAAAAACCTGTTGGGCCAGATACGACACTAGATCCGGGGCATCTTCGGCGAGACGCTCTTTCCAGTCCGCATGCCGGTCCGGGTCCAGGGGGGTCTCCCCCCCTCCGCGGCGATGATAAAATCCCCGGCCCCAAACCCGGTCAGGATCTCCAGCCCGAACTTCAGCCGGGTCTCCCCCAGGCAAAACCGGCGTTCACCGCCTTCGAGGCGAAAAGCGGAGAGCTGATAGGCCACCCGCTCCTCCGAGGTTGGGCCCCGGTAGTGCAGGGTGACCACCGAACCGGAAACCGGGTCCTGAATCGCCAGGGTATGGCGCGGTTCTCCCAAAATTCTCGCCATGTTGCCTCCCGCATGAGGTCTGTGCTGAACCGTGGCCGGCGGCTTATCCGCCTTTCCGTAGTCCCGCTCTGCTAAAGTTCGCGCCCTGCTTGGAACCCGGTCTTATTCCCCCCTTTTCTCAAGGGGGATAGGGGGGATTTGATTAATTGACTGGAAGGGCTTCTCAATCATCCTTTCCCCAAGAGGGACTTCAGGCAGAGCTTTTCCGGCTTCAGGTACTAAGCCGCGTAACTGCTCACCTGGTTCTGGACGTAAGCCACCACCGAGCCGTAAGTGTCGTCTTCCAGGACGGCAAACTCCACCTCTTCCGAAAGGCGGCGCTGGTACGTCTTGACCGTGGTGGCCAGTACCGAAACCCGGGGAAAGACCAGCTCCACCTGGTAGCTCAGCCCCGGCTCAAATTCCGGACCCGTCGCCAGTAAGCGCACCCCCAGGGTGTCGTTATCTTTCAGGTTGTGGGCCAGGAGGAAGTCCCGGAAATCCCGGTCGAATTTCAGGCTCTGTTCCCGCCCGGTCCTAAAAGCGCGATTGGCGTAATTGCCGCCGGCCCCCGGGGTAGATTCCGGCGTCAGGTTGTTTTTCATGGTCCAGGTGACGCCTCTGAGTTCCGTGGCCAGCCGGTACCCGCCGCTAAAGGTGGCGCCGTCCCAACGGCCCCCCAGGGTCACTTCCAGCTGGCTCACCTTTAACGGGGGCTCCTCCAGCCGGGACGGCAGGTTCATCCAGCCGCTCTCCCCGGGCAGGTAATAGACCCGGTAGGTGGTCGGGGTTCCGCTCCCCCCCGGCGAGGTAATATCGATGACCCCGGGGACCGCCCCGGACACGGCCTGGTATGCCACTTCCTCCCAGGCCTGGGTGGCGGGATCCAGCACCTGAACGGCCTGGACGTTGCTCAACCTCTCGGCAGCAGTCTCCCCCGCCACCCCGTTGACCGCCAGGGTCAGGGTGATGGCATTGTCGGCCCCGGCCACTTCCTCCACCTGGGTGTTGTCCACGACCTTGCCGCTGCCTTTCACGGTCCCGTTGAGCTTGGCCCAACCGTCCCGGGCGAAATCCATCCTGATTTGATCAATGAAACAGGAAGCGAAGCGCCGTTTCATCACCTGGCGCCCGAAGCGCATGGCCGCGGTAAAAGACGGGTTGGACCGGGCCACATCCACCTCCCCGGACCGGGGCCGGATGGTATGCCGGTAGCCGGTGGCCCCGGCCGGATTCGTCGCCACCTCGCCGAGACCGTAGCCCAACAGAAAGCCGAAATGCTGCGGCTGGGCCCGGGAAAAGGACAGGGCGCCCACTACCTTGCCACCGAAATCATGGAGCCGGTCAGCCTCTTCTTTGCCGGTGAGTTCCTCCCGGTTGGGGTTTTTCACCGCCTGGTAGTTGAGCACCGTGTTCAGGTCCACCAGCAAGGTGGTGTCCAGTGCCTGTTCGGTGTTCATGGCCACCTCCTGCTGTCTGGCCGATACCGCCAGCAGATTATGGGTGGCTAAAAAATTCCGGATGGACCGGGTCATGATCCTCTCTCCTCGTCAGCTTCACAAATCCTGCACCAGGGCGGTGCCATAATGGGCCGCGTACACGGAAAATTCCTGGCTGCTCAACAACGGCTCTTCCCGGATGAGATTGAGGGGTTGCAACTCCAGCCCCAGATCCTGGTGCCATAAGGCCTTTCTCACCCCTGCCAGGAGTTGGTAAACCCCATCGGCCTCCCGCCGGCCGGCGGCTTCCCCCCGGAGGTGCCTCACCATCACCAGGACAGTAAATTCCAGGTTCAGGTCATAGGACGCCAGGGTCACCTGTTCCCCCCGGCTCTGGCGCAACTGCACCAAAACCGCCGGAAACCGCCAGTCCTCCCGTTGCAGGTCGGTCAGCCAGTCTCCCTGGTAAGTTGCCAGGGTCTTGACCTGGGCGTCCAGCTCCGCCTTCAGGGCGGCCAGCAACGCATCCTCTACCGTGGTCCAGAGATCGTGTAGCCATAGTCTGCCTCCCCTCACCACTCCGCCTGGGTATCCCGGGTGAAGGCCCGGATGGCGCTGGTGGCGTCGGTCACCTCTTTGGCCACCGTGGGCAGCTCGCCCTGCGGCCCCACAATCACCAGCTGGCCCGCCGCCACCTGTTTCAAGAAGGCCACCGCGCCGTCGTACTTCTGCTGCCGTACCGGTGGCACAACGCTCCGGCGGGAGTAAAGGTGGTAGATGGCCAGGTCCACGGCCAGGGCCTTGACCTGGGCCGGCGCGGTGGCCAGGGGCACCACATACCTGACCCCCAGGTAGGAGTCGATCTCGGCCTCGGCCTTGCTGATGGCATCAATAATGATGAGGCTGTCGGGGACCTCCCCGGACTCCGCGGTCAACTCGGCCAGTTCTAACTGGGGTATCATCTTGAGGAGGTCGTCTTCGGAACAATAAGCCATATTCGCCTCGCTTAACCTGATGGCACAGGCTCTTTGGCAAGACCAGCCGGTGCGCCGCAGGGTAAAGTCTGCCGCGGCGTCAAGGACCGGGTAATTTGCCTGAAGGTCTTAGTTAGGGTCTCCTGGCGCCCGATTACGCCATCACCGCCCGCTTGACTCGGCGAGAAGAAATCCTCGCTCTTCCTGACCACCGGCCCGGCCCGGCGCGCTTGAGCTCCCCGGTGTAGGTCGCCTCCGGCTGGTCGGTGTCCGTGGCGCTCAGGATTATCGAAATGATGCCGCTGGCCGCCTGGCTCTTGTCGAGACGTCCGCCTCCAAAAAGTCAAAATTTCATCTGGATTTTCGGCTGGACATCGGGGTCCGTAGTCACCCTGGCCCATTAGTAAAAATACGTCACCTTCAACACCCCGTTCGTATCGCCGCACCTGATCCCCCGGAACTGCTGGATGGCCTGGGTGCCGGTGAGCACCAGGGTGTCGCCGTTGGTAAAGTAGTGGCCCAGGCTGGTGCTGGGCTGCCCGCCGTCAATCCGAAACCGGATGTCGCCGTTTTCCGAGGACACCAGGATCGCCCGGGCGGCCATGCGCGCATAAGGTCCCGTGGTCGGCATAATTTTCGAACTGCGAAAATCCCACGGCGCTGACTCCCACGGTAACTTCTTCGTAATCCCCCGGAATCCGGTTGTAGGTTTCTAAAGTGAAGCCGCCAAACCAGGCCATAATCGTTCTCCCCGCATCTGCATCAAGGGAGGGCGGCGGTGCCGCCGCCTTCCCGGTAGGACGGGCGTCCCCGCCCGGTGGCCCGGGCGTCCCGCCTGCGAACCTTTAAGCCAATTCCGGCACCACCAGGAGGTCGGCCGTGCCCTGCCAGACATTGGTGCGGGCGCCGCCGGCGGTGGGGTCGCCGATGATAAACTGCGCCTGCAGAATCTCCCGGGCCTGGGCCTCCAAGGACGGGGGCACCAACAGGAGGTTGGGCGTCATCCCCAGGGGCCGCCCCTCGGCGTTGGCCACCGACATCATGGCGGCCCGGGCCGCGGCGTAGTTGGTGTCGTTCAGGGTTTCCTTGCAGGCATAGGCCAGCTGCCACAGCCCATAGGCCGCCGCCCCCCGGTAATCCACGCCATAGCGCATTTTCTTCCGCATGAAGGCGTGCTCGTCATCCTGCCGGTCCATGCGCACCAGCTGGACGTCCCGCCGCAACTGGAAGATGAACGGCTTGACCGCCCGGCTGGTGTCCAGGAGATACCAGGCGGTGCCGGCGCCGCCACCGAAGTTGGAGACGGTCCCGGCCCCCACCGGATGCGTGGTGGCGAAGAAGTTCTGGCCGTCATAGCACGGCTTGGAGAAGCCCCCCACCATCAGGTCGGCAATCAACTTCTCCGGGTGTTTCCGCGCTTCCTGGGCCAGAGCCGCCACGATGGGATTGTAGAACCCCAGTTGGTCGTCTTCGATATCATTCCGGTCCACCTCGATGGTGGCTTCCCAGTCCTTGGTTTCCACCTGAAAGGCCTGGGGCTCCAGAGAACTGATCTGCCGGTCACCGATCCATTCCCGGACCATGGGAAAATCCAGGAGAAACTTGTAATCCATAATCCGGGTATTGGCCGGCACCGTCATGGCCACCCGCTCGTACCAGGTCTGAGTCTCCTGGAAAGCGGCGTTGAATACCGCGGTGAATCCCGTGTACAGCCGGGCTAAACTTTCCATATTGATAATCATCAGAGATTCCTCCGTTACCTGGCGATGTCGATCCAGCCTTTAGTGGCCGAGACGTATTTGACCAGCAGGCCCACCTTGATGTCATTGGTGGGGCCGGCAGCATCATCAAAGGTGTGGTCATCCGCCGCGTACATGGCCACTCCCACCATGTCCTGGCTGATGGACACGGCGTCGAACTCGAAGACCCCGGCCCGCCGCACCCTCACATTCATGCCGCCGTCGCTGCCGCTGCTGTTGTCCACCTGTTCCAGCGCCACCCCGGCTAACCGATAACCGCTGGTGTCCGCCGCCGGCACCGCATAACCTGCGGCATTGACACATACCAGGGAACCGGCGTAGATTTTGGTGTTGGCTGCCACCAGGTATTCCACTTCAATACCTTCCCGGTAAGGCGTAGCCCGATCACGGGTTAAAGCTGACATATCCTTCTACCTCCGCTTGTATTGGTTAATCACCTTCAGCCGAAAACCTTCCTGCTGTTCTTCCTTCAGGGTCTGCACCGGGCGCGGCCACCGTCGGTCTGGCCATTGTTCTCCTTACCGCCCCTGACCTCCCCCACCTGAAGGATCTCTCGGGGGAAACTAGCCGATTTGGGCCTTGGCCTTCAGATAGGCTTCCGGAGAAACGTTCAGGGACCGGCAAACGGCCAGTTCCTCCGGCAGCAAACCTCTCTCATCATGATGATCCTCCCTGAGGATCTGCAGTTCCTCCCCGGTGGGCACCAGTTTCGGGGCCCGGTCCGCATAGGTCTGGAAACCTTCCGGGTCCCGGCGACAATACTCCAGCGCCCAACCGCGTTGGGCCGGGCTGACCTTCCCCGCCTGCAAAGCCTCCTCCACGAACCGGTCGGCCGTCTCGCTTCGCCAGGCGGACTTTGAGGGCCTGCAGCGCCTCCTCGGCCTTGACCAGGCGCGACGCCCCGGCCTTCAAAGCTTCCACCGCCCCCTTCAGTTGAGCCACGGAAACTTCACCCGGCAGATTCAAGGTCGAGGCCAGGTCCCGGAAGGCCTCCAGGGCCCTGCCGCATACCGCCCCCTCTTCCACCTCGGGTTCCAAACCCATCAGGCGTTTGAGTTGTTCCACCATCTTTCCTTTCTCCTTTACTGAGTCCATTTTTGCCGCCAGGGCCCTGACCACCGGTTCTGCCGGCCGCGGCGCTCCCGGGGGAGCGGCTTCCCCCCCACCTGGCCACCAGGGGCGGCAGGTGCTTGATAGCCGGCACGTTGGTCAAGCCCATGTGCAGCAGGGCGAGGGGCCGGCGGGTTTCAGGGTCCAGCCGCAGTACGGGCGAGAAGTAGCGATACTCCTTCTTCTCCAGGTAATCCCGGGCTTGCTGGGTCCAATCCACCCGGGCCCAGAGGCCGTCGTCCCGGGCCTCCAGTTCCTTGATCCAGCCTGCCGCCGGGGCCCGCTCCCCCTGCAAGGATTGGTGCTCGTAATCGATGACCAGATCCACTCCCCGGGACCGGAAATCTGCCGCCATGGACAGCAGCGACGCTTCGTCCACCATGAACGGTTCCCGGTGGTCCGACAACTCCACGGCGCCCCGGGGAAGCACTCTGATCCATTCGGGCAGGACAGGAGTCTGGTCCTGGCTTACCGCGTTCGACGTCATCGTCATCTTTCCTCACTCTGTGGTGTGCACGGGGGCCCAATCCACCGCCTTGCCATGCGTAGTCCCCGCTTCAAAATCCGTCCCCACCCGCAACCTCGGCAGATCGCCACCAGGACCAGGAGGACCGCGAACATACCGCTCATGATCCATTTGGACCAACGCTGTTTCTTGCCCCCATCATGATGATCACGGGCCATCAGGCGAAGTCTTCCTCATCCGGGTGCTTCGCCGAAATCAAAGCCCAGATAGTCATCACAGAAACCCTGGTGAAAATATTCATAGGGCAGCCAGCCTTTGCCCTTATCCCCCCAATCTCCCCAGCTGTTGATAAATCCGATGGCGCCGGGTGGATCGTCCCAATACCGTGGACTGCTTGAGATTGGAATAGGCGCAGGTGTAAACGGCATGCCCCCCTACCGGCCGATCCCCGGATTTCGGCAACGGCACCCAGCCGTCTTCTTTCGCCTGGTCAATGGAGGGAAATGCCGTGAACCCGAAGACCACCGGGAAGCCGGCCCGGATATACGCCTTGATCTCCGTCAGATCTTTCAGCCTGACATAGCGCAGGGCCGCAAAATTCTGGGCATACCCGGTGGCCACGAAATCAGGCGGGGCGTCAAAGGTTTCCTCCTTATAGGGCCAGAGGGCTTCCGGCGGCGCCCCCAGTCTCACCAGCGCCCGCATCCCGTCCCGAATATAGGCCCCGGAATCCCCGCTAAAGCCTCCCAATCTCCGGGCCGCCTTGTAAAGATAAAGGCGGGACACGGACGTATACGTGCCGGTGGTCTTGATGCCGTCGAATTCATAGGCGCCGGCGATACCATTGGCGACACAAGAACCCAGGTGCCCCTGGTCTTTGATCGGGGGAATCCATTTGAAGAAATCCACCTCCGGCGTTTCCTCCGTGGCCGTCACCCGGCTGCGATACCCCGGGGATATCCCCGTGGACTAAATCCCGGGGGTCGGCATGTTCCTTGCGCCACCCCAGTCCTTTCACGGCTTGTACCCCATCTTCAGGGCCATCGCCTGGCTGGCCTGTAGATGGCCGTCTTGGCGGCCGTCTCCTGTTCCGGCGACACGCAGATGCCCGACTTGATTTGTTCAAACACGGCTTTTGGCGATCTTGATGGCGGCTATGGCCGCAGCTACCTCGGCGCTGGGGGCCAGGGTGCTCATGAAATCCACGACTGCGTCGGCATTGGCCACAAAGTCGGCCGCATCCGCCACCTCCTGCGCCGTGGGGGAACAGAAAGCGTTTTTCAAGGTTTCGCACCCCGTGATCGAGCCGATCAACAACCCCAGGATAACTCCGGCGATAATCAGTTTTTTCCCGCTCCTCATCAGCCCCTGCTCTCCTTACCTGATTTGCTGCCTCTGCCTTCCCCCTGTAGGGGTACAGGGCGACATTAATGCTCGGCCCTGGCATCATGCTGCCGATTTCTCCCGCTTCTTTCTGCTCCCCGCCGCCGGTCCCTGGCAAGGGGATGCCGAACCGCTCCGCCACATGCTCCATATCCAGGGGCACGCCCATGGCCGCCAGGTTCCGGTAAACCTCGGATAAGGTCTTGAGATCCTCTTCCGCTTCGAACCTGAAGCGGAACCAGGGCACGGGCTTGTCCCAGCCGAAGTTGAATCCCACCAGGGGACGCAGCAATTGTTCTCTCACGGTATTCGCCAGGGCCTGGGCGTCGGCTTCCACCAAGTCCCGGCGCACCTGCGCGTGAACGCTGGCGGCCGCATAAGTGCCGGTGGACCCGGTCGTATCCGTCGTCAGGGTTTGGCCCAAAACCGCCTTGGACATTTCCCGGTTGCAAAAATCCGCCATGAGCTGGTACGGGTTGGCCCCGCCGGACCGGGACGCGGCTTCCACAAATTCGATCTCGGTGGACTTGCTGATCACTCCCGCGGCGTCGGAACCCAGGTTCCGGATGGCCTGGACCAGGGCCTCCCGATCCGCCGGGGAGGCGGTGTTGTCATACTTACCCAGCCTGAGCGGCATGCCGAAGACCTCGTTGAATGCCGCCCAATCCTTCAACGCAAAATTCTTCAGCAGGTACATCCAGCCCACCACTCGAAGCACTCCCGACCGCGTGGCGTGGCCGCTTCTGGCCTTGTAACGGTGGTAAATGACCTTCCAGACCGGCGGCATAATCCCTTGCCAGCTGGCCTCCGGCGTCAGCAGCCGGGGCTTCCAGTCTTCCCCGAAGGTCACCTTTTTCTGGGGAATCCACCTCAGCTCCGCCACCCGGGCCTGGCCCCCCGTCACCTCCCAGAAAATCTCGCCCAGGGCGAACCCTTTGCCGATGGCGTCCAGCAGGTCCAGGAAGGCCTCCTCCAGGTTGGGAATGGCGTAGACGATCTCCCCCACCTGCGCCGCAATCCCTTCATCTTCCGGGGTCGCGGCATAGGGCATCACCTCGTAGTCCTTGCCCAATACCGCCATTTTCCGGGTCTGGAGGATCGCGGTCAGGTGGGCGTCCTTCTCCTCCATTTCCTCGAACAGCTCCATCTGGCGATAAACATTCCCCTGGTCCGCCTCCCGAAAGATTCCCGCCAGTCGGTTCGGGGTCAACCCCGCACTGGGGTAAGTGCTCCAGCGTTCTGCCAGGCTCACCGCCGACAACTCCCGGGTTTCCGGCCGAACCGTCTCTTTAAACAGTCTCCCGAATAAATCCTTCAGCCCCATAGTTTCTCCTAACCGTTCGCCGCGCCCGGTGAGCCGGGTTCAACATAAGGTTTGGGCAACTTGGTCTCTCTGCACGCCTGCTCACTGCTCACCGCTCACTGCTTTCTTTCTCTAAAATGCCCCCCGGTTCTGGAAGAGCCGCGGCTTCGCTGGCTTCAAGCGCGGCGTCTCTCCCGCCGGCAGGTCCCGGGCCAGGCCTACCGCCCCCTCCAGAGCGTCCGGCCCATCGTCGTGCAACGTCCGGGACGGGAAGAAGAGCAACTGTTCCACCAGCAGTTCCTGGTCCGAATGCCCCCGGATAAAGCGAATCTTGCCCCGCTCTAACAGCGGTGACAGACCGGCCACCCGGGTCTCCTTGGCGATGCGGTGGGTCACCCCTCTCAGGGGCAGGAATTGGCCCCGCTCCACCCCGATCCGGTCGAACTCCTTGAGCAGGAGCCGCTGGAAAAGGTTGTCCTCCACCCCTACCAGTTGATAGCCGAATTGCTGGTGCCGGTTGAAAATGGCCCGCATAATCTGATCCAGAGTGGTTTTCTGGATGATCGCATCCATCACGTAAATCACCATTTCCCGCCGGTCCCAGCCCACCGTGATAAACGCCTTGTAATCCGCGGTGGCCCCGGTCTCCATGGAGGGATCAAAGAATCCCGTTACCACCAGGTCCCGATCTTTCAAGCTGTCAGGATGGTAATAGTGAATCCAGTCCTCCTGGAAAAAGCCGCCGTCCGGCGCCGGTTCATTCATCTTCTCCCGGTTGAAGGCCACGGTGCCCATCAACTGCTTTTGCAGCTTGAGCCGGGCCACCGGGTGCCGGGCCTCCCACAATGACGACCCGTCGTCCTGGTAGGCCCGGTAAAGCCGCCGCTGGAAATGGCAGTAGGGTTCATCGGGGCTGGTCAGCATCACGTGCAGGGCGCTGTGCCACCGGAGAATGGTGCCGATAATCATCAGGGTGCCCCGGGCATCCACCGCGGGATAGACTGCGGATTTTACCCAGTCCAGGATAGATTGGACGATCTCGGGATTCCTGACGTTGGCGTCATTCTCCAGGTCGTCCAGGATGACCAGGTCCGGCCGCCACTGCTTGTGCTTGAGACCCCTGAGGCGCTGCCCCCGTCCCCGGGATTTCAGCCGGATGTCGTTCAACGTCACGAAATCGTTCACCGGCTTGTTGCCTTTGACCAACTCCCCGAAATCCTGGTGCAGCCTCTCGTTGTAGAGCAGTTCCAGGTAGATGTACCCGGTGAGGTCCGAGGCCAGGTCTTCGGTATCGCTGCCGATCAGGATGAAATGCCGCCGCCGGAAACAGATCTGGTGGAGGACGTAGCCAAAGGCGCACACCGTGGTTTTGGCGAACTCCCGGGGGGCGGCCACCGCCATGGGCGTCACCACCTCATCGTGCCGCTGCTCCAGCAGCCGCACCAGCTCTTGGTGAAAGGGCGCGGGGCCGTGGGCGAAATAGTGAGGCAGATAGGTGCGGCAGAAATACAGGGGGTCACCTGCGGCCCGCTCCAGCCGTTGCCTCTGCTTTTCTTCGCTGTCGGCCCAGAAGGGCATCACTTCCAGCGACAGACGCATCATGATCTTATCGGCCCGCTGGCGAAACTCGCTTTTGGTCAACTTTTTGTTTAAGGTCATGGCACTTCCCTGGGCTCGTTTGCCGCTCATCAGCTCTATCCAACCCTTTCTGGTTTTTCCTGCCTGGAGGTCAATCTCGCCTCCAATGGTCCGCCCCATGCCTCGTTCCACCTTCGAGATTGGTGGAAATAACGCGGCGTTGACAATCAGTTGTCTTCTTCCAGTTGCCGGAAAAACTCCTGTACCCGGTACGAAATCTGCTTCAGTTCCTCCTGATCCTTCACCCAGCCTCGCAAAAATTCGATGAACCGGTCCATCACTTCCAGGGCCGCCGCCCGCAGGTCCCATCCCTGGCTGCACAGCCGGTCGAGGAGCGTCACAATCTTGCTCAGTTCATCCAATTCCGGCGCTTTCAGGTCGCCTTTGATGATGAGCCGGCCGGCCTTTTCCCTTAAGATCCCTCTCAAGGCCTCTCCCAGCCACCGGGACGATACCGGTACCTGCCGCCGTTTTTCTTCCCATCTCTCTTCCTGGCGCCACCGCTTCAGAGTTGCCAGGGCTACCGGCAGCAGTTCCTGAATCTCTTCCAGGTCCTTCCCCGCCAGGTAAAGTGATTGGGCATCTTCTCCATGAAGCTCACGCTTTCCCTTCCTGCTACTTTTCTTGTTTCCCGTCATGGTTGCCTGGATATACGCAATAAGCCGTCCGATCTCCAGCACGCCTGGAACGGTTGTCTCTCAGCCCCACTTTCTCCCTTCAGCCGGTGTCAACCATTCCTGCCCCCGCGTCTGACCTCTCCTGTATCCATGTCTTGCCGGTCCGTTTTAGCCTCTTACCTCTACACCCCTGGTCCAGGCGGGACCGAAGCCTTCTCCTCGGGGCGCCTCGGGATTGCTCGCCCTGGCAATCCGGCTCCCCTTAATAAACCTCGGCCATCTTATCCGTGACCGCGCTCTCCAGGATCCTGACCGTGCCCCCGGTGATCTTGACGCCCCTGAGCTTCCCTTCCCAAAACCAGCGGTACACCGTGGATCGGGACACCGCCAGGCGGTTGGCTACTTCACTGGGTCTTATCAGACGTTCTTGGATCATTTCTCTTCCCTCCCTGTTCTGGCACAACTGCTCCTACCCAATTCAAGATTCGTGCTACCGGAAAGACACCTGTCCTCTCCTGTCCCACATCCCGCCTTTGGCCTGCCGTCAGGAACTCCTCCCGCCCCTGGCCGGATGGATAAGAATGGGCGAACGGTCCCCGCCGCATCGGTAAGCCCCGCCTCATTCACCGCCATTTTTCCGGCGCCGGGGTCGGTGGCAAATCTCTGGATTTTTCAGCATGGCACGGGAAGAACAACGCCGGATGAATAAACCTGCGGGCCCGGCCGGCTTGCCGGCCAGGGAGGACAAAGGGCCTAAGGTTCGGGACAATTACTCTAGGGGGATTTGGCCATCTTTGGGGGCAATGCCCCAAAGCCCCCATACTTTATGGGGCTATCGAGCCTGGTTGGTAAGCCTTGCCGGCAAAATCAGACCGCGGGCAGGAGGGACACTACGCCATGCCAATAAAACTTTTCACGGCAGCACCCCTTACTTCCAGTTCTTCATGGGCCTACCGGCCCATCCTTAAAACAGAAAATAAATATTAGGACAGGCGTCTCGCCCGCCAATGGTGCCTAATTGCATCATCGCACAGACCCCCTGCCCCAGCCGTATAGCAGGAACAATGCCAATCCTGATGGTATTGGGGATGCACCCTTCCTCGGGCTTCAGCCGGCCGTAGTTCCCTGAATTCAGCCGTCTCACCGGCATTTATTGCCAAACCCCAAACCGAAAAAAGCTTCCCAGGTCAAAATTGGCTTGCCCCTTGCAAAAAAATGCACCACACCCTCAAGGAAGAGGAATCTGAAACCGCAAGGAGGCTGAAAGATGGAATTACTGCAAAAAAAGCGTTTTTTTCGACCCGATGAGGCGGCAGCGATCCTGGTCATCTCCCGCCGCACCGTCTACCGGATGATTCGAGACGGTCGGATCCCCGGGGTCAAATGGGGCGGCGGCCCCTGGCGCATCCCCCGGGAGGGCCTGGCCAGTCTGTTTCCCGGCGAGAATTTTTAGCCTCCCGACCTCACCCCCCACGCCCTGGGTCCTGCCATCTCCCTTCAGGATGGGGAGAACGCAGGGTCTGGGGTCTCGCCCCCCCCGCTCGCCTGAATTCAGCCAATCGCCGAATTCACCTTGCATTTTTCCCCCGGGAAACGTAAACTAATCTATGGTAAAATCTATATAATTGACATAACCATGGCGTTTGCCTGCGTTTAAGGACCCAATGAATAACCGTTTGAGCCCCTTTTATAAGAATATCGCCTTGTGGCTGCTCATTACCCTGGTAATGATCTTCCTGTTCAATTACTTCAACAGCGTCGAGCACACCCGGGGCAAGGCCACCCTCAATTACACCGAATTCATCAAGCTGGTAAAAGAGGACCAGGTCCTCAAGGTTACCTTGCAAGGTGATGAAATCTCCGGTGAAATGAAAAAAAGCGGTGAAATGAAAGAGGGCAAGGCCTTCAAGAGTTACGCCCCCACCGACCCGGACCTGATCAAGCTTCTCCAGGCGAAAGGGGTGCAGATCACCGCCAAGCCCAAGGATGATTCTCCCTGGTACACCACCCTGCTGGTCTCCTGGCTGCCCATGCTGGTCCTGGTGGGCATCTGGATCTTCTTCATGCGCCAGATGCAGTCCGGCGGCGGTAAAGCCATGTCCTTCGGCAAGAGCCGGGCCCGCCTCATGACGGAAAACACCGTCAAGATCACTTTTGCCGATGTGGCCGGCATCGAAGAAGCCAAGGAAGAAGTCTCGGAAATTATCGATTTCCTTAAAGATCCCAAGAGGTTCACCCGACTGGGCGGCCGCATCCCCAAAGGGGTTCTCCTGGTGGGCGCCCCGGGCACCGGTAAAACCCTCCTGGCCCGGGCCATCGCCGGCGAAGCGGGGGTCCCCTTCTTCAGTATCAGCGGGTCCGATTTCGTGGAGATGTTCGTGGGCGTGGGAGCCGCCCGGGTGCGAGACCTGTTCATCCAGGGCAAAAAGAGCGCCCCGTGCATCATCTTCATCGACGAAATTGACGCCGTGGGCCGTCACCGGGGCGCCGGTTTAGGCGGCGGCCACGACGAGCGGGAACAGACCCTGAACCAGCTCCTGGTGGAAATGGACGGTTTTGAGGCCAATGAAGGGGTTATCCTCATCGCCGCCACCAACCGCCCGGACGTCCTGGACCCGGCCTTGCTGCGGCCCGGCCGCTTCGACCGTCAGGTGGTGGTCCCCATCCCCGATCTCAAGGGGCGGGAAGCCATCCTCAAGGTCCATACCCGCCGCACTCCCCTGGCCGACACGGTGGACCTGTCCATCCTGGCCCGGGGCACCCCCGGATTTTCCGGCGCCGACCTCGAGAACCTGGCCAACGAAGCCGCCTTGTTCGCGGCTCGCCGGGGCAGTGAATCGGTCACCATGCCCGACTTCGAAGAGGCCAAAGATAAGGTCCTCATGGGCACGGAGCGCCGCAGTCTCATTTTGACTGAGCAGGAACGCCAGAACACCGCTTATCACGAGGCCGGCCATACCCTGGTGGCCAAGTGCACCCCGGGCGCCGACCCCATCCACAAGGTCACCATCATTCCCCGGGGCCGGGCCTTGGGGCTCACCCAGCAGCTGCCCATAGATGAACGGCACACCTATCCCAAAGAATATCTCGTCGATGTCCTGACGGTTCTGTTGGGGGGCCGGGCCGCCGAGCAATTGATCTTTCAGCATTTCACCACCGGCGCCGGCAACGACCTGGAACGGGCCACCGACCTGGCCCGCAAGATGGTGTGCAATTGGGGCATGAGCGATGAGCTGGGCCCCGTTACCTTCGGGAAACGGGACGAACACATCTTTTTGGGCCGGGAGATCTCCCAGGCCAAAGATTTCAGTGAGGAGACCGCCCGGGTCATCGACCACGCCATCAAGAACCTGGTCTTCAACTCCTACAATCAGGCCAAAGACCTGCTGACCACCCATCGGGCCCAACTGGAAGCCCTGGCCCAGGCCCTCCTGGAAAAAGAGACCCTGGACAGCACCGAAATCGACCGGATTTTAGACTCTTTCCTGAATCCCGAAGAACCCTCGGAAATCCCGGCCGAACCACCACTCGACCTCCAGCAGGCGTAACCATGTCGGGCCTGACCCATCCCGCCGGCCTTGGGGAGATTCCGGAGCGCCGTCATATCTGGGCGGCGCTGCTCTCGGCGCCGCGCCCTCTGGTCATGGGGGTGCTCAACGTTACCCCCGACTCCTTTGCCGACGGCGGCCGCTTTTTCGACCCGGACGCCGCCCTGGCCCAGGCCCGGGCCCTGGTAGTGGCCGGCGCCGACATCCTGGACATCGGCGGTGAATCCACCCGGCCCTTTGCCGATCCCGTGCCTCTCGATGAGGAACTGCGCCGGGTGTTGCCGGTCATCGAGACCCTGGCCCCCGAAATCAATGTTCCCATCTCCATCGATACCTATAAGGCGAAGGTGGCCCGGGCCGCCCTCAGCGCCGGCGCCACCCTGATCAATGACATCAGCGCCCTCCGTTTCGACCCGGAAATGGCCACCTTGGCCGCCGAGATGCAAGCGCCGGTGGTCCTGATGCACATGCAGGGCACTCCCCGGGATATGCAGCGCCAGCCCCACTACCACGACCTGCTGGGAGAGCTCCGGGACTTCTTCCGGGAACGGTTGGATTTCGCCGCCTCCCGGGGCCTCGCTCCTGAGCTCCTGGTCCTGGACCCCGGTATCGGTTTCGGCAAAACCGGGCCGCACAACCTGGAAATCTTGAACCACCTGGAGGTCTTCCTGGATTTGGGTTGTCCCGTGCTGGTGGGAGCCTCCCGGAAGGCCTTCATCGGGCGCATCCTGGACCTCCCCGCCGGTGAAGAACGGGATGTCGGCACCCTGGCGGCCCTGGCCGTGGCGGTGATGCGCGGCGCCCGTATCGTCCGCACCCACAACGTTGCCTATGCCCGCCAGTTCCTCGCCGTGCTGGAGGCGATTCGTTTCGCCCCGGCGGGGGACGAACGCCACCATGATGATGGTGGCCGAAAATAACTTGTCTTAATCCGGCGTCGGGACACCGCAGGCTCTGCCCCCAAACCCGCATGTCGGCAGCGCACTGGGCACCATGTGCACTGTAACGTTTTTCGCCCTGAACCCTTCTAACCCTTAGGTTGGAGATGCCCGGCGGGGTTTGACAGCCTTCGCCTCCAGATCCCCTGACATCTCCGGAAAGGATTCGCCCTCGCCCTCACCATGTGGCAATTTCTAAGCAATCTGCGCTGGCAGGATGGTGTGGACATCATCCTGGTGGCCATTATAATTTATCAGGTGGTGCTGGTGCTGCGCGGCACCCAGGCCACCCCGGTCCTGGCCGGGCTCTTCCTCCTGTTCATCGCCTATGTGGTAGCCCGCCAACTGGAGCTTTTCACCCTGGAATGGCTTCTGGGTATCATCGTCAAGAGCTTTGTGCTCATTGTCATCATTCTCTTTCAGGCCGACATCCGCCGGTTTCTCAGTCGCATGGGCAAAAAGGCCCTGACCCCCGGCGGCCTCCAGGCCCCCCTCACCGTTGAAGAAGTGTGCGATGCCGCCGACACCATGGCGGCTCGCCGCATCGGCGCCCTCATCGTCATGGAGCGCTATATTGGCCTGTCGGATTTTCTCGAACGGGCCATCAAGCTGGACGCCCTGGTCACTAAGGAGTTGCTGGTGACGCTCTTCTGGCCCCACACCCCCACCCATGACGGCGCCGTCATTCTCCAGGGGGACCGGGCCGTGGCCGCCGGTTGTCTGATGCCCCTGTCCCGCGACCCCAACCTGGATCCCACCCTGGGCACCCGCCATCGGGCCGCGGTGGGGATCACCGAGCAGAGCGACGCCCTGGCCCTGGTGGTCTCCGAGACCTCCGGACAGATCTCCCTGGCCTACGGCGGAAAACTGCGGCGCGACCTTACCCGGCTGCAACTGCGTCAGGCCCTCCGGGACCTGCTGGAAACCCCGGCCAACCATAAAGGAAACTGGATTGATAAGCTGGTTAGGTACGTTAAAACGCAATAGGCTCCTGAAACTCTTCTCTCTCCTGCTGGCCATTGTCCTCTGGTTCACGGTCAGCGGTGAGGAACGCACCGAGACCACGGTCAACATGACCCTGGAGCTGGTCAACCTGCACAAAAATCTCATGGCCACCAACGAGGTGCCCCCGGCCATCCAGGTCCGGGTGGTCGGCCCCCGCTCCATTGTCAATAATCTCTCCCAGACCCGCCTCACCCAAACCCTGGACCTGAACGGTTATAAAAGTGGCCGTCACACCTTTTCTCTCGGCCCCAACAGCTTCTCTCTTCCCCGGGGGGTTCAGGTGGTCCGCATCCAACCCAACCCCATCACCCTGACCCTGGCCGCCACCATTACCCGGACCCTGCCCATTAAGCCGGTCCTGGAAAATAATCCCGCCGAGGGCTACGAGCTCGTAAGCATCAACACCCGCCCGACCCAGGTGACCGTGAGAGGCCCCGCCCCGGAACTGGCCGAACTGCAATTTATCCCCACCCTCCCCATTGACCTGTCCTTCCTCAAGGAACGCACCGTTATCGCCACGGATTTAGACTTCAAGAACCTCCATCTGGCCCTGAAAGATCCGATCCCCATCCTGGCGGACATCCAGATCGGCCCCAAAACCATGACCCGGACCTTTTCCGGGATCCCTGTCGTGACCGATCCCCAAGAAGCCCGGGTGTCCCCGGCCCAGGTTACCCTCACCATTCAAGGCCCCTGGCCCGTGGTGCAGGCTCTCAAGGCCGAAGCCCTCAAGGCCCGGGCGGACACCCGCAACCTGTCCCCCGGCCGCCACCGTCTCAACGTCTCCGTAGAATTACCCCAGGGAGTCAGCCTGGTGCGCTCCCGTCCCGCCATCGTCACCGTCACCGTGGCCAAGTCACCATAATCCTCAGTTCATGATTCCGTAAGCAGTTTCGGCCGCAACACATTGAATATTCACGTCATTCTGAACGGAGCATCGCGGAGTGAAGAATCTCGGCGGCCCAAAGAGAGAGATTCTTGCCGCGCTCCCTTCTCGTTCCCAAGCTCCTGCTTGGGAACGTCAAGGGGTCCGAAGCTCCTGCTTCCACCACATGGGTAATGCCGGCTGAGCAATCTTGTCGTGGTTGTTTGAGGTCAAACCCCGGAGGCGTGCCAATTTTTCCTCTGGGATGCCCTCTCTCGTTAGCCTCCCCCCTCACCCCCCTGAAAAGGGGAGATTGGTGGGACAGGCTTTTCAGTGTGCAAATCGCCCTGGGGCCGAGGTCTCTCCGCCCTTGCGTCCCTGCACAATATCTTCTCCCGGTTTCCCCTCCTCTACTTTCGGATTGCCTGCCAGTCTCCCCCGTGATACATTTCGCCATTATGCATCCCCTCATTGCCCTTCTGCTCGGCGTGGTCCAGGGTATTACTGAGTTCTTGCCCATTTCCAGTTCCGCCCACCTGGCTCTCCTGGAGCACTACCTCCATGTGGCCCAGGCTGGCCTGGGTTTTGACATCCTTCTCCATGTCGGCACCCTGGTCGCCCTGGTGGCCTACTTCTACCAGGACTGGTTGGACATGGCCCACGCCTTCATCTCCCCCTCCCGGTACAACCGCCCGGAGCGCAAGATGCTCTTTTTTCTCATCATCGCCACCATCCCCGGGGCCCTGGCCGGGGTCCTGCTGGAGAAAAAGGCCGAGACCATCTTCCGGGAACCGGCCCGCATCGCCATTCTCCTGGGCGCCGTGGGGCTCCTGCTCATCCTGGGGGAAATCCTGGCCCGGCATCGCCGCCGCCTGGACCAGATCACCTTGAAAGACGCCGTTCTCATCGGCCTCTCCCAGGCCTTCGCCATCATGCCCGGGGTTTCCCGGAGCGGCATCACCATGACCACCGGCCTGTTTTTGGGCTTCAACCGCCGCTCCGCCGCCCACTTCTCCTTTTTGATGTCCACCCCCATCATCGCCGGCGCCGGCCTCCACCACATCCCCAAGTGGATCCACGAGCCCGCCGGGACCCTCGGCCTGTTGCCCGCCACCCTCGGCTTTCTGGCCGCGGTGATCTCCAGCTACCTCACCATCAAGTACCTCATGCGCTTCCTCCAGAACCACACCTTCATCCCCTTCGCGGTCTATCGCCTCATCCTGGCCGCAGTGATCCTGGCCGTGGTCTTTTACTACCCGGCGAGCTAACCCCGCCTCTCAATCGACCCGGTGGCCCAGGCGTCTCGCCGGTGCAGGGCCGACTAAATCACTCCCAACCCGGCACGCCCCCTCTGTCCCCGCACCCACTTGTCAGAAAACTTTTCACCACGAATACCAGATTTCCAGAACCGTCCCGGCCTGATAGCATTTCAGGAGCGATCCGGGGGTAGCGGCGCCCATAATATCTTTGACAATGGTTTCTTCCTGAAATATATTCAATAATTGGGTTTGCGTAAAATTTCACATTTCCAGAGTAGGTGACCCGGTGATCTTACAAAAACTTCTGGCGAAAAGTCCCCGGCTGGAAGCCCGCATGGAACTCCTGGAGCTGGCCACCGGCCTGATGCTCTTCGGTTTCCTCCAGTTCCACATGTTCGCGGTCTCCAGCATTATTCTCGGCGTGGACGCCTTCAACCGGGATTCCGCCCGCATGGATGAGTACTATCTCTCCTATATCGGCATCCCCCTCATCATCCTGGCCATCCTCGTCCACGGCTTGGTGGCCATGCGCAAGGCGCCCTGGCAGTTCCAGGAAATGCGGGTCTACATGCAGCATTCCCGCCGCCTGGCCCACCTGGATACCTGGGCCTGGGGCATCCAGATCGCTACCGGCTTGATCGTCCTGGTCCTGGCCGTTTCCCATATCTGGAGCGTGCTGGTCACCTGGCCCATCGCCGCCGCCACCAGCGCCGCCCGGATCCAGGGAGGCTACTTTTCCAACTTCGTCCTCCTGGTCCTGGCCGCCGAAATCCACGCCATGGTGGGCCTGTACCGTATCCTGGTGAAGTGGAGCTGGATACACCGGCGAAAATTCACCTCCTATCTGGTTTACGCCACCATCGGTATGGTAGGGTTGGGGTTCCTGACCCTCCTGGTCTTCTATTTCCGTAGCATTCCCAAGGGGCTCTCATGAACTGGTCCGACGCACATATATCTGACGTCCTGGTCATTGGGGCCGGCCTGGCCGGCGAACGTGTGGCCATCGAAGCCGCCATGCAGGGCCACCAGGTCACTATCCTCAGCCTGGTCCCGCCCCGCCGCTCCCACAGCACCGCCGCCCAGGGGGGCATGCAGGCGGCCCTCGGCAACGTGGCCCAGGGCTACGGCGACAATCCCGATATCCACTTTGAAGATACGGTCAAGGGCTCCGACTGGGGCTGCGACCAGGAAGTGGCCCGGCTGTTCTGCGAACTGGCTCCCGTGGCCGTGCGCCAACTTTCCCATTGGGGCGTCCCCTGGTCCCGGGTGATCCCCGGCAAACGAACTCTGCCCGACGGCACCGAAATCGAAGACCTCCAGGAAAAGGCCGGCCTCATCGCCCAGCGTCAATTCGGCGGCACCGCCAAGTGGCGCACCTGCTTCGCCTCCGACGGCACCGGCCACGTCCTCCAGTACGCCATGGATTCCGTGGTGGTGAAGCTGGGGGTGACGGTGCATGATCGCTGCGAGGCCATCAGCCTGATCCACAACGGCGAGACCTGTTTCGGCGCCGTGACCATGGATCTGCGCACCGGCGAGATTCGCCCCTACCTGGCCAAGGCCACGGTCATCGCCACCGGCGGCTACGGCCGCATCTACGGCACCTCCACCAACGCCGTCATCAATGAAGGCACCGGCATGGCCATCGCCCAGGACACTGGCCTGGTACCCCTGGGCAACATGGAGGCGGTGCAGTTCCATCCCACCGGCATCGTGCCCGCCAATATCCTGGTGACCGAAGGCTGCCGGGGCGACGGCGGCATCCTCCTGGACAAAAACCTCCACCGCTTCATGCCCGATTATGAGCCGGTGAAAAAGGAAATCGCCTCCCGGGACGTGGTCAGCCGCTGGATGCTGCACCACATCCGCCAGGGCTTCGGGGTGGACAGCCCCTACGGCCCCCACCTCTGGCTGGACATCCGCCACCTGGGCCCCGACCACATCTGCACCAACCTCCGGGAAGTCCACACCATTTGCCAAAATTTCCTGGGCATCGACTGCGTGGAAGCCCTCATCCCGGTCCGGCCCACCCAGCACTACTCCATGGGCGGGGTGCGCACCAATAAACATGGCGAAGTTTACGGCCTGAAAGCCCTCTTTGCCGCCGGCGAAGCCGCCTGCTGGGACCTCCACGGCTTCAACCGCCTGGGGGGCAACTCCCTGGCCGAAACCATCGTCGCCGGCATGGCGGTGGGAGAGCGGGTCGCCGCGTTTGCCAAGGAACAGCCCCTGATCTTCCCCTTCTTCCTGGTGGAAGACGCCATGGCCGCCCAGGCCCAGCGCCTGGCCGACCTCCGCAGCCGCAAGAATGGCGCCGAAGACGCCTTCGCCCTGCGGCACCGGATGGAAGATACCCTCCTCAATAACGTGGGCATCTTCCGTACCGCCGGGGCCCTCCAGGAAGCCGTGACCACCCTCCAGGACCTCTACGCCCGGGCCCAGCAGGTCCGGCTGCGCTCCAGCGGCCTGGGGCCCAACCCGGAACTGTTGGCCGCCCTGCGCCTCCCCGGCATGCTCCGCCTGGCCCTGTGCATCTCCTACGGCGCCTTGCAGCGCACCGAATCCCGGGGCAGCCACTACCGGGAAGACTACCCCCGCCGGGACGACGACAACTGGCTGAAACGCACCCTGGCTTTCTGGAAGCCCGGCGCCGCCATGCCCGAACTCCAGTACGAACCGGTGAACATCACCGAACTGCCCCCGGGCTCCCGGGGCTACGGCGAAATGCCCATCGAAAAGGGCGATTAGTTTCAGGTCAGGTGCAGGGTCGCGCGCCCTGCGCACCTGCCAATAAAATCCTTGTCATTCTGAGCGCAGCGGAGAATCTCCTGCGGCTCCGAGATAATCAACCAGAGGATGTCTAAAATGGCCGACCGACTCCTTACTTTTTCCGTTTTCCGGTACAACCCCACCACCCCTGAGATTCCTCCCCGGATGCAGGAGTATCAGCTGGAGGAAACCATGGGCATGAGTCTCTTCATCGCCCTGAATCGCCTCCGGGAGGAACTGGACCCCTCCCTGATGTTCGACTTTGTCTGCCGGGCGGCCATCTGCGGCTCCTGCGCCATGCTTATCAACGGCCGGCCGGGGTTGGCCTGCAAGACCCTTACCCAGGATATGCCGGACCGGATCACGGTCATGCCCCTGCCCGTCTTCAAACTGGTGGGCGATCTCTCCGTGGACACCGGCGTCTGGTTCCGGTATCTCAACGTGCGCACCGAGGCCTGGATTCACACCGACAAGGTCTTTAATCCCGCCTCCATCGAGGAGCGCATGGACAACCCCACCGCCCAGGCGATTTACGATGCCGAGCGCTGCATCGAGTGCGGCTGCTGCATCGGCGCCTGCGCCACTGCCAACATGCGGGCCGACTTCATGGGCGCCGCCTTCCTGAACCGTATCGCCCGCTTCATGATCGACCCCCGGGACGAGCGCCCCATGGCTAACTACTTCGACGTGGTGGGCACCGACGAAGGCGTCTTCGGCTGCATCGGCCTCATGGCCTGCGACGACCTCTGCCCCATGGAGATTCCCCTCCAGGGCCAGCTCGCCTTTGTCCGCCGCAAAATGGCCCAGATGGCCCTCAAGTGTGCCCGGTGCAGTAAGCCCTGAAGTGCCCGGCATATTTTAGCGCCTTAGGACGCCCATGTTTGACGGCCTCAACTATATCACCCTCTATTGGCTATCCGGATTCGGCGACCCGAAATATGAAATCTGGGAGGCCAAGAAGGCCAGCATTAACCGGACTCCAACTTCCTTGAGCTTCAGCCTCTATCTCGCCTGGCCCCTGGAAGTCGCCGACGAAGCCCACGTCGAGATCCGCCAAAAAGATGCCGCTTTAGTAATGGAAACCGATTGGTTCCCCGACGAGGAGTTCGAGCTGCACACCTTCTTTTCTGAAGATCACCAGGAAATCTTTTTGAAGGGCACCTTTGAGCGGGAAAATATCTTTATCCATTTTCATGCCTAGTCGGCTGCAGCGAGACGGGCTCCAGGGCTATCGATCTCGCCGCCGGACAGTTCAGTTCCAGGTAATCCTGGCCCCCATGTGGGGGCTTTCCCATTTGGTGAACATATGTGATAGGTAACTATAAAATAATACCTGATACAATTACGTGCCCTCTGACAAGACCCATGAACTCTCCCCAAAACCCTAACTTCAGAAATCATCTCCTGGCCATCTCCGCCTCCCTGCTCATCGGGGCGGGCCTGATGGCCATCAAATTCCTTGCCTTCTATCTCACCGGCTCCGCCGCCATCCTCTCGGATGCCCTTGAATCCATCATCAACGTCGTGGCTGCCGGCTTTGCCATGGGCAGCATCATCGTCGCCGCCAAGAGCCCCGACCCCGATCACCCTTACGGCCACGGCAAGGTCGAGTATTTCTCCGCCGGCTTTGAAGGCGCCCTCATTATTCTGGCCGCCCTGGCGATTTTCTACGAGGCCTGGCCCCGCCTTCTCCACCCCCAGGCTATCCCCACGCTGGAAAAGGGGACGCTCCTCATCCTGAGCACCGCCCTGGTGAACCTTCTCCTGGGCCTGGTTCTGGTGATGCTGGGCCGGCGCACCAAATCCATTGTCCTCATCGCCGACGGCAAGCACATCCTCACCGACGTCTACACCACCGTCGGGGTCGTCCTGGGCCTGGTGGGGGTTTATTTCACCGGCTGGAACTGGCTGGACGGCGCCGTTGCCATCCTGGTGGGCCTCAATATCCTCGTCACCGGGGCCCGCCTGGTCCACCAGTCTGCGGCCGGCCTGATGGACAAATCCGACCCCGAGCTTCTGGAAGAGATCTGCCGGGTCATCGCCGATAACCGCCGGGATATGTGGATCGACATTCACCAACTCCGGGCCCGTCGGGCCGGTGCCCGCGTCTTCATCGACTTCCATCTCATCCTGCCCCGGGACCTCTCCCTGGAAGCCAGTCACGCCGAGGTCAAACAACTGGAAACCATCCTCAACGATTATTTTAAGGGGCAGGCGGATATCCTCATCCATGCCGACCCCTGCATGGAACCGGAGTGCCCCATCTGCGGCCGGGAGTCCTGCGAGCATCGCCTCGCCGCCACGAAAATGCAGCGCCTCTGGCGGACGGACACCCTGACCTGCAACGGCCCCCATAAACCTCCCGACCAGCCCGAGGAGGAAGATCAAGAACCTGAGAAGTGAATAATTGCCGCGGCGAGATTTACCTTAGCTCCATAGGGGCGCACCTGTGTGTGCGCCCTGGGCCCCCCAGGAATAATCGTAGGGTGCGCCCTGCGCACCATGAGTGGCCTAAGTTCAGCCGAGTAATAGAGGAAACCGCATGGAACCTCATAAACGCGTCGTCATCATCGGGGCCGTGGCCCTGGGTCCCAAGGTGGCCTGCCGCCTGAAACGCCTCCGCCCCGACTTCGAAGTCACCATGGTGGACCAGGGCGAGTACATCTCCTACGGCGGCTGCGGCATCCCCTACTATATCTCCGGGGATCTCAGCGATATCAAGGAGTTGATGAGCACCAGCTTCCACATGCTCCGGACCCCGGAATTTTTTGAAACCGCCAAAGACGTCCGGGTAAAAATCCGCACCCGGGCCCTGGCCATCGACCGCGGGAATAAACAGCTGCGGGTCCTTGATTTGGCCACCGGCCAGGAGGAAAACCTCCCGTATGACCACCTGGTTCTGGCCACCGGCAGCCGCCCCCGCCCCCTGCCCATACCCGGCGCCGACCTCCCCGGGGTCATGAACGTCTCCGGCCTCCCCGCCGCCATGGCCATTCGGGATAAGATCGCCAAGGGCGAAGTGGGCCGCGCCGTCATCATCGGCGCCGGCGCCATCGGCGTCGAGATGGCCGAGGCCGTCAGCGACCTCTGGGGCCTCGAGACCGCCCTGGTGGAGGTCGCCCCCCAAATCCTCCCCGGTGTCCTGGAACCCGGGCTGGCCCGCATGGTCGCCAGGCATCTCCGGGATAAAGGCGTTACCCTCCACCTCGAGGCAACCGTCAAGGAAATCCGGCCCCACGCCGGGGAGGATCATGCCCTCGAAGTAGTCACCGAACAGGAAATCCTGCCTGCCGATCTGGTCATCACCGCGGTGGGCGCCATTCCCAATACCGACTTGGCCCGGCAAGCGGGCCTCTCGGTCTCCGCTGGGGGCGGCATCATCGTCAACCGGCGCCTCCAAACCTCCGATCCCGATATTTACGCCGGCGGCGACTGCATCGACAACCATCACCTCATCACCGGCAAACCCGTCTATTTCCCCTCCGGGTCCCTGGCCAACCGTCAGGGCCGGGTCATCGGCACCAATCTGGCCGGCGGCTCCGCCACCTTCAACGGCATCGTCGGCTCCTTTACGCTTAAAGGCCTTCGACCTGGCCATCGCCGGCACCGGCCTCAATCTCGCCACGGCCCGCCGGGCAGGCTTCGACGCCGTGGGGGCCCTGGTGATCCAGGCCGACCGGGCCCATTTCTACCCCACCCAGGACCTCATGTACCTGCACCTGGTGGTGGATAAACCAACCCGGCGCCTCTTGGGGGCCCAGGGTATCAGCCACAACGGCGACGCCCTGGTGGGCCGCATCAATTGCATCGCCGCTCTTTTGCCCTTCACAGCCAACTTACAAGACCTTTCCAACCTGGAAGTGGCCTACGCCCCGCCCTTCGCCGCCGCCCTGGATATCGTCAACGCCGTGGCCAACACCCTGGAAAATATCCTGGACGGCTACAACCGCACCGTCGAGGTCGACGAGTTCGAGCAATGTTTCTTGACCGATAAGGCCGGGGACACCCTTTGCCTGGATGTCCGGGGCGCAGCCAACGCCGCCCCCTATGTCGACCTCTTCGGGGACCGCTGGCTCAACATCCCCCAGGAGACCTTAAACCGCCGCCTCCCCGAAATCCCCCCGGATAAGCGCCTCCTGGTGGTCTGCAACTCCGGCGTCCGCTCCTACGAGGCCCTGCGCCAACTCGAAACCGCCGGTCTCTGCAACGCCGTCAACCTCCAGGGCGGCATCGCCGCCCTCAAAAAATCCGGGGCGTTAGACCTGAAAGATTCGGAAGAACCAGCCAAAGATTAATTTTTGCGAGGAAAACCCGAAAAGAGAATGGGGTAATGGGGTCTCAACCTAAACTTCGCTCATCCAGCTAATGTATCTTTTGTAGGGGCGGACCCATGTGTCCGCCCTCAGGTTTAACGCCCACGCGGTTCCCCCACCTTTTACGTTTTTTTAAACGCTACCCGGTATCAAGCCGCCCGCAGGGCCTCCAGGAGCGGCAGACGGGCCGCCTTGAGGGAGGGCAGAAAGCCCCCCACCAGGCCCATGCCCACGCCGAAGAGGAGACTTTTGACGATGATCCCCGGGGTCAGGGCGAACTTGAAGGTGATCTCGGCGAAGCTCGACCAGTTGATGGTGGAAAGCGTAAAGAAGTTCAACAGCGAGGCCGGCACCAGGCCCAGGAGCCATCCCAGGAACCCCAGGAACATGGACTCCAGGAGGAAGGCGGCCAGGATGTGATGCCGCTTGAACCCCAGGGCCCTGAGCGTCCCGATTTCGGCGATCCGGGCCCCCACCTGGGCGTACATGGTGACCATGGCCCCTAATATCGCCCCCAGGCCGAAGATCCCGGTGAGCACCAGCCCCAGGATACGGATGAAGGTAGCCAGGCGCCGGGACTGGTTTTCATAAAATTCCACTTCCCGGAGCACCTGCACCGGCAGGCGGGGGTCTTTCTCCAGCCGGGCCTTGAGGGCATCGAAGGCGGCGGGGTCCCTGAGGCGCAGGATCACCGACGAAAACGCGGTCCGCCGGAAGGCGGCCAGCAGCGTCTCCACGTCCCCCCAGAGCTCCGAAGAAAAGCCGGTGTTGCCCGCGTCCATGACGCCCACCACCCGCCACTGCCGCATGGCGAAGCGCAGGGTCTCCCCCAGCCCGGCCCCCTGAAAGCGCCGGGCGATCTGGGCCCCGGCCACGATCTCGGTGGAGCCGGGCTTCAGGAACCGCCCGGCAGCTGAGGTGCACCTCCCGGCGCAGCTCCGGCGACACCGGCTGCACCCCCCGGATAATGACGTTGCCCGGCATGCCGCTGCCCCGCTTGGGCAGGTTGATGAGCACGATGGCCTCGCCGGCTACCAGGCGCCGGCCCTCCTTATCCACAGCCACTTCGGGCTGGGCCCCGATAATCCCGGCCTGGGTCCGGTCGATGGCGCTCTGGACCTCGGATTCGGACCCGGCCCGGAGCACCACCACGTTGTCAAAAGACCCGGTGGCCACCAGGGTGCGCCGCAACCCCTCGGAGAGCATGAGCACCGCCGCAAAAACAAACACCACCAACGCCATCCCCGCCGCGGTCAAAAACGTCGTCAGCCGCCGGGCCAGCAGGTTGCGGTAGCTATAGGAGATGGGTATGGGCATGTTTAGTGGTCAGTATGACAAATATGCACAGTTCAATCGATAACAATTTTTGGCAATAGCTACATCTTGGCTCCTCGGCGCGCCTTAATGGGTGCTGTGAACGCCCCCGACAGCTATCCCACCTTCCTCAACGCCGCGGCAATCTGCACCCTCGAGGCCTGCCAGGCCGGGATGATGCCCGGCCAGGACCCCTACCCCCAGGGAGACCGCCAGGCCCAGGGCCATGGTCTCCCGGCTCACGACCAGGGCGGGGAAATACTGGGTCACTTCCGGGGGAAAGAGTTTCACCGCCGGGAAGCTCAAAGCCAGGCCCAGGAGGCCCCCCATGAGGGATAAGATGAGGGACTCCCCCATAATGAGGCCCGCCAGGTGCAGGGGCTTGAACCCCATGGTCTTGAGCGCCGCATACTCCCCCAGACGTTCCCGGGCGTTCATGACCATGGTGTTGGCCAGGACCCCCAGGATCACCCCGATGACCAGCCAGGAGACCGCCTGGATGGCCAGGAGGATGGCCGACATCATCTCCACGAAACTCATATTGAACGCCGCCTCGGTCTCGGTCAGGGTTTCGGCCAGGGAGTTTTTGAAGGCCGCGTCGATGGTGCCGGACACCGTCGCCGCCAGGTCCGGCCGGGCCACCTGGACCAGGAACCACCCCACCTTGTCGGCCAGGTCCGGGGCGATCTTCTTCAGGGTCTCATTGAGGTAATCCCAGTGGAAAAACAGCAGGGTCTCGTCGGCGGTGGGGTCGCGGCCCTTATAGATGGCCCGGAGCACCAGGCGGTATTCCCCGGGGAAATAGGTGCCCTTGAGGACGATGGCATCCCCGACCCGCCAGCCGTACCGGGCCGCGAGCTTGCGCCCGGCCACGGCGCCCCGGCGGTCTTGTATGAGGGCCAGCTTCTGGTCCTCGGGGATGAGATACTCCGGGTAGGCGTCCAGGTAGCCGGGCAGCGAGGCCGCGAACTGGGGGAAAAAGTGCTGCTTGTCGATATAGACGCCTTCGAACCAGTAGGCGTAGGCCACCCGGACAATGCCGGGCACGGCCTGGATCTTGGGGAGATAGGCCAGGGGCAGGGGGAACATCAGGGACACGGAATTCCGCGTCACCAGGCGCACCGGCGAGGAGGCCTCCACCCCGGCGTACCAGGCGGCCACCACGGTGCGCAAAATACAAAAAGCCAACACCGCCACCGCCATCCCCAGGATGGTGAGCGCGGCCCGCAACGGGTGCCGGATAGTATTGCGCCAGGTAAGTTTTAACATCAGTGGTCAGTAGTCAGTGGCCAGTTTTCTGTTGGTTATAGTGACACGGGCTTTCAGCCTGGGTTCTGGCGCCAGCAGGATGCCGATGACAAAAGCCATATCTCCCTCAGCCAAACTTAAGGGGTTGGGGACGGGGCCACCTAGGAAAAAGCCCCTAGCCCCTTCCCCCAAGTTATCCCACCTTCCTCAACGCCTCGGCGATGCTCACCCGGCCGGCCCGCCAGGCCGGCAGCACGGCGGCCAGGAGACCCACCATCAGGGCCACGGCCAGCCCCAGGATCAGGGTGGCCCGGGTGAGGGGAAAGACCCGGAAATACTGGCCCAGGGCGACCTTAAAGAAATGCACCGCCGGGAAGGTCAGGGCCTCCCCCACCAGGCCCCCGGCCAGGGCCAGGATCAGGGATTCCCCGAAGATGAGCACGGCCAGGTGCCGGGCCTTGAAGCCCATGGTCTTGAGAACGGCATACTCCCCCTGGCGTTCCCGGGCGCTCATGGCCATGGTGTTGGCCAGCACCACCAGGATGACGCCGATGACCACCCAGGACACCACCTGGATGGCCAGGAGAATGGCTTCGGTCATGGAGACGAACCCCAGGGCGAAGGCCTGTTCCGTTTCCGTCAGGGTCTCGGCCAGGCTGTTCTGGAACAGCCCATCCACCTGGGCCGACACCCGGGGGGCCAGGTCCGGGCGGGCCACCTTGATGAGGAACCACCCGACGTTATCGGCCCGGCTGGAGCCGCTCTTCTTCAAAGACTCATTCAGGTAATCCCAATGGAAAAAAAACCGGGATTCGTCGGTGTTGGGTTCGGCCCCGGTATAGATGGCCCGGATGATGAACCGCCACTCGCCGGGGTAAATGGTCCCCTTGAGGACGACGGGGTCCCCCAGCTTCCAGCCGTACCGGGCCGCCAGGGTCCGGCCCACCGCGGCGCCGCGGCGGTCCTGGAAAAAGGCCAGCTTCTGGTTCTCGGGGATCACATACTCGGGATAGATGGGGAAGTAGCGGCGGACGTCCACGGCAAACTGCGGGAAGAAGTGCCGCTCGTCGATGTAGGTGCCGCCGAACCAGCAGCCGTAAGCCACCCCGGCAATGCCGGGAATGGCCTGGATCTTGGGCAGATAGGCGATGGGCAGGGGAAAGACCAGGGAGATGGCGTTCCGGGTCACCAGGCGGGCCGGGGAGGCGGCGTTCACCCCGGAATACCAGGCCGCCACCACGGTGCGCAGCAAGGCAAAGGCCAGCACCGCCACCGCCATGCCGCAGATGGTGAGCGCCGCCCGCAACGGGTGCCGGACGGTATTGCGCCAGGTGAGTTTGAGCACGGTTGCCAGTTCCCGGTGGTCAGTGGTCAGCTAATGGAGCTTCAGCTTGATGATCATGCGCCGCCAGTATTTCCAAGGCCCGCAAACCCACGTCGATGAGGCGCCGGTCGGCCCTATGCCGGGCCTGGGCCCCAAGGAGCCCCTGGCCGGTCACCCGGTTGTTGAGGACCAGGCAGGCGCCTCCGGCCCGGATCGGCAAGGTTGAGACTGCCGCCAGGGTCAGGTAGGCCGACATCTCCATCTCCAGGTTGAGGACCCCGGCCTGGCTGAGGCGGGCCACTTTGTGAGGGTCAAGGGTGGGAAACCCCGGGGCCACCCGGCCCTGGCCGGCGTAGAAATCCGCCGTGGTGCAGGTGAGGCCCCGGTGATGCCGCACTTTTAGGACCTCGGCCGCCTGGGTCAGGGCGGCGGCGATTTCCGGCGCGGCCTGGGGGACGAGGTCCGCCGGGGCGTAAGCCTGGGTGGTATTTTCATCCCGCCGGGCCGATTCGGTGATGACCAGGTCCCCCACCTCGATATACCCCTGGAGCGCCCCGCAGGTGCCCAGGCGGATAAACGTCACGGGCGCGACGCAGTTGGCCGCTTCCACGATGGCGATGGCGCTGGCCGGGGCCCCGATGCCGGTGGCCATGACCGAGACCGGGATGTCCCGGTAGATGCCGGTATAGGTGAGAAACTCCCGGTTTTTCCGGCGCATATCCACCCGGGTGAGCCGGCGGGCGATGGCCCGGGCCCGATCCGGGTCGCCGCAGGTCAGGATATAGGGCGCCAGCTCCCCGGGGCGCAGTCCAGGTGATAAAACCGGCCCCGGGCATTTTTCGGAATGGGGGAGGTGATGTCCATGAAGAGAATCCCGCGCTGCACGCGCCGCGCCCGACCTCAGCTAATCGGGCTGCGCCTCATTTTCGTTCCAGCAGCTGCCCCTTGATGAGGCGGCGGATGCGGCCGGCGTGGCTGGCGGCCTCCGGGTCGTGGGTGACGATGATGATGGTCTTCTGGAAGTCTTCGTTGAGCCGGGTCAGCAGGTCCATGATTTCCCCGGCGGATTTCCCGTCCAGGTCGCCCGGTGGGCTCATCCGCGGCGATGAGGGTGGGGTCGGTGACCAGGGCCCGGGCGATGGCCACCCGCTGCTGCTGGCCGCCGGAGAGCTGACCCGGGTAGTGGTTCTGGCGGTCGCTCAGGTTCACCAGTTCCAGGACCAGGTCCACGTGCTCCTTTCTCTCCCGCCGGGACAACCGGGTGAGCAGCAGGGGCAGTTCCACGTTTTCATAGGCCGTGAGCACCGGGATGAGCTGATAAAACTGGAAGACGAAGCCCACGTTGGCGGCCCGCCAATCCGCCAGCTGGGATTCGCTGAGTTCCGGGAGGCTGATGCCATGCACCGTGAGCTGCCCGGAGTCCGGGCGGTCCAACCCGGCAATGAGGTTGAGCAGCGTGGTCTTCCCGGACCCGGAGGGGCCCATGAGGGCTAAGAATTCCCCGGCCTGGACAGTGAGGCCGATGTCCTGGAGGACCGGCAGCACCTGGCTGCCCCGGCGATAGGATTTATTCAGGTGGGCGATAGAGACCACCGGGGCCGGGGTGAGGACCGCATTACCGCTCATGACTCTTTGACTTTCACCCGGGCGCCGTCCTTCAGGGAGGCGGGCGGGTTCAGGACTACCCGGTCCCCTTCCTTGAGGCCGCCGTCGACCTCCACCAGGTCGTTCATGGTGAGCCCCAGGGTAACCGGAACCAGTTTCACCCGGTTGCCGGTTACCAGAAAACTGTAGGCGCGGCCTTCCCGGGTGATGAGCGCGCCCTTGGGAATGATCAGCCGGGCCTGGCGCGCCCCCGGGTCCAGGGCCTGGGAGAGGAAGGCCACCTTGGCGCTCATTTCCGGCAGGATGCGGTCGTCCTTTTCCAGAAATTTCACCTTGGTAAGCACCGTGGCCTTGGTCCGGTCGGCGGTGGGGACAATCATGTGAACCTCGCCGGCAAAGCGCCGGTCGGGAATGGCGTCCAGGGAAATTTCACAGGGTTGTCCCAGGCGCACCTTGTCCAGGTTGGACTCCGCCACATCCACTTCCACCATCAGGGAGTTGAGGTCGGCCATGGTCACCACCGCGGCCCGGGCATTGACCGCGGCGCCGAAGGGGGCCACCACTTCCCCCACCTCGGCATATTTAGTGGTCACCACCCCGTCGAAAGGGGCCCGGATGTAAGTGTATTCCAGGGCCGCCTGGGCATTGGCCAGCCCGGCCTGGGCCACCTTGATCCGGGCCTGGGCCGCAGCCACTCCGGCCTGGGCCTTCTTGTTGCGGGCGTCGGCGGTGTCAAAGTCCTGCTTGGCCACGAGGTCTTGAGTCACCAGGGTTTTATAGCGGCGATACTGGAGGCCGGCGTCCACCGCCTCGGCCCGGGCAGTGCCCAGGTCGGCTTCGGCCTGCTTCACCTGAGCGATAGCCTGGTCCCGGGCGGCGATCAAATCCTCATTCTCCAGGGAGGCCAGAACCTGGCCCTTCTTGACCCGGCTCCCTTCCTCCACCCCCAGAAAGGCCAGGCGGCCGGTGCTTTTGGAGGAAACCGCGGCCTTGCGCTGGGCCACCACGTAGCCGCTGGCGTTCAGGACCGTGTAGGCCTGGGCCGGGTAGAGGCGGGCCACCACCGTGGTCGTGACCTCCTGAGCCGCCTGGAGGGGCCCCCACAGGTAGAGCCCGGCGAGTCCCAGCAGGACCACGCCCAGGAAAATTATGATCATGCGGGTCCGGGAGGACCTCGACGCCGGGCGCTCTGCCCCAGGTCGCTGAATACGCAGTTTATCGAGATCAGGAGACACTAGATAGATAAGTTCCTGAAAAGAAATTAGGCCTTCCGTCCCGGCAGGGTCGTCAGGCCTTCACACTTTATCAAATCTCCCCGTAAGTGGCAATCTCCCGGGGCCAGTCCCGTCTGAGGCGGGAGAGCTGCGCCATCCCCCCGGGGCGGGAATGGCGGTCACCAGTACGGTGCGTCTTAGCCGCCACTCATGGCCACCACGGGCTGCCCCGGGAAACTTTACCGCGCCGACTTTGACCAGGGCTGCCCGGCAGGGAAGGAAAACCTTTGCCTCAATGCAAGATCCTCGGTTTGACTGCCGGCAGCCAGTAGGTCTCGGGGTAGAGTTGCTCTTCCCGGGTGTCCGAGGGCGGTGGCGACGCTTCCGACCGGGTCACCGTCTGCAAGGCCATCAGGGAACTCCGCAGATTGTCCAATTCTTGTAACAGCGCCTCCAACGCCAGAACCAGGGACTCCTGATAATAACCCTGGTCCATCAACCTCCGGGCCTCCTCCATCCTAACGAAGCTCTGGGGATCATTCGCCTTATCTTTCATTACCAAACCTCACCATGAGCGAAATGTGGGGAGTTCTGCCAACCTCCTCAAGAATTCCTCTGGTTCCGCCAGCTTTTTTGCATCAATTTACCCTCATGGAAGCAAATACCGTACCACTCGGAAAATCACTTGGATTATTTTAATGAGTTAGCTGAGTTAGCCTTAATAACCTTTATGGCTTTTTTTTACGCGGGGGTTAGGATTGCTGAACGTCCGGGCGGGAAAATTAAACATGTTGGTGACTATTAGACCCAGGTGATGCCTTCCTCACGTGCTCTTCCAGGCGAGGCGGTTATCATCCCGGGGTGTGAAAGAATCAACCGCACAAAGCACGCGGGTTTTGTCGGATAAGAGAGTTCGCGCCAGGTGAATGAATCGGAACTGCCCACCGAAAGCATTGACGGCCGGGTTGTTGAGGTTTTGCAGGAGTCCCGGCGTCGGGTAAGGTGAGCTCCGTCTTGAGGATCTATTGATCCTCCCTCGCTGTCCTGCCTCGTGCTCCTCAGACCTTATCCGGGCGCCAGTAGTCATCCTCCAGGCGCTGGATATCATCTTCCTCCAGGTAGGCCCCGGTCTGGACCTCGATGAGCTGGATGGGTTCCACCGTAGGGTTTTCCAGGCGGTGGGGGGTCTTCTGGGGGATGTAGACACTCTGGTTGCTCCCCACCAGGATGACCTCCTGGCCGATGGTGACCCGGGCGGTGCCCGAGACCACCACCCAGTGTTCCGCCCGGTGCTGGTGCACCTGCAGACTGAGCTTTTTTCCCGGGTCCACCACGATCCGTTTGACCTTAAAACTCGGCCCCTCGTCCATGACTACATAGCGGCCCCAGGGGCGCTCCACCGTAGTGTGCTGCACCGACTCCACCATTTGTTGCCGGTGCAACTCCGCTACCAGTTCTTTGACCTCCTGGGCCCGGTCCCGGTGGCAGACCAGCGTGGCATCCGGGGTGTCAACCACGATAATCCGCTCTAAACCGATGGTGGCCACCAGACGGTTTTGGGCAATGAAAATACAGTTCTCGCTCCCCTGGTCCTGCACCCGACCCAGGCTCACGTTCGCCGCGCTCATCCCGGGGGAAAAGCTCATGCAGCGCTTCCCAGGTCCCCACGTCATTCCAGCCCATCTCGACCGGCACCACAGCCACGTTGTCCGCCTTCTCCAGGATGCCGTGATCTAAAGAAACGCTGGGGCATTGTTGATAAACTTCGGCAAGGGGTGGCCGGTTCTCCTTGACCTGGAGCCGGGCCAGTTGCCGGTACAGGTCAGGCAAATATCGCTCACAGGCTTTAAGCAAAACATCCCGGCGAAAGACAAAGATGCCGCTGTTCCAGTAGTATCCCCCTGCGGCCACAAACTCCTGGGCCCGGTTAAGGGGGGGCTTCTCAATAAACCGGTCGGTGCGGTAAACCCTCCCCTGGTCATCTAAAGGAGCCCCCTGTTTGATGTAGCCATAGCCCGTCTCCGGACGGGTGGGGGGGATGCCGAAGGTCACCAGGTAGCCGGCCTGGGCCCAGACGGCGCCCAGGTCCAGGGCCTGGAGCAGGCTGGCCTGGTCCCGGATGAAATGATCGGCCGGGAACACCGCCATGAGAGCCTCCTCGGCCTCCTCTTCCAGGTAAACCGCGGCCAGCCCCACTGCCGCTGCGGTATTCCGGCCCTCGGGTTCAATCCAGATGCGGACCTCGTCCCAGCCCTTAGCAGTGCAATTCCTGGTGGATAAGTTCGGCCTGGCCCGCGCTGGTCACCACCGCCAGGCGGTTGCCGGGAATCCGGGGAAGCAGCCGTTCGACGGTGGTTTGAAGCATGGATTCGGAGCCCAGCAGGCGCAGAACCTGCTTGGGGTACTGGGAGCGGCTCAGGGGCCAAAACCGGGTCCCCCAGCCGCCGGCCAGAATTACGCCATAGAGAGGAATGTTGGCAGCATCAACCATGGTTTGTCCTTCCCTAAACAACCGCTCTCGTTGTAATGACTCTGGGGTGGCCTGGAGGAGGCTTGCGGTCCGGGAGGCTTACCTCCACCAGGCAGACGGGATTCTTCCCGGCGCTCAGGATAATCCTACCGGGCCTCGGCACGGCTTGGATCAGCCGGTCGGGGCCCCGGCCTTAACAGCAACCGGGTTCTCCCAATCGGCGGTTGACCGAGACCTGGCTATTTCCCGCCCGCGGGGAGACTGTCAAGCAACTTTTGGGCCGCGTCCCGCTCCATAAACTTGGTCTTGCTCTCCAGCGCCTTTTGTAAAGCTCCCCGAGCTGCAGCCGTCTCTCCCTGTTTGGCTTCACACCAGGCCAAATGGTACAGCATGGCAGGTTGACCGGGAGCCTGCTCCATCGCCTTTTCCAGGTAGGTCTTGGCCTGGGCGTATTTCCCCTGTTTACCCAGGATCCAGCCCATGGTGTCCAAAAAGCTGGGTTCTTCGGGGTGTTCTTCCAGGGTTTCGGATGAGAGCTTCTGAGCCCGGGCGAGGTTGTCCGCTGTGGGCTGGTGTTCCGCCAGCAGGTAGGCCAGATTGTTGCGCGCCAGGGAGGTAAAGAGGTTTCGGGCCAGCAGGCTGTTATAGAGGTCGATCGCCTGATTAAACTTTTGCTGCCGCTCATAGACCGTGGCCAACGCCAGGGATAAGATGGGAGAAGACTTGGGGTCGGCCACCTTCGCTTCCAACTGCTGCAGGGCCTTATCTGCATTGGGCATTTGCTGGTAGGCCAGGGCTAACAGTTGCAGGGCCGACACCTGACGGGGATTCAGGGTCAGGGCTTCTTCCAATGGGGCGATGGCGGCCTGGGGCTGCTTCTGGACCAGCAGCAGTTCGCCTAACATTTGGTGCAGCTGCGGATTTTTAGGACTGCGAGCCAGAGTCTGGCGGACTGCCGCCAAGGCCTTTTCAGGCTGCTTCTGCTCCTGGTAGATGCCCACCTCGAGTTGCAAGGCGGGCAGGAAGTCCGGCTTGTTCTTGCAAGGCTTTGTTGGCGTACTTGAGGACTTCATCCATCTTCTTGGTCTTTAACGCCAGCCGCGCCATTTGAAAATAGCCTTGGGGGTTCTTGGGCTCCAGGGTAATGATTTTCTGAAAGGTGCTCCTGGCCCGGGCATCATCACCTTTGAGGGCATAGACCTCCCCCAGGGTGACCAGGTTAAAAATATCTTTGTCGTTGAGCCGCAAATAACCCTCGATGGTAGCGATGGCGCCGTCATAATCCTTGGTCTTGGAGAAAGATGCCATACAGGAATTTTCTGGCATCTATAAAGTCCGGTTTGATCTCCAGCGCTTTTTTGGCATTTTCCTTGGCCAGTCCCTCTTCTTTATTCAGTAGGTTGGCCCTGGCCAGGAGCAGCCAGACCTCTGGAGATTTGGGACGATCCTGGGCCAAGAGGCGGAAACTATTCACCGCGGTCAAGCCGTCTTTTTTGTCCAGGGCGATGATCCCCCGGGTTTCGGTTGCCTGCATGTCCTTGGGGTGGTCCTTCAGAACTTCATTTACCAGTTTCTCCGCCTCATCAACATGATGCTGGGCCAATTTAAGACGAGCCAGTTCGTTTTTGGCCTTTACCCCTTTAGGTCCGTCGGGGTCCTGTTTGATGATTTCCTCCAGCACTTGGGCAGCCTGCCCTTGCCGCTGCAGGGCCACATAAAATTCTGCCAGGCTGAAGCGGGCCGAGTAGTTGTCCGGATGCCCCTTGATAAAATCCTTGAGGGTTGACTCCGCCTCCTGCCGCCGCCCCTGACTGACCAGAAAACGAGCCAACATGGTGACCTGTTTCTCGCTGTCCGGATCCAGGCTGATGCTGTGACGCAGTGCTGCCTCGGCTTTGTCCCGTTGTCCGGCCATCGCGTAGTGGCGGACTAATTGGTTATAAAGGGCGGTGTTCTTGGGTTCCAGGTCGATGGCTTTCAGCAGGAACGACTCTCCGACCTCGAACTGCTTTTGGTTGTCAGCCAGGCCGGCTCTGGCGATATAGAGGTTGAGGGCTTTGGGGTTGACCTTAATGCCTTGCTCCAGGATGGCCGCAGCTTCTGCCGGTTTTTTCTCTTTGGTCAGGATCGAGGCCGCCAGGTAATAGGCCGAGATCTTGCCGGGGTCCAGCCGGCGCACTTCGGCCAGCACCTCCAAGGCTTTCTGGGGCTGTGACTGGACCATGGCCAAGGAAGCGGATAGCAGTAAGGCATCGGTATTCTTGGGGTCCTGCTTGAGGACGAGCTCGGCCTTTTCCTTGGCCTTGTCCAGTTGCTTGGCCATCAGGAGGATATCCCCCAGCAGTATTTGGGCCTCAATAAGATCGGGTTTAAGTTCCACGGCTTTATTTAAGGCCCCATATGCCCCCCGAGGATTTTTCAGATTGAGTTCCGTTTTCCCCAGCCACAGGTAGGCGGTCGCGAATTTGGGGTCAATCTGCAAGGCGTTCTGGAATTGCAGGCGAGCCCGCACATAGTCGCCCTGCTGGAATAATTCCTGTCCTGAGGCCTGAAATTTATCCCGTTTCTCCTCCATGCTGCTGCAGGCACAGAAGGAAACCGCCACCAGCAAGGCCACTACCCAGACAGCTTTATTCCACCGGGAAAACTGTTTTTTCTCCATGATGTCCTCGAACCTTTTAAAAAAAAATTGTACGCATGATTGCGCCTTTGCTTAACGACTCATAGAGCTCCCGGGGGCCGCCGAAAGCCTGCCCACCGGAAGAGGCACGCGCCAAATGCCTCAGAAAGGCAGCAGGGTCGCTTTCCAGCGGGGAGAGCCAAGCTTGCATTGCGGTGTGGCAATTCTCCATTGGGGGACCGGGACCCTCCAGGCTAATCCCCGGGGCCTCACGGAATCAGGAACATCGTTGTCCACCACCGGAATTAAGTCGACGAGTTTCAGGTCTCCTCGAATCGGCTCCCCCCCATATGCCTTAAGGACGCTCGCGACATATTGCCGGGTCTCGGGAAACGGCGGGCAACCCTGATATTTCACTACATTATTCGGCCCGGCGTTATATGCGGCCAGGGCCAGGGGAACATCCTGGTCAAATTGGTTGAGGCACCGTTCCAGATATTTAATGCCACCGGCAATGTTTTGCTCCACATCAAAAGCGTCGGATACCCCCAGCATCGCCGCAGTCCCCGGCATCAACTGCATCAGTCCCATGGCGCCTTTGGGGGAGACGGCCCGGGAATTAAATCCCGACTCCTGGCGAATAACGGCCCACACCAGTTCCTGGTCCACGCCATACTTCCGGGCGTATTTCTCAATCACGCTTTCCAGATTTTGGCGTTTGACCAGGCCGGTAATCTGGGCTGGCAACCGGGACGACTGACCGGTTCCTTCCCTGACCATTCCCGGCGAGGTCTCGCCAGGATTCTTCGGTTCAATCCCAGCGGGGGCCACCCTAGCCGGGGGCTCCTGCCTACCTTCCTTATCTACGGCCATGGCATTGGGGGCTACGGGAGTGTGATTGGCCAGCCGGGAGCAGGAGCGGCCTCTGACCATACCCGGACGAAGTTCTCCGAGGGGGCCAGAAACCAGAAACAATAATAAGCCGGTCAATCCGAGCCCCAAAACGATCAGTATGCCTCGCACCATCGCCAAACCTAACTTGAGGATTTTAAATATTGTAGTATACTACATTCCTTCTCATCCGTCTACTCTTTTAGCTTGGAGTCGCACCCAGCCAACATAATAATTTTATTAATAAATTACCTTTGGTGTCCAAAGAAAATCCCGACAAGTTCCTGGTATGCCGGCGAGGAAGCCCGTCCTTGTCGGTGGCGTCAGCTTCCCTCAAGCATCGCGACTGCCTTTAAAAATAAGGCATCTGCCAACCATCCTTAACACTATAAAAGGGCCCAAGAAAGTAATTCGCCAAGCAACGCGGTTATGCGAACCGGTTAGTTTTTTAACCTTCCGACAGAGGTCCCTCGCCCTAATGCGGGATTTCCTGGTCTTGGCGATGAACTTTCTTTTAATGACGAGAGACCTCGTGCGGCGATTTAATCGCTGCATTTTTTCAATAAAATATATCATGTTTTTTTGGCACAACTGTTTCGGCAACATCGCCCCCAGAACCTAAGGCGGTTGCCATTACCTTGTGCGGCCATTTCGAGGGAGAATTTCATGCCGTCTCTCAAGCTATTATGGCATCCTCCGTTATGCCTTTTTGTATCGCCTTGCGCCGCGACTCAAAGATTTGGATTACTCACCTTTCTGTGCACCTCCGGCCTACCGGAATTAGCAATCCCAGGCAAGTTGATCGCCATACTGGTTAAAAATTGAAAGAATTTCGAGGTTCTTATTAATTTTATCTGCCCTTACATAAAAAAATAGTTGACAAATAGAATGCAACCTCTAAAGTACAAAAAAATACTATTGTTTTTGATTATGTGGCTCGAAAGAAGGGGAGAGCTTTCGAGGCACGAGGGGGGATGCAATTGTGAAAAGGCCAGCCCGAAGGTGGATGTGGCTGTGGTGGGGAGTAATCCTGGGTCTCCTGGGTGCGGTGCCGGTCCAGGGGGCGACCCTGTTGGATCGGGTGAAGAACCAGGAGATCAACCAGGTACTCCGTCTCAAGGTGGGGCGCTCCAAGGTGTTGCGGACGCCGTTCAGCCTCACCCGGATCTCGGTAGCCGACCCGGACATCGCCGACCTTATTCTCATCAGTGAGCGGGAGATCTACATCAACGCCCTGGCCCCGGGGGTAACCAATATCAGCATGTGGGGCAAGTCCCGCTTCACCTCCGCCACCGTCACGGTGGAGGCCGACCTGACCCTGTTGAAGGAGAAGCTCCACCAGATCCTGCCCAAGGAGAAGATCGGGGCCGAAGCCGCGGGGGACTCCATCGTCCTGTCCGGGGAGGTCTCGGGGCCGGTGGCCCAGAGCACCGCCATCGCCCTGGCCCTGCCCTATGCCGGGGGTAAGAAGGACAAGGTGGTGAACGTCATGCACGTGGGCGGCGTGCAGCAGGTGATGCTGGAAGTGCGGGTGGCGGAGATCAACCGGTTGATCGCCGAGCGCATCGGCGTCAACTTCAACGCCCTGGCCCCCCAAGGCAATTTTGGGGTGAACCAGATCAACAGCCTGGCCGGCGTCACCGGCCTGGTGCGCAGTTTCACCGGCTCCGGGTCCTCCTCGACCACCTCCTTTACCCAGGCGCTCAGCCCCGCGCTCACGGCCATGGGTGGCTGGACCGCGGCCGGGACCCTGTGGACCGTCTTCCTGGACCTGTTGAAGCAGCAGAATCTCGGCCGGGTGCTGGCCGAGCCCAACCTGGTGACCACCAGCGGCCAAAAGGCCTCCTTCCTGGCTGGGGGTGAGTATCCCATCCCGGTGCCCCAGAGCGGCGTCGGCGGGGCCGCCACCATCACGATCGAATACAAAAAATACGGCGTGCAGCTGGACTTCACCCCCACGGTGCTGAACGAAAGCAAGATCGCGGTGCAGGTGCACCCCATCGTCAGCGAGTTGGATACCTCCCTGGGGGTATCCTTCACCCTGACAGGGGGTTATGTGGTGCCGGCCCTGCGCATCCGGGAGATGGACACCCACGTGGAGGTGAACGACGGCCAGACTTTCGCCATCGCCGGGCTGCTGTCGGACCAATCCCGGAATATCATCACCAAGTTTCCGCTCCTGGGGGATATCCCGGTCCTGGGGGTCCTGTTCCGCTCCACCCAATATCAGAAGAACCTGACGGAACTGGTGGCCCTGGTGACCCCCCACCTGGTGAAGCCCATGCCGCCGGGAGCGGCCCGGTTGCCTACGGATAAGTGGATCGATCCCAATGACGTCGACGTCTACCTGCTGGGGTTAGAGCAGGGCCGGCAGAAACCGGCGACCGGCGCCCACACCCGCACCGGCGGCGCCGCTGCCGACGGGATTCGGCCACCAGTCCCTGAAATAGGCGCCCGGCGCCGGAGAGAGAGCCATGGACACAAAGGAAACGAAAGCTCCCAAAGTCTTGAGGCGCCTGGCCCTGGGGCTGGCGCTCCTGATGCTGGCCGGGTGCTACCCGCCCAGCGCCCTGGAGATGGATTACGGCAATTCGGTTCGTAACAACATCGCCCAGCAGGTGGTGAACCCCAATGCCGGCTTCAACCCGAAGCCCGCGGTGGGGCTGCCGCCCCAGGCTGCGGCTGGCGAAATGGAAAAATACGACAAGAGCTTTAAAGCCGAAGAGAAGAAGTCTTTGGAAATGCAGATGAGCTATTGAACCGCACTCGCTCCCCAGCCAAGGGGAGCGAGGCGCGATCAAAAGTGGGAGAAAACGACATGGTTAATGGGGGAGAGCAAAAACCGGGTGCAGCCACAGGAGCTCGGGCTCACGGCCCCCGCCGTGGGCGCCGGCCTGGGACCGTGCAGGAATTGCTGCATTCTGCCTGTCGCCGGTCCTCTCGCGGCTATGCGTTGGCCGGTCTGGTGGCGCTGGCATGTTTGGGTGCCTGGTCTTTGGGGATGGTTGGCTGTACCGCCCCAGGGTCGGCCTATACCAGGGGAGAAGACACCTCCGGTTCTTTTCTTGCCAAGCGACACCTCCCGGTTGGCGCAGAATGCGCACTACTACAAGTTGATGGGGCAGCCCGAGTTGGGCCTCAAGGAATTGGAGCTGGCCCACCAACAAAATCCTGACAATCTCCAGATCGCCGATCTCCTGGCCCAGAACTATGAAGAGCTGGGGAAATTCGAGGCCGCCCGCCAGGTTTACCAGGATACCTTTACCAGACGCGCGTCCCATCCCATCATGGCCAATAATTTTTGTTTCACTTACTATACAGAAGGCCGTTGGCAGGAGGCGGAGACGTGCTTCAGGAAAACCCTGGCCCGTGATCCCGGCAATGTCGCGGCCCGTAATAATCTGGGGCTCCTGTATTGCCGTCTCGGCCGCCAGGCCGAGGCCCGGCGGCTCTGGCAGGAAACCGAAGGTGCCGCCGCGGCTGACGCTAAGCTCGGCGAGGCCTTGGCGGCTCTGGGGATGTCTGACCGCGCCGTGTATGCCCAGAAGTCCGAATCCGCTCCTCCGGCGGCCAGGGTAACCCAGGCCCCAACGCCGAAAGCGGCCGTTGCCCATTTGCCTGCCCCTGTTCCAGCCAAGGTTCACGCCCCGGTTCAACCGGTCGCCCCTAAAGAGACTGCCAAACCGGTGGCCACAAAACCTTCGGCCCCGACACCAGTCGCGGTCAACACCAGCCCGGAGCAAAAGCCCCGGAAGCAGGCTGCCAGCTCCCCAGCAGGTTGTAGCGGCTGGGACGCCGGGAACTGCCACCAAGACGGTCGAGGTAACCCCAGCCCCAACGCCGAAAGCGGCCGTTGCCCATTTGCCTGCCCCTGCTCCAGCCCAGGTTCACGCCTCGGTTCAACCGGTCGCCCCTAAAGAGACCGCCAAACCGGTGGCCACAAAACCTGCGGCCCCGACACCTGCCGTGGTCAACACTAGCCAGGAGCAAAAGCCCCGGAAGCAGGCGAAAGCTCCCCAGCAGGTTGTAGCGACTGGGACGCCGGGAACTGCCACCAAGACGGTCGGAGCAACAGCAGCCCCAACGCCGAAAGCGGCCGTTACCCATTTGCCTGCCGCTGTTCCAGCCCAGGTTCACGCCTCGGTTCAACCGGTCGCCCCTAAAGATACTGCCAAACCGGTGGCCACAAAACCTTCGGCCCCGACACCTGCCGCGGTCAACACCAGGCCTGAGCAAGAGCCCCGGAAGCAGGCTGCCGCTCCCAAGCAGGTCGTGGCAGCTGAGCCGCCGGGACCAGCCCCCCAGGCGGCCCCTCTGACTGTCGCTGAACGGGTGGACACGGCCATTGAGGTCAGGAACGGCAACGGGACCAAGAATCTGGCCCATAAGACCCGCTCTCTGCTTTGCCAGGAAGGGTTCACCGTGGCCAAGATCGGCAATCACGTGGATTTCGGCGCCGCCAAGACCATGATTTATTATCGCCCCGAGGCGGAAAGAGTCGCCCGGGCGGTGGGCCACACGGTTTTCCCGGGGGCCGAACTGGCGCCAAGCCTGAAGCTGAACAAGGGTACGGATATCAAGGTGCTGCTGGGATCCGATCTCCTGGAAAATCCACAATTCATGGCCCGCCTGAACCACGAGGCGCCGCCGGCTGCCCTGCCGCCGCCAAGTCTCCCGCCACCGACAAACTCCTGGCCGCCAAGACCGAGGCGAAACTGCCTCGCCGCCTGACCCCTCAAAGAGGAACCCCTCACCTCTCCGGGCGCCGCCTTGACCTCTCGCCGAACGGGTGGACACGGCCATTGAGGTCAGGAACGGCAACGGGACCAAAAATCTGGCTCATGAGACCCGCTCCCTGCTTCGCCAGGAAGGGTTCACCGTGGCCAAAATCGGCAATCACCTGGATTTCGGCGCCACCAAGACCATGATTTATTATCGCCCCGAGGCGGAAAGAGTCGCCCGGGCGGTGGGCCGCACGATTTTCCCGGGAGCCGAACTGGAACCAAGTCTGAAGCTTAAGAAGGGTATGGACATCAAGATCCTCTTAGGCGCCGATCTGCTTGAACGCCCCCAACTTATGGCGCGGCTGGTTGCCGAGGATAAATGATGCCGGCGTCACCTCCTCTCCGGCGGCTGGTCACTGCCGTTCTGGTATTGACCTTGCCTTTGCTGGCGAGCCAATGTTCCAAGAAATCACAACAGGTGCCCTCCGTCCAGGGCCTGACCACGGATCAGTCGGAAAAATTCCAGGCCCTCCACGCCCAACTGGGGGGACCAGAAGCCCAAGCCGCCGGAACCGATACCCGATGACCGCCTGGAGTCCCTGGGCGATATAGCCCTGAAAAACCGGGACTTCAACAAATCGCTGATCAGTTATATGCAAATCTTGAAGGAGCACCCGGAGCGCTATGACCTGCACTACAAAGTGGGGATCATTTTTCTCCTGGCCGGAAAGCTCGATGCCGCCCAGAAAGAACTGGCCCTGGTCCTGGTGCACCAGCCGGAGATGCTCAAGGCCCACGAAGCCATGGGGCTGGTCCACCTTCAAGGCAAAGAATATCCATTGGCCATCAACGAATTCCAGTATGTTTTGGCCCGGGACCCCCAGCGGGCCAAGACCAATCAACTTCTGGGAGTCTCCTTCCTGGAGTCCGGCCGGCCCGAACGCGCCGTTGTGGCGCTGAACCAGGCCATCAGGTTAGACCCCCGCCTGTTATCTTCGCAAATCGCCCTGGCCCAGTCCTACCTGCAGCTGAAAGATTATCCGCATGCCCTGGCCGCTCTCAAGCAGGCCCAGACTCTGGCCCCGCAAAACCAAAAGGTCAACCAACTTCTGGGACGGGCCCTGGCGGCCCAGAAGCAGTATCCCCAGGCCCTGGAGGCCTTCATGAAGGGAGGGGACGAAGCCCAGGCCTATAACAATATCGGGGTGTTCTACTTCACGGACGGGCATTACGAGGAGGCCGCCAAATGCTTCCAGCGAGCCCTGGAGCTCAGGCCCACCTTCTACCAGGAAGCCCAAACCAACCTGCAGCGGGCCCTGGAAAAAATGCAGCAAACCCGGAAAGACGGCAGTTAGCCCAGGTCCGCAATAAACTGGGCGAAGGCCAAGCACTGGGGCGGGGAGAACCCGCCTTTACTTTTTGATGCCGACCTCACGCCTGCTACCCGGGGCAGGGAGACATCTCGCGGCGAGGATGCAGGGGGCCGCGAGTTCAGCCGCGCCGCCCGGGGCGGGGTGTTTTGCTGCCTGTCTGATCCCGGTAGACCGGCGCTCAACTTCTCTGCTTTAATCCCAGGCAGGTTCTTGTTATGATAAAAAATGCAACTGCAGCGGTTAAATTCCCTCTGAGCTGGCCAGGTTATGCAAAAAGCCACCTTTAAAATCCGGCGCAAGATTATTTTAGCCTTCCTGTTTAGCCTGCTGTCGGTATTGATTTTCTCGGTGTTCAGCTTCCAGGTCCACCGGGAAATCGGCCACCGTCTGCGGCTTCTGGAGCTCACCGACGATCTGTTTCAAACCATCCTGGAGTTGCGCCGGGTGGAGAAAAACTTTTTCCTTTACCGGCAGGTGGCCAGCCTCAATGAGGCCGAAACTTATTTAACCCACGCCCAGGATATTTACCACAGTCACGAATCCGAGGTCCTGCGTTGGAAGACCCACCCGGAGCAAAACGAGTTTTCCCGCAGCCTGGCTAACTATAAGGAAATTTTGGCCAGATCAAAGCCAAGGCGCCCCGGGAAGGCGTGGCCTTGGAAAACCAGACCTTCACCCCCCTGGAAGAGTCCTTGCGCCGACCAGGGTCAAGAACTGTTGAATATTACCGAAAACTGGGAGAAGGAAGAACGCCGTCCAGATCGACCGGCTGTTTCAGCGGGCCATGATCCTCTTTATCATTTCCGTGGTGGTGTTCCTGGCCCTGGGGATCGTGGTGGCCTTCTACCTCTCCCGCATGCTGGTGCAGCCGCTGTTTCAGATGCAGCAGGCCATGGACAAGATCGCCCACGGCGATTTCACCCCGCTCCCCGAGCCGGAATCCTCTTCGGAGGAATTCTTTGCCCTGTTCCGGGCCTTCAACCGCATGATTCACGAGTTGGAGGAGCATCAGGAGCAACTGGTGCAATCCCGAAAAATTGCCGCGGTGGGCACCCTGACCTCGGGAATCGCCCATGAGCTGAACAACCCCATTAATAACATCGTGCTCACCGCGGAGTCCCTGAAGGAGGATTTTCGCGACCTGGCCCAGGAGGAGGCCATGGGGTTGATCCAGGATATCCTGACCCAGTCCGAGCGGGCCTCGGAGATCGTCAAGGGTCTTCTGGATTTCTCCCGGGCCGAGCGCCCGGAATTTGAAGCGCTGTCCATCGGCACGGTCGTCCAGGATACCTTGAAGCTGGTGCGCAACCAGCTGACCCTGTCGGGCATCAATGTGGAACAGGATTTCCCCGCCGGCCTGCCGCCCATCCGGGGCGAAAAGAAAAGCCTGCAACAAGTCTTTCTCAATTTGTTCATCAACGCCATCCAGGCCATGCTGGACGGGGGCACCCTCCAGATCAGCGCCCACCCGTCTCCTGACGGCCAGTGGATGGTCATTGACGTGACGGACACCGGGCGTGGGCATCGACCCGGGGCACCTCTCCCAGATCTTCGATCCCTTTTACACCACCAAGCAGGTGGGGCGGGGCACCGGCCTGGGCCTGTCGGTGACTTACGGCATTGTCGAAAAACACGGCGGCCATATCGAAGTCAAGAGCAGCAAAGGTGCGGGGACCACCTTCACCTTGACGCTCCCCATCCAGAGGGTTGAGCCCGGCCAGTAGAGCGGGCCTCTGTGCCCTCCACGGGGGATATGGTGCCCAGGGGCGCACCCTCCGAAAAATGTTCGCAGTAGTACGGAATCGGGAGTTCCATGAATATCGCCATCGTGGATGATGAAGTTATCGTCCAGAAAAGGCTCCAGGGGGCCCTGGAAAAAGACGGCCATAGCGTCAAGACCTATGGTTCGGGGGAGACCTTTCTCCAGGACCTGGACCTGGCCAATTTTGACCTGGTCTTTTTGGATGTGGTGCTCCCCGGGCTTAACGGCATGGAAGTATTGCAGCAGGCCAAAGCCCGGCGGCCCGAAATCGAGGTCATCCTGATAACCGGCCAGGCTTCCCTGGATGCGGCCATCGGGGCCATCAAGAAGGGCGCCTTTCACTATGTGGCCAAGCCCCTGAAATTGGAGGAAATCCGCAACCTGGCCCGCCGGGCCCTGGACCACCGGCGCCTGGTCACCGAAAACCGGCAGCTCAAGGCCCGGCTGGAACCCCTGGACGGCTGGGGGGAGATGATCGGGGTCAGCCCGAAAATGCAGGAGGTGTTCCAGATCAGCCGCAAAGTCGCCCCCCTGGACTGCAACGTCATCATCCAGGGGGAGAGCGGCACCGGCAAGGAGCTGGTGGCCCGCCTCATCCACCGGGAAAGCGCCCGGAGCATCAGGCCCTTCGTGGCCTTCAACTGCGGCGGCTTTACCGAGGAACTCATCGCCAGCGAACTGTTCGGCTATGAGCGGGGCGCCTTCACCGGGGCCATCGCCACCAAGATCGGCATCCTGGAAACGGCCCACCGGGGCACGGCCTTCATGGACGAAATCGGGGATATGCCCCTGTCCATGCAGGGCAAACTCCTCCGGGTCATCCAGGAAAACCAGATTACCCGGGTGGGGGGCAACCGGCCCCTGCAACTGGACCTCAGGTTCATTGCGGCCACCAACAAGGATCTGAAACGGGCCGTGGCCGAGGGCCGCTTCCGGGAAGACCTCTTCTTCCGGCTCAACGTGGTGCAAATCACCCTGCCCAGCCTCATGGAACGCCCGGAAGACATTCCCCTCCTGATCCAGTACTTCTTGAACCTCTTCAGCCACAAGTTCGCCAAGCGGATTGCCGGCATCGACAAAGCCGCCCGGGCGGTGCTCCGGGCCTATTCCTACCCCGGCAATGTCCGGGAACTGCAGAACATCATCGAACGGGCCGTGGCCCTGGCGGATGGCGACACGGTGACCCTGGCGGACCTGCCTCCGGACCTCCAGGACCTGGCCCCCAACGGCAACGGCGGCTGGCCCAGCCTCGAGGACCAGGAGCGGGATTATATCCAAAAAGTGCTGGCCTTCACCAATCACCAGATTGGCGAGAGCGCCCGCATCCTGGACCTGCCCCGCACCACCCTCTGGCGCAAGATGAAAAAGTACGGCCTGTCCAAAACCTGAGCCCCCATTTCCCCGTCATGGCGTGTTTCACCGGGTCGGTTTCAAAATGAAATAAGCCTAATCCCCGCAGTTTCCTGGCTTTCCGGGGTTTTACCCCTGACACCTCTTTTCCATTATGAAACACCGCCCTTCGTTCCGTTTGGCTATCTAGTTGTTTTTACAGTCATAATCCCATTTGGCCCGATTGGTGCATTTCTCATCTGGGACATGAACAAGCGGGTACTCTTAGCTATCGACCTGGAAATGCCGGATTCCCGGGCCGCCTCTTATGCGGTGCAGTTGGCGTCGCGCCTGAAATTGTCCCTGGTGCTCATGGCGGTGTTCCCGCCCCGGGGCGGCGACCCCTCTGACCCCGGCGACATTTCCCTGGGGGGCCTGGCGGAAGAGCAGAGCCTGTGGCTGGGAAAGGTCCGGGAGCGCTGCCAGCAGGAAGGGGTGAGCCTCGAGATCTTCCTGGCGGCCGGCGCCTTCTGCGATGAAGTCCTGGCCTTCGCCCGGGCCCAGAGTGCCCTGCAGTTCATCGTCATGGGTTGGCCGGAGGGTGCCAGCCGGGAAAAGTACCCCGGCTGCACCGCGGCCTTGAAAAGCCTGCATGAGCAAATCGGCGGGGAAATTCTCCTGGTGCGCGGCCAGGGAAAAGTCACCCGCCTGACGGATCTTTAACAACACGTGAAGGAGGGGAGAGCGACTCATGTCCTGGAACCTATATCTACCACTGGCTGGTAACAGCATCAACATTGTGCTGCTCTTTGGCCTGGGGGGAGCCGTGGGCTTTCTCTCCGGGCTGTTCGGGGTGGGGGGCGGGTTTCTCATGACGCCGCTCCTGATCATGGTGGGGATTCCGTCCACGGTGGCCGCGGCCTCGGACTCCAACCAGATTGTCGCGGCCTCCACCTCCGCTTCCTATGCCCACTACCGCCTGGGGAACGTGGACTTCAAGATGGGGATCTACCTCATCATCGGCGGCGTCCTCGGGGGCACCCTGGGGGTACAATTCATCAAGCTGCTCCGGGCCATGGGCAACGCCGACTTCGTCATCAAGATCACCTACGTCGTCATGCTGGGCGTCATCGGCTTCTACATGTTTGCGGAGAGCCTCCAGAGCATGCGGAAAAAGCCGGTGGAAACCAAGCGGGTGGAAGCCCCCACCAAGGTCTCCCTCTACAACCGCATGATCCAGGCCCTGCCCTACCAGACGAAATTCGAGAAATCGGGAGTGGTCCTCTCCCCCCTGCTGCCCCTCATCCTGGGGGTGTTCGTGGGGATCCTGGCGGCCATCATGGGCGTGGGCGGGGGCTTCATCATGGTGCCGGTGATGGTCTATATGCTGCGCATGCCCATGCACGTGGTGGTGGGCACCAGCCTGGTGCAAATCCTGTTTACCTGCATCAACGTCACCATCATGCAGTCCGCCTCCAACCATACGGTGGACCTGATCCTGGCCATTATCCTGCTCCTGGGCTCCACCGTGGGGGCCCAGTTCGGGGTGCGCCTGAGCAAGCGGCTCAAGGCCGACCAGCTCAAGATTCTCCTGGCTTCCATCGTCTTGCTGGTGATGGTCCAGATGCTGATGAGCCTGGTGCTGCCGCCCCATCTCCTGCTGGCGCACAAAGGTGGGCACTGAGATGAAACACCTGGTCCAGTTATGCCGCAAGTTCGCGTGGTTGGGGTTGGGATTGTTGCTGTGCTGGCCATCGGGCTGCCGGCCCGGGCCGCGGAACCGGGGCTCAAGATCTCGCCCCCCACGGTGCAAATCGGCACCTTCTTTAACGGCCAGACCGTGACGGTCTCGGGAACCATCCCGGCGGGGGCTCAGGCGGTCCTGGAGGTAATGGGCACCAGCGCCGAGGAACACCTCATGCGCAAAGGGCGCCGGGGGCCCCTGTGGATGAACGTGGGGGAAATCAAGGTCGAGGACGCCCCCTCCCTTTACCTGGTCATGAGCAGCGCCAAGGAATTGCTCACGGCGGCGCCGGCGGATGCCACCTGGGGCTATCGCGCCCTGGAGAAGCGCATTGTCTTCAGCGGCAAAATCGAGCCCCAGGAGCGCCAGGAGTTCCTGAAGCAATTTCTCGAACTCAAGGAAAGCGAACACATTTACTCCTCCCGGCCCGGGGCCCTGAAAGTTGCGGCCGCTGCCGGGGGAGCCAGCCTGGTGACCGCCAGTTTTCCCTTGCCCACCAATATCAGGCCCGGCACGTACAAGGTCTGCCTGTCGGTGATCGCCGACGGCAAGGCGGTGAGCAATACCTGCACCGACCTCACCGTTGAGATGGTGGGCTTTCCGGCCCTGATGGCGCAGCTGGCTTACCAGCACGGGGTCGCCTACGGGGTGCTGGCGGTGGTCATCGCCATTGTCGTCGGGTTTGCCATGGGCTTCCTCTTCAAGGGCGGGGGCGGGCATTGAGGGCCTCCCGGCAGCATTTTAGAGTTTGAGCCCGGTTGCCCGGGCCGCTTTCCGTGTATATCTTTTGGACGGGTTTTCGCGACCCCCAGCCCCCTCCCGACCAGGAGAACGGGGGAAGGGGCCCAAGGACACAAACAGTGCATCACACCGGCGGTTGCGGCCGGATAAGGATTAAACCCCATGTGGCAAGTTGTCCAAAATCTCTGGAAACGGATGCAGCCGGCCCAAACCGGACCTGGTGGCCTTTCCGGAGATTTTTGAACATTTCCAGGAGCTGCTGGCAGGACCACCAGCGGGTCATGGAACGCATTGCCGACCTGGGAGAAAAATCCGGCGGGGAATATATCTTTGACCGCAAGTACCTGATAGACACCACCGAAGAAATCCAGACGCTGCTGCTGCGTATGGTGAAAGGCTTAAATCTCATCACCTCCAACCGTTATCTGGATCTGTACCAGGCCATCGACCGCATCTTCATCCCCCTGGGGGCCGAACTCCGGGGGCGGCTGATCCTCTCCAAGGAAATGCCCCTGGTGATCACCCTGGCCGAAGCCCCCCAGGACCGCCCCGAACTCATCGGGGGCAAAGCGTCCAACCTGGCGGTGGCGATCCAGAACCTGGACCTGCCGGTGCCGGGCGGCTTCGTCATCACCACCCGGGCTTACCGGCTCTTCCTGGAGCACAACCACCTGGAGGAACGGATCCACGCCCTGCTGGAGAGCTTGGGTGGCGGGCGAATATGACGAACGCCAGGTCTCCCGCCAGATCCAGTACAGCATCCTGGCGGGGGTGGTGCCCCACGAAGTGGCCGGGGAAATAAGGCGCCAGGCCGAGAAGGGCGGCGGGGACTGGGCCGTCCGCAGCAGCGCCTACGGCGAAGACGGGGAACTGTCTTTTGCCGGTCTGCATGAGAGCCTGCTGCACGTTCCGGCCCGGGGGGTCATCAAGGCCTATAAGCAGGTCCTGGCCAGTCTCTATTCCCCTGAGGCCCTGGTTTACCGGCAGAAGATGGGGATGCTGGGGGAAGAGGCGGCCATGGCGGTGCTGTGCCAGGAGATGATTCCCAGCCTGGCCAGCGGGGTGGTGCACACCCTGGACGTGAGCGGCCAGGAAAGCGACTGCCTGGTCATTTTTGCCTCCTGGGGCCTGGGGCGCACCGTGGTGGAGGGTAAAGGCCCCACGGACCGCTACGTGGTGGAGCGGGATTTTCCCCACCGCATCCGGTCCCAGGAAATCGCCCGGAAAGAAAAACTGGTTCGGGCCATGACCGGCGGGGGTGAAGAGGAAGTGCCGGTCCCGCCGGAGGACCAGGGCCGGGAGACCCTCTCCGAGGCCACCGTTGAAGCCTTGGGGCGTTGGGCCCTGATCCTGGAGCGCTACTTCAAGCGCCCCCAGGAGATCGAATGCGCCATAGATCAGGCCGGGTAACTGTTGGGTCCTGCAAGCCCGGGCCTTGCAGATCCCCAAGCCCAAGGTCCCCCTGCGGCAGGATATTTGCGAGACCTGCGCCCTCTACCCCGTCCTGACCCAGGACATCGGCGTGGTGGCCCATGCCGGGGTGGGCGCCGGCGTCGTGGCCCACGTCAGCACCGATGCGGACATGGAGCAGTTTCCCGAAGAAGCCGTCCTGGTGACCAAATATACGGCCCCGTGGCTGGCCCGCATTGTGCCCAAGGCGGCGGCCATCGTCACGGAGCGGGGTTCCGCCGCCGGGCACCTGGCCACCATCGCCCGGGAATTCCGGGTGCCCACCCTGGTGGGGGTGGAGGGCGCCATGGAGATCCTGGCGGCCGGCATGAAAGTCACCGTGGATACCAAGCAGCGGACCATCTACGAGGGCCGGGTGAAAGAACTGATTCAGTATGAACTGATCCAGTCCATGGCCTTTGAGGACGCCCCGGAATTCCGGCTGCTCCGGCGGATTTTGGCCCGCATCGCCCCGCTCCATTTGCTCGATCCCCAGGACCAGAATTTTACCCCCGGGGGTTGCCAATCCGTCCACGACGTCATCCGGTTCATCCACGAGAAGGCCGTGGAAGAATTGATGGACCTGCCCCGGTTTGTCAAACGTTTCAAGGGGGTCAGGATCTTCACCCTGGTCTCCGACATCCCCCTGGGCCTGAAGATCCTGGACCTGGGCGGCGGGATCGCCCCCGAGGCCCAGGGGACCAGGCTCCTGCCGGAGCACATCCGGTCCTGGCCCATGAGGGCCCTGTGGGAGGGCCTGTCCGGCCCCGGGGTCTGGAGCACCGAACCCGTGCCGGTGGATTTCCAGGGGATGATGTCCAGCATCTCCAAGACCGGAGCTTTTACCTCCGGCGCCAGCACCGTGTCGGGCTTCAACCTGGCGGTGATCAGCGAAAACTACCTGAATCTGCACCTGCGGTTGGGCTACCACTTTAACCTGGTGGACGCCCGCATGGAGACCGAGGCCCCCCGCAACCACATCTATTTCCGCTTTGTGGGCGGGGTTACCGACCTCACCCGCCGCTCCCGGCGGGCCCAACTCCTGGAAAAGATTCTGTCCCAATTCCACTTTAAGGTGGACACCAAGGGCGATCTGGTCGTGGCCAAGGTGCTCCATCTGCCCCGGGAAGATATGGAGCAGCGTCTCCAGCTCCTGGGCCGGTTGATCGGGTTCACCCGCCAGCTGGATATTCAGCTGCGCAGCGACGAAGACGTTCCGGATTTTGTGGAGGCCTTTTTTCACCAAAACTCCCGGTTAAGGGAGAAGCCCCCGGAAGGAGGAAGTTATGTCGGAAAATAAGCTCAGGGTACTGGTGCTGGACGATGAACCCATTGTCTGCAAACGCCTGCAGCCGGCGTTGGAAAAGTTGGGATTCGAAGTGGACACCTTCACCCAAAGCGTCGAGGCCATGCATCAGGTTCAACAGTCCGTCTACGACATCGTCATCACGGATCTTAAGATGAAAGAGGTCGACGGCATGCGCTTTTTGGAAGAAGTCAAAAAGCAGCACCCGGAAACCGAAGTGATTGTCATCACGGGTTTCGCCACCATGGAAACCGCCAAACAGTCGTTCCAAAAGGGCGTCTTCGATTTCATCGCCAAGCCCTTCAAATTGAGCGAGATCCAGGATGTGGTGACCCGGGCGGCGGCCAAGATTCGCGGGGCGGGAGCCTGAGGAGGGCCGGCGTCGGCCCGCTCACTCCTGTTTGCCACACCTCACACCGATTAAGGGGGAAGTCTCTATGCTGAAAACCCTGGTAGCCATCGAAGTGGACCTGGCCTCCAGTTTTGCTATCCGCTATGCCTGCGACCTGGGCAACCTCATTCCCATGGAGCTGTACCCGGTCTATGTCAAGGCGCCGCCGCCGGAAGTGCCGGTTACGGGCACGGGTTGGGTCCGGCATACCTGGGAACGGGAGATCGTCGAGATGGGCAAGGAGGAGATCCATGAAATGCTGGCCTCCGAGCAGGAATCCTGCCCCATGCTGCAACAACCCCGGGTAATCTACGGCGATCGCGATCACGAACTGGTCAAGATCGAGAGCCAGGAGGTCTTCGATTTATACGTGGAAGGGGCGCCCTATCCCTTTACCCCGGCCAACATCCAGCGGCGCCTGCACGCCAAGTTCTACCAGAAGCTCGCCTGCCCTCTCATCTGGCTGAGGGCGCTGCGGAAGGTCCACCAGGCCCTGGTGGTGTGCCCGGATCTGGCCAGCGCCCGGATAGTCCTGTCGGCCATGCAGAAACTCTGGGCCGGTTGCTCCACCCCGCTGCACCTGGCCCTGCCGCCCCAGGAAGGTTACGGCGGCCCTGGCGACGCCCTGCGGGAGGAGGCCCGGAAAGCCCTGGCGGCCTTGGAGGCCTCGGGGTGCACCGTGGAAGTAAAAGAAGTGGCTGACTGGTCCTCCGGGGGGCCGGCTCCGGCCACGTTTAAGGACTATGGCCTGGTGGCCGTGCCCCTCCCCCGGGCGGTGAAAAAAGACGATGTCCGCTTGCAGTGGCTGGCCCAGGTGAAAAACCCTATGATGCTGGTGCCGTATTGAGCCCGGCGTCGATCCTGGGAGACGGTTTTTTCCGATTTAAGGAATGAACATGCCTGACAAGAGCGATAAAACTATCTCTTCCCTTCAAGGCGAAGAGCTCATCAAGGCCATGGAGGAATGGGCCGATCGCCGGGAGCATCTGGCCGAGGACCGGACCGCCCTGTCCCAGTTCCGGACGAAGCTGGCCGAAGAACGCACCGCCCTGGCGCACAAGCGGACGGAGTTGGCGGAGCAGCGCACCGATTTGGCCAACGACCGCACCTCGTTGGCCAACAAGAGAACTGACCTGGCCGAGGGCCGCACCAATCTGGCCAATAAAAGAACCGAACTGGCTGGCGGTCGGACCCAATTAGCCGGGAAAAGAACCGAATTGGCCGAGGGCCGCACCAAACTGGCCGGGACCCGGACGGAGTTAGCCGAAAACCGCACCGGCTGGGCCAGGGAGCGCACCGCCCTCTCCACCCGGCGCACAGATTTGGCGGACGGCCGCACCAAACTGGCCGGTGACCGGACCCAATTGGCCAATCAAAGAACTGACCTGGCCCAGTCCCGGACCAACTGGTCCCAGTCCCGGACCGAATGGGCCGAGATGCGCAATAAGCTGGCGGAAATCCGCACCCGCATGAGCGGCGCCCGGACCGGCCTGGCCCAATCCCGGACCAACCTGGCCCAATTCCGCACCCTGTTGGCCAAGCAACGCACCGAGCTCTCCTACTTGCGCACCGGCCTGGGCTTCATCGCCCTGGGCACCTTCTTCACCCGGCTCTTCGGGCTGGGGCCCTGGTCCGCCATTGACGCGGTCATTACCGGGGTGGGGGTGCTGAGCATCGGCATGGCCATCAAACTGTTCGTTAAATCCTACCGGGTCGAGCGCAAGATGATGCCCCGCCTGGAGAAGGAGCTGGCCCCGGAAGCCGTGGAACAGCGGGTGGAGGAGTCCATCCGGTCCCATAAGTTCGGTTCGTTTATGTAGCTTGGCAAGGGAGAACCGTTGTTCCGAACCGCGATCACCATCCGAAAAAGAATCATCATCGCCGCAGTCATTCAAGCCATCGTCATCTGTCTGATCTGCGTGTTCGGCTATCTATCCTTCAAGGCGGTCTTAACCAAATTACAGGCCATTGAAATCATCGATGATGTCAATATTTCCTTTTTGGAAATGCGCAAGGCTGAAAAAAATTACTTCCTTTACCAGGACCGGGGCTCCCTGGATGAATTACTGCAAATCGGCAAGAACCGGTATGAGGTGCTCCAGGCTTCCCGGTCTTACCTGGTTTCAGGTTTACATGGCTTAAGCGGCCAGGAATACGCGAGTTTGCTGCATAATCTCAAACATTATTTGGAATTGGTTCAGCAAGCTCTCCTCAATAAACCGATTCCGCCGCGAGCGGAGGCGGAAATCAGGAAGCTGGGCCATGAACTTACCGAACAATCCTCCACCCTCCTGGCCAGGGAACGCAAGACCGTCAGTTATATCGTTAGCTATAACCTTATTATGCTCATTGTCTCCCTGGGGATCATTTTCATCGTCCAGGTCGTTCTCTGGCAATATTTTTTCCGGTTTATCATCCAAGAGATTGGCATCATGGAAAAAATGATCAAAATGGTTTCCGAAGGCCGCTTCCATGAGGTTGCCGTCCGGACCATCACCCCCAATAACGAAATTCAGGGGCCGTCCAGGCTATCACCGATATGGCCCGGGAACTGGAAAAGCGGGAGCAGGAGCTGATGCAGTCCGGGAAACTGGCGTCCCTGGGGATCCTGATCTCGGGCGTGGCCCATGAACTGGGGAATCCCTTGAACAATATTTCGCTCATCGCCCAGACCTACATAAGTCTTTACGACCTGCTGGGCGATGAAGACAAAAAGAATTACATGGAAGATGTTTATACCCAAAGTGAGCGCATTAAGAAAATTGTCGAAAATCTTCTGGATTTCTCCCGCCAAAAAAAGCAAGAATTACAAGACATCCAGGTTGGGGACCTCGTGCAGCGCAGCCTGGGGTTGGTGGCCAACCAGTTAAAAATCTCCAAGGTCAGGCATACGGTCACCATCGCCGACTCTCTGCCCATGGTTTCCGTAGACCCGCCCCAGATCCAACAGGTGCTGGTCAACCTGTTTATCAACGCCATTCAGGCCATGGAAGGCGGCGGCGAATTATTCATCGAGGCGTCCTATGACCCAGAGTCCGACATGGTTATCCTGACCGTGAGGGACACCGGCACCGGCATCAAAAAGGAGATTCTACCCAATATTTTCGACCCGTTTTTTACCACCAAGAGCACCAAAGGCACCGGCCTGGGATTATCCGTCAGTTATGGCATCATCCGGCAGCATCACGGGGAAATCTCGGTGGAAAGCCAAGAGGGCCAGGGCACCACGTTTATTATCAAGATACCTGCTAAGGGCAAAGATAAAGGGGAGTAACCATGGCCAAGAAAATTATCGTAATCGATGATGAAAAAATCGTGGGTGACATGGCGAAAAAGATCTTGCAAGCCGAAGGCTATGAGGTGGACACTTTTACCGACAGTGAGTTGGCCATCGAGGCCATCCGGGCGCAACCCTACGATCTGGTGATCACCGACCTCAAAATGGAAAACGTCAGCGGTATGGATATCCTGAAAGAAGTGAACCGACTCTATCCGCACACCCGGGTGATTATGCTCACGGCTTATGCCACCCTGGATGCCACCATCGAGGCCATCCGGGAGCGCATTTACGACTTTTTCCCGAAGCCGGTGAAGATCGACGAATTAAAGCAATCGGTCAAGAAAGCCTTGGGCGATTGACCACACTGGCTCCGAGGTCCACTGTAAGATTTCGCAAACCAAAGGGAGGGGAAGCACCATGAAAATTTTATTTGCCGGAGACGAAAATCCCTACAGCGCCTATGCGCTCACTGAAGTAATCCGGCTTGGCCACCAACACCTGGGCCGACGTGACCCTGCTGGCGGTAGCCCCCGGCGAATCCTCTACCAAACCCGGCGAGGACCATGCCCTGGCCCAGGCCTTACACGGCTACCGGGAGAACTTTCTGGCCAGTGCCGGGGGCGAGGGCTCACCCTATGCCGTGGGGGCGCCGCGGTTTGAGTGGATTCCCATGAAGGGCGGCCAGTGGGAAGAGCTGCTGGTGAACCGGGGGGCCAAAAAAGATGTGAAGGTCCGCCTGAGGCTGGGCAATGAGGCCCAGGAAATCCTGGCGGAAGCCCGGGATGAAGAAAGCGACCTCATCGTGCTGGGGTGCACCAAGGGGGCGCAGTGCATCTGGCAAGGCTCCGCCCCGGTGCCCCAGAAAGTGGTTAACGATGCCGCCTGTTCCGTGCTCCTGGTCAAAGAAGAACAGCCCATCAGCCGTATCCTGGCCTGCCTCGACCAGAGCTACATCAGCCAGGATTCCCTGGAGATGATCAACCAGATGGCCACGATTCACGGGGCCCAGCTGGAGTTGATCGGGCTTTCCCAGGGAGGCGACATGAAAAAAGACGTGTACCGGCGGCTCATCGAGATCGGTGATTATTACGAGGATCGTCAGATCAAGGTGACCACCCGCTTAACCGAGATCGCCGACTTTGAAAACCTCATCGACAAAGAATTGCAGCAGGACCTCCTGGCCCTGTTTATGGGCAAGAAATCCTTGCTGGACCGGTTCTATCCCCGGGATTGGGCCGGACGCTTTGTCAGCAAGTGCCAGACATCGGTTTTGGTGATGCGGTAAGCCAGGACTGAGGCTATAATGCAGAAACTAACCGCTTTTCTGGGCGCTCACTAATCGGAGAGGAGATACCTATGAAAATCCTGGTCGCGGTGGACAAGAGCGAAGAGTCGCAGCAGGCCCTGCGCTACACCTGCCATTTGCTGGAACATTTCGAGGCGGACGTGGACGCCCTCTATGTCAAACCCAATTTAGTTGATTCCGTGGCGGAAAGCTCTTATGCCCCCTTCACTACCCGGGAGGATGTGGAAAAGTCCATCGAATCCGAGGCGGAAAAAACCGTGGAGGAAATTTTTGAGGCCTGCGAGATCTGCCTGGGGGGTAAGGTGCCTTGTGAGCCCCTGGTGGCCGTGGGCGACCCCGCCGACGAGATCCTGAACACCGCCAATGAAGGCATGTACGACCTGATCGTGCTGGGCTCCCAGGGCCGCTCCACGATCCGGGGCTTTTTGCTGGGTTCGGTGCATGCCAAGATTCTCCACCATGCCCTGCAACCGGTGTTGCTCATGCGCAATTTTCGGCCGGTCCAGAAAATCCTGGTGGCCTACCGGGGGTCCCAGTGCGACCAGGGCGCCCTGGAATTCATCGCCCCGCTCTTTGCCAAGCATAAACCGGAAATCACCATTCTCCACGTCCAGGAAACGGCGTTGGGCGAAACCCCCGAATTCGCCGAGGCCTGTCTGCTCACCGGGGAGGACACCTTAAAGAAATATGGCTACACCCCCAGCAAAAAACTGGCCCAGGGCGACTTTGTGGATGAAATCCTCAAGGCGGTGGCGGTGGAACGCTATGACCTCTTGGTCCTGGGGGCCTACGGCCACAAGCGGCCCAAGTATCTGAAGATGATCAGCGACGAGGCCCTCAACCTGGTGCGGCTGTCCACCCGCCCGGTCCTGGTGTTTCGGGATAAAACCGAAATGTAAGGGGGGCGGCCCGGTCCCGGGCAATCCCGGTCGACCTCATATTTCCTCCCCCTTGATGGCAGAGGGTCAGGCTGGGGGCGAAAAATATTTCTCCTCACTACCATGCCCTATCTTCGTCCGATCCACCTCCTGCGATTACGGCAGGGGGTGGATCGGCTGGAAGGCACCCACTTCCAAACCACTACCGGTGTACCGGTGAAAATTCGGCGGGGCCTTCCCTTGAGATTGCCGGAGATCTCAACCGTTGAGCGGCGGCTTTTTTTTACAGCATCCCTTGCCCCCTCCCCGGCTCTTTGCCCACCTGACGGCGCATTGTCCCTTGACAATCTTAGGCACCCATGATAATTTATTGCTTTAATTACGCAATATTACAGGTTTTTCATGCCCCAAGCGACCAAAGCCGTCATTGCTCCCGGCGCCCTTGAACCCTATATCAACTCCTGCGTGGCCCAGGCCCAAGAGAATTTAAGCCATTTCTCCTCCCTGGCCGAAATTGCCGCCCGGGAAAAGGACCTCAACCGTTACCCCCGCCTGGAGCGCCTCTCGGAGCCCCGGCAAATCCTGGTGCTCGATGAACATGACGAGCACTCGGAAGGACTGGCCCGGGCCCGGGCCGCAGTGCCTGCGGGGAGAAATTCTCTTCGAACACGCCGCCGCGGGTGAGGGCACCCGGCTGATGCTGGGCTCCAAATATTTCCTCACCATCTCCCGGGAGATCACCGTCGAGCGCACCGCCCACCTCATGAGCCAGGAAGCCGGCCGGATGATTGCCCCCCTGGAGGTGGCGGCGCAACTGGACTGCCTCCCCCAGGAGCTCCTGCCGCTGTCCCTCGGGGCCCGCCACATGCTCCAGCTGGCCTTTGACCTCGCCACCCTGGCCCGGGACCTGGGGGAATCGCCCCGGGAGGTGCTTGGGCGTCAGCACCTGCTGATTGTCGTTGGCCGGGAAATGTTGGCCCACGTCGAAAAAGATTTTTACCAATGGCATTTTTACGGCTTCAACCCCGCCCAGGTCTATTTCATGGTGCAGGAGAGCTTTCACGGCCTCAACCTCAAGGGCGGGGATTTTTTCTATGATGTCAACAGCCCCCGCCGCCTCCACAACCACGGGCAGATGGTGATGCAGCAGACCGCGTCGCGCCAGCTTTTCACCCTGGTGGGGGCCCATCCCTGGGACCGGAGGTTTCACTCCCGGCAAGAGGTGGCCGACTGGCTTCATGGGTTTGCCGATAAAATTTCTTATAATATCGAGGACCTGGATTATCTGACCGGATCCCTGGATTTCCACGGCCTGGGATTGGCTTTACAGCTGGGGGAGCAGGGGTACAACATGGTCATGGAAGTGAGCGCCAATAATCCCGCCAAACCTCAGAAGGGCGGGATGCTGGCCTGGGACCCGGAGCTCGGGCGGGATGTGATGATTGAAAGCTTTCAGTTGGGCGACATCGAGAACCGGGACATCAAGTTCTTGAACCGCAATTTCAATCATTATCCCTGTCCCTGGGTGTGTTGGGGCCGCCTCAAGGAACAAGGCCTGCCCATGCCCATCGCGGTTAAGGAAGGGTTCCTCTATTTCCAGCCAGTCCAGGGAGATATCAATTTTTTGGTGAAAACCGCATTCTTCCGCCGCCAGGAGATGCGCCCCATCCGCAATTTAAAAAGTCCCGCGGCCTTGCCCCTGGCGATTAATCGCATGTGTGCCCAGGATTGCCAGCCCGGGTTTAAAGAATTCGCCCAACGGTGTCATCAGGGGTAATCATGAGCCCACCACGCAAGATGTTTGTTAACGCCGCCGACCCGGAGGTTTTTCGGGTCGCCATCGTCGAGGAAGGCCATATTGAAGAGCTGGCCCTGGAGTCCGCCTCCCGGGAACCCACCAAGGCTAATATTTACAAAGGCATCGTGGTCAATATCGAGCCCAGCCTCCAGGCCTCATTTGTCAACTACGGCGGGGAGCGCCACGGTTTCCTGCCCCTGTCGGAAGTGCATCCCGACTATTACCAGGAAAAACCCCAGAATCGGGCCCAGACCAAGATTCAGCGGGTGCTGCGCAAAGGCCAGGAGCTCATCGTCCAGGTCTACAAAGAGGAGTCCGCCACCAAGGGCGCCTACCTCAGCACCTATATCTCCCTGCCCGGACGCCGTTTGGTGCTCCTGCCCCAGCAGACCCACCTGGGGGTTTCCCGCAAGATCGAAAAGGAAGAAGAGCGCCATCGCCTCAAAGAATTGGCCCAGAAATTGGGGCTGCCGCCGGAGATGGGCCTGATCGTCCGCACCGCCGGCGAGACCGCCAAGACCCTGGAACTGGCCAAGGACATGAAATATCTCCTGAAGCTCTGGGAAACTCTCAACCAGGCCGCGGTGGGCCAGCCCGCCCCGTGCCTGCTGCACCGGGACCTGGACCTCATCACCCGGACCGTCAGGGATTATTTTTCCCCGGATATCACCACCATCCTGGTGGACAATGCGGATGTCTACCAGACGCTGCGTACCTTCATCCTGGAAATGTCCCCCCGGCACGTCCACACCCTGAAACTCTACAAAGATAATCTGCCCATCTTCACCCGCTTCCAGCTCGAAGACCAGATCGATCGCATCTACTCGGAGCGCGTGCCCCTGAAATCCGGCGGCACCATCGTCATCAACCCCACCGAGGCCCTGGTCTCCATCGACGTCAACTCCGGGCGCTGCACCAGCCAGAAGGAAATTGAAGACACGGCTTTGAAGACCAACCTGGAGGCCGCCGATGAGGTCGCCCGGCAGCTCCGCCTCCGGGACCTCGGCGGCCTGGTGGTCATCGACTTCATCGACATGAAAGACAAAAAGCACCAGAAGCTGGTGGAGCAGGCCCTCAAGCAAAGCTTGAAGAAGGACAAGGCCCGGGTCACGGTGGGGACCTTGTCGAAGTTCGGATTGCTCGAACTCTCCCGCCAGCGTCTGCGTCCCACCGCTGAGGTCAGCACCTATACGCCTTGTCCCGCCTGCCAGGGCCGGGGCCGCATTAAACGGGTGGATACCCTGAGCCTGAGCCTCCTCCGGCAAATCTCCACCCAGGTGGCCCAAGGCCAGATCCAGGAGGTCCGGGCCGCGGTGCCCCTGGAAGTCAGCAATTTCCTGCTCAATAAGAAACGCAAAGATATCCTCAACCTGGAAGAGCATTACCAACTCAAGATCGTGGTGCTCCCCAAAGAAGGCCTGGGGCCCGAAGAAATTCTGGTGGAATATATCAAGCGAGAGTCAACGGAGGCCAAACCCGCCCCCGAGACCAGGCCGGCAGCCGAACCCCAAACCTCGCCTGAGCCTCCAAAGGCCGGCGAACCTCTACCGGCTCCTGCGCCTAAAAAGACCGGCCGGCCCCGGCGGGGATCAGGTCGATCCAGGAAGAAACCCGCACCCGAGCCGGGAAAGGTCGAACCCCAGCCTGAAGGCGACGCCGAAGCCAAAACGCCTGAGGCCCAGCCCGGCAGCGAACCAGCCCCTGAGCCCCCCAAGGCCCCCGCCCCTAAAAAGACCGGCCGGCCCCGGCGGGGGTCGGGCAGATCCAGGAAGAAACCCGCACCCGAGCCGGGAAAGGTCGAGCCCCAGCCCGAGAGCCCGCCCGAAGCCAAAACCCCGGACCCGAAAAGTCCGACGAATCTTAAAGGAGCAGTTGCATGCGCAGCAACCTGATGAAACAGGGCCTGGAAAAATATCCCCACCGGTCCCTCCTCAAGGCCATGGGCTTGACCGACCGGGAGATCGACCAGCCCATAATCGGCGTGGCCAATTCCTATAACGAGTTTATCCCCGGGCACATCCACCTGGACAAGATTACCCAGGCGGCCAAGGCCGGGGTGCGCCTCAATGGGGGCACGCCCCTGGAGTTCGGGGTCATCGGGGTCTGCGACGGCCTGGCCATGCACCACGCCGGCATGAAATATTCCCTGCCCTCCCGGGAGCTCATCGCCGACTCCATCGAGATCATGGCCACAGCCCACCCAGTGGATGGCCTCATCCTGGTGGCCAACTGCGACAAGATCATCCCCGGCATGCTCATGGCGGCCCTGCGCCTCAACATCCCCGCTATCCTGATTTCCGGCGGGCCCATGCTGGCCGGCCGCTATAAGGGCAAAGCGGTGGACCTGATCACGGTCTTTGAAGGGGTGGGGGCGGTGAAGGGCGGCAAGATCGACGAAGCCGAGCTCAAAGAGCTCTCCGAGTGCGCCTGCCCCGGCTGCGGCTCCTGCGCCGGCATGTTCACCGCCAATTCCATGAACTGCCTGAGCGAGGCCCTGGGGCTGGCCCTGCCCGGCAACGGCACCATCCCGGCGGTGCACGCGGCCCGCTACCGCCTGGCCAAGGAAGCCGGCATGAAGGTCATGGAACTGGTCGCCAAGCAGATCCTGCCCCGGCAGATCGCGACGCTCACGGCCTTCAAGAACGCCATGGCGGTGGACATGGCCCTGGGTTGCTCCACCAACACCGTGCTCCACGTGCCGGCCATCGCCCGGGAAGCCGGGATCGACCTGTCCCTGGACCTGTTCAACGAGATCAGCGTCAAGACCCCGCACCTGTGCTCCATGAGCCCCGGCGGGTCCCACCACATGGAGGATTTGAACGCGGCCGGCGGCGTCCCCGCGGTCATGGCCGTCCTCATGGAAGCCGGCCTGGTAGACGGCTCGCCCATCACCGCCACCGGCGCCACCGTGGCGGACAACCTGATGCCGGTCCGGGTCCTGGACGAGAATGTCATCCGTCCCCTGGCCAACCCCTATCACGCCCAGGGAGGCATTGCCATCCTCCGGGGCAACCTGGCCCCGGACGGCGGGGTGGTGAAGCAATCGGCGGTTGACCCCCAGATGCTGGTGAACGAAGGCCGGGCCCGGGTCTTTGAGGCCGAGGAAGCGGCCACCCAGGCCATTTTAGCAGGAAGGATCCAGCCCGGCGACATCGTGGTCATCCGCTATGAAGGCCCCAAGGGCGGCCCCGGCATGCGGGAGATGCTCACCCCCACCTCGGCCATCGCCGGCATGGGCCTGGACAAGGAAGTGGCCCTGTTGACCGACGGCCGCTTCAGCGGCGGCACCCGAGGCGCGGCCATCGGCCACATTTCGCCTGAGGCCGCCGAAGGCGGCCCCATCGCCCTGGTCAAAGAGGGCGACCGGATCAAGATCGATATCCCGGCCAAGACCCTGACCCTGCTGGTGGACGACGCCGAACTGGCCCGGCGCCGGCAAACCTGGCAGCCCCCGGAACCCAAGATCAAACAGGGTTATCTGTCCCGCTACAGCCGCATGGTGAGCTCCGGCAGCCAGGGAGCCGTGTGTAAGTAGGATTGGCGAGGTGGAGGTTATGGAGAGGGGAGCTGGGGACCCGCCCTTTTCTGGTCCCCAGTTGAACGTGGGAACCAGAAAAACCAAGGCGACCCGATAGGTCACCGGCAATCTATTTCATATAAGCATTATGATTTTGATGTCAACCGCACCTTGAAGAAAATATGTCCGACTGACTCACTTTTCGACAAGGGCCTGGGCCTAGCCTGGCGGCGACTAGCATAACCCGGCCCCCGCCGCCAGGTAGGAATGATTCTCTGTAGATAAAAATACGAGGAATAATCAGGCACTTGATTTACTTATCAACCAATCGCTGGCCCCTTATTAAAACGACTAGATTTCTAATCTTTTAGGAGAAAACCAATATGCGCCTGTCCATTGATCGGGAAACCTTGTTGAAGGGAGTGGGACGGACCCTGGGAGTGGTGGACCGCCGGGGCACCATGCCCATCCTGGCTAATTTTCTCCTGCAGACCGATGAAAACCGGGTGGTTATTTCCGCCACCGACCTGGAAGTAAGCTTCCGGGGCTTCTACCCGGCGGAAGTGCAGGAGCACGGGGCCCTCACGGTCCAGGCCCACTACTTCTTTAACCTGATCAAGGAGTTGCCGGGGGAGACCCTGGAACTCATAGGTACGGAGGCTTCCAACCTGAAGATCCAGGTGGGGGATGCCCGGTACCAGCTCCACGGCCTGCCGGCGGACCAATTCCCCCCGGTGCCCGAGATCACCGACCAGGAACTGGTGCAGGTGGAGAGCGGCATGGTCAAGGAGATGATCGAAAAGACCATCTTTTCGGTCTCCGCCGACGACCTCCAGTACCACCTCTCCAGCATCTTTTGGGAGCGGGTGGGTTTTCCCAAAGGCGGACCGGAGGTGGAGCACACCCCGGAGGAAGGGGTTGAGCCTGACCTGGATTACTGGCTCCGCCTTATCTCCACCGACGGCCACCGTCTCACCTTCATCGAGCGCCCCCTGCCCCTGTCGGGCCAGTTCGCCATGGCGAAAGGCATCCTCATCCCCCGGAAAGGCATGGCCGAGGTGATCCGCTTCCTGGCCGAGGAAGAAAAGGTCTCCCTGGGCCTGGGCAAGCAGAGCCTGGCCCTGAAAGCGGACGACCGGTATCTCTTTATCCGGCTGCTCCTGGACAAGAAATTCCCCGACTACCGCCGCATCATCCCGGAGAGCTTCGCCTACCGGTTCGCCATCAACCGCCGCATCTTGTTCGATACTATCCGGCGGATCGCCCTGTTGTCCACCGAGCGCTTCAAAGGCGTGATCCTGAAGCTCATGCCGGACCACCTGGAAGTCACCTTCAACAACCCGGAAGTGGGGGAAGGCCGGGAAGTGGTGGGCCTGCTCATGGAGCAGGGCGACGCCGGGGCGCTGCCCATGGAGATCGGCTTCAACGCCCGGTACTTCCTGGAGCCCTTGAACGCCATGACCAGCGACATGGTGATCCTCCAGGTCAACGAAAAGGACCGCCCCTGCTGCCTGGTGGACCAGACTGACCCCCACTACCTCAGCATCATCATGCCCATGAGCCTGTAGAGCGGGTTCTGGGTTGAGCGTGTAGGGTGCGCATCGCACTCCATGGGTTTGTTCCTGAAAAGTTTTTGGTGGCACCGGCATATTGCCGGTGCGGTGCACAGGCTGGAAGCCTGTGCCACCAAAGCCCGCCATTGGAGGACTCAAGTGGAAGATAACAAAGCCCTCAAGCGTTTCGGCGCCAAGGTCGGTTACACCGAGGCGGACCTGGAACAATTCCAGCCCGGAGACCCCCGGCTGCGGCAGATGGAGCGGCTGGGCCGGGCCGCGGCCCGCTATTCCATCCGGTCGAAGTGGTGCGGGCCCGTAACTGCAATTCGGGGTATCAGGCGGGCGATACCTTTATCCTGGACGTGGACGGCAATTTCATCACCAAGTTCTGCCCGCCCCAGACTGTGTGTCTACGCCATCTCGCAGTTGGCGGTGCCGGTGGCCCTGATCAACGAGCGCCTGAGCGAAGGCCTGGACCCCAACCAGTTTCATTTCATGCATCAGGTCCGCTGCCTGGACGTGGGGGTCGCCTGCGGCGGCTACGGCGAAGTGAGGTTCGAAGTCAAGGTCGTGCCCCGGGTTAAGGATTCCAAACCGCGCCCTTAAGGAACCCACTGCCCACCTCTATCCTGCCAACCGGAAACCACCTTATGGCCCGCATCGGTATTCTCACCTGCTCCAATTGCACCCAGGACAGTAACTGCGCCTCCGTCGTCTGTCTGGGCGATATGCGCCGACGCCGGGGGTTCTTTGAGCCCTATCCCCAAGATGAGCCGCTGGACCTCATCGGCATCATTAATTGCGCCGGCTGCCCCACCTGGCCGCCCCGGAAAAGATTCTCAAACGAGTCCGGGCGGTGGCCGAATTCCGCCTGGATGCCCTGCATCTGTCCTTCTGTATGGTGACCCTATGCCCATTTATTAAGCCCTATACGGCATTGATAAAACGGGAGTTTCCTGATATAAATATCGTGATGGGGACCCATCGGCCGGCGGACCGCGACCACTTCAAACGGGGGGTCAAGGAATTGCTCTGCCAGAGCCTGGCGGCGCCCCAAACCATGAATGATTTGATCCGGGGAACCTTAAAGATTCCCCCAGAATGATTAAATTTTTTAGAGGAGTAACCCTTTGCCTGAAGAAGATGCAAAAGTAGACAGCGGCAGCCCAGTGCTTTCCGGTGAAGGGAAAAGAAACGCCGAGTACGACGCCGACAAGATTCAGGTCCTCAAAGGCCTGGAGCCGGTGCGGGAACGGCCGTCCATGTACATCGGCAATACCGGCCCCGAAGGCCTCCACCACCTGGTCTACGAGGTGGTGGACAACGCCATCGACGAGGCCATGGGCGGCTATTGCGACGAAATCAAGGTCATTGTCCATTCGGATAACAGCGTCACCGTAGAAGACAACGGCCGGGGCATTCCCGTGGACCTGCACCCCGGCGAAAATCTGCCCGCGGTGGAGGTGGTCATGACCCGCCTCCACGCCGGCGGCAAGTTCGATTCCGGCGCCTATAAAGTTTCCGGCGGCCTCCACGGCGTCGGGGTTTCGGTGGTCAACGCCCTGTCCGCCTACCTGGAGGTGGAGATCCGCCGGGACGGCAAGGTCTATCACCAGCGCTACGAGCGGGGCAAGACCGCCACGCCCCTCACCGTCACCGGCAAGACCAAGCGCCGGGGCACCATGGTGACTTTTCTCCCCGATGGACAAATTTTCGCCGAGACCACTTTCAGTTACGACATCCTGGCCCAGCGCCTCCGGGAGCTTTCTTTCCTCAACGGCGGGGTGCGCATTAATCTGCTGGACGAGCTCTCGGGCCGCAAGAACGAATTTCACTACGAAGGCGGCATCGTCTCCTTCGTCCAGTACCTTAACCGCAACAAGACTCCCATCCATCCGGACCCGATTTATTTGACCGGGTCCAAGGGCGGCATCCAGATGGAGATCGCCTGCCAATATAACGACACCTACAACGAGCAGATCTTCTCCTTTGCCAACAACATCAACACCCGGGAAGGCGGCTCGCACCTCTCCGGCTTCAAGGCCGGGCTCACCCGGGCCATCAATCAGTACATGGGCGCCAGCGACCTGCCCAAGAATCTCAAGAACGGCCACCTCCAGGGTGAGGACATCCGGGAGGGGCTCATCGCGGTGATCAGCGTCAAGCTGCCCCACCCCCAGTTCGAAGGCCAGACCAAGACCAAGCTGGGCAACAGTGAAGTCAAGGGCCTGGTGGAAAATATGCTCTATGAGCACCTTCTGACCTTTATGGGGGAAAATCCCGCCGTGGCCCGGCACATCCTCACCAAGCTCCTGGAGGCGGCCCGGGCCCGGGAAGCGGCCCGTCGCGCCCGGGACCTGGTGCGCAAGAAAGGCGCTTTGGGAGATATGACCCTGCCGGGCAAGCTGGCCGACTGTCAGGAACGGGACCCGGCCCGGCGCGAGATCTACCTGGTGGAGGGCGACTCCGCCGGCGGCTCCGCCAAGCAGGCCCGGGACCGGCGCTTCCAGGCCATCCTGCCCCTGAAGGGCAAGATCATCAACGTCGAGAAGGCCCGCTTCGAGAGGATGCTGGAGAACTCGGAGGTCCGCACCCTGATTTCGTCCCTGGGCTCCGACCTCTCCCAGGAAGTCGTCAACATGGATGACCTGCGCTACCACAAGGTCATCATCATGACCGACGCGGACGTGGACGGGGCCCACATCCGGACGCTGCTTCTGACCTTTTTCTACCGGCAGATGGCCCCCCTGGTGGAGGGCGGCTACCTCTATATCGCCCAGCCGCCCCTGTACCGCCTGACCCGGGGCAACGAAAAGACCTATCTCAAAGATGACGGCGAGTTCAAAAAATACCTGCTGGCCCGGGGCATCGAAAAGAAGCGCCTGCGCCTGGGCCCCCAGCGGACTCTGGAAGGCGCCCCTTTGTCCCAAGCCCTGGAAAAGGTCATTGCCTTTCAGGAATACTTGAACCGTTTCGAAAAACGGGGCCTGGGCCGGGAAGTGGTGCACCTGCTCCTGGCCCACAACGTGGTCTCCAAAGAGAGCCTGCGCCAGGAAGAAGGGCTGCAGGCAGTGCTTCAGGCCCTGAGCGCCACGGAAAATTTAACGGCACGCCTGGAATTTGATGAAGAGCACACCTGCTGGGCGCTGCTGGTGACGACGCACGGGCGCGAAGCTGTGGAAATCCGCCTTGACGGGGACCTTTTAGGGAGCAGCGACTTTCAAGCCCTGGTGCGCCTGGACCAGCAGGACATGGCCGACTTCAAGGCCCCGCCCCATCGCCTGGAGGGTAAGGACAAGACCTGGGATTTTGTTGACCTGGACCAGTTGTTAACCTTCGTCATGGAGGAAGGGCAAAAAGGGATAACGATCCAACGCTTCAAAGGCCTGGGAGAGATGAACCCGGAGCAGCTCTGGGAAACCACCATGGACCCCGAGACCCGGACTCTTTTAAAAGTTAATATCGCCGATGCTAGCGAGGCGGACAATATCTTCACCATCCTCATGGGAGATAAGGTAGAGCCCCGGCGTGATTTTATTCAGAACAATGTCCTTGAATTAAACGAATTGGATATTTAACATCTAAGGCAACCAGGAGCGAGACCTCTGCTTGCATCCATAACCCCTCAATGCTAAAGGAGGCAACACCATGCAGCGCAAGGCCAGCTTTAAGATTTTCGTCACCCGCCGGGAAATGCTTTCGGTGGGCGATGTCCCGGACCACAGCCTGATGCTCACCGAGATGGAAGGTGAGCCCATCAATTACACCCCCGGGGTGGCCGGAGAATTTGTCTCCCGCCGCAGCGTCGGCTTCCACGATCGCGTCAAAGGCGACGGGCCGATGACGGGTTATGCCACCACCATCTACCAGAACGGCGCGGTTTACTCCCGCTTCCAGGGGGAGAAGAAGGGCGCCGCGACCAAGGGTAAATGGGAGGTTTACAAAGGCATCGGCAAGCTGAGCTCCCTCAAGGGGTCCGGCACCTTTGTCGTGAAGCCCTCTGACAAGCACGGCGAATTTGTTCTGGAGATGGAAGGGACCTACGAAATTTAGGAAATAACCCCTCATCCTTGCAGCCGGTCCCCCCAATCCTGGGAGGCTCCGGGTGGGAGGGACTTCAGGGGCGGTGAGCGCACCGCCCCTTCCACTTTGGTGGCCGCCGGCCGGCAAAAGGGAAAAGGGGAGGCGCCTTAACTCCTGGCGGAGTGAGCCCTCTAACAGTAAGGAGATGACGCAGAATGTCGGATAAAACGTGCGCCAAATGCGGTAGTGTCTATGACCCCGCCGAGGCCCGGGAACACATGGGCCAGATGCTCTGCGAAGACTGTTACCTGGACGCCATGAGCCCCACCAAGGTCTGCGACCCCTGGGCGGTGCACACGGCCAAGAGCCTCAAGGACCTGCCGGGGGGGCACGCCTTGAGCCCGCTCCAGCAAAAGCTCTATGACTTGGTGAAGGAAAAAGGTGAGGTGCCCATGCTCGAGGCCGCCGCCCACCTGGGCCTGAACGAAGACGACCTGCGCCGGGAGTTCGCACCGCTGCGCCACATGGAAAAGCTCCGGGCCTGCAAGAAGGACGACCTCATCCTCCTCACCCTGTTTTGACCTCCGAGCCCATCGATCTGGATTATGCGGTGCTCCGGCGGGTGGCCCGGGGAGACCAGGCCGCCCTGGCGGAGCTCATCCGCCGCCACCAGGCCCGTCTCTACCAGGTGGCCTACCGCTTGCTGAAAGACCCCCTGGAGGCCGAAGACGCCTTGCAGGAGGTCTTTCTCAAGGTCTATGAGCATGCCCACCGCTTCGAGCCCCAGGCAACGGTGAGCGCCTGGCTCCACCGCATCACCGCCAACCACTGCCTCAACCTCCTGCGCCGGCGGCACCCCCACGAATCCCTGGACCAGGAAGGCGCTCCCAGCCTGGCCGATACCGGGGCCACGCCCCTTGAGGCCCTGGAGGAGCAGGACCTGAGCCGCCGCCTGGAGCAGCTCCTGGACGCCCTCCCGGAAAACCAGCGCCGGGCCCTGGTCCTGAAGCGCTTTGCCGGGCTCTCCTACCAGGAGATCGGCGACGAAATGGGCCTCAGCCCCCAGGCGGTGGACGGCCTGCTGAAGCGGGCCCGGCAGTTCTTGAAAAAGGCCCTGCAGGATTATTTATGAGGCGGCAGGGGCAGCGGGAACCCGAGGAGGCAAAAAAAATCCCCCTGAGTTCAGGGGGATGGCGTGGGTTAATGACCGGCGGCCACCGGTTTACTTGCCGGTGAGCTCCTTGATCTCCTTATGGGCGTGCTCCATTTCCTTGACCTGTTCGGCGTCGAAGCGCAGCAGCATGGTCTGGAATTCCCCCACGTGGGTTTTTTCCTCCCGGGCGATATCCAGGAGGACGGCCCGGATGTCCTTATCATCGGTGAGAGCCGCCATCTGCTCGTAGAAGTTAATGGCGTCCAGCTCGGCGATGATGGCCGCCCGGAGAATTTCCTGGTTGAGATGAGACTTGGCGACTTTGGTAAAATCCGCCGGCAGTTGTGATAGCATGGTTCCTCCCTTGACCCCGGTAGGGGCAGTTGACAATGGTGCGTTTGGTTGGAAAATAATCATGGCTGGCAGCCGCGTCAAGGCAGAAAGAGATTGGGAGGCCCGGACCGGTCTGCAGCTCCGGGGCTCCCGGGGTGCAAATTTTATCACCTCCTTGCTCATCTGGGCTGAGGGTCTTCCGGCTCGCCCCCTGGGGAAAAGGGGAAAAAATTATGCTTGGCGCGCCGGATGTCCTCACGTATGGTGTTTAAATGGTTAAAGAACAAATTTCCTCGGGACCACAAACCGCCATGGAATGCCAAACAATAAAAGAACAACTGTCCGCCTGGCTGGACCTGGAGCTGGATGCCGACGCCGAGGCCGTTCTGACCGCGCACCTGGAAGGGTGCGAGGCCTGCCGGCGCGAATGGCGACAGCTGAGGGCCCTGGACGCCGCCCTCAGCAACCTGGCGGCGCCGGTGCCCCTGGGGCTGGCGGAGAAAGTGGCGGCTCAGGTCAGGCGGCCCCGCCGGCGGCAGGGGTGGCAGTCCGCGGCCCTGGCCGCCTGCCTGATCCTGGGCATCGCCCTGGGCGGCACCGTGGCCCGGAGTTTTTATGGCGCGGCGCCCCCTAGCGAGACCGGGGCGGAAGTGGCCAGCCTGGAGGTCTTCCATGACTTCCCCCAGGGGTCCCTGGGCGCGGTGGTGGCCTCTTATCAGCCCGAAGAAGGGAATGGTAACCAAGAGTGAAGCGAGATTGGCTCCTCTACCTGGTAATATTTTCCCTGGCGCTGAACCTGGGGACCATCGGCACCATCGCCTACCTGCGCTACCAGGACCATCAGTCGCCGGCCGCCGGCCCCCCGCCGTTGCTCCCGAAATCGTTGTGGCGGGAACTCAAGCTGGACGACTCCCAGCGCCAGACCCTGCGCCGCCTGTTCCCGGAGCACCATCATAAGGTAAAGGCCCTCCGGCAGGAATTGAGCCAGAAGCGCCAGGAGCTTTTTGAGCTGATCAAGGCGGACGCGACCCCCTGGAGCGCCATTCAGGCCAAGGTCCAGGAGATCAGCCTCCTGCAGGGGAGCCTGGAAGAAGAGATGGCGCGGTTTATGCTGGAGTTCAAGAAGAACCTGAATCCCGAACAGCACGCCGCTTTTTTGACCCTGCTGCAAACCCGCCTGGGCTGTGGCCCGGAAGGGGCCTGTGGCCCCGGCGGACGCCGGCGGGGACCCGGTATGGGGCACCGGGGAAGGCCTTAGGTTCATCCCGGTAATTAATCAGCGGATAAAAAAGCGGCATCCATAGAGGAAGCAAGAAGGAGGATTACCATGAAAAGTCATAGATGGCTGACGATCAGCGTGGCTCTCGCCCTGGCGGTGGTCATGGTCTGGGCGGTGCCGACCCTGGCCCAAGGGCGCGGCAAAAGGGGCCAGGGCCAGGGCTGCGGCCAAGGCCAAGGCCAGGGCCAGGGCGCCGGAAATACCACTTGTCCCGTCTACCAGGGCGGCCAGGCCAGCCAGGGCGGCCAGGGCGGCCAAGGCACCTGGTGCACCAACCCCCAGGGCAACATGGGGGGCCGGGGTCCCCGGGGCGGCGGCCGTGCTTATCAACCCAATACCCAGGTACCGCCCGCAACCCAATAACTTCAAACGCAAAGCCTAACTTCATACCCCGCCCCCTCTTCCATCCCCCTGGGAGGGGGCGGTTTTTTTGCCGGAGCATGACAAAAATCCCTCCTGCCCCCCTTTAAGAACGGGGGGCAAAAGACCAGCTTGTTCAGGGTCACGTTAATGGGGAAACACGCCACTGGCATCATCGGCCAGGCTTTCTTTTGAGTTTTGCCGTGCCCGCCTCCACCAAACCCATCTTCCCCTTCCAGGCCAACCATTCAACTATTCGGTTATTATTGCTAGCGGCAAGCTGCCGCTGGGATACCGACCCCACCACCGGAGCATTTCGATTTGCTTTCCATCTAACGTTAACCCTGTTAAAATCAAGAAGGGACCAACATGCCAAGGCTTTTCAGCTTAACTTTCGGGGCGGCATTAACGGCCATAGCCGTGATGTTCTGCGTGGCTGGCCTTGGGGAAGCTCAGGTGAAGGCGGCCGACCCGGCAGTTCTCCAGGAACTCTCCCTCTACGCCGGCTCCAAAAGCTGCGTCGCCTGTCACGGCAAGTTTTATCAGCTCTGGGCCACCTCCCGGCACGGGCTGGCCATGCAGCCTTACACTCCTGACTTCGCCCGGGCTAACCTGACCCCCCAGACCAAAGACCTGGTTATCGGCAAGGAGCGTTACCGGGCCGACATCGGTCCTCAGGCCGGCTGGGTCCAGGAGACCAACCCGAAAGGCCAGAAGAAAAAATACCCCATCGCCCACGTCCTGGGCGGCAAGAACGTCTATTATTTCCTTACCCCTTTGGCGCGTGGCCGCCTCCAGACCCTGCCCGTGGCCTATGACGTGCGCACCGGGCGATGGTTCGACACCGCGGCCAGCGGGGTGCGTCACTTCGGCTCCGAGCCGCCGGATGAGCCGGTCCACTGGAAGGAGTGGCCCTACACCTTCAACACCGCCTGCTTCAACTGCCACGTGAGCCAACTCAGCTCCAACTACGATCTGGCCACCGACACCTACCGCACCACCTGGGCGGAGGCGGGCATCAACTGCGAGACCTGCCACGGCCCCTCCAGGGAGCACAACGACGTAATGCAGGCTGCGCCCAAAGGACAGGCGCCCCCGGACCTCAAGATCATCAGCGTCAAAAAGCTCACCACCGGGCAGCGCAACGCCCTGTGCGGCTCCTGTCATGCCAAGACCTCTCCCCTCACCACGGTTTTTCCGCCCGGGGACCGGTTCTTTGACCACTTTGACCTGGTGACCCTGGAAAACTCCGACTACTATCCCGACGGCCGGGACCTGGGGGAAAACTATACCTACACTACCTGGCTCATGAGCCCCTGCGTCAAGGCGGGCAATCTGGACTGCGTCAAGTGCCACACCAGCAGCGGCCGCTACCGCTTTAAGGACGAGGCCAGGGCCAACGAGGCCTGCCTCCCCTGCCACGCGGCGCGGGTGGCCAAGGCGGCGGAGCACAGCCATCACCGGCTTGACAAGCCGGGGACGCCCACCCGGTGCGTTTCCTGCCACATGCCGACGACCGTCTTTGCCCGCATGAACCGGAGTGACCACTCCATGCTGCCGCCGGCGCCGGCCGCGACCATGAAGTTCGGATCGCCCAACGCCTGCAACTCCTGCCATAAGGATAAAGACGCAGCCTGGGCCGATCAGTACGTGCGCCAATGGCGCACCCGGGACTACCAGGCGCCGGTACTCCGCCGGGCCGGCCTGATCGAGGCGGCCCGCCAACGCGATTGGCGGAAGCTTCCGGAGATGCTGGCCTATATGACGAGCCCCGAGCGTAATGAGGTCTTTGCCGCCTCCCTCCTCCGCCTGACCATGGCCGCCCCGGATGACCGGGTCCGCCCCGCTTTACTCAAAGCCATCCGGGACCCCTCGCCCCTGGTGCGGGCCGCGGCGGCGGAAGCCCTCTCGGTTCGAGCGAGCCAGGAAAGCTTCCAGTCCCTGGTTATTGCTGCCGGAGACAGCTACCGGCTGGTCCGGGTCAGGGCTGCAGCCTCTCTATCCCATTATCCGGGGGCCGGGCTCCAAGGCGAGGACCAGGAGAAGGTGAAGAAGGCCACCGAAGAGTACCTGGCCTCCCTGACGGCCCGGCCCGACCAGTGGGCCTCTCATTACAACCTGGGGAACTACTATCTCAACCGGGGGGAGACCCAGCCGGCCCTGGCTGCTTATGGCATCGCTCTCAAGATAGAGCCCCGGGCCGCCATGGTCATGGTCAACGCCGCCATGGCCTACGCCCAGGCAGGCGAGCAGCAGCAGGCGGAGAAGTTCCTCTTGAAAGCCATTAAAGTTGCACCGGCCAATGCTGAGGCGCATTTCAACCTGGGGCTGCTTAAGGCCGAGCAGAACCGGGTCAAAGACGCGGCGCGGGAGCTCAAGGAAGCCTTTCGCCTCGACCCCAAGATGGCTCCGGCGGCCTATAATCTCTGCATCCTCACGGCCAAGGACCGGCCGGCGACGGCCCTGTCCTGGTGCAGGAAAGCAGTGGCGTTGAACCCCCGGGAACCCAGATACGCCTATACTCTGGCCTTCTACCAGAAAGAGGGGAAGGACTTGAAGGGTGCAGTGGCGACCCTCAAGGGTCTCCTGGCGCAACGGCCCGGTTTCACCGCCGGCTCCCTGCTGCTGGCCGAGATTCACGTGGAGCAGGGAGATCGCCCCCAGGCCGCAGCAGTACTCCAGCAGGCCCTCCAGGTGGAGAGTCTCCCTCCCCAAGACCGGGCCCGGATAGCCGTGGCGCTCCAGAAATTGGGCCGGCCGGAACCCCGGTAGCCCATCTGACCGGGCAAGAAATAGAGATGGGCGATGGGCGCCCAGACGCCGACCATCCTCATCGACGACAGTGCCAATATCAAGAAACATGAGCAATTGGAAATGGTGCCGGAGTCATCCGGCCAAGACACCGACCAGGAGCTCTACATGACAGGGAGGGCGGCGGGCTGGTCCGGCCAGCCGGCTTGATATGTTTCCCGACAGTGATTACCTATAAGCCCATTAGACCAAGGAGGGAACTATGAATAAAAGAGCGTTGATTTTGACGGTTACGTCACTTGTCCTGGCAACCATGTTGTGGGGGGCGCCGGGCCTGGCCCAAACCGTCCAGCAGCCTAAAGCAACGCCGCAGGCGGAAAAGGCGGCGCTGCCGGCCCCCCAGGCGGAAAAGCCTACGGAGCCTGCGCCCGACCCCCGCCAGGTGCTGCAAAAGATGTGTGATTTCCTCAAATCCCAGCAACAGTTCACTTACAAAGCCGAGGTCGTTGACGACCAGGTCTACCAGGGCGGCAAGAAACTTCAATATGGCATTGATATGGAGACCTTTGTCCGGCGGCCTGACCGGCTCCGGGTCAACGCCGACGGCGACCTGGTGGACAAGCAGTTCTACTTCGACGGCAAGACCATCACCCTGTACGATAAAGACCACAACGTCTATGGCGTCCTCCCGGTGCCCCCGAATATCGAGAGCGCCCTGGAGAAGGCGAACAAAGAGTTTGGGGTCCGGGTGGCTTTGACCGACTTGGCCAGCCCTAACCTTTGGGAATTCATGAACAAACACATCAAAAACGCGATCTATGTCGGCTTGCACAAGGTCCGGGGGGTTCCCTGCCACCACCTGGCCTTTGACGGGGCCGTGGCCCATGTCCAGGTCTGGATCGATGCCGGGGATAAACCGTTACCCCGCAAGGTCGTGATGAATGCTGAGAAGGCGCCCGGCTCTCCCGAATGGATGGCTTATCTCTACGACTGGAATCTCTCCCCTCAGTTGCAGGACAACCTGTTTGTCTTTACCCCCCCAGAGGGGGCGCAAAAGATCAAGTTTATCCCGGTCAAAACCGGCCCAACCTCCAAGACTAAGCCGGCGAAGAAAGGAGGTAAGTCATGAAACTGCTAAAACTAAGGTCTCCTTTTTGGAGCTTTTTCGCAGTGATGCTCATGGTTAGTCTGACCGGCCTGTGCCTGGAGGCCCAGGCTTACCGGGGCGGCGGTTTTAGCGGCGGCAGCTTCCGCGGGGGCGGCGGCTATGCCACCGGTCCCCGGGGTGGCGCCGTGGCGGTAGGCCCCCGGGGCGGCGTGGCTGCCCGAGGCCCCTACGGAGGCGCCGCGGCAGTCGGGCCCAGAGGGGGGGCCGCTTATCACCGCGGTCCCTACTATGGCCCCGGTTATCGCCCTTACGGAGGCGTAGCCGCCGGAGTCGCGGTGGGCGCGGCAGTGGCGACTTTGCCGGCCAGGGCCGCAGCCCTGTCCGTGGCGGGTCAGACCTACTATTATGACGGCAGCAGCTATTACCAGCCCTGCTATCAGGGCACTGACGTGAACTACTGCGTGGTCCCGGACCCCAACCAATAAGGACAGTGCGGGCGGTTCTCCTCACGCTCATTAACATGCACCCCGCAGTTACCAGGCCGGGCGCCCCGGATGCGGCGCCCGGTCCCTCTGGTACCGCGACCGGAGGTGGGTATGGGCCGGTTAGCAATCATCAAGGGATAGAGGCCAAATGCACTCAGGCTCAGTAGCCCGGGACCTGATGCTGGAAACCGCCGCGGGCTCCTCCCGGGTCTTAAAAAATCCCAGGCCGACCTGCCTGTCGGCGGGCTTCGGAGATAGTACCGTCAACCTCGAACTGCGGGTGTGGCTCAACGACCCCCAAAATGGCATCAGTTCACTGAAGAGCGATCTTCTCTGGGGCATCTGGGGACGGTTCCGGGAGCATGGCATCGAACTGCCTTTCCCCCAACGCGACGTGCACCTCAAGTCCATTCCTGAGGGCGGCCTGGGGACTGGGACAAAGGAGTGAGGCGCAGCAAAACCAGACTCGACAATCGTTATGACCATGACAGGGTAAACTGTTGAATCTCAGGCTGGCAAACCCTGGGCGGGATCACAGTCTTTACCGGCAGCCGCACGTAACGTGATGCGCCGCCATCATCGCGGCGGTTATCTGATAAAAAGGCAGGTAAGAAAATGTTCAAAGAAGAACGGGAAGAAACCCAATTCGAATGGAGCATGTTGGGTGATATCGAAAAAGGCCGCCCAAATCTCGGCCCCATGGTGCACGTGGCCGTGTATCGTCTGATGCAGTTCACCCTGCGCGACATCCTCATCCGGGATTTTGGGGTCGAGGAGGCCAACAGGATTATTTTCGAGGCCGGGAAGAAAGCCGGCGAAGAGTATTGCAAAAACGTCCTCGCCGAGAAGAAAGACCTGGATGGCTTGTTTGCCGAACTCCAGCGCACGATGAAGGAACTCGGCATCGGGATCTTCCGCGTCGAATCGGCCGATTACGACAAGGGCTCTTTTGTGGTAACCGTGGCTGAAGACCTCGATTGCTCGGGGATTCCCGTGTGCTCCGAGGAGATCTGCACGTATGATGAGGGATTTATTGCAGGCCTCCTGCTGGCCTACTCGGGAAAGGACTTCCACGTCAAGGAAGTCGACTGCTGGGGTACCGGGGGGAGGGTCTGTCGTTTCACGGTTGACCCTAAATGAGGCTCTCAGATGATCGCGGTTGAAGAGCAGCTCATTGATAAGATTACCGCAGTGTTCCACCATCTGCGCACCGGGAAAGTCCCTGAACCCATCCCGATACCGGATGACCTCCCGGACAATGAGATCCGCCAGCTCCTCACCTATGTGAATCGCTTCCTGGTGGAGTTCGCCATGTTCACCGAATCCATGGCGCAGGTCGCCCAGGGAGAATTGGACCTGCGCCCGATGGCGGGCCGCATGGCCGTTACCCATTCCTTCAAGGCCCTCCAATCGAACCTCAAGCACCTTACCTGGAAGACCCAACAGATCGCTGGGGGTGATCTGGAGCAGCGGGTTGACTTCATGGGGGACTTCTCCACCGCCTTCAACACCATGACCCGGCAACTGAAGGACTCCCGGGAGCAACTGGTTGATCTCAATAAGCAGCTGGAGCGTCGCAACCAGTTCATCCGGGAGACTTTTGGCCGTTACACCAGCGACGACATCGTGGATGTACTCCTCGACCTGCCCGAAGGGCTCAAGCTCGGGGGAGAGAAGCGCCAGGTCACCCTACTGATGTCCGACCTCCGGGGGTTCACCGCCCTGGCGGAGCGGCTTGAGGCCACCCAGGTAGTCGCCCTGCTTAACCATTACCTGTCGCGCATGATCGAGATAACCCAACGGCGCGGCGGAACCATCGATGACATCATCGGGGACGCCATCCTGGTGGTCTTTGGCGCCCCTGTGGCGATGCCGGATGCGGCCCAACGTGCGGTCTGCTGTGCCCTCGAGATGCAGAAAGTGATGCAAGAGGTTAATGAATATAATTTCCAACAAGGTTGGCCGGAAATCGAGATGGGGATTGCCCTGCATACCGGAGAAACGGTGGTCGGCAACATCGGCTCGGCGAAGCGATCGAAGTATGGGGTCATAGGTCAGCCGGTCAACCTGACGGCTCGTATTGAGACCTTCACCGTTGGCGGACAGGTGCTCGTCTCCCCCACCCTGATCAGCGCTGTCGATCGTGGACTTATCCTCGGTGAAGAGGTCAAGGTCCGCGGCAAGGGCATGCAAAAGGCCCTCAGATGTCGGGAGTTGCTGGGCCACGAAGACCACCCGGAGCTCTTGCTCACGGAAGAGGCGGTGAGCTTCATAACCCTTGCCGAACCAATGGCCTTTTCCTTCGTGAGTCTGGCCGGCAAGCAACTCGACGACAAGATGCATCCGGGTACCTTTCTATCCCTATCCTCCCGGCGAGCCATCGTCGAGGTCACCTGCCCGCTTGAGTCGTATGCCAACATCATGCTACGGTTGGAGGGCGAAGCTGGCGACGCGGGGTCGGAGTTGTACGCCAAGGTGATCCGCCTTCTTGACGAGTCAGCCCAACGTTACCTGATACACTTCACCCTGGTCCCGCCTGCCGTCCAGGGGCGGTTCCAACGGCTGACAGAGGGGATCAAGGAACCGTGAGCCAGAGACTGCCTGAGCCCCATCCATAGGGTCCGGGTGGTCTTCCTTTGCCGTCGGGCTTATGGTATATTGAAAATCGCTAAGAGGGTCCGATCCCTGGACGCAACCGGGTTTTCACCTATCGGGGTAAACCCCTCAAGCAGATCAAGAAGGTTTTTACCCTTTCTGTCGGAGGGCAGGAATAGTCAACTTCCGGTTTCATGACCTACGCCATACCTTCAACCGCGACAGGAAGACGCCGGGGGTGGAACACTCAGTAACCATGAAGCTCATGGGGCCCTAAACCCCATCGATGTTCCGGTGGTACAGCCCCATGTAAGTCGACGCCGCAAAGCTTGCATATCGTCGGCTGGAGGAGCTTCTTAGCCCAGGACACGACCAGAATCCGGCCTGGCTGAAAAAGTGCTCCCAGGTTGCTCCCGACCAGAGGAGGCGAGAAACCTAAAGTTGTAAGTAGTTGATTTGTCCTACGGAAGTGCGAGGTTCACTGGTGGGGCCCCCGGACTTCAAATCCGGTGTGCCGTCTGCTGAAGGCGGTAGGTGGGTTCGATTCCCATGCACTTCCGCCAATCTTTTCCAAGAGGCGCAACCGCCGCCCCCTGGCCCCGCCTGATCGGCGCCATCTTGCGACTAACTATTTGACAAGACGAAAATATTTTATAAAATTTAATAAGAAACCAGGATAGGGGGCCTGCAAGCCTTTCCATGATGGGAACGCTTTCCGGTCGCTCCCTTTATATTTTTCGGGCAACGCTTAGGCTGACCCTGAGCCGGAGTCTTTGGAGGTTGCGGTTCCCTGCGGGTATGAGGCACGTTTAACGGTTCAGCGCAGCCAAGGGCGACGGCTTTATTTTCCGGAACGAGGGGCCCGATTCTTCGACCACCGCAGGAAAATGTCGGGCGGGGGCTTTCGCACCCTGGAGGAGGGCCGGTAAGTCGAATTCGAGTTGAGGGATAAAGGGTCCCCAAGCCCAGGATGTGATGAAGCTTTAGTGTTGCTGAGTCTTAAGGCGGTGGCGCCAGACCATCGGCGGCCACCCTTGAGGCCGGAATACCCCGGTCTCAGCGGTTCAGGCGCGGGGCAAGCCGCAGCAACGGTTTGACCCGCCGGAGTGGCGGCCGCCCCTGAAGGGAGGCGCCGCCTTTGTTACCATCAAGCCACTGGCGCGGCAGGAATGACATCTCCTGCCCCCAGACCACTAGGAGAAGTTATGAGCAAAGTTAAAAATGGCGATTTTGTCCAATTGCACTACACCGGCACCCTGGAAGACGGATCGGTCTTTGACAGCAGCGATGGCCGCCCCCCCCTGGAGTTTCAGGTGGGCGGCGGAGGAATTATCCAGGGCTTCAATGATTCGGTTATCGATATGGCCCTCAATGAAGAGAAGAAAGTGGTTCTCGCCCCGGACCAGGCTTATGGCGAACCCCGCGAGGATCTCAAGCGGGATTTTCCCGCCTCGATGTTGGAAGGGCATCCGGTTGAGGTGGGCCAGCAGCTGCGGTTCTCCAGCCCCCACGGCCCCGTTTCCGGAACGGTCTTGAGCATCGAACCCGACAAATTCGTGGTGGATTTCAACCATCCGTTGGCAGGGCAGACGCTCTCGTTCCAGATCAAAGTCGTGGGCATCAGCGATACCCCCAGCCAGCCCCAGGGTGGGTGCTCCTGCACTCCTTCCTCCTGCTCCTCCGGCTGCGACTCCTGTGGCTAACTTAGCCGGTTGATAGGGGAAGTGAATACACCATAAACTTACGCAATAACAGGGGGTTAGGTTTTATCAGCCTAACCCCTTTCTTTTATCTCCGACCCGCACGCAAAGCAACAGGCCGGGAAAGCCAAGATCTGGTCCCCTCAGACTGGGGTCGGGGGCCATCTTGAACACATGGGGGGCTGGACCAAAAAAAAGGCCTCCAACCATTCGATTGCCAACCTCTTGTAATCCTTCCTCATTCGTGGTGGAGATGAGGGGACTCGAACCCCTGACCTCCTACATGCGAAGCAAAAAACCTGAGCTTCCTAACCTCCTCAATCTATTGGAAGCTGTTGATTTTACTAACTTACTCTTTAGCAAGTCTTTTCCTATTCTTTGCGGGAGCAGCCGAAGTGGCCTGGCCGTCCACCAACCTCGTTAAGGGACAAGAGCCGGTTGTACACATAATGCGTTGTATCTTCAACTCCCTTCGCCATTGCCGGCCAGGTAAGTTGCTGAAATTTAATGGAAAAGTTGAGCAAGTCCTGCTTTTCGCCCTCAGAAATATAATCGGGAAAGTCCAGGAGAAGAATTGTCTTCGCCAAGTTTCCTTTTTTACTGGGTCAAGTTATTAAAAAGATTAAGATAAGATTCGATTCGCAACGGGAACGCGAGGTTGAAGTGAGCCACCCTGAAGCCTTTAGGACCGTATTGGAGGGCGATCTCGCCATGTTCGAGACATTCGCCATAGAACCAGCCCAGAAATGGCGCCAGAATTCTCTTGTTGAGGCTGGCGGCCGGATAATCCCAGTCCACGTCGAAAAACTGATAATACCTGGAGCTGGAGCCATTCTCCAAAATATCCATCAGCAGCCCATTGTCCGAATCCACCGCCATATGATTCGGGACAATATCCTGAATCCACCCCAGGTGGTGCGCTTTGAGCTCTGCGGCCAGCCCCTCCAAGTCAGCGAGCCCTCCCAACTCAGGATTCAGATGATTGGGGTCAACCACATCATAGCCGTGGAGGCTGCCCTTGACGGCTTTGAAAAGGGGAGAAGCGTACAGATCGGATATACCCAGGTCCGCCAGATAGGAAATGACCGGCTGCGCATTCTTAAAGCCGAACGCCCGATTGAATTGAATCCGATAGGTTAGCGGTTGGCATATTCACGAGAGGCTTCCCGGTCTTTGGTCCATATGCAGGTTTGCGGTTTACGGGGCATACGGGCACCCGGAGCAAAAAATTCTCGGCCAAGATCGTGAACTGGCGCAGCCATTCCTGGGCGTCTTGGTCGCCCAGCTTAGCCTTCTCCTCGAAATTAGGACAGTAGGCGTCCAGGATTTTGTAGCAGATGTTTTGGGTTTTCCAGAGATTCACCTCGAACGGCAAGGTCCGGACCAGTTGTGCAGCCTTATTTAACCTCTCCAGGCGAGCCAGATCGTCAGGTTGCTCGACAAGTTGTTCGGCCAGACTCTCAATGTTGACTGCCAGTAACAAGCCGAGTGCAGTCGCCGGAGAATTTCTCCAAGCTCTGCCGGTCACCCTCCAGAATGGCCTCATAGGCCTCGGTGGCATACTTCTCCATCCAGAGCAAGACCGTCGGACCGAAGTTGAAGCTGATGCTGGCATAATTGTTCACCAGCCGGGCGATGCGTCCTTCCGTGTCCCAGAGTCTCGACACGGCGTTGGCCGCGTAGCCTTCGGCGGCAATCCGCTCGTTCCAGTCGTGGTAAGGGAAGGCCGAATCCTGGATCTCAATGGCCTCCAGCCAGGGGCTTTCCCGGGGAGGCTGATAAAAATGTCCATGGATACAAACAAATCGGTCCATCGGTTGGTGCTCCGGTTGCAGGGGTACAACGGGATCGGTAGGTTTCGTCAAGGTCAGCGGAACTCTCCCGGCAGAGGCTGAAGGGCCTCCTTAAGAACCCGATTCAGGCCGGGAAGTTCACCTTTATGGGGCCGGCCACCCCATGATCGGCACGGTACTGATGCTGTTCTTGGGGCTACCCTCGATAACCCGATCGCTGTAAGCCACGTAAACCAGCACATTACGCCCGCGGTCGAAGAAGCGTACGACCTGAAGCTTCTTAAACAGGAGACTGCGGTGCTCGTCGAAGACCCTCTCGCCGTCCTTGAGTTCGCCGAGGATCTTGATCGGGCCGACCTGACGACAGGAGATGCTGGCGTCACTCGTATCCTCCGCAAAGCCCAATTCGCCCTTCACCCCTCCCGTTTGCGCCCGGGCGATGAAACAGGCGACGCCTTGGACTTTGGGGTCGTCGAAGGCGTCGATGACGATCTTGTCGTTGGGCCCGAGCCAGCGAAAATGCGTGCTGACCGAACCGGTCGTACCGCGTTCGGGGCGACTAACGATCCACCATCCGAAGAGCACCATTGCCAAGAGAATCCCGCCGCCGAGAATAATTCCGATCCGTTTCATGATTGGTTGCCTTTATAGAGTAAATTTGCACTCCACCTTGGAGCCATTGGGGGGATGAGGCGATAGATGAGACGATGGTTAGCGATCACGCATACTCCGCCATTTGGAGATCACGCTCGGTGTTACCTATTAATAATACCCAAATCCACCATGTCAATTCAGAACGGCACCTAGGAATTTTGCCAAAAAAGCCTCGGCTTTCGGGGGTACGGAGGTGAAATGGACCAGGAAGGCCAGGGAGATTTCGGAGAGGTGAACAACCACTTTGCCGTAAAGGTTGTCGGAGATTTCGTGGCCGTCGGAATTGTTCAGGGAAATCCGCAGGTTCGCCAGGGGGGAGGACAGGACCTCAGAGTGAATTTCGGCCATATTATTATGGGCTAGTTTGGTGGCAGCGCCCGGTCCGACAGATGTCGCCACATTCGGCTAACTGCTTTCAGAAATAAATGATCCTGGCCGCCCACCGGATAGGATTCAATGCGGGCCGTGAGGTTGACGGCGCGGCCCACCACGGCATCCTTGATTCTCTTTCTGGAACCGATGTTGCCTATCACCACTTCGCCGGTGTTGATGCCGATGCCTAACGCGACCTCGGGGTACCCGGCCCGGCGGTTCCGGTCATTGACCGAGGTCATAGCCAATTGCATTTCCACGGCGCAGGCCACAGCTCGCAGCGGGTCGTCAGGGCGCAGGCATTTCACTATAACCGATGATGGCGTTCAAAGGCGTCCGCAATTCATGGCGCAGATGGGCCCACAGGGCTTGTGACGTTCGACCGCCGTCAGCTTCTGAACCGGAAGCGCTTTGAACGGCCGGCGTGGTTTCCTGGGCTTCGGTCTGGCCGGGGTCGGATTTGGTGGCGGCCATGGTTTGGCTAACTCGTCTCCCTGCCTAAAAGACCCTGGATTTTTTCCACCAGCCGGCGAAAGTCGATGGGTTTGGTGTCATAGTCATTGCAACCCGCGGCTAAGGATTTTTCCCGGTCTCCCGCCATGGCATGGGCGGTGAGGGCAATAATGGGGATGGACCGGGTTTCCGGCCCGGCTTTGAGCAGGCGGGTCGCTTCCCAGCCGTCCAGGCCGGGCAGACTGATGTCCATGAGGATCAGGTCAGGGGCTTCCGACCGGGCCAGGTCAATTGCCTGTTCGCCATCCACCGCCATGACCATCTCAAAGCCAGCCTTGAGCAAGCGCCGGGATAACATGTCTCGATTCATTTCATTATCTTCTACCAAAAGGATCTTGGGCATGCAGTTTTAACTCCTTAAGCAATTTTCTTCTTAACAGGTCTATGGCTTTTTTTAAACTTGCTCTTCTTAAGGCAGGATTTCACCAATTCGCTCACTTCGGCCAGTAACTCTTCTCGCGGACAAGCGTTTTTCCGGATGATCTCCAGAACATACCCATTCAGCCGCAAGCGGTCTTCTTTGGTTAAATCTTTGGCAGTGACGACGACGATGGGAATAGTCCGCCAGTTTTCGTGCTGGCGCACGCGGTCGATAAATTGAAAGCCGTCCATCTCCGGCATCATGAGATCAAGCAAGATTAACATCGGCTGGCTCTCGGCCAGGCGCTCCAGGGCCACGCGCCCATTCTCGGCGGCGATCACCTGACACCCTTCTTTCTCCAGCAAACGCCGGAGAATCTTCCGCGTATCGGGATCGTCTTCGACGATCAGAACCGGACCGGGTTGAGGATGACGCCGATACTTTTCCAGAACCGCCAGCAGGCGCTGACGCGAGATAGGCTTGGTCAGGTAATCCGAGGCGCCCAAGGCGTAGCCCAGGTTCTTATTATCCACGAAAGTCACCATGACTACGGGTATATCGGCCAAGGCGGGATCGGCCTTGAGCTCCGTCAACACCGCCCAGCCGTCCAGGCCCGACATCATCACGTCCAGCGTAATGACGTCAGGCTTAAGTTCCCTGGCCAGGCGCAACCCCTCTTCGCCCTCGGCAACGGTCTTGACGTGAAAACCATCCTTGCTCAGAAAACGTTTCAGGAGGTCACGGGTATTGGGGTCATCTTCAATGACCAGGACGGTGCTCGAGCCCTCCGGGACCATCGGCTCAGGTGGTTCGGTCAGGGGCGCGGCTGCCGGAGGTTGAACCTTGACCCGGGCCGGGAGTCGAATCGTGAAGGTCGCGCCGCGCCCGGGCTCACTTTTGGCGGTGATCTCGCCTCCCATCATCTCGCAGAAACGATGGGTGATGGTCATCCCCAGCCCGGTGCCGCCGAATTTCCGGGAGGTTGAGGCATCGCCCTGAACGAAAGGCTGGAACAGCTTTTCCATCTGCTCCGGGGGCATGCCGATGCCCGTGTCACTGACGCTGAATTTAATCCAGTCGACGCCGCCCAGGAGTTCGCGAGATGCTTCCAGGGTGATGGTGCCGTTTTCGGTGAATTTACACGCATTGCTGAGCAGATTGAACAAGGATTGCCTCACCTTGGTCAGGTCGGCGTGCATGGTGCCCAGGTCAGCGGCACAGTGAACCTCGAGTGTATTGCCGTTCTTTTCCACCAGCGGCCTGACGGTGCTGACGACATCTTCGATTACCCGGGAAATCCCAAAAGATTCCAGGAACAGATCCATTTTGCCGGCTTCGATCTTGGACAGGTCGAGAATATTGTTGATCAGGCTCAGGAGATGATTGCCCGAGGCATGAATCTTCTCCAGGTCGGGGATAAACTCTTCCTGCCCCTTTTCTTGGGCCTCTTCCATCAAGATTTCGCTGTAACCGAGGATGGCGTTCATCGGGGTGCGCAGCTCATGGCTCATGGTGGCCAGGAAGGCGCTTTTGGCCTGATTGGCGGCATCGGCGGCTTCCTTGGCTTTCGTCAGGGTTGCTTCAATTTTCATGGGCTCGGTCAGATCCCGGGTCAGTTTCGCAAAGCCGCGCAGACGGCCGCTCTGATCCCGGATCGCCGTGAAGACCACGTTGGCCCAGAAGGCTGAGCCGTCCTGGCGCACCCGCCAGCCCTCGTCCTCGAATTGTCCTGTGGCTGCCACCACGTCCAGGTCGCGCTGAGGCTTACCTTTCTGGATGTCTTCCTGGAGATAAAACCGTGAAAAATGCTGGCCGACGATCTCCTCGGCGCTATAGCCCTTGATCCGCTCCGCGCCGGCATTCCAGCTCACCACGAGCCCCTCCGGATCCAGCATGACGATGGCGTAGTCGGTGACGCTCTCTACCATCAACCGGAAGCTCTCCTCGGTCCAACGCAGTTTCTCTTCCGCCTGCCTACGGGCCGTATTATCGGTGCCGATCAGCAGATAACCGATGCTGGCGCCTTGTGCGTCGCGCAGCGCCGTGACCGACACGATGGCCGGAAAGCGGCTGCCGTCCTTGCGGATGTAGGTCAGTTCGTAGATGTCCTCGATGCCGCGCAAGGCCTTGAAGACCAAGGCCTCGAAACCAGGCGTAATCGTGGTGTCAAACTCGAGGCTCAAGGCTGCGGCCCGGGCGATCACCTCCTGTGGATCGGAAATCTCGGCCGGGGTGACCTTGTCCACCACTTCGGCGGCCGTGTAGCCCAGCATGCGCTCGGCGCCGACATTGAATATTTGAATGACGCCCTTGGCGTCGGTGGCGATGCTCGAGAAGTTGGCGCTGTTGAAAATCGCCTTCTGCAAGGCCCCCGCTTTCAACAGAGCCTCTTCCGCCTGCTTACGGGCCGTATTATCGGTGCCGATCAGCAGATAGCCGATGATGGTGTCTGCCGCGTCGCGCAGCGCCGTGACCGACACGATGGCCGGAAAACGGCTCCCGTCCTTGCGGATGTAAGTCAGTTCGTAGATGTCCTCGATGCCCCGGGAAGCCTTGAAGACCAGGGCCTCGAAACCTGGCGTGATCGTGGTTTCAAGCTCGAGGCTCAACGCTGCGGCCCGGGCGATCACCTCCTGGGGATCGGAAATCTCGGCCGGGGTGACCTTGTCCACCACTTCGGCGGCCGTGTAGCCCAGCATGCGCTCGGCGCCGACATTGAATATTTGAATGACGCCCTTGGCGTCAGTGGCGATACTCGAGAAGTTGGCGCTGTTGAAAATCGCCCTCTGCAAGGCCCCGGCTTTCAGCAGAGTCTCTTCCGCCTGCCTGCGCTCAGACTGCGAGACCTTCCAATTTTGGTCGGAGCCATTTGGCATTTCTCTTCTCTCCTGGGAGGTCACAGCCGGTCTTCGAGGCCGCTCAAGCGAACCTAGTGAAAGTCAGGCCACAGGGGCCCGAAGACCCCTGCGGCTATCACCATGAACAATTTCTTGGGAACAACCCGCATCTTGGCGGGAATTGCTCCTTTTATCATAACCTACTGATGCTTTTCCTCACCAGGACCTGCTTTTTCAGGTTTACCCGCAGGTGCTTTTTCGCGAGCCGCGGCGCCGCCTTTTTGTCCCTCATGCGGAGCCACGTGAGCCGGAGCCTGCTTGGGTCCCTGTGGCGGGGCGACGTGAGCCGGAGCCGGTTTGGGTCCCTGAGCCGGGGCGACGTGAGCCGGAGCCGGTCTCGGTCCCTGAGGCGGGGCCACGTGAGCCGGAGCCGGTTTCGGTCCCTGAGCCGGAGCGACGTGAGCCGGAGCCGGTTTTGTTCCCGCCGCGGGGCCACGTGAGCCGGGGTCGATCCTGGTCCCTGATGCGGGGCTACCTGGGCGGGACCCTGCCCTCGTTTCCCTGGCTGGGGTTGTCCTTTAGGGGCGACGCCATGGTATCCTTTTTGCCACCCAGATCCCTGGCCGCGATGGTGCGTTTCATAGAAACGCTGGTCATAATGCTGACCTTCCCGGTGTGTGCGCCAGTAGGGATACTGCCGCTGGAAATTTTGCCAGTAATTGGGGTTGCGCTGATACCACGTCTGCCACCTCGGCTCATACCAATTATTGGGTCTTTCAATATAGGTGGGAGGATACGAGTAATACGGGGCCCAGCCGTATTGGGGGCCGAAAAAGTAATACAGCAATCCATTTACAAACCAGTCACCGTTGTAATAGACCCACGGCGTATTAGATCCGACCCAAGGCTGAGCGTAACGATCCGCAGGCGGGGGGGGATAGTTATAGCCGTACTGAGAGTACTGAGCCTGAGCAGGCGCCGACATTGCGGCGACCGCGCCTCCCGCCAGCAAAATTGCCAGCGCCAGAATGATAGTTAACTTTTTCATTGACAGCTCTCCATTTTATTTAGGTTCTCAGATGATGCATAACCGGTCTCTACCCGGCAGTCCTTAGTCTTCTTGATCAGTTAGATAATTCTCGCAGCCACATGTTAGCAGGTTCGAGTTCCCACCGGCCATTTACCATGCTGCGGCCGTCACTGGGGCTAAATAAATCGTTGGCATTTCTTATCCCCTGAGCTGAGATGATGCGGCAGCCTTGGCCGCCGCATAATCTCAGAATCAGTTGAGCGCCTATAATTCCTGCGTGTGGTTCCGAGATCAGGTAACGCTAAACGGGACCAGTTTCCTCCCTTAACTACTCCCCTTAATTAAGGTTCTTCGGGGGGGCAAACTTGGGCAGCATAACGGCGTCGATACCCTGGGCCATGCCGTTGGTCGCCATCATATCAGGTTGGACGATGTGAGCGTTATTCACCATATATTTGTCGCCCGCCATGGTGAAATGCATGATCCCGGCGTTGTCGGTGGGGCACATGGTCTTACATTCTTTCAGAACCAACAGATCCTTGGCCATGTACTTGCCCGGGGTGATGTGAAAGTACACCACGTCTCTGACGATGGCCGGATCGCCCATAATCTTGTCCATGGTTGCCTTGGGCACCGTGGCGAAGGCCGCGTCAGTGGGGGCAAAAACCGTGAAGGGGCCCTGCATCGCCTTCAATTCCTTGACGTTGGCTTTATCCACCAGACTTAAGAAAGTCTTATAGTTCCCGGCGGCCGCCAGGGTATCGTACAGGTTGGTGGGGGTTTGCGCCATGGCCATCCCAACCGGGATGAGGACTAAGAGCAGAGTCACTAAAGCAATTTTAAATTTCATAATGTTTCTCCTGATTAAATTTATGGTTGGTTTAAATTTTCCATCCCGTCTGGCGTTACCTGATCTCGGAATACGCCCGGGGGTTCCCTCAAAAAACACCTCAAACCTATTTGCCAGCCACCTTCGCGGGAGCAGGCTAATGATGCAGCAACCCCATAATACCTATGACAATCAAGTAAAACGCCACAATGTAGTTTAAGAGCCTGGGTATCAAGAGAATTAATATCCCCGCAATCAGGGAGACCACCGGCGTCAGAGAAACAGTTGAGAACATTTCCCCTCTCCTTAATTTAAGGTGGAATTGATGAGTGATGCATCATCAAGGTTCATGATGCCTCAAGCCTAAAGTCTCCCAAGGAGAAACAGGATGAGAACAATTATCAGGATCGTCCCGATGATACCGGTCGGAGCATAGCCCCAACTCCGGCTGTGAGGCCAGGTGGGCAGGGCACCGATGAGAAAAAGGATGAGGATGATAACTAAAATAGTGCCGAGCATGGTATTCCTCCCTTGGGGTTGGTGCCGGGCCTTGGCACCTCTTTTACCAGGGCCCGGTTATTTTTTAGTAGCGTTGACGATCGCGGTCTCGGCGCTCTTCACGGTTACGTTCGTGCTGCTCATGGCGAGTCTCTTGGCGCTGATAACGATAGTCTGGCGCTACCGGTGGCGCGACATAGTAGAGCAATTGGGAAAGTGGGTCCGCATAGGGGGCGCGGTAATAGTCACCGTAACAATTAGGGTCGCTGGCGTTGCAGGACAGGCTGGGAGCATAGTAGTCCTGTCCGAAAGCTGGACCGGCTCCCAAACCGAAGTATCCTGCCCCGCACCAACACGTCAGCATGAGGGTTAACCCTAAAGATAAGCACAATTTCTTCATAAGAAATTCTCCTTGACGATTTCCAGGACCCGGTCACCGGTCGGCGCTCAACCTTCCGACAACTCCCCGGGCACCTGCCTGGTTGGCTGCCTCAGCCCGGGGTGATATGAACCGTTATGGCTCTAGAGGCCCTGGGTCCGGGAAGGCAATCCCAGCGGCAGGGCCGAAGACTTGGCAAGCCTTTCGGAAAGATAGACGGTTCGTGGGGATTATTTCTTCTCCCCGGCGGCCTTCTTGTCACGTTTATTCATCATCTTTTGGCGCCATTGCCCCAGGATGATCAGATACTTGGCCTGCTCAGCCGGGGTCATCAGCGCCAGTTCCTCGTCCCGCTGATTCTTAAAAGAAGCAAACATTTTATCCTGGTCGGCGGTCAGCGCGCTGACCAATTCCTTGAGCTTCGCTTCGTCTGGCTTGGCTGCCGCCAACTGCCGCCTGCAAATCCTCATTAGCTTTCTTCACGCCGTCGACGATTTCTTTGCGCTCTTTCGCATACTTATCTTCCACCGCCAGCACTGCCTTCTCTTTTTCAGGAGTAAGCTTCAGCTCTTTGATTATTTGGGTTTTTTGTGCCTTGTAGTTCGCCGCTGCCTCTCCTTTGACCTGGCCCAATGCGGGCATCACCAGCATCGCACTCACTACGGCACACAGTGCCACCAGTTTGAAATTGAACCTACGGCTCATTTTTATTCTCCTTAGTCCTGAGTTTATGCGGCAACCTTGGCCACCGCAGTTAAAAAACGGGGTTGGGGACCTCTGTTCCCAGGTGTAGCCCGGGGCCGGATAATCTTACCGTCCGTAGCCCTATCCTTTACTGCCAATGGCTCTTGAACTCCTTTTCCGCCTCTTCCTTGGTGATGCCGTATCTCTCCTGGACTTTGCCGATAAGCTGATCACGCTTGCCGGCCACGACGTCCAGATCATCGTCGGTGAGTTTGCCCCATTTCTCCTGGACCGTGCCTTTCAATTGCTTCCAGTTTCCCGCCACTTGATCCCAGTTCATCAACTTGTCTCCATGAAAGGTTAACTGCACATAATCACCGGATTGATTCCTTTCAACATTACAACAGCATCAAAGCGTCTCTTTCTTCGGGGGTGAGTTCGCTTACCAAAGAGTCCAGGTGCATTCTCTCGAACTCGAATCCGGCGCTCTTGATGAGCTCCTTTCTCTTGGCGGCAGACTCGGCGGCCAGGATTTGCTTCTTGAATTCCGCATCTTTCCTCATCTTTTCCACAAAAGCTCTGGCTGATTCAACGGACATGGTGACCTCCTTAGGGCTGAATTTCGCGATGTCAGGGACTTTCTGTCCTTAAATGTTCAGGGGGTAATCGGACCTCACGTTTCTGAGGCCCGCGGCCTGGCCGGAACTGAACGGTTGCATCTGCACCTGGGCAATTCTACTCCGTGGTTATCCGGGTCCGCCGCACATCGAGCTTCGGCCCCTCGGCTGAAAAATTGACGTCATAGTGATGGACCTCTCCAGCCTTGATGGTCATATGGGGGAACCGCACATCCGAGGTGCTGCCGCTGCCGCTATAAGCCTTGAGGATCAAGAGGTAAGTCCCGGTTTTCAGGCCGATTACCCGCAGGTTATAAAGGCCGTTCATCGGATTGGGCAACTGGATGTCCGGGGCATAAGGACCCGTCCGGTCTCCGGCAGGATCGGTGACCACCAGTTCCCCCGGGGGGGAGCCTCCAGTCTCGGATTCGATGCTGATGTTCAGCGGTCTGGGCCGATGCGGCGGCTGGGAAAATAACCAGGGCCGTGGCGATGAACAGGCAGACCGCCAGCCCGGCTGATATTTTGGTTACTCGGTTCATGGCAATTCCCTCCGACAGTAAGGGTGAAGCGGTCTTATTTCCTTCTTCCTCAGAGTTGCCGCTGGCCCGGTTTGATTGCTTTCTGGCATCCTGCTGGCGCTTGCCAATATTTTCCTTATTTGTGGCGCGCCAGGATTATCGGCCAAACCATCCCCGGGGCCGTGCTCCCATCAGACCCAGTATGCCGGTGACAATCAGGTAAACCGCCACAATAATGCTCAACAGGGCGGGTTGAATCAAGATCAAGATCCCGGCGATTAACGCCACGATTGGCCCGAGGTATGGCTGGTATCGCATGTGCTTCTCCCTCAATTAATCATTTGTTATCGTAGCTATGCGCCCCGGTTAAGCAAAACATAACTTCCTCTGGCGCTGGACCAAGCAGTTACTTCCCAACTCGAATACTGGAGAGTTCGCCAATGAGGCCAAAAACGCTCAGGAGCCACAAAACCACGACAATGACTACGACCGCATTCAAGATTGACTTAATGGAGCCCGCCATTGGAATGTAATTATTAACGAGCCAGAGAATAACGCCAACTACGATCAAGACTACTACCACATGGATTAAAGGCATGACCTGCTCCTTCGTTAATGTCTTTACTTTAACGCCGCTCTATTGATTTTGGAGATTCGATCTGCAATGAAGCGGGTGCCCATCGTCGTCTGTCCAAAACTGCTGTGTGGAAGCCCTGGTTATCGTTATCAGCCTGGGTAACCAGCCCCAACTTGCCCCTTTCCCTGGCCCCAATCCCTGAAGGCCATAAAAGTTTGCTCATAAAATAATCATCTCTGATGCTATGTCAATGTTTGTACCCTTAAATAATCGAATATAATGCTTTATATTGTTTAATTATTTTATATATATTTTTATATTGACTTTTATAGCCATATATAATAATATCTGAGGCGAAATGGAGGGAGGTCTATGGAAAATAACCAAGTGCTAACCACAGAGGAAGCGGCGGAATTTTTGAAGCTGACGCCCTTCACGGTGCGGGACTTTGCCAGGCGGGGGGTTCTGCCGTCCCGCAAGGTGGGCAAGGCGTGGCGGTTCTATAAACCTGACCTGCTGGCCTGGTTAAGGGACTATGAGACTCCGCCTTGAATGGCGAAAGCATGAGGAATTGCGCTTGGGAGAGGACAATTCATGGTGAAAAAACCTGTTAAGGTCAAAAGGGGTGGGCCGGATAATTTTGGGCGCGGCATTAACGCTAACCCTGACATTATCTCCCCACCGGGCCCAAACCCAAGCCGGCAGGCGGGCGAGCCCATCCGGCGATGAAACCCTGGTGCAGGGCTGGATGGGGCAGAGATATGCCAAAAGCCCCGGCCTCTTAGAAACTCTGGCCACGAAGGTCATGGCCCTGCAGGAACGACGCTTCTCGATGGCACGCCCAAGTCCCCTAAGGCCGTTCGATCGCCCGGTGCGCTTCACCTC
>CAVVFW010000021.1:0-67402 GCA_963747645.1 uncultured delta proteobacterium | reverse complement strand
AAAACTCTCTCACCTCAAAGATGTGCACGCCTTATTGGATGAAGTGCTCCTCCAAGCCCGTCGGTTGACCCGGGCCGACGGGCTCCATCTATCTCATCCAGGATAAGGTCCTCAGCTTCAGCAACATTCATAACGATACGTTGTTTGGCGCCTCCGGCGTCATTCGTTATTTTTATGCGAATCATACCCTGCCGGAGGATCGCGATTCCCTGGCCGGATACGTGGCCCTGACCGGGGAGTCCCTGATTGTCGACGATGTTTATCACCTTCCCGACGGGCTGCCGTTCACCTTCAATGACGCCTTTGACCAAGGCTCAGGCTACCGGACGCGATCTTTCTGGCGGCGCCGCTGGTCACCGGCAACCGCAAGAGGTGGGTGGTGATAGAAATCATCAATCCCCTGGACGAGAGCCGGCAACCCTCAAACTTTACCCCTGGCGACCTGCCGCTGGTCCAACACTTTGCCGATGACGCCGCTGTCGCCATTGAACGGGCCATGCTGACCCAGGAGATTATCTTAAGGACGATCAAGAGGTGCGAACTACGGGACCCGGGGGAAACCGGGGCGCATGCCAACCGGGTCGGGGCCTATGCCGCCGAGGTCTTTCATCAGTGGTCCCTCAATCGAGGCGCTGGCGAAGCCGATATCAAGCGAGACAAAGACTTGCTGAGAATTGCCGCCAGGCTGCACGATCTGGGGAAGGGGGCCATTTCTGACCTCATCCTGAAAAAACCCGACCGGCTGGATGCCGAAGAATTTCGGATCATGCAGTCCCACACGGTTCAAGGGGCCCGTTTGTTCCAGAATCAGAAGTCTGCCCTGGAGGCGCTCTGCGCCGAAATTGCCTTGAATCATCATGAGAAATGGGATGGCACCGGTTACCCGGGCAAGATCGATGATGTTGACCAGGACCACCTCCCCTGGGGGGCCGGGAAACGAGGGGAGGAAATCCCCATTGCGGCGCGCATCGTGGCCCTGGCCGACGTCTACGATGCCCTGGTGACCCGAAGGGCCTATAAAGGCCCCTGGTCCGAAGAAATGACCCTCACTTATATCAAAGATCAGTCCGGCAAGCACTTTGACCCGGAAGTGGTGGACGCCTTTCTGGCCATTTACGAGGTCATTGCTGCCATTCGAGAAAAATATCAACAGTAGGACTCGTCTTCTCGCCTGACTGCCTTTCATTAGCCACCCGGCCGCCCCTCCGACGTTCAACACCATCTTCTCACTTTGGTGCGTCAACGCCTCTTCGCCATCGCCCTGGGCTGCGAGGACAATAATGAAGCCTCCTGGCTCGCCGCCGTCCCCTGACCAACCGGTTCCGGTTGCTCCCGCGTAAAGCCCTGACGGCCGGTTTGGGCTGCTGCGCCGCCTTTTTTAAAAATAATGCGTGCTGTCGTGTTTCTCATGGGATAATTTGACTATACCAAGAAGTGGTTGCCCGATAATCTCAGGTTATGGGAAGGCAGGCGCCTGTCTGAGGTAGCCCCCGGGAGCTGGTGGCCCTGGCCGACCCGGTCCCGGGAAAGCGTCCGGCTTAGCTTTACCTTAAGCCCGTCATCCTGGCCCGTGAGATAGCACGAGGTAATCCGGTTCAACGAAATGGCTCCAGAGGGTCGAGAACACCTATGGAAAAGATAAAGCGAGTGGCGGTCAACCTGGGATTAATGGCTCTCAGCCTGGTCTTGATTCTCCTGGCGCTGGAGATTGCCTTGCGATTTACTCCTTACGCCTCCATGATCGAAAAGGACAAGAAGCTCCGGTACTATTACCGGGCCGATGCCGAAAAGGGGTATGACATCAGCCCCAATGTCAAGAAGATGCGGACCTCGACGGATAACAATGCTTTTGAATATGACATCTGGTCTAATGAGCTTGCCTGTTTTGATGAACCCTATCGCGGCGAACAGGATTACGTGTTGCTGGTGGGTGACAGCTTTACCCATCAATTTGCGCCTTTTAAAGCTATGTGGGGCACGCTGATGGAACACCTGCTGGAACGGCGGGTGTTAAAGTGCGGAGTTTCCGGCTACGGGACGAAACAGGAGTACCAAAAGGCCCAGGCGGTCATTGCCCAGACCGGGAATAAGCCCAGCCTCATCATTGTTGGTTATTGCCTGAATGATCTCGACAGCGACTATTTTGGGAATAATTTGACCGTCCATCAGGGGTTTCTGGTGGGAAGATCAAAGGACCTGGAAAAAAGGTTTGCCCAGTGGCAGAAGTTTAATCTCCCGGATTATCCCTTGACCTTCTCTGAAACGATCCAATACGCCCTGGACCGCCATTCTATCCTGGTTAATATGTTTAACCACCTCCACTCATTCTCCAAAAAGCACAGTTACTTGAGCCCCCTGGACTGGACGACCTTCGCCGACCCGGACGTTAAGCAAGAAGCTTGGCGGGTTCACCTGGAGAATCTGACACTTTTCAAGAAGTTGGCGGAGCACTACCATGCCAACTTGCTGATTGTGCTTATTCCGCTCAATATTCAGGTTTATCCATCGCTCATCGACTGGGGCGGCATCGACCCTGAAAGGCCCAACAAGGTCCTGCGCCGCTTCCTGACGCGGGAGGGGATACCCTATATCGACCTGTTGCTCTCCTTTAGAAGCTATGCCGACCAGAAACCCCGGAAGTTTCTCGACTCCGAAAAGGACCTTTACTGGCGCGCCAACTCCCACTTCAACATCAGGGGGAACCAATTGGCCGGTTTGCTGGTGTCACAATATATTATCGAGAACAACCTGGTTGAGGTCAAAGATAAACCGCGCCGCTTGGAAGATATTAACAACAAATTAAAGCAATTTAAGAGTGGTAAATAATAAAGCTGGCTGCGCCCCGCAATTAAGGTAAGCAGATTTACCGGGAGCATTGCCTGTGAAGATCGCTGCACTCGCAGCACGTTTTCAACCGAATTAGTAACTATCCGACCCGTTTTCGTACAGGCAGGTTGTTTTCGCTCGACAAGGGAAATATCCCTTAGCAGTGAAAAAACTGGTCTCATACTCGGTTGCGTTCAAAAGGCAATTATTTGCAGATGCAGGCTTTACCATGAAACTTTAAATCCCCCTTTAAAAAAGGGGGACTTTAAGGACGCCGCAGATTTTCCCCCCTTTTATAAAGGGGGGTAGGGGGGATTTTTCTCCCCGGGAGTGACCAACTCTGAGGTCATGGACGTTTCGTTTGCGCCAGCCCGGGCGAGACACCTTTGTCGCCAAGTGATTGCGACTCGGTCTCAACTCGCGGTTGGAGTTGAGCCGGCGAAGCCGCAGGCTCTCTATCCCGCTTTATTCATGAAGGAGCTGAAGGGCGCCTTTCCAGGCTTTGTTATGAGGGCGAAGAAGGCGACGAGGGGGCTGAGAGAAGGAAGAAGGAGCCTCGAAGGGTCATTTCCCGATAAACATGCTTCCAGAGACGGCTTCAGGGTTGATTTTGGGCGCACTTCTCCCTCAGGGTTAAGCAGATCGGCTGGGGGAAGGGGAGCTTAACCGGGGCTAGCCCGCAGGTTTTGCAACAGCGCGACCAAAAGGTCACGGTAAGGATAACCCGAGGCCAGGTGCACCCAGATGCGGCGGCTGGTCTCCCGGATGCGGGCCCCGATCTTCAAGAGCTTCAGCCGCAAGGTATGGACCTGGGCCGTAGCCAGTTCCGTGCCCTGGAGGTGGTGGCGCAGCAGCCAAAACAGGCAATAGGCCGCGGTGTGGAGCAGCAGCCGGAACTGATTGGCCAGGAATCGATGGCAACTCAGGCGATCGGCCTTGATATCCAGTTTCAGTTCCTTGATGCGGTTTTCCACGTCGCCCCGGAGCACGTAGATGTCGTCATAGACAAACTGGGGGTTGCGGCTCAGGTTGGTGACCACGAAGCGCTGATTGGCCCCCAGGTGGGTATATTCCACCTTGGCGATGATCCGGCGGGGCTGGTCCCAGGATTCCGCCTGGTAGCTGAAGGAGGTGAAGAGCCGCTGTTTCTCCCCCGTCTCCTGGTACTGGCGTTGCGCCTTTAAAAGGAGCGGCGCGGTCTCTGCCAAGAGCCGGTTGTTGGTGATGAAACCGATAACGTAGCGGGTCTCGGGCTGGCCTTCCAGATAGTTATAGAGGGCGGGCACGGCAAAACCGGCATCGGCCCGAAAGAGGATCAGGGCCTCGGGATAGGCCTGCCGCAGCTTCTGGATCAACCTTTTGAGCACCGCCAGGGCCCCGCGGGAGGAGTGGGTGTTGCCGGGGCGCAGCACCGCCGCCAGGGGGAAGCCGTCCCGGCCGTCAAAGACCAGGAGCGGATGATACATGTGCTCTTCGTAATAGCCGTGGAAGAAGCTGAGTTGCTGCTTGCCGTGGGTGGGGTCGTCGGTGCCGTCCATGTCCAGGACGATAACCTTCCGGGGGCCGGGATGGGTCTTGAGGTACAGTTCCAACAGCCGATCGCAGAGGCGGCGCAGGTCCTTGGCGGTGACCCGGTTCTCAAACCGGGACAGAGTCGGCTGGGAGGCCAGGTCGCCGTCACTCTCCGGGGCCTTGCCGGCCATGATCTTGAAAGCCGGGTCCTTGGCCAGGGTGGCGGCATCATTGTTGTCTTCGTAGCCCTGGGCAATGGCGAACAGGCGTTGCCGTACCAGGGTCAGGAGATCATGTTTAACCTTGTGACCCTCCCGGGGATCATGGAGGCAGCGGGCGGCGTTTTCCGCGATGCGGTAGCGCTGGTCCAACTCCCGGAGCAACAGGCCGCCGGCATCGGAGGTGATCCGGCCCCCGGCAAAATCGGCAACGACTTCCTTGCCGAAAAGGCTTTCAAAGATGAGCTGTTTATGGCAGACTGTTTCCATAGGGTATCCTTGCTGAGAAGTTGTTTGTTTAGCGACAACAGCATCTTAGCAGATACCCTATGCTTTTTTAAGCACTTTTCGTGAATAATTCGGGCTAGTTAAACGGACCATACAGAACAAGCCCGGGGCATCGTTTAACCATTCGCAGTTACGGTCGAAAACCCAGCCGGATTGAGACAAGATGCCAGTCCGCCATGCCATCAACCGGAGGTGATTTCCAGAATCTCATTCGGTCCGCTGATATCATGCCTTGATGGAGATGCCGTCTGGTCGAATCTTGGCCATTACCCTTAAACACTCCGGTTGACAACGGCCCGCCATCGGTTATATCTAGTTTTATTACCGGGCGCACCCCGGGTTCCCGCCCTGTACCGGGCGGCCCAAACTGCGCCGAACCAGGAGACCATCATGTCCAGGATCTTGCGCCTCAACATGTCTGACCAGAGTTTTCGTTGGGAAGAAGTGCCCGCCGCCTATGCCGGATTGGGGGGCCGGGCCTTCACCTCCCGTTTGATCCGGGAGGAAGTGGAGCCCACCTGCCACCCCCTGAGCCCCGTTAACAAGCTGGTGGTGGCCCCGGGTCTCTTAACCGGTACACCCGCGGCCAACACCGGGCGCATCTCCGTGGGGGGCAAATCTCCCCTCACCGGGGGCATCAAGGAGAGCAACGCCGGGGGCATCGTCTCCCAGAAGCTGGCTCGCCTGGGCGTCAAGGCCATAGTAGTGGAAGGCAAACCGGCCGAGGACGCCGGGTTTTTCCTGGTAAGAATATCCACCGGCGGGGTGGAATTTCTCCCGGCCGATGAATATGCCGGGCTGGGCAACTACCGCACCATGTCCCGGTTGTGGAAGCGTTTCGGCCGGGGGGTGGGGGTGATGAGCATCGGTCAGGCCGGGGAGAAGCGTCTCACCGCGGCCAGCATCCATTTCACCGACCCCAAAGGGCGGCCGGGCCGGGCGGCGGGCCGGGGCGGGCTGGGGGCCCTGATGGGCTCCAAGAAGCTCAAGGCCCTGGTGGTGGATGATCGGGGCTCAGAGAATCAGGTGGATTTGGCCGATCCGGCCAAGTTCAAGGCTGCGGCCCGGAAGTGGGCCAAATACCTGATCGAGCACCCGGTGAGCGGCCAGGCCCTGCCGGCTTTCGGCACTGCGGTCCTCATCAACATCGTCAATGAGGCCGGGGCCCTGCCCACGAAAAATTTCCGGGAGGGGCGCTTTGAATTCGCCGAAAACTTGAGCGGCGAACGCATGGTCGAACTCATCAAACAGCGGGGCGGCAAGACCAAGGAAGGCTGTCATCCGGGCTGTGTCATCCAATGTTCCCAAACGTATCATGACGCCAAGGGCAAGTACCTCACCTCCGGGTTCGAGTATGAGACCATTTGGGCCCTGGGGGCCAACACCCTGATCAAGGACCTGGACGAAGTCGCCCAGTTGGACCGACTCTGCGACGACTTCGGCCTGGACACCATTGAAATGGGGTGCACCCTGGGAGTCCTGATGGAAGGCGGGGCCCTCCCCTGGGGCGACGGACCCGGAGCCATCAAGATGCTGAAGAAAGTCGCCACCAAGGACCCCTGGGGACTGATCATCGGCAGCGGCTCGGCCTTTGCCGGCCAGGCCCTGGGGGTGGACCGGATCCCGGCGGTGAAACGCCAGGGCCTGCCCGCTTACGATCCCCGGGCGGAGAAAGGCATGGGCCTCAGCTATGCCACCAGTCCCATGGGAGGCGACCACACCTCGGGCTACACCGTGGCGGTGAATCTCCTGCAATCCGCCGGGGGCGGCGATCCCTTGAAAAAGGCAGGCAATATCGAGCTTTCCCGCAATCTCCAGATCGCCACCGCGGCCATCGACGCCACCGGCCTCTGCCTGTTTGTGGCCTTCCCGGTCCTGGATCACCCGGACGCCCTGCAGTGCATCGTGGACATGATCAACGCCCGGTATGGCCTGACTCTCACCCCCGACGACGTTACGGCCCTGGGGAAACAGGTGCTCCATGATGAACTGAGCTTCAACCGGGCGGCGGGGTTCACCAAGGCCCATGACCGGCTGCCGGAGTTCTTCAAAGAGAACCTCAAGCCCCACAACGTCACCTGGGACTTCACCGACGCGGAAATCGACCAGGTGCTGGCGGGCCTGTAAGCCCGGAGGAAGTGCCCAGATCGAAATTGATCGCTAACCTTATCAACCAATCTGTCCGAAAAAACCGTAGGGGCGGGTTTAAAACCCGCCCCTACCCGCCGGCTCGGCTCACCTGATGAATAAAGGAGGCCGGGGTTGCGCTGCGGGTCTTAACCTCGACTATCCACCATGGCCTTACAGATCTTCCTCAACGCCAGCCTCAGGCACTATGTGCCCGGCTACAATCCCTATCAGGGCGTTACCCTGGAGGTTGCGCCCGGCGCTACCGTGGCCCAGGTCGCGGCCCGGCTCGGTCTGCCGGCGGCGGAAATCACCCTGATCATGGTGGATGGCCAGCGGCGGGAGGCGGATTTCAGCTTGCAGGGGTCGGAACGCCTGGGCCTGTTTCCCCCCATCGGCGGAGGATGAGGGGGGAGGTTCGCCTTAAACCATTTGGCGGTCACTAGACAATTATTGTAGGGGGGGACCTGCGTGTCCCCCCAAGAGGGCGCACACACAGGTGCGCCCCTACATTTACTTCATTCCTTTTTGCGGGCAATTCGTCTTACTTGCCGGCGCCCCGGGCATTTTTGAGCATGGCGATGGGCTTGGCCATGTCCAGGACGTGCCGGTGCAGCGACGCCAGGCTGGTCCCGGGGACCCCCATCATCAGGTGGCAGGCGTCCAGGGCCGACTTCAGGCGGCATCCCAGCCCCAGAAAGGTGACGTTGGCGATCCCCTGGAGCAGGGGCAGGGCGGTGATATCGGCGCAGCCCCCCAGCGCCCCCCCTGACTGGGGCAGGTCCATCCGGCCGCCCTTATCGTAGTTCACCGCGTAGAGGAGCCACATGACCTGCTCGCTGTCGGCCGTGAACACCACCACCTGGGGCAGCTCCCGGAAGGTGCCCAGGGGCGCGATGCGGGCCGCCCGGGTCTTGCCGGGTTCCAGGTAGGTGGAGTTAAGGATGGTGGCGGCAGAGGCCTCTTCGGTGCCGTAAAGGCCCACGCCGTATTTCTCCAGGACGCCGTCATCCAGAAAGGCCTCCGGGTCGGCCTCGAACCCCAGCACCGAAGTGCCCAGCTTACAGCCCATCTGCTCCCTGGCTAAAAGCAGGGTCTGGCCTTTCCCGGCCAGGGCCAGGGCCTGGCAGTAGCTTTTCAGGTTTTCCCGGGCCCACGGCAGATCGTTGGGGAGAGGGTCAGTTTCCCGGTAGAGAGTGACGCCCACGGGTTCATAGGTGAGGGAGAGCCCGGCCACCAGGTCTTGGGACATGGTCTTGAAACCGCTCATGAGAGACTCCACTTGACTAGATAGCTATGGTGCATAGATTTCTTGTAGCACAATTCAGCGGGTCGGGCAACCGGGCCGGAGCGGCCGCCTCCGCAGGGCAAACGGGAAGCGCACTATTGTCCCCTGGCGCATTTTTATCTTGATGGTGTCCTCAGGAATCCTTATGGTGAGTGAGAAAAGGCCATAAGCGATGTGATCGGGAGGCCGGGAAGCACCTCATGCTGAGGGAAGTGGCGCAGGTTCGGCAGCCCGTGAAAGAGCCCAGGCGTCGTTGGTTTGCCGACGACTATTTCGATCTCATGGTTTGGGTCGGCAAAAGAGGCGAATTTATCGGTTTTCAGCTCTGTTACGACAAATCCGGTGATGAACACGCCTTAACCTGGCACAAAAAGACCGGTTTCAATCACCATCGGGTGGATAGCGGTGAGCTGCAGCGCCCTTACAAAGCGACCCCTATCCTGGTATCAGATGGGGTGGTGGATTTTGCCAGCCTTACTTATCTTTTCAAAGAACGCAGCCGGATGATGGATCAGCAGGTGGCCCAGTTTGTTTTGGGTAAACTCGAGGCCATACAACCTGAGCTCGAGACCCATTGAATTAATTCATAATCTTTGCCAAACGTTCCTTTCTCTCATCCCCTCTCCCGCCAGGGTGGAAAGGGTGGGGGGTAAGGAAAAACTTCTGGCAACGAGTCCATCTTCGGAGATTGCTGCCAATGAAGATTCCCGACCAGATGCGGGCCATGGTGCTGGAGGAGCCGGGGCAGCCCCTGAAATGGCTGGAAGTCCCGGTGCCTCAACCGGGTCCGGAGCAGGTGCTCATCCGGGTCCACGCCTGCGGGGTCTGCCGCACGGACCTGCACGTGGTGGACGGCGAATTGCCCCACCCCAAGCTGCCCCTGATCCTGGGCCATGAAATCGTCGGCACGGTGGTGGCCACCGGGAGTCAAGTCCGGCAGTTTAAGGTGGGGGACCGCCTCGGGGTGCCATGGCTGGGGTCCACCTGCGGCGCCTGCCGCTACTGCCGGGAAGGCCGGGAGAACCTGTGCGATAACCCCCGGTTCACCGGCTACACCCTGGACGGGGGCTACGCCGACTACGCCGTAGCCGACCAGCGCTACAGTTTCCCCCTGCCCCCGGGCTACGGCGACGCCGAGGCGGCGCCGCTCTTGTGCGCCGGGCTGATCGGCTACCGTTCCTACCGCATGGCCCGTGACGCCGGGGAGCGGTTGGGGATCTACGGGTTCGGGGCCGCCGCCCACATCACCATCCAGATTGCGGTCTACCAGGGGAAAAAGGTTTATGCCTTTACGCGGGCTGGGGATACCGAGACCCAGGAGTTCGCCCGGCGGCTGGGGGCCGTGTGGGCCGGGAGTTCCGAAGCGAGGCCCCCGGAGGAGTTGGACGCGGCCGTAATTTTTGCGCCGGTGGGCGCGCTTATCCCTGCGGCCCTGAGGGCCTCGGCCAAAGGCGGGGTCGTGGTCAGCGGCGGCATTCACATGAGCGACATCCCATCTTTCCCCTACGACATTCTCTGGGGGGAGCGGGTGGTCCGCTCGGTGGCCAACCTGACCCGGGCCGACGGTGAGGAGTTTCTCCAGCTCGCCCCCCGGGTGCCGGTCAAAACCGAGGTTGCAGACCTTTCCTCTCCAGCAGGCCAACGAGGCCCTGGACCGGCTGCGCCGGGGCCAGATCCAGGGGGCAGCGGTGCTGGTGGTGGGGGAAGAATAAAACTTGAGGGAAGGACCGGGGGACGTTTTCGGAAATGTCCCCCGCCCTCCCTTCCCAGCCCTCCGCAGGGGATTGGGGGAGGGGGAAAGGGCAGGCGGCCTTAGCCTTCTCCCTGAACCATAGACTTACCGGGAAACCAGTCGCCATGCCGAAACCCAAGGTCCTCTTTATCTGCCTGGGAAACTCCTGCCGCAGCATCATGGCCGAGGCCCTGGCCCGGCACCGGTGCGGGGATCGCTGGGAGGCGGCCTCCGCCGGCCTCAACCCTTTGGGGTTTGTGGCCCCGGAGACCCTTAAGGTCCTGGCCGAGATGGGCGTGAACCCGGCGGGCCTGCGCTCCAAGGGACTGGAAGAGTTTGACCTGGCGGAGTATCGTCTCCTGGTCAATCTTTCCGAGCACTCCCTGAAAGGGCGCGTCCCACCGGCTTACGCCGGCCGAGTGCTCCACCGACCGGTGCTTGACCCCTACGGGGGCGGCCTCGAGGTCTACCGTCAAAGCCGGGACGCCATCAACCGGTTGATCCTCCGGGAACTTTGCCGGGAGGGAGGGCCCGGACCTGAACAGGGACGGAACGGTGATTACCGCCGCTATATTTAACTCCCTTGGAGGGCATAGCCCTCTAATCAACCCTGCTTCGAAAAGTTCTGGTTAGGTGGTGGCACCGGCGTCTCGCCAGTGCAGTGGGGGCGGGTTTAAAACCCACCTTACCGGCTCATTTTCATAAGTTGCGGGAGGGCCCCAGACCCCTCCAGGAGTGATTTCTTTCAGGCCGGATAGACCGGAGAGGGAAGGGCAGGCCGGGTTTATGCAGGGAAGCAAAGCAAAGTTGTGGGGCAAATACCTGGGGTGCATGCTCGGCAGCGCCCTGGGAGATGCCATCGGGGAGTTGGCCTTTCGGTTCCCGGAGGAGGGCCGGCTCCGGGCCGCCATTGCCGCCGCCCCCGTCCTGCGCTATACCGACGACACGGCCATGGCCATGGGGTTGGCCGAATCCCTGGCCGAGAGAGGGGGCCTGGACCCCCAGCACCTGGGCCGGACCTTTCACCGCCATTTCAACCGGGAACCTTGGCGCGGGTATGCTTCCGGACCCCCCACGATTTTTCACCTGGTGGAAAAATCGGGACTCACTTACGAGATGGCGGCCCGGAGTTTGTTTGGCGGCCAGGGCTCCCAGGGCAACGGGGCCGCCATGCGGGTGGCGCCCTTGGGCCTGTTCTTCCATGACGCCCCAAACCTGTATGACCAGGCCGTGGCCGCCGCCGCAGTCACCCACGGCCATCCCCTGGCCCAGGATGGGGCCGCGGTCCAGGCCGCCGCAGTGGCCTTGGCGTTGCACCTGGACCCGCAAAAACCTTTCCCCCGGGACGCTTTTTTAAGACGCCTGCTCACGCTGGCCAAGACCCCGGAGATCAAGGAGAAATTGTCCCTGGTCAGGACGTTGTTGAAGGGGGAGGTCCCCGGACGGGAGGCCGCCGAAATCCTGGGAAGATCGGTCAAAATCCACGAATCCCTGCCGTTTGCCCTCTATGCTTTTCTGGCCCAGCCGCACTCCTTTGAGAACTGCCTCCTGGCCGCGGTGCTGAACGGCGGTGACCGGGATACCCTGGGGGCAATGGCGGGGGCCATATCCGGGGCTTACCTGGGAGCGACGGCCATCACCGCCCTCTGGCGGGAAAAACTGGAGAACCAGGGCCTCATTGAAAGGCTGGCTCTGGCCCTCCTGGTCTAATGGCTCGGCCCCAGGCAGAGCGCCGAAAAATTTCAGCCCGTAATTGTCTTACAAACTAACAACCACTGTCTCAGGTGATAAGCAGTTTGGCGGGAGTAGCCACGGGCCACAGCCCGGGGGAGTATCTATCGCCGGCTGAACCACGGCAATGAGCGAGGATAGATGCTGGGGAGGGTTAGGGGTCAATCTCCGGCGGCTTTAAACGCCGATCAGCCGCCGATACTGACCATCGAGGCGGCGTGACGGGGAAAGTCACCCGGGGGGCTGGTGAGTCTGCCGATTTTTTGGCTGATGGCCCCGGCAAAGACCGATGCCAGCGAACCCTCGGGGGCGCCGCGGCGCAGAGGGGTTTTCACGTCAAGCTCGGTTGCCCCGAACAGGCAGGGACGCAGGGCGCCGGCCGCGGTGAGGCGCAGGCGGTTGCAGGTCTGGCAGTGATGGGAACTCATGGGGGTGATAAACCCCAGTTCACCCTTGAAACCCGGGAGGCGAAAAATCTGGGCGGGGCCGTCCGTGATCCGGTGATCGGCTGCAGTCATGGGACCCAGAACCGCCAGGCGGCGGCGGACCTCGGCCATGGGGAGAAAATGCCGGCGCCACCGGGCGGTGGAAACCGTGGGCATCAGCTCGATGAAGCGCACCTGGAAGGAGTGATCCCGGGCCAGAAGGGCCAGGTCCGTCAGTTCATCCTCATTAATGCCGGCCATCACCACGCAGTTAAGCTTCAGGGGCCGGAAGCCCAACGATTCCGCCCGTTCGAGTCCGGCCAGGACCTGCCCCAAATTATCCCTGCCGGTGATTTCCCGGTAGCGTTCCTGGCGGAGGGTGTCCAGACTGAGGTTGAGGTGGCGCAGGCCGGTCTCATAGAGGGCCGGGGCCAGGTCGGCCAGGAGCACGCCGTTGGTCGTCAGGCAGACTTTTTCAATCCCGGGCACCTGGTGGAGCCGGTGGAGGAAACCCACCACCCCCCGGCGCACCAGGGGCTCGCCGCCGGTGACCCGGACTTTACGGATGCCCAGCCTGGCGGCAATCCCGGCCAGCCGCAGCAATTCCTCATAGCTGAGAATTTCCCGGCTAGGAAGTTTTTCCCAATGCTGCCAGGAGGTGCAATAGAAGCAGCGGAGCTGGCACCGGTCCGTAATGGACATCCGCAAGTAATTGATTTCCCGGGGAACGGTCTTTCCCATGGCGCACCTAACCTTTGCCGAAGGAACAACGGGGGTAACTGCATTCCGGGCAGTCGCGGCAGAGGCCGCCGTGGCCCAGAAAGGCCAGTTCGGTTTTGCCGATATGCTCTCCGGCCAGAATCCGGGGCAGCACCAGGTCCAGGGCCGTGGCCCCATGATGCAGGGCGCAGGCCGGCACTCCCAGCAAGGGGACATCTCCCAGGTAGGCCACCAGGAACATGGCGCCGGGCAGCACGGCAGCGCCGTAGTGCATCTCGGTGGCCCCGGCCAGACGGATGCCGTGACGGGTGACGTCGTCCGGGTCGACGCTCATGCCGCCGGAGAGGAGCAGCAGGTTGCAGCCCCGGTCCAGGTGGGCGCGGATGGCCCGGGCAATGGCCTCGGCATCATCCGGGGCAAACGAAAGGCCCGCCACCTCCGACCCCAAGGCTTCGATTTTCCCGGTTAACGTGGGGGCGAAGCGGTCCTGGATGAGGCCGTGATAGACTTCGTTGCCGGTGACCACCAGGCCGGCCCGGGTTTTTTGCAGGGGCTTGACCGCGACTACCCCGCCATTTTGCGAGGCGATGGCCGCGGCCCGCTCGATCGCGGCCCGTTTCATGATCAGCGGCAAGGCCCGGGTGCCTCCCACCAGTTCGCCTTGCTTAACCAGGGTGTGGCTGTGGAGGGTGGCGCACATGACTTCGTCCACCAGGTTGAAGGCGGCCAGGGCCTGGACGTCCACCTGGAGCAGGCCGTCATGGGCGGCATGCAGATTGATCTTCCCTTCCCGGGGGTTGTTCTCCCAGTCAATGCCCTCCCCGGCCAGGGCCCCGGCCAGAATGGCGGCGGCCTCGTTTTCGTGGATTTCATCCGCCTCCAGGTCAATGACATACAAGTGATTTTTCCCCAGACGCTGGAGGCGGCAGATATCTTCATCACAAACGTTGTGGCCCTTACGGAAGGCGGGGCCTTTGAATTCCCCCGGCCGGATTTCGGTGATATCGTGGGCCAGTTGCGTGCCCACCGCCTCTTCCAGGCTTATGGTTTTAATCATGTTACATCCCTCGAAACTCGCCCCGGTGCTTTCTCACCACTAACTGAGCATGGGGGGGCGGTCCTTAAGGTGGGTGTCGTTTCCCAAGGAGTCCAGCTTGCCGGTCCCGCGGCTGCGGCGACCAGTTCATGGCATCCCAGACAATCTCCCTGGGGGCCTTGAAGTAGGCCCCGCCGGCGCAGGGGCGGCACAGCGGTTGGCCATCCCGGATGACCTCCCGGTGATCCCGGACCACCTGGCCGCATTGGGCGCAGGCGACTTTGCGCCGGGTCGGGCCCGGCAGGTCGTAGGGGCTCAGATCCACTTCCACTTCCTGGACCCGGAACAGGACGCTGTCCGGCATGACCCGGTAGGCTTCCAGTTGCTGGCCGCGCTTGTCCAAGCCGGGGCCGGCGTAGAGGGGGGCCAGGTCCCGGGCCTCCTCGGTGGAGAGGACCCGGTAGGCCTGATGCGTCTCCAGGTTGATAAAGGTAGCGGCCATAATGCCGTAATCCGCGAACTTCAGGGACCGCCGCCCCAGCTTGACCCCGGTGACATGGGCCACTGCGTCGCCGGTGCACCGGTCCATTTCGATGAAGACGATGAGCTGCTTGAGCTGATGGTAGGGGCAGGGGACGTCGAAACCGATGAGGCGGCAACCCAGCATGGCCAGGCGCACCCCCACTATCTGCCCGGGACAGAGATGGCCGTGGGCCGCCACCGAGGCGGCCAGGAGTTCTTCAAACGGTGCTCCGGCGTCCTGGGTTCATCTTCCCACCCCGTGGTCCGGCTGGCCGGGGTCCGCGGCGATTCATTGCCGGGGGCCCGCCGGCCTCAAAAAAATGCAGGTTGCCTTCCAGTTCCAGGAAGAGGGTCAAGAAATTGCCCAGGAACCGGTAGAGACTGGTTTGGGCCTGGGAGGCCAGGCGCTCGGCCAGAAGCCTTACCCAGGTCCCCAGATGTTCAATGAAAAAGCAGCACTGCTGGTGGCGATAGTCCTGGGCGGTGTCAGGGTCGCCGGCCTGCATGGCCTCCAGGGTTTTACGGCAGAGAAACGCCATGAATTCCAGTTCCACCCCCACATGGTCGGGAAGCTCGCTGAATTCGCGGCTGGGCCCCAGACCCTCATTGAGGTAGAGCCGTTCCACGGCGGCGGCCTCCGGGCCGCAGAGGCGCCCACCGCCCCGGGGGCCCTGGGACCGGTAGACCGACTCGTAGGGGCTCAGGTAACGGGAGCCGGGGACCCGGAAGAGGGCCTCAAAATCCAGCGCGGCGGCTTCCAGGGTCAACCTGCCTTCCCGGGAATCCCGGCGCACCTGGGCCAACTCCTCCTGGTAGGCGGCATCCGGGAAAATTTCCCCTAAGTGCTCCGTCCCTTTCTCGGCGATCAGCGCCGCCAGGAACTGCTGGCTGGGTCCATTGATAAAGGCCTGGCTGAAAAAGCTGTAAACCGCGCTCCTGGCCTCTTCCCATTGGATCTGTTCGGCATTGGTCATGTCAGTCTCCCTGCCCCTCAGGCCTTTTTGACCCCGACACGGCTGTCATAAAACGAGGCGCTGCCCCCGATGGGGTCGGTCATGCACACGTCTTTGAGATGCGGGTCCACGGTCATAACGGGGTTGGCGGACGCCCCCCGGCCGATCGACTCCCGGGTCGGGGTGTTCTTGCCGTCCACTTTGAAGGATTTGGCCCCGTATTGCCAGTGGCCCAGGGAGTGGGGAATGGTGATGATTCCGGGCCGCATGCCTTCGGTGACCATGGCCTTGGCCTTGACGCCTTCGGGGTTGTCCTGGGAAAAGACGACCACCAGGTCCCCGTGCTTGATGCCCTGCTTGGCGGCGTCCCCGGCGTTGATCTGGATCCATTCGTCCGGGGTGATTTCCATGAGCCATGGAGCCGCAGCCGTCCGGGCCTGGGCGTGATAGACCGGATGGTAGGTGATCAGCCGGAAGGGATATTTTTTCTCATCCCGGACCACCGGTTTTCCCATGGCATCACGGATGGGTTCGTAATAAGGCAGGCCGTCGAAATACTCGCCGGTCATGGAGTTTTTGGTGGTGGCCAGTTTCTCGTTGTAGATCAGGCAGATTTTCTTGTAGGAGTGGTTCGTGTGGTCACCCTTATAGGCCTTGCTGTAATCCTCGAAGCGGCCGCCCCGGTCCAGGACGTACTTGACCTTCTCCGCCTCGGTGGCCCCGGGGACCGCGGTGTCCGGCTTGTCGCCGTAAGCGACATTGGCCACCATCTTCTTGTACCAATCCCAGGGGGTGAGCAGCGGGTCACCGGGACCGAAGCCGTCCTTGCCGTAGCCCGGCAGGCCCATCTTGACGCCTAGGTCGATGCAGATCTGTTCCAGGTGCTTGGTGTCCTTGTGCACCGCCTCCACCACCGGCTGGCGCACGCCGCTGGTTTGGGTCAGGATGGTGGGCGCCACGTGGGGCATGGCGTAGTCTTCCAGGAAATGCCTGGTCGGCAGGATGTAATCGGCCAGGGAAGAGGTCTCGCCCATCACCACGTCGATGGCGACGAACAGGGGCAGGGCCTTGGGGTCCTTGACTCCGGCGGCCAGTTTGGTGCCGGCCGGGGCCGAATATAAGACATTGTTCCAGTAAGTGAAAAGAATCCTGGTCTGGTAGGGATACTTGGCCCCGACGCTGGGGAAGACCTCCTGGTAAACGTTATCGTAGGCAAAGGGGAACCAGGGGCGCTTGGCCGGGTAGCCGTTCTTTTTAAATTCGGCGCTGTCCTCGTAGTTGTGCTTGTGCCGGTCAACGGGAACCCCGGTGGCCTTCACTTTCCCCGGATGGAGTTTGGCCAGGTTATAAGGGTTGGCGGGCTGGCCCCCCATTTCGTGCCAGTGGGAGCCGCCATGGCCCTCGCAGCCGCCCTTCCAGGAGACGTTGCCGATGAGGAAGTTCAGGTTGGCCAGGGTCCGGGCATTATAGGTGCCGTTGGTGTGCTGCACGGCGCCGCGGTAGAAGTCGGCCACCGCCTGGCGGCCCACGGAGGTAAAGTCCGAGGCAGCCCGTTCGATGACCGCGGGCTCGATGCCGCAGATGGCGGCGTACTCTTTAACGGTGCGCTCACCGACCCGTTCCTTGAGCATGGTGTAAACGCTTTTCACCGGAATGCCATTTACCGTGCCGGAGTATTCCAGGTCGGCGACCGCCAGCGTCCGGTTGTCATGGGGGGCGGCGTCTTTCCAGACCACGAAGCCCTTGTCGTCACCCGGAATCTTGGCGTCGGCGGGACGCAGGAGCTTGCGGTTGTCCTGGCGCACCAGGTAGGTGGCATTGCACCAGGTCAGGTGGCCGTCAACCTCCGCGGCCTTCTGGTTGGGGAAGGACAGATAGCGCTTGTCCACCCGGTCGTGGTCCATCATCCAGCGCATCATGCCCAGGCCAAAGGCGGCGTCGGTGCCGGGCAGGACGGGAATCCACTCCGCGGCCTTGGCGGCGGAGTTGGAAAAGCGCGGATCAACAATGACCAGCTTGCCGCCCTTTTCCCGGAAGAAGTTGAGCTTCCGGGCCATGGCCTGCATGGGGAAATTGGCCTCATAGGGCGTGGTCCCGAAGAAGATGATGTACCGGGCGCTCATGATGTCCGGTTTGAAGTGGGCGCTACCGTCGCTCGAGAGTTTGTAGCCCACGTGGTGAGAGGTTTCACAGATGGAGGTGTGGTCTATGCGGTGGTTGATGGTGCCGTAGGAGTCCCTGAAGAACCGGTCGGTGAACTCCTTTTTGCCGTGCTCGATGCGGCCGGGCATGAAAACCACCTGGTTGGCCTTGGGGCCCAACTCCGGGGCCTCGGGGTCGATGGGCGTGTTCAAGTCCCGGCAGGCTGCCAGGCCGTCCACGTGGCCCTCACCGAAGAGGTCGCCGCCTTTGATGATCTCCTCATAGGCCTGGTCCCAGGTGATAGTCTTCCACTGGCCCGAGCCCCGGGGCCCCGTCCGCTTCAAAGGGTGTTGAATGCGGAAGGGGTCATAGAGCGTCTGCAGGGTGGCGCCGCCCTTGGCGCACACCGTGCCGTTCACCCTTTCCGCGGCTTTGGGGTCGGTTTTGTAGGCGATCTGCGGTTCCATCACATTGGGGTGGTAGGGATTGCCGTCGATCTTCACCAGGACGCCGTCCACGACCTTGCATTGCAGGCCGTCGGCGCTGTGGCAGCCCAGACAGACGGTGCGCACAAACTTGACCTTGGACCCGTTAACCGGGTCCGGGTCCGGCCCCCCGCTGATCCAGCGGGCCGGTTTTTCACTGGCATGCATACAGCCGCCCGCGGCTGCCAAAGCCCCCAGGGCCAGAACTCCTTTGACGAATTTTCTCCGGGAATCGTCCATCTCAAGCCTCGCTTTTCTGAGCAACTGGTTCTTCATAAGGCAAGATCTTGTAACTGATCAGGAAGAGCGCCAACAAGACCGCCATGATTACCAGGCCGAAGGCAATTTTAAATGGTTCCGGCGCCATTTGTTCCCATTGCAGGTGGGTCAAGGGGATGAGCTGGCTGCCGACGGAAAGGTTAGCCACCGCGAAAAAGGTCCCCAGTAGGGTGGCCGCTCCCGCCACCAGGGAGGCCAGGGGGTTTTCCCGCAGGGATTGGAACCACATCAGGGCCAGGGGCAGGATGAGGCCGATGGCCATCTGGAAAATCCAGAATTGCACCGCTCGCGGACCACCCAGAAAGATGTAGGCGGCCAGTTTGCCTCCCGAGCCGGTGAAGTTGAGTTGGATTAAGTAGAGGACCCAAATGACCAATTGGGCCACCAGGGCGTACTTTAAGATGACCCCGAAGTCCACCAGGAAACGGTTTTGCTTGATGAGGGCCGGTTGGCTCGGCGGGACGATGGCGGTTTTGAGGCGAACCAGCAGAAGCATGAAGCCGGTTCCCGAAGAAGCCGCCAGGCTTATAAAGATAAAGACCATGGACAGGGAGCTCACCATGACCCGGCCCTTGAAGGCAGACAGCCGCATGCCCACGTAGATCAAGGCCAGAAAGGAAAACACGATGCTAATATTGGCCCACAAGCGCTCAGCTTTCTGTTGGCGCTGCCGAATCTCGGCGGGGCTGCCCGCTTCGATCCGGTCCCGGAGCAGCACCCGGTAATATCTGGCACCGGCCCGGTTTTCCCGCACCGCCACCATCATGTCCGGCCGGAAGAGGTAAAAAGCATGGAAGGCGTAAGTGATGACGCACAGTGGCATAATATAGGCGCCCCAGGCCACCGTCGCGGTCCAGTTCCAATGGTAATACATGGTGTAGGCGCGCTCCGGGTGGGTCATGTCCATTGCCAGCAAGAGAGGCATCAGGAGCAGGATGAGCAGGGGCAGGAAGGTCCCCACCTTCTCCAGGGGCAGGAAATCCTCATCTCGATAGTAGGCCTTGGCGAACAGGGTGACCAGGTGGGCGCCCACGGCCATGCTGATGAGGAACATGTACATGGTGATGAGATAGCCGAAGACCACCCCGTGCTTGACCCAGGATATCCATTGAATAGAGCCGTTCATGATTTCCTCCGGGATAAGAAGGAGTAGTCCAGGTTCAGGATGTCTTCGTCGGCAAAGACGTAGTGGACCTTGGGCTTGGTGTCCAGGTAAGTCCGGATGCCCTGGATCGGGATATTTGCTCATGTACAGGGAAATTTCGCTTTGGGGGTCGTTCATGTCCCCAAAGATGCGGGCCCGGCCGGTGCAGGCATCGACGCAGGCGGGCTGGAGGCCCTTGGTGATGCGGTGGTAGCAGAAATCACACTTGTCGGCGGTGCCGGTCAGCGGGTTAATGAACCGGGAATTGTAGGGACAGGCCAGCACGCAGGTGTGGCAGCCGACGCAGACGTCCCGGTTCACGTGGACCACGCCATCTTCCGGGGTCCGGTAGGTCGCCCCGGTGGGACAGTCGTTCAGGCAGGGGGCATCCTCACAATTGTTGCACAGCCGGGGGAGCAGACAACTTCTGACGTGGGGGTATTCCCCCTTGATGATCTGCTTGACCCAACTCCGATAGACCCCTTCCGGGACATTGTTCTCGCTCTTGCAAGCGATGGAACAGCCATGGCAGCCGGTACATCGGTTGGTGTCGATGACCATGCCGTACTTCTTGGTGGGCGTGGCGGCCTGCACCAGGCCGCCGGCCTGGAGAATAATTGCCCCGGCCCCCAACGCCGTCGCCGTGGTGCCCAAACCCCGGAGAAATTCCCGGCGGTCCATGTCCTTGCCAAATTTTTTCATGCCGCCACCTCCATTTCTTCTTTACGGATAAACTTCATGGCTGGGCCGATTGCCGGGCCGCCACGTTTTCAGCAATGCTCTTCATCCAGTAACGGAATTCCTCCGGGTCCAGGGGCTTGGCCAGGCAGCCGTAAATATGGGAACTCATGGCTTCCTCCAATCCCGGGTGATAAGGGCGATTGGACAGGGCCAGGACGTGAAGGCCCGGGGCCTGGCGCTTGAGTTCCCGGAACCAGCGGTTGTCGGCGGGCACGGTGTCCATGTCCAGAATCACGATGCCGTCCCGGTGGGTCTTGAGGTTGGCCTCCAGGTCCAGGAGCGAATGCAGCGGGGTGGCCTGATAATCGAGTTGCTGCAGCATGGCGCAGAGCTTCCCGCACTGTTCCTCGTCGCCATCAACCACCGCTACGGCCGGCTTCGGCAGATCGCTCATGCTGCCACCCTTTGCCTGGTTGCCCCGGAAACCCGGGGAGTAGGGAAACTTCTTGAGAACAGGTTAAGCAAGTCTTGTGCCGGGGGCCGGGCCGGGACTCCGGAGCCGGTCAAGGCGGGGAGGTTGTGTGGGTAATTAATTAATATTACTGATTAATATGTTTTGGTAGCTGCCGGCCCCCGAGCCCCGGCTTCGCCAGCGACCCAACCCCGAGCCTGGTTAGCGCCCAAAAGTGTCCGGGCCGGGCAGACACTTTGCCGTAATATCAATATTATGATGTATTATCAGCAGGTTATCTGTGTCGCATAATCAGACACACTATGAGGACCTGATGCACACGGCGGGCCATCGCGACCCCTGGGGGCGGGCTTTATGGCGTTAGCCAAAAATTGTTTCTGATGGCGCGTTTCTCAATCCCCCTGTTTCAAAGGTCGACTTTTAAAGTAATTCCGCTAAGTTCCCCATTTGAGAAAAGGGGGGTAGGGGGGATTTATACGAAGTTGCGCACCTAGAAGTAAGAAAATCTCTCGTCGGGGCGCACCGGCGTGGGGGACCGCCTGTGGGCGGACCCATGGGTCCGCCCTTACAAAAGGAAAAGATATAGCGTTTGCCAAAAATTCCTACCGTTTGGGGGTTCTCAAATCCCCCTCAATCCCAGCAGTGTTCGTTAAACGTCGTCCAACTATTCATAAATTTGCTCATGTAACTTTTTGCCGAGAAGATTACTTCCCCCTCACCCTGACCCTCTCCCCCATTGGGGGAGAGGGGAAAAGTGGTATAGGTTTAATACGTTATAGTTACTTAACCTGGCAAAATCATCTACTCCCTCTCCCCACGCTTCGGGGGGAGAGGGCTGGGGTGAGGGGGGCGGACCTCCACATGCAATTTCCTAACCGGACACTGCTGCCTCAATCCCCCTTTTTCAAAGGGGGACTTTAACAGCAATTCCTTATAGTTCACCCCATTTTTTAAAGGGGGCAGGGGGGATTATGAGGCGTCCCATAACGGAAAAAACTTTCGGCAACGGGTATAAATTACTTGTATGGACGCGACCGGGTTTCAGGAGCTGGACAAAAGGCGGATTCCCACGGTTGGATAGGGCCTCGGCGAGACGCCGGTGTCGGCAAAATTTCGCGAAGGTTTTTGGGGATTCATTAAGAATTAATGCGTGGTAGGCTTGGGGCGGGAGATATTGTGACGCCGGAGCATGGAATATATGGTGCTGCGGCTGACCCCCAGACGCTTGGCGGCCATTTTCTTGTTCCAGCCGCATTCTTCCAGAATTTCGAGGAGCAGCCGCATTTCCTGGTCCATCAGGGCGTTGGCTGGCGGGCCGGAGCTCAGACGCAAGGCCGAAGGGAAGTCCCAGGCCTCCACCTGGCTGCCTTTGGCCAGGACCACGGCATGCTCCACCGTGTTTTCCAACTCCCGGACATTCCCGGCCCAGGAGTAATCCAGGAGCAGGCGCATGGCCTCGGAGCTGAACTCCAGGATCTCCTTGCCCCGCTCCCCCGCAAAACGGCGCAGGAAATGGAGGGCCAGCCGGGGGATGTCATTTTTCCGGTCCCGGAGGGGCGGCAGGATGATGGGGATGACGTTGAGGCGATAGAAGAGGTCTTCCCGGAAGGTCCCTTTTTTTACTTCGGCCAGGAGGTCCTTGTTGGTGGCGGCCAGGATGCGCACATCCACGGTCAGGGTCTGCTCTCCGCCCAGGCGCTCGAATTTGCGGGTTTGCAGGACCCTGAGCAGTTTGATTTGGGCCGGCGGCGGAATTTCGCCGATCTCATCGAGAAAAACCGTGCCGCCGTGGGCCTGCTCGAAACGCCCCGCCTTTTGGCGCAGGGCCCCGGTGAAGGCGCCCTTTTCGTGGCCGAAGAGCTCGCTTTCCAGCAAGGTGGCGGGATAAGCGGAGCAATTGATCACCACAAACGGACCCGGGGCCCGGGGGCTGTGGGTATGAATGGCCCGGGCCACCAGTTCCTTGCCGGTGCCGCTCTCCCCCTGGATGAGGACGGTGGCGTCGGAGGGCGCCACGTCTTCGATGAGCTTATAGACGACCTGCATCTTGGGGTCTTTGCCGATGAGGTCGCCAAACCCGGCGGCGGCGTCCACCCGGCCTCTCAAGGCGTTGACCTCATCTTCATGCTGCATGGCCCGGCGGAGGGCCCCGGCGTTCTGGTTGACGATCAGCCGCACCAACTCAAGTTCTTCCTGGCTGCAGGCGCCCTCCGGGCAGGCGATGACGATGGCGCCGCCGATCTGGCCGTCATCGAAGGGGATGATGACCTGGCGCTCCCCGGCGGGAAAATCTTTCGGGACCAGCGGGGGGGTAAACAGGTTCTTCCGGGAGAAAGTCGCTGTGGTCAGGCCCGCCAAAGTCTCCCGGGCGAAATTAAGGGCCGCGCGCATCTTTAATCTCCCAGGTGTCCCGAGAGGACAGGCCCGAAAGGCAATCCTTGCCGGCGTTAAAGAGCAGCAGCGCCAGGTGCTGGCAGCGCACCGTCTCCTGGAGCCTGCCGATCAGGGTGGCGCCCATCTCGGGCAGGGAGCGCAGGGCGCTGATCTCCCGGACGATTTTGCAGGCGCTCATGGCCTGATTATGGGCCCGCTCCAACTCCAGGGCCTGCTTTTCCAGGCGCCGGGTATATTCTTCCTGGCGGCTCGCCATGTGATTGAAGGAATTTGCCAGGGCCGCAATCTCATCTTCACCCCGGACGTCCACCCGGGTCGGGGACTCACCCCGGTCCATGGCCTGGGTGGCTTGCACCAGGGCCGCCAGGGGACGGGTGATGCGGCGCACGAAGCAGCAGGCCTCCCATCAGGGCCACGAGCAGAATGGCCAGGGTGGAGACGCCGATCTCCTCCCACAACCGGGCTACCTGCCGCCGATACGGGCTTTCGGAAAATCCCAGGCGCAGCACCCCGGCTTTCCCCTCGTAAATGGGCCAGGCGGTATCCAGGAAGGACTCCCGGCGCTGGGAGACGATCTCTTTGAAGCTGGGTTGATGAGACGGGCCGATGCCGTTGGCTTTAAGCAACTGGACCGGCACCCCCTGTTCAAAGGTGTGAGCCAGGACCCGGCCATCCCGCATGACAAAGATATAGGCAATGGCCGGATTGCTCTGGGTCTGCTGGTCGAGCATCCTCTGGAGGGCCACCAGATCGTTAAGCAGGACCTTATCGGCCGCGTCCAGGGCCACGGTATGGGCCAGGTTCTCCGCCTGGCTGAACATGGTCCGGCGCAGGGCGGCGCTATATTGCTGGGTGGCCAGGAAGGCGATGATCAGGCCGCTGCCAATCACCAGCGCGGTGACGGCGATCAGCAGCCGGCTTTTAAGGCTTCGGGGCCGCATGGGCCTCATCCTTCAGCCGGGCCAGTTGCTGTTCCATCTGCCGGACCGTGTCATACAGCCCATCCCGGGGCGGGATGAAGCGGTCGATCATCAATTCGGCCAGGATTTTTTTCCCTTCGGGGTCCTGGTGCATGCCAAAGAGCACGTCCTGAATCCGCTCCCGCTCGGCCGGGGGGAACTGCCGGGAGGCGACCAACGGCGGAATGCCGAAGGGTTCGGATTTTTTGATGATCCGGGTTTTGGCAGTAAAGGCCGGGTTCTTTTGGGCGTAAAAATCCCAGATCAACCCGTCCACCGCGGCGGCGTCCACCAGGCCCCGGCCTACCGCCAGGATGGAATTGTCGTGACTGTAGGTATAGATGACCCGGCCAAAGAACTGTTCAGGCCGGGTGTGCAGCGCCGCCAGCCAATAGAGGGGCACCAGCCGGCCGGTATTGGAGTCGGGGTCAGTGAAGGCAAAGGTGCGGCCTTGAAGATCTTCAAGCCGGTGAAAGGCGCTCTCTTTATTGACGATCAGGTAGGCGGAGTAGGTGGGATGGCCATGGACCTCGGGGACGGCCAGCAGGACGAAGCCATAACGGTCCTTGCCCGTCACGTAGGGTCCGGAACAGATAAAGCCCAGATCGATGAGGCCCTTTCCCAGCAGTTCGTTGACTTCGCCGTAGGTCTTGCGTTGCACCAACTCCACGTCCTTGCCCAGTTTATGCCCGAGGTAGGTGAGGAGTTGCCGGTAAACCTCCAGGGTCTCCTTGGGGGAGATCATGGCGGCCACTGCCACCCGGAGCGGAGGCTGCGCGGACACCTGATCACCCGGACGAGCCACCGGCACGGTCTTGGTGAAGTCAACCGCGACTTTGTCGCTGTCGCGGCTGCAACCACCGATCGTCAAGGCCAGCCCGAGAGCCAAAACTCCGGGGGCCAGGCCGGCGTATCTGAAAAGCAGGCGCAGTAAGGTCATTGGTTAACCAGATAAATATACATGCTTCCGGCGCGTTCCCAGGGCAGGGTAGCAAAGTTTGCGGTTTTAGGCCACTTCAGTCTGGATAGCCTTGCCGGCCGGGGGCACCCGGGCGTTGCCCTTCTCACCTGGTCGTTTGTGCCCCCAGTCCCGTTCGCTTTGCACTTAGGCAGCGCCGGTTTTAGGGCTTGCCCCCGATTTTTCCTGGTAGTTCTTGATGGCCAGGCCCAAGGCCTCCGCCCCTAAATTGGAGCAGTGCAGCTTATTGGGGGGCAGGCCCCCCAGGACCTCGGCCACCTGTTTATTGGTGATCTTCTTGGCCTCCTCCAGGTCCTTGCCTTTGGCCATCTCGCTCACCATGCTGGATACGGCGATGGCGGCCACACAGCCAAAGGTCTGGAACTTCACATCTTCCAGGCGGTTGTCTTTGACTTTGATATAGAAAGTCATCATATCCCCGCACACGGGATTACCCACCTCACCGATACCGTCGGCATCTTCGATAACCCCGGTATTGCGGGGATGAGTAAAATGGTCCATCACGATGTCGCTATACATGGTCATGCTCCTGGGGTGTTATCTTTATTCCGACCCAACAGATCGGCTAAAGTAATAGATTGCAACTTGTCAAACATGGCCCGGGCCGCTTCCTGCCAGATGTAGCGGGTGGCGCAGTCCGACGATCGCTCGCAAACCAGAGGATTGTCGGAACAGGCAGACAGGCTGGCGCCGTCTTCCAACAAGGCGACGATTTCCCCGACGGTGATCTCCGAGGGCGGCTTCGCCAAAATATGTCCGCCTTTGGGGCCCCGCACACTCTGAATATAATGAGCCTTTTTCAGAGGAATGATGATTTGTTCCAGATACTTCAGCGAAATGCCCTGCCGTTCGGCGACAGTGGCCAGGCGAATAGGGCCATCGTGATAATGCTGGGCCATATCCAACATGAGCCGGGTGCCATAACGGCTTTTGGCGGAGAGCTTCATGTTCAGGCTCCCGGGGCTTCGGCCATTTTCTTGCGCCAGACCGGCGAGAAGGACCGGAGTCTCTCCACTGCCGCGGGCAGGTGCTTCAGGACATGGTGCACCTCTTCTTCCCGGTTAGTGCGATTCAAGGTAAAGACCAGGGAACCCTGGGCTACGTCCGGCTTGACGCCGATGGCGCCCAGGACCGGCGAGGTTTTAAGCGCCTTGGAGGCGCAGGCGGAACCGGTGTTGGCATAGATCCCGTTACTGCTCAACAGGAAGATCAAGGCTTCACCCTCAATGCCTTCAAAGCAGAAACTGGCATGCCCCGGCAGTCTCTTTTCCGGATGGCCGGTAAACAGGACTTCGGGAACATTCTCCCGAATGCCGGCGATCAACAGGTCCCTCAACTTCGCCAGGTAGACGGCTTTCTCATCCAACTCCTGCCGGGCCAGTTCGGCGGCCCGGCCCAGACCCACGATGCCGGGGACGTTCTCGGTACCGCCCCGCCGGCCGCTTTCCTGGATGCCGCCGTTGAGCAGGGGCACCAGGCGCAGCTTGTTGCGGAAATACAGGGCCCCGATCCCTTTGGGGGCTCCCAGGGGCGGGCCGGAAAGAGTTAACAGATCTACGCCCAACTCTTTGACGTCCACCGGCACCTGGCCCACGGTAGCTACGGCATCGGTGTGAAAGGGGACGCCGGCGGCCCGGCACACCGCCACCAGTTCCGGGATATCCTGGAGGGTGCCGATCTCGTTACTGCCGTGCCCGATGGAAACCATGACCGTGGCCGGGGTGAGGGCCTTGTGGAGACGCTCCGGATCTACCCGGCCGTAGTGGTCCACGGGCAGGAAGGTTACTTCAAAATCGAAAAACTTCTCCAGGAACCTGGCCGAATTGAGTACCGAGTGGTGCTCGATGCCCGAAACAATCAAGTGCCTGCCCCTCTTCCGAAAGGTAGCCAGGGCCAGGCCCTTGATGGCCAGGTTATTGGCTTCGGCGCCGGAGGAAGTAAAGATAATCTCATCCGGGTGCGCGCCGATGAGCCGGGCCACCTTCTCCCGCTGCTCTTCCATAACCGCTTTGATTGCCGATCCCAAGTCGTACACCGCCGACGGATTGCCGAAACGTTCGACAAAGAAAGGCAGCATCGCTTCCATAACTTCGGGGCGGACCGGCGTGGCCGCGGCGTGATCCATATAAGCTGGTTTCATGGCCGTTCCTCTTAGTGCTTTTTGATGTAGAGCTTGTAGCAATCGTCGCAGGCATCTTCACTCATACCCAGGAATTCCTGCCCGTGCTTGGCGCACCAAGCCGGGATATCTTCCAGGGCGCCGTCGTAATCGGTTAAAATCTCCAGCACCTGACCCTTTTCCAGGTCTTTGATCAACTCCATCGGCTCCAGGAGGTGCATGGGGCAGGCACGATAAACCAAATCAGCCGTTGCATCGGCCTTACATTCGTCGAGAAATTTCATGGTGTGCTCCTGACAACCTATTGAGCTATTCTATATTAATTAAGTATAGTATAAACCTTGGCGCCGGCGAGTCAAGGGCATCCGAAAACTTTTTTAAAAAATGGGCCTCGAGAGGCAGCCTCTATGAACCACAGAGCCTGCCGGGCAGAGATCAACGGGGAATGGCGCCAGGGGAACTCGCTGATTTGATATGGATATCTGGCTCCTGAGGACGCTTTTCTCGAGCTCGTCCGCCGGGGCCTTGGTGGCTTCAGTAAATTTTCACCTTGCTCTCCGGAGAAATAGTTATATTACTAAGGGAAATTCATAAACTATGACAGACGGTTTCACCCAGGTGGATTTATTATTTTCCGGAGGAAAAATCATGTCCCAGGATTGCTGTCAGCCCAAGGTTACCAGGATGATCCTGGTCTGTTCAGGGGGCTCCAACGTCGGGCAATTAGCCAACCAGGCCGGGATAGAGCTTACCCAGGAGGGTTTCGGCAAGCTTTCATGTCTGGCCGGGGTCGGGGCGCATTTGAGCGGGTTTGTCCGCTCGGCTCAAGACATCCCCGAGTTGGTGGTTATTGACGGCTGCGAGGTGGGCTGCGCCAGGGGGGTGCTGGAACAGGCCGAAGTGCCGCTGCGCGGCTACCTGGTGATCACTGATGATCTCGACATTGACAAGAACAAGGATATGAATCTGAAGCGGGAGGAGATTGACCGAGTCAAAGAGGCGGTGCGCCAGCTCCAGTCCGAACCGGGTAAACCGGCTCAGCCCGGGGACCCGGGGGCGGCGACCTGCGGCTGCGGGAAGTCCTGACCGGGCGGAGGGAATTTTCGCCATGCCCGGTTGGGGGAAAATTTTTGCCGATCCCGTGATGCAGGGACTTGAGCCCAATCCCGAACTTGTGGGCCTGATCCCCGGGTGGCGGGCGGCCGGCTGCCGCCGCGTCCTGGACGCGGGCTGCGGGGTGGGCCGCCACCTGCTCCCCTTGCTGGATGCGGGGTTTCGGGTCTGGGGGGCGGATTGCGACGCCCAGGTGCTGCAACCTCCTCAAGGCGCGCCTCGCCGGCGCGGCTCCGGGGCTCACCGCCAACCTGGTGCAGGCCGATCTCAGCCGCCTGCCGTTCGCCTCCGGGGCCTTCGACCTGGTGGTGTCCGTCAACGTCATCAACCACGGCGATGCCGCCACCTTCAGGGACTATTGCCGGGAGCTGGCCCGGGTCCTCAAGAGCCGGCGGGCACTTGTTTATCTACACCTCCCCCCGGGAGGCCGGGGAGATCGTGCGCCTGCCCCAGACCCGGGAGCTGGAGCCCGGCACCCTGGTGGACATCGCCACCCCGGACGGCGCCCTGGTGCATCACTTCCCCACCCCGGCCGAACTCCGGGAGCAGTTTCCCGGGTTTGCCGTCCACCGGCAGGAGACCGTCTGGGCCCCCATCCCGTTTATGAATAACGTGGAAATGCCCCAACTGATTTTTTGGGGAGAAAAGGGGAGGGCAGTGAGCGGTAGCGGTGAGCAGTGATAACAATGTCACGTTCAGAGAAGGAGGAATCTCCCGGATTGCAGGGGCGCATTTATCGTGTGAACCCTGTGAAGGGCGGACACACAGGTCCGCCCCTACAAAAAAATACCTGTATGAGCGCACTTGAGACCTCTGCGTAAAGCCATTCGGTCATCCGGTGCGGAGCGAATGATTTCGTATTTTCTTGTAGTTATGAGATTCTTCGGTCGCTCCGCTCCCTCAGAATGACAGGTTGAGGGACTTTGGCAGAGGCCACAACTTGATATAAGGCTTGGCCCGATAGGGCACATGGTGTTTTCTTGATCCTGGTTTTTCACCCCTGGAACTGGCCTATGACCGATAGAATCGAGCCCCCCATCCTGATCGAGCGGCATCCCGGCCTGATGGGCCTCGTCCTCAACCGGCCCCGGGTCCTCAACACCCTCAACCGGGAGATGATCCAACTCCTGACCCGGGGGCTGGAGGAGGCCCTGGCCGCGTCCGACGTCGGCCTGGTGGTCATCAGCGGGGCCGGGGACCGGGGCTTCTGCGCCGGGGGCGACCTCAAGGAGCTGACCCGGGCGGTTCAGACCGGGGAGGTGCACCTGGCCGACCAGTTCTTTCAGGATGAGTATGCCCTGGACCTCATGATTCACCAGTGCCCCAAGCCGGTGGTGGTCCTGGCCCAGGGCATCACCATGGGAGGCGGACTGGGCCTGGCCGCGGGGGCCGACCTCGTGGTGGCCACCGAAACCACCCGCATGGCCATGCCCGAAACCCGCATCGGCTTCTTTCCGGACGTAGGCGGTACGGGCTGGCTCTTTACCAAGTGTCCTCCGGGCTACCCCGAGTACCTGGCCCTGACGGGCTATGAGCTCGAAGGGGCCGAATGCGTCCGGCTGGGGCTGGCCACCCATTTGGTGGACCAGTCCCGGTTCGCCGAATTGGGGCAGGCGCTCAAGCTTTGCGCCGCTGAGCTTCCCGGCGATAAGCCCGGCGCGGTGGCGCACCTAAAACAGGTGCTGGCGCCCTTCAGCCGCCAGGACATTCCCGCCAACCCGGACCTGGACGCCTGGGTGGCGGAACGCTTCAGTGGGAAGAAGTCGCTTCAGGAGCTCATGGCCGCCCTCAATCAGTGCAGCCTGGAGTCGAGGCTCTGCCAGGACGTGCGGCGGCGGCTGGGGGAGCGCTCCCCCACGGCCCTGGCCGTGACCCTGCAGCTGCTCCGGGCCAACGAGGGGCGGCCCTTGCCGGAAGTTTTCCACCGGGAGGCCCTGGCGGCGCACTTTATCATCACCCACCCCGACTATTTAGAGGGTATCCGGGCCCGGATCATCGACAAGGACGATAAGCCCCGCTGGCAGCCGGACAGCATCGAGGCCCTGGGAGCCAGAGGGGCTGGTTTCTGACTGAGCGGCACAGGCCGCGAGCCTGTGGAAAACAGGTTGATTTTCAAAGGAGAGCCCATGTCGTATCAAACCATTCTGTTCGACCAAGAGGCCGGAGTCGCCACCATCACCTTCAACCGCCCGGACAAGCTCAACGCCCTGAACCACGAGATGCTGACGGAGTTTCGGGACGCCCTGGACCGGGTGAGCCGGGACCCCGAGGTCAGGGTGCTGCTCCTCACCGGGGCCGGCCGGTCCTTCATCGCCGGGGCGGACATCCAGGTTTTTCTGGAATTTGACCCCCTGGCGGCCCGGGCCTTCGCGGCCTCGGCCCACGAGACCGGCTTTAAGCTCGAGGCCCTGGAGATCCCGGTGATCGCCTGCGTCAACGGTTTTGCCCTGGGGGGCGGGCTCGAGATGGCCATGGCCTGCGATTTCATCTACGCCGCCGACACCGCCAGGCTGGGCCAGCCGGAGATCAACCTGGGGATCATCCCGGGCTTCGGCGGCACCCAGCGCCTGTCCCGCCTGGTGGGGAAGGGGGTTGCCAAGGAGCTGGTCCTCACCGGCCGGCTGCTGGAAGCCGCCGAAGCCAAAACCCTGGGGCTGGTGGCCCAGGTGTTTCCCACCGACACCTTCATGGAGTCCTGCCGCAAAGTGGCCCGGTCCCTGGCCGCCAAGGGCCGGGTGTCTTTGCGGGCCGCCAAGCAGGCCATCGACCGGGGGTTCGACCTGGACCTCAGGAATGCCTGCCTCCTGGAGGTTGACGCCTTCGCCCTGTGCTTTGCCTCCGAGGACGCCCACGAAGGGGCCCGGGCCTTTCTGGAGAAGCGCCAGCCGCGGTTTTTGTAGGCCGTGAGCGGTGAGCCGTCATGCATCGGCCTTTGGCTCACTGCTAAAGCCTGAAAAGCTGATAGGCTGGTGGCACAGCCTTTCCAGGCTGTGCACGACTAGCCTGCTTCCTTGACACAGGCTGGAAAGCCTGTGCCACCAATTTAAAGAACTTTTCGGGACAGTAAGGGTGAGCAGTGGGCAGTCATTCATGGGTCTTGGGCTCAGCCATCCATGATGAAGAGTTCCTGACGGGCACACTCTTGACCTTGAACCTTGAACTTTTGAAACCAGCCAGGCGGTGGGGAAATTTTTGGCGGCAACTTGCGGGCGGCGGCCATTACCGTTAGAATCACCATAAGTTATGACTCAGCCAAAAGAAGCCATGCAGATAACGCGGAAACCCACCCGGGCCATCTTCGTGGGCCCGGTCCAGATCGGCGGCGGGGCCCCGGTGGTGGTCCAGAGCATGACCAACACCAACACCGCCGACGTTGAGGCCACCCTGGCCCAGATCCAGCGCCTGGCGGCGGCGGGCTGTGAAGTGGCCCGTCTGGCCGTGCCTGATCAGGAGGCGGCCCGGGCCTTCGGGCAGATCAAGCGCGAGAGTCCGCTGCCCCTGATTGCCGACATCCACTTCAATCACCGCCTGGCCCTGGCGTCCCTGGAGCAGGGCGCCGACGCCATCCGCATCAACCCCGGCAACCTGGGGGGCGCGGCCAAGACGAAGCTCGTGGTGGAGGCCTGCCGGGCCCGGGGTGTGCCCCTGCGCCTGGGGGTGAACGCCGGTTCCCTGGAGGCGGACCTCCTGGCGGAGTACGGCGCGCCCACCGCCGCGGCCCTGGCGGCCAGCGCCCGGCGCTGGGTGCAGCAGTTCGAGGCCTGGGGTTTTTTTGATTTTAAGATTTCTCTGAAATCGTCCGATGTGTTAACCACGGTGGCGGCCTATGAGGAACTGTCCGGCCAGACGGACTATCCCCTCCACCTGGGAGTCACCGAAGCCGGGGGCCTCATCGCCGGTACGGTGAAATCCGCCCTGGGCATCGGCCTGCTGCTGGCCAAGGGCATCGGCGACACCATGCGGGTGTCGCTGACCCGGGACCCGGTGGAGGAAGTGCGGGCGGCCTACGAGATCCTTCGGGCCCTGCACCTCAGGGAACGGGGGGTGGAGCTCATCTCCTGCCCCACCTGCGGCCGCTGCCGCATCGACCTCTTCTCCCTGGCCGAGGAGGTGGAACGGCGCCTGCTGGCCGTGACCGCCCCCATCAAGGTGGCCATCATGGGCTGCGTGGTCAACGGCCCCGGGGAGGCCCGGGAGGCCGATGTGGGGATCGCCGGGGGCATCGGGGAGGGGCTGTTGTTCAAGAAAGGCGAGGTGGTGCGCAAGGTGCCGGAGGCAGACCTCCTCAGGGCGTTGCTCACGGAAGTGGCGGCCCTCACCGGCGAGGCGGTGGAACTGCCGGAGTAGGAAAATTTTTGCCCCCGCTTCAAGGAGGCTCCCGATTGTTTTCTTTTAGGGGAAAAGCAGGTTATCCGCCTCTTAAATCAATTTCTCCCGCCGCCCTGTTTGGCTAATTTCCGCCTGATTCTGAACTGAGGTATTTAGAGTACAAAAATCAGGTTTACCCTGATTTACATCGAGGCGTTTCCAACGTAATTATTGCTGAAATTAATAAAAATGGTCTTTTATGGGAACTACAGGCGGTTCTACTTTCTCAATTTATAATTTTTTTCTTGACAAGCGGTTGCAATCTCTGAAAAAGTGCTGATATTGTCAATTGATTAGGCTTGGCGTCAACTCGAGCATCGAGATTTTCTGGAGGAAAGGAGATCATTATGAAACTCATGGCTGTTATCGTGGTAGCTGCTCTGGTGTTCCCGGCGTGTGCGCGATTTCAACGGAACGAGACAATTAGCACCGACATCTCTGGCGCTAATGCCTCGGGCACCTATAGCGATAGGAGTTCCGGCCACACCGGAAGAGTATCTATAGGGGGAGCGGGATACGGTTCGGGCGGCGTTGGCGCCGGCTTTGGCACCGGGTGGGCTTTAGGTGAAACCGGACCACCCAAAAGTGGCGCCTATGATTTTGCCAGGGCCATTGCCATGATCAATTACAGCAAAAAACTGAAGAGCATCAAATATGACGAGTTTGGTGGGGTCATCGACTATGAATTCGAGCAACAGCCGATATCCTATACGAAAGCCTCTCCGCCGGCTTCGAAGGCAACCTCGCAACCACGGTCGTCATTCGGCCATCAGCCCGTTGAATAAATGAGGTGGCTACGATGAATAAGACAGTCATAGCGGTTGTGGCAATAGCCTTCTGGGGATTTGGTTATCATGGCGGTGTGGCTCAAGGAGCAGGTGGCTACAACCTGGCGCCAGCCACCGAGGCTGCCGATAGCGGGCTTCCTCAGGTGGGAGCGACTGGTTTGGTTTTTGATCCGTTGACGCCTGAGGCTGCGGCGATACCCGAACTCCGCGACTTCCCCTACCCGTCTAATATCAAGAGGCGTGCGCCCGCCCGGCGCTACACGGGAATTATCAAGAACAAGACGCGATACGAAGTGTCCATGCCTTCCGAAAACAGCGACGCGACCCTGGTGATTCCACCCCACAGCTGGATTGAATATACCATGTGGACCCGAGCATGCAGACGTGACGGCATATCGCGACGGCAAGCCGTTTTATTGCCTAACCTCCTTGCCAATCCCCGGGAATATCCCTTCATGTGCAGCAAATACGATTTCATGGCGGAGATTGTCAAGCCGGAACCGACGCATAGGTATAAGCCCATGAAAAAGCGGAAGCGGCACGTCAAAAAGCAACCCAATTGCTAAAGCACGGTTGAGGGTCTGAAGAACCTTTCCGCCTGCCACTGCCGGGAAAATTTTTGCGAGGAAGTAAGGTTTGTCCTTACTTCCTCTTTTTTGTGGGGTGGGGTTTTGCTTCAGGCCTGGCAGGTAGGGGTTTCCACCCGGGTTGAGACCTCTGCCAGGGTCTCCGAACCGGTCATTCTGAGGGGGCGGGGCGACCGAAGAATCTCATCAATACGAGAAAATAGCAGATCCTTCGCTCCGCTCAGGATGACAAAATAGCTTGGCGCAGAACTCTCGGGTTGTAGTCAAAAATATGCAAACGAAACCCGGGGGTTCACCGGTAGGTGCCCCAGGCGGGCGGACACGCAGGTCTGCCCCTAAAAAATTTGTCTAGTGAATCGATCCTCGGCATCATCCCGGCCGGGACACCGCCCGGCTGAGATTCTGGACGATGTCCAGGTAGACTTCCGAGTAGTTCAGGCGGCCCTGGCGGAGGGCATAGAAGGCGTTCAGCATCAGGGAGGCCACCATGAGGTTGGCGAAGAGCAGTTGCGGGGCGCCGGCGGCCATGAGTTCCTCGCAGGACAGGGCGGCGGGATTCCGGTCCCGGGGGTCGGCAATCTCGGGATGATAGCGGGCCAGGGAAGGGGTGAGATCCCGGCCTTCCCGGCGGACGTAGACCTGGACGTTGCCGTCCTCGTAGTCGTTGCCCCCGGAAATGAGGGTGATGTCGGCCAAAGTGGCCGCGTGGCGGCTGACCAGGCTGCGGGAGGCGTGGTTGTCCACCATCAGGAAGACCACTTCCCCCTCGCCGATCAAACGGGCCACGTTGTCCTCGGTGACGTATTCGGGCCGGGACCGGAAGGCGAGGGCCTCGAACTCCCGGGCCAGTTCCCGGGACTTGACCTCGGCCTTGTTGCCCAGGCCGGAAAAGGCCTGCCGGGCGGCGTTGCCCCGTTCAAACCGGTCGCCGTCGATGAGGGTGAGCCGGGCCGGCTCATGGGAATACTGCAGGTAGCGGCAGAGAAAGGGGAGCAGGGCACAGCCGATGCCCCCGATACCGATGGCTTTGATTTCTAACATAATAGCTCTCAGCTTCAGCGGTCAGCGGTTCAGCTTATTGATAAAATCTGCGAGTTAGCGTTTCGCTTCTGCAATTCCAATCCCAGCCTCTCATTTCCTCATAACAGCTTAAATCTCTGCTGATAGCTGACAGCTATTCATCACGGCCCAAACTCGATGGGCGGGGGGAGGGGAGTGACTTTCCGGTCCACTTCTTCGGCCCAGTCCGTCTCCGGCGGGGCCTGGTCCCAGGGGATGGGGTAGGGGGAGAACAGGCGCTCCGGGGGGACCTGGCCCCGGGACCCCTGGACGACCACGGAGCACGACAGGGTGAGGTCGGTGTCCAGGTTGCCGATGGTGAGGTGGAAGCCGTCTTCGAAGCGTTCGTCCTCAAGGTCCCGCCAGGAGTGAAAGGCTTCTATCCCGGCATGGCTGTGGATGGTGCCGAGGCGGGTTAGTCCCGCCGGGAAGTCCCGGACCTCATAATCGCAGTGGCCACCCCCCACGGTCTGGTGCGGCACGACCAGTTCATACGTCCGGGTGGCCTCCCGCCAGGCCAGAAGGGCCACGGCTTCGGCTGCGTAGCGGGTATAAACGGCCCGGAAAAAGCTCAGGGCCTGGAGGAGCAGGGCGGCGGGCAGGGGAGGGGCGGTGAGCCGGACTTCGGGCCCCTGGGGCTCAAGCCAGGGGATGCCCGGGGCCGGGACCACGGCCTCAAAGAACGGGGTGCGCTTCACCAGGAATAAGCCATCCCGGCTGAGGAGGTAATAGATGGTGTCGGCGGGCGGGGTGAAATCCTGGTCTTTCAGGTAAATGGGTAACATAGATCCTTGGGGCTGGCTAGGTTTTACCGCGAAATCCAAATCCCCCTAAATCCCCCTTTGACTCAAAGGGGGACTATGAACGGAAGTTCGCCGGGTCACTTTGGCAGGCGTTAGGCGGTTCAGCTCCGGACTGGCCCGGCGGTTCTTGCCCGTTCCGTCCCGGCTGGCGAGGTCGGCCGGGAAATTTCCCGGGGCCTTCCCGGGGGGTAGTTCCGGGCTGGCGCTACAGGGTCGGGGCGATGATCACCAGGAGCCGCAGACGGGTATGGGCCTTGAGGCCGTGGGGTTCGGCCACCGGCATGATCTGGGTCTGGCCGGCCCTGGCCGCCATTTCATGGGCCCCGGTAAACTCACCTTCCCCCTCCAGGACGATGAGGGCGACGTCGGAGTCGGCAGCGTGGGAATGGACCGGCAATTCCTGTCCGGGCTCAAAGTTGAAAGCCAGCACCCGCATATTGGGGGAATCATACAAGAGTTCCCGATGAGGCTTGTCAGCCGTGAATTTGTCCACTTTATTGAAGTCGAGGAATTGCATCTACCCTCCCGCGGCCCTGGGCTGAAACCGTCTGGGTCCTCCTCCCGCCGGTCCTTCCGGTCCGGGGCCTGGGGTACGAGAGAGAAGAGCCGCCGAAGTCCTGACCGCACCCCGAATCATCCCGGGCGGAGTGGACCGGAACCCCCAGCGCACTAGATAACCTGGTGAAAATCATAATTTTTTAGACAGGCTTTGTCAATCCTCCCGGGGAGCCTAAAATACCTTCTGGCTATCCAGGAGCAGGGTGACCGGCCCGTCATTGATAAGGCCCACGTCCATCATCTGGCGAAAGCGGCCGGTGGCCACCGGCAGGCCATAGCCGGACATGGCCTGGACCAGGTCGTTATAAAGCTGCTCGGCGATTTCCGGGGGGGCCGCGGCATCAAAGGAGGGGCGCCGCCCCTTGCGGCAATCTCCCAAGATGGTGAACTGGGATACCAGGAGCACCTCAGCCTTCAGGTCCAGAAGGGATAGGTGGAGCAGACGGCCGTCCCCGGCAAAGACCCGGAGGTGGGCCAGTTTTTGAGCCAGGAAGGCCACGTCTCCGGGGCCGTCGCCGGCCGCCACGCCCACCAGAATCAGCAGGCCGGGGCCGATCCTGGCCACTTCTTGCCCCTCCACCCTGACCCAGGCCTCTTTGACCCGTTGGACCACCGCACGCATGCCTGTCTCCCTTGTGCCGGCGACTGAAGGATAACCTTGGCGCCAAAGCCCAGATGCAGGATACGGGCGGCGCCTGCGATCCCTCTCCCGTTGCCTGCAGGTCAGGATATATGAAGCCCGGCAATGGTGTCAAGCCTGGGAAGTTGGCCCGGCACGTCCATCAGCGGCGCCGGGTCCCGACCGGCTGATAGATTGCCATCTGCAATGACCAGAATTCAAGCTGACAACCAGCCAAAACGAGATCAGATTAAATCTGACCTTGAGAGCGGTCCATCTTGGCTTTGAAATCTACCACAATTACTATGTCTGGTCGTTATCCTAAACTACTATCACTGTCTCAGGGCAGAGGACATAGTCGTCTTCTCTTTTCTGATCCCAGTTTACTTATCGTTCGAGGCGGCGGGGTGACGTCTCTGTTGCTCTCCGGGACGTGGGGAAATTTTTCGGTTATTTCCCGGCCCACCGGGCCGCCCGTGGTCCCCGGACCAGTCCGATACCGGGTAAATCCCCGGTCCGGTCAGTTAATGGATTGTTTTATCGGTTGCGGGTATGTTAAAGTTTTGGCAGTAAAAATTCTCCAGAGGAAAACGATTCCGGCATCATGGTGGCCCGCCCCGATTCGCAAGCCAATTTAACTATTCCCAACCTCATCACCCTGTTTCGGATCATCCTGACTCCCCTGTTCATCATCTTTTTGATCCAGGGGAACTATCGTAAGGCCCTGCTGGTGTTTGTCCTGGCCGGGGTGAGCGATCTGGCGGACGGCCTCATCGCCCGAACCTGGCAGCAGAAGTCCCGCCTGGGCAGTTACCTCGACCCCCTGGCGGATAAGATCCTGATGGCGGCCAGCTTCGTCACTCTGAGCATCTATCACCAAATTCCCTCCTGGCTGACGGTGGTAGTGCTCAGCCGGGATGTGGTCCTGGCCCTTGGGGTGTTGATTTTCCGGCTGGCGGATATTCCCCTGGTGATCCGGCCCACGCTGTGGGGCAAATGGACGACCACCTTCCAGCTCGTCACGGTAGGTTTCGTGCTGCTGAGCAAGATCGTCACTTTTCCCCGGCTGCTTTTGGTGGGGCTTTTTTGGGTTACCGGCGCCTTGACCATCATTTCCGGACTGCAATACTTTTATCGCGGCATCAAGCAAACGAACATGTTCCAGGGCAACGGGACCAAAGAGAACGGCAGTGGCTGAAATCATCAATCTGTCGCGCTTTCGGTCCAAGATCGCCGCGGACCAGGGGTTTCGCTCCTGGCTGGCCCGCTTCCAGGAGCAATTCGGCCCCGACACCCGTCTTCAAGATCTGAGTCCACCCACCCTCCTGTACCTGGCCACCCCCGGGGAAGAGAATCTTTTCGTCTTCTTCGACCTGGTCATGGGGGCCCAGGGGCTGGGGGGGTCGGTGCGGTTCCGCCTGGATGACCTGGATAATGACCTCAAGATGAAGATCATGGACACCGCCTTTGCCCTGGTAGACCGGGTGCGCTTTGAAGTTATGCGCCGCCTGGGGTGGGTGGCGGCGATGCCGGAGGCGGAGGCCCCCATCATCGAACTGGTGCGGCAGGCCTGGCGTCTGGGGGCCGAATTGGGCCAGGAGCCCCCGGCCCTTTCCCCGGAGCATCCGGACTACCCGGCCTACGCCCGGCTCAAGGGCATGGACCGGATGGTCTTCCTGCGCCGGCTCATCCCCCGGGCGGTAGCGAGCTTCCGGGACCAGGTGGAATCAGGCGGCGACTAAAAAGACCCTCCCCCCGCCGCCCCCGAGCGCCAGAGCCCAAGATATAGAGGACGGCCCTGGCCGCGTTTTCCTTCTGCATGGTTTAATTCTCGTCAGATTCCCGCCCGGCCGGGCGGTGAAGTAATAGTCCTTTCTATCATTGCGCCTGCCGCCAGAACCTGAATTCCTTCGCTTTCCCCTTTTCCAAAGTGAGTAACTTAACTGAATTCCTTGGAAAGTCTCCTTTAAAACATGGATCTATCGGGATTAACGAACTGGCCAGCGGCCCGAATTGATGACAAAGTCTTTGTTTTGAAGGAAGGTTAGGGGGAGTATTTTGATAAGGGATTCCCCGGCCCAAACAACCTCCACCGCAGCATTCGCGTGCGCTCCTGCCCTGGGGTCCTTAAGCTCCATGGCATGAAGGTTTCCGGGTTCTGAGGGTAAGCTATCAAAAAATTCAAAGGAAAAGTTTTTTCTCAAAAAAACTTGTGATATCATGGGATCGATGCGAGGATTGGGCTCAATTAACAGAAACTTTGGGGGATTTTTCCCCTGGCAAGAGGCCTCAAAAACCTTTTCTGGGCCGTGATGGCCCACGGTGTCGCATTATTGCGCCTGTTGCCCATAAAATACCGGGCACATGAAGAAAGCATTAAAGAACAAGGCGCGGTGATAGGCATCATTTCATGAGCGTTTCAGCTCGGACTGCCCATTAAAATCGGTTTCTGACCGAAGTGGCCCAGATTGGTGCACAATTTCGTTTAAGGTATGGTCTCCAGGAGAAGCCGGGTGCCTGGCATTGCGGGTCGAAGAGTGAGGAAAGGTCAAGCAGGCAATCGGGGAGATCCTCCGGCCGGGTTAGGAGCCGTTCATTCTGACACCAGCGGGCCGGAGCCTCGGATAAAGTCTTGAACCCGGACCGGGTGAAGGAGAAGCTGAGTATCAAAAATGTCTGAGAGGTTAGAGCACCATCACCAATAACCAGCAGGGGGAATGAAATGATTGCGACACTTTATGGGTGCTTATTACAAACTATGCGCTACACGCTTGGGCTGGCAATCCTCTTATCCTTTTCGACCGGAGTTCAGGCCGCTGAAAACTTCACCCCCGGCATTTATGTGAATAGTGCAACCGGGGACCAGTATATCGTCTCCGGTTCAACTGAAGTAATGGGCGTACTCTGTGGACCATAGCAAGCGCCCGTAACAGCAGCAGCTACTTTTCCGGAATCTGGGAAACCGGCCCGGCAATAGGCAATTCCCTTCTGGCCGGAACTTCGAATATCGTGAATCACCCGGATGGCTATGGCCCGGGGCGCTCTTATGGTGTAATCGGTTCAAACAATTTCAATAATTGGTTTAGCGGAAGTTTTCTTGCCGCCTCAGGATCAGGAAGCATGATCGCAGTTGCCAAGCTTAATGCCGATGGGTCTACCTGGGATCAATTTACTTTGACGCTATTGAAGGCAGGGGCGCTGGATTCTGCCTCCGAGCAGTATGTCCCCGGAATTTACCGGGATCGCCATGGTTACGGGTACCTGGTTTCCGGGGCCCCGTCCCAACCAGGGAGAACAATCTGGACCATTGTCTCTCTGCCTGGCAACCCCGATAACTTCAATGCCTGCGGGAGACCGGAGCTGCGGTCGGCAATGGACTTCTGGCCGGGATTCCAATATTTCTAACCATGCTGCGGGCTATGCGGCCGGGCGCTCTTATGGCGTAATTGGTGCAAACAGTTTCAATAATTGGTTTAGCGGAAGTTTCCTTGCCGCGGCCCGGGCAGGAGATACCCTCTCGATTTCCAAGCTTAATGCCGATGGGTCTACCTGGGATCAATTCGGGCTCATTAAGAGAATTCCAACCCGTCTCTTCTGGGACCGGCACGAGCATTTCAGCCCTGGCTATTATCGTTCTCCGGACGGAAAACGCTATCTGGTTTCCGGTTCAAATGAGATTACGGGAAAAACGCTCTGGACTTTCGCCTCGGTAGCATGCCGACCATCTTCAATGCCTGCTGGGAGGCTGGCGCGGCAGTCGGAAATTCATTGCTAGCCGGGATTCGAATATTGCCAACCATGCTGCGGGCTACGCAGCAGGGCGCTCTTATGGTGTTCTTGGTGCAAACAGTTTCAATAATTGGTTTAGCGGAAGTTTTTTTGCTGCGGCCCAGGTAGGAGTCACCCTCTCGATTTCCAAGCTTAATGCCGATGGGTCTACCTGGGACCAATTGGTTTTGACGCAGGAACCAGATCCAGGTGGACCCATTGGGCCAGATACCGAAAGTTATGTGGCCGGGACGGATTATGTAGATGTATGGGGGAGGACCTATACGGTTTCAGGGTCAAGTGGCCTGTGGTCAATTTCGGGGACAAACGGCACTAATTTCAATGCCCAATGGGAAACCGGACCCGCCATCAGCAACACGTTGCTTGCCGGGAGTTCCTATATTTCGAGTTACCCCCAAGGATATCTGGCCGGGCGCTCTTATGGTGTAATTGGTTCAAACAATTTCAATAATTGGTTTAGCGGAAGTTTTCTTGCCGCGGCCCGGGCCGGAGCTACCATCTCTCTTTCCAGGCTTAATGCCAATGGGTCTACTTGGCGATCAATTCCTGATTACCAAAGGCGGTACTGGAGGTACGGGCAACGCCGGCAAGATCGCTCTCAACGCGCCGGTCTATTATGTCAATAAATTTGATGGGCAGGCTGTAATTGGCGTCAGGCGGACCGATGGCGGTGGGGAATGGTTTCCGCCATGTACTCGGCCGCTGATGGTACCGCTCATTCCGTCAGCGACTATATCCCGGTAACCGGCGGCATGCTGGCATGGAATGATGGAGACACGGCAACCAAGTTCATCCACATAAATATTCCCACCACAGCGCATGGCAATACCTTCTTCACCATCACCCTGAGTAACCCGGTAGGAGGCGCCGTCATTAGCCCTCAAGCAACAACGACTGTGACGATTTTCGACAATATGACCTCCTTTCTGGATGCGAAATCCCGTCCAGCCGCGATACAATCCGCCATACTCCTTTTATTGGGAGGCAATTAGCATGGAGTGTTTGATTTTTGTGCTTATGGCCAGGCTGATGTCTCGACGTTGCTGAAAGGAAATGTCGTTATTATGCAAGATAGCAATATTACGTTGGAAGGCGGCAACGGCAGCCATAACGGGCGGTGCAATGGGCCTCGCCAGCGTGGTCGTGGAGTTCCCCGGCATCGTCAGCGTGGCTGATATGAACTGTCACTAGTGTTGCGTTTCAGGAAAACCTTAAAAAAGAAAAACCTCTCGCTCCCGCCCCCTTGATGGGGAGTAGGTGGAGGTGACGAAACCGTGAAAAGATACAAGCCTTATCCCCCTCCCCCTAACCCCCTCCCACCAGGGGAGGGGGCTCTCTGCGACCCTAACTCATTGAAGCTACTTCCGAAACACGGCGGTTCAATCTTCAAGAACTCTTCACCACCAGAATTCGGGGTAGCGCCGCCGGGGGGCCAGGTTGTTCACCAGCAGGGCCACCGCCAGCATAACGAGGGCGCCGGCGGCCACGGGCACCAGGACGTAGAGATAGCCCAGGTCGTGCACTTTGGCGCCGCTGATCACCGCAATGAGGGCGGTGGCGCCGCCCGGGGGGTGGAGGGTTTTGGTGGCGTGCATCACCGCGATGCTGGTGGCCACCGCCAGGGCCGCGGCCAGCCAGAGATTAGGCTCCAACAGTTTGAAGGCCGTCACCCCGATGAGGGCCGAGATGACGTGGCCGCCCAGGAGGTTCCGGGGCTGGGCCAGGGGGCTCTTGATGGCCCCGTAAATGAGCACCGCCGAGGCGCCGAAGGAGCCGATGATCATGACCAGGTCGGTTTTGTCCAGGACGCCATAGTTGATATAGGCCACTGCGGCGATTCCCAGGAAGGCCCCCAACCAGGACCAGAGGATTTCCGACAGGCTGACTCGGGGCGGGCTCTGGGTAGTGCCGGCCATTTTGCGGAAGTAGTCGCCGATCATGACGCTCCCCGGCCCATGGTAGCCCGAACGATATCCCCCCGGGAGACCAGGCCCAGGAGGCGGCCGTCCGGGCCGGTGACCGCTACCCGGTTGATGGACTTTTGGGTGAGCAAGGCGGCGATATCCCGCACCGGGGTATCCGGGGCCACGGTGACGGCCGGGGAGGTCATGATGTCCTGGGCCAGGGCGTGCTTTATGGGCAGCGCCACGCAGCCCTTGGTCATCAGGCAGCCAGCCACCAGGCTCATGAAGTTCCGGGGCTCCTTAACCCCCATGCGGGAGAGGAAATCCTTTTCCGAAATGACCCCCACCACCTTATGTTCGGCATCCACCACCGGCACCCCTGAGACCCCTCGCCGGCCCATGGCGGCGGCCACCTCGGCCACCGGGGTCTCGGGAGTGACCGCCACGACGTCGGTGGTCATGATCTCGGCGGCGGTGACGGCCCGGTTCAGGCGTTCCAGGGCGTGTTGGAACGCCAGGCGGTAGACTTCTTTAAAGTCGCCCGGGGTGATATCCAGGTACCCGGGGATGGCCCGCATGGCCTCGAGGATATCCTCATCTTTGATCTCTATCCCGGAGGGAGGGCCGGGTTCCGGTTTAACGAGGTCGTGGGGCATGGGCTTGAGTGCTCCTTAAATGAGAAATAAACCAAACTGCCTGCAGGCTCGGGGCGGACTGGATAACTGTCTAACCTGAGCCCCGGCCGCGGAGAGCGTTGGGTGGAAAATACCTTTTGTCAGATACAGATGAAAAAGTATAACGGTCAAGTTTTGCCTAGACAACCTCTCCATCCAGGCATAATGTCTTCGGACCAAAAAGGATTCTGGAATCCCCCGCCGGGAGGTCAGTTCCACTATTCAGATCATATCAACAATTTTTCAGGAAATTCGATAAGTTTCTATCATAGCAAGGTGTTCAGCGCCAGCATGCCAGGGACCTGGGAATCTTTGCATCGGCGCGCCGGGATGTCAATGCCGGGGTGGATGAAAGCCCCCGGCCTGGATAGCACCAACCGCAAAAAGAAAGGCCCCCGGATGGGGGCCTAGGAGCTCCTAGTGGGCGGCAGTTAAGCGTTAATTATCTCAAGCCCTTCCCCGGCACGGGGCCCGCAGTCATATAGCCTTTGACCATTTCGATGTTCATCTTGATCAAGGGCTCGAGGTCCTGATTACCGGTGCCCGAAGCCACGGGTTTGAAGGCCAGGCAGATGTTGCCCACGGAGCACACCCGGTTAACCTGTACCATGTAGCCTTTGGCTTTGCCCAGGGCCTGGTTCAGGTAGGTATCGGCCTTGTCAAATTTCTTTTCCGACACCATGATGGAGGCCTTGTTGTTCAGGGCCAGGGGATTGCCGGGATCTTTGGCCAGAACCTTGTCCAGGATCGCATCGGCTTTCTTGTACTGTTTCTTTTCGATCTGATCATAAGATTGCATCAGCGCTTTGCCGACATCAAATTCCGCTTCGGCCTTCTTGGCCTTCTGCGCAAACGCCACCCCCGCTCCACACAGAGCCAGGGCCACTACGATGGCAATTACTTTGACCCACGTCCGTTTCATATTCTCCCTCCCTTAGGATAATGATGCCTTGACGATCAGTGGTTGCCGCCCTGCTCACATAAGATAAGAGATTCCCGCCTGATTGTCAAAATATTTTGCGGAAAAACCCGATAGATTTCATTAATTACCCCATTTTTTAAGCCTTACGGAGGTGTTACTGCCCCCGGTGGGCGGTACGTTCGGCATATCGGCTCGCCTATCTCGATTATGCCGCACTCCCCGAGTGGCAACCCCCGCCACCCGGCCCCTTGATGGCATTGAGAGCCTTGCTGGTCCGGGCCCAAGATTCATTCCTTCAAGCGGGGGTCGATGGCCTCCTGGATGCCTTCACCCAGGAGATTGTAGCTCATTACCGTGATCAGAATGGCCAGCCCGGGAAACACGGAAAGCCACCAGGCGATCTCGATGTTGTCTTTGCCGGCGGTGAGGATGTTGCCCCAGCTGGGGGTGGGGGGCTGGACCCCGAGACCCAGGAAACTCAAGGCGCTTTCGGTGAGGATGGCGCCGGCCACCCCCAGGGTGGCGGAGACCATCACCGGGGCCAGGGCGTTGGGCAGCATGTGGCGGAGGATCAGGCGAATGTCGCCGGCCCCCAGGGCCCGGGCCGCGGTGACGAATTCCCTTTCCCGCAAGGAGAGAAACTCCGCCCGGACCAGGCGGGCCACGCCCATCCAACCGGTGAGGCCGATGACCGCCATGATGTTCCAGATGCTGGGCTCCAGCAGGGCAATCACGGCCAGGATCAGGAAGAAGGCGGGAAAACAGAGCATCAGGTCCACCAGGCGCATGAGGGCCGAATCCACCCAGCCGCCGTAATATCCCGCCAGGGCCCCGATGAACAGACCGATGAGGGTGGCCAGGCCCACCGCCACGAACCCCACCTTGAGGGACACCCGGGAGCCGAAGATGATGCGGGAGAGGACGTCACGGCCCAGGGTGTCCGTGCCCAGGTAGTGGGACGGGCTGGGGGGCATGAGCACCTGCTTGAGGTCGATGTGAGTGGGGTCGTAAGGCGCGAGCCAGGGGGCGAAGATGGAGACCACAAACAGCCCCAGGACCAGGGCCAGGCCGGTCATGGCCATGCGGTTCCGCTTCAGGCGCGTCCAGAATTCACGTTGTCTCATAGGAGATGTTCTACCAAAAACTTAAAACTAAAACCCAACACCATCTTCTACCCCGTCCGGATGCGGGGATCCACCAGGGCATAGCCCACGTCGGCCAGCATGTTGCCCACCAGGGTCAGCACCGCCCCGATGACCAGTTCCCCCATTACCAGGGGGTAGTCCCGGGCCATCACCGCGCCGTAGAACAACTGGCCCATGCCGGGGATGGCGAAGATGGACTCGAAGATGACGCTGCCGCCGATGAGGCCCGGTACGCTCAGCCCCAGGATGGTGATCACCGGCAGCAGGGCGTTTCTGAGGGCGTGTTTGAAGATCACCACCCGCTCCGGCAGCCCCTTGGCCCGGGCCGTGGTGATGTAATCCTGGCGGATGACTTCCAGCATGTTGGCCCGCATGTACCGGGACATGCCGGCCAGACCGCCGAAGGCTGCCACCAGCACCGGCAGGGTGACGTGGGCGCCCAGGTCCTGCACCTTTCGCCAGAAGGAGAGTTGACTGAAGTTGAGGGAGGTGAGACCCGAGATGGGCAGCCAATCCAGATAAACCCCGAAAAACATGATGAGGAGCAGGGCCAGCCAGAAGGTGGGCATGGCGAATCCGAAAAAGACGAAGAGGGTGGTGGCCTGGTCAAACCACGAATGGGCCCGGTAAGCGGCGATTACCCCGATGGGAATGGACACCACCAAGATGATGATCAGGCTCATGAGGTTGAGGCCCAGGGTGATGCCGATGCGCTCTTTGATTTTGTCCCACACCGGCCGCCGGTCCGGGGAGAAGGAGCGGCCGAAGTCCAGGCGGGTCAGCCGGGAGAGCCAGTCGGTATATTGCACCATCAGGGGCTTGTCCAGCCCGTAGAGCTCCCGGAGGCGCTTCTGGGCTTCCAGGGAGGCCTTGGGGTTCATGGTGGTCTGCATGTCGGTGGGGGTGCCCGGGGCCAGGTGAATGACCATGAAAGAAATCAGGGTGATCCCCAGGAGCATGGGGACCATCAGACCCAGACGTTTCAGGATATAGAGCCACATGGGTTTGCAGGGGCAGGACCTTCCAGTCCCGCTCCCGCTAAATTAGCTTAATTGGGCCGGCGATGCAAGGGGAGGTATCAGGAAAGGCGTCAGGGGGATCGGCAGGCGCGGGCGACGATCCGATTGAGGCCAGGGCCCGGTTTTGGGCGCCGAGTCTCGGCTTCAGATCACCCAGTTCTTGAGTACCTGCCGGGCCCGATCCACGTATCCGGGCAGGGCCTCCCGGGTGGCGGGGCTCATTCCCCCATGCGACTCGAAGGGGTTTCTCACTTCCAGGGTCAGGATGCGCAACTCCCGGGGAAATTCCAACCCCAGGCTCTCAGCCTGCCGCAGGACGGGAGAGCCACGTAGAGGGCCGCAGGCGCGGCGGCCTTCTGGAAATCTTCCCGGCAGAACTCCAGGACCGTGCCCGGGGGGGCGCTGCCGGTAAAGATGGCCTCCAGGAGCAGGACCCGGTCATAGCCGGCCAGGAGTTCCAGGAGGGCCGAACCCTGCCCCGGGACCCTACCTATGGATTGACAGCCCGGGGAGTCAGATATTATTATCTATGAAAATTTGCTTCAGACCGGAATCCCGTTGGCGGCACTGGGCCCTGAGGCAGAGCAGTGTGGACCTGATTAGAGGAAATGACAGGGTGAAGCGGTCTCCCTGAGACCGGTCGTTTTTGGACTGCCGGGATGGCGTAACATGCACTGCGGCTCACCCGGGACGATCAACTCCGATCCAGTCCCTGGTCTTTACTCCCGGGCGCGTTTCCTGGCGCACCACAAATTTGATGATCACCGTTTTGCGCTACCGGGTATTCCGGTGACCAGAGTTATCCCATGAAAATAAAATCCTTAGCCCTTTTGCTTTTCGTCGTGCTATTCACCCTGGCGGCGATGGAACTGCTCTTAAGATACGGGTATCCTCTTTATTTTGCCGATGATTATCAAGCCTATCGCTATAGCCCGGAGCTAGGCTACCAGCTGAAGGATTCCCTTTGTCTCCGCCGCTCAACCGATTTTCAGCGGGAAATTTGTACCAACAAAATGGGCACGGTGAATTTTCAGAACGATTTCAGTAAGTACCAGACCTTAATCTTTGTCGTGGGTGATTCTTTTACCCAAGGGGTGGGAGTCCCCGCCGATGCCAGTTACCCGTTCCAACTGGATTTGCTGCTGAACCTGAAAGGGGATACGTACTCCCCGGACTACGGCGTGGTGAATCTGGGAGTGGCGGGATACGGGACTGAGCAGGCTTTACTCCAGATAAAACGATATCAGAAGCAGATCGGCACTCCCCAATACATTTTGCTTTTGGGAAATGAGACCGATTGCCGGGATGATCGAGTCTTCCGGTCCGGCGGGTTGCACCGCAAAATGCTGGAAGGGAATCCTCGCTACAGCCCATTCATCATTAAGCCCCTCCAATGGCTCCAGTATGAAACCGAGACCGGCAAACGTCTCACTCTGGCTGCTGAAGGAATGGCGCAAGAGACCTGAACCTCAGGACCTGAATTTGGTAGAGTTGCAAAAGCCGGTTTTGCAGAAATTCATTAACCTGTCACGGGAAATGCACGCGACCCTGATTATCAGCTGGTTTCCTTGCCAATGGTCCAAAGAAATTTCCCCCAACTATGTGGCGCTGAAGCACTATGCCGCCAGCAATAATCTGGCGTTTGCCGATTGGTATCCCCTGGTTAGTTCGGTGTTGGATAGCAATCCGCAATTGCCGGTGATCAATTATCATTCCGCCGGACATTACCGGACCTGGGTCAACCAGATGATAGCCCGGGCCTTTGCCCGGCAGATCGAACGCCCCCCCGGCCCGGCCGGAGATTAACCGGTCCCCGGGCTCACGGCAGAATAGCCGGACCGCGCTGGCTTTCGCATTCCATGGCGGTTCGCAATCAGGACCGGGGTTCACTCCGGGAGCCTGCATCCCGAGCCGGAGGATTGGGGGGCCTCCCAGGCTCCCAACCTTCTGGATTCAGAGCATTTTCCCTTAACTCATTGCACTCGCCGATTCTTAAAGCCCCCGGCGCCATAGGGAGACTTTAAAAGCAATTCCTCGCCGTTTCCCCTTCTCACCGAAGGGGAGATTTGGGATTTTAGAGCAGGTGCCTTTCATACCGAGTCGCAATCAATTGGCGACAAAGGTGTCTCGCCTGGGCTGGCGCAAGCGAAACGTCCATGACCGGAGTTGGTATTCCCGGAGAAAAATCCCCCCTACCCCCCTTTATAAAAGGGGGAATCTGCCGCCTTAAAGCTAATTTAAAATTTCAGGGTAAAAACTGCGTCTCAAATAATTGCCTTTTGAACGCAACTCGGTATCACAGCTTCAGACAATGGCGGCAGGGGGTGGCCAGACGGCCGGTGAAAAAAGTGCGGCGGAAGTGGGCATAAGCCGGCTGTCGCCAGATGGCCCCCAGGCCCTGTTCCAACAGGTTACCGAAGACCAGGGGTTGGCAGGGTTGTTCCCCCCCGAACCCCAGGTAGGTGGCCCGGGATACCGGCAGGTTGGTGAAGACGCAGGGGGAGACGTCGCCGTCCGCGGCCACGCAGAGCGCCCCGAGGGGATTTTCGGGGCAGAGCAGACCCCTGACGCCGGGAGGCTTCAGGGCGTAATGGACCGGCACCCCGGCGCTCCCCGCCGCGGCCGTCATGGCGGTTAGGCGGGCCTGGAGTTCCGCATAGGCCGCCGGGTCCCCGGCCGGGAGGCTCTCGCCGGCCAGTTCACGGGTGGGCACGAAATCCAGGGTGCTGATGACCGCCTGCTGGACCCCCAACCCCTGAAGGAACCGGGGCAGCCTTTCCAGGTCGGGCAGGCCGGACCTGAGGAGCAGATAAGCAATATGAATCTGGGGGCTGGCGCTGCCGGCCGCGGCCTTAAGCCGGTTTAAGGTCTGGATGGCCCCAAGGACCTGGCGGAAACTGGTGCCCGGCCGGGCCCGGTCGTGACGTTCCTCCAGCCCGGTCAGGGAAAAGGCGATGAGGTCCAGGCCCGAGGCCACCACCTGCCGGAGCTTTTCTGCATCCAGGAGCGTGCCGTTGGTGGTGGTGCTCACCCGGCAGCCGGCTGCCTTGGCCAGGGCCGTGAGGGTGAAGAAGTCGGGGTGGAGGAATGGCTCCCCCCAACCCTGGAGGTGGACCAGGCGGGTTTTTCTCAGGGCCGGCAGCAGGCGCCGGAACGCGGCCGGGGAGAGAGACCGGTCGCGCCAGGCGTCCCGGTAGACCGTGCGGGGGCAGTAGACGCAGGCGGCGTTGCACCGGGTGGTCACCTCAACCTGGACCCAGGCGGTGCGGGGAATGGACCAGGAGTGCCAATCGAACCAGGGCAGTTTCATGGTTAATCCACCGAAGCCAGGCGCCTTGGGAGGGGTTTTTATCCCTCCTCTGAACCCAAAGAGTTCCTTAGCGCCTTACTGGCTTTTGCAGAGTTGAGGCTTGCCCCCCGGGTTTCACGCCCTGGTTCTTAAGATAGTGGGCGAAGGATAGCCGGTGGGGGCGCCGCCGTCGGGGCAATGGGCCAGGTCAGTCCAGACAGGTGGCATGGCGGTCCCCCGGTATGGGGTGGACCCCCAGGTGAGCCAGCAGGTTGAGGAGGATGCGGGCGGTGGCCCCCCAGACCACCTCCTGGCCGTTTTGCCAGTAGCACACCCGGGTGGTGCGGCCCTGGAAGACATACGGGCCGGAGCGCCAGCGCTCCGGGGCGTAAAACTCCGCCAGGGGCAGGGGCAGCAGGCGCTTGACCTCCCGGGGGCTGGGGCGGAAGTCGTAGGGGTGCGGGATAAGCCCCACGAAAGGGGTGATGTGGTACCCGGTGATGGTGGCCACGGGGGGGAGGGCTCCCAGCACCTCCACCGCCTCAGGGGCCAGGCCGATCTCCTCTTCGGTTTCCCTGAGGGCCGTGGCCATGAGGTGGGCGTCTTCCGGGTCCCTTACCCCGCCCGGAAAGGCGATCTGGCCCCGGTGGTCCTTCACCAAAAGGGTGCGTTGGATGAACAGCACCTGGAACTGCTCTTCGGCCACAAACAGGGGCACCAGCACCCCGGCGGCCACCAGGTCCGGGTCCGGGTCCAGCGGGGCCGGTTCCAGGGGCAAATGGTCCTTGAGGCGGGCCAGGATTGAGGCGACCATGGTTATGTTTACCACGGTCCCGAGGTCCTGGCAACAGCCGGGCCGGAAGAAAGGCCGAGGCCGATTAGGGCCGGTTCGCTTTTCAAAGGGCGTTGCGGCCCAGGCCGGTCCCGGCAATAATCCGGGAAAAATTAGGCAGAATCAGCTAGTCCCGGCTCGCGGTTTGAAACCCCGTCCCGTCTTGAAAAGTGCAGGGTTTAAAGTTCAAGGTTCACCGTTAAGAGCCAGGGCCGGCCTGAACTTTTCATGGTTTACCGGTGGGCCGAAGGCCCAGGTATGAAGGCGGCGCCAACTCAGACCCTTCAGGTTCCCCTCTGGAGGGGGAACCGGCCACGGTGGAGAGCCCTGCAAACCCCGGCGCTCAGGTGGCGTCCGAGTCCTGCTCCGGAAGCAATTGACAAGGGGAATTGTGGACCTTATGTTGAAGGAGAGCAAAATCACCGGTTATGGTGACTGGGGCAGCAACCGACACGTCTCCACAGCGGGAGACGGCTAAAAGGGAGACAGCAAACATGAAAGTGCAGGAATATATGCTCAAGGCGTTGAAGGACGCGGTCCAGATGGAGGTCGAAGGCCGCCAGTTCTACCTGGAGGCGGCCAAGAAAGTCAAAAGCGCCGGGGTCCGGGAGATCATGGAGTACCTGGCGGAGTCGGAAAAATACCACATCGAAAAATTCAACGAGGTCTACCGCAGCCTGGAGAAAGACCCCAGCTGGACCGAGCCCATCGCGGCCTTCAAACCGCCCCAGCACGAGCCTTATGTCTGCGTCATGGCCATGACCAAGGATGAGCAGGGCACCGGCGGTGACGATGATCTGCAGGCCCTGAAGACCGGTATCAAGATGGAGGAGTGCTCCATCGACTACTACACCAAGCTGGCCAAGGAGACCAACAACCCCCTGGCCCGGCGCTTTTTCATGAGCGTGGCCCACGAAGAGCGGGGCCACTACCTGACCCTGATGGACATGCACAACTACCTGACCCTGCCGGAAGACTGGTTCTACGTGACCCAGATGAGCAACGTGGATGGGGCGTAGAACGAGGGGGAAAAGGCGAAGAGGATGAAAGCCGGAACGCCGAGGCCACCCAGGATAAATTAATACCATGGTTCATATATGCGGTAAGGTATTTCTTGAGTCCGTGAAGATTACTTCCCCCTCACCCTAACCCTCTCCCCCACTGGGGGAGAGGGGAAAAGACGGGATTAATTTGAGGCTTTCCAGCATAAAAACCCCGGCGACCTGGCCTACGCCCTCTCCACCCGCTTCGGGGGGAGAGGGTTGGGGTGAGGGGGGGATATATGCCGTTAGCGTATTTATGAAACCTCTGCTCAGGAGAGATGGAAGGCCTTGGAACTGATCGTCATCGGGTCCGGCACCGGGGCACCTTCCTTGCGCCGGGGGTCGCCGTGTCTGGCGCTCAAGGCCGCCGGCCGGCTCCTGGTCCTGGACCTGGGCGCCGGCAGCCTGCGGTCCCTGCTGCGTTACGGCCTCAATTTTTCGGCCATCGACGTCCTGGCCCTGACCCACCTCCATCCCGACCACGTGGGGGACCTTGTCCCTTTTTTGTTTGCTGCCCGCTACGCCCTGGGCTATACCCGGCAGGAGCCCTTCAAGCTCCTGGCCGCCCGGGGGTTTGCCCGCTTCCACCAGCGGCTTATGGAAGCCTTTCCGGGGTGGGTGGAGCCGCGTCCGGGTCTCATGGACCTCAGGGAACTGGCCCCGGACGGCCCGGATGAGGTGCGGGAGGAGGGCCTGGTGATCAAAAGCGCCCCCACCAACCACACCGAAGGGAGCCTGGCCTACCGGGTGGAGGCTGAGGGCCGGTCCCTGGTCTATTCCGGGGATACGGATGTAAGCGACTCCCTGGTGGCCCTGGCCCGGGGAGCCGACCTCCTGGTGCTGGAGGCCGCCAATCCCTTCAAGGTCCCGGGACATCTCACCCCCGCCGCCGCCGGGCGCCTGGCGGCCCAAGCCGGGGTGGCGCGGCTGCTCCTGACCCACTTCTACCCGCCCTGCGACGAGGTGGACGTGGTGGCCCTGGCCGCCCAGGAGTTTTCCGGAGAAATTTTGCGGGCCGAAGACGGCCTGAGTCTCACCGTCTAAGGTCGAGATATCTGAGAGAAAAATCGGAGGTTTCCCATGACATGCCGTCGGTTGTCCCATCTGCTGGCAGTGGCTTTAGGCCTGGTAATCTGTATAAGCCTGGTGTCGTGCAGCAGCTTTAAAATTTCCCAGGAAAACTTTGAAAAAATCCAAACCGGGATGTCCCTGGCGCAAGTGACGGCCATCCTGGGGGAGCCCACGGAATCCAACAGTGTGGACCTGGCCGTGTTTTCCGGCACGGTGTCCAAGTGGAAAGCCGGAGGCATAACCATCACCATTCAGTTCGTCAACGGCAAGGTGGTAGCCAAGCAGTTCTCCAAGGGTGACAAGTAGTCTCCGGCGGAAAAACCCCGGGCGGCTGGCTCTTGCCCAACCTAATATGAAAAGGACTTATCCATGTCAATCATTACCATATCCCGGGGTTCCTACAGCCGGGGCAAAGAAGTGGCCGAAAAGGTGGCTGCGGCGCTGGGCTACGAATGTATCTCCCGGGAGATTCTCCTGGAGGCCTCGGAACAATTCAATATCCCTGAGATCAAGCTGGTGCGGGCTATTCACGATGCGCCCTCCATCCTGGAGCGTTTCACCTACGGCAAGGAAAGGTACGTGGCGTATCTGAAGGCGGCCCTGATGAAACATGTCCAGAAAGATAACGTGGTCTATCATGGCCTGGCCGGCCATTTTTTCCTCCAGGATGTCCCCCATGTGCTCAAGGTGCGGATTGTTGCCGACCTGGAGGACCGGATTGCCGAGGAGATGAAACGGGAAAATATCTCGGCGGACGAGGCCCGGCATATCTTGAAGAAGGACGATGACGAGCGCCGCCGCTGGGGCATTCAGGTCTTCGGGGTGGATACCTGGGACCCCATGCTCTACGATATGGTCCTGCACATCAAGGCGATCAAGGTGGACGATGCGGTGGAGTTTATCCTCCAAGCCGCCAAGCTGCCCGGTTTCAGCACTACAGCCCCGTCCCAGAAAATGCTCGATGACCAGACCCTGGCGGCCCGGGTCCAGGCAGCCCTGGTGGAAGAGTTTCCCACCGCCAAGGTGTGCGCCCAAGCAGGGGAGCTCTTCGTGGATATCAAGGCCAACCTGACTGAAGAACAAGAAGTGATTGCCCGGGTGCGGCGCATCGCCAACCAGGTGGCCGGGATCGAGGTCAAGATACAGTACCTTATCCACCCCTGAAGCCAGTCTGGAAACGGTGGGACCGGCGCCTCGCGCCAGGCCGGCAGACCGGTCCAGACTGCTAACCCCGGACCGCGGTTCGGCGCGCCCCGGTGTCGGACCCTTCTTAACCGGATGAAGGCGGGAGAAAATTATGCCCTACAAAACCTGGCTCATCCTTGGCGGGGCGATGGCTTTCATCCTGCTCTCCCTCACGGCGGTCGAGGCCAAGATCGTGACGCAGACGGTGGAGTACCGGCAAGACGACACGGTGATGCGGGGCTTCCTGGCCTATGATGACGGCCTCAAGGGCAAACGCCCCGGGGTGCTGGTGGTCCACGAGTGGTGGGGCCTCAACGATTTCGCCCGGGAACGGGCCGTAAAACTGGCGGGCCTGGGGTACGTGGCCCTGGCCGCGGATATGTACGGGGGCGGCGCTACTACCCGGGACCGGGAGGAGGCTGGCAAGCTGGCCGGGGCCCTGCGGGGCAACCCGGACCTTCTCCGGGCCCGGGCCCAGGCGGCCCTCAAGGTCCTGGCGGCTGATCCCCGGGTGGACCCCAAACGCCTGGCGGCCATCGGCTTCTGCTTCGGGGGCACCACGGTCCTGGAACTGGCCTACTCCGGGGCGGACCTGGCCGGGGTGGTGAGCTTCCACGGCGGCCTGCCCAAGGCCAGTCCCGATGACCTCAAACGGATTAAGGCTGCGGTGCTGGTGCTTCACGGGGCCGACGACCCCCACGTTTCCCCGGCTGATATCGCCGCCTTTGAGAAGACCATGCGGCAAGCCGGGGCGGACTGGCAGATGGTTTTCTTCGGGGGGGCGGTGCACGGCTTCACCAACCCGGCGGCGGGGGATAACCCGGCCTCCGGAGTAGCCTACAACCCCCGGGCGGCGCGGCGGTCCTGGCGGTATATGCAGGAATTCTTCCGGGACATCTGGCGGGTCAAAGGCCGGGACTAAAACCGGGGCAGGGGAGGGGCAGATCAAGCAATCGATGCCGGTTGCCGAGAGCCCTGAGGCTAGCCTCATAGACAACGGGGCACACCACCTTACCTGCTTCTACTATTGATCTGTACCCCGCCGGACTATCCGTCCGCCATATCCTTCCCAGCAACTATCTGAGTTCAATCCCCGAAATGAGAGCGGCATTAAATTTCCCCTAGAGAAAGGCCTGCCCAAAAATTAATGAAGATGTTTAAGATGATGATACGAGTCTAGAATTTATCAAAAATTCGGCATCTCACGATAAATCAGATGAGAGGTTTACCGTATTCTTCTCCGGACAGGAAAATGCCGCCCAAAGTAACCCGCAAATGCTTGCGCTACCAGGTGGATTGGGAGGTGAAAACCTTCAATGGCCAGCCGTTGGCGGAAACCTTGTTGTTGGATATCAGCGCCGTCGGTGCCAGGATAGAGGGCCCGAAACCCCTGACCCCGCGGCATCATGTGGAATTTACGTATGTAAGGCCGGGGGACGACCGGGAGAGAAGGCATACGGGGGTAATTATGTGGATGCGGCCCCTGATCCATAAACCAGGGCGTTACCAGATGGGGGTTAAATTTTTCGAAACCGACTGGTCGCTGGACCAGGAGCTACGCCAAGGTGTTAAATTTTGAAAAATTTGGGTGGGCCGGTTCCGCCCGACGCCGCTGTCCCCTGAGGCAGTTATCCCCTGGTGTACCTGGAACCGGGGCAGAGTGTGACGGGAATAAAAGTCAGGCTCGTCATCGAAAATATTGTGGTTGAGAAGCCGGTCATCTCTTGGGGGCAGACTTAACGAGGCGGTCCCAATCATCAATTCTAAACAAACGAAGCTAATCTGCCGATAATCTCGGTAACAGGTGAAAGTTGAGGAGAGGCCGAAATCATCCGACGGCCGCAGGGTTAGGCTGTGACGGGCCGCCGGCTCAGGCTGTGGTGCCAGGGCCCGGGAGAGATCAATGGATGCCATGGATAACCGCTACGGAATTGCGTTGGACGGCAGCCCCGGGCCGGAAGCCGAGGGGATAACCGATCTGAGATGGGCCGCGCCCGCGACCATTGAGGATTTAGGTCTGCCGGCGCTATTCCTGAGCCAACTCGCCTTGAAGCATTGCTTCTATATGGATTTCTTCACCCTGGGGGACCTGGCGGAACGTCTGAAGGTGTCGCCCAGCATCATCACCGAATTGGTGGACTACTTGAAAAAGGCCAGGTGGGTCGAGGTGCGGGGTCCCGACCCCATGAATCTGGCGGTCAGTTCTTGAGCCTGGCCAACCGGCATTCCCTGACCGAGGCGGGGAGAAAGCAGGCGGCGCAGTTGCTGGAATACGATGCCTATACGGGACCGGCCCCGGTGACGCTGAAAGACTACTGGCAACAGGTGACCCGCCAGAGTATCGGGGGGGCCGAGATCACCCCCGACCGCGTCCAACAGGCCTTCAAGGGACTGGTGCTGTCCGCCGAGATCCTTGAGCAAATGGGAGTGGCGGCGGTGAGCGGCAAGCCCCTTTTCCTCTATGGCCCCCCGGGAAACGGCAAGACCCTCCTCTCCCAGCGTTTAGGCAGGATTTGGGAGGATGACATCCTGGTGCCCTACGCCCTCTTTGTGGACGGCCAGGTAATTCAGGTCTTTGATGAAATCACCCATAAGCGCTCGGAGAAGGCAGTCTCAGAGGGCGAGAGAGTTGATCGCCGGTGGGTGCGGTGCCGCCGCCCAGTGGTGACGGTGGGGGGCGAACTCACCCTGGACATGCTGGACCTGGCTTATAAGCCTACCCTCAAATATTTTGAGGCCCCCCTGCAATTAAAGGCCAACAACGGGGTGTTTATCGTGGACGACTTCGGCCGCCAGCAGATTCCTCCCCAGGAACTGCTCAACCGCTGGATCGTTCCCCTGGAAAATCACCAGGATTTCCTGCGCCTGCGCACCGGCCAGAAGTTCGCCATCCCCTTTGACCAGTTCATTATCTTTGCCACCAACCTGGAGCCCCGCTCCCTGGTGGATGATGCCTTTTTGCGGCGCCTGCGCTCCAAGGTCAAGGTGGATTATGTGACCCGGACCCAGTTTGTGGAGATTTTCCGCCTCTACTGCGATCAGTACCATCTGGAGTTCAACCCGGAGGCGGTGGAGTATCTCCTGGGCCGGTACTATGACGACGGCCAACGCCCGCTGACTGCCTGTCATCCCCGGGACCTCCTGGAGCAGATCCTGGATTATTGCCGGTTCCACCAACTGGCTCCCAGTCTCACCCCGGAAAACCTGGACCGGGCCTGCCAGAGCTATTTTGTCGCCTGAGGCCCGGGATTGCCCGCCGGCCGCAGTTATGAGGGTGACCCGGATAAATCGTGCTCAAGCGTTATACAACCCAGCGACGTCCCGCCCGGATTGACGGCTGCAGAGCTATTCAAGAATTATGGCAAGGCTCTTTCAAGATAAAGCATGGTTCTCTACCGAGTCGCAATTAATAAATGCGGCATTGTCGGGGCGGCATATGGGTCTGGCCCCCAAATATAATCTTCGTTTGATGGCAAATGGAGACCTCTGCGAAGGTCCCCTCACCTGTCATTCTGAGGGGAGCGGAGCGACCGAAAATCTCATAAGTACGCAAATATACGAGATCCTTCGCTCCACTCAGGATAACAAAATGGTTTTTCGCAGAGGTCTCAAATGGGTATGAGAAACGAATTATTTATCAGATAGTTAAAAGCGGGAATAGGCGATGCAGTCCTTTTCAAACTCTCTTATGACTTCTTCGGTCAGAGACGGAGGGGTTTTGGGCAACATTTCCAAAATAGTTTCCGTCGGTACCTGAAGCCTTAAAAATAACTGGTTAATCGTTGATTGATCCGATGATCGGGGTAACCGCCCTGGGCGTTGTCCTAGAGGAGATGCCCGCCTGCCGCAGTTAAGGCAAGGCTCCGGTGAAGCCTTACCCCTGGCGCCTGACCTAGACGTTGAACCGAATTTCGATGATGTCCCCGGGGTGGATGGTGTAATCACGGTCCACCAGCTTTACCAGGCCCTTGGCCCGGGCTTCGGCCATGTTGTAGACCTGCATAAAGTCGTGGTAGCTGACGATGTCGGCCTTGATGAACCCCCGGGCCAGGTCGGAGTGAATCTTGCCGGCGCAGGTGACGATGTCCGAATCCTTTGGCACCGGCCAGGCATGCACCTCTTTCTTGTCGGCGGTGTAGAAGAAGACGATGCCGGATTTTTTCAGGATCTGGGTGATGGCGTCATTCAGTTCCGGCGCCTCGGCTGCGACCAGCGTGGGCTTTAAACTCAAGGGAGCCAGGGTTCTTAAGAGAACCAGTTCCGCCTCACTGAACTGGCCGTCGCACAGGGGCACTTCCTGTTCCAGATACCCCAGGCACTTATCCAGGAGCTCTTGTTCCGCCGCATCCGCACTCCGGTCCCGCCGGGATTCCAGTTTTTCCAGGTCCAGGATGAGGAGATCCCAGATCTTCTCCCGGGCGACCAGAAAAGCGTCGCAATGGCTGAAGTCGTCCCGGGTGAACTCAACGTAGAACGGGGTGACCTTCTTGGGGGATAATTTCTGGTCCAGGGAGATGACGAGCTCGTCCTGATACTTCACTTTGCCCTCGGGCAGGTCGAATCCAATGCAGCATATCTTCATTGACTTTTATCTCTCTGGGGTTCAGGCACCCGCAGCCGGATCGTCCAAGCGCGTCCGGCCTCTTTTGCTTAAACGGATATCTTTAAGCTGCTGAAAGCTGACCGCTATTTACAGAAAAACCGGCAAGGCCTCGTGGACCCTGCCGGTGTGGGGTAGCTGTGTCGGCGCCGTTTTAGACGGAGCCTGTTGGCTTAGCGGTAGCCGCCGCGACCGCCGCCGCGCCACCACCACCACCGCCGCCGTAGCCGCCGCCGCCCCCGCGACCGCCGCCGCCGCCACCACCGCCGGTGCGAGCCTGGGGCCTGGCTTCATTGACTGCCAGGACCCGGCCCTCAACCTGGCGGCCGTTCAGCATGGAGATAGCTTTTGTCCCTTCCAGTTTGGTTTCCATTTCCACAAAACCGAAGCCCCGGGGTTGGCCGGTCTGCCGGTCGGTGATAATTTTGGCCGAGGCCACATTGCCGGCCTCGGTGAAGAGGTCCTTTAATTCGGTTTCGGTCATTTCCATGGGCAGATTGCCCACATACAATTTGATCGACACTATCTTCTCCTTCTTGAGCGGCGACACAATTCCCCTGTCCCGATGGTGTCGCCCGACCCGATCTGGAGGAGATTCCGGTTATTCCTCAATAGTTGCTTCTTCCTGCGCCGTGGGTTCTTCTGGAGTTTCTTCAGCAGTGGCCAGATGCTGGCGCTTTTTCATCTTCTCATCGCTCTTTTGCTTCCGGGCGATTTCCTTGGCTCGTTTCTCCCAGCCATATCGATTGCGGGCCACGGCTCACCTCCTTGGGGTCAATATGGCGGAACTCCGGGGCCAATAGGACCGCCGGAGTTCCCAGCCTCAAGTGGTTAGCAATTATAGCTTGGTGACGTTTTGCGCCTGGGGTCCTTTTTGACCTTGAACCACCTCGAACTCGACCTCCTGGTCTTCAGCCAGGGTCCGAAAGCCATCACTCTGGATGGCGCTGTGATGCACAAAGACATCGGGGCCGTTCTCCCGGGAAATAAAACCGAATCCCTTGGAATCATTGAACCACTTAACTCTTCCCCTTTCCTTCATGAATGAGGAACCTCCTAAATTTTGTCACACTTATCCCGCCCCAGGAGCAGGACTGCGAGAGCAGCCAGGCAAAAAAAAAGGGAGGGCGATTAGCATACCCTTCCGATCTATGGCCAGGGCCCGCTGCCCTGCCTTCAGTCTGACATGCTATCTACAAGAAAAAATTTACCGTAAGACACGGATAATGTCAAGTAAAATGAAGGGGAAAGTCCGGAGACCGCCTACCCGGCCCGGCCCTTAGCCGAGGCGACTGGGGTTGGAAGTTTAACCGGGTAATTTTTTAAAAATAATCTGAAAGATTGCGTCGTTGGAGGAGGGTTCCGGAGCCCATCCCGGCCCGGGTCAATGGGTCCGGGCCAGCAGTTCTTCGGTGATGGCCCAAAAGTAGGTCTTTTCCAGGGAAGGGGGGAAGGTCTCCAGGTTCTCCTGGGCCTTAAGGGTATAACTTCGGGCGACGGTGCGGGCGTAGTCCAGGGACCCGGATTTATCCAGGATACTCCGGAGTTCCGGGGCCGCCTCCGGGGTCAAATCCTGGGCGATGGCGGCCAGGCGCTCCCGATCCGCAGGCGAGGCCTGGGCCAGGGCGTGAATCAGGGGCAAAGTGACCCGGCCTTCCCGCAGATCGGCACAGACTTCCTTGCCCAACTTCCTTTCGTCCCCGGTGTAATCCAAAATATCGTCCACCACCTGGAAGGTGGTCCCCAGGTTCAACCCCATTTGGGTCAGGGCCTCTTCCTGGCCCGGGGGGACCCCACCCAGGATGGCCCCGATCTGGCAGGCGGCGGACATGAGGATGGCGGTCTTGCGGTTGATGACCTCGAAGTATTCGGCTTCGGTAATTTTCAGATTCCCGGCGTGGATGAGTTGGAGGATCTCGCCTTCGGCCATCATGGTGGTGGCGTTCGACAGCACCTGCAGGATCTTTAATTTATTGGTGGTCACCGCCAGGGACAGGGCTTTGGCCAGGAGAAAGTCACCCACCAGGATCACCGCCTGGTTGCCCCAGATGGTGTTGGCGGTGGAAGCTCCCCGGCGCACGCTGGCCGCGTCGATGACATCGTCGTGCAGCAGGGTGGCGGCGTGGAGGTATTCAAAGATGGTGGAAAAACCGCTCAGATGATTGCCCTGGCAGCCGCACATCCGGGCGCTCAGGATAAACAGCAGCGGCCGGATGCGCTTGCCGCCGCTGAGTAGGATATGGCGCCCCACCTCGGCGATTAACGGCACGTGGGTCTGGAGATTGGCCGCAAGCGCCTCGTTGATGGCGGCCACTTCCGGCTCCAGGTTCTTCAGGATACTTTTGCCCCGGGCAACCATGTGAATAAATTAACTTAGTTCTCGCGGGAAGTCAATGGATTAGGTAAGCAGTGAGTTGCAGGCAGCTGGTAGTGGGAATCTCCAGATGCCGAGCAAGGCGATAACCTAGATCGCCTCTGATCCGGCCGCCATCCGGGTGCTTCCACCCCGGTTAGTCCACTAACCTTATGCGGCGTCTGGCAATATTCCCCCTCCCCCCAGGGGGAGGGGGAGTTTTAAGCTTCCGGATTTATGAAAGATAGTTAAGGGACGCTATTCTATCGCCACCCGGGACCGCGGAGGCCGACGCCGACCCCGTGGAAGCCGCGGCCGACACCGCCGCCGACCCCGATCCAATCGATGAACAGCGCCGTCGGGCCGCCACTGGCAGGCATCGTGCCGTTGAGAATTTTATAGGTGTAGACCAGGTCCGCACCGTCCACCACCGGCTTGGTGAGCTTGACCACCACCAGGGTATTCTCAGGTTTTCCCGGCTCGTAGACGGACAGCGTGGCGTTGGGCGCATCGGCGCCGAAATTGTCCTTGCCGGCTTTGGCGGTCCATTCCTTGAGATAGTCGGCCATTTTGATATGCCCGACGATACGCTTCGGCCGGTCCGAGAAGTACATGGTCTGCTGGTTGACCTTCACCAACCGGAAGGTGCTCTTGGCAGCATCGACCTTAAAATCATCCGCACTCTGCACGAACATGAGCTGGGGCGAATCGGATGCGGCAATCGCCGTCGCCGCCCCGGCCAACAAGGATAACACCACTGCCGCCAGGAGAAGCACCCGGCGGGGGCGAATCAGGCGTGAGGAGAATTCACTTAGTCGTTTCATGGGTTGCTCCTTTCCGGATCTTTGAGATCCAGCCTTCTGTTAAGGGGTATAACCGGGCCGAGAGCAGGTGCCGAGGGAAGTGGGATGGCCGTGGTGCGATCTCTGCGGCACTCAGCCTCCATACTTCCTCTCGACACTCGCTCCTTAAATTGGTACTGCCCTACTCACTCACCTTGTTGTTCCGCGTTGCCGCTTCGAGTTTCTTGACATCCTCGGGCGACAGCTTCGGCCGGTCGATGGTGAGCGTCAACTTGTTGAGTTTGCCGGTGAACTTGAACGGCACCTGGTAGTCCGCGTCGTTCACCGGGGTGCCGGTGTCGGCGCCGACGTCGAAGTTCTCGTCCCACTGCAGGATCAGCGGCAGGGTGCGCTCCATCTTCTGGGTGGCCACCTCCTTGCCGTCCACTTTGAGCACGCCCGTGCCGCTGCGGCCGATGCCGCTCATGTTGTTGAAGGCCAGCGTGCCCATGCCCAGGCCGTCGTACTTGAAGTCGAACTCCAGGGTGTGCTTGCCCGGTGTTAGCGCCTCGGCGCCTTCCCAGCGGAGCCGCTTCATGTCGACCAGGTTCCACAGGAACACCGGCTTACCCTTCAGCACGTAAAAGCCGTACCCGCCGAAGCGGCCGCCCTGGGTCACGATCATCCCTTCGGCGCCGCCCTGGGGGACCTCCACCTCGGCCTTGAAGTTGTATGAGGCGTTGAGGATGCTCGGTGCGTCGCCATTCGGCGTGCCGGTGAACTCTCCGGAATACGTGAACACATTGCGGCCGGCGGTAATGCTCGGTCGGGGCGTGACGAGGCGGGTCGCCACCGTCGCATCCAGCGGCAGCACCTGGTATTTCTTTGCCTCGGTCCAGAAGAGCTTCTCCATCTCCTTCAACTTCGCCGGGTATTTAGCCGCGACGTTGTCGAACTGAGTCCAATCCTTCCTGAGGTCATAGAGCTCGTACGGGAAGCCGGCAGGATCCTGACTCACCGGCCCCATCGTGTCCCAGGGCGGCCGCATGACTTTGGTGCTGGCGATCCAGCCCTCGTGGTAGATGGCGTGGTCGCCCATCATCTCGAAGTATTGCGTCTTATGCTTCGACGGGGCGTTGGCGTTCGCCTTGTCGAAGGTGTAGGCCATGCTGACGCCCTCGATGGGTGCCTGCTTGATGCCGTCCACGACCTTGGGGGCGCGAATTTTGGCCGCCTCCAGGATCGTCGGTACGATGTCGATCATGTGGTGGAATTGGTTGCGGATGCCGCCCTTGTCCTTGATCACCTTCGGCCAGGAAATCGCCATGCCCTGGCGCACGCCGCCGAAGTGCGAGGCGATCTGCTTGGTCCAGGAGAAGGGCGTGTCGAAGGCCCACGTCCACGCCACCGCCATATGCGGATAGGTCTTATCCGAGCCCCAGGCGTCGTAGAAATACTTGAGCTGGTCCTCCACCGGCACCATGACGCCGTTGAACATGGCGACCTCGTTCGGCGTGCCGATCAGGGTGCCCTCGGCGCTGTTGCCATTGTCGCCGTTGATATAGATGATCAGGGTGTTGTCGAGTTTGCCCATGTCTTCCACCGCCTGGATCACCCGGCCGATCTCATGGTCGGTGTAGGCCACGTACGCCGCAAAGACATCCACCTGGCGGAGGAACATCTTTTTCTCGTCCGCGGTGAGCGTGTCCCACTTCTTCAACAGGTCGTCCGGCCAGGGCGTCAGCTTGGCATCCTTTGGAATCACGCCGAGCTTCTTCTGGTTGGCGAAGATCTGCTCGCGCAGCTTGTTCCAACCCTGGTCGAACAGGTGCATGTCGCTGATCTTCTTGATCCATTCCGGCGTCGGGTGATGTGGAGCGTGGGTGCCGCCGGGGACGTAGTAGACGAAGAACGGCTGGTCCGGGGCCAGTGTGTTGATCCGATTCATGTAGGCGATCGCCTCGTCGGCCATCGCGGTGGTGAGATTATACGTCGGGTTGCCGACGAAGGGGTAGATGTACGTCGTATTGCGGGCAAGGTTGACGGCTGCCACTGGTTGGTATCCCCGCCCATGAAGCCGTAGAAGTACTCGAAGCCCATGCCGATGGGCCACTGGTCGAACGGCCCGTCCGCGCTTGCCTGGAAGGCCGGCGTGTTGTGGTTCTTCCCGAACCACGACGTCCGGTAGCCGTTGTCCTTCAGGATCTGGCCGATGGTCGCCTTGTCCTTGGTGATGATGCTGTTGTAGCCCGGGTAGCCGGTCGCCTGCTCCGAGATCACGCCGAAGCCGGCCGAGTGGTGATTGCGCCCGGTGATCAGCGCCGCCCGGGTGGGCGAGCACAGCGCCGTGGAATTGAAGTTGGTGTAGCGCAGGCCGTTCTTGGCGATGCGGTCGAGCGCCGGGGTGGGGATGACGCCGCCGAACGTGCTGGGGACGCCGAAGCCGGAATCGTCGGTCATGATCAGTAAGATGTTAGGCGCACCCTTGGGCGGCTCGATGCGCGGCGGCCACCAGGGCTTCGACTGCGCCGCGTTGCGCTCAATCTTCCCGCCGAACTTCGGGCGGCGGCGCCGGAATCTGGTCGCCCTGGATCGTCGTGGTGGCGCTGGGCGAACCCGGCACCCCCGTGATCTGCTGGGCCAGGACCGGCACCGCGGCCAAGAGCAGGGCCAGAGTTGCCAGGAGCCAAATTTTTAGTCTTCGTCGCTCCATCTCTTCCTCCTGATTGGTAAGATTTATTTCTCCACTCCACCGGAGACAAACTGTCTTTCCTTCTCACTCCCCAAGGCTGTGCCGGCGTTACTTAATCTTCACAACCCCTGGCGGACTCCAGGTGCCGCCCAGGATTGATGGCGGCGTGGTATTGGGCCAGTACAGGCGTAGTGTCAGTGCAAAAAGCCCTTCCGGTGCGGGCAGCCAGTTGGCTTGCTTGGCCTTACCCGGGGAGTCAGTCTGGAAATACAGGGTCAGGGACCCGTCTTGGTTGTATTTCAGCTTGTTCCGGGGGCTCACGGTGAGCTTGTTCAGGGAGTTAGGGTAGAACCACAGGCCCGTGGGGGTGTTCTCATACATCGTGATGGACCAGAAGGCCTGGGAGTTGACCGGCGGCAGTTGCCCCTTGGGGAAGGTCAGGGTGTACTTGTTGGCCCCCGTAAGTTTTTGCCCGGTGCTGTCAACGTAGGTCGTCGGATACACCGAGACGTTGGGCAGTTGCGAAGGCCAGCCTCTGGCGGCCCAGGCGCCGCGCTCGAGATAGTTGGTGCCGTAGCGGCCGCCGACCGTGGTCACCCGCCAGCCATTCACGTCCTTACCCAGTGATTCCCAGGTCGCGGCCATACGCTTGACTGCCATCTCCGGCACCTCTTTCAGGGCCGCCTGCACCGCCGGAGCGAGCTGGTTGGGGTCAAAGGGCTTTCCCGGGACGATGCCGATCTTGGCCATCCGGGCCAGGATGGGCGCGTCCTCCGGAGCCGGGGGCGCCGCGCTCCCCATGAGCTTGGCCATCAGGCTGAAATAGCCAGTCGTGCCCAAGGCGGCAATCGCCTTCTGGGGAGCTTCGGTCATGCTGAAACCCGGATTCGGATTAACCGGCGGCGCCTCGAACTTGTAGGGCTTGCCGTAGGCCGACAAAGGCACGACTTTGTACTGTGCCTGCAAGGCATGCACTTTGGCCAGGTCTTTTTTGGTGTCCAGCGCGTAGGTGCGGCCCAAAATGATCATGTAACGCGTCGGGAAGCTGATATGCGTCATGCCCTCCGGCACCTTACCTTTCCAGCCCGGGCCGGTGAAAAGATAGGTCATCGCCTTGGAGCCGCTGGTGTTGGTGCCGACGCTGTTCTTGACGATCATCCACAGATCCACCAGCTCGAACGTGAAGAAGCGCTGCTTGATTTCGGGATGGCTGAACACCTGCGGCTCGGACAAATCCAGCCAGGCTACCGAGTAGAGCGTGTCGGCATTCGTCGCCGAAACGCCGCGATAGGTAGCCGGCGGATAGCCCTTAATGTTGAAGAAGGTGCCTGTCGGGGCGCGCATTGCCTCGACCTTGGCCACGTTACTCATCTGCATCCGGGTGACATCCGTGGTGATGAGGGAATAGCCGTAGATGTACGCGTCTATGGCAATCTCCTGAGCTTCCTTGAGGCTCAGTCCTTGCGGCCCTTGGGCCTCGCCAGAGGCTGGCAATACGAGAAAAAAACAAAGCACGAGCAGCGTGCCAACTACGCTAAAAACTCCAAACAAACGTTTCATAATTGTTTTCCTTTGGTTAGATCATGGCTGGAGTTCGATCTCTCCCGGCCGCCAGGTCTTAGCAAACCAGGGCTCCAGCGGGCCATAGAGGCGCAGGATCGTGTTCCAGCCCTTGCCGGGGACGGTCTGTACCCAGTTTTTCTCCTTGCCGGGCGGGGCCTTGGGTCCGAAATAGACGTCCACCGAACCGTCGGCATTGACCAGGAGTCCCTTGGTCTGGCTGCTGACGCTCGGGAAGCGTTCATTGGTCTGGATCATCGAGCGCGTCTGATTGCTGTACAAAATCACCGACCAAAAATCTTTTACCGGGATGTTCGGCGGCAGATGCAGCTTGTAGTTTTTGCCGCCGTCGAGCGGCTCGCCCTTGGCGTCCCGGGCAGTCCAGGCGTACTGCGAGCCGCGGCCCACCATCTTCTCCTCCATCGCCGGGGTAACCCCGGTTGCCATGAAGTAATAGAAGATGTAACCGTCGAGATTCAATACACCGGGCTGACTCTGGAACTTGTAGCCCCCGACAAAGGGCAGCTGCCAGTGGCTGTTTGCATAATAATAGCCAGCTTTTTCGCGCCAGTGAAAGGCAATCGCCCGCGCCGTTGCATCGCCCACGGCGGCGGCCTCCGTCAGAATTTTCTTCATCCTCGCATCAGGAGCAAACGGCTTGCCTTTCTGGATGCCGATTGAGGCGTAGTAACCCATCCGTATCTGGTCGAGCGATTCGGCCGGCTCTTCCTGCACAACTTCATTGAGCAGTTCCCAGAACCTGAAATCCGCCGGGTTGATGATGTTGAAAGGTTTGGCGGAGATATCAACATACTTGAGCGGCGGCGCCGGTTTGTCCTTATCGGTGAGCAGATAAATTTTGGTGTGCTTCTTGACGAGTTCGATGCCGGGTTTCGGGTCGCCTTTCACCAGGAAACTCCGCCATGGAATCCAGAGATTGTAGGTAGGGGAATGAACCACGTGGTAGCCTTTGGGGACATCACCCTTGTAGCCGGGTGGCAGAAACAGGTATTTGCCCCCCTTGCCCTTGTCGGGCCCGGTGATGCCCACGTCAATGACCCAGCGGAACCAGATGTCATTTACGGCGCCGAGCACCTTGGGCGGGACTTCGACCACAAGCGGGCCCTTCTTGAGATTGAGCCAGCCCCAGCTGTAGACAGTGTTGTCATTGAAAGTCAGCCCGATGGTCCGTGAATCCACTAACTGTTCCCAGATCGGAATGGTCTGGTTGGCCGCTCCCAGTGTTAGGCACGCATTGCGGTCAGCGACCTGGCTCACGGCCGGGATCGCTAACAGGTACGCCTGTACCGCCCGCTGAAAGTCGAGATTGTTCAAGAGCTTGTCGGCACTGGCCTGGTCCGGAAAGCCGTCGAAGAAGTTGAGGGTGCCGAGGCGGGTCTCCACCTTGTCCGGGCAGGCGACGCCGGGCGGCATCGGGGTGGAGTACTTAAGTCCCGGATCCGCTGGGGGGCCACTCAGCTGCTGGGCCAGGACCGGCCCCGGCGTTAGTGCCAGGACCAGGCCCGCCAGGATACCCAAGAAAATCGTTTTAGGTGGTCGCTGCATCCCTTCCTCCTATTGAAAGAAAGTAGTTTAGCCTGAAGTTTTTATGCCT
>CAVVFW010000020.1:0-38683 GCA_963747645.1 uncultured delta proteobacterium | reverse complement strand
AGGTTGGGTTTCGTAAAATCATCTGACCTCATCCTGAGAATCATAATTATGTCGAGTTAGTCGCAAATTTCCCCCTCTATCAAAGGGGGCCAGGAAGGATTATATCTATAGTGGCAAGCGACTCACGCTCCCGCCCCAGATGGACTGCCGGGTGAAGTGCGTTTGGTCAAGCGGGAGGTAATGTGGCTTGACCACGACCGGAAGAAATCCGGCCATGAGGCATGGGCCATATTCTCTTGGGGCATCCTGACGTGTGGTTGTCTTGCCCTGGGGGATGGGGGATAGCGTTACTTCTGGATAGCTGGATGGGAAAGGCTTTTTCGGAAGGCGAAGCCGGCTATTTTTCCCTCAATTAAACTTATGCTATTAATTATTCATGATAAGTGCTATTTTTTTAAAAGAGCAGCCATATCCAGCCAAAGGCCCAGCCAACCGCCGGCAAGCGCCCGGATATCGCGGCTTTTTTATCCGCCGGGGAGATCAGACCACCCCTCTCCGGCCCTGGGTAGTGGGTGGCGGCGACGAGCTCTCATCCCCGAATCCTCAATTGACGATTGTGCTGGAGGGTAGCGAGATATGGCCAGAGCGAAGAAATCCGCCCCGGACGCCCCTGCCGGGGACGCCCCATCCCAGTCCCCTGAATCCGTAGCCCCAGCCACTCCCACCAAGACAGCCGCCAAAAAAAGCGCCGCCACCGGGGGCAAACGCCGGGCAGGATCGCCCGGCCCCGGCCGGGCCCCGGCCTCCCGCCAGAAAGCCGCCGAGCCTGGCCAAACCGAAGCGGGGCCTTCCCTGGTGGTGGGCATCGGCGCCTCGGCCGGCGGCTACGAGGCCCTGACCCAGTTCTTCCCGGCGCTGCCCCCCGACACGGGCATGGCCTTCGTGGTGGTACAGCACCTGGACCCGGCGCACGAGTCCCTCCTGCCCGAGCTCCTGGCCAAGCTGACCAAAATGCCGGTGAGCCAGGTGAAGGACCGCACCGAGCTGCAAGCCAACCAGGTTTACGTCATCCCTCCCAACGCCCTCATGACCATCACGGGTAATCTGCTGTACCTGACCGCCCGCCCCAAGGAGCGGAAGCCCCAGATGTCCATCGACCACTTCTTCCGCTCCCTGGCGGAGAGCCATGACGGGCAAGCCATCGGCATCATCCTGTCCGGGTCCTCCTCCGACGGCACCCTGGGGATTGAGGCCATCAAACACGCCGGGGGCATCACCTTTGCCCAGGAGGAGAAATCCGCCCGCTACTATTTCATGCCCAAGAGCGCCATCGCGACGGGATGCGTGGATTTTGTCTTACCCCCGGAAGGTATCGCCAGGGAGTTGGCCGAATTGGCGCGCCACCCCTACCTCTCCCGCTACCACGCCGGCGAAGGCGAAAGCGCTCCCCGTGAAGGACAAAAACCTGGGGCAGATCTTGGGCCTGCTCAACAAGGCCAGCGGCGTGGACCTGACCCACTATAAGCATACCACCATCTGGCGCCGCATCATGCGGCGCATGGCCCTGAACAAGATCACCAAGCCGGAAGCCTACATCCGCTATCTTCAAGAAAATCCCGGGGAAGTGACCAATCTCTACCAGGACGTGCTCATCAAGGTAACGGGTTTTTTTCGGGACCCCAAGGCCTTTGAGGCCCTGAAGACCGAGATCTTTCCCCTCCTCGCGCGTCAAAAGTCACCGGAAGGCCAGGTGCGCATCTGGGTGCCGGGTTGCTCCACCGGGGAGGAGGCCTATTCCCTGGCCATGGCCTGGCTGGAGTACCTGGGAGACCAGGCCGCGGCCACCCCCATCCAGATTTTCGCCACGGACGTGAGCAGTACGGTGATCGAGAAGGCCCGGAATGGCATTTATCCGGAGAATATCGTTGAGGATGTCTCCCCGGAGAGATTGTCCCGGTTTTTCATCAAAAACAACGGCTCCTTACAGGTAAACAAAACCGTCCGGGACCTGTGCATTTTCGCCCAACAGAACCTGATCCAGGACCCGCCCTTCTCCAAGATGGACCTCATTAGCTGCCGCAACGTCCTCATCTATTTGGAGCCGGTGCTGCAACAACGGGTTATCCAAATATTCCATTTCGCCCTCAAGCCCACGGGCTTCCTGATGATGGGGGCCTCCGAGAGCCTCGGCCAGTCCCCGGACTTATTCTCTCTGGTGAACCAGAAATACAAAATTTACCGCCGGAAAGCCTTCTTTGGTCAAATTCCCCTGACCCTGGGCCGGAGAGGCCTGGGCGAAGGAATGCAAGCCATCGCCAAGCTTCCTGGTGGAGAGGGGGCCTGGAGCAAAAAAGATCTTTTCAAGGAAGCGGACTCCCTGGTGCTCAACCAGTTTGCTCCCCCAGGGGTGTTGGTCAACGAGGAGATGGAAATTCTGCAATTCCGGGGCGAGACGGGCTCCTACCTAAAACCGGCCCCGGGGGAGGCCAGCTTCAACCTCATGAAGATGGTCCGGAAAAGCCTGCTCATGGAACTCCACAGCGCTTTCAAAGAGGCCAGGCGGCTTAACGAGCCCATCACCCGGAAGAATCTGCAGGTGCGCTACGACGGCCGGCTGCACCAGGTCAACGTCCAGGTGGTGCCCCTCATGGCCAAACCCGGCCAAGAACGCTTTTTCCTGGTCCTCTTCGAGGAGCCACCCGGGGTTGCGGTCCCGCCGGCCGAGGTGGAAGCGCCCGCCGTGGCCGGCGGGGAGGGGCCGGAGTCCAAAGACCGGCTCGTCCGGGAGTTGCAACAGGAACTGGCCGCCACCAAGGACTACATCCGCTCGGTAATGGAAGATTTGGGGGGGGCTAACGAGGAACTCCGGGCCGCCAACGAGGAGATCCTCTCCACCAACGAGGAGTTTCAAAGCGTCAACGAGGAGTTGGAGACTGCCAAGGAAGAGCTGCAGTCGGCCAACGAAGAGCTCTCCACCCTCAACGACGAACTCCAGGACCGCAACGCTGAACTGGGGCAGGTCAACAGTGATCTCAACAACTTCATCACCAGCACCAACATCCCCAGTGTCAGGCTGGACCGTGACCTCAAGATTTGCTCCTTCACCCCCCGGGCCCAGGAAGTCCTGAACCTGATCCCCGCCGACCTCGGCCGGCCCATCGGGGGTATCAAGCTCAAGATTGACATCCCTGACCTGGAGATGCAGACCTTAAATGTCATCCACTCCCTGAATGCCTGGGCCCAGGAAGTCAAAGACCGGGAAGGCCGCTGGTATTCTTTGCAGATCAAGCCCTATCGCACCCTAGAGGACAAGATCGAGGGCGCGGTGCTGCTCCTGATCGACATTGACGAGCAGAAGAGAGCGGCCGAAGAAGTCGAGGAATCCCGGGATTTCATCCGGGCCATCTTCCAGACCGTGCGGGAATCGTTGCTGGTGCTGGACCGGAATCTCCGGGTGCGGATGGCCAACCAGATTTTTTACCAGACCTTCAAGGTGCTACCCGAAGAGACGAGCCACCGCTTCATCTATGAACTGGGAAATCACCAGTGGGATCTCCCGAAGCTGAGAACGCTGCTGGAAGAGGTCTTGCCCAAGAAGACCTCGCTGCGCGATTACCGGGTAGAACACAAGTTCCCCGCCATCGGCGAGCGTGTGATGCTGCTGAACGCCAGGCGCATCCAACAGAAGGGGGGTTCTGAAGAACAGATCCTGCTTACCATCGAGGACATTACCGCCCAGGACCGGGCTGAAAAAAAATTGCAGGAATCGGAGCTCAAGCTAAAAAAGTTGTCCTCCCAACTCCTGGTGGTCCAGGAGATGGAGCGCCAGCACCTTTCCCTGCAGCTCCGGGATGAACTGGGTCAGGCCCTGGGGGCCTTGAAGATCCAGATCCGGATGGTGGCTGACAAATTGACCCCGGAACAGGCGGAACAGAAGCGTGTTTCCGATGAGGCCCTGCACAATATCAACGACCTCATCGGTGAGTTGCGGCGGCTCTCCCGCAGCCTGAGCCCCGCCATCCTGACGGATCTGGGATTCACCGCGGCCTTGAAATACCTGGTAAACGAATTCACCCGGGATCATGACATCAAGTGCGTGGACAAAATCGAAGAGCTGAACGAACTGGTGGTGTCGCCGGAACAGAAGATCACCTATTACCGGATCCTGCAGGAAGCCTTGAGCAACGCCGGCCAGCACGCCGAGGCCTCCAAGGTGACGGTGACCGTCAGGAGTCGGGGCGATGTCATCCTGTTCAAGGTGGAGGATAATGGCCGGGGCTTCAATGCGGACGAAGTCATGAAGCTGGAGCCGGCCCGACGCTTCGGGCTGGCGGCCATGGAGGAGCGGGTGGAGATCCTGGGCGGGTCCCTAAAAATCTCGAGTAAGGAAGGCAAGGGCACCACGGTAAGCTTTTCAGCTCCCGTGGCCAAGGGGTAACCGGCTCTTCTCGTGATCTCCTATTTTCTCGAATTTATGAGATTCTCCGGTCGCTCCACTCCCTTAAGAATGACAGGATAGGGGACGTTAGCAGCGGTCTCGTGCAGGCAAACGGCAATTTTCTCGTAGGGGCGGACCTGGGTATCCGCCCTTAATCTATGGTTCGCCTGCAAGGTGCGCGAGTCGGGACCCCTACTCATAGCCATTTTGTCATCCTGAGCGGCGCGAAGGATCTCCTTGCTCGCAAATTTATGAGATGCTTCGGTCGCTCCACTCCCTCAGAATGACAGGATAGGGGATTTTATAGCAATTGCCGAAAGTTTTTTCCGCTCCGGGAAGCCTTATAATCCCCCCTGCCCCCCTTTAAAAAAGGGGGGGGAACTGTAAGGAATTGCTGTTAAAGTCCCCCTTTGAAAAAGGGGGATTTAGGCAGCGGTGTCCGGTTAGGTTTTTGCAAAGTAATAATGCTCGTTAAACGTCGTCCAACTATTCATAAATTTGCTCACGTAACTTTTTGCCGAGAAGATCACTTCCCCCTCACCCTGACCCTCTCCCCCATCGGGGGAGAGGGGAAAAGTGGTATAGATTTAATACGTTATGGTTACTAAACCTGGCAAAATAATCTACTCCCTCTCCCCACGCTTCGGGGGGAGAGGGCTGGGGTGAGGGGGGCGGACCTCCACATGCAATTTCCTAACCGGACACTGCAGGGATTTAGGGGGATTTGAGAACCTCCAAATGGAAGGAATTTATGGCAAACGCTCTATATTAGCAGAAGTTTCAGACCGCCGACCAACGGCAATTTTTCCCTAAGGGCGGGCCTAAATGTCCGCCCTCAGGTAGAGCGTTCACGCCGACACACTCCTAGAGACCGTGAGCCTTGCTTACTTCCATGAATGTGCTTCAGAATGAGGGGAATAGCGGGGCAGCCGGCGCGGCCGCAGTGATTGCCGGCGCCGGGGAACTGCCGGAGCCTCAGGCTAGCGCTGGGGTTCTCCCGCGTCCAGCCGCGCCTCGATGCGCCGGGCCACGGGGATCAGTTGCTCCAGCCGCCGGTGGCGCTCGGTGCGGTCTTCCTCTGCCAGGTGCATGGCCTCCGCGGCGCCACTGAGGCTCCCGAGGAGAGACCCGAGGGTGTCTTCCAGGCTGGCTTCCTGCTGCTTGAGCCACAGGTCCACCAGGGGGAAGAAGTACTGGAATTTCAGGCCCTCCCGGTAATTGAGGAGTTGGCCATCCAGTTCGGAGGCCAGCCAGGTCTTGAGCGCGGCCAGGGCCCGCTCCAGGTCCCGGAGGAGTTGCCGGCGGGGGTCCACTTCTCCGGCCAGCTTCAGGCGGCGCTTGATGGCGTCCCAGGCCCTTCCCAAGACCCCCAGGCCCGAGGCCAGCCACACCTCCCGGGCAAACCGCCAGTCCGGGGCTACCTCCAGGCTCAGGAGGGGGAGTTCCAGGCCCTGGGGCCGGGCTACGGCCGAGGCTTCCAGGGTGGGCGCCGCCGCGGCCAGGCCCAGATCGGCAATTTCCCGGTAATAGAGGGCCAGGGCTTCTTCGAGGGTCAGAAACAGGGGCTGCCACAGGCGGGCCAGCTCCTGGCGCAGCCACTCTTCCTGCTCCCGGATAAATTCCACCAGGGTGATGTTGACCTCGGCGGTGACGTGGTGGGCCAGCGCCTTGGCGAATTCCTGGAAGAGCTGATAAAGGACCGGGCGGAAGGCCGGCACCACTGACGGCGGCGCCAGCTGGTCCCAGTCGGGCGTAAAGTTGCCGATGAACTCGCTCAGGTCTTTGCCCACCTGCCCGGAATGGCGGTCCAGGAGGCGGTCCACCCGGGAGCGCAGGGTCTTCTTCAGACGGTGGCCGGCGCCTTCCAGGGACTGGCTCACGGTGGCCATGGTGGCGTGCAACGGCTGACGCCGGGCCGCCAGGCGCGTTTCCAGCTCCTGGATGGCGCTCAGTCCCCGGGTCAGGAGGTCCCCGGTGAGTTCCAACTGCTCCCTGAGACCCCGGGCCACCATCTTCACCTGGGCCAGGCTGCCTCCGGCCAGGCGGCGGGTCCGCAAATCCTCCAGCGTGGTTTTCAGGTCTGCCTCAAACCGGGCCGCTTCCGCCTCCGAAAAAGCGGCGGAGTCCGGGTCCAGGGCCCACATCTTGAGGACCGCGGCTTCCCGGGGGTCCAGGCTCTCGCCCCGGGCCTGGCGGCGGTCCAGGAGCAGCTTCAGGGCTGAAAAGGCATAGATCCGGGGGTCCGGCTGCCAGGATGACAGCTCCTGGGCCACCCGGTCCCTGATCTTCACCACCTCCGCATAAGAGCTGTGCTCCCCCAAATCCAGGTTGAGGAGGGGCAGGATATGGGGTATCAGCCCCATTCTTTTCAACTCCGCCAGAAACTGGAAATCCGCCTGACGCAGCCCCACCCGGGAACTGACGACGTAGAGCACCAGGTCGCTTTTGAGGAGATAGGCCAGGACTTGGGCCAGGTGCTGGGGAAAGGGCGAGTCGCTCCCCTGGCAGTCTCCCAGTTCCACGCCCGTGGCCGGCCAGGGAAAGGGAATGGTGAGCAGGACATCCTTGAGGTACACCGCGGTGGCTTCCCGGGTGACCAGGTCCCGGTGCCGGGCCAGGTCCGGGCCGGTGAGAGGCAGCTCCCCGCTGGCGGGCATGAGGCCCTTAAGAAGATCGTAGCCTTCCAGGTAGGACTTGAGCAGCAGGTAGTTCTGATCCAGGCTGCCGCCGGTCCAGAGGTCGGCCTCCCGGGCCTCGGCCAGGACCTGGGCCAGGAGCTCCCGGTCCGGGGCCGCCGTAAGGTCCAGGGGCTCGGCCCGGTCCACCAGCCGGGGATTGGGCAGGAGCCCCAAGGCCCGGCGGATTTCCCCGTTGATTTCGTCCCAACCCTTGAACCGGAGCACCGCCTGGGATTCCGGGCCGGGTTGGACCCGGGTGACCATGGCCGTGAGAATCCCGGCGCCCCGGCGCAAAAGGTCCTGGCCCACCAGGGCGTTGATCATGGTGCTCTTGCCGGATTTCACCGCTCCCACCACCGCCAGGCGGCAGGTATCCTCCGCGGCATGGGCCTGGACCTGGGCCAGCACTTTCTGCCAGTGCTGCCCCTGGACCGCGGCCTGGGGAAAAAGCCCGGTCCACTCCCGGGCCAGTTCCTCAAGCCGGACGATCTCCTCCATCAAGGCCTGACGGGGTTGAGGCTCCGGCATGTCAAGATCCCGGGACGGTGCGGGTAGAGTGCATCAGGGCTGGCTCAACCAGCATTCTTGGGGGCGAACCCGGCGATGGAGGGGCGGGCCATTTTGATACGGACCTTGTCGGCGATTTCCAGGTTGACGATCTGGTCGTCGAGTTTGACCACGGTGGCGAGGATGCCGCCGCTGGTGATGATTTGATCGCCCTCTTTCAGGTTGTCCAGGAGCGCCTTGTGTTCTTTGGCCTTTTTCTGTTGCGGCCGGATCAGGAGAAAATAAAAGATGCCGACCATCAAGACCATCAGGATCAGGGGATTGCCCAGAATATTCCCCATGGGATTGTCGGCGGCGGCCCCTGCCGCAGCCTGGGCATATGCCATATTAACCACTTGTCCTACCTCCCTGGTTCCGATTTTTTGATAGAAGTCTCGGCGAAACGCCGCGAAACGGTCTTCGGCCACGGATTGCCGCATACTGACCATTAACTTTAAATAGTAATACAAATTATGCAAAGTTAAAAGGCGATAGACCAGAATTTCTCTGGCCATGTAGAGATGCCGGAGATAGGCCCGGGAGTAGTGGCGGCAGGTGTAGCAGCCGCAGGCCGCATCCAGCGGCCCGGCGTCGGAGGTGTGCACCGTGTTTTTGATCGACACTTTGCCGGTGCTGGTGAAGGCCATGCCGTTCCGGGCGTTGCGCGTCGGGAGCACGCAGTCGAACATGTCCACCCCCCGGGCCACCGCCTCCACCAGGTCGGAGGGCGTCCCCACCCCCATGAGGTACCGGGGCTTATCCTCCGGCAGCGCCGGGGTGGTGGCCTCCAGCATGGCCAGCATCAGTTCCTTGGGCTCCCCGACGCTGAGGCCGCCGATGGCGTAGCCGTCAAAGTTCAGGGCCGCCATGGCCTGGGCCTGCTCCCGCCGCAACTCGGGGCTCATCCCCCCCTGGACCACGGGAAACAGGGCCGCGTCGGGGCTGGTCCGGGCCGCCTTCGAGCGCGCCGCCCACCTGAGGGTCAGGGCCGCGGCCTTGGCCACCTCAGCTTCCGGGGCCGGATAGCCCGGACACTCATCCAGGCAGATCATGATGTCCACCCCCAATGCTTCCTGGAGGCCCACCACGGTCTCCGGGGTGAGGAAATGGCTGGAACCGTCCAGGTGCGACCGGAAGGTCACCCCCTCCTCGCTCATGGTGCGGAACGGCGCCAGGCTGAAGATCTGGAAGCCCCCGGAGTCGGTGAGGATGGGGCCGTCCCAGTGCATGAAGCGGTGCAGCCCCCCCAGGGCCTCGATGGTCGAAATCCCGGGCCGCAGGTAGAGGTGGTAGGTATTGCTCAGGATAATGGCGGCGCCGATTTCCTTGAGGTCCTCCGGCGTCAGGGTCTTGACGGTGGCGTAAGTCCCCACGGGCATGAACACCGGGGTGTCGATCACCCCCCGGGACGTAGTGATCTGCCCCAGCCGGGGCCCGGCCGGGCCGGCGGATTTGATGAGACGATATGCGAACATAGTCTGAGATTTTTGGGGGAGGAGGCAAAGGGCGCGTGCCCTTTCCCCCTCCCCCAAGCCCCCTTCCCCAATCCTGTAAGTTTATAAAATCAACATGCAATCCCCATAGCTATAAAACCGGTAGCGTTCCCGCACCGCCTCTTCATAAGCCCGCAGGATTAACTCCCGCCCCGCGAAGGCGCTCACCAGGAGCAGCAGGGTGGACTTGGGCAGGTGAAAGTTGGTGAGCAGCCGGTCCACGGCCTTGAATCGATACCCGGGATGGATGAAGAGGTCGCACCAGCCCTGCTGCGCCGTAAATCCCCGGGGCGAAGCGCAATGCTCCAGCACCCGGACGCTGGTGGTGCCCACCGCCACCAGACGTTTTCCCGCCGCAATGGCCGCGTTGAGGCGGGCGGCGGCCACCTCGGAAAGCTCAAAATATTCCGGCAGCATCCGGTGCCGGGTATAGTCGGCGTGCCGCACCGGCAAAAACGTCCCCGGCCCCACGTGCAGGGTGAGGCGGACGATCTCGATCCCCCGGGCTTCCAGGTCTTGCAGCGCCGCCCCGGTAAAGTGGAGCCCGGCGGTGGGGCAGGCCACCGCCCCGGCGGGGGCGGCAAAGACCGTTTGATAGGTCTCCCGGTCCGCCGCCGCGGCCGGACGCTGGATATAGGGCGGCAGGGGCACTTCTCCCGCGGCCAGGACCGCGGCCACCGCGTCGCCGTCCCCTGCGGTGAAGCGCACCTCCGCAACCCCCGGGGCGGGCAGGGCCAGGACCGCTGCGGTCAACGCCGGCCCGAAATTCAAAACTTGGCCAACCTTCAGGCGCCCCCGGTGTGTGGCCCGGGCCCTCGCGGCCGGGGGGCTGCCGCCGTTGGCCTCGGCCTCCGGCAGGTGGTGGAGCAGCAGTTCCACTTTGCCGCCGCTGTCCTTACGGCCCGTCAGCCGGGCCGGGAAGACCCGGGTGTCGTTGACCACCAGCACGTCGTTCTCATCCAGGCAACCAGCCAACTCCCGGAAGCCGGCATGGCGAATCCCGCCCCCGGCCCTATGGACCACCAGCAGCCGGGAGGTATCCCGCTCGGGCAAAGGGTATTGGGCCACCAACTCCGGCGGCAGGCAGTAATCGTAGTCCTCAATCAGGGGCATGTCAGGGCTGCCTGGAATTATTACCCGGAGCAGGAAATGGGTCGCACCAGGTTTTTATAACCTGAAGAGAAATCTCCCTAAATCCCCCTTTTTCAAAGGGGAGCCTTCGCATCGATTCCGGACCCCCCCTTTGACAAAGGGGGGATGGGGGGATTGGTCTTCGGGTTCAGGTTAAGCGAAGAACTCCTTATAAATTCTCCGACTAATCATCTCCGAGGCCGGGTCCGTCGATGCGTCGCCGGAGAACGGCCCAATTGACGCCCGCCAGCGCATTTGATAAGTTTAACCCAGCCAATTTTTCGTGCAAGGACCGACACCTAACTATGAACTACAAAATTCTGTTGGCGACTATAGCGTTGCTGGCCGGCCTCTGGCCCGGCGCGGCCGCCGGGGAAGTTACCCCGGAAGCGGTGATGACCCGGGTCCAGGCCCAATATGACAAGGCCGGAGGCTTCCAGGCCCGGTTCCGCCAGGAATCCCGGCTCAAGGCGGCCGGCGCCTCGGATTCGGCCGTGGGCTGGATGTATTTCAAGAAACCCAGCCGCATGCGGTGGCAGTACGAGACCCCGCCGGAACAGAAAAAAGAGATCGTCTCCGACGGCCGGCTGGTGTGGATGTATATGCCCGCCGACGGCATAGTCATGGTCTATAAGCTGGACCAGGTCCTGCGCTCCGACCTGGTGATGCGGTTTTTCTCCGGGATGGGCCAGTTCCAGAAGGATTTCACCGTCTCCTGGCAACGGCCGCCCCGGGAGGGCGCCAGCTTCGTCATCGACCTGGTGCCCAAAAAGGAGCAGCCGGAGCTCAAGCGCCTCACCCTGACCATCAACCCCGATACCTACCTGGTAGAGAAGCTGGATTTCACCAATGCCCTGGGCGAGGAGAGCCGCTTCACCTTTACCCAGGTGAAGCTGGAGGTGCCTTCGGCGCCGAACTTCTTCACCTTTACGCCGCCGCCGGGAGTCCAGGTGGTTCGGGAGACCCCGGGCTCTAAACCTTGAGGGACGGTTACAGGAATATATGCCGGGCGGGATTGATCACGCCCCTGGAAGCGATGCCTGGCGCCCCGGCATGAAATTAATTTTGCTTGAATTGCCTGAAGTCTAGACTTCAAAGGCCAACCATGGAATTTACCGGACAGCAAAAAGAGGTGCGGCGCTGGCTGGAACGGCGCAACGGGATTCTCCTGGCCCACAATTACCAGCCGGGAGAAATTCAGGATGTGGCCGATTTTTTGGGCGACTCCCTGGCCTTATCCATGACCGCGGCCAAGACTCCAGCCGAAGTCATTGTGTTTTGCGGGGTCCATTTCATGGCGGAAACCGCCGCCATCCTGTGCCCGGACAAGACCGTGCTCCTGCCCCGGGAAGATGTGGGTTGCTATATGGCCGCCACCATCACCCCGGAGGCGCTGAGGGCCCGGAAAGCCGAACTCCCCGGGGTGCCGGTGGTCACCTACGTCAATTCCACCGCCGCGGTCAAGGCCGAGAGCGACATCTGCTGCACCTCCGCCAATGTCGTGGCGATTGTCAATTCTTTGACACCCCCCCGGGTCCTTATGGTCCCGGACCGCAACCTGGCCCTCTACACCGCCCGGCGCACCTCCAAGGAGATCCTCTACTGGGAGGGCTGCTGCAACGTGCACGACGGCCTCAGCGCCGCCGAGGTCCAGGCCTGCCAGGCGGCTCATCCCCAGGCGGTCTTCATCGCCCATCCCGAGTGCCGCCCCGAAGTCCTGGACCTGGCCCAGGAGATCCGCAGCACCAGCGGCATGCTCCAGTACGTGCGCCAGTCCTCCGCCCGGGAATTCATCATCGGCACGGAGATGGGCATTCTCCACACCTTGCAGTCCGAAAACCCGGATAAGCTGTTCTACTCCCCCTCCCCCCGCCTCGTGTGCCCGGATATGAAGCGCATCACCCTGGCTGACGTCATCAGCGCCCTCAAGGACAACCGCCACCGGATCACCGTGCCGGAGGAAGTCCGCCGGCCCGCCTTGCTGGCGGTGGAGCGCATGCTGGCTGTTCCCCGGGATTAACCCTTATCCTCCGGGGAACTGGCGCCCCGGCCCCTCCTCCTTCTGGTTCCCAAGATGAGTTTTGGCCCGCTTCTTGCTGCTTCCCCCATCAAGTAATGATTTTAGAGTTGGGGGACTGGCATGCAACGGCAAGAGGTGCAAATCTCGCCTTACCACGATAATCTCCGGCATATCTTGCATGATCTGGCCCAGCCCCTGGCCACCGTCACCGGCCTTATAGATCTGATGCTGTTGGAGTTGGACGAACGGGACAAGATGTTCCAGGAAGTCCAGTTGATCAGCCAGCAACTGGAGAAAGTGGTACAGATTGTCAGGGAAATTCAACGGATGGCCCGGGAGGCCTCCGACCACGAGCGAAACAGCCTGGAACCGCTCCCCGCCCCCGCTGTCTTGATGGCCGTCCCTTTCCGGTAAAATACTCTTTCAAGGGGCCTGGCTGGTATAAGTAATGCCAAGTCGCTGATAAACGGCAATTTTTCTGTAGGGGCGGACCTGTGTGTCCGCCCCTGATTTAGGGCACACACCCAGGTGCGCTCCTGCAATTCCAGGGATTTGTGATTGTGGCTCAGTATAAGCATCCACGCCGCAGACGTCGGTTATTTCCCCCGGCTAATACCAAAAAGCAATCAAACGACTATTATTTGTCATTCTGAGCGTAGCGAAGAATCTCTATTTTTAAGGCGCTGAGATTCTTCACTGCGCTGCGCTTCGTTCAGAATGACATGAATATTCAGTGTCTTTTGACTGCAACTTTGTATAAGCCCCCGCTCCCGGCCCATTCGGCCTTTGGGCCTTGCCAAGCCTGCCAAAACCCCCTATCATGATGATCAAGGCCTCAGGGTTCCAGGTTCTTTTCCTGGTAGGGGTAGGCTGGCCCCGGCCACCTGCTCCCCTGCCTGGCCATAATGACGGGCAGGCTCTCCCAGCCAATCCCCTCCAATCGGTGCACCGGCCATGGCAGACAAGAACATTCCTCCGCAGGTGGTCTCCCGGGTGGATGAGCTCCGGGAACGGCTCAACTACCACAATTACCGGTACTACGTGCTGGATGATCCGGTGGTCTCGGATGCCGAGTTCGACCGCCTCATGGCCGAACTCACCCGGCTGGAGGAAGACTACGGCCTGGCCACCCCCGATTCCCCCACCCAGCGGGTCGGGGCCCAACCCCTGGATAAGTTTGAAACCGTCCGGCACCGGCAGCCCATGCTGTCCCTGGAAAACGCCTTCAGCGAGGCCGAGGCCCGGGAGTTCGACGACCGGCTGAAGCGGTTCCTCAAGACCACGGACGAGTTTGATTATGTCCTGGAACCCAAGATGGACGGCTGCGCCGTGGAACTGGTCTATGAAAACGGCCGCCTGACCACGGGTTCCACCCGGGGCGACGGCTACCGGGGGGAAAACGTCACCCAGAACCTGAAGACTGTCCACACCATTCCTTTAGGCCTGCTGACCGAGGTGGCTCCGGCTCCGGAGTTGCTGGAGGTCCGGGGCGAGGTCTACATGGACCTCCCGGAATTCAAGAAATTCAATGAAGAGCGGCTGGCCCGGGGCGAACCCGCCTTCGCCAACCCCAGGAACGCCGCCGCCGGCTCCCTGCGCCAGTTGGACCCCAGGATCACCGCGGCCCGGCCCCTGAAGATTTACTGCTACGGCGTGGGGGAGGTGCGGGGACGGAATTTTGACACCCACGGGGAAGTGCTCCAGACCCTGAAAGAGTGGGGTCTGAGGGTCAACCCCTTGATCGAGCGGTGCCGGGGCATGGACGCGGCCATCGCCTTTCACCAGAAACTGGAGCACCGGCGCGAAAGCCTGCCCTATGAAATCGACGGCATGGTGATCAAGGTGGACCCCCTGGCCCTACAAGAGCGCCTGGGCGCCAAGTCCCGGAGCCCCCGGTGGGCCCTGGCCTATAAGTTCGCCGCCACCCAGGCCACCACCAAGGTATTGGCCATCGAGGTCAACGTCGGCCGCACCGGCGCGGTCACCCCCATGGCGGTGATGGAGCCGGTGGAGGTGGGCGGGGTCACCGTTTCCCGGGCCACCCTCCACAATGAAGACGAAGTGGCCAGAAAAGACGTGCGGGTAGGGGACACGGTCCTGGTGCAGCGGGCCGGGGACGTGATCCCGGAAGTGGTGAAGGTGATCGTCGAGGAGCGTCCGCCAGACGCCCAACCCTTTAAGATGCCCGACAGTCTGCCCGGTGTGCGACACCCGAACTGGTTCGGCCGGCGGGCGAGAAGGTGACCCGCTGCCCCAACCCCGAGTGCTTCGGCTCCCGGACCCGAGGGATTCAGCACTTCGCCGGCAAGAGCGCCATGGACATCGACGGCCTGGGGGAGAAGATCGTCCAGCAACTGGTGGAGGTCGGCCTGGTTAAGGATGTCGGAGACCTCTACGGCCTCACCGAGGGCGACCTCATTCCCCTGGAGCGCTTTGCGGAAAAATCGGCCCAAAACATCATCAGCGCCATAAAGGGCAGTAAAGAGAGGCCCCTGGGGCGGCTGATCAACGCCCTGGGCATCCGCTACGTCGGGGAGGCCACGGCCCAACTCCTGGCCCGGCACTTTCCGAGCCTGGATAAGCTCATGGCCGCGGACCAGGAAGCGCTGCTGCACGTGGAGGGGGTGGGGGAACAGGTGGCTGGGAGCATCCGGGAGTTTTTCGAAAATGAACGAAATCAAGCCCTGATCCGCCGACTGCGGGAGGCGGGGGTGCGGGGTTTGCCGCCGGCGCCTGCCGCCGCCTCCCCCCTGGGCGGCAAGACCTTCGTGTTCACCGGCGGGCTCGCCGGCTTATCCCGGGACGAAGCCAAGACCATGGTCGCGGCCCGGGGCGGCAAGGTGACTTCATCGGTATCCGCCAAGACCGATTACGTGGTGGCGGGGGCCGACCCGGGGAGCAAGCTGGCCAAAGCCGAGGCGCTGGGGGTGAAAATCCTGAATGAGGCGGAGTTCAGGGAATTGATCGAGGGGAAAACTTGATGGCTGACCAGGCGCGAGTCCACGTAGTGATCGAGGGGCGGGTCCAGGGGGTGTTCTTTAGGGCCTCCACCCGGGACGAGGCCCGGGCCCGGGGGTTGGCCGGCTGGGCCCGGAACCTCCCGGACGGCCGGGTGGAGGCCGTCTTCGAGGGCGACAAACGGGTGGTGGAAAACATGCTCGCCTGGTGCCATAAAGGCCCGCCTTATGCCTACGTGGACCGGGTGGAGGTGGAGTGGCAGGCCTACGTCGGGGACCTGGCGGATTTTAGGATCGGTATTGCGGGGATGGGAAATGGAGAAACAGAGCAGATTCTCCCCCATCAAGTTTAGACTAACAGAAAGGCTGATATGGCCGGATACCGATTTCCTTACTTGACAGCCATACCCTATTAACTATACTAGTTATACTATCCATAATAATTAATAGAGAAGGCGATGGGAATGCTAAAAAAGATTTCGGCGATGAAGGCCCGGCAGAATTTGGGCCAACTCTTGAATGAAGTCTCGATCCGGGGGGACTCCTATATCATCGAACGGGCTGGCAAACCTCTGGCTGCCCTGGTGGACATGGAAAGATTCCAACAATTGCAAGAGGAGCAAGAAGCGACTCTCCAGGCACTGCAAAAGGTTTGGGAAAAAATGGCCGGAGCCGACAACCAGGAGATCGGGGACGCTCTAGAGGAGGCGGTTCGGACGACGCGACGTATCAAGGCCAGCACGCCGGCATGATCAGGGCCGTCCTTGACACCAATGTCTGGGTGAGCGCCATACTCGCTCCCGGCAATCCCCCTGCTAAAATTCTGGAATTCGCCCTCACCGGGGGAATGCGGCTCTTGATCTCTCCCGAAATCATCAGGGAAATCGGCCAGGTCTTACAATATCCCAAAGTTAAAAAAGCCCTTAGAAAACACCAAATCACTTCCCAGGAAGTGGACGATGTCATCCTCAAACTGATGAGAGCGGCGATTATCACTCCCGGAGAGATTCTCGCCGAGGGAGCCACAGACGATCCGGCGGACGATATGATCATTGCCTGTGCCCTGGAGGGTCAGGCTGACTTTATTATTTCCGGCGATCATCATCTTACCGATTTAAAAAATTATCAGGGGATCAAGATCGTTGATCCGGCTACCTTTTTGACATTAATGCCCTGGCTCGATGCAACCTAAACCGTTTTCATCGTGAAGGGCGTGAGGGCTCTCAACTTTTTAAGGGATTCTTCGCTCAGCATGACCATGCTCCTACAGAAAGAGAGTTTGCACTAGTTTCTCATCATATCTTGTTTGGTGAAATCCCTTCAGGAGGATCTTTATGGCGGTAACGGAACCGGCGACTTCCGGCGATGTGATCATCAAACCCTGCGCCCGGGCCTTTTTTGTCTATTACGTGGCCATGGCCCTGGTTTTAGTCGGGCCCCCGGCTCAATCCGGCGGTGGGGATGCCCACCTGGTTGGGGACCCTCCTGGGTCTCATTGTCCTGGCCGCGGTGCTCTACCAGAAATACGGCACGGAATACCGGATAACCTCCCGGGGAGTGGCCCGGGTCTGGCGCTGGCCTTCCCCCCGGGAGCAGGAAATCGCCTGGGAGAACCTGGGAGATGTCCTGGTGCTCCGGGGCTTGACCCAGACCGTGCTCCAGGTGGGCAACCTCGCCTTCCGGGATAAAGCCGGGGGCTCCGAGATGTTCTGGTACGGACTGCTCAACCCCAAGGACGTTAAAGACCTGATCGAAGGAAAGCGGCCGTAATGGAACTGGAGGAAGGCTGGGGGGCGGTGGCCGCCGCCGAACCGGACCACAGGCCCCCGGTGCCCTGGGAAGACCCGGAGTTGTCCGCCGCGGTGGGGTTGGTTCGGACCCTCCGTGAAGTGCTGTTCCGGCCGGGGGAGTTTTTCGAGAACCTGGGTCGGGAAGGCCGGGCCCGGCCGCTGACCTTTGGGCTCATCGTGTCGAGCCTCGGGCTTTTGGGGGCCCTCTTCTGGCAGCTTTTGGTCCTGGCGCCGGCCGGCGGGGACCCGGGGGGCATCGCCATGCTGTCGGCTTCCCCGGGACTTGGTCCGGTCTTGCTGATGGCCCTGATGGCCGTCTCCCCGGTCATGGCCCTGGTCAATCTGGGGGTAGGCGGTCTCTGCTGGTGGTGGAGTGTGACCCTGGTGGGCGCCGGCCGGGATTTCACCCCGGCCTGGCGGATTTTCTGCTATGCCCAGGCCGGCATGGCCCTGGGGCTTATTCCGTTCTTCGGCATGTTGGTGGCCGGAATCTGGATTCTGGCCCTGATGTATTGCGGGGTCAAGCGGGTTTACGGTCTCTCCGCCCGGGGCTCTCTCGGGGCCCTGGCCGTTTTTCTGTTGCTTCAGACCGTCCTGGCGCTGACCTTGTTACTGCTCCTGGTGGCCGCCCTGGCCTTCATGGGGCTCCTGCTGCTGACCTGACGAGACCTGGCGCCGCCTGGGCTTCCCGCCGCTTCCGCCTGATCCTCAAGCCGTGGGCGACCCAGCCGATCCCTCCCCCCACCACCAGGGTGAGGTAGACCAGAAGATAGGTGGGCAGTTCCCCCAACTGAAATTTGAAGAGTTTGATCGCCGGCGCCAGTTGGGCGTTTTCTACGGCAAAGTCCACCAGCACTCCGGCCAGGATGATCAACAACACCAGTTTGAGTTTTACTCATAGGCGCCTCACTTTCCGGGTCACTCTTTCAGGTAGCGTTTCACCACGGCCTTAAGATCCTCCAGGTCCGAGGACTTGACCAGATAATCATCCGAGGCCCAGGTGGCAAAATCCTGTTTGTACTCTCCGTAGGCGGTGCTCAGGACTACGGGGAGATCCGGCCGCTTTTCCTTAATCTGTCTCAAGGCCTCGATACCGTCCATCTCCGGCATTTTGATGTCCAGGATGACCAGATCCAGAGGAATTTTATCCACGACTTCCAGGGCTTCCCGCCCGTTGGCGGCCTGATAGACTTCGTAGCCCTCCTCTTTGAGTTCTTCACTGTAAAGGAGGCGAATGCTCATTTCGTCGTCCGCCACCAGGATCTTCTTCATTGACGTCCTCCTTTAGGGGCCTTGAGCACGCTGGCGGGAACCGCACCCTGGCCCACGTCTTTAACAAGACAATATTTAGCCACCGGGAGGGTGACGATAAAGGTCACGCCTTTGCCGATTTCGTTGTTGACCTCTATCTGGCCATAGTGGCGGGAAATGATCCGCTGGGCGATGGCCAGCCCCAGGCCGGTGCCGTAATCCTTGGTGGAAAAAAACGGGTTGAAGATATTGTGGAGCACCTCCATGGGAATGCCGCTGCCGGTGTCCGAGATAGAGGTCGCGGCATAGAGGCCGTCCGGCTTTTCCACCGGGAAGGTGTGAATGGCTCAGGGTGCCGCCGTGGGGCATGGCCTGGATGGCATTCTGGAAGAGGTTGTAAAAGACCTGCTTCATCTGCCGGTCGTCGCAATGGAGCCGGGGCAACTGGGCAAATTCTCTCGCCACCTTGATTTTATTGGCATCCAAATCCCGCTGGACCAATATCAGGGTGTCGTCGATGAGCTTGGCCAGTTCGTGGTCCCCGTAGTAGGACAGATTTTCCCCGGTGAAGTCCAGGATTTCCCGGAGGAGCTTTTCCAGGCGGGTCACTTCCTCCTGGATGACCTCCACGTATCCCCGGAGGGGGGAATTAGGCTCCACCAATTTGGCGATGCGCCGGGCGAAGCCGCCGATGGAGACCAGGGGGTTGCGAATCTCATGGGCCATGCCCGAGGCCAGGCTGCTCAAGGCGGCCAGACGGTCGCTCTCCAGCATCCGTTCCCGGATGAGGAGCAATTCCCGGTTGTTGGTTTCGATGGTGGAATAGAGATGGGCATTTTCCAGCACCAGGGCGGCCTGGGTCGCAAACATCTGGAGGGCGTACAGGCGCTCCGGCTCCAGGGGGCGCCCGGACGCCTGGTTGTCCACCAGAATCACCCCGGTGGCCCGGTCTTTCACCACCAGGGGCACCACAAAAAATTCCTGGGCCGTATACTTGCCCGCCAACGCGGGGGGCAATCCCGGCTCCTTCACGGTCTGATGGTGATGATAAGGGGCCTTCTTCAACACCGCCAGGGCCAGGGGGCCCTGATCCACCCGGAGGGGAATTTCCCAATCAGCCACCGGAATCATCTCCGGGGGCGGCAGTTGCAGGGCCTTGAGATTGGGCAGGTCGCTGGCCACGGAACTGCGACTGGCCCCTTGGGCGCCTTTCAAGGTTTGGCTCGCTTCATCCACCGTCAACATCACCGCCCGATCAAATCCCAGGCCGTGCTCCTGGGTAAGGCCCTGGAGAATGATCTCCTGGAGCCGGGCCTCCTGCACCGACGTCAGCATGACCTGGGAGATCTCTTGCAGCGCGGTGAGATTCCTGACCATGCGCTCGTTTCTTTCCGCCAGGTCCTCCACCTGTTGATAGGTGAGGGCATTTTCAATGGCGTTGACGATGACGCCGGCCATGGTGAAGAGGAGTTGGCGGTTTTCCGGGTCGAAGGGCAGGTATTCGCCGTTGGGGTTGAATTTGTCATACACCCCGAGGGTGCCGGTCAGCTGCCCCTTGAAGGTGAGGGGCACCGCCAGGCAGTAATGCATGTGGCCCGCCGCATCCGTCGATTCCCCTTCATAATAGGGGGGTTCGGCGACACAGGGGCCGGGGGTTATCCGGGGCAGGGCCGGGCATGCCGCGGGAATCTGCCCATAGCGGGATGAGACCCGGGGCTCACCGGTGACGGCATTAATAATGTGGAGGGCCGCCCCCCGGGCGGTGATTACCTTGGCGGTGGTGCTGACGATGCGCTCCAGGAGTTCATCCACCTCCATGGTGGAGCTCAGCGCCTTCCCCACCTCGAAGAGCACCGACAATTCGGCGATGCGCTTTTTGGCCTCTTCCTGGACGATGGCCTGGCGCAGGGCGGCCGCCAGCATCAGGCAGGTCAACTGAACTCCCTGGCGCTCGGCGGCGGTGAGGGAACGCTCCGTCCGGTCCATCAGGATCAGGACCCCGTAGAGAAAATTGTCGTCGGCCACCGGAAAGGCGGCCAGGGTCTGATAGTCCGGGTGCAGTTTTTCCAGGGCGGTATTGGCGGCCGACACTCCCGGCTGCTGGCGGTGGACGAGGGAAAACTTGCGGGTCTTGGCCGTTTCACCCACCAGACCCTGCCCCAGGGGGAATTCCAGGCGCATGTCGGGCGGTACCGGTCCCTGGCTGCTCACGTTGAGGAGCAGGGTTTCCCTGGCTTTGTCCAGGCCGAAATAGAGCGCCAGGTCCACCGTCAGGTTGCGGGCCAGAAGATGAACCATGTTGTTGAGGCGTTCGCCAAAGCTCACGGTAGAGGTGAGCACCTCTACCATTTGGGTCAAGAACGCAGCACGCTCCGAAGCCATGGAACCTCACCCACCCAACAGGCGCTGCCGTTTTTCCGCAGCCAACCGGTACACATCCACGTATTTAGGGGCCGCAGTTTTGCCCCAGGAATAATCCAGGGCCATGTTGCTCTTCATCAGGGCTTCCCAGACCGCGGGCTGCTGATAGACCGCCAGGGCTCGCTCCACCGCGCTTAAAAGTTCGGCCGGGGTATAGCCGGTAAACTTGAACCCGGTGCCGGCAACGGTGGCGGGGTCGAATTCCTGCACGGTCTCGTCCAGCCCGCCGGTGGCCCGGACCACGGGAATGGTGCCGTAGCGCAGGCAATACATTTGGTCCAGTCCGCAGGGTTCATAACGGGAGGGCATGAGAAAGATGTCGGACCCGGCGATGATCTGGTGCGTCATCTCCTCGGTGTAGCCGATCTTGAGCCCCATGTGCCCAGGATATTTGAGGCTCAATTCCTGGAGCAGATAGTGGTGGCGCTCTTCCCCGGTGCCCTGGATGACGAAACCCACGTCCAGGCGCATCAGGTCATCGAAAATGTTTTCCACCAGGTCGATCCCTTTGCGCTCGAAGAATCGGGTGGTCATGCCGATGAGCGGCCGGTCCGGGGGCAGGTTCAGGCCGAAATGCTGCAACAGGGCCGCCTTGCAGGTCTTTTTCCCCGCCAGGTTGTCCCGGTCATAGGGGGCGGCCAGAAACTCATCCCGGGTGGTGTCCCACCGGTGATAGTCGACCCCCTCCAGAATACCGTAAAGCTCCTGGGCCCGATCCCGGAACAGCCCCTCCAGCCCGAAGCCATACTCCGGGGTCAGAATCTCTTCCCGGTATTTGGTGGACACGGTGGTGAGCAGGTCCGCAAACACCAGGCCCCCCTTCATAAAATTGAGCTTGCCGTAAAATTCCAGGGCCTTGGGAGAGAGCAATTCCCACCCCAGGCCGGTGAGGGGGAGGTCATAGGAAGAAAAAAGCCCCTGGTAACCCACGTTGTGGACCGTATAGACCACCGGCAGGCGCTGGAGGCGGGGGTGGTCGTTATAGATGGTCCTGAGATAGACCGGCACCAGGCCGGTCTGCCACTCGTGGGCGTGGCAGACGTCGAACTCCAGTTTCAGGGCGTCGATCATCTCCACCACGGACCGGGAAAAGAAGATGAACCGCTCGGCATTGTCGTCAAAATCCCCATACGCGGTGCCGTAGAGACCTTCCCGGTTAAACAGGGCTATCCTGGCCGATGAAGTAAAAATTCAGGTTGGGGTCGACCTGGGTGGTAAAAATCTCGGCGGGCAGGGTCTTCCAGGAGAGCGGAATGGAAAGCGTATGTCCGGTGGAAGTGAGGGTGCGGCCCGATTCCCGTACCTGGCGGTACAGGGGCAGGACCACCGATACCTGGTGGCCCAGCTTGACCAGGGCCCAGGCCAGGGCATAGACCACTTCGGCAAGCCCGCCGCTGCGGGCGAAGGGGTTGGCTTCCGGGGATACCATCAGAATACGCATCTGTCATCCCTCGAGGATTAGAGCGTCAACTCCCGAAGATATTTGGCCGCATCTTCCGGAGGGGTAGGATTGATATAAAAGCCCGAGCCCCATTCGAACCCGGCAATCAGGGTCAGCTTGGGCACGATCTCGAAATGCCAGTGGTAATAATTGAGTTGTGATTCCCGGATGGGGGCGGTGTGCAGGATAAAATTGTACGGGACCTGCCCCAGGGCTTTCTCCAGGCGCTTCAAGGTTTCCGAGAAGAGCGCCGCCAGCAGCCGGAAAGACTCTTCCTGCAAGTCCACGTAAGACGAAAAGTGCTGCTTGGGCAGGATCCAGATTTCAAAGGGAGACCGGGGCGCAAAGGGACAGATCGCCAGAAATTCCTGATTTTCTATCACCACCCGGGTCTGCTGCTGGAGCTCCTGGCGGATCATATCGCAAAAGACGCAGCGCTCTTTGTAGTTATAGTAAAACTTGCCGCCGCTCAATTCCTCCTGGACCAGCTCCGGCACGATGGGCAAGGCGATAAGCTGGCAGTGGCTGTGCTCCAGGGAGGCGCCGGCGGCCCGGCCCTGGTTCTTGAAAATCAGGACATAGCGGAACCGGGGATCCTCGCTCAGGGCCATGATCCGGTCCCGGTAGGCCTTCAGCACCCGGTAGAATCCCTCCACCGGGATAGTTGCCAGGGTGAGGTGGTGATCCGGGCTCTCGATGATGACCTCATGGGACCCCACCCCGTTCATCTTGTCGAACATCCCTTCGCCGGCGCGGTCCAACTCCCCGCCCGTGGCCAGGGCCGGAAATTTGTTGTTCACCACCCGGAGTTGCCAGCCGGCGGTATTGGGCTCGGTCCCCGGGTCCCGGTAGGCCAGGACCTCTGGCGGCGTGGTGTGTTCGTTGCCTTCATCGAAGGGGCAAAACCCCCCCTTGGTGACTTCCGGTTCCACCACAAAGTCGTGGGGGCGCTTGCCCCGCTCCGTAGATATAATCACCCAACGGCCGATAATGGGATCTTTGCGTAATTCTGGCATGAGTCTCCGTTCCTGGCCCCCGTCACCACCGGGAGGCGCTGGTGCCCGCCCCGGGTGCGCCCCGGGGTTGAAGGATGTCCATCAGTATACTGCCCCGGGGATATTTTGCAAGAGATTTAGCGGACATGGAGCCTCCAGGGCCTCACCTCGGCCCCGGTGGCCGGTGAGGTCTCCCCTCCTGAAAGCCCCTTGCGGCTCCCCGTATCAATTTATTATAAGACAATATCGCCGCAATCCAGTCCCCAGGTGAAACCGCCGGTCCCGGTCCGGCAGCTCTCAGTGCTTACGGCACGTCAAAGCCCCCGGCCTGTTCGCGGGCAAGAGGCGCTTACTGCCATAGTCCTATAGTTTTCGGGTGCGTCACGCACACTATGTCACCGCTCGCTGCTTACGGCTCACGTTCAAAAGCTAGCGGCGAAACAGGTACATGATCAGGGTCAGGATGATGCTGATGAGGATGCAGGTCCCCAACGGGAAGTAAACGCTGAAGTTGCCCCGCTTGAAACTGAAATCCCCCGGCAGCCGGCCCAGCCAGGGGAGCTTGGGGGCCAGCAGGAACACCGCTCCCACGATCACCAGGATCACGCCCAGCACAATCAGTAAACGGCCCAGGTCAGACATGGCCTCGCATCGCCAACCTCTCTGTCATGAGTGAAGGTGTCGCCAGGGAATCTTCAGGTGCTAACGGCGACCGGCACCGTAAAACTCTCCCCTTTATTAGTAAGGGGAACCGAGCGAATTTTCAAGAGGAATCCCATCACCGACGAATTATCCCGCCCGGAGATTGGCAGGGAAAAATAATTCAGGTTAAAATATTAAAATCATGTTGATTATTCCGGCCATTGACCTCAAAGACGGCAAGTGCGTGCGCCTGCGCCAGGGGCGGGCCGAGGACGTCACCGTCTTCGGCGACGACCCCGCGGCCATGGGCCTCAGGTGGCAGGAAGCCGGGGCCCAGCTCCTCCACGTGGTGGACCTGGACGGCGCCTTCAGCTCCCGGCCCCAAAACCTGGACTCCATCCGGCGCCTGCGGCAAGCCCTGTCCATCCCCATGGAGCTGGGGGGCGGCATCCGCACCCTGGACACTATCGCGGCCTATATTGACTTAGGGCATCGACCGCCTCATCCTGGGCACCGTGGCCCTCAAGGACCCTGACCTGGCGGCCCGGGCCTGCGCCGACTATCCCGGCCGCATCGCTTTCGGCCTGGATGCCAAAGACGGCCTCCTGGCCGTGGAGGGCTGGACCGAGACCAGCAAGATGACCGCCCTGGACGCGGCCCAGACCCTGGCGAGGCTTAAGCCCGCGGCCTTTATCTACACCGACATCGCCCGGGACGGGGTCAAACGGGGGGTGAATATCCCGGCCACCCAGGCCCTGGCCCAGGCCGTGGACGTCCCGGTGATCGCCTCCGGCGGGGTGAGTTGCCTCGACGATATCCGGGCCCTTCTGCCCCTTTCGCCCTTGGGGGTGATCGGGGTCATCACCGGCCGGGCCCTGTACGACGGCAGCCTGGACCTGGCCGAAGCCATCCGCCTGGCCCAGGGCGATTGAAGTTTTCACTCCGGCCCCGGCGCCGAGGGCGCGGAGCGCACCGCTCCCGACGCTGATATTCGGGCCCTAAAATGTCCTTCATTGCCGTAGGGGCGACCCGGCGGGTCGCCCTTGCCATGCTCCGGGTAGGACCTTGATGATAAAAGATTTACTATGACTTGTGCCGATAACGATTTCCTGCATCGCATCCAGCGGCCCAGCCGCTACCTGGGCCGGGAGATCAACGCCGTCTTTAAAGACCCCGGGGCCGTGGCCCTCCGGGTGGCCCTGCTGTTCCCCGACCTGTACGAAGTGGGCATGTCCCACCTGGGGCTGGGCCTGCTCTACGCCATCCTGAACCGGGAAGACCATATCTGGGCCGAGCGGGCCTATGCCCCGGCCCCGGACCTGGAGGCCGACCTCCGGGCCCGGCGCCAGCCCCTGACCAGCCTGGAGTCCGGCACCCCCCTCAGCCGCTTTGACTTGTTGGGGGTAAGCCTCCAGTACGAGTTGGGCTATACCAACCTCTTGAACATGCTGGACCTGGGCGGGGTGCCGCTCTTGGCCGCGGACCGGGACAGCAGCCACCCGGTGGTTATCGGCGGCGGCCCTGCCTGTTTCAACCCCGAGCCCGTGGCGCCCTTCTTTGACGCCCTGGTCCTGGGCGACGGCGAAGAAGTCATCCTGGAGCTGGCGGCGCTGGTGGCGGACTGGAAGGCCAACCGCGGCAGCCGCCGGGAGTTGTGGCAGGCGCTGGAGAAGATCGACGGCGTCTATGTCCCGGCGATGTTTGCCATGGAGTTCGACGCGGCCGGAGTGTTAAGGGCCATCGTCCCCCAGGGGCGCCGGAGTAGTGTGGCCAAGCGGGTCCTGGACGATTTGAACCGCATCGCCCTCCCGGCTTTCCCCCTGGTCCCTTCCTGTCAGATTGTCCACGACCGCCTCAACGTGGAGATTTCCCGGGGCTGCACCCGGGGCTGCCGTTACTGTCAGGCCGGCATGATTTACCGGCCGGTCCGGGACCGGGACCCGGCCGCGGCCCTGGCCTGGGTGGAGCAGGCCCTGGCCGCCACCGGCTTCGAAGAGGTGTCCCTCTTAAGTCTCAGCATCGGCGACTACGGCCCCCTGGCCGGACTGCTCCAGTCCCTGATGGACCGCTTGTCCCCGGCGCAGGTGGCCGTCTCGCTGCCTTCCATGCGGGCCGACACCCTCACCCCGGAGATGATGGCCCAGATTAAACGGGTGCGGCGCACCGGCCTGACCCTGGCCCCGGAAGCCGGCAGCCAGCGCCTGCGCCAGGTGATCAACAAAAACCTCACCGACGCGGCCATCATGGACTCGGCCCAGCGGGCCTTCGCCGCGGGCTGGCAGCTCCTCAAGCTCTATTTCATGATCGGCCTGCCCCGGGAGACCCAGGCCGACCGTGACGCCATCTCGGCCCTGGCCCGGCAGATTCTGGCCGCCGCCCCCAAAGGCAGCCGCCCCCGGCTCAACGTCAGCCTTTCGAGCTTCATCCCCAAGCCCCACACCCCGTTTCAGTGGGAGCGCCAGGTAGATTTGGAGGAGTGCCGCCGCCGGCTCCACGGCGTCAAGGACCGGCTGCGCCAGAAAAATATCCAGACCAAGTGGAATTCTGCGGCCCAGACCTGGCTCGAGGGGGTCTTTTCCCGGGGCGACCGGCGCCTGGCGCCGGCCTTGGTCGAGGCCTACCGCCGGGGGTGCCGCCTGGACGCCTGGAGCGAACATATGCGGGTGGAACCCTGGCGCGAGGCCTTTGCTGCCGCCGGCGTGGACCCGGACTTCTATCTCCGGGAACGGGGCCTGGATGAACTCTTGCCCTGGGACCATGTGGACTGCGGGGTGAGCCGGGACTTTTTGCTGGCGGAGCGGGCCCGGGCCGATCAGGGCCTGGAGACCCCGGACTGCCGCCGGGCCGGATGCCAGGACTGCGGCGTCTGCGACCAGGACCGGATCAGTCTCCGGCTGGAGGAACCTTTGGCCCTGCCCGAGGCGCCGCCGCCATCGCCGGCCCCGGACCTGCCGTCGCCCTGCCGCTACCGGCTGACCTACGCCAAGCTCGAGGAGGCCCGCTGGCTGGGGCACCTGGAGATGGTGGCCGTCCTTTACCGCAGCCTGCGCCGCTCCGGTCTGCCCCTGTCTTTCTCTGCCGGGTTCCATCCCCTGCCCCGGGTCTCCTTCTATGACGCCCTGCCCCTGGGGGTGGAGAGCCTGGCCGAGACCATGGACGTGGCCCTGGCGGCCCCCGTGCCCGAGGACACGCTGGTGGCTACCCTGAACCGGGTACTGCCGCCGGGCTTGAAGGTCCTCCAGGCCTGCCGCCTGACCCGGCGCCTGGCTCCCCCCGGGCAGAACGGCGCAGTCTACCAGGTGGAAAGCCGGGACCCGGTTTTCCCGGCGGCAGCCGCGGCGCACTTCCTGGCTCAAGGCGAATTCATGGTGACCCGGCACCGGCCCAAGGAGGACCAGCGCCTGGACCTGCGGCCCCTGGTGGCCGGGCTTAAGGTCCTGGACCCGCGTCACCTGGAACTCGACCTGCGGCGTCAGGAAAAAGGCAACGTTAAGGCGACGGACGCCCTCACCGCGATTTTTTCCCTGAGCGACGACCAGGCTCGGGAACTGCGGATTGTGAAGACCAAAAGCACGTAGCGGATAGTGTAACCCCGGATTCCTGGTCACCCTGAGCCAGGCTAATGATCTTAGCTAGGTTACAATGCCAGACTAATCGCTCAGCCCGGCCAGAGGTAGGGTGCGTTTTATGCTCCCGCATAGCAGGTTTCTCTGAGAAAAGTATTTTCAGGCCCGGAAAAGTTTTTCCAGGGCACTGAAACCCGTAGGGCGCGTCTCACGCGCCATTCTTGGTGCGTAGGACGCACCCTACGATGGGAAATTGACTTTTTGAGCGCAGATTGGTACAAACCGGCGCGTGGAAGGCGCCCTACCCATACACCGGCTGACAGCTGACCGCTGACAGCTGAGAGCTTTTTCCCCTATGGCCAACTTACTGCTGATCAGCGTTTCGGAATGGGACACCCGGGTAGCTTTCCTCGAAGACGGGCGTCTGGCGGAGTTTTACGTGGAAGGCCGGGCCCAAAACGGGCCGGTAGGCAACGTCTACAAGGGCCGGGTGACCAGGCTCCTGCCCGGCATGGCCGCGGCTTTTGTGGATGTGGGGCTCGAGAGGCCCGCCTACCTCTTTGCCGAAGACGTGATCGCCCAGGAGGATGAATTTTTTCAGGTCTGGCTCAAGGGGGAGATCGAAGAGAACCCGCCCTCCCGGCGGCTTCCCCCTGCCACCATCAGCGACCTGCTTCACGAGGGCCAGGAGGTCCTGGTCCAGGTGTTGCGGGGCCCCGCCACCAACAAAGGCGCCCGCCTGACCACCCACATCAGCCTGGCCGGCCACTACCTGGTCTATATGCCCACCCTGTCCCAACTGGGGGTTTCCCGGCGCATCAATGACGAGGCCGAGCGCCAGAGAATCAAGGGGCTCCTGGAGGAGGCGCGGCCCGGGGTCGGGGGGCTCATCGCCCGGACCGCCAGTCAGGGACAGAGTCTCGAAAAGCTGACCCGGGAACGGGACCTGCTCATGGGGTTATGGCAGCGCCTCCGGCGCAAAAAAGACAGCGCCCCCTGTCCGAGCCTCCTTCACCAGGAACTGGAGGCCGCCCGGCGGGTGGTCCGGGAGCTCTACTCCCCCGAGGTGGACCGTATCCTGGTGGATGACCCTGCAGGTTTTGAGCGCATCGCCGACTATCTGGAATCCCTCAACCCCCTGGAAAAATTCCGGGTTGAATTCTATGCCGGGCCCGAGCCCATCTTCAGTCATTTCGGCCTGGAAATCGACTGGCAAAAACTCCTGGCGCCCCGGGTGTGGCTCAAGAGCGGCGGCTATCTGATCATCGACCCCACCGAGGCCCTCACCGCCATCGACGTCAATACCGGGCGCTTCGTGGGCCGCAGCCACCTCGAGGAAACCCTCCTCAAGACCAACCTGGAGGCCGCCGGGGAAATCGCCCGGCAGCTCCGGCTCCGGAACATCGGGGGACTCATCGTCATCGACTTCATCGACCAGGAAAAGGCGGCCAACCGGGACCTGGTCTACCAGACCCTGGTAGAGGCCCTCAGCCGGGACCGGGCCAAGACCACGGCGCTGCCCATATCGCCCCTGGGCCTGGTCGAGATGACCCGGCAAAGAGTCCGGGACAGCCTGGCCCAGACGGTTATGGAGCCCTGCGGCGCCTGCGGCGGCAAGGGGCTGGCGGTGACCCCCCAAATCGTGGCCAGCGACCTGCTGCGGCAGCTGGCCGCCGAGGCCCGGGAATTCCCCGGCTACCACCTGGTCCTGTCGGCGCATCCCCAGGTCACCGCGATCCTGCAAGCGGACGGGGCCCGCCTCCTCGACCGCCTGGCCAAAGAACACCAGGTCCAGGTGACCCTGACCCCCCAGCCCCAATTCGCCCGGGACCACTACGAAATCACCCACGAATGGCCGGGGTAAAGGCAGGGGTTCAGGGGTCAGGGGTTAGACAGTTATCAGTTGCCAGTGGTCAGTGGTCAGTGTTAAATGAAACGAAGGGTGGCGATTCTCTCTCGTTCCCAAGCTCCGGCTTGGGACACGGAGCAGTCCACTTGGCGGGATGCCACAGACTCACCGGCTTCGGCAACGAGAAATTTTAGGAAGCGGGTTCCAAGTGGAGCGGGTTCCCAAGTGATCCAAGCCTGGGAACAGAAAAAATGGTGCGTAGGACGCACCCTACAACTGACTACTGACTACTGGCAACTACCCATGACTACCGCACCCATCATCTTAGGCACTGCCGGGCACATTGACCACGGCAAGAGCGCGCTGATAAAAGCCCTCACCGGGACCGATCCGGACCGCCTCAAGGAAGAAAAACTCCGGGGCATCACCATCGAGCTGGGCTTTGCCGAGCTGGAGCTGCCCTCGGGCCAGCACCTCGGCATCGTGGACGTGCCCGGGCACGAGCGCTTTGTGCGCCACATGGTGGCCGGGGCCTCGGGCATGGACCTGGTGGCCCTGGTCATCGCCGCCGACGAAGGGGTCATGCCCCAGACCCGGGAGCACCTGGAGATCTGCCAACTGCTCCGGGTCAAGCAGGGCCTGGTGGTCCTCACCAAGGTGGACCTGGTGGAGCCGGACTGGCTGGAGCTGGTGGAGGAGGAAGTCCGGGAGGCCCTCAAGGGCACCTTTCTGGACGGCGCCCCCATCGTCAGCTTCTCCTCGGTCACCGGGTTCGGCAAGGAGCAGCTGCTGGCCACCCTGGGGACCCTGGCGGCCCAGGTGCCCCCCAAGCCGGTCACCGGGATTTTTCGCCTGCCCATCGACCGGGTCTTCACCATCAAGGGCTTCGGCACCGTGGTCACCGGCACCGCCATTTCCGGCCGGGTCAAGGTGGCCGAGTCCGTGGCCATCTATCCCCCGGGCTTCAAGGCCAAGGTCCGGGGTCTCCAGGTCCACGGGCAGGCGGTGGAGGCGGCCCTGGCCGGCAACCGCACCGCGGTCAACCTCCAGGGAGTGGAAAAAGAGGAGTTGGAGCGGGGCATGGTGGTGGCGCCGCCGGGGGCGTTGATCAAAAGCCGCCGCCTGGACGCCTTCCTGGAGATTCTCCCCAGCGCCCCCCGCCCCCTGAAACACCGGCAGGCGGTGCGCCTCCACACCGGCACCAGCGAGCGGGTGGCCATGCCCCTGATCCTGGACGCCGACGAGATGGCCCCCGGGACCTCGGGCTACGTGCAGTTTTTCCTCCGGGAGCCCCTGGCCCTGAAACCCGGCGACCGCCTGGTGATCCGCAGCTTCTCCCCGGCCTTCACCTGGGGCGGCGGCCTGGTCCTCCACGTCAACCCCACCCGGCACAAACGGCGCCACCCCGAGGTGCTGGCCCGTTTCCAGACCCTGGAGCAGGGCACCCCCGAGGACATCCTGCGCCTTTACCTGTCGGAGGCCGGGGCCGCGGGGCGCTCCAAGGGGGAGCTGACGGCCCTCCTGCCCTGGGACCCGGGATATCTGGCCAACCTGCTGAACCCCCTGACCCGCCAGGGCCAGGTGCTCAATTATGACCAGGAAAATCAGCGCTACCTCCTGGCCGCCACCGCCCAGGACCTGGAACGCCAGAGTCTGCAAATTCTGGCCGATTACCACCGCAAATTTCCCCTCAAGCCCGGCCTCTCCAAGGAAGAACTGCGGCGGCAGCTGCCCCCGGCCATGGAGGTGCGCCTGTTTAATTACCTTCTGGGGGGTATGGTCCAAAAGAAACAGATTGTGGCGGAAAAAGACCTGGTGCGCCTGAGCACCCATAAAGTGACCCTGGCCCAGGACCAGGAGGACGTCTCCCGCCGCCTGGAGGAGTTGTACCGCCGGGGCCACTTCTCGCCGCCCACCTTCAAGGAGGCCACCGAGGCGTCCAAGATCGCCGGCGACAAAGTCAAACAGCTCCTCAGGGTCCTGGTCAACCAGGGCCGGCTGATCAAGGTGAAAGAAGACCTCTATTTCCACCAGGCCGCCATCGAGGCCCTCAAGGCGGCGCTCATTGATTTCCTCAAGCAAAACCAGGAAATTACCGTTAATCAGTTCAAGGACCTGACCCAAACCAGCCGGAAATTTACCATCCCCCTCCTGGAATACTTCGACTCCGTCCGCACCACGGTCCGGGTGGGAGAGGCCCGGAGGCTGCGGGAGGGCGCCTGAGTTTCAGGGGAGAGGGCCGAGGAAACATTTTGGGCCGGTAGGCCCCTGCCCTCCCCAAACGCCATGAGGTTGGAAAGAAGGCCTGACTCTTGTGTGAAAACGCCGATTCGCCAGGTCTGCGCCAAGCCATTTTGTCATCATGAGCGAAGCGAAGGATCTCGCATTTGCTCGAATTTATGAGATGCTTCGGTCGCGCCGCTCCCTCAGAATGACAGGGAGGGGAGGTTCGCTGCGGTCTCAATTCGGCACCAGCTCTGGGTGGGCAAGATGCCTCATAAAACCTTTTTATGAAAAATAAGCCGGGCATCCCCTCTAAAAAAAATCTGTCTGGTTTTACTCTTACCAGTCCTTATTACCCTGTCACATGCTCACGGCGCAGTTGCCGCCCTTACCGCCCCTGACCTCATCGTCGTCTTCAACCGCAACCTGCCCGAGAGCCGGGAGGTGGCCGCCTATTACGCCGGCAAACGCCGGGTGCCGGTGGATAACCTGGTGGCGGTCGATGTCCCCACCTCGGAAGACCTGTCCAGAAAGGACTATGATGAGAAATTGGTCCCGCCGGTCAAGGCCATGGTTGACCGGCTGGAAGCCAAAGGCAGGACCCCGGCCATTCTGCTGGTTTATGGCATCCCCCTCCGGGTAGGGTCAACTCCCTTGACCAAAGCCGACATGGAACTCCAGTTCCGGGCAATCACCAAGGTCAAAGAATACCAGGCCCAGGCGGTACCGCTGGTCCATCAACTGGAGCGGCTTACCGGTGGGCTGACCTCGCCGCTCCGATTGACTTATCCCACGCCAAAATTTCTCGAAAAATCCCGGGAGTCCCTGGTGCGTGGGAAGGAATACCTGGACCGGCAACCGGCCACCCCGGCTACGGAGGCGGCCCGGACCGAAATTTCCTCCCTTTTGATCGAGCTGGGAGGGACCTCTCCGGAGGCCCGGGCCTTGATGGCCGGATTGCCCCGGGGGAGCCGCCCGGGCCAGGGGCTCCGGCCAGGAAAACTCCTGGGACCACCGCCTGTTAGCCTGGAAGACCGGGAAGAGCGGGCGTTTCGCGGCATCTTGCCGGACACCGCCCAGGAGACGGCGACGGCCATCCGCGCGGCCAATGGCCTCCTGGCAGAGCTGAAATTCTGGTACGAGGCCCAACAGCTGTATGCCAAGCCCCAGACCATGGCGGCAGTGGACAGTGAACTGACCCTGATCATGGCCGGGCCCTATCAGAAAGGCGGATGGCTGCCCAACCCCTTTCACCTGAGATTCGAAAGGCTGCCGGCTATCTCCCGGGTCAGGGCCAAAACCCTGAGGGTAGGCCGCCTGGACGGCCCCACGCCGGCCACGGCCCGGCGCCTGGTGGACGACGCCCTGGAGGTGGAAAAGACAGGCTTGAGCGGCGTCTTCTATCTCGATGCCCGGGGCTTGAAGGGCCAGGCCACCCCCGGCGGCTACGCCTGGTTTGACCAGCATCTGCTCCGCCTCGCAGACCTGCTGAAAAAATACTCCGACCTGAAGGTGGTCCTGGACCAGAAGCCGGGCCTCTTTCCGCCGGGGTCCTGCCCCAATGCCGCCCTCTATTGCGGGTGGTACTCCCTGGCCAACTATGTGCCCGCGTTTACGTGGAAGAAAGGCGCAGTGGGGTATCACGTGGCCAGCTCCGAGGCGGCCACGCTCAAAAAGCCGGGCAGCAAGGTGTGGTGCAAACGCATGCTGGAAGAAGGGGTGGCCGCCACCCTGGGGCCGGTGGCCGAACCCTACCTGTTTTCCTTTCCCCTCCCGGACCAGTTTTTCCCCCTGCTCATGACCGGAAGACTGACCTTGCTGGAGGTCTACTTCCTCACCGTGCCCCAGGTGTCCTGGATGCAACTCCTCATCGGCGACCCCTTATATCAACCTTTCAAGAATCATCCCGCCATCCGGCCCCCCAACACAACCACGGACGCGGCCCCGGAGCACCACTAGTCGCATAGCGCCGGCCATCCCGCCAGGAGAGGGAAAATCATTCTGATAGCATCAACCAGCAATGTTCTGAAGCGAATCTGCCTGTCCGCCCCTCTCAGAGGGCCGGCACTCAGGTCGGACCCGACATGCTAAAGGTATTCCGTTGATGGCCACTTGGGTTGCTCCTTGGTCTGAAGCAGCGGCCAGACCCAACTTCCCGGCCAGCGTTGCCAAGGGGAGGGCCATGGGGTAAAATGGCAGAATGCATCAAAGGCTCGGTTTCTGTAAATCCCAGTTGGCGTGGCGGGGGGCCATAGCCGGGGCTAACCCGGTTTTCGCCGGACCCCGGCGGGAGGAGTTGCGGCCATGACCACCATGTCATTTCTGGAGCACCTGGAGGAACTGCGCCACCGTCTCATTATCTGTGCGGTGGCCCTGGTCATCTGTATGGCGATCTCCTGGCCCCTGGTCCCCACGGTGCAGCAATTCATCACCCGGCCCTTGCAGGAGCCCTCGGTCACCCAGAAGATGTCCTATGTCCTGGAGACCTGGGCCATTCAGAAATTCCCTGACCTCGCCCACCGGGTGGGGCTTACGCCTACGCCTCCCAAGGTTAGTCCCCACCGGCTCAACTACATGGCCCCCCTGGAGCCGTTTTTCGTCCAGATGAAGATTGCCATGATTACCGGGCTGGCCCTGGCTTTTCCCCTCATTCTCTACCAGCTGTGGCTGTTTTTTGCGCCGGCCCTTTACCCCAAGGAAAAGAAAATCATCTATTATTTTCTGCCGGTGGGCACGGTCGCCTTTGTCCTGGGGGATTTCTTTTTCCTCAAAATGGTGTGGCCCCTGATCATCTCCTTTTCCCTGCGCTATGAGAGCGAGTTTTTGTTCTCCATGCTCAACCTGACCCAGTTTGTCAACTTTTGCCTGCGCCTGCTCCTGCTGTTCGGGTTGATCTTTGAACTGCCCCTGATCCTGTTGATCCTGGCCCGGGTCGGGCTCGTGCGGGTGGACTTTTTGTGCCGCCAGCGGCGGGTGGCGATCCTGATCAGTGCGGTGGTCGCAGCTTTTCACGCCGACGTGCTCACCATGGGGGCCATCGCCATCCCCCTCTATGGGATGTATGAACTCTCCATCCTGACTGTCAGGCTGTTCGGCGGCCCTTATAGCCGGGGCCTGGACCCGGAACCGGCCCCGGTGCCGGCGGAACCGGGCCCGGGACCGCCCCCGGCAACATAATCCCCGGCGCCGATCCGGCCCGGGGGCAGACTGCCCCTCGCCTGGGAACTGCATGCCCCAGACGCGGCCCCGGAGCGCCTGCATGGTTCCGCGGCAGACTGATTGGCCCAATAAGATTGACATCTCGGTGATCTGATTTATATATTCATTAATCTGAGAGACAGTAGAAGGTTATTGCATGAGCCCTGACTTGGAAAAACCGGTCCCCGGGAGGCCTGAGGCCCCGGAGGCCGACAAGCCCAAAACCTGGATGGGACATATCCTCAGCCGCCTGTCCGGCTGGCTGGGAGGCCATGAATTCCATTACGCCGGGTACCTCCCCAGCCGCCCGGGATTCTTGTTACGCTATACCCTGGACCCGTTCTTCAAACGGGTCACGGTGCACCCGCGCTATCTGGAGCGGCTGCGGGACCTGGCCAGCCAGGGCGCCGTGGTCTATGCCCTGAAATACCGCAGCCATCTGGACTTCCTCTTTTTTAACCGGCGCTACCAGAAGCTGGGAGTGGTTGCCCCGGAGGTGGCCTTTGACCTGAACCTCTGGATGTGGCAGCCCTTGTCGCACCTGGTGCAGATCGTCTCCGCCGCCGTCAATTATTTTACCCGGCGCCGGTCATGGCCCAATCCTTTCCAGGACGGCTATTTCCACAAGACGATCCAGGAAAAGCGCGGCTCCCTCCTCTTCCTGGTGGACCAGGTGGGGTTCCGGCAGCGTTTCCTCAAACCCCGGGAAGACCCCATCCGCCATCTCCTCGAGATCCAGTTGCAGCTGGATTTCCCCATTTTCCTGGTCCCCCAGATGGTTATGTATGAAAAGGCGCCCTTCCGGGAAAACAAGAGCCTGTGGCAGCTCTTCTTCGGGGACAGCGAAAACCCCGGCAGGTTGCGGAAACTGGGCCTCTGCCTCCTCAGGGCCAAGAGCGCCGTGGTGGAGGTGGCGGAGCCGGTGAACCTCAAGGAGTTCCTGGCCACCGCGCCCACGGACGGCCGCCTGCGGGACCTGGCCCAGCAAATCCGGCGAGAGTTGATTCATCGCCTCGACGTGCAGCGGCGGGTGATTACCGGCCCGGTGATGAAATCCCGGGAGGAAGTCATGGAACTCACCCTCACCGACCCGGCCCTGACCCGCGTCATGGAGCATTTGGCGGAGACCAAGAAAAAGAAACTTTACAAGATCAAGAAGGAGGCCCAGGATTACTTCTGGGAGATGTCCGCCGATCCCCACGCCTTTTATGTCAACACCATGCACCGTCTGGTGAGTTGGCTGTCCCGGCACCTGTTTGACGGTATTGCCTTTGATACGCAAGGGTTCGAAAAAGTGCGCCAGGCCAGCCAGCGGGGCAGCCTGATCTTCGTCCCCTGCCATAAAAGCCATCTGGACTACCTCATCCTTAACAACCTGATCTTCCAACATCACATGCAATCCCCCCGCATCGCCGCGGGCAAGAACCTCTCCTTCTGGCCCCTGGGCCCCATCTTCCGGGGCTCCGGCGTCTTTTTTATCCGGCGCCGGTTCCTGGGCGGCAAACTCTATGCCGAGGTCCTCCACACCTACATCAAGACCATGATTAAGACCGGCTACAACCTTGAGTTCTTCATTGAGGGGGGGCGCAGCCGCACCGGCAAACTGGTGCTGCCCAAGCTGGGGCTGCTCAACATGGTCCTCCGGGCCTACGACGAAGGGGCCGCGTCCGATATCCTCTTTGTGCCCACCTTCATCGGCTATGACCAGGTGCTCGAGGAAAAAGCCTACCTCCAGGAACTGGAGGGCGGCAAAAAAGAAGCGGAAACGGTGGGCCAACTGGTCAAGGCCAGAAAATTCCTCAAAATTCTACGCCGGCTTCCTGGCGGTCAGATCGATTGGCTGTGGTCCTACCTCACATATCAGCGTGGCGCACGGCTGATCACCGGACAGGACCGCTAATTGGCCTCTGCAGCATTGAATGGATTTTTCCGTAAAGCGCCTTACGCGCGTTTTCCTGAATCGCCGTTATGCGGTTTTGATGAAGCCGCGCGCGCCCGGTCGCCCAACGACATGGCGAGTGCCCGCTTACTCGCAAGCGCATCTGACAATATCGGCTTTGATGCGCTGAACGGCCGACACGCCGACGCTGGCGGTCCGGGCGGTCTTCACCTCGCCGGTGCCGCTCTACAGCAACCGCGGCATGTCCGCCTCTTTCTCGGGCGGTAGCGTCGGACGGCCGAGTTGCTTTCCCTGGCTGCGCGCCCGCGACAATCCGGCCTCTACCCGCTCGACGATGATGGCGCGCTCGAACTCGGCGAACACGCGAGCATTCGAAACATCGCCTTGCCGGCGGGCGTGCATTCAATAATGCGGTAAGTCTTTTTACCTATATTTAAGGTTGCGATTTCGGCGCGGATCGTCGACGGTATATATAGGAATTTTACGAAAATCGGGGGCGCGCCGGTGGCCCGAACTTTGTCGAGCGTCCGATCCTGAACTCGCCATACGCGTATCCCGGCCGGCATTGGGAACTCGACGCCGAGGGGCAGCCGACCAATCACATCATAAAATAGCGCCGCCGATCGGCGCTGATAACAGCCGCTACCCAAACCGCAGAAGCGGCGTCGCGGGAAGGGACAGACGGAATTGGGTCTCGGCGACGCCGGTGGGTTGTCGAACGCCGAGCAGGAATACAATCCGACCCCGATCATCAACGAGATCCGGCAGTATGTCGGAGGCGTGGCGCAATCTGCCGAACCCGAACCAGTGGCAGGTGACGCCCAAAAACGGCGCGGCTTTCTTCAGCACTGGCGGAACCACCGGTTTAAACCGTTTACCAGCCGTTGTACCATCATCGAGGCGGTCGAAACGGCGATCTGGCTCGCCGAGGTCGCGTCCGAGCAGACGCCGCCGCCGGTGCCAAAATACTGGATACGCACATTCGCAGGCGCGAACAAGAGGAAGCGAACCCCGATCTTCTGCGCATCGCCCTGAAGCTCGCGACCGGGGCCGGCAAGACCACCGTCATGGCGATGCTGATCGCGTGGCAGGCGGTCAATGCCGTCGCGCCCCCCGCAGCCGAGCCTGTTCTCGCGCGGCTTTCTGATCGTCGCGCCCGGCATCACGATCAAGGACCGGCTGCGCGTTCTGCTACCGAACGACCCGAAAGCTACTACCGCGACCCGCGAACTGGTGCCCGCCGGACATGATCCGCGAGATCGAGAGGGCCAAGATCGTCATCACCAATTTCCACGCGTTCAGTCGGCGCGAGGACGAGGACTGTCCAAAGGCGGGCGGGCGCTGCTGCAGGGGCGCGGAAAGAGCCTGAACGATCGAGACCGAAGGCGAGATGCTGCAGCGCGCCTGCGGCGAGCTCATGCATGAAGAACATCGTCGTGATCAACGACGAAGCGCACCACTGCTATCGCGAAAAGCCGCGGCCGTCGAGAGATGCTGAAAACTCAAGGGCGATGACAGGAGGAAGCGAAGAAAAACGACGAGGCGGCACGATCTGGATTTCCGGAATGGAGCATCAAAAGCCACTCGGTGTAGGCACCGTATTCGACCTGTCGGCGACGCCTTCTTTCTCGTGGCTCCGGTTACGTGGAAGGCACGCTGTTTCCCTGGACGATCAGCGACTTCTCGCTGATGGACGCTATCGATGCGGCATCGTCAAGCTCCCGCGCGTACCGGTTGACGACAACATCCCTGGCGGCGACATGCCAAAGTTTTGTTTCGGAACTACGACGAGTACGGCAATCGGCTCGCTCGGCCGCGAACGCTGCTGATCGACAGCGAACAGCTTAAATCCGGTGAAGCGCTGGACAAGGAAATTCCGCGCCGTGGCCGCCGACGAATCGAGCGGTTCCCCCCGGAGATTGTGACCCGCAAAGAGCGATCCGCACCGCCGGCCGACAAGCCTGACCGACCAGGACCTGTTGCGCGAGGTGATGAACACGGTCGGCAAACCCGGCCAGCCTCGGGGAGAGCATCCGCTGCGTCGTGTCGGTGTCGATGCTGACCGAGGGATGGGACGCCAACACCGTAACGCACATCCTCGGCGTCCGTGCCTTCGGCACGCAGTTGTTGTGCGAACAGGTCATCGGTCGCGGCCTGTTAGCGGCACAATCCTATGAGCTGAACGACGAAGATCTGCTGCCGCC